>CAVTFQ010000003.1:0-592673 GCA_963734055.1 uncultured beta proteobacterium
TTCATCTGTAAGAATTTCGTCCTCTTCATCATCCGCAATCCGGACGTCGTGTGTCCGGTGCCTGGTCGATTTCTACATCTTGTGGTTTGGCAAGGCCGCTGTTGCCTGCGTACGGCGCATTGCCCAGGGCGCGAGATGCGCGTAACGCAGCACCATCTTCAAGTCGCGCCAGCCGCCGAGCTCCTGCAGCACCGCGAGCGGAGTGCCGTTCTGCACGTGCCAGCTCGCCCACGCGTGCCGCAGGTCGTGCCAATGAAAGTCGCCGAGGCCGGCCGCCTTCACTGCTGCGAGCCAGGCAACTTGCGTCGGCTGCTTGATCGCCCCGCCACGGTACGGGAACACCCAGCGCGGGTGCGCCCCGAGCTGAAGCTGTAGCACCGCGATCGCGGCGTCAGAGAGCGGCACCGCGAGATCGCGCTTGCCCTTCGCCTGGTCGGCGTGGATCCACGCGAGCCGGCGCCCGAGGTCGACCTGCGACCATTCGAGGTGCGTCACATTGGACTGCCGCAGCCCGGTAGCGAGCGAGAATTCCGCCATGGCCGCAAGGTGACATGGCAATGCGGTAATGAGCTTTCGCGCCTGTTCTTGCGTGGCCCAGCGGATGCGCTTCTCGGGCTCGTGGCGCTTTGGAATCGGCGGCTTGACCGGAAGCCATCCCTTTTTGAATGCATGCCCGAGGACCGCCGATACGGCCGCCAGATGACGGTTTACCGTCGCCGGCCCGACGCCGGTCGCCGCCTTCTTCTTTCCGAGTGCGTCGAGTGCGTCCCGGTCGATCGCGGTCAACGGTTTGCCTTTGAGCCACTTCGAGGTGAAGCGTAGCTGGTCCTTGCGATCGGACAGCGTGCGTAGATGCTTGTGTGCCTCGAGCCAGTCTAGGACAGCGGCGTCCCATGTAACGGCAGGACGTTCGCCGAGTCGGGCGTGTCGCCAGAGCTCGGCTTTGAGCCGGTCCGCGTACTCTTGCGCTTCGCGCCGGTCGATCGTGCCAGTGCTTTTTCTAATGCGCCGGCCCTGGTGCCAGAAATCACACCACCAAGCATCGGCCTCACTTCTTCGGAAGAGCCGCATTTCTTCTCCTCGCGCGCGTAGCGGCCGCGCGACCATCGAATTACGTCGACGTCGACCAACACCCACGCACGCTCGAGGGGACGCGGGAAGGAAATAGCACGCGCACGGACCGCCGCGCCGCTCCCGCTACCCTGATGTTGCACCTAGACAGTAACGGCCCATGGCGGTGGATGCTAGCGTCCATAGGTCTCAGTGCGGCCATCATTTGTCGTTGACCGATGAAGACCGGGCGACCGCTTCAGACGGACAGCAGCCGTTCAGTCGCCGCTCATCAACGGGCGCGTTCGGCCATGACCTGCCGGTCGTCCTAGCCGTCCAATTTTCCGGCACTAAGCCGTTCCGGCCCGCGGCAGAGTGTTGCGCCGTCCCGCCGCTGATCTGCTGCTCCAATCCATCCCGGCCTTCGAGTTCGATCAGCGCCTCAGCTGGTAACCACCACCGCAGCCGCTCGTCTGTGTGCGCCGCCGGGCCGCCTCGTCCCTGCCCCCGTCCGCCTGCCCGCGCGCGGCCACCCTGGCGTCGGTGCCCGCCCGCAAGTGCCACGACAAGCGTGCGCAGCAGCCCGTTGCCACCGAAAATGGACGCTTGTCCCGTGCCACCGACTTCCCCACACTCAGGCTCGCGTGCTTGAAATGACTATCCGTCGGTGGAGGGCAAGGAGGTGCTAGTGCCCTACCGCGGGCCGGTCGCCGGCACCGCGCAGGAGGTCTTGGGCGGCGTGCGCTCGGCCTGCACCTGCGTCGGCGCGCGGCGGCTGCGCGAGCTGTCCAAGCGGACGACGTTCGTGCGCGTCTCGCAGCAGGGGAACGACGCCTTCGGGCAGGCATAGCCCGCGGCACGGCGCCGGCGCCCCCGCCGCGCGCCACTGGCACCGGTCCGGGCACCACCGCGACCGTGTTTCAGTGTGCCGGCGCGCTCGTCGCACCGGGCCAGCGGTCACATCCGCGCGAGTACCCGGTCGACCATCACCCCCGACTGCCCGAGGTAATTCGCCGGGTCGCACAGCTTCGCCAGCGCCGCGCGATCCAGGTGCCGGCTGATCTCCGGGTGAGCGGTAAGCAGGTCGAGGAGCGGGCGCTGCTTGGCCAGCGCCTCGCGGCACAGGTCGTAGACGAGATCGTGCGCATACTCGCGGCCGATGTAGGGACCGAGCCCCATCATCACCGCCTCGCTCATCACCAGCCCATGCGTCAGGCCGATGTTGCGACGCATTGCCTGGACGTCGACTTCGAGGCCCTCGAGCACGAAGCGCGACTGCTTCAGCGCGCCGGCCATCAGGCAGAATGCCTCGGGCAGCACGATCCACTCGATCTCCCACGGACCGGTGCTGCGCTCATGGTCGGCGACCATCGCGTCCATCAGCGCTGCCGAATGCTGGCGCACGACGGAAATGGTGGCGTGGATGTAACAGCTGGAGATCGGGTTGCGCTTCTGCGGCATCGTGCTGCTCGAGCCGCGGCCGTGAGCGTAAGGCTCGTAGGCCTCCCCGACCTCGGTCTGCATCATCAGCTTGACGTCCATCGAGAGCTTGCCTAGCGTGCCGCCGACGAGGCCGAGGAAGGCGCCGACCTCGGCGATGTTGTCGCGGATCGTGTGCCAGGCGATCACCGGCTGCCCCAGCGCCAGCTCGGCGCAGAGTGCCGCCTGCGTTTCCATCGCGCCCGCCTGCAGCGATGCGAGCGTGCCCGCCGCGCCGGCGAACTCGCCGACCAACACCCTCGGGCGCAGCTGCGCGAGGCGCTCGCGGTGGCGCTCGATCGCCGACAGCAGGCCGGCCATCTTGTAGCCGAAGGTCACGGGGATTGCCTGCTGCAGGTTGCTACGGCCGATCATCGGCGTGTCGCGGTGGGCCCTCGCGAGCTTGGCCATCGCCGCGGAGATTGCCGCCAGCTCGGTGTCGACGATCGCGAGCGCCTCGCGGATCTGCAGCACCGTCGCGGTGTCGGTGATGTCCTGTGTGGTCGCGCCCCAGTGGCAGTATTCGCCGAGTTTGTCGCGACACAGCAGGTTGAGCTGCGAGACGACGCCGAGTATCGGGTAGCCGATGCGCTCGGTTTGCTGCCGCAGCTTGGCCATGTCGATCTCCTCGAGCCTGCAGTGGCTGACGATCTCGTCGGCGGCCTTCTGTGGGATCAGGCCGAGGCGGCCCTGGACGCGGGCCAGCGCCGCCTCGATGTCGAGGTATTTCCGGGTCCGGTTCTCGTCGGACCAGACCTCGCGCATCGCGTCGCTGCTGAAGATGCCCTGGAAGATCGCGGAGTCGATGATCGTGGAAGCCATGTTGTGTTGCTCCAAGGGTTGGATGGGGGATTCAGCAGCCGGCGCGCTGCAACGTACGCCTCGCCTGCAGGACCACCGGACGGTCGATCATCCGGCCGTCGAGGCGGGCGGCACCGGGCGACGCGGCTTCGGCGGCCAACGCGCGTCGCGCCCAGTCGAGGGCCTCCGGGCTCGGCGCCAGCGCCGCGTGGATCGCCACGACCTGCTTCGGGTGGATGCACAGCTTGGCGCCGAAGCCGTGCCGGCGCGACCAGGCCAGGTCGGCCAGCAGCCGCGCCTCGTCGTCGATCTGCGGCGTGACGCCGGCAATTGGGGCCGCGAGCCCGTTGACGCGCGCCGCGATCGCCATCCGGCTGGCGGCGTAGGCGAGCCCGTCGGATTGCTCGGCGATGTCGAGATCGAGGTCGACGGCGTAGTCGAGCGTGCCGAAGGCGAGCCGCGTCACGCCGGCTGCCGCCGCCACGGCATCGACCCGCGCCACGCCGCGCGCGCTTTCCACCAGCGCCAGCACGCGCGCACCCTGCAGGGCGGCGCAGACCGCGCCAATCTCCTCGGACGCTTCCGCCTTCGGAAGCATAACTGCGCAAAGGCAGGTGTCGCGTAGCAGGCGCAAGTCAACGGCGAAACATGACGAAGCAGTATCGTTGATGCGGACGACGACGCGGGCGCGCTCGCCGGGGCTGGCCCTGGCCGCCCAGTCCGCGATCGCGTCGCGGGCGTCGCCCTTGGCCTCCGCGGCGACGGCGTCCTCCAGATCGAGCACGACCGCGTCCGCGCCGCTAGCGAAGGCCTTGGCAAAGCGCTCAGGCCGATTGCCCGGCACGAACAGAAAGGTGCGCGCCTCCGTTGCCTCGGTAGGCAGCGAACGAAGTGAACTCGAGGATTCTCCGTTCATGTCAGATGGCCCCGGCCGCACGCAGCGCATGCACGCCGGCCGCATCGATGCCAAGTTCGGTGAGGATCGTGTCGGTGTGCTCACCTAGCGCGGGCACAGGGTCCATGCGCGGCCCCGTGTCCCAGCTCCCCGGCGGCAGCAGCGCCGGCAGCGCCCCGACCGGCGAGCCGATCTCGCGCCAGCGTTCGCGCGCCGCGAGCTGCGGGTGCTGCCACACCTCGGCCATCGTATTGACGCGCGCGTTGGCGATCTGCGCGGCCTCCAGCCGCGCGACGACCTCGGCGGCGTCGAGCGCCGAGAACGCCTCGACGATCAGCGTGCGCAGCGCGTCGCGCGCGGCCACCCGCTTCGAATTGCCGGTAAAGCGCGGATCGGTGGCGAGTGCCGGCTGCAGCAGTACCTTGGCGCAGAAGGCGACCCACTCGCGCTCGTTCTGCAATCCGAGCATTACGATGCTGCCGTCGCCGGCGGGGAACGGCCCGTAGGGGTAGATGGTGGCGTGGCTCGCGCCGGTGCGCGGCGGCGGCGGCGCGCCGTCGAACGCGTAATAGAGCGGATAGCTCGTCCACTCGACGAGCGACTCCAGCAGCGAGATGTCGATGCGCTGGCCACGCCCGGTCTGGGCGCGCTGCAGCGCGGCGGCGAGGATCTGGCTGTACGCATACATGCCGGCGGCGATGTCGGCAATCGACGGGCCCGCCTTGCAGGGGTCGTCCGGCGTGCCGGTCACCGAGACGAAGCCGGCCTCGCTTTGGATCAGGAGATCGTAGGCCTTCTTGTCGCGGTAGGGGCCGTCGTCGCCGTAGCCCGAGATGTCACACACAATGATGCTCGGCTTGGCGGCGCTGAGACGATCGTAGCCGAGGCCGAGCCGCGCCGCAGCGCCAGGGGCGAGGTTCTGCACGACGATGTCGGCCTTTTCCAGCACCAGGCGCTGCAGCAGCCGGTTCGCTTCGGGATGCTTTACATCGAGCGTCAGACTCTCCTTCGAGCGGTTGGTCCAGACGAAGTGCGAAGCCATCCCGCGCACGCGCTCATCGTAGCCGCGGGCGAAGTCGCCCACGCCGGGACGCTCGATCTTGATCACGCGCGCGCCGAGGTCGGCGAGCTGGCGGGTCGCGAACGGACCGGCGATCGCGTGCTCGAGGGTCACGACGGTCATGCCTTTCAGCGGCTGCATGGTGTTATCTCCCTCAACGCAGCGTGGCGCTGGCGTCCATCGTCAGCCAGCCCTCGTGGTCCTGTGCCCACAGCCTGACGCTCTTCCCGTCCGGCTGCGGCGCGCCGTTGACGCGAAACGGATGGAGGTCGAACGTGGGCCGCACCGCCTTGAACACATACGTCGCCACGTCGGCGGCGGGCTGCTCGCGGCGCAGCAGGTCGAGCAGCAGCGTGGCGATCAGCGGGCCGTGCACGACCAGGCCCGGATAGCCCTCGACCTCGGTGACGTAGCGCCGGTCGTAGTGGATCCGGTGGCCGTTGAAGGTCAGCGCCGAGTACCGGAACAGCAGCACGTCGTCGGGAACGATCTCGCGCTGCCACGATGCGCCAGCCGGCGTTTGCTGCGGCGGCGGCGGCACGTCGTTAGGGCGCTGCGCCTCGCGGTAGACGATGTCGTGGAACTCCACCAGCGCCGGGTCGCCGGCGCCGTTGCAGCGGAGCTCGTGACGGACCTTCACGAACACCAGCTTCCCGGTGCGCCCCTCCTTCGCGGTGACGTCGGCGATGGTCGAGGTGCGCAGGACCTCGTCGCCGACGCGGATCGGCGCGCGGAACTCGAACTGGCTGCCCGCCCACATCCGCCGCGGCAGCGCCACCGGCGGCAGGAAGCCGCCGCGCTTGGCGTGCCCGTCGGGACCGATGTCGCTTTGCCGGTGCATCGGCAGGAAATACAGCCAGTGCCACAGCGGCGGCAGCGGGGTGCCGGCCGCCACGTCGGCGGCCGGGTGGTCGAGGGTGGCGGTCAGCGCCCGCACCGGTGCGGCGGTGATGGTGTCGCGCAGCGACTCGCTGCGGCCGATCCATGCGGTGAGGTCTTCGGTGATCATCGTCGTCGTCTTCGTCGTTTGAGGGTGCCCGGCGCCGTCACCGGCAGGCGCATGCCGGATCGCGGCACGTCGTATGCGCCCGGCGGAGCGCTACATGGCGCCGATCGCGTGAGGAAACCACAGGGTCAGCGCCGGCCAGTAGGTGACAGCGACCAGGAATACCAGCATCGTCAGCAGCCATGGCCAGACCGCCACCGTGAGTTCGGTGATGCCCATCTTGGTGATCCCGGAGGCCACGTACAGGTTCAGCCCGACCGGCGGATGGCACATGCCGATCTCCATGTTGACGGTCATGATGATGCCGAAGTGGATCGGATCGATGCCCAGCTTGATCGCGATCGGGAAAAGGATCGGCGCCAGGATCAGGATGATCGACGACGGCTCCATGAAGTTGCCCGCCGCCAGCAGGAGGACGTTCGCCATCAGCAGGAAGGTGACGGTGCCCAGGCCCTGCGAGAGCATCCACCCGGCGAGCTGCTCCGGCACGTGCTGGTAGGACATCAGGAACGAGAACAGCGCGGCGTTGGTGATGATGTAGAGCAGCATCGCGCTCATGTTCGCCGACGACAACAGCACCTTGCCCACGTCGCTCAGGCGCATGTCCTTGTAGACGAACACCGCGACCACGAAGGCGTAGACCGCGGCCACCGCGGCGGCCTCGGTGGGCGTGAACACGCCGGAATAGATGCCGCCCATCACGATGATGATCAGCAGCACGCCCCAGATCGACTCGCGCAGCGCCTTGCCCCGCTCGGCCCAGGTGGCTTTCGGCTGGCGCGGGTAGTTGTTCTTGCGCGCGATGCGCCAGGTGGTGAACCCCAGCAGCAGCGCCAGCACGATGCCGGGCACGACGCCCGCCATGAACAGCGCGCCGATCGACGAGTTGGTCGACACCGCGTAGATGATCATCGCGATCGACGGCGGGATCAGGATCCCCAGGCCGCCCGACGTGGTGACGACCCCGGCGCCGAAGCGCATCGGGTAGCCCGCCTTCACCATCGCCGGCAGCAGGATCGAGCCGATCGCCACCACCGTCGCCGGCGACGAGCCGGAGATCGCCGCGAACAGCGCGCAGGCCAGCACGCCGGAGAGCCCCAGGCCGCCGTAGAGGTGGCCGACCATCGACGTCGCGAAACGGATCATCCGCCGCGCCACGCCGCCGTGGGTGAGGAAGGTGCCGGCCAGGATGAAGAACGGGATCGCCATGATCTCGAACTTCTCGATGCCGGTGAACAGCTTCAGCGCAACCGACTCGATCGGCACCTGCGTGAAGGTGTACAGGAACGTGAGCACCGTGAGGCCGAGCGCGATCGAGATCGGCATGCCGCTGATCATCAGCGCGATCAGCAGCGAGATGATGATGATCGTGCTCATGGCTTGCGGCCCTCGTCCGTGCCCGCGGGGCCGGGCGGCTGCACGTCGTGCGGGTGGAACTCGTCCTCGCCCTCGATGCCTTCGACGTGGCCGTGGTCGTGGTGCGGCAGCTCGCCGGTGCGCGCGAACGCGACGGCGACCTGGAGGAAGCGGAAGCACATCAGCGCCGAGCCCAGCGGAATCGCCGAATAGACGATCCAGGTCTGCCACTCGAGATCGGGCGTCGTCGGACCCGGGTACATCCCCTCAGGCACGCTTCCGAGCGCATGGACGAAGGCGTAGTGCGCGCCGTTCTCCCAGACGAAGGTTGCCCCGAGCACCGCGACGATGCCGGTGAACGTGGCGCCGGCGAGCAGCCCGAACATGATGAAGACGCGGCGCTTGCGCTCATTGAGCGCGTTGATCAGCACGTCGACGCCGACATGGATGCCGGTGCGCACGCCATAGGCGGCGCCGAACTTGGCCATCCAGACGAACATGATGATGCACAGCTCCTGCGCCCAGGACATGTTGATGCCCAACGCCATCTGCTGCACCCCGGGGATCGCCCAGGACGCGAGAAAACGATGCACCACGGCGGCGAAGATCACCACTGTCGCTGCCGAGATGAGGAAGGCGATCAGCACCTCCTCGAGTCGATCGAGTACTTTCATGTCGCGCTCCGGTCCAGGGGGCAGGAGGGAACGGCGCGCCGCCCGCGGCAACCGGTGCCGGCCGCCGCGGGTCGGCGCCGCCGATCAGTTCTTCGACGCGGCGCGCACGCTGTCGACGAACGCCTTGCCGCCGACGCGGTCGGCCATCTCGGCGATCACCGGCTCGGTCGCCTTGGCCCACTCGTCATGCTCGGCCGCCGTCGGCACGTAGACGGTGGACTTGCCGGACGCCTTGATGGCGGCCAGTGCCGTCGCCTCGTCCTTCTCGGCGACCTCGTCGTTGTACTTGGTCGCGTCCTTGATCGCCGTCTCGAGCGTCGCGCGGATGTCCGCCGGCAGGCCGTCCCAGAACTTCTTGTTGCTGACCACGACATAGTTGCTGATGGTGTGGTAGGTCAGCGTGACGTCCTTCTGCACCTCGTACTGCTTCTGCGTGTACAGGTTGGACATCGGGCCCTCGGTGCCGTCGACCACGCCGGTCTGCAGCGCCTGGTAGACCTCGGAGAAGGCGAGGCTCTGCGGCTGCGCCCCGAGCGACTTCATGATCGCGGCGTTGACCTTGGACGAGTTGATGCGCATCTTCAGCCCGCGCATGTCCTTGGGCGTGTGGATGGGCCGGTTCGCGCTCATGACGCGAAAACCGTTGTCCCAGTACGCGAGACCGACCACGCCGCGCGTCTCCAGCTTCTTGAGCAGCGCGGTACCGCCGGGACCGCGCGCGAAGCGGTGCACGGCATCGATGTCCTTGAAGATGTAGGGCAGGTCGAAGACCTCGAATTCCTTGACGCCGAGCGGGCCGAACTTGCCGGGCACCGGAGCCAGCATCTGCACCGAGCCCAGCTGCAGCGCCTCGAGCTCCTCCTTGTCCTTGAACAGCGTGCTGTTGGGGTAGACCTCGACCTTGACACGGCCCTTGGTGCGCTCCTCGACCAGCTTCTTGAAGTAATCGGCCGCCTGCCCCTTAGGGGTGTCGGCGGCAGCGACGTGCGAGAACTTGATGATGATGGGCGCCTGGGCAAGTGCTGCGCCCGACAGCGTCAGGCTCAAGGCTGCGGTAAGGGCTAAAACGGCCTTCATGGGTCTCTCTCCTTGGGGTGGTGAATAATCCGGCCCGTTTCCGGACCTTGCCGCGCTAACTGGGCGGCGCGACGGTACGTTGTTGCCGATGTCCACTCAATTGCATCACGACGTGGCCACCGCGGTGTCCGCGTCGAAGTCGTGGCAGTCGCCGTCCGCGCGGTCCGCGTTGGTGCCGAGGCCGGCGTCGCGGACGATCTGCTGCCACTTTGCCAGCTCCGCCCGGACCAGCGCGCGCAGGCCGTCGGGCGTTCCGGCGGTGACCTCGGCGCCGTGGTCTTCGATGCGACGGATCGTCTCCGGCCCGGCCAGCACCCGGTTCAGCGCCCGATTCAGGCGCTCGACGACCGGCGGCGGCGTTCCGGCCGGCGCGAACAGCGCGTACCACTGCGTGATCTCGACGCCGTCGACCCCGGCCTCGTGCAGGGTCGGCACTTCGGGCAGCGCGGGTACACGCCTCGGTCCCGCGACCGCGAGCGCGCGCAGCCGGCCGGCACTGATCTGCGGAGAAGCGGTGAACAGGCTGGGAAACATGAACTGCGTGTGCCCGCCAATCGTGGCGCGGACCGCCGGTGCAGCACCCAGGAACGGGATCCCGACCATCGCCGTGCCGGAGTGGATCTTGAACAGCTCCGCGGCGAAGTGCGGCGCCGTGCCGCTGCCCGCGGACGCGTAGGCGTAGCGGTCGGGCCGCGCCCGGAGCTGCTGCACCATGTCCTGCACGTCGCGCACCGGCACCGAGCCGTTGGCCACCAGCAGCGTCGGCGAGGTGGCGACCGGCCCGATCGGGGAGAAGTCGCCGACGGGGTCGTACTGCAGGTCCTGCAACGCCGGATTCATCGCGTGCGTGCCGATGTAGCCCAGCATCAGCGTGCGGCCGTCGGGCAGCGCGCGGGCAACGTACTCGCTGGCGATCGACCCGTTGCTGCCGGAACGGTTGTCGACGTGCACGGGCCGTCCGAGCAGCGCCGCAAGCTCGGGCGCGATGGTGCGCGCGAGCACGTCGTTGGCCCCGCCGGCCGCGGTGGGAACGACGATGGTGATGGCGTCCCCGGGCGCTGCTCCCGGCATCGCCTCCGGGCCGGCGGCCGGCGCGCGTCCATCGCCGCTTCTGGGCTGCGAGAACACGTACTCGGGCAGGTGCAGCTCTCCCTCCAGGATCTTGCGCGCCGTGCGCACCAGTGCGGCGCGCCGGATGCGCGCGTCCTGGCCGAGGCCCTCGACGTCGATCTCCACGTGAATGCGGCCCTGCGGGTGCAGCACCGCAATGCTCGTTGTCCCGGCGAGCCCGCCGGCGCCGCTGGCGACCGTGCCCGGCAGCGCGAACGCGGTGGCCACGCCGATCGCGCCGGTGACCGCGTGCGACGCGTGGCAGCGGCGCGGCGTGAAGTAGCGCGAGGTGATGCTGTGGTCGTCGTCGCCGCCGCTGACCAGCACCGGCTTCGGGACGACGCTGTTGCCGACGTCGCCCAGACCCATCATCGCGCCTGCGGTGCGCCGCAACGCCTCCAGCCGCTCGAGCAGCGGCGTGTTGGCGTCGAGCTCCACCGGCGACTCGCGCCCCGTCACGCCGAGGTCGCGCGCGCGCACCATCATCATCGGCATCGCGGCGTCGATGCAGGTGATCTCGATGTCGTCCACGAAGTCGATGCGCCTGCCGGTCGGAAACAGCGCCCCGGTGACGGCACCCCAGGCGTCGAGGAACTCGAGGCGGATCGGCGCCGCCGCGCCGGCGACGCCGTCGATGCGCGCCGACCCCTCGTAGGCGACGCGGTGCGCCGGCGTAAGCACGGTGACGTCGATGCGCGTGCGCGTGTTCACGTTGAACACCCGCACCGTGGTCTCGCCGTCGGCAGCGCCGACCAGCCCCTGCTCGATCGCAAACGGGCCCACCCCGGAGAGCATGTTGCCGCAATTGGGCCGGGTGTCGACCGAGCGCTGGCCGACGCCGACCTGGGCAAAGAGGTAGTCGACGTCGCAACCGGGCCGCGCCGAGCGCGACACGATGGCGACCTTGCTGGTGAGCGTGCTGCCGCCGCCCACACCGTCGAGCTGCAGCAGGTCGGACGCCCCGATCGCGCCGATCAGCGCCTCGTCGCGGGCGACGTCCCCCGGCGGCAGCCATTCGCGCAGGAAGAACGGTCCGCGCGAGGTGCCGGCTCGCATCAGCACGCAGGGAACGGTTCGGCTCATGCGTCGGATCATCGACTTCCGCTGGCCGGTTGTGAATTGCATATCTCGGATCGATTAATGCACAATGGGCATCACTCCCGGATGCGCAGCGCCGCGATGGCCATCAACTTCGACTTGAACGACCTGATCGCCTTCCGCGCCGTCGCGGAAATGAGCAACTTCCACCGGGCCGCCGAGTCGGTCCACCTGTCGCAGCCGGCCTTCTCCCGCCGCATCGAGAAGCTGGAGCAGGCGCTCGGCGTGCGACTGCTCGAGCGCACCACGCGCCGCGTGACGCTGACCGCCGTCGGCCGCGATTTCGACCGCAAGGTGCGCCAGTTGCTCGATGACCTCGACGCGACGCTGCTCGGCATCCGCGGCATCGCGGCGTCGCGCCTGGGTGTAGTGACCGTCGCCTGTGTGCCATCGACCGTCTACTATTACGTCTCGGAGGTGATTCTGCGCTACCGCGAGCGCTGCCCGAAGGTGCGGGTCAAGGTGTTCGACGCCGGTGCCAACGACGTGCTGGCGGCGGTTGCGAGCGGCGAGGTCGATTTCGGCATCAACTTCATTGGCGCGCAGGAGAGCGACATCGAATTCAGGGCACTGCGCACGGAGCGCTTCGTCGCCGCCTGCCGGCGCGACCACCCGATGGCGCGGCTGCGCCGCGTTCGCTGGGCGGATCTTGCGCATTACGAATACATCACCGTCGGCAAGTCGTCGGGCAACCGGCTGCTGATCGATCAGGCGCTGGCGGGTGTCCCGGGCGCGCCGCAGAGCCTCTACGAGACCCAGCACGTGACGACGATGCTCGGCCTCGTCGAAGCCGGGCTGGGCGTGGCCGCGGTGCCGTCGATGGCGATGCCGGCCGCCGACCACCCGCTGCTGGTCAGCGTGCCGCTGGTCGAGCCGGTGGTGACGCGCAAGGTCGGACTCATCCGCCGCCGCGGCCGGTCGCTCTCGCCGGCGGCGCAGCAGCTCTACGACCTGTTCCCGGCGATGACCGGCCGTCGCGGCGCCGCCGCGGCGCACCGGCCGGAGGCAAGCGGTTCGCAAGCGCGGGGCGCCGGTGCGGGTCGGGGGACGACCCGCTCGGCGGGCAAGCCGGCATAGTCGCGGCGCAGCGGGGGAATGCCAATGGTGGATGTCCTAGTCATCGGCGGCGGCAACGCCGCGCTCTGCGCCGCGCTGATGGCGCGAGAGGCGGGCGCGTCGGTGCTGATGCTGGAGGCAGCGCCGTGCGAGTGGCGCGGCGGCAATTCGCAGCACACCCGCAACCTGCGCTGCATGCACGACGCACCGCAGGACGTGCTGGTCGACACCTATCCGGAGGAGGAGTTCTGGCAGGACCTGCTCAAGGTCACCGGGGGGCTGACCGACGAGAAGCTCGCGCGGCTGGTGATCCGCGCCTCCGGCACCTGCCGCCCGTGGATGCGCCGGCACGGCGTCCATTTCCAGCCCTCGCTGTCCGGCGCGCTCCACACCGCGCGCACCAACGCCTTCTTCATGGGCGGCGGCAAGGCGCTGGTCAACGCCTACTGCCGCAGCGCCGAAGCGCTGGGCGTGCGCATCCGCTACGACACGCCGGTCGACCGGCTGGAGCTTGCCGACGGCCGCTTCGTGGCCGCCCACGCCGGCGGCGAGCGCATCGACGCGCGCGCCTGCGTGCTCGCCGCCGGCGGCTTCGAGTCCAACCGCGAATGGCTGCGCGAGGCCTGGGGCCGCAACGAGCGCGGCGAGTTCCCCGCGGACAACTTCCTGATCCGCGGGACGCGCTTCAACACCGGGACGCTGCTACGCTTCATGCTCGACGCCGGCGCCGATGCCGTGGCCGACCCGACGCAGGCACACATGGTCGCCATCGACGCCCGCGCGCCGCTCTACGACGGCGGCATCTGCACCCGCATCGACTGCGTCTCGCTAGGCGTCGTGGTCAACCGCGACGCGATGCGCTTCTACGACGAGGGCGAGGACTTCTGGCCCAAGCGCTACGCGATCTGGGGGCGGCTGGTGGCGCAGCAGCCGGGGCAGATCGCGTACTCGATCATCGATGCCAAGGCGGTCGGCCGGTTCATGCCGCCGGTGTTTCCGGGCACGCGGGCGGACTCGCTGCCCGCGCTCGCCCGCGGGTTGGGCCTCGACGAAGCCCGGTCCACGGCCACGCTCGACGCCTTCAACGCCTCCTGCCGGCCCGGCCGCTTCGACCACACGGCGCTCGACGACTGCCGCACCGACGGTCTCGCGCCGGCCAAGACGCACTGGGCGCGCCCGCTCGACACGCCGCCGTTCTTTGGCTACGCGCTGCGCCCGGGCGTGACCTTCACCTACCTGGGACTGAAGACCGATGAGACGGCGGCGGTGCGCTTTTCCGGCCGGCCGAGCGACAACCTCTTCGTCGCGGGCGAGATGATGGCCGGCAACGTGCTCGGCAAGGGCTACACCGCCGGCGTTGGCATGAGCATCGGCACGGCGTTCGGCCGCATCGCCGGGGCGAAGGCGGCCGCCGCAGCACTGGGCAGAGAGGCTCGTCATGCCGCCGGTTGAAGCGCTGGCCCGTGACGCCGCGGTACTGGCAGAGGCAGGGGTCGCCCCATCGCCCGAGGCCATGCGTCCGGACGAGCGCGAGGTCGCCCGGGTGCTGGAGATCTGCAACGCCTGCCGCTATTGCGAAGGCTTCTGCGCGGTGTTTCCGGCGATGACACGTCGGCTCGAGTTCCCCAGGGCCGACGTCCATTACCTTGCCAGCCTCTGCCACAACTGCGGCGCCTGCCTGCACGCCTGCCAGTACGCACCACCGCACGAGTTCGCCGTCAATGTGCCGCAGGCGATGGCACGGGTGCGTGGCGAGACCTATGCCGACTACGCCTGGCCACCGGCACTGGCCGCGCTGTACCGGCGCAACGGGCTGACGGTGGCGCTGGCGCTGGCGGGCGGACTCGCGCTGTTCCTGGTGCTGGCGGCGATGATGACGGGCTCGCTGTGGTTCGCGCCTGCCGCCGGTGGGGCCGCCGGCGACTTCTACGCGATCTTTCCCCACAAGCTGATGGTGGCGCTGTTCGCGCCGGTGTTCCTGTTTGCGCTGCTGGCGCTGGGCATTGGCATGCGGCGCTTCTGGCGCGAAGTGGCGCCCGGGAATCCCGGCGGGCCGGCGCTGGTCGAAGCCGGGCACGATATCCTGAGCCTGAAGTACCTGGACGGCGGGCACGGCGAGGGCTGCAACAATGCCGATGACGCCTTCACGCTCGCGCGCCGACGCTTCCATCACCTGACCTTCTACGGCTTCCTGCTTTGCTTCGCCGCGACCGCGACCGCGACGATCTATCACTATCTGTTCGGCTGGGCGGCGCCCTATCCGCTCGCGAGTGTGCCCAAGCTGTTCGGCGTGACCGGCGGCATCGCGCTGGCCGTCGGCACCGCGGGCCTGTGGCGACTGAACCTCGCTCGCCATCCGCTGCACGGCGACGCCACGCAGCGGCCGATGGACCGCGGCTTCATCGCCCTGCTCTTCCTCGCCGCGGTCAGCGGCCTCGCGCTGTGGCTGCTGCGCGACACCGGCGCGCTCGCGCTGCTGCTCGCGCTCCATCTCGGCGTGGTGATGGCGCTGTTCGCGACGCTGGCCTACGGAAAGTTCGCCCACGCGGCGTTCCGCAGCGCGGCGCTGCTCAAGTGGGCCATCGAGAAACGGCGGCCCAACCCGCTGCAGCTCTCCGACGAGTGAAGCGGCCCTGCGCGGACGACCACGGACGGGCTGAACCGCGCCTAGGTTGAGACTGGAGTCGTCCTCGCGGCACGCGCCCGACCGTCGCCCCCAAGCGCGCAAGGGTGGTGACAATCATGCGGAGAGTTGGATCGGACGTGACTACATCGGAGCGATGATGGCGCGATCGTCGGCTTCACGCTGGTTGACAGGCAGCTTTCGGGAAATTCGACGGACAGCAAGGGGTCGACAAGCGCCCTCGATCGACGATCAACATAAGGCTCCTTTCCACTACGAAGGAGCCGTTCATGCATGCCGACACCAACACCGCCTCCAAGTCAGACGGGCGTGTAGCACCATGGAACAAAGGGAAGTTGCCCGGTCAGAAGCCACCGCTGAAGCTGAAGGAGATCTGGGCCATCCGGATTCGACTTCAATTGGATCATCGAGCCCGGGAACTCGCGTTGTTTAATCTCGCCATCAACAGCAAGTTGCGCGGGTGCGATTTGGTCGCCATTCGCGTTCGCGATGTGTTCCAGGGCAGTCATGTCGCCCCACGCGCGATTGTCATGCAGAAGAAGACCCAGCGGCCGGTGCAATTTGAGATCACCGAACAAACGCCGCGGTCACTACCTGGATTGCGGCGGCCCAGCTGAAGCCGGAGCAATTCCTCTTTCCGAGCCGCATGTCGACGTCGCCTCACCTTTCGACTCGACAGCATTCCCGGATCGTCCGGACCTGGGCGGGATCGATTGGGCTTGATCCAGCAGCTTACGGCACTCATTCAATGCGGCGAACCAAGCCGACTTTGATCTATCGCCGGACCAGGAATCTGCGAGCGGTCCAGCTTCTACTTGGTCACAGCAAACTTGAGAGCACCGTCAGATACCTCGGGATCGAGGTCGACGACGCGCTCGAGATCGCGGAGCAGACTGAGGTGTAGTCCTGCCGGGTTGGTCGCGACCGCCGGACTCGACGGTCGCACACCATTGCAGACATTCGGCTTTCGCGAGGGAGTGGCGGTCATCGACCCTTCTCGGTCATACGCCCGACGAGGCTGGCCGTCCGCTTCGCCGCCGGAGCAGCCACTCAGGCGCGGCTCGTTAACTGGCACTCTCGGCCAAGAGCGTACCTTCGACGCTCCCCTCCGGGAAGAAGGATCGACGTTGCGGAGCGCAATTCGATATAGCGGGATCATGGCGGACGTTCCCGCTGCTACGTCCCGGCGTCACCTTCAAATTTACTTGGTACGCAAAAGAAGCGGATCCACTACCCGCTGTAACTGCTCCTTCGTCCAAGGCTGCTGTTCATCGTTCCAGCCGTTGTGGGCGAGGCGGCCGGCACGATCGATCACGAAGCTCACGGGGAGCCGCCAGATGCGCCCATAATCACCGGCGTAGGCACTTCCGAGAAGGCCTACCGGGTAGCTGAGCGTCGCTGCGACATCACGAACCTTGGCAAGCGCCTCGGGTCCGTCGAGGCTGAATCCCAGCACGCGCAGACCTCGCTCGGCATTTTGCAGTGCGTAGGCCGAGAACAACGGCAACTCCTCGCGGCAGGGCTCGCACCATGTGGCCCAGAAGTTGACGAAGACGACTTGACCCAGCAGTTCGCGCGTAGCGATGCTGCGCCCATCCAGGGTCCGGAGCACCAGAGGCGGGGCCGATTGCCCCAACTCCAGCGCACTTGCTCGGGTGTCCGGAGTAACCAAGCCGCCCCCCACCGCGATCCCCGCTCCAACAGTGCGCCGGAGGAGTAGCCGCCGACGGGCATCAAATGACGGATCATAGAGAGATGGCTCGGCCCGAGACTCGTGACGCTTTTTTGCATTGGACGTTGTGGAATCATTCATGTTCACACCGCGTTCGCGCGTAACCGCCTCGCGATCGCGGAGTCTGCTGACGATATTTGACACCGTACCCATCGTGAGGTGCCACCTGTTCGATGCCAGTGTTAGAAGGAATAACTGATGCCGGCCGCCCCGGTCCAGTGCGGGAAGAGCTGAATGCCATCGAGTCGACTGTAGACCGGGATCTGCACGAAGGCGAAAGCTTGCACGTTGGCGGCAATGCTGAAGCCTATGCCAGGGCTGAGGTACACCACCGTGCCACCTGAACCAAACGTGTCCGCGAGCACGCCTTGGTCCGTCCCTTTCCACGTGAAATTGACCTGCAACTGCGGCACGATTTCCGGGTTGGCCACGTAGCGCGCGCCGAAGCTGACCGCGACCTGGTTGCCGGGCCGGAAATCCTGGCCAGGCTGGTCGAGCTTGTGGGCCACCGCCGACTGGAATTGACCGTTGACGAAAGCATCGAAATCCTGGCTCACGGCTTGGTAGTAGTACGCGCCGACGATGATGTCGGTCGCGCCGACGCCCGCTTGCAGGCTGGTATCCAGAAGGTTGTCCGGCGACGGATTCTGTGCATTCGGACCGGAGTTGAACGCGACAGGCTTGCGACCGACAACCGCCGTGCCGTCGGCATTCGGCCCTCCGTAGTTGCCCGTCGGCAGCACCACACCCAGTTGGAGCCCGAGGTTGTGTGTCGGCAGCAAGCCCTGATAGCTGGCGATAAAACGGACGTCCCCCAGGCTGTCAACGCTCGCGCCACTGATCTGGTCCGGGGTGAGCGGATTGCTCGCCTCTCCGTACGTGTCATGGCTGCGGTCCACGATCGGCACCTGCAAATTGAAATTCCATTCGTGGTTCGGGCTGTAGTTCAGGCCGAGGGTGAAGTAGCGGTTGATGGTCTGCTTCTCGACTTCCTGGCTGCCGCCGGCATCGTTGATCGCCGCGACTTCCGAGTCGGAAAGACTGTGCGTGCCTGAGCGCAGCTGGTTCTGGTTGATGAAGTCAAACTCGAAGCTCACGCGCCAGCCAGGCGATGTCATATAGCCCATCGCGGCATCGGTGGAGAGGGAACATCCGCAGGTGGCGCACGCCAGAGCGGCTGTCGGACTAGTGGCAATGATCAGCGCGAGGGCGCTGGTTGTGCGATGCTGGTTCCGTTTCATTGGAAGTTCCTCCTGCTGCGGTGCCGGCCCGATCGCCGGCAAACGCCAAGTCGCTGCCCGGCGTGCAATAGGCAACCACTGCAGCCGCGGTCTGCGGCAAACGGGGCGTGCTGCGCCGCGACGGAAACACCATCGCCGCGCAGATCAGACGCCGATCAGGAGAGCTGGGGAGGTGCGCGCGGTTGCGCGATGCGGACGGAGGATCGTCCGGAAGATACGGTATGCGAGGGCCGAATCGGCGAGGCCGATTCCTCGCATGGAGCCGCCGATTCTGCGCCGGCGTAAGCCAGCGGTGCGCCCGCGGCGAATCCCGGGCAATAGGGGCAATGCGGAGTGGTTCCCTCGCCGGATTGCGAGTCGTGGTGTTGCGCGTCGCCGTCGTGCGAAGGGTCGTGCTGGACGTCGCTGTCGTGCGAATGATGGTGCTGGACGGCGCTGTCGCGGAGCTCACCGGCGGCGCAGTACTCGCTTATACGGCCATTGGCGTCAACGTGTATGTGCGCGTACGCGAAGACCGGGGCCAACGCATTGAGCGTCAGCGCCAGCCACGCAACGTAGGCATTCCGATGAACCCTCATCGGGCTTCAGACTCCCGCCAGCTAACAGGCCACTTCCGCACGCAATTCCAAGGCAGGGTTGCTCTGGCAAACCCTTAGCCTACTCCAAATCCGCCAGCAGGGACCGTTGGCAACCGACCGCCTTCGGCCGGCGACCGCCGCCGACCCGCGCCCGCCGAATGGCTGCTCCCCGTCTGTTGCGGAGTTCAACCGGGTCGTCTCGAGGACCGTTCATGGCCGACAGCGCCCGCTGAGAAGCCGCGGCCGAATGGCTGCTGCCGCGGCGAAGCGGACGGTCGGCTGCGTCGGCCGTGTGACCGAGTAGGGGTTCCCCCGGGGGATAAATGAGTGGGTTTGACCTGCTCCCATCATGGGAGCATACTTGCATGCAATGCGGGTCATCGCGATCTCGACGCTGCGCCGGTTCTGGCAGAAGCACCCGATGGCGGAGATTCCCTTGAGGGCATGGTACGCCGAGGCGCGTCGAGCGCGCTGGGAACGCCCCGCGGACGTTAAGGCGAATCGACGCAACGTTAGCGTCCTCGCGAACAACCGCGTGGTATTCAACATCAAGGGAAATGACTACAGACTGGTGGTCGCGATGCGATACGACAAGCAGATCATGTTCATCCGATTCATCGGCAACCACGCCGAATATGATCGGATCGACGCGACGACGGTGTAACAATGGACCTGAAGCCAATAAAGACCAAGCGCGACTACCAGGCGGCGTTGAAGCGCGCCGAGCACCTCTGGCACGCTGCCGCGGGCAGTACTGAGGCTGACGCGCTTGATGTCCTGACTCTGCTTATTGCCGATTACGAGACAAGGCATTTCCCGATTGCCGATCCTGACCCGATCCAGTTCCTCGAATACGTCATGGAATCACGCGGGCTGACGCGCAAAGATCTCGAGCTGTACATCGGATCGCGCGCGCGGGTGGCGGAGGTACTGAACCGCAACCGCGCGCTTACGTTGGAGATGATTCGCCGGCTTTCCGAGGGACTCGGGCTGCCGGCTGATGTGCTGGTACAGCGATACCCGCTACGCCACGCTGCATAGTTGTCACAGTGCCGCAATTCGTCCAGTGCTGTGCTCGGTGTGTCCGGTTTTGTGCCCGGTTGTGCCGGTTTTTTACGAGTTCGCATTAACCGGCTTTCTTTTCATTCAAGTGCTTACGGAACGCCGCGACCCCCCGTTTTCGATTGTGATTCCGCTTGTCGTGAGTTCGAATCCCATCAGCCACCCCACCCCTCTTCTGTACGGTCTGGAGACATAGGTGACAGACTGTACCTAAGACATAGGTAACAACCTCGCGCCGAACGGGTTGTCGAGGGGTTGCAGGCTCTTCTGCTCCAGGTCGATATAGCCGAGATCGTAATGCATGAAGCTTACGATCCAGATGCCGTCATCGACGTCCTTGATGCCGAGGCGCTGACCGACCAGCACGTACGAGATGTTGATCTTCTTGCGATGCATGCAGATGCGACCGCAAGCGGTGACCAGGACATCACGATCGTGCAATGGGTAGGTCAGATCCGGCAAGCCAAGATCCGGTCGTGGTGAGGGCGAGTAGGTCTGGCTGGGCGTTTTCATCGCCAATGCCTCGTGCGGCCGCTCGTTATTGAACTCGCTGACGAAGACATCAAAGCGCGCCTGTTGCTGAAGGCTGTTCATGCCGGGCGGTCGCGTGGTTTCCTGCTTCAGGGTCAGGGGCATGCGTTCGTGACGGCCGTTCTGCTGCGGTCGTCCGGGGCGGATGCGCTCGATCGCGATGCCCGGGCGCAGCCACCAGACCGATAATTTCGAGAGATTGAGCAATGCGTTGGGGCTGGCGAACGGGACGCCGTTGTCGGACCCAATGGCGGCGGGAAGGCCACGCTCGAGGAACAGCTGCTGGAACGCGGTGATGGCGGGGTCTTCCCGCGTCGAATCCAGGGCCTCGCATAGGAGCAGGTAGCGCGAGGCGTGATCGGTGACCGTGAGCGGGTAACAGTACTCGTCGTTGCCCAGCTTGAATTCGCCCTTGAAGTCGGCGCCCCACAGATCGTTGGGCGCGATGCCCGGCGACAGTGACGTTCCTGTGGCGCGCTGGCGCGGGCGGCGGAGGCCCTTGACCAGCCCGTGATCCTGCCCCGGTTTCGCGTACATCGGAATGTTGGTAACTTTCTGATGAACGGAGGGCGAGATGAGCAAGAAGGAAGCGGTTCCGAATCGACGGTACATCGAGGAGTTCAAGACCGAAGCGGTCAGGTTGGCACTATCGACGAGTGGCAATGCGGCGGCGAAGCGGTTGGGGATTCCACAGTCGACCATGACGAATTGGGTTCGGCAGAGTCGCGAAGGGGCGTCGGCTCCGGTCGCAGGCGCGGCGGCGCCGGTCAAGCGTCCGATTTCGGAGCTGGAAGCGGAGAATGCGCGGCTGCGCCGTGAGCTGGCCAGCGCCAAGCTGGATCTGGAGATCATAAAAAAAGCGGCGGCGTATTTCGCGAAGGAGTCGCGGTGAGATACGCCTGGATCGAGCAGCATCGCGACGACTACGCGGCGAGCCGGATGTGCCGGTTGCTGGAGGTGTCGCGCACGGGCTATTTGCAATGGCGGCGCCGTCCGCCGAGCGCGCGAGCGCAGGCCAATGCACGGCTGGATGCGCAGGTGGCGGCGATGCACGCGGCGAGCAAGGGCAGCTACGGGCGTCCGCGCATCGTGCGCGCATTGCGCGAAGACG
The DNA here is from genome assembly GCA_963734055.1 of uncultured beta proteobacterium. Classification (GTDB taxonomy): domain Bacteria; phylum Pseudomonadota; class Gammaproteobacteria; order Burkholderiales; family Casimicrobiaceae; genus CAIWHR01. Next base: position 21,562 of record CAVTFQ010000003.1, read on the forward strand.
GTCTGCGGGTGGGCCCGGAGCACAGCGCTTCAACCCCTTGATCTTTATAGCGGGTGAAGCTCTTGTAGCCGGTCTTGCGGGAGATGCCGAACTCCCGGCATACCTCGCTCATCGATTCGCCATCCAGCAGCCTGGCCACAAACCGCAGGCGCTCGTCCATCACCGAACACTCCTTCCACGGCATAGACACCTCCCGGATGATCCCGGGAAAGTGTTACCCATGTGTCCGGTACGTCCTGTAACCTATCTCTCAGTCCGCTCATTCGGTTTCCCGCGTAGCAGCCACCACTGACGCGCGGTCGTGGGGGCGAACATGCCAAGACCTCTGGTTCGCTGCGTTACGAAGATGGCCGTCGCCCTCGCCATCGGTACGATGGTGTCGATGGCGTACGGTCAGGTTTACAAGTGCACGGACGGCGCCGGCAGGACCACCTACTCCGATGTGCCCTGCGCTTCCGGAAGCAAACCCTTCAAGCTTCCGGAGGATGCCCAGGGAAAGGGCACGAATCCGCAGGTGTGCGCCCAGCTGCTCGATGAGACGCGCAGGCTCGCTGCGGAGGCCGATCGCGACGCGAAACGCGGGCGCACGGAAAGCGCTCACAGCATGAAGCGCAGGCAGGCGCTTACCCGGCAGTACGAGACGCGCTGCGTCGGAATCGCCCGCTCCGAGTCAGGTCAAAAATAGGTCGGACCGTCGAGCTCGGGTCTCGAGCCATTGGAGATCGCCGTGAGATCGTCGCCCCATCCTCGCGGGGTCTTGTCCCCCGTCGTCACGCCTTTCACGTCGGACCTGCGCCCGGACATGCCGCGCTTCCTACGCCATTGCCGATGGCTGCTCGACAACGACGTGGGACTGGCGGTTTTCGGCACGAACTCCGAGGCGAACTCGCTCACGGTTGCTGAAAAGCTGGAGTTGCTCGACGCGCTGATGGAAGCGGGTCTTCCCGCTGCGCGCATGATGCCTGGAACCGGCACGTGCGCCCTCCCTGACACGGTCGAGCTGACCCGACGCGCGGTCGCTCACGGCTGTGGCGGCGTGCTGATGCTGCCCCCGTTCTACTACAAGGGCGTGTCGGACGACGGCTTGTTCGCAAGCTTCGCGGAGGTGATCGAGCGGGTTGGCGATGCGCGGTTGCGCATCTACCTGTACCACATTCCGCCGGTGTCGATGGTCCCGATCACCCTCGCGCTGATCGACCGCTTGCTTCATCGTTATCCGGGGACCATTGCGGGCATCAAGGACAGCTCGGGCGACTGGAACAACACGCGCGCGATACTCGAGCAGTTCCAGCCGCGAGGCTTCGACGTCTTCGCCGGCAGCGAGACGTTCCTGCTTGCGACCCTGCGCGGAGGCGGCGCCGGCTGCATCAGCGCCACGGCCAACGTGAATCCGGCCGCGATCGCGAAGCTGAGCCGTGACTGGGAGAAGCCGGAGGCTGACGCGCGGCAGGCCGCGCTCGACCGCGTGCGGGCCGCGTTCCAGGCGTTCCCGATGATTCCCGCGCTCAAAGCCGCCGTGGCGCATTTCTCCGGAGACTCCTCATGGACGACGGTGCGGCCGCCGCTCATCGCGCTAGGCGAGGAGCAACGGGGTCGGCTGCTGGGCTCGCTCGGCGATCTGGGTTTTGCCATGCCGGGTCTTGGCCGGGAAAAGGCTGACCCGCTTGCGCGGTCCCCCGCCTAGGGTTACCCCATGACTTGCCGTGCCGGGGCCCAAGGCCGGCGCTGCGGCGATGACACGAGCCCGACGTCGTCAGCAAGCCACCTCGGCGCCCCGGCGGGCATACCAGCGCCACGTCCCCAGCACGCAGCTCAGGTAGAAGACGCTGAAGAAGATCAACGCGGCCACGGGGCTGTCCGTCAGCTTGATCGACGTGCCGTAGGCGATCGGGATGAAGGCGAGTCCGAGCGCCGCGACGGCCGAGCTGAAGCCCAGCGTCGCCGCGCCCTCGGTCGCGCCGAGGCGGCGGGCCGCCTCCAGCGCCTCCTTGTCGTTCGGGTCCCTGACCTCGCGCTCGCGCAGCGTACGAAAGATGATCGGAATCATGCGGAACGTCGAGCCGTTGCCCACGCCCGCCGCGATGAACATTGCGATGAACGCGAGCGCGAACCCCGTGAGGCTGCCGCCGCCGCTGCCGCCGGGCAGGAGGAGGGCGGCTGCGAGCGGCGCGATCGTCATCACGACGAACACCCACACCGTGATCATGGCCCCGCCCACGCGATCGGCGAGCCAGCCGCCGATCGGGCGCACCATCGCTCCAAGCAACGGTCCGACGAACGCGATGCTGAACGCATCGACTGCTGGGAATTCCGTGTTGAGCAGCATCGGGAAGCCTCGCCGCCAGCCCGATGAACGAGCCGAAGGTGCCCAGGTAGAGCCAGCTCATCCGCCACTGCTGCTTGTTGCGGATGATCGCCACCTGCTCGGCGAAGCCGGCGCGCACGCTCGCGATGTTGTCCATGCCGAACCACGCCGCGAGCACCGAGAGCACGATCAGCGGCACCCAGATGAAGCCGGCGTTCTGCACCCAGACCGGCACCGTCGCGCCAGCGACCTCGCGGGTCTGCGCGCTGCCGCCCATGATCAGCAGTGCGCCGCCATACATGGCGAGCGGCGCGATGAGCTGCGCCAGCCCGACGCCCAGGTTGCCCACTCCCGCGTTCGCGCCGAGCGCCGTGCCCTGGAGCCGCTTCGGATAGAGGAAGCTGATGTGCGCCATCGACGAGGAGAAGTTGCCTGCGCCCAGGCCGCACAGCAGCGCGATCGCGGCGAACACCGCGTAGTTGGTGGTAGGGTCCTGCACGGCGAAGCCGATCCATAGCGTCGGCAGCAGCAGCATCGTCGTGCTCCACACGGTCCAGTTGCGCCCGCCGAAAATGGGCACGACGAACGAATACAGCGCGCGGAACGCTGCGCCCGAGAGTCCGGGCAGCGCCGCCAGCCAGAACAGCTGGTTGGTGGTGAACTTGAACCCGATTTGCGGCAGCTCGACCACGATGACGCTCCACACGACCCAGACGGCGAACGCGAGCAGCAGCGCGGGCATCGATACCATCAGGTTGCGGTTGGCGATGCGTCGGCCGGTCGTCGCCCAGAAGCCCTCGTCATCCGGTCGCCAGTCGACGAGCACATGGCGGCGCGGGCGCGTGCGATCCATGAGCTCGGCGCCGGCGAGTGCCGCACGCGCGTCGGCGTGCTCCGCCAGGATCCCCTCGCGCTCGTTCCTCTCCGCGAGCCACGTCCAGACCATGACGACGACGATCACGCCGGTCATCACCATGAAGCAGCTGCTGCGCACTCCGACCACGTCGGCGGCGACGCCGAACATGATCGGCAGCGTGAAGCCCCCCAGCCCGCCGATGACGCCGACGAGGCCGCCGACCACGCCCATGCTGCCCGGATAGTGGTCCGCCAGACTGCGGTAGACGCTGGCCTTGCCGAAGCCCTGCGCCAGGCCGACGACGAAGATCAGAACCGTGAACAGCGTGATGCCCACGCCGATGTCGACCGCGACGTCGCCTTTGATCGCGTGCACGATCATCGTGGTCGGCGGGTAGCTCAGCAGGAACAGGCAGGCGAGGCTCACCCACATCACCCACCAGGTGACCGTGTTCCCCCCCCACTTGTCGGATGCCCATCCGCCGAGCGCGCGGATCGCCCCCGACGGCAGGTTGAACAGGATCGACAGGAACGCCGCCGTGGCGAGCGGCAGCCCGTACTGGCCGACGTAGTATTTCGGCAGCCAGAGCGCCAGCGCGACGAAGCCGCCGAAGACGAAGTAGTAGGACAGGCCGAACCGCCACACCCGCAGATCGAGGAGGGGCTTCAACTGCTCCCCCAGGGACAGGCGATGCCGGGCGGCCGCGTCCTTGCGGTGCAACGGATCCTCCGTGGTCAGGAACCAGAACAGGAAGGCCATCACCAGCATGGAGACGGAATAGACTCTCGGCACCATCCGCCACGAGGCCGTGGCCGACGCCGCGATGATCAGCGGAGCGACGAACATGGTGATCGCGGAGCCCGCATTGCCGGCGCCGAAGATGCCCATCGCGGTGCCCTGCCGTTCCTTGCTGAACCAGGCCGACGTGTAGGCGATGCCGACGGCGAACGAGCCGCCCGCGACGCCGATGAACAGGCCCAGCACCAGGTACTGCCAGTATTCCGTCGCGTAGGACAGCAACCACGTCGGCACCACCACGGCAAGCATCTGCAGGAAGTACACGATCCGCCCGCCGTAGCGGTCGGTCAGGATGCCCAGCGGCAGGCGAACCAGGGCCCCGGTGAGTATGGGCGTGGCCACCAGCAGTCCGAACTCGGTCTCGTTGAGGCTGAGCTCCGTCTTGATCTTGACGCCGATGACGGAGAACATCACCCAGACGGCGAAGTTCACCGCAAAGGCGATCGTACTCATCGCAAGCGCGGAGACCTGTTCGCGGCTGAGCCCCGGCTTGCCCACGGCAGATGTCGTCACGTTGCCCCTCCCCTGTCACGCGTACGGCGCAGTCGCCCGTGCCGTATTTGGTCTCCACGGCGGAGGAACCGCATTGACCCGCATCAAGTAAGGAAGCGCGGGCAGGTCAGCGCTGAGCTCGCCACGGCCGCCCCCGAATCGGCCAGTGTTGCGCTTGACGTGCATCAAGGCCGCCCGATGCGTCAATCGCATAGCCTGTCTTTTTGCAAGTATCGATTCCACGGTTGATACCCATTCGGCAAACGAGGACCTACATGAACGCTACCCCTCATTCCACCGCGCACGTTCCTCTGACCGCGGCCGGACGAAGCGGCCCCGACATCACCGACTGGCGCCCGGAGGACAGCGAGTTCTGGGAGACCACCGGCAAGCGGATCGCCTACCGAAACCTGTGGATATCGATCCCCGCGCTGCTGTGCGGCTTCGCCGTATGGGGCATGTGGGGCATCATCACCGTGCAGATGCTGAATCTCGGCTTTCCGTTCACGCAGGCCGAGCTCTTCACGTTGACCGCCATCGCCGGAATTGCCGGCGCGACGATGCGCATTCCGGCGTCGTTCTTCATCCGCCTGGCCGGTGGGCGCAACACGATCTTCCTGACTACGGCGATGCTGCTGGCGCCGGCCATCGGCACCGGCATCGTGCTGCAGCACAAGGACTGGCCGCTGTGGGCGTTCCAGCTGATGGCGCTGTGGTCGGGTGTCGGCGGCGGCAACTTTGCGAGCTCGATGTCGAACATCAGCACCTTCTTTCCGAAGCGGCTGCAGGGCACCGGGTTGGGTCTGAACGCGGGTCTCGGCAACTTCGGCGTGACGACCATGCAGGTCGTGATCCCGCTGGTGATGACGGTCGGCCTCTTCGGCGCGCTCGGGGGCGCCCCCGAGACCCTGATCAAGGACAGCGGCTGGATCTTCGGCAAGATTCCCGCCGGCACGTCCACGTGGATCCAGAACGCCGGTTTCGCCTGGGTGCTGTCGCTCGTGCCGCTGTCGATCCTGTGCTGGTTCGGGATGAACAACCTGAAGACGATCTCGCCGGACACCGGCAATCCAATCGTCGCCTTCGCCAAGATCACCTACCTGTACACGCTGGCCTTCGTGCCGTCGATCTTCATGCTGTACCTGTACCTGCCGGCGCCCACGGGGAGGGGCTTGCTCAGCATGTGGGTGGCCATTCCGCTCGACATCATCCTCGCGCTCTTGGTGATGAAGCTCGCCGCCTTCGGCCCGATGAAGGAAGGTGTGGCCAAGCAGTTCGCGATCTTCCACAACAAGCACACGTGGGCGATGACCATTCTGTACATCGTCACCTTCGGCTCGTTCATCGGGTTTTCGATGGCGCTGCCCCTGTCGATGAAGGTGATCTTCGGTGTCAGCCACGTGCCCGATGCCGCCGGCGTGATGCAGCACACGGCGAGCAATCCGAACGCGCCCGCGGTGTTGGCCTACGCCTGGATCGGCCCCTTCGTCGGGGCGCTCATTCGCCCGGTGGGCGGTTGGATAGCCGACAAGGTCGGAGGCTCGATCGTCACGCAGTGGGTCTCGGCGGCCATGGTGCTGGCCTCGGTGTCCGTGGGCTACGTGATGATGCAGGCCTATCAGTCGGCCACCCCTGAACAGTACTTTCTGCCATTCATGCTGCTCTTCGTGGTGCTGTTTGCCGCCAGCGGCATCGGCAACGGTTCGACGTTCCGGAGCATCGGCATCATCTTCGACCGCCAGCAGGCCGGCCCGGTGCTGGGCTGGACCTCCGCCGTCGCGGCCTACGGCGCCTTTGTGGCGCCGGTGGTCATTGGCCAGCAGATCAAGGCCGGCACGCCGCAAGCGGCGATGTACGGCTTCGCGGTGTTCTACGGTCTGTGCCTGATCCTGAACTGGTGGTTCTACCTGCGGCGCAATGCGTACGTGAAGAACCCGTGACCTTCGATTCGACCAGGCGCTCCAGCCATCGACACGGCTGCCGCGGAGACCCACGATGAGCCATTTCCTCGACCGACTCAATTACTTCGCCAATCCCAAGGAGTCGTTCTCCGGCGACCACGGCGTGACCACCGGAGAGGACCGCACCTGGGAGGATGCGTACCGCAACCGCTGGGCGCACGACAAGATCGTCCGCTCGACGCACGGCGTGAACTGCACGGGCTCCTGCTCGTGGAAGATCTACGTCAAGGGCGGCATCGTCACCTGGGAGACGCAGCAGACCGATTACCCGCGCACGCGGTGGGACATGCCGAACCACGAGCCGCGCGGGTGTGCGCGCGGCGCCTCGTACAGCTGGTACCTGTACAGCGCCAATCGCGTGAAGTACCCGATGGTGCGGGGCCGCTTGCTCAAGCATTGGCGCGCCGCGCGCCTCGCGCACGACCCGGTGGGTGCGTGGGGCTCGATCGTCGAGTCCGACGAGAAGCGCCGCGACTACCAGAAGGTGCGCGGGCTGGGCGGCTTCGTGCGGTCGAGCTGGGACGAGGTCAACGAGATCGTCGCCGCGGCCAACGTCTACACGATCAAGAAGTACGGGCCGGACCGCGTCGTCGGCTTCTCGCCGATCCCGGCGATGTCGATGGTGAGCTACGCCGCCGGCAGCCGGTACCTGAGCCTGATCGGCGGCGTGTGCATGAGCTTCTACGACTGGTACTGCGACCTGCCACCGTCGAGCCCGCAGATCTGGGGCGAGCAGACCGACGTGCCCGAATCGGCCGACTGGTACAACTCGAGCTACATCATCGCCTGGGGCAGCAACGTGCCGCAGACGCGCACGCCCGACGCGCATTTCTTCACCGAGGTCCGCTACAAGGGCACCAAGACGGTCGCGGTGACGCCGGACTACTCCGAGGTCGCCAAGCTCGCCGACCTCTGGATGCACCCCAAGCAGGGCACCGACGCCGCGGTGGCGATGGCGATGGGCCACGTCATCCTGAAGGAGTTCTACTTCCCCGGGGCCGGCGAGGAACGCAGCGCCTATTTCGACGACTACGTCCGCCGTTACACCGACATGCCGATGCTCGTGATGCTGAAGGAGCATGTGCTGCCCTCCGGCGAGAAGGTTGTGGTGCCGGACCGCTACGTCCGTGCATCGGACTTCGACGGCAGGCTCGGCCAGGCCAACAATCCCGAGTGGAAGACCGTCGCGTTCGACGAGGCGGGCGAGGTCGTGCTGCCCAACGGAGCCATCGGCTTCCGCTGGGGCCCCGACGGCCGCGCCGACCAGGGGCAGTGGAACCTGGAAGCGAAGGAGGCGTGCCACGGCCACGACGTGAAGCTCAAGCTGTCGGTGCTCGAAGGCGACACCCCGGGCAAGGAGACCGCGAAAGTAGGGTTCCCGTACTTCGGCGGCATTGTGAGCGAGCATTTCCCGAACAGTGCGCTCAAGGGCGACAGCGGCGACGTGTTGGTGCGCACGGTCCCCGTGCAGCGCATTTCGCTCGGGAAGGAAGGCGAGAAGCGCGAGGCGCTGGTCGCCACCGTGTTCGACCTGCAGGTCGCGAACTATGGCGTCGCGCGCGGGCTGCCGGGCGAGCTCGCGGCGCAGAGCTTCGACGACGACACGCCGTACACGCCGGCGTGGCAGGAGCGGATCACCGGCACGCCGCGCGCGCAGGTGATCACCGTCGCCCGCCAGTTCGCCGAGAACGCGCACAAGACGCAGGGCCGCTCGATGGTGATCATCGGGGCGGCGATGAACCACTGGTACCACTCCGACATGAACTACCGCGGCATCATCAACATGCTGATGCTGTGCGGCTGCATCGGCAAGAGCGGCGGCGGCTGGGCGCACTACGTAGGACAGGAGAAGCTGCGACCGCAGACCGGCTGGACGGCGCTCGCGTTCGCGCTCGACTGGATCCGGCCGCCGCGCCAGCAGAACAGCACGAGCTTCTTCTACGCGCACACGGACCAGTGGCGCTACGAGAAGCTCACGATGGGCGAAGTGATCTCGCCGCTTGCCGACCGCAAGGTCTACGGCGGCAGCATGATCGACTACAACGTGCGCGCCGAGCGCATGGGCTGGCTGCCCTCCGCGCCGCAGCTCAGGACGAATCCGCTCCAGGTCGTCCGCGACGCGCAGGCGGCGGGCCTGGATCCGAAGGAATACACGGTCAAGGGCCTGAAGGACGGGACCCTCGCGATGAGCTGCGAGGACCCCGACCACCCGAACAACTGGCCGCGCAACCTCTTCGTCTGGCGGTCGAATCTGCTGGGCTCGAGCGGCAAGGGGCACGAGTACTTCCTCAAGCACCTGCTCGGCACGAGCAACGGTGTCCAGGGGAAGGATCTCGGCGAGGAGCACGCCCCCGATGCGCTGCGCGCTCCCCCCACTGGGGGCGTGCCCGGCTTGGGACGGCCCGGCGCCGGGCGGGCGGACGCGAAGCCGGTGGAGGTGGTCTGGCACGACCGAGCCCCCGAGGGCAAGCTCGACCTCCTCGTGACGCTCGACTTCCGGATGAGCACGACGTGCCTGTACTCGGACATCGTGCTGCCGACGGCGACGTGGTACGAGAAGAACGACCTCAACACGAGCGACATGCACCCGTTCATCCATCCGCTGTCGACGGCGGTGGATCCGGCGTGGCAATCACGAAGCGACTGGGAGATCTACAAGGGCTTCGCGCAGAAGTTCAGCGAAGTGTGCGTCGGCCACCTCGGCGTGGAGCGCGAGATCGTGCTGACGCCGCTGATGCACGACAGCCCCGCCGAGCTCGCGCAAGCGCTCGACGTCAAGGAATGGAAGCGCGGCGAGATCGACCTCGTCCCGGGCAGGACGGCGCCGCAGATCGCCGTGGTCGAGCGCGACTACCCGAACGTCCACAAGCGGTTCACGGCGCTGGGACCGCTGATGAGCAAGGTCGGCAACGGCGGCAAGGGCATCGCCTGGAACACGCAGACCGAGGTGAGGCAGCTGGGCGAGCTCAACGGCGTCGTCGACGCCGAAGGGGCGACCCGGGGCATGCCGCGCATCGAGACCGACATCGACGCCTGCGAGGTGATCCTCCAGCTCGCGCCCGAGACCAACGGCCACGTCGCGGTCAAGGCGTGGGAAGCCCTCGGCAAGGTCACTGGCCGCGAGCATGCGCATCTCGCGCTCTACCGCGAGGACGAGAAGATCCGCTTTCGCGACGTGCAGGCGCAGCCGCGCAAGATCATCAGCTCGCCCACGTGGAGCGGGATCGAGAGCGAGACCGTCTCATACAACGCCGGCTACACCAACGTGCACGAGCTGATTCCATGGCGGACCCTGACCGGACGCCAGCAGTTCTACCTCGATCACCCGTGGATGATCGCTTTCGGCGAGGGCTTCTCGAGCTACCGGCCGCCGGTCGATCTCAAGACCACCGCCGGCATCCACAACGTCCGGAGCAACGGCAACCCCGAGATCGTGCTCAACTTCATCACGCCGCACCAGAAATGGGGAATTCACTCCACGTACACCGACAATCTGATCATGCTCACGTTGAGTCGCGGCGGCCCCTGCATCTGGATATCCGAGGACGACGCGAAGCGCGCGGGCATCGTCGACAACGACTGGATCGAGGTCTTCAACATCAATGGCGCGATCGCGGCGCGTGCCGTCGTCAGCCAGCGCGTCGTTCCCGGCATGGTGATGATGTACCACGCGCAGGAGAAGATCGTGAACACGCCCGGCTCCGAAATCACCGGCGTGCGCGGCGGCATCCACAACTCGGTGACCCGCATCGTGCTGAAGCCGACGCACATGATCGGCGGCTATGCGCAGCTGGCCTACGGCTTCAACTACTACGGAACGATCGGCACCAACCGCGACGAGTTCGTCGTCGTGCGCAAGATGGCCAAGGTGGACTGGCTCGACACGCCGGTCGGACAGGAGCTCATCCGACCGACGCAGGCGCAGGGAGAATCTTTGTGAACCCCCACGCTCACATTCGTTCGCTGCCCCCGGAGGGGGCGCTGGGCTCCCTTGAGGCGGCTCTGCGGGGGATGGTGGACCCCCACGCTCACATGCGTTCGCTGCCCCCAGGGGGGGCGCACGCCTCCCTTGAGGCGCCTCTGCGGGAGGCCGTATGAAAATTCGAGCGCAAATCGGCATGGTGCTGAATCTCGACAAGTGCATCGGCTGCCACACCTGCTCGGTCACCTGCAAGAACGTGTGGACGAGCCGGCCCGGCATGGAATACGCGTGGTTCAACAACGTCGAGACCAAACCCGGCATCGGCTATCCGAAGGAGTGGGAGAACCAGGACAAGTGGAACGGCGGCTGGGTCCGCAGGGCGGACGGCACGATCGAGCCGCGGCAGGGGGCGCGCTGGAAGCTCCTGATGAAGATCTTCGCCAATCCCAACCTGCCGCAGATCGACGACTACTACGAGCCGTTCACCTTCGACTACGACCACCTGCAGTCGGCGCCCGAGATGAAGGCGGCGCCGACGGCGCGGCCGCGGAGCCTCATCACCGGCATGCAGATGGACAAGATCGTCTGGGGCCCGAATTGGGAGGAGATCCTGGGCGGCGAGTTCGCCAAGCGGTCGGCCGACCGCAACTTCGACGACGTGCAGAAGGAGATCTACGGGCAGTTCGAGAACACGTTCATGATGTACCTGCCGCGGCTGTGCGAGCACTGCCTCAATCCGTCGTGCGTCGCGAGCTGTCCCTCGGGCTCGATCTACAAGCGCGAGGAAGACGGCATCGTGCTGATCGACCAGGACAAGTGCCGCGGCTGGCGGATGTGCGTGAGCGGCTGCCCGTACAAGAAGATCTACTACAACTGGAAGAGCGGCAAGGCCGAGAAGTGCATCTTCTGCTATCCGCGCATCGAGGCCGGGCAGCCGACCGTGTGCTCGGAGACGTGCGTCGGCCGCATCCGCTACCTGGGCGTGCTGCTCTACGACGCCGACCGGATCGCCGAGGCGGCGAGCGTCGAGAAGGATCGCGACCTCTACGCCGCGCAGTTGTCGGTCTTCCTCGATCCCCACGACCCCAAGGTGATCGCGCAGGCGCGTGCCGACGGCGTCCCCGACCACTGGCTCGAGGCCGCGCGGCGCAGCCCCGTCTACAAGATGGCCGTCGACTGGAAGGTGGCGCTGCCGTTGCACCCGGAGTACCGGACGCTGCCGATGGTTTGGTACGTGCCACCGCTGTCGCCGATCACGGCCGCCGCCAACGCGGGGCAGGTGGGCGCCAACGGCGAGATTCCCGACGTCAACCAGTTGCGCATTCCGGTCAAGTACCTCGCCAATCTCTTGACCGCCGGCGACACCGCACCCGTCGTGCGGGCGCTCGAACGGATGCTCGCGATGCGCGCCTACCAGCGCTCGAAGCACGTCGATGGGGTGGCCAACCTCGCCGCGCTGAAGCAGGTGAGCCTCTCGCCGGCCGAGGTCGAGGATATGTACCAGATCATGGCGATCGCCAACTACGAGGATCGCTTCGTCATTCCGTCCACGCATCGCGAGTACGCGGAAAACGCGTTCAACGTGCGCGGCGGCTGCGGGTTCTCGTTCGGCAACGGCTGCTCGGAGGGCATCAGCGAGACGAGCCTCTTCGGCAGCGAGAAGAAGCGCACGATTCCGATCAAGGCGATGGTATGAGCTTCCTCGCCCAACCTGCAGTGGCGTCCGGCACGCTGCGCGTGCTGGCCGCGCTGATCTCCTACCCCGGCGCCGACGTGCGCCGGCACCTGCCCGAGATGGGCGCGATCCTGCGCCGCGAGCGGGCGCTGCCGCCCGCTCGGCTCGACGAGCTCGACCTGCTGCTGGCGAAGCTCCGGCGTGCCGATCCGCTCGACAGCGAAGCCGAGTACGTGCAGCTATTCGATCGCGGCCGCGCCACGTCGCTGCACCTCTTCGAGCACGTGCACGGGGACTCGCGCGACCGCGGTCCGGCGATGATCGACCTCGCGCAGACCTACGAGAAGGCGGGCCTGCTACTCAAGCCCGGCGAGCTGCCCGACTTCCTGCCGGCGGTGCTCGAGTTCGTGTCGACGCAGCCCCCGCGCGAAGCGAAGGCGTTCCTGGGCGAGATGGCGCACATCCTTGCCGCTGTCTTCGGCGCGCTGCAGACGCGCGAGAGCGCGTACGCGAGCGTGCTGGGCGCCCTGCTCGAATTGGCCGGCGAGAAGGCGGAACCGGCGGCAACGGCCGTCGAGGAGGCGCTCGACGAGGCCTGGGCAGAGCCGCCGGCGTTCGGCGGCTGCTCGACCAAGGGACAGGCCCGACCGGGCGACCCGCAGCCGATCCAAGTGATGCCCAGGAAGCCGCAATCGGGAGCCTCCGCATGAGCACCTATCTCAACAACCTCGCGTTCGTCGTCTATCCGTACATCTGCCTCGCGGTATTCCTGATGGGCAGCCTGGCCCGGTTCGATCGCGACCAGTACACGTGGAAGAGCGACTCGTCGCAGATGCTGCGTGCCGGCACGCTGCGCTGGGGCAGCAACCTGTTCCACGCCGGCATCCTGTTTCTCTTCTTCGGGCACCTGTTCGGGCAGCTCACGCCGCACTGGATGTACGAGCCGTTCATCTCCGCCCCGCAGAAGCAGATGCTGGCGGTCGTCGCCGGCGGCGTGGCGGGCGCCATCTGCTTCGTCGGCCTGACGCTGCTCCTGCACCGGCGCATCTTCGACCCGCGCATCCGGCTGACGAGCCACCGCACCGACCTCGCGATCCTCGTGATCCTGTGGGTGCAGCTGTCTTTCGGGCTCATCACCCTGCCGCTTTCTTGGGAGCATCGTCACGACGCCGGAACGATGCTGGTGCTGGCAAGCTACCTGCAGGGCATCGCCACGCTGCAGCCCGACGCCAGCGCCCTCGCGGGAGTCGCGTGGCCCTTCAAGGTGCACATGCTGCTCGGGATGACGATCTTCCTGCTCTTTCCGTTCAGCCGGCTCGTGCACGTGTGGAGCGGCTTCGCGTCGCTCGCGTATTTGTTCCGTCCCTATCAGCTGGTGCGCAGCCGGCGCCTGAACGTTCCCGCGGGCCGCAATCTGCCGGGCCAGCGCGGCACCGCCGGCTGACGGAAGAGGTCCCCGTGCCCACGATGGTCGGCCCCTCTGTCGCCCGCATCAACGGCGTCCTGCTGCATCCCGCCGGCGAATCCGTGGCGCCCGATGCTTTGCGCCAGCGCGCGTGCACCGAGCTCCTGCGCCAGGCCGCGCAGCGCGAAGGCCTCCTTGCTGCCGACGATGCGCCGTCGACGGACGGCGCGATCAGCGAGGCTGCCGCTCGCGCGATCGAAGCCCTGCTGGAACGCTCGCTCTGCGTGCCGGAGCCGTCGGAGGAAGCGTGCCGCAGGCACTATGCCGCGAACGAAGCGGCCTACCGGACCGGTGAGCGCATCCGCGTCCGGCACATCCTGTTCGCGGTGACGCCCGGCGTGGACGTCGTCGCGCTCCGCAAGCGGGCCGAGGCGACGCTGCTCGACGTCCGCTGTCACGACGGCAGCGCGGGCGATCGCTTCGCCGACGCCGCGCGCCAGTGGTCCAATTGTCCGAGCGGCGCGGACGGCGGCGATCTCGGGACGCTGGTCCCCGCGGATTGCGCGCCGGAGTTCGCGCGCGAGCTCTTCGGCCATCCCGAGGTCGGCGTGTTGCCGCGCCTAGTCCACAGCCGCTTCGGATTGCACGTCGTCGAGGTGCTCGCGCGCGAGCCCGGCGCATCGCAATCGTTCGACGCGGTGCGGGGCGCCGTCGCGATGTCGCTGCGCCAGCTCTCCTACGTCACCGCGCTGCGGCAGTACCTCCGGCCGCTGGCGAGCACAGCCGCCGTCGAAGGCGTGGATCTCGACGCCGCGGACACGCCGCTCGTGCAGTAGCGGCGGCACAACGCCGCCGCGCCGCCGTCGCTACCCGGCGCGCCGCGCGAGGCCGGTGTCCCGTAGCCGGCCCCTACGTAGCGTTCACGGCGGGCGGCGAGGCGGGGCTTGCCGCGATGGGCGGTGGTCGACACGGCGGCGCCCGCCGCGTACGATCGCGCAGCCGATTTCCTGCCCCCCTCCTGCAACTTCACGGGAACCCGACATGCTTGGCCAGATGCAGCACCGTGCGCTCCTCATCTCATCGCTCATCGAACACGCGAACGCCTGCCATCCCGACGCGGAAATCGTGTCGCGTACGGTCGAGGGCCCGATCCATCGCTGCACGTACCGCGACATCCACGGGCGCGCGAAGCGGGTCGCGAACGCGCTCGGGGCGCTCGGCACGAAGCCGGGCGACCGGATCGCGACGCTTGCCTGGAACGGCTACCGGCACATGGAACTCTATTTCGGCGTGTCCGGGATGGGTGCCGTCCTGCACACGATCAATCCGCGGCTCTTCCCGGAACAGGTCCAGTACATCGTCAACCATGCGGACGACCAGTACCTCTTCTTCGACGTCACGTTCGCGCCGCTCGTCGCGAAGCTCGCTCCCGCGCTGACGCGCGTGAAGGGTTTCGTCGCGATGACCGATCGCGCGCACATGCCGGCGCTCGACCTGCCGAACCTCCTCTGCTACGAGGAGCTCGTCGGCGCGCAGTCCGAACACTATGCGTGGCCCGAGTTCGACGAGAACACGGCGTCTTCACTCTGCTACACCTCGGGCACGACCGGGAATCCGAAGGGGGTCCTCTATTCGCACCGCTCGACGGTGCTCCATTCGTGGGCCGTGTGCATGGCGGACGGCCTCGGCCTGTCGATGCACGACACGGCGCTGCTCGTGGTCCCCATGTTCCACGTCAACGCCTGGGGCACGCCGTACGCCGGCGCGATGTGCGGCGCGCGGCTCGTGATGCCCGGGCCGGGTCTCGACGGGAAGAGCGTCTACGAGCTGATGCGCGACGAGAAGGTGACGGCCGCGCTCGGCGTGCCGACGGTCTGGCTCATGCTGTTCGGCCACGTCGAGGCGGCGAAGCTCGACCCGAGGCGCGAGCTCGTCCTGCGGCGAGTCGTGGTCGGCGGCGCCGCGGCGTCGCGCGCGATGTGCGAGAAGTTCGAGCGGGTGTTCGGCGCCTTCGTCGTCCACGCCTGGGGGATGACCGAGATGTCGCCGCTCGGCACCGTCTGCAACCTCCTGCCCAGGCACGCCGCGGCTTCGGCGGAGCAGCGGCTCGACGTCCAGCGCAACCAGGGTCGCCCGGTGTACGGCGTCGAGCTCAAGATCACCGACGACGAAGGCCGACGGCTGCCCCACGACGGCGTCGCGTACGGGCACCTACTGGTCCGTGGTCCCTGGATCACGAACGGCTATTACCGGGAGGAGGGCACGAACGTTCTCGACGCCGAAGGCTTCTTTGATACCGGCGACATCGCGACGATCGATCCGGACTGCTACATGCACATCACCGACCGGTCGAAGGACGTGATCAAGTCGGGCGGCGAGTGGATCTCGTCGATCGAGCTCGAAAACGCGGCGATGGGCCATCCGGCGATCGCCGAGGCGGCAGTGATCGGGATTGCGCACCCGAAGTGGCAGGAGCGGCCGCTCCTGGTCGTCGTCAGGAAGGCGGGACAGGACGTCACCCGCGACGAGCTGCTGCGGTTCCTCGAGGACAAGATCGCCCGCTGGTGGCTCCCCGACGACGTGGCGTTCACCGCCGAGCTGCCGCACACGGCGACCGGGAAGCTGCAGAAGATGAAGCTCCGCGAGCAGTTCCGCGATTATCGGCTTCCGGGGACGTGACCGTCAGGCGTTCGCGAGTCTCGCTCGGCAAGCCAGGCGTTGATCGCGATCTCGCAGGCCGGACCAGAATGATGCAGCCGGTCGTGAAGATAGGAATCGCGGGAGTCATCGTCGTGCAGGCCGCCCTCGGCCTCTACCTCGGGCTCCCCGGGCAGATGAGCCCGGATTCGGTGATCCAGCTCTACGAGGGCAGGACGCTTCACTTCATCTCGTTCAACCCGCCGCTGATGTCGCTGCTGCTCGGCGCGCTGGATCGGATCGGCAACGCGCCGATCGAGTTCGTCGTGATCTCGCAGGCGATGCTTTCGGCGTCGACGTGGCTCGTCTTCGCGCAGTCGAGCCGGATCACGGCGCCGCGGTGGGTTCTCGCGGGCGTCGTGCTGCTGAACCCCGTGATCCTGCTCTACGTCGGCATCGTGTGGAAGGACGTCCTTCTCGCGCACAGCGTCGTCCTCGCCTACCTGCTGATCGCGTGGCAGCGGCGACGGCGCACGCCCATGACGCCGCTCTTTGCCGTCCTCGTCCTGGCCCTGCTCACGGTAATCGTCGGCGCGCGGCAGCAGGGCCTCCTGTTCGCGATTCCGGCGGGTCTCTGGGCCGCGACGACCATTCGGCCGTCCCGGCGCACACGTGTGGTCGCCGCGATCGCATTGCTTGCCCTTCCGCTCGCGGCCAACCGTCTGCTCGACTTCTACACCAGCACCGCGCGCGTCAATCCGCAAGTGGACCCCGTGGCGACGGGCTGGAGGATACTGGTGACGTTCGACCTCGCCGGAGTCCTCGCCGGCGGGGGGGCGTTACCCGCCGGTACCCCGCCCGCTCTCGCCGACGAGCTGCGCGAGGTGTCGCGTCACTACAGCCCGTATCGAGTCGACACGCTCACGAGCAACGGGCACGAGTACGGGGCCCTGGACGGCGCGCAAGCGAGTCGACTGTGGCAACGCGTCATCGTCGGCAATCCGGGCGCATACGTGCGACATCGCGCCGCCTACTTCGCTGCGCTCCTCGGTCTCGCCGACATGGGACAGTGCCTGCCGATCTATACCGGCGTGGCCGGTCCCGTCTTCAGCGGCGATCGCGACCTGACCGCGGTGCTGGGTCTTGCCGCCGGCCCGACCCATGCGTCGGCGCAAATCCTCGATTCCTACGCGGAGAGAGTGAAATCGCCGTTGTTCATCCACCTTGTCTATGCAGCCGCGCTCGTGCCCATCGGAATCTGGCTGTTCCTCCGCCGCGACTACGTGCTGGCGACGCTCGCCGTCTGCGCGCTCCTGTATCTCGCGAGCTACTCCATCGTCGGCATCGCCTGCGATTTCCGGTACGGATACACGCTGACCGTTGCGACTACGCTGCTGGCCGCCTATGCGTGCCTGAACTTCGGGTTCTCGCCGGCAGGATCCCCGGCGGCGCCCACGGGCGCCCGGAGCGGGGTTCGCGTAAACTGACTGCGCAGGGATCCGATGGCGGGCCCCGCGCGACCGACGTGCGGAACGTTTTGTAGCGTCTCACCGTCAACATGCCAGCCGCTGTCATCGACCGCTCTCTCGCCGATCGCGCGGCGAGCGCCTCTCGATCCGGAGAAACGGCCAGGATCGCCGTGGTCATCCCTAGCTATCGTGTGTCCCGCAGCGTGCTCGACGTCATCGGGCGGATCGGGGCGGAGTCGGCTCTCGTCTACGTCGTCGACGATGCGTGCCCGGAACACTCCGGCGAGCTCGTGGCCTCGGGTTGCCGCGACCCGCGCGTTCGCGTGATCCGGCATGCATCGAATCAGGGCGTGGGCGGTGCCGTCATGACGGGATACCGGGCGGCGCTGGACGACGGCGCGGACATCGTCGTCAAGCTGGACGGGGACGGCCAGATGGCACCCGAGCTGTTGCCGACGATCGTGGCGCCTCTGCTCGCGGGCGAAGCCGACTACGCGAAGGGCAACCGCTTTTTCGATCTCGACGGCCTGTCGTCGATGCCCGCGGTCCGCGTGTGGGGCAACGCGGCTCTCTCGATCCTGGCCAAGCTTTCCACGGGCTACTGGAACATCACCGACCCGGCCAACGGGTATACCGCAATCCACGCGAGCGTCCTGCGGCGCCTTCCGCTGCACAAGATCAGCCGGAGCTACTTTTTCGAGACGGACCTGCTCTTCCGCCTGAACACGCTGCGCGCGGTCGTGGTCGACGTCCCGATGGACGCCGTGTATGGAGAGGAAACGAGCAGTCTCCGCGTGTCGCGAATCCTGGGCGAGTTCCTCGGCAAGCATCTCCGCAATCTGGTGAAGCGGATCTTCTACAATTATTTCCTGCGCGATGTCTCGATCGCCTCCTTCGAGCTGCCGCTCGGACTCGGGCTGCTGGTCTTTGCGATCGCCTTCGGCGGGTACCACTGGGCGCGCTCCGCGAGCGAGGGCATCGCGACGCCCACCGGGACGATCATGATCGCGGCGGTGACCCTGCTGATGGGCGTTCAGTTCCTGCTGTCGTTTCTGCAGTACGACATCGCTTCCGTCCCGCATCGCCCCATTCATCGCCTGCTGGCGCGCTCGCGGGTCTGAGCGCGCGGACGACTCCGAAAAGATGAAACCAACGCTCGCCTGGCTGCTGGTGTTCGCAACGATGGGGGGACTTTCCGCCGGGCAGGTCCTGTTCAAGCTGGGCGCAGTGCAGCTCGAGCGCGACGGCGCCCCCACGCCCATTCCGCTCCTCAACGTGCCCATCGCCGTCGCGCTCGTCATCTACGTCGTCAGCACGGTGTTCTGGATCAGCGCGTTGCGCGCGCTGCCGCTTCGCCTCGCGTATCCCGTCTCTGCGCTCGCCTACGTGGTGGTCCCGGTGCTCGGGCATTTCTTCCTGAACGAGCCGATCACGCTCCGGACGCTCGCGGGCGCCGTCGTCATCGTCGCGGGTATCGTCATCGCGACGTCCGGCACGTAGCCCGGTCTACGACACCGAGGAGACCGACGACGCAGGCGCGTAGCGCCGCCGAATCCATTCGTCGACCGCGATCTTCCCCGGGCCGTAGAAGAGCGTCACGAGCAGCATCGTCCCCCACAGGATGTGGTCCTTGAGTCCCGCGGGCGAGAGATCGGGATAGGACGTCGCGGCGACGATGTTGAAGACGAACAGCGCGAACGCGGCTCCACGCGTGCCGAGTCCGAGAAAGAGGAAGATCGGCAGCCCGATCTCGGCGGCGGTCCCGAGAACCGCGGCGACGTTCGGTGGCAGCAGCGGCACGTGGTACTCGTTCTCGAAGAGCCCGAGCGTCCCCGACCAGTTGCCGAGCTTGATCAGGCCGGAGTCGAAGAAGATGCGCGCCACGTAAAGCCGTAGCGCCAGCGCGAAAAGCGACTGCAGCGGGTCGATGAGGCCGGCGGCCGCGGCGTAGAGCACGACCGTCCGCCGTGCCGGCGAAGCTTCGGCCGAAAGCGGTGGGGCGCCGTTTCCCATGGTCATTCGCTCCTTGCGATCGCGTTCGCTCGATTGGGTCGCGCCGGACGCGGCGGCCTTACATCAGGGCGCGGCGACGCTCGCGATCGTGCCGTCGCCGATGCGCCGGCCAAGCACGGCCCCGAGATCGAGCGGCGCGGCGCTGCTCGTTGCGGCTTCGATCGCGGCACCGAGCGACGCGCCGCCGGCGAGCGCGGCGAGCCATGCATGCTCCGTGACCGCCAGGCGTTCGATCGAGACGCCCGCGCGCTCGCGCCGGACGAGCAGCGCGTCGCCGCCCTCGTCGAGCGCGACGCAGTCGTCATCGGCTGCACCTTCCTGGTTGGCCTTCCAGATGCGCAGCACGGGATAGGGCGACGCGACGAGCCGGCACGACGGCGCCAGCACGAGCCGAACCGACGGCAGTCGTTCGGCCGGCACGGCGGCGAGCACCGCCAGCACGTCGTCGGGCGCCGCCATGACGTCGGCCGCTCGGTTCGCCTCGTCCTGCGCCCATTCGAGGCGCGCGACATCGGCGAGGTAGGGAAGGTCCGCCGCGTACGGATAATCGCCGAGGAAATCGCCGAATTCGTCGCCGTAGACGTTGAGATCGCCCGACGTCGACGGATGCGCGCGGACGAACGCGTCGACGGCCGCGTTGAAGAACGACGCACCGACGAGTCTGCGGACGACTGGATAGGTCGCGCCGAGTGCATTGCGGTAGTTCGCGCGGAGCGCCCGGCGGTAGATGGACATGCGCTCGGCCGCGCGCTCCGCGGGAACGGTGGCCCACGGCGGCGCGGCATCGTCGCTGGCGAAGAGCGCCTCCGCGAAGCGGAGCTGCAGTTCACGCAGCGAGGGCATCGCGCCTGTCCAAGACAGTTTGCGCCGTCGCGGCCTCGGCGAGCAGCGTCGGCAGCGGCGGAATGTCGGTGTCCCACTCGATCAGCGTCGGCACCGCGCCGAAACGTGCGATCGCCCGCCGATAGAGTGCCCAGACGGCGGGCGCAACGGGCGCGCCGTGCGTGTCGACGAGGCATGGTCCGCTCGCGTCGAAGCCCGCGAGGTGGATCTCGGCAATCGCCTCCGGCGGGAGCGCCTCGAGGTACGCATCGGCGTCGAAGCCGTGGTTCACGGCGTTGACGTAGACGTTGTTGACGTCGCAGAGGAGCTTGCAGCCGGTGCGGCGCGCCACTGCGGCGACGAATTCCCATTCCGGGATCGTCGCGTCGGCGAACGCCAGGTACGACGAGACGTTCTCGACCAGGAGCTCGCGGCCGATGACTTCCTGCACCGCGGCGATCCGCGCGCAGACGTGCGCGAGCGCTTCCTCCGTGTACGGCAGCGGCAGAAGGTCGTTGAGCGCACGTCCGCCGACGCCGCTCCAGCAAAGGTGCTCCGAAACGAGCGCGGGCTCGGTGCGCTCGATCAACTGCGCAAGCTTTGCGAGATGGACCGAATCGAGGGGATCGGTCGATCCGAGCGACATGCCGACGCCGTGCAGCGAGAGCGGGTAGTCGGCGCGGAGCCGAACGAGCGCGGCGAGCGCCGGTCCGCCTTCGACGTAATAGTTCTCGCTGTGGACCTCGAGCCACGGCACGGCCGGCCGCTCGTCCTGCACCTGCCGCACGTGCGGCGAGCGCAGTCCGATGCCGCAACCGGTGACGTCGCCGCGAGGACGGATCATGGTGTACGCGGCCGGACGGCGCGCCGTCCGGCCGAATCGATGCGAAGCGTTCCCGCGAGAGCTACATCTTCGCGGGCTCCATCTTGCCGCCCATCTTCTCGCAGGACCCCTTCGCCACGTACTTCCACTCGCTCGGGTCGTTATCGGTCTTGGCGCCGAGCCCGGCACAGGCGTGCTTCGCCGTCCCGCAGTCGTTCTGGCCCCCCTTGGCGATGCCGTAGCACTTCTGGGTGTCCTTGGGCTGGGCGACGGGGCCCGCGAGCGCGGTCGCGGCGACGCCGAGGGCGAGGATGCCGGCGATCGCGGCGTGAATCGTGGTCTGGTGGTTCATGGCGAGGTCTCCGAATGAGTGGGATGAAGACAGGCGCGCGGCCCGTCTGATGCGTTGGTCGTGCCGGAGGCATGGGCCTTACTTCGCGCATGGCGCGCGAGGCCGTACGGGGCGCCATGTTCGCGCCCGCGGCGCGGAAGGTCAACTTCGATACCGCTGCATGGCGACGCGCAGCAACGCGACCTGCCGCACGAAGCTCCGGCAGGGGCCGCACCAGAAGAGGTGCACGCGCAGCAGCAGCCGGCGGCCCCACGGTAGCGGGCCGTCCAGCTCGCGCGAGATCAGCCGGGTCGCGTCCCGGCAGTTGAGGATCGAGCCCACGTCGATGCCTGCCTATGCCAAGGGAGCATCGAGGCAGACTCGGTTGGTCGTGCGCCGGCCCGTCCGCTTACACCGCGGTCCGCGGCATCGGGCGTTCGTTGACGCTGCGGCCTCGCTTCCTTGCCTTCATCGCGCGGAGCGCGCGCCGGATCCGGCCGGCCGCCTCCCGACGG
This sequence comes from uncultured beta proteobacterium, assembly GCA_963734055.1. Classification (GTDB taxonomy): domain Bacteria; phylum Pseudomonadota; class Gammaproteobacteria; order Burkholderiales; family Casimicrobiaceae; genus CAIWHR01. Next base: position 43,586 of record CAVTFQ010000003.1, read on the forward strand.
CGCGGGGCGCAGAACGCCGCCGACGCCAGGCGCTCCGCTCGCGTGGGTTAGAATGGACGGGCGTTCCGCCGCGTCCCGCCATGCGCTTCACCGTCGCGACCTACAACATCCACAAGGGATTCTCCCAACTCAACCGGCGGATGGTGATCCACGAGCTGCGCGAGCGGCTTGCGGGGCTCGACGCGGACATCCTGTTCCTGCAGGAGGTGATCGGCGTCCACGAGCGGCACGCCGCGCGGCACCGGGACTGGCCCGCGAAGCCGCAGCACGAGTTCATCGCCGACACCAACTGGCGCGAGGTCGCCTACGGGCGCACCGCAATCAACCGGTACGGGCATCAGGGCAACGCCGTGCTGTCGCGCTATCCGATCGCGACGCACGAGAACCTCGACATCTCGGCGCACCCGTTCGAAAGCCGGGGCCTCCTTCACTGCGAGATCAGGCTCGGTGCGCGCGGCCAGACGCTCCACTGCATCAACGTCCATCTGGGTCTCTTCGAGCGCGGGCGGCAGCGGCAGATCCAGGCGCTCTGCGAGCGGATCCGCGAGACGGTGCCGATGGACGCGCCACTCGTGATCGCCGGCGACTTCAACGACTGGCGGCACAAGGCGAACCGCGCGCTCATCGAGGAGCTCGGCGTGCACGAGGTGTTCGAGTCCGTTCGCGGGCGCCCGGCGCGGACGTTCCCGTCGGTCATGCCGGTGTTTCGCCTCGATCGCATCTACGCGCGCGGACTCGCGATCCGCGACGTGCACGTGCACTACACCTATCGCTCCGGCCGCCGGATGTCCGACCACGCGGCGCTCGCGGCGACCTTCGACACCGCCCGGCGTCCGCGATGACGCGGTTCGTCCCCGGCAACCGCGTCGCCCTCCTGCGCAGCGGCGGCGAGTACTTCCCGGCGCTCGTCGGCGCGCTCGACCGCGCGGAGCGCGAGGTCTGGCTCGAAACCTACATCTTCGCCGACGACGACGCGGGCCGCATCGTCGCGGCCGCGCTCGCGCGGGCGTCCGCGCGCGGCGTCGGGGTGCGCGTGATGGTGGACGGCTGGGGCGCCCGGCACTACCTCTCGCGAACGCTCGAGGCCACGCTGATCGCCGGGGGCGTCACGCTGCTCAAGTACCGGCCCGAGGTGGCGCCGTGGCAGTTCCGCTCGCACCGCCTGCGGCGGCTGCACCGGAAGCTCGTGCAGATCGACGGGCGGATCGCGTTCCTCGGCGGGATCAACATCATCGACGACGTCAACACGCCCGGACAGCGACCGCCGCGGGTCGATTTCGCGGTCAGCGTCGAGGGCCCGCTCGTCGGCCCGATCGTGCGGACGATGCAGCGCGTATGGGCGATCAACGAGCTGGTCCAGTTCCAGTCGAGTGAAGTGCCGCTCTTCCCCGAGCCGCCGCGCGTGCCGCGGGCCGGCGCGCAGACGGCGAAGTTCGTGCTCCGCGACAACCTCCGCCATCGCCGCGACATCGAGAGCGCGTACCTCGCCGCCATCCGGACCGCGAAGGAGGAGATCCTGATCGCGAACGCCTACTTCTTCCCGGGGATCCGCTTTCGCCGCGCCCTGATCGCCGCCGCCAGGCGCGGCGTCCGGGTGACGCTCCTCCTGCAGGCGCGCGTCGAGTACGTGCTCCTCCACTACGCGTCGCGCGCGCTCTACGGCCAGCTCCTGGCCGCCGGCATCGGCATCCAGGAATACCACCGCTCGTTCCTGCATGCGAAGGTGGCCGTGATCGACGGTCGCTGGGCCACGGTCGGCTCGTCGAATATCGATCCGTACAGCCTGCTGATGGCGCGCGAGGCCAACATCGTGGTTCGCGATTCGTACTTCACCGGCCAGCTGAAGGACGAGCTCACGCGAATGATCGAGCGCGGCGCGCGGCCGCTCGGGCCGCAGCACTGGAAGGGGCGCCCGCGGGCGTACAAGGCGCTCGTCTGGATCGCCTACGGCATCGTCCGGATTTCGATGGGGCTCCTGGGCTACGGCGGCAACGAGTGGTTCCGCGGCGGGCCGAAGCGACCGCCGCCGCCGGAGCGGGCGGACGAGGAGAGCTAGGGGCCCGCTCGCGTTCGTGCCCATAGTGTGAACAGGCCCTAGAATGCGCGGCATGCGCCATTCGCTCGGAAGCTCGACCCGCTCGCTGCCCGGTCCCGCCAAGGGAGGGGATTGGCGCACGATCGGAACGCTGCTTCCCTACCTGTGGGCGTACAAGGGCCGCGTGCTCGCGGCGCTCACGGCGCTCGTCGGGGCCAAGGTCGCGAACGTCGGCGTGCCGCTTCTCCTGAAGCAGATCGTCGACAGCCTCGATCCGTCGATCGCGATCCTGACGGTGCCGCTCGCGCTGCTCGTCGCGTACGGCGCCCTGCGCCTGTCGACGACGTTCTTCACCGAGCTCCGCGAGTACCTCTTCGCGAAGGTGACGCAGCGCGCGGTGCGCACGATCGCGCTCGAGGTGTTCCGCCACCTGCACGCGCTGAGCCTCCGCTTCCACCTCGCGCGGCAGACGGGCGGCCTCACGCGCGACGTCGAGCGCGGGCAGCGCGGCATCTCGACACTGATCAGCTTCACGCTGTTCTCGATCCTGCCGACGCTGGTCGAGATCGGCCTCGTCTCGGCCATCCTGATCGCGCGCTACGACCGGGCGTTCATCGCGATTACGTTGACCGCGCTCGCGCTCTACATTTTCGCGACGATCGCGATCACCGACTGGCGCACGACGTTCCGCCGGCAGATGAACGAGCTCGACTCGAAGGCGAACACCCGGGCGATCGACAGCCTGCTCAACTACGAGACCGTCAAGTACTTCGGCAACGAGGAATGGGAGGCGCGGCGCTACGACGAGAGCCTGCGCAACTGGGAGCGGGCGGCGGTCAAGAGCCAGACGTCGCTGTCGCTCCTCAACGTCACGCAGAGCGCGATCATCGCGATCGCGGTGACGCTCATCATGTGGCGCGCGACCGCGGGCGTCGTGGACCGGACGATGACGGTCGGCGATCTCGTGCTGGTCAACGCCTTCATGATCCAGCTCTACATCCCGCTCAACTTCCTGGGCGTGCTCTACCGCGAAGTCAAGCAGGCGCTGGCCGACATGGAGCGGATGTTCGCTCTCGCGCACGAGCACACCGAGGTCGCCGACGCGCCGGGCGCGAAGCCGCTCGCGGTCGGCGCGGGCGACGTGCGCTTCGAGCACGTCGACTTCGGCTACGAGAAGAACCGGCAGATCCTGTTCGACGTCTCGTTCACGATTCCTGCGGGACGGACCGTCGCCGTGGTGGGGCCGTCGGGTGCGGGCAAGAGCACGCTGTCGCGACTCCTGTTCCGCTTCTACGACGTGACCGGTGGCCGGATCCTGATCGACGGGCAGGACGTCCGCACGGTGCAGCAGGCGAGCGTGCGCGCGGCGATCGGCATCGTTCCGCAGGACACGGTGCTCTTCAACGACACGATCGAGTACAACATCGGCTACGGGCGGCCGGGCGCGACGCACGACGAGATCGTCGCCGCGGCCAAGCTCGCGCAGATCCACGCGTTCATCACGAGCACGCCGGAGGGCTACGCCACGCCCGTCGGCGAGCGCGGGCTCAAGCTGTCGGGCGGGGAGAAGCAGCGCGTCGCGATCGCACGCGCGGTGCTGAAGGAACCGCGGATCCTGATCTTCGACGAGGCGACCTCGGCGCTCGACTCCAGGTCCGAGAAGGCGATCCAGGCGGAGCTCCGGCGGATCGCGCAGGACCGGACGACGCTCACGATCGCGCACCGGCTCTCGACGATCGTCGACGCGGACGAGATCCTCGTGCTCGACCACGGCCGCATCGTCGAGCGCGGCACGCATGGCGCGCTTCTTGCGGCGGGCGGCGTGTACGCGCGGATGTGGGCGCTGCAGCAAACGGAGGCCGGAACCGAAGCATCGAGTCCGGCGACGTCGCGGTCGGAGTCAGCGGCAGCGGAGGTCGGCGCGTTGACTGGGGACGCCCCGCTCGACACCGAGATCGACCCCGAAGCACCGGTCGCCCGGTGACCGTGCAGGGGGGGTGCCGCGGAGCGTCGGTGGCTGCCCTCGAAGGGCGGCTATTTCCTTATTTAAGGAATGGATATTGGCGGCGTTCCGAGGTCTGTGCTATAAAGTCGCGGACCCTCAGGTCTGACATGATGAAGCAACGCCTGACTTCTGTTTTTGCTGGGTTATTTGCGCTGGCCGCCGCAGGGGTGGTTTCGGCTCAGGGGCCGGTCATCCTCGACCCGGCGAAGCTCAAGCTCGCCTCCGCGAACGCGCTCGTCGTCGATGCGATGGACAACCGCGCGATCTACACCAAGTCTGCCGACGAGGTGACCCCGATCGCCTCGCTGACGAAGCTCATGACCGCAATCGTGACGCTCGAGGGCGGCCAGCCGCTCGAGGAGCCGATCGAGATCGACATGGAGGACTTCGACTACATCAAAGGCACGCGGTCGCGGTTGCGGATGGGGACCGAGCTCACCCGGCGCGAGATGCTGCAACTCGCGCTCATGGCATCCGAGAATCGCGCCGCGTCGTCGCTCGCGCGGTCGTATCCGGGAGGCACGCCGGCGTTCGTCGCCGCGATGAACGCCAAGGCGCAGGCCCTCGGCATGACGCACACGCGCTATGCCGATCCGACGGGCCTCTCTCCCGAGAACGTCTCGACGGCACGGGACCTGGCGATCGTCGTCGGGGCCGCGGCGCAGTACCCGCTGATCCGCGAGTTCAGCACGACCGGCAGTCACTACGTCGAGGCCGGCCCCGGCGGACGCCTCCTCGCGTTCAACAACACGAACCACCTCGTCAAGAACAGCCAGTGGGACATCCAGCTCTCCAAGACGGGCTACATCCGGGAGGCCGGCAAGTGTCTCGTGATGCTGGCGACGATCGGAAGCCGGCCGTTCGTCATCGTCCTGCTCGACTCCGCCGGCAAGTTCACCCGCATCGGCGATGCGCTGCGCGTCCGCCACTGGCTCGAGACCGGGGAGACCCTGGCGGTTCCCGCGGCGGGCAAGGCACCCAGGGCCGTCAAGGCCAAAGGTCGCGTCACGGGATCGCTGCGCCCCTCCAAGTTCGCGCAGAATTCGCACCCGCTGAAACCTGCGAAGGCGCGCGGGGTCTGAATTCCCAGGTAGGTCCCGCCGCGCCGTAAGACGGCGTGGGCGGCAACCGACCAATGCAGCACGTTCGGCCTGGGAGTTCGGCATGAATCGACGTCATTTTCTGGGATGCACTGCGGCTGCGCTCGCGGCCGGTGCCGTCCCCGCTGTCCTTGCGGCCGATGCGCCGCCGGCGTTCTTCGGCAAGGTCGTCAAGTCCGAAGACGAGTGGCGCGTGCTCCTAACGCCCGCGCAGTTCAACGTGCTGCGCGAGGAAGGGACCGAGCGCCCGTTCACGAGCCCCCTCAACGACGAGAAGCGCAAGGGAACGTTCGTCTGCGCGGGATGTGCGCTGCCGCTGTTCGAATCGAAGACCAAGTACGACAGCGGTACCGGGTGGCCGAGTTTCTACGACTGCATCAAGGGTCGTGTCGAGACGAAGGTGGACCACAAGCTCATCTATCCGCGCACCGAGTATCACTGCGCGCGGTGCGGCGGTCACCAGGGCCACGTGTTCGAGGACGGCCCGAAGCCCACCGGGCTCCGCTACTGCAACAACGGGGTCGCGCTGAAGTTCGTCGCGGCGTGACGCCGCGCCGAGGACTGCCGCCTCAGCAAGACGAATCGGGACCCTGCGGATGGTCGCGGGAGGGCTCCGGCCCTAGCGCGTTGCGCGCCGGTGCTGCAGGAGCAGCTCCTTGGCGTGCGCCCGGGTCTTCGCGGTCACCGCGCTGCCCCCGAGCATCCGGGAGAGCTCCTCGACGCGCGCCGCGCCCGCGAGTGCGACGACCTCCGCGCGCACCGAACGGTCGTCGCCCTGCTTCGTCACGCGAAAATGGTGGTCGGCGAACGCGGCGACCTGCGGCAGGTGAGTGACGCAGAGCACCTGCCGGCGCCGGCCGAGCGACTGCAGGAGACGGCCCACCGTCGCGGCGACCGCACCGCCGATTCCGGCGTCGACCTCGTCGAAGATCATCGTCGGGACCGCTGCGACCTCGCTCGTCACCACCTGGATCGCGAGCGCGATCCGCGACAGCTCGCCGCCCGAGGCGACCTTCGCGAGCGGTCCCAGCGGCTGCTTCGGATGGCTCGAAACCTGGAACTCCGCCTGCTCGTTCCCGTAGCTCGCGGGCTCCGCGAGCGGCACGAGCGCAATGTCGAAGTGCCCGCCCTTCATCGCAAGTGCCTGCATCGCTTCCGTCACGCGCCCTGCCAGCTCGTGCGCGGCGAAGCGGCGCTTCTTCGTGAGCTCCTGCGAAAGCTTGCGCCACGCGGACTCCGCCGCGGCGGCTTGCTCCGCGAGCGCGTCGAAATCGGACGATTCCGCGAGCGCGGCGAGCTTCGCCTCGGTCTGTGCCAGCAAATCGGGCAGCGCCTCGGGACGGACGCGATGCTTGCGCGCGGCAGCGTGGATCGCGGCCAGGCGATCCTCGACCCGGGCAAGCTCGGCGGGGTCGACGTCGAGCTTCCGCCGGTAGGCGCGAAGTTCGCGTGCCGCTTCGACGAGCTGGATGTGCGCGGGCTCGAGCAGCGCGGCGATGCCGGTGAGCGCCGAATCGTGGACGGCGGCCGCCTCCAGCCTCGCGACGAGCGTGGCGAGCCGGCGTGCGATCGCCTCGTCGGCGTCGGCCAGCTCGTGCCCGACCGCCTCCGCGGTCTCGATCAGCGCCGCAGCGTGGGCGAGGCGCGCCTGCGACTGCGCAAGCGACGCCCATTCGTCGGCGGTGAACGCGAGCGCGGCGAGTTCGCGGCGGCGGAGCTCGAGCGTCTCGCGCTCGGCGGCGGTGGCCTCGCGCGCCGCGCCGGCGGCGTCACGGCGCGCCACGGCCGCACGCCAGTCGCGCCACGCGGAGGTCGTTTCGCGGACGAGCGCGGTGAATCCGCCGAACGCGTCGACCAGCGCGCGCTGGGCATCGGCGGCCACGAGCGACTGGTGCGCATGCTGGCCGTGCAGGTCGACCAGCATCTCGCCGGCGGCGGCGAGCTGAGCGAGCGTGGCGGGCCGACCGCCGATCCATGCCCGGCTCCGGCCCTGGGCGTCCATCGTGCGCCGGACGAGGAGCGTCGTGCCGTCGGCGGACAGTCCCTGCTCGGCGAGCCAGGCTGCGAGGGCTCGATGGCCTTCGACATCGAATTCGGCGGCGAGCTCGGCGCGCTCCGCACCCGGCCGCAGCTGACGCTGCTCGAAGCGGTCGCCCAGGAGCAGCGCGAGCGCATCGAGCAGGATCGACTTGCCGGCCCCCGTTTCGCCGGTCAGCACCGAGAAGCCGCGGTCGAGCTCGAGGTCGAGCGCGTCGACAACGACGAAATTCCGGATCGACAGTAACCGCAGCATTGCCTAAGGCGTGCCCTACGGCCGCACTTTCTCGGGCGTCTCGCTCCAGTGCAGCTTCTCGCGCAGCATCGCGAAGTGATCGTGGCCCTCGGGGTGGAGGAGCCGCACGAGATGCGCCGAGCGACGGACCTCGACGCTGTCGCCTTCCGAGAGCTGGAAGTGCGCGTGGCCGTCGCAGTGCGCCCATGCGTCGTTGCCCCGGAGCAGGGTGACGCGGATCGTCGCCCCGTCGCCGATGGCGATCGGGCGGTTGGTGAGCGCGTGCGGAGCGACGGGGACGAGCAGCAGTGCCGGGACCTGCGGATCGACGATCGGTCCCTGCGCGGAGAGCGCGTACGCCGTCGACCCGGTCGGCGTCGCGATGATGAGGCCGTCCGAGCGCATCGCATAGACGAAGCGACCGTCGATCTCGACGGCGGTGTCGATCATGCCGCCGGACGTGCCCCGGTTGACGACCACTTCGTTCAGCGCGAGCGCGGTCTCCGCGGGGCCGTCGCCGACCCGATGCACGACGGCCTCGAGCAGCGTGCGCCGCTCCTCGACGTGGCGGCCTTCGAGGATCGGTCCCAGGACCTCCTCCATGCTGGCGATCGGAATGTCGGTGAGGAACCCGAGGCGGCCCTGGTTGACGCCGATCAGCGGCACGTCGAAGCGCGCGAGCTGTCGCGCGACCGCGAGCATCGTGCCGTCGCCACCGACGACGATCACGACGTCGGCGGCGTCGCCCAGCATTCCCGGCTCGACCGTCGCATAGCCCGGAAGGGGCGCGGCCCGCACCGTTTCGGCGTCGAGGACGACGGCGTGACCCCGGCGGGCGAGGAACGCGGCCAGCCGGGAGAGCGGATCGGCGATGCCGGGGCTTGCGTAGCGCCCCACGAGCGCGACGCGCCGGTATCGGCCGGCGGGGGGAGGCGCGGGCATGGGGCGGATTAGACCACACGCGGCGGCACGTCCCAAGCGGACGGACGGCCGAAGCGGATGCGCGGGCGGACGGACGGCAGCAGGGCGCCGGCGCGCGCGTGCGGTCGGTCTGTAGAATGAGCGCCATGCTGGATCCGCGCGCCCAACACCTGCTCAAGACCCTCGTCGAACGCTACGTCATCGAGGGTCAGCCCGTCGGCTCGCGCGTGCTCTCGAAGCAGTCTGGCCTCGAGCTGTCGCCCGCGACGATCAGGAACGTGATGGCCGACCTCGAGGAGATGGGCTACATCGCGAGTCCGCACACGTCAGCGGGTCGGATCCCGACGGCGAAGGGCTACCGGTTCTTCGTCGATTCGCTGATGGTGGTCCAGCCGCTCGAGGACGTCGAGATCCACCGGCTCGAGGGCGAGCTGAGCGCGGACCGGCCGCAGCAGCTCGTCAGCAACGCCGCCTCGCTGCTTTCGCAGCTCACGCATTTCGCCGGCGTCGTGGTGACGCCGCGTCGCCGCGAGGCATCGTTCCGCCACCTCGAGTTCCTGCGGCTGTCCGACCGGCGCGTCCTCCTGATCATCGTGACTTCGGAAGGCGACGTGCAGAACCGGATGCTGCACACCGATCGCGCGTACACGCAGGCGCAGCTCGTCGAGGCCACGAACTTCCTGAACCGCCAATACGCCGGACAGCCGTTCGGCGCGCTGCGGGCGCTGCTCGCCGACGAGCTCAAGTCGCTGCGCGAGGACATCGTCGGCCTGATGACCGCCGCGGTGGAGGCGGGCGGCTCGGCCCTGGCCGTAGGCGAGGAGCTCGTCGTCACCGGCGAGAGGAACCTGCTCTCGGCCACCGATCTCGCCTCCAACATGGAGCGCCTGCGGCAGCTCTTCGACCTCTTCGAGCAGAAGACCTCGCTCCTGCACCTGCTCGACGTGTCGCAGCGAGCGCAGGGCGTGCAGATCTACATTGGCGGCGAGTCGGGCCTCGTGCCGCTCGACGAGTGCAGCGTCGTCACCGCTCCCTACGAGATCGACGGGCGCGTGATCGGCACGCTCGGGGTCATCGGCCCGACGCGGATGGCCTACGAGCGCGTCATCCCGATCGTCGACGTGACCGCGAAGCTTCTGTCGAATGCGCTCACGCAGCACATGACGGACTGATGAGCGAGGCGGCGCACCCGAACGCGGCGCTGATCGCGCGGTTCTATGCGGCCCTCGACCGCCGCGACGCGGGGGCGATGATCGCGTGCTACGCGCCCGACGCGAGCTTTTCCGATCCGGTCTTTCCCGCGCTCGATGCGGCCGGCGCCGGCGCGATGTGGCGCATGCTGTGCGCGCGGGCGAAGGACCTTCGCGTCGTCGCGTCGGGCATCGCCGCGGACTCCGCGGCCGGCCGGGCCCACTGGGACGCGACCTACTCGTATTCGGCGACCGGACGCCGCGTCCTGAACCGGATCGACGCCGCGTTCGCGTTTCGCGACGGGCTCATCGTCCGTCACGAAGACCGCTTCGATCTCTGGCGCTGGGCGCGGCAGGCGCTGGGCGTGCCCGGCTGGCTCCTCGGATGGGCGCCGCCGATGCAGCGCGCGATCCGCGCCAAGGCGGCGGCGGCGCTCGCGGCGTGGCGCGCGCGGGAACCGTGACTTTGGCGGCCGCGTTCCCGCCGCCTCGCGTCGCCTGAGCCCGATGGCCCGCTACCGTCCGGAACCGCCGTTCGAGCACGACCGGAGCCCGCGGGTCGGCGTGCTGCTCGTCAATCTCGGCACGCCGGAGGCGCCGACGCCGGCGGCGGTGCGGCGTTACCTCGCCGAGTTCCTCGCGGATCCGCGCGTGGTCGAGATTCCGCGCGCCGTGTGGCGAATCATCCTGCACGGCTTCGTGCTCCGCACCCGGCCCGCGCAGTCGGCGCGCAAGTACGCGCTGATCTGGAGCAAGGACGGCTCGCCGCTCTACGTCCACAGCGTCAAGCAGCGCTCGCTCTTGCAGGGGTTGCTCGGGCAGCGGCTGAAGGAGGCGGGGCTCCCGCCCGACCTGGCCGTCGTGGAGCTCGGGATGCGCTATGGGCAGCCCGACATCGCCGGCGCGATCGACCGGCTCAGGAAGGCCGGGTGCGAGCGCATTCTCGTCGTCCCGATGTATCCGCAGTACGCGGCCAGCGCGACTGCATCGGCGCTCGACGCCGTCTACGCGCATGCGCGGACGCTGCGCCGGATGCCGGCGCTCCGCAGCGTCGACAGCTTCCACGACGATCCGGCCTACATCCGGGCGCTCGCGCAGTCGATCAACGACTACTGGGTCAAGCACGGGCGGCCCGATTTCCTCGTGCTGTCGTTCCACGGCGTGCCGCGGCGGACGCTCGATCTCGGCGATCCGTACCACTGCCAGTGCCAGAAGACCGCCCGGCTCCTCGCCCGCGAGCTCGGGCTCGACGCGAAGCAGTGCAAGGTGGCCTTCCAGTCACGCTTCGGCCGCGCGCAGTGGCTGCAGCCGGCGACGGCCGACACGCTCGCCGCGCTCGCCAAGGAGGGCAAGGGGCGCGTCGACGTCGCTTGCCCGGGCTTCGTCGCCGATTGCCTCGAGACGCTGGAGGAGATCGGCATCGAGGGCCGGCAGACATTCCTCCGCGCGGGCGGGCGGGACTTCCACGTGATTCCGTGCCTGAACGAGCATCCAGGCTGGATCGCCGCGCTGGCGGACATCGCAGGGCGGAACCTGCAGGGCTGGCTCGCTCCCCCGCCCGACGAGAAGGCGCGGGAGCTGACCGCGCTGCGGGCCAAGGCGCTCGGAGCGGCGAAGTAGGCGCGGATTGGCCGTAAGGGGCTGAGATTCAAGCCGCTTTTGCTCTGTTCCCCTCCTTCGCCGTGGGCCCGCGGAAAACCTCTGAAATCCGTTGAAATCCGGCGCAATGGCCCCATTGTCTCCACGGGCGCCCCGGAAGGGCGCAACAAGAAGGCCAGGATGACCCGACACGACAAGCCCGAGACCGCGGATCCGCGGTCGGAAGCCGGATTGCCGATCGCGGGGGAGCCGTCTCCGGACGTCGTCCCCGAGGCCGCGCCGGCCGATCCGGCCCCCGACATCGCGACGCTGCTCAAGAAGGCCGAGGACGAGGCCGCCGAGCTCAAGGACGCATGGCTGCGCGCCCGGGCCGACGTCGAGAACGTCCGGAAGCAGGCGGCGAACGACCTCGCGCGCGCCCGCAAATACGCGATCGAGACGTTCGCCTCGGATTTGCTCCAGGTGAAGGACGCGCTCGAATCGGCGCTGGCCGCGAAGGACGCGACGGTCGAAACGCTGCGCTCGGGCGCCGAGCTTACGCTCAAGCAGCTCGCGGCGGCGTTCGAGAAGGCCCAGATCGCCGAGATCGATCCCGCGGGCGAGAAGTTCGATCCGCACCAGCACATGGCGATGACGACGGTCGACAGTCCGGAGTCCCCCAACACCGTCGTCCGGGTCTTCCAGAAGGGCTACCGCCTGCAGGACCGGATCCTGCGGCCGGCGCTCGTCGCCGTCGCGAAGGCTCCCGAGCCGCCCGCCGGCTAGGCGGCGCCGCATTCGCTTGATTCGACGGCTGAAACCCCCACCTGTCGCGACAACAGTCATCCCGCATTCCGGAAGGAAACCACCATGGGCAAGATCATCGGCATCGACCTCGGCACGACCAACAGCTGCGTCGCGATCATGGAGAGCGGCCAGCCGAAAGTGATCGAGAACTCGGAGGGCGCGCGCACGACGCCCTCGGTCGTCGCGTACCAGGAAGACGGCGAGATCCTCGTCGGCGCCTCGGCGAAGCGGCAGGCCGTCACCAACGCGAAGAACACCATCTTTGCGGTGAAACGCCTGATCGGGCGGCGCTTCGAGGAAAAGGAAGTGCAGAAGGACATCGGCCTCATGCCCTACCGGATCGTCAAGGCCGACAACGGCGACGCCTGGGTCGAGGTGCGCGGCAAGAAGATCGCGCCGCAGCAGGTGTCGGCCGAAATCCTGCGCAAGATGAAGAAGACCGCCGAGGACTATCTCGGCGAGGAAGTGACCGAGGCCGTGATCACGGTGCCGGCGTACTTCAACGACTCGCAGCGGCAGGCGACCAAGGATGCCGGCCGCATCGCCGGCCTCGAAGTCAAGCGGATCATCAACGAGCCGACCGCGGCGGCGCTCGCGTTCGGCCTCGACAAGAAGGAGGGCGACCGCAAGATCGCCGTCTACGACCTGGGCGGCGGCACGTTCGACATCTCGATCATCGAGATCGCCAACGTCGAGGGCGAGCACCAGTTCGAGGTGCTTTCGACCAACGGCGACACGTTCCTCGGCGGCGAGGACTTCGATCAGCGGATCATCGACTACATCGTCACCGAGTTCAAGAAGGACCAGGGCGTCGACCTCAGGAACGACGTGCTCGCGCTGCAGCGGCTCAAGGAAGCGGCCGAAAAGGCGAAGATCGAGCTCTCGTCGTCGCAGCAGACCGAGATCAACCTGCCCTACATCACGGCGGACCAGAGCGGCCCCAAGCACCTGTCGCTCAAGATCACGCGCGCGAAGCTCGAGGCGCTGGTCGAGGAACTGATCGCGAAGACCGTCGAACCCTGCCGCATCGCGATCAAGGACGCCGGCGTATCGCTCGACGACATCTCCGACGTGATCCTGGTCGGCGGAATGACGCGGATGCCGAAGGTGCAGGACACGGTCAAGTCGTTCTTCGGCAAGGAGCCGCGCAAGGACGTGAACCCCGACGAGGCGGTCGCGGTCGGTGCGGGCATCCAGGGCGGCGTCCTCAAGGGCGACGTCAAGGACGTGCTCCTGCTCGACGTGACGCCGCTGTCGCTCGGTATCGAGACGCTCGGCGGCGTGATGACCAAGCTCATCAAGAAGAACACCACGATCCCGACCAAGGCGCAGCAGGTGTTCTCGACCGCCGACGACAACCAGGCGGCGGTGACGATCCACGTGCTGCAGGGCGAGCGCGACGTCTCGATGGGCAACAAGAGCCTCGGCCAGTTCAACCTGGAAGGGATTCCGCCGGCGCCGCGCGGGATGCCGCAGATCGAGGTGACCTTCGACATCGACGCGAACGGGATCCTGCACGTCTCGGCGAAGGACAAGGCGACGGGCAAGGAGAACAAGATCACGATCAAGGCGAGCTCGGGGCTGTCCGAATCCGAGATCGAAAAGATGGTCAAGGACGCCGAGGCGCACGCCGACGACGACCGCAAGCAGCTCGAGGTTGTCCAGGCGCGCAATGCCCTCGACGCGCTCGTGCACAGCGTGAAGAAGTCGGTCGCGGAATACGGCGACAAGGTCGGCGCCGACGAGAAGGCGAAGATCGAGGCGGCGGTGAAGGAAGCCGAGGAGCTCCTGAAGCAGAAGGACGCCTCGAAGGAGGCGCTCGAAGCGAAGACCGAGTCGCTCGCGAAGGCCGCGCAGAAGCTGGGCGAGATCATGTACGCGCAGGCGCAGCAGCAACAGGGCGAGGGCGCCGGTGCGACCGCGGGCGCCGGCCCGGCCGGAGGCGGCGAATCGAAGGGCGACGAGAAGGTCGTCGATGCGGAGTTCACCGAAGTCAAAGATCGCAAGTAAAGGAGATTCCGTCGCGGGGGAAGCGTCTCGCTTCGAGACATACGGCGGCGCGGAATTTCTGTCCGCGTTGAACCGGCGTCGCGACGCCGGTTAACGCGGACGGGATGGCGTGGCCGCATCGCTCCTCGGGGCGGTGCGGCTGTTGGCGTTGAGGTACAGGGGACTTGATGGCGAAGCGCGACTACTACACGGTGCTGGGCGTCAACCGCGACGCCTCCGAGGAGGACATCAAGAAGGCCTACCGGAAGCTCGCGATGAAGCACCATCCGGACCGCAATCCGGACGATCACAAGGCCGAGGACAAGTTCAAGGAGGCGAAGGAGGCCTACGAGATCCTGTCCGACGGCCGCAAGCGCGCCGCCTACGATCAGTTCGGGCACGCGGGCGTCGACCCGGCGGCGGGGTTCGGCGCCGGCGCCGGCGCGCGCGGTTTCGGCGGACCGGAAGGCTTCGGCGGATTTGCCGATGCGTTCGGCGACATCTTCGGCGAGATCTTCGGCGCGCAGCGGGGCGGCCGCGGCAACGGCGTCTATCGCGGCGCCGATCTCCGCTACAACCTCGAGCTCGAGCTCGAGGACGCGGCGCGCGGCACCGAAGCCAAGATCCGCGTACCGGCGCTCGAGGAGTGCGCGGCCTGCCACGGGACCGGGGCGAAGCCGGGCACGCAGCCGCAGACGTGCCAGACCTGCCACGGGCGCGGCGAGGTCCGGGTGTCGCAGGGCTTCTTCTCGATCCAGCAGACGTGTCCGGCGTGCCACGGCACCGGCAAGGTCATTGCGGATCCGTGCGTGACGTGCCACGGCGCCGGACGCGTGCGCAAGCAGAAGACGCTCTCGGTGAAGATTCCCGCGGGCGTCGACCAGGACGATCGCATCCGGCTCGCGGGCGAGGGTGAAGCAGGCGTGAACGGCGGCCCGTCCGGCGACCTCTACGTCGTCGTCAATCTAAAGCCCCATCCGGTGTTCCAGCGCGAGGGCAACGACCTGCATTGCGAGATGCCGATCGGCTTCGCGACCGCGGCGCTCGGCGGCGAGATCGAGATTCCGACGCTCGACGGCCACGCGTCGATCAAGGTGCCTGCCGAGACGCAGACCGGCCAGGTGTTCCGCCTGCGCAGCAAAGGAATCAAGCAGGTCAGGAGCGCCCAGCACGGCGACCTCTTCTGCCACGTGGCCGTGGAGACGCCGGTACGGCTGACCGCGCGCCAGAAGGAAATCCTGCGCGAGTTCGAGGCGATCAACGCGCAGGACCCGGCCGCGCACAATCCGCGCGCCAAGAACTGGTTCGACCGCGTGAAGGAGTTCTTCGGCAGCGCGGACTGATCCCGGTTCGGCGAACCGGGGCTCGGCCAGGAGGTCCTGCACATGCCGCGCACGCTGCTCGCGAAAGGGGCCGACGTCCTGGTCACGATGGACGCCGCGCGCCGCGAGATCCGCGGAGGCGGCGTCTACGTCGAGGACAATGCGATCGTTGCGGTCGGCACCGCGGCCGAACTGCCCGCCAGCGCCGACGTCGTGATCGACCTCGCCGGACACGTCGTGCTGCCTGGACTCGTCAACACGCACCACCACATGTTCCAGAGCCTGACCCGCGCGCTGCCCGCGGTGCAGGACGCCGAGCTCTTCGGCTGGCTCACGGGGCTCTACCCGCTATGGGGCCGCCTCACGCCCGAAATGATCCGCGTCTCGACGCAGACGGCGATGGCGGAGCTCCTGCTGTCGGGCTGCACGACGACGTCGGATCACCTTTACCTCTATCCGAACGGGTGCCGTCTCGACGACGCGATCGAGGCCGCAAGCGCGATGGGCATGCGATTCCACGCGACGCGCGGCAGCATGAGCGTCGGGACGAGCAAGGGCGGGTTGCCGCCGGACGCGCTCGTCGAGCGGGAGGACGTCATTCTCGCCGACACGCGGCGGCTGATCGAGGCGTTCCACGATCCGCGGCGCTTCTCGATGCTGCGGATCGGCGTCGCGCCGTGCTCGCCCTTTTCGGTGAGCCCGGATCTGATGCGCGAGTCCGCGGCGCTCGCCCGAGCGTATGGCGTGTCGATGCACACTCATCTGGCCGAGAACGACAACGACGTTGCGTACAGTCGCGATCGCTTCGGGAAGTCGCCCGCACAGTACGCGGCGGATCTGGGCTGGGTCGGGCGCGACGTCTGGCACGCGCACTGTGTGAAGATCGATGGTGAGGGCATTGCGCAGTTCGCGCGGACCGGCACCGGCGTCGCGCACTGTCCCTCGTCGAACATGCGCCTCGCCTCGGGCGTCGCCCCGGTGCGGCGACTGCGCGATGCGGGCGTGAACGTGGGGCTCGGCGTCGACGGCAGCGCGTCCAACGACGGCGCCCACGCGCTCGCCGAAGCGCGGCAGGCGCTCCTGCTGCAGCGTGTCGCGCACGGGCCGGCGGCGATGACCGCACGCGAGGCACTCGAGCTCGCGACGCAGGGCGGCGCGGCCGTGCTCGGTCGGGACGACATCGGCGCGCTCGCGCCGGGCATGGCCGCCGACTTTGTCGCGTTCGACCTCTCGTCGGTCGGGTTCGCGGGCGCGCTCGGCGATCCCGGTCGCCGCACTCGTCTTCTGCGCCCCGTCGGCCGTCGCGTGGAGCGTCGTCGACGGACGCGTCGTGGTTCGCGAGGGGCGGCTGGCCACGCTCGACCTGCCGCCCCATCTCGAGCGGCACAATCGGCTCGCGCGCGAACTCGCCGCCGTCTGATCCCGCCGATTTCGGCTAGCATGGCGGCTTTTGTCCGACTGGAAGGGCGATATATGTCTCATTGCCTGAGGATTGCCGCGGCAGTCGTCGCGCTGGCGGCCACCGCGGCCGCCGCGCAGGTGAAGGTCGGATTGATGGTCTCGGCGACCGGGCCGACGACGGCGATCGGAATCCCGCAGCAGAACACCGGGATGCTGCTGCCGACACGGATTGGCGACGCGACGGTCCAATACTTTCAGCTCGACGACGGCGGCGACACGACGCGCGCCGTGCAGAACGCGAAGAAGCTCCTGCAGGAGCAGAACGTCGACGCACTGATCGGCCCGTCGACGACGCCGAACGCGCTCGCGATCCTCGATCTCGTCGCGGAGGCCAAGGTGCCGCTGATGGCGACGGTCGGCACCTCCAGCGTCGTCGAGCCGATGGACGCGAAGCGACGCTGGGTGTTCAAGACGACGCAGAACGACGACTTGATCGCCGCCGCGCTGGTCAAGCACATGGTGAAGTCCGGCGTGAAGACGATCGGCTTCATCGGCTTCAAGGACCCTTACGGCGAGAACTGGTACCGCGTGTTCGCGCCGCTTGCCGGGAAAGCCGGCATCAAGGTCGTCGCCGCCGAGTACTACCAGCGCACCGATCCGAGCGTCACCGGGCCGGCGTTGAAGCTGATCGCGGCGAAGCCCGATGCGGTGCTCGTCGCGGGTGTCGGAGGACCGGGCGTGCTGCCGCAGGTCACGCTGCGCGACCAGGGCTACAAGGGCACGGTCTACCAGACGCACGGCGTCGCCACCGACGACTTCATACGGCTCGGCAAGGACAAGGTCGAGGGAACGGTGCTCGCTGCGGGCCCGATGCTCGTCGTCGACGAGATTCCGGATGCGAATCCGATCAAGAAGGTCGCGCTGAACTACATTGCGCTCTACGAAGCGAAATTCGGCCAGAAGCCGGCGACGTTCGGCGCCAACACGTGGGACGCGGGGATCATCCTGCAGCGGGCGATTCCCGTTGCCCTGAAGGCCGGCAAGCCCGGGACCGAGGCGTTCCGCGTCGCGCTGCGCGACGCGATCGAGCAGGAGCGCGAGATCGTCGGCTGTCAGGGCGTCTTCAACATGTCGCCCGGGAACCACAACGGGATGGACGAGCGCGCGCGTGTCCTCGTGACCGTGAAGGACGGCAGGTTCAGGCTGCTGGCCGAGTGAAGGTCGCGCGATGAGCGCCGTCGGCATCGTCGGCCTCCTGCTCGCCGCGGGCCGCGGCACGCGCTTCGGCGGCGAGAAGCTGCTTGCTCGGCTGGGATCCGGGGATCTTGCGGGCGAGCCCGTGGGCGTCGTCGCGCTGCGTCACCTTCGTCTCGCGGTGCCCGAGGTCGTCGCCGTGGTTCGCGACGACGACCGTGCGCTCGCGGCGGAACTCGGCGCGAACGGCGCGCGCATCGTGCGATGCGCGAATGCCGACCAGGGCATGGGCGCGAGCCTCGCCTTCGGCGTGCAGGCGACGGCGCAAGCGAAGGGCTGGCTCGTCGCGCTCGCGGACATGCCGTGGATTCTCCCGGCGACGATCGCGCGGGTCGCCGCGGCGGTCGCGGACGGCGCCGTCGTCGCCGCACCATTTTTCGGGGGCGAGCGCGGCCATCCCGTCGGATTCGGTGCGGCGTGCTCCGAGGAGCTCGCGGCACTCACCGGTGACGACGGAGCCAAGTCGGTTGTCGTCGCACAGCGGGATCGTCTCGTCCGCATCGACGTGGACGACGCGGGCATCCTGCGCGACATCGACAGGCCGGCGGATTTGGCAAGCCAACCGTCGACGACCGGGACCTGAATCGGGGTCAGACCCTGTTCTTCGCCTGGCTTTGCGCGGGACAAGCGGAAATGGGGGTCTGACCCCGATTTAGCCCCGGTCAGGCAGCTCGCGCTATCCCTCCGCCTGCCACATGTCGCCCTGCCGGCGGACGATCCGGTTCTCCTCTTCCTGCATCCGCCACCAGTTCCGCAGTTCGGGCTCCTCGAGCGGGCGCGAGATCAGGAAGCCCTGCGCCTCCTCGCAGCCGTGCCGCTTCAGGAACTCGAACTGGCCGGCGGTCTCGACGCCTTCGGCGATGACGCGCAACCCCAGCGAGTGCGACAGCGCGATGATCGCCTGCGTGATCGCCTCGTCGTTCCGGTTCTGCTCGAGGCCGTGGACGAAGCGCTGGTCGACCTTCACCGCCTGGATCGGCAGGCGCGCGAGGTACGACAGACTCGAATAGCCGGTGCCGAAATCGTCGACGGTGATCGAGACGCCGCGCTGCTTCAGCTTGATCAGCGTCGCGACCGCCTTCTCCGGGTGCGTGATGATCACGCTTTCGGTGATTTCGAGGTCGAGGTAGTGCGCCGGCAGGCCGCTCGAGGACAGCGCCTCGTCGACGATGGAGAGCCAGCTGTCGTGCTGCAGCTGCTGGACCGACAGGTTGACCGACAGCCGGAGCATCATTCCGTGCCGGTGCCAGGCGATGACCTGGCGGCACGAGTCGCGCAGCACGCGGGCGCCGAGCGCCTGGATCATGCCCGACTCCTCGGCGATCGGGATGAACTCGGACGGCGCGATCACGCCGCGGTCCGGATCGCGCCAGCGCAGGAGCGCCTCGACGCCGATCGCGCGGCCGGTCTGCATCTCGATCTGCGGCTGGTAGACGAGGAAGAACTCGTCGTCCATGAGCCCGCGCCGCATGTCGGTCTCGAGCTGCAGCCTGAGCTGCACGCGCGCGTTCATGTCGGCGGTGTAGAAGCGATACGCGTTCCGGCCGGCCTCCTTGGCCGCGTACATCGCGGTGTCGGCCTGCTTGATCAGCGTCACCGGGTCGCTCGCGTCGAGCGGGTACATCGACACGCCGATCGAGCACGTGAGCGTCGGCATCTGGTCCGACAGCCGGAAGGGCGCGAGGAACGACTCGCGCACGCGCGCGAGGACGGTCATCGTCTCGAACGTCGCGTGGGCCGGATCGAGCCCCGGCAGGATCAGCACGAATTCGTCGCCCCCGAGACGAGCCACCGTGTCGGACTCGCGCACGGCCGACGTGAGCCGCTGCGCGACGGCCTGGAGCAGCTGATCGCCGGAATCGTGGCCGAGCGTGTCGTTGATTCGCTTGAAGTGATCGAAGTCGAGGAAGAGGCACGCGACGTTCGAGCCGTCCCGCTGGGACTGCGCGAGGATCTGCTTCAGCCGCTGGTTCAGGAGCGAGCGGTTGGGGAGTCCGGTAAGGATGTCGTGCTGCGCGAGCTTGTAGGCGTGCGCGGTCGCGATCTCGAGTTCCTTCGTCCGCTGCGCGACCTTGTCCTCGAGCGTGCGCTGGTAGGTCGCCACCTCGGCCTGCGACTCGGCGAGCCGCTGCGTCATGTGGTTGAACGTGTGCGTGAGGAGGCCGAGCTCGTCGCCCGAGCTCGCGGGCACGTAGACGTCGAGCTTGCCCGACCCGACCGCGCGCGCGGCGCGCATGAGTCGCCGCATCGGCGCCACGAGCCGGCGCGTCAGCAGCAGCGTGGCTCCGATCGCGAGCACGACGAGCAGCGCGACGATCGACATCGCGCCCAGGATGGCGCGACGGAACTCCGTGTTCTGCCGCTCGAACGTCATGCCGAGACGCAGGTAGCCGATCGGCGCGGCTGCCCGCAGGCGCGGATCCGCGCCGGCTCCGTTGCCCTCCGCCGCCGCCGTGGCGGGAAGCGTCGTTCGCACGAGGACCGGCGCGACGAACTCGAGGTAGCGGCGGCCCTCGATCGTGGGCTCGGTCACGATGGTGGTCGCGATCGGGAGCGCGCGCGGGAGATCGGGCACTGCGACGCCCCGCAGCGACTCCGCGAAGGTGCGCTCCGCGATCGTGCGCCGATTCGCGTCGAGGACGCGCAAGTAAGCGATGTCGCCCTCGATGCCGAGGCTGGTGCTGATGGCGAGCAGATTCGCGCGGTCGCCCGTCGCGAGCCCGTGCTCGGTGGCCTCGGCCAGCATGCCGACGAGCGTCGAGCCCTGCGCACGAAGCTCGGCTTCGCTCACGCGCCACTCCTTCCAGATGTAGAGCCCGGTGGTCGCGATCGCCGTGAGGAAGATCAGGCCGACCGTGAGCAGGTTGAGCTTCGTGAGAAGCCCCATCTGCACGGGCGGGAGATTGAGCGGCGAAATCGAGTCCGCGGCGAGGGGCGCGAAGCGTCGGCGCAGGCGGCTCATCGCGACGTCCGCACCGTCGATTCCGTCGCGACAGCGCGACACCAAGGCACGCGCGCATTCGGCGACACGCGCGTGTCCTGGGCCGGGCTGGGCGGATCGGAAAGTCGCATTGCGGGAGGGCCGCGTCGCCAACGCGGGCGGGCGGCGACGTGCAAGGGTGTCCGATTCAAAAAAGCGAAAGCATACACTGTGCCATCGCCGAAGATGGCACGGTCGAGAGGATGTCGGGATCGCCTACGCCCGCCCGTACGCGGAGCCGGCGAGTACCGTTGTCGGGTCAGCCCGCCGCGACGGGAATCTTGCCGATCCGCTGCTGCCACTCGCGCGGCCCGGTCTGGTGCACCGACGTCCCCTGCGCGTCGACTGCCACGGTGACGGGCATGTCGCGGACCTCGAACTCGTAGATCGCTTCCATCCCGAGGTCTCCGAACGCCACGACACGCGAGCTCTGGATCGCCTTCGACACGAGATAGGCCGCGCCGCCGACGGCCATGAGATATGCGGCCTTGTGCTTGCGGATCGCCTCGATCGCGACCGGGCCGCGCTCGGCCTTGCCGATCATCGCGATGAGGCCGGTCTCCGCGAGCATCATCTCGGTGAATTTGTCCATGCGCGTCGCCGTGGTCGGGCCCGCCGGGCCCATGACCTCGTCGCGAACGGGATCGACCGGGCCGACGTAGTAGATCGTCCGGTTGTGGAAGTCGACGGGCAGCGGCTCACCTTTCGCCAGCATGTCGGCGATCCGCTTGTGCGCGGCGTCGCGGCCGGTGAGCATCCTGCCGTTCAAGAGCAGCGCCTGCCCGGGCTTCCACGTCGCGACCTCCGCCGGCGTCAGCGTGTCGAGGTTCACGCGCGTCGCGGCGGCCGACGGCGACCAGGTCACTGCCGGCCAGCGGGAGAGATCGGGCGGCGCGAGCCTCGCGGCGCCGCGTCCGTCGAGCGTGAAGTGCGCGTGCCGCGTCGCCGCGCAGTTCGGGATCATGCCGACGGGCTTCGATGCGGCATGCGTCGGGTAATCGAGGATCTTGACGTCGAGCACCGTCGCGAGGCCACCGAGCCCCTGGGCGCCGATGCCGAGCGCGTTCGCCGCCTCGAAGATCTCGATGCGAAGCTCCTCGAGCGCGCTTTTCGGCCCGCGCCGGCGAAGCTCGTGCATGTCGATCGGATCCATCAGCGCTTCCTTGGCGAGCAGCATCGCCTTTTCGGCACTGCCGCCGATGCCGATGCCGAGCATTCCGGGCGGGCACCAACCCGCGCCCATCGCCGGCAGCGTCTTCACGACCCAGTCGACGATCGAGTCCGACGGATTCAGCATCGCGAACTTCGACTTGTTCTCGGAGCCGCCGCCTTTGGCCGCGATCTTCACTTCGACGGTGCTGCCGGGCACGAGGTCGAAATGGACGACGGCGGGCGTGTTGTCGCGCGTGTTCTTCCTCGCGCCCGAGGGGTCCGCAACGATCGACGCCCGGAGCTTGTTGTCCGGGTTTAGGTACGCGCGCCGCACGCCCTCGTTGACCATGTCGGCGATGCCCATCGTCATCCCGTCCCAGCGCACGTCGGTTCCGACCTTGACGAAGGCGACGACGATGCCGGTGTCCTGACAGATCGGCCGATGCCCTTCGGCGCACATGCGCGAGTTGGTGAGGATCTGCGCGATCGCGTCCTTGGCGGCCGCCGACTGCTCCGCCGCGTAGGCCTCGCCGAGCGCCTCGATGTAGTCCTGCGGGTGGTAGTACGAGATGAACTGCAACGAGTCGGCGATGCTGTCGATGAAGTCCTGCTGGCGAATGGGGGTCATGGCGGACCTGCGGAGGAAGGCGGGCCCGCGTTCGCGACCGCGGCAGCGGAGGCGGCACCAGGGGCTCGCAGGGGGGATTTCGTCTCGGATCAGTTTAGCACCGCGTCGCGGGGGCGCCCCGGCGTCAGACGCCCGCTTTGTCGCCGCGCGGACAATTCGGCGCCCACCTCCCCGAGGGCGGTGGATACGGGAATGGCACTCCTTTCGCGCCGCCCCCTCCTTGCGTTGGGTCAAGTTCCTTGCATTGCGCCGGCGGCGGGCAGTTGGTTAGACTTCGGCGTCGACGCCCGAATCCCGGGCGCGCCGTCGCACGCCATTCGCACGATCCCCCAGGAGGACCCCGCCCCATGTCCACGATCGAATCGGTATCCACCGAGAGCCGCCTGTTCGAGCCGCCCGCAGGCTTCGTCGCGCAGGCCAACGTCAAGAAGGCCGATTTCGACGCGATGAACGCGAGCGCGGCCAAGGACTTCACCGGCTTCTGGGCGAAGCTCGCGCGCGACGAGGTGATCTGGCACAAGCCGTTCACGCGGACGCTCGACGAGTCAAACGCCCCGTTCTACAAATGGTTCGACGACGGCGAGCTCAACGTCTCCTACAACTGCCTCGACCGCAACCTGCAGAACGGCAACGCCGAAAAGATCGCGATCATCTTCGAGGCCGACGACGGCGCGGTGACGAAGGTCACCTATCGCGAGCTTCACCAGCGGGTCTGCCGCCTCGCGAACGGGCTCAAGTCGCTCGGCATCAGGAAGGGCGATCGCGTGCTCATCTACATGCCGATGTCGATCGAGGGCGTGGCCGCGATGCAGGCGTGCGCCCGGATCGGCGCGACGCACTCGGTCGTGTTCGGCGGGTTCTCGGCCAAGTCGCTGCAGGAGCGGATCATCGACGCGGGCGCAGTGGCGGTCATCACGGCGGACGAGCAGGCCCGCGGCGGCCGGCACCTGCCGCTCAAGGTCATCGTCGACGAAGCGCTGGCGATGGGCGGCTGCGAAAGCATCCGGCACGTCGTCGTCTACCGGCGCACCGGCGGCAACATCGCGTTCTCGCCGCCGCGCGACCTGTGGCTGCACGAGCTCGTCGCCAAGCAGCCGGACACCTGCGAGCCGGAATGGGTCGGTGCCGAGCACCCGCTCTTCATCCTCTACACATCGGGCTCGACCGGCAAGCCGAAGGGGGTGCAGCACAGCTCCGGCGGCTACCTGCTGTGGGCGATGCTCACGATGCGCTGGGTATTCGACATCAAGCCCCATGACGTCTTCTGGTGCACGGCCGACATCGGCTGGGTGACCGGACATACCTACATCACGTACGGACCGCTGGCCGTGGGCGCGACCGAAGTCGTGTTCGAGGGCGTGCCGACGTACCCGGATGCCGGCCGGTTCTGGCAGACGATCGCGAAACACAAGGTTTCGATCTTCTACACGGCGCCGACCGCGATCCGCTCGCTGATCAAGGCGTGCGGCGTCGCGCCGCAGACGGCGCCGACGAATTACGACCTCTCGAGCCTGCGGCTGCTCGGAACCGTCGGCGAACCGATCAATCCCGAGGCATGGATGTGGTACCACAAGAACGTCGGACGCGAGCGCTGCCCGATCGTCGACACCTGGTGGCAGACCGAAACGGGCGGCCACATGATCTCGCCTCTGCCCGGCGTCACGGCGCTCGTTCCGGGCTCGTGCACGCTGCCGATCCCCGGCATCATGGCCGCGATCGTCGACGAGACCGGTCACGACGTCGAGAACGGCCACGGCGGCATTCTCGTCGTCAAGCGGCCGTGGCCCGCGATGATCCGCACGATCTGGGGCGACCCGGACCGGTACAAGAAGTCGTACTACCCGGAGGAGCTCGGTGGCAAGCTCTACCTCGCGGGTGACGGCTCCGTGCGCGACCGCGCGCACGGCTACTTCACGATCATGGGCCGGATCGACGACGTGCTGAACGTTTCCGGCCACCGGCTCGGCACGATGGAGATCGAGTCGGCGCTGGTCGCGAACCCGCTCGTGGCCGAGGCGGCGGTGGTCGGCCGGCCCGACGAAATGACGGGCGAGGCGGTCTGCGCGTTCGTCGTCCTTAAGCAGCACCGCCCCGGCGGCGCCGATGCCGAGAAGATCGCCAGGGAGCTCCGCGACTGGGTCGGCAAGGAGATCGGGCCGATCGCCAAGCCCAAGGACATCCGCTTCGGCGACAACCTGCCGAAGACGCGCTCGGGCAAGATCATGCGGCGGCTATTGCGCGCGCTCGCGAAGGGCGAGGAGATCACCCAGGACGTTTCGACGCTCGAGAATCCGGCGATCCTGGAGCAGTTGAAGCAGACCCTCTGACGTTTCGACCCTCAGGCCGGGGGAGGGACCGTGTCCGAGAAGCTCGGCCGAACGGCGAGCTTCTCGGCGAGCGCCACGAGGTTCGGATGCGCGCCGCGCCAGTCGATCTCGGCGAAGCGCAGGTCGAGATAACCGAGCGCGCAGCCGGTCGCGATGTCGGCGAGCGAGTACGCCTCGCCGTTGCACCACGACCGCTCGTCCAGCTCCCTTGCAAGCTCGATGACGCCGCGGTCGATCTTCGCGCGTTGCCGCGCGAGCCAGTCCTTGCTCTGCTGCCGCGCGGGGCGCTTGCGCTCGAGGAAGATCGTCGCGGCGGCGTCGCAGATGCCGTCGGCCAGCGCTTCCCAGCGCTTCACGGCGATCCGTTGCCGCGACGGTTCCGGAATGAGCCGGCTGACGGGGCTCATCGCGTCGAGGTACTCGACGATCACGCGTGAATCGAACACCCGGGTCCCGTCGTCCAGCACCAGCACGGGAATCTTGCCCAGCGGATTGAGCTCGGACACGGCGTTGCCCGCAACCCACGGCGAATCCTCGACCAGCGCGTACTCGATCTTCTTCTCGGCGAGCGCGATGCGGACCTTGCGCGCATACGGACTCGTAAGCGTAGCGATGAGTTTCAGCACGAGAGGAAAGCCGAACCGGACATTTTCCAGTATAGCATCGGCCCTTCGCCGCGACGGTTCGCGCGCGACGGAGCGGGAGGTCGGCGCGCAAGCGCGGGCCGTCGCGCGACGCATGCTAAACTCGCATCCGCCCGGACTCCACGTCGCGAGACGCCGCTTCCCGATGTCCGCTCCCGATTCCGCGCTCACCGCGCTGTCTCCGCTCGATGGCCGCTACGCCGCCAAGGTCGCGGCCTTGCGCGAGCACTTCAGCGAGCTCGGCCTGATCCGGGCGCGCGTGCGGGTCGAGATCGCGTGGCTGATCGCGCTGGGCGACGAGCCCGGCGTCGCCGAGGTCGCGCCTTTCCCTCCCGCCGCGCGGGCGGCGCTCGAGAGCGCGGCCGCGACGTTCAGGCCTGCCGACGGCGCTCGCGTGAAGGCGATCGAGCAGACGACCAATCACGACGTCAAGGCGATGGAGTACTGGCTCAAGGAGCGCTTCGCCGACGTGCCCGAGGTGGCGCGGGTCGGCGAGTTCATCCACTTCGCCTGCACGTCGGAGGACATCAACAACCTCGCGTACGGGCTCATCCTCGTCGAGGCGCGCCGGTCGATCCTGCTGCCCGCGCTCGAGAACGTCGCGACATCGCTCCGCGCGCTCGCGCACGCGCACGCCGGCGTCCCGATGCTCGCCCGCACGCACGGGCAGCCGGCGACGCCGACGACGCTCGGCAAGGAAATGGCGAACGTCTACGCGCGGCTCGCGCGGCAGATCACGGCGATCGGGCACGTGCCGATCAAGGGCAAGATGAACGGCGCGACCGGCAACTACAACGCGCACGTCGCCGCGTATCCCGACGTCGACTGGGAACGCCTCGCGGCGAAGGTCGTCCGCGGCCTCGGGCTCGAGTTCAATCCGTACACCACCCAGATCGAGCCGCACGACTGCGTCGCGGAGCTGTTCGACGCGATCGCGCGCACCAACACCGTGCTGGTCGACCTCGACCGCGACCTGTGGGGCTACGTGTCGCTCGGCTACTTTCGCCAGAAGGTGCAGGAAGGCGAGGTGGGGTCGTCGACGATGCCGCACAAGGTCAATCCGATCGACTTCGAGAATTCCGAGGGCAACCTCGGTCTCGCCACCGCGCTCCTGCGGCACATGGCGGACAAGCTCCCGGTCTCGCGGTTCCAGCGCGACCTGACCGACTCGACGGTCCTGCGCAACATGGGCGTCGCGCTCGGGCACTCGCTCCTGGGCTGGGTGTCGCTGCGGCAGGGGCTCGCGAAGCTCGCGGTCGACGAGGCTCGCATCGCGGCCGATCTCGACGCGTGCTGGGAAGTGCTCGCCGAACCGATCCAGACGGTGATGCGCCGCTACGGCGTGCCCAACCCCTACGAGCAGCTGAAGGCGCTGACGCGCGGGAAGAGCGGGATCACCCGCGAGAGCCTGGGCGCTTTCATCGACGGCCTCGCGCTGCCCGACGACGCGAAGGCCCGCCTCAAGGCGCTCAGGCCATCCACCTACGTGGGCAAGGCCGCCGCGCTCGCGCGACGCGTGTAGGTGTCATTCGCGGGCGGACCGCCCTCAGCGGTGCTGCCGGCGCGCGCGACGCTCGCGCAGGAATGTCGAGATCGCGGGCACGAGCGATACCACGACGATGCCGAAGACGATCAGCGTGAGGTTCTGCTTGACCCACGGAATGTTCCCGAACAGGTAGCCCGCGTAGGTCAGCGAGGCGATCCACGCGACGGCTCCGACCACGTTGAACGACAGGAACCGGCGATAGCGCATGCCCGCGACGCCGGCCAGGAACGGCGCGAACGTGCGGATGATCGGCACGAAGCGGCCGATGATGATCGTGATGCCGCCGAACTTGTCGTAGAAGCGCTGCGTGCGCCGCAAGTGCTCCTGCTTGAACCAGCGCGAGTCGGGCTTGTGGAAGACGCGCGGTCCGATGTAGTGCCCCACGGAGTAGTTGACCGTGTCGCCGAGAATCGCTGCCGCGGTGAGCACGACGACGAGCGTGTGGATGTCGAGGGCCGTGGTGGCGACGACGGCTCCGGCGATGAACAGGATCGAGTCGCCGGGCAGGAACGGGAACACGACGAGCCCGGTCTCCGCGAAGATGATAAGGAACAGGAGCGCGTAGATCCAGTTGCCGTATTGCGCCGCCAGCTGGGCCACCGACTGGTCGAGCGCCAGCAGCGAGTAGAAGAACGTCGTCAGCATGGAAAGTGGAGGTCAGACTCGCCTTTTTGCCTGGCCGCGAAGCCGGTTCGACCAACACCGAAAAGTCGAGTCCGACCCTGCTTTCCAGGCCGGGCTACGCGTCAGGGGAGGATCTTCTCGGCTCCGCCCGCGCGCTCCGGTTTCACCAGGTCCTCGCGGGACACGCCAAGCCACATGACGATCGGCGCCATGACCAGCACCGACGAGTAGATGCCGAAGCAGATGCCGATCGTGAGCGCGAGCGCGAAGTAGTGAAGCGTCTCGCCGCCGAAGAAGAGGATCGACAGGACCATCATCAGCGTCATGCCGTGCGTGATGATCGTGCGCGAGATCGTCCTCGTGATCGCGTTGTCGATCACGTGGGTCACGGTCGCCTTGCGCATCTTGCGGAAGTTCTCGCGGATCCGGTCGGCGATCACCACCGATTCGTTGACCGAGTAGCCGAGCACGGCGAGCACGGCGGCCAGCACCGGCAGCGAGAATTCCCACTGAAAGAGCGCGAAGAAGCCGAGGATGATCACGACGTCGTGCAGGTTCGCGACGATCGCGGCGACCGCGAAGCGCCATTCGAAGCGCAGCGCGAGGTAGCCGACGATGCCGAGCGACACGAGCAGGAGTGCGAGCGCCCCATTCTCGAACAGCTCCTTGCCGACCTGCGGCCCGACGAACTCGACCCGCTGCTGCGCGGCCGACGGATCGTCCGCCTTGAGCACCCGCATCACCTGCTCGGACAGCTGCGCGCTCGACAGGCCCTCCTTCAACGGCAGGCGGATCAGCGCCGTATTCGAGCTGCCGAAGCTCTGCGCCGAGTATTCGCCGAGGTTGAGCTTGTCGAGCGCCGCGCGCACGCGGGCGAAGTCGACCGCGCCGCCGTAAGTGACTTCGATCACCGTGCCGCCGCGGAAGTCGACGCCGAGATTGAGACCGTGCGTGACGAGGAAGAACACCGCGAGCACGAACGTGACGGCCGAGATCACGTTGAACGTGAGCGCGTGCCGCATGAACGGGATGTCGCGGTCGATGCGGAAGAATTCCATGAGCGGGCCTGGACGGGAGGCGGGTCAGCGACCGGGGGACGGCGTCACTTCGCGGTGCCGGACGCGGCGGCCGGATGCCACACCTGGCCGATCGAGATCTTCGCGAGGTGCTTGCGGCTCCCGTAGATCAGGTTGACGATGCCGCGGGAGACGAACACGGCGGAGAACATCGACGTCATGATCCCGAGGCAGTGCACGACCGCGAAGCCGCGGATCGGACCGGTGCCGAAGATCAGGAGCGCGATCCCGGCGATCAGCGTCGTCACGTTGGAGTCGAGGATCGTGCCCCAGGCGCGCTCGTAGCCGGCGGAGAGCGCCGCGTGCGGCGTCGCACCCCAGCGCAGCTCCTCGCGGATGCGCTCGTTGATGAGCACGTTGGCGTCGATCGCCATGCCGAGCGTGAGAGCGATGGCGGCGATGCCCGGCAGCGTCAGCGTGGCCTGCAGCATCGACAGGATCGCGACCAGCAGGAGCAGGTTGACCGACAGCGCGATCACCGAGATCGCCCCCATCAGCAGGTAGTACGCACACATGAAGATCGCGAGCACGATGAAGCCGTACATCACCGAGTCGAAGCCCTTTTCGATGTTTTCCTTGCCGAGCGAGGGCCCGACGGTGCGCTCCTCGACAATCTCCATCGGCGCCGCCAGCGCGCCCGCGCGCATGAGCAGCGCGATGTCGTTGGCCTCGCGGGTGTTCATCCGGCCGCTGATCTGGACCCGGCCGCCGCCGATCTCCTCGCGGATGACCGGGGCCGTGATCACTTCGGACTTGCCCTTCTCGACCAGCACGATCGCCATCCGCTTGCCGACGTTCTCGCGCGTGATCTCCTTGAAGATGCGCGCGCCGCTGCCGTCGAGGTTGACGAGCACGGCGGGCTCGCTCGTGCGCTGGTCGAAACCCGGCTGCGCGTCGTTGATCCGGTCGCCGGTCAGCACGACCTGCCGCCGCACCAGCACCTTCGCACCGCTGCGCTCGGTGTAGAGATCGCTGCCGAAAGGCACCTGGCCGCCGATCGCCGCCTCGAGCGCGCCCGGGTCGTCGTTGACCATGCGGATCTCGAGCGTCGCCGTGCGGCCGAGGATGTCCTTCGCCCGCGCGGTGTCCTGGACGCCCGGCAGCTGCACCATCACGCGGTCGCCGCCCTGCTGCTGGACGATCGGTTCGGCGACGCCCAGCTCGTTCACGCGATTGCGCAGGATCGTGATGTTCTGCTGGACCGCCCCCTCCTGGATTCGCTTCTGCGCTTCCGGCTTGAGAGTCGCGACGAGCCGGAGCTCGCCCCCCGCGCCGTCCGCGTCGCGCAGGACGAGGTCGCCGTACTGGCCTTCGATCTCCTTCCGCGCGCGCGCGCGCTCGGCCTCGTCGCGGAAGCGCACGACGACGTTCGTGCCCTCGCGCAGGACGCCGCCGTACTGGACCTTCTTCTCGCGCAAGAGCGAGCGGATGTCCGTCGTGTAGCGGTCGGCCGCCTTGTCGAGCGCCGCCTTCATGTCGACCTGGAGCAGGAAGTGGACGCCGCCGCGCAGGTCGAGGCCGAGGTACATCGGCAGCGCGCCGACCGCGGCGAGCCACTGCGGCGACGACGACAGCAGATTGAGCGCGACGATGTACTCGTCGCCGAGCTTGGCCTGCAGCACGTCCTTCGCCTTCAGCTGCGTATCGGGATCGGCGAAGCGGACCTTGATGCCGGTCGGATCGAGCGCGTCGCCGCGGTAGGGAATCGAAGCCGCCTTGAGCGCATCCTCGACGGTGCCGAGCAGCGCGGTGTCGACCTTCGCCGTCGACTTCGAGGTGCTGACCTGCACCGCGGGAACTTCCGGAAAGAAGTTCGGCAGCGTGTAGAGAATGCCGACCACGAGCGCGATCGCGATCAGCACGTATTTCCAGAGGGGGTAGCGATTCATGCGAGAGAGTTCCGGAGCTCCGGCGTTACGGGGAGCCGGGCTGTGGCCGGCCCGGCGCGCGGCGCTCGGTGCCGCCCGTCAAAGAGCCTTGATCGTGCCTTTGGGCAGGAGCTGCGCGACGGCCGAGCGCTGGACGTTGACCTCGATGCCGTTGGCGATCTCGACCGTGGCGTACTGCTCGCCGAGCTTCGAGATCCGGCCGACGATGCCGCCGGCGGTCACGACCTCGTCGCCCTTCTGCAGCGCCGCCAGCATCGCGCGGGTCTCCTTCGCTCTTTTCTGCTGCGGCCGAATCAGCAGGAAATAGAACACGACGAAGATCGCGATCATCGGCAGGAAGGTCATGAGGTCGCCCGCCGGGCCCGTCGAGGGGGCGGCCTGCGCGTAGGCGGGCGTGATCAGGAAGTCGAGCAGCACTTGAAGGTCCTCCGGAATCGGGCGCCGGCGCGAGCGGTTGCCGGCGAAAAGCCGGTCATTCTACCACGCCGCGCGAGCCCTCCTCACGCGTCCGGACCCCTCTCGGCAGGGATGCGCGCGCGATCCGCGGCGAAGACGGAAGCGAAGGCCGGCAGCCGGTCCTCCTCGATCGCGTGCCGCAGCGCGGCCGCGAGGCCGAGGTAATAGTGGAGGTTGTGGATCGTGTTGAGACGCGCGCCGAGGATCTCGTTGACGCGCTGCAGGTGGTGCAGGTAAGCGCGCGTGAAGTGGCGGCAGGTGTAGCAATGGCATGTCTCGTCGAGCGGACGGGTGTCGCGGCGGTGGATGGCGTTGCGGATCCGGACGTCGCCGAAGCGGGTGAACAGGTGTCCGTTCCGCGCGTTGCGCGTCGGCAGCACGCAGTCGAACATGTCGATGCCGGCGGTGACGCCGGCGACGATGTCCTCGGGCGTGCCGACGCCCATCAGGTAGCGGGGCTGCCCGGCCGGAAGCCGCGCCGCCGTGTGGTCGAGCACCCGCATCATCTCGTGCTTCGGCTCGCCGACGGACATGCCGCCGACCGCGTAGCCGTCGAAGCCGATCGCCTCGAGCCCCGCGAGCGACGCGTCGCGCAGGTCCTCGTGCATGCCGCCCTGGACGATGCCGAAGAGCGCGTTGCCATTGCCGTCGGCGTCGAACTGAGCGCGGCAGCGGCGGGCCCATGCGAGCGACAGCTCCATCGACTTAGCGGCCTCGTCGCGGGTCGCGGGGTACGGCGTGCACTCGTCGAACACCATGACCACGTCGGCGTCGAGCGCGCGCTGCACCTGCATCGAGATCTCGGGGGTGAGCAGGAGCTTGTCGCCGTTGACGGGCGACGCGAACGCGACGCCGTCCTCGCGCACCTGGCGCAGGGCGCCGAGGCTCCACACCTGGAAGCCCCCCGAGTCCGTGAGGATCGGCTTCGTCCAGCCCATGAACCGGTGGAGGCCGCGGTGCGCGCGGATCACGTCGACGCCTGGCCGCAGCCACAGGTGGAACGTGTTGCCGAGGACGATCTGCGCACCGACTTCCTCGAGCTCGCGCGGCGTCATCGCTTTCACGGTGCCGTACGTGCCGACCGGCATGAACACCGGTGTCTCGACGGTGCCGTGCGCGAGCTCGAGACGGCCGCGGCGGGCGCGACCGGCGGTCGCGAGCAGCGAAAACTTCATCCGCCGGATTCTAGCGCGGGCTCGAGCAGCATCGCGTCGCCGTAGCTGTAGAAGCGATAGCGCTGCGCGATCGCGTGCGTGTACGCGGCGCGGATCGTGCCGCGGCCGGCGAATGCGCAGACGAGCATCAGCAAGGTCGAGCGCGGCAGGTGGAAGTTCGTGAGCAACCGGTCGACGACGCGAAAGCGGTAGCCGGGGGTGACGAAGATGCGCGTGTCGCCTTCAGCCGCGCGCACGGTCCGGTCGTCGGCGGCGGCCGACTCGAGCGCACGGACGCTGGTCGTGCCGACGGCGAGCACGCGGCCGCCGCCCGCACGCGTCTCGGCAACGGCGGCCGCCGTTGCGGCCGGCACGCGGTACCACTCGGGGTGCATCGTGTGCGTGGCTATGTCCTCGAGCGTCACCGGCGCGAAGGTGCCGGCCCCGACGTGCAGCGTGACGTAGGCAAAGTGCGCGCCCGCCTTCTCGAGCGCTGCCAGCAGCGCGGCGTCGAAGTGGAGACCCGCCGTCGGCGCGGCGACGGCGCCCGCATGGCGCGCGTACACCGTCTGGTAGCGCGATTCGTCGCCGGCGTCCGCCGGGCGCTCGATGTAGGGCGGCAGCGGCACCGCGCCGTGCCGGTCGAGATACTCGAGAAACGCGACGTCGCCGGCGAGGTGCAGCACGAAGAAGCGACCCCTGCGTTCGATCACTTCCGCGCGCGCCTCTCCCGGCAGCAGCAAGAGGCCGCCGGGCTTCGGCGGATGGCTCGCACGAAGCTGGAACAGCGCCTCGCGCGGGCCGAGCAGGCGCTCGAGCAGAAGCTCGACCCGGCCGCCGGTCGGCTTCGCCGCGATGAGCCGCGACTTGATCACCCGGGTGTCGTTGAACACGAGGAGATCGCCTGGCGCGACGAGCCGCGGCAGGTCCGTGAATGCGAGGTCGGCAAACTTCGCGCCGTCCACGTGCAAGAGGCGGCTCGCGGTGCGCTCCCGCGCGGGCACCTGCGCGATCAGCTCGCGCGGCAGGTCGTAGTCGAAATCGACGAGCCGGAGGCGGGACACGGTGAGTCCGTCACGATCCAAAGGGCAAAGAAGACCCCCACCGGAGAGAACCGTCGCGAAGAACCTGCGGAGGGCGCCAGACTTCCGGTAAAGTCACGGCAGGGTTGGCTTGTTTCTTGCTTAGCACAAGCCGATCCGTTGCGTTAAGAGCATTCGCTTTCAAAGATAAGGGAGGACAGCCACGGTGCGCGTTTCGCTTCCGGCTGCCTTGCCGTGTGGCCGGCATCGGTTGGCCGGAAGGACCGTGTTCCGAGGCGCCCCCGGTCATGGTCAGGCTCGACCGTTACTCTTAAGCCCGCCAAGGGTGCGCCGCCGCCAGCGGATTCCTCATCGTCCGCGGGAGGTCCATCGGCCCCAGGGGTTGGTTCGGACCGATTCCAGTCGGGACAGGGATTGCGCATGAATTCGCGACCAAAAGCATGTGCTGCGTCCTGTCCCGGGGCGGAGGCCGGCGCGCCGACCGATCTGCCAACGTCCGCACCATTGCGCGCGGCCCCAACTGCGGCCGAAACCGAGATTGGCCGGTACCTGGCCGACCTGAAGGCCGGCATGACGACCGGCCCGCAAGCGCGATCGACCGGTCACGACAATCCCGCCGAGGCAATCTACTCCGTACTCACCGATCGCCGGTTCTCGCACGTGAGTCGCGGCCGCGCGGCGGCACGTCGGGAACAGACCCTGCTGTCGCTGTCGCAGTCGCTGCGGCACGGCGGCCCGATCCCGTTCTGGTACGACATCGGCCCGGGTTACCACGCAAGCATACGGCGTGGCGCGCTTGCGCCCAGTTTCGAGGTTGGACTGTCGGAGTGGCTGGTGCTCCACCAAATCGCGCGTTTCAGCCAGCGTGTCGCCGGCTCATACGCGCCCGGCGTCCGCTTCTCGCTCGTGATCGACAACCTTTGCGCGCTGCGCACCAACGACATCCCGGTCGAGGATACGGAACGATACTGCAGAGCGCTTCGCGGGCTCATTCGGGAGGCGGGCCTCGAGTCTTCCGTCGGCGTGCTCGTCGAATCGGAAACATTCGACCTCGCGCAGTATGACGAATTGCTCGCACGGCAGGACCATCGCCCGCTCGCCGCGGTCGCACCGTCCGACGTGGAAAATGTCGCCCGGTTTCTCGGGCGGCGCTGCGCCAGCACGGAGGCGGCCAGACGCATCGAAATGTACCGTCGCGCGACTGCCGTGACGGAATGGCTGCTGGCGGACAGGATAGGCGGTGGCGTGCGCATGGCGCAGCGCGCATCGGAAACCGTCCTCGGCTTTCGACCCTTTCCCGGCGGCGACTGCCGCACCCAGTGCGGCGAAGTCGCCCTTTCGCGCAACGCCAGGGGCCGCCTGCACCCGATCCTGCTCACCATTCGCAACATCGACAGATTTCACTACGCGCGTTACGCATTTCCGGGACAGTTGCCCGCGGCGATCGCCTATGTCGGGTACGCCGCCCCGCGCATTCCCTAAGGTTTTGCGCAACTGCGGGAAAAATATGCGTATAGACCTTCGGCCAGGTGACGCCGCTGCCTAAGCAATTGGTCATCGGCCATGTGCGCCGATGCGCTGGTTGTCTTGTTTACGTCAAGCAACACGGGCGTGTTCTCGTGCACGACATAGTCCAGCTTGCCGTATTCCATGCGCAACCGGTCGCGCCATCCGGTCACCACGGGGTCCGGCTCGATGGGCTCCACGTGGATGCCGGCTTCGGCCTTGATGATGGGCTCCTTCGAGGCGAGACGCACGCAACTCCACCGGTCGCCGAGAAACTGGAACATGCGCAGGTGGTACCAGCCGCGCTCGATCTCCGGACAGAAGCGCTCCACCACGACCTGCCGATTGTGGAACCATTGCTCGGGCACGTCTGAGAGGCGGTCGAACAGCAGATAGTTGCGCCAGCTGGTGATCGAATTGTCGCGGCCCGTCATCGACCGTACCCTCCGCACCACCCTCCGCCAGAGGTTGGAACGGCGATGCAGCCAGCTCTGCAGCAGTACCTCTTCCGGCATCCCGCCGCAGTTCAGATCCGACTTGACGATCACCTGGCCCGTCCAGGGATCTCCCCGGTGCAGCAGGCCGCCACTGGTGACCGACTTCCGGATGTCTCGTATCCGTCCGTTGACCACGAGCGGATAGCGGGCGGCGAATGCGAGATACTTCTCAGGAACGACCGAAAGGTCGACGTGCACGAACAGAAGATCCGCCGGGAGGTATTGACCGGTGCCGAAGAGGTAGACCACCTCATGCCCGTCCTCGCGCCAGAACTGCGCAAGGTGATCGACGATATACCCGCCCTGACTGTTGTACCGATGGCCGGAATGGAAAAGCACCGCGATGCGCTTGCGCGAGCCAGGCTCAATCAACGCGGCTGAGTCCATCGATGACTATGTTAACGGTTCCGTGCCGTCGACGCGTTCCTTTCCAGAACGAGTTCAGCGGGCACGAGATCGAAGCGAATCGTGACCGGGGTCGGTAAGGAAGCAGCGGCGAACGTCGCCGTGCCTGGCGCAGGCGAACCATTCAGCCTTCTGGTGCCCAGGGAGGGAATCGAACCCTCATGGCCTTGCGGCCGGCAGATTTTGAGTCTGCTGCGTATACCAGTTCCGCCACCTGGGCCCTTCACGGCGCGGCCGCGTTGCCGCATGCGGGCAAAGGCGGCATTATCGCGGAATCCCGCGCCGCTGCGAAGTAAGACGTCCGTCGCGGCCCGCCCGCGACACCGCCCCGATGCCCGCCGTCCGCAACGTCCTGTTCGTGATGTGCGACCAGCTGCGGCGCGACCACGTCTCCTGCTATGGCGGATCGAAAGTCGAGACGCCGAACATCGACCGCCTCGCGGCCGGCGGCGTCCGGTTCGACAACGCGTTCGTACAGTCGGGCGTCTGCGGTCCCGCGCGCATGTCGTATTACACGGGACGCTACGTGAACTCGCACGGCGCGACGTGGAACCGGGTGCCGCTGTCGGCGGCCGAGTGGACGCTTGGCGACTACCTCCGCGCAGCGGGGCGCACGGCGGCGCTCGCCGGCAAGACGCACGTGCTCCCGGACACGCAGGCGCTCGCGCGCTTCGGCATCGAGATCGAGTCCGAGCGCGGTGCGCTGCTGCGCGAAGGGGGCTTCGTCGTCGTCGACCGCTACGACGGGCACACGCCGCCGGGTTCGGAGTCGGGCTACGCGGACTTCCTGCGGGCGCGCGGCTACGAGAGCGCCGATCCGTGGAACGATTTCGTCATCAGCGCCGTCGACCGCGGCCGCATCGTCTCGGGCTGGCACTTGCGCAACGCGCATCTGCCGGCACGGGTCCAGGAGCGCCACTCCGAGACCGCGTACATGACGGACCTCGCGCTCGACTGGATCCGCGCCCGCGCCGACACGCCGTGGGTGCTGCACCTGTCGTACGTCAAGCCGCATTGGCCCTATCTCGCGCCGGCGCCGTTCCACAAGCTGTTCCGCGGACGCGACGCGAGTCCGATCGCGCGCGGGCCGCAGGATGGCACGGCGGACGAACATCCCGTCGTGCGGGCCTACCGTGAGCACGACGAGTGCCTGAGCTTCGCGCGGGAGGAAGTCGCGCGCCACGTCCGCCCCACGTACATGGGCCTGGTCGCGCAAGTCGACTTCCACCTGGGCCGGGTCCTCGACCAGCTCGAGGCGATGGGACGGATGCGCGACACGCTGATCGTGTTCACGTCCGACCACGGCGAGTTCATGGGCGATCGCGGGCTCGGGGAGAAAGAGCTCCTGTACGACGAGATCGTCCGGGTGCCGCTCGTCGTCGCCGATCCCGATCCGCGTGCCGACGCGACGCGCGGCAAGGCCGAGCGGCGTTTCGTCGAAGGCATCGACGTCCTGCCTACGATCGTCGACGCGCTGGGCATCTCCGGGTCTCCCCATCGCGTCGAGGGCCGCTCGCTGCTGCCGCTCCTGCACAACGAGTCCTCGCCCGATTGGCGAGACGCCGTCTTCGCCGAGCTCGATTACGGATTCCGCCGCGCGCGTCGCGTGCTCGGCCGCGGCGTGCGCGAGTGTCGCGCCTGGATGATCCGCGAGCGCGCGTGGAAGTACATCCATTGGGAGGGTTTTCGGCCGCAGCTTTTTGCTCTGGAGGACGATCCCGGCGAAGCCCGCGACCTCGGCGCCGATCCCCGCTTCGAAGGCGAGCGCGCTCGGCTCCGTGACCGGCTCCTCGACTGGCTTGCGAGCGGCAAGCGGCGAACGACGGTCGACGACGCGCTCGTCGAGTCCCGCACCGATGCCCACCGGGCGCACGGCGTCCACATCGGCGTCTGGTGAGCGTATCCTGTCGCTCCGTCCGTGCGGAGAGCGATGATGGACGCTGACACGAAACCCCGGAGGAACGAACGGTTGCAGGAAGCCGTGGCGCTCGTCCGCGCGAGGATCGCCGCGCCCGAGCGCGCCACGATCGAGGACCTGATAGGCCGCTACTACGGCCAGGTCGATCCCGAGGACCTGGACCTGCGCCAGTCCGCCGATCTCTACGGCGCCGCGCTGTCGCACTGGGGCTTCGCGCGGAAGCGCGAGCCGGGCCGCGCGAAGGTGCGCGTGTTCAACCCGACGCTCGAGGAGCACGGGTGGCAGTCGACGCACACGATCATCGAGATCGTCAACGACGACATGCCGTTTCTCGTCGACTCGGTGACGATGGAGGCGAACCGTCACGGTCTCACGCTGCACCTCATCGTGCATCCGCTGCTCGCGGTCGTGCGCGGCGCCGACGGCACGCTGACCGGCCTGGCCGCGGAAGGAAAGGACGTTCGCCGCGAGTCGTTCATCCACGTCGAGATCGACCGGACGACCGACCAGGCGCGCCTCGACGCGCTCGCCGCCGATCTGGGACGGGTGCTGCTCGACGTGCGGATGGCGGTCGAGGACTGGCGCAAGATGCAGGCGAAGCTGCAGCAAATCGTCGCCGACCTCGAGGCGCGTCCGCCGCCCATCGACGCCGCCGAGCTGGCCGAGGGCCGCGCGTTCCTGACGTGGCTCGCGAGCGATCATTTCGCGCTGCTCGGCTACCGCGGCCACGATCTCGTGACGGTCGACGGCGCCGACGCGCTGCGCATCGTCGAGGGCTCGGGGCTCGGCATCCTGCGCGAGACCGGCGGCCGCGAAGTCGCCGCGAGCTTCGCTGCGCTTCCGCCGGAACAGCGCGCCTACGCGCGCTTCCGCGATCTGCTGATCATCACCAAAGCCAACGCGCGCTCGACCGTGCATCGTCCCGGCTATCTCGACTACGTCGGGGTCAAGCGCTACGACGCGAAGGGCGAGGTCTGCGGCGAGCATCGCTTCCTCGGGCTCTACACGTCGACGGCGTACAGCGCGAAGCCCGCCGAGATCCCGCTCCTGCGGCGCAAGACAGCCAACGTGATCGCGCGCGCCGGCCTCGCGTCGGGCAGTCATGCCGGCAAGGCGCTGTCGAACATCCTGGAAACGTACCCGCGCGACGAGCTCCTCCAGACGAGCGAGGAAGATCTCTACGCGACCGCGATGGGGATCCTGCACCTGGGCGAGCGCCAGCGCTTCCGGCTGTTCGTCCGGCGCGATCCGTTCGGGCGTTTCCTCTCGTGCCTCATCTTCGCGCCGCGCGAGAACTATACGACCGAGCTCCGCCAGAAGTGGCAGGCGCTCCTGACGCAGGCGTTGAACGGCGTCGGCGCGGAGTTCAACGTGCACCTCTCCGAGTCGATGCTCGCGCGGATCCACATGACGATCCGCACGCTGCCCGGCAAGGTTCCGTCGTTCGACGTGCGCGAGCTCGAGGCGCGGCTCGCGGCGGCGGCGCGGCGGTGGGAGGACGACCTCCGCGACGCGCTGATCGCGGCGCAGGGCGAGGCGCGCGGCAACGAGCTCTACCGTCAGTTCGGCGGCGCGTTTCCGGCGGGGTATCGCGATGACTTCGCGGCGCGGACGGCGGTGCCCGACATCGCGCTGATGGCGGGGTTGACGGCGGCCAATCCGCTTGCGCTGTCCCTCTACCGGCCGCTCGAGGCCGGTCCCGGTATCCTGCGCTTCAAGCTCTTCCACCGCGGCCGGCCCGTGCCGCTGTCGGACAGCCTGCCGATGCTCGAGCGGATGGGGCTCAAGGTGATCGACGAGCGGCCGCACCGGATCGCGCCGACGGGTGCGGAGCCGGTCTGGATGCACGACTTCGGAATGCAGTCGGCGGTCGCCGATGCCGAGGTCGAGATCGACGCGCTCCACGCGGTATTCGAGGACGCATTCGGGCGCGTCTTCCGCGGCGAGGTCGAGAACGACGACTTCAACCGGCTCGTGCTCGCGGCGCGGCTCCCCGCCGACGAGATCGTC
The DNA here is from genome assembly GCA_963734055.1 of uncultured beta proteobacterium. Lineage (GTDB taxonomy): Bacteria > Pseudomonadota > Gammaproteobacteria > Burkholderiales > Casimicrobiaceae > CAIWHR01. The sequence continues at coordinate 83,315 of CAVTFQ010000003.1, forward strand.
GTGCTGCGGGCGTACGCAAAATACCTCCGCCAGACGGGCTTTCCGCTGTCGCAAGCCTTCATCGAGACGACGCTCGCCGCGCACGCGGGCATCGCCCGCATGCTGGTGGAGCTGTTCAAGCTCAGGTTCGATCCGGCGCTCCCCGACTCGGCCAAGGCCCAGGCGATCGCGAAGATCCAGCAGATCGACGACGCGCTCGACCGCGTCGAAAAGCTGTCCGAGGACCGGGTGCTGCGCCAGTACCTGCTGGTGATCCTCGCGACGACGCGCACGAATTTCTGGCGCCGCGACGCCGAAGGGCGACGCCGCGCGTTCCTGTCCTTCAAGTTCGATCCGGCGAAGGTCCCCGGCCTGCCCGAGCCGAAGCCGATGTTCGAGATCTTCGTCTACGCGACGCGTTTCGAGGGCGTGCACCTGCGGGGGGGCAAGGTCGCGCGCGGAGGGCTCCGCTGGTCGGACCGGCCCGAGGACTTCCGCACCGAGGTGCTGGGCCTCGTGAAGGCGCAGATGGTGAAGAACATCGTGATCGTCCCGGTCGGCTCGAAGGGCGGCTTCGTGCTCAAGCGCGCCCCCGCCGCGACCGACCGCGAGGCGTTCATGAAGGAGGGGGTCGCCTGCTACCAGGACTACCTCCGCGGCCTGCTCGACCTGACCGACAACCGGGTCGGCGGCGCGATCGTGCCGCCGCCGCAGGTCAGGCGCCACGACGGCGACGACCCGTATCTCGTCGTCGCCGCGGACAAGGGGACCGCGTCGTTCTCCGATTACGCGAACGCGATCAGCAGGGAGTACGGCTTCTGGCTCGGCGACGCGTTCGCGTCGGGCGGCTCGGTCGGCTACGACCACAAGGCGATGGGCATCACCGCGCGCGGCGCCTGGGAATCGGTCAAGCGGCACTTCCGCGAGATGGGCGTCGACACGCAGACGACGGACTTCAGCGTCGCCGGCATCGGCGACATGTCGGGCGACGTGTTCGGCAACGGGATGCTCCTCTCGCGACACCTGAAGCTGATCGCGGCGTTCGACCACCGCCACATCTTCCTCGATCCGACGCCGGACCCGGAGACGAGCCTCAACGAGCGCGAGCGGCTCTTCCGGCTGCCGCGCTCGTCGTGGGCCGACTACGACGCGAAGCGCATTTCCCCGGGCGGGGGCGTCCATCCGCGCGGCGCGAAATCGATTGCGATCACGCCCGAGGTCAAGGCGGCCCTCGCAATCGCGGCCGACACGCTGACGCCGGCCGAGCTCGTCAACGCGATCCTGAAGGCGCCGGTCGACCTGATCTACAACGGCGGCATCGGAACGTACGTCAAGGCGGCGAGCGAGACGCACGCGCAGGTCGGCGACCGCGCGAACGACGCGCTCCGGGTCAACGGGAGCGAGCTCCGCTGCAAGGTGTTCGTCGAGGGCGGCAACCTGGGCTGCACGCAGCTCGGGCGCATCGAGTACGCGCAGGCGGGCGGCCGGATCAACACCGACGCCATCGACAACTCGGCGGGCGTCGACACCTCCGACCACGAGGTGAACATCAAGATCCTGCTCGGCATGGCGATCGCCGAGGGCGAGCTGACGGAGAAGCAGCGCAACGCGATGCTCGCGACCATGACCGACGACGTCGCGGCTCTCGTGCTCCGCGACAACTACTTCCAGACACAGGTGCTTTCGGTCACCGGCCGCATCGCGCCGCTCCTGCTCGATGCGCAGGGCCGCTTCATGCAGTACCTCGAGAAGAAGGGGCGGCTCAACCGCACGATCGAATATCTGCCCGACGACGAGGCGGTCGCGGCCCGGCGCGCGCACGGCGACGGGCTGACCTCGCCCGAGCACGCGGTGCTGCTCGCCTACAGCAAGATGTGGCTCTACGACGAGCTGCTCGCATCCTCGCTGCCCGACGACCCCTGGATCGAGACGGCGCTCCTCCGCTACTTCCCGCGCGCGCTGCGGGAGAAGTACGCCGAGTACATGCCGCGGCACGCGCTGAAGCGGGAGATCATCGCGACGCACGTCACGAACAGCATGGTGAACCGGGTCGGCAGCACCTACGTGCACCGGCTTGGGGAGACCGCGGGCGCGAAGCCGCACGAGGTGGTTCGCGCCTATCTGCTCGCGCGCGAGATCTTCGGCTTCGTGCCGCTCTGGCAGTCGATCGAGGCGCTCGACCACGCGGTCGCGGACGACGTGCAGTCGGCGATGCTGATCGACACGAGCCGGCAGCTCGAGCGCGGCACGATGTGGCTGCTGCGTTCGCGCCGGCTGAGCGACGACATGGCGGCCACGATCGCGCACTTCACGCCGCGCGTCGAGGCGCTGGCGGCGAGGCTGCCCCAGCTGCTCGACGTGGCCGACCGGGGGCGCCTCGAAGCCGCCGCGGCCGCGTATACGGCGAAGGGCGTGCCCGAGGCGCTGGCGCGACGCGTGGTCACCCTCGACACGCTGTATTCGACGCTCGACATCGTCGAGGTCGCGGACGCCGCGAAACGGGCGGTGGAGCTCGTAGCCGAGATCTACTTCGATCTGGCGACGCGGCTCGGGGTCCCGTGGCTGCGCGAGCGGATCGCCGCGCTGCCGGCAGACGCGCACTGGCAGATGCTCGCGCGCGCCGCGATGGGCGACGATCTCTCGACCTTGCAGCGGACGATCACGGGCGAAGTGCTGGCCGGCGGAGATGCGACGGCGGCGTCCGGCCTGATCGGCGCGTGGCAGGCGCGCAACAGCCGCGCGATCGAGCGCGCGCAGCAGCTCATGGCGGAGCTCCGCGCGGCGCCGGCGGCCGACTCGGCGATGCTGTCGGTCGCGCTGCGCGAGTTGCGCACGCTCGCGTAGCGCCCCGGCGCGTCGTCACTCCTTCCAGGCGAACGGGATGTCGGTCGCGATCCCGTACCCGAAAACCGCCTGCGCGGTGCCGTCGAGCTTCGTGTTCACGTACCAGATGCCGGCGCGGAAGATGCCGAGGTCGGCCTTGCCGTCGCCGTCGTAATCGAACAGGACCGGGACGTCGCCCGCGACGCCCCCGAAGGGCACCGCGATGTCGGCGACGCCGTCGCGGTTCGTGTCGATGTACCAGAACCCGTTGCGGTAGATCGCGAGATCGGCGATGCCGTCGCCGTTGACGTCGCCGGCGAGCGGAATGTCGCCCGTCACGCCGCCGAACCAGAACGTCATCGCCGCGACGCCGTTCTGCGAAGTGCTGACGAACCACTGGCCGTTCCGATAGATCACGAGGTCGTCGCGGCCGTCGTTGTTGAAGTCGGCGAGGAGCGGCACGTCGCCCGGCACGCCGCCGAACCATGCGCCCCAGTCGGCGATGCTGTCGCGGTTCCAGTCGGCATACCAGAGGCCGTTGCGGAAGACGACGAGATCGTAGCTGCGGCTCGGATCGATGCGCCCGGCGACGGGCCGGTCCGTCGTCGCGCCGAAGTACACGTTCTGGTCGGACGCGTGGTCGAAATCGACGTCGATGTGCCAGCGTGCGGTCGTCGGCCGCCAGATGGCGACCTGCGCCTTCGACGCCGCCGCCGAAGGCTTGCTCACCGCCGACAGCGGGTCGGAGCCGGCCTGGTATTCCTGCAGGTTGGTGGCGCCGTCGCCGTCGGCGTCGCCGCCGGGTGCCGCGCCCGTCGTACTGCCGAAGTACGCGAGCTCCCACCAGTTCGGCAGCCCGTCGGCGTCGGAATCGATCCCCGTCAATCGGTAGATGGTCCCGTTGCCGAGCCCCACGGCGTAGACCTCGCCGGTCTCGTCCTCACCGAAGGCGCTGATTGCCGTCGGCGTTGCCATGAGCTGCTGCTGCGCGGTCCAGATGCCGGAATCGGCGCGCGTTGCCGCCCACATGAGACCCGACCCCTCGTCGGCGTAGAGATACGCGCCCGCCAGTGCCGGGACCGCGTCGCCGCGATAGAGGTAGCCGCCGATCACGGCGACGCCGGGCGGATGCGGGTAGTCGAAGATCGGCGCCGCGTAGTCGGGCGGCGGCGTGCACGGTGAACCGACGCCCGGCGTGCAGATGTTGCCCTCCATGATCCGCCAGCCGTAGTTGCGCCCCGGCGTTCCCGGCCACGGGTCGAAGTCCACTTCCTCGCGCGCGCTCTGACCCACGTCGCCGATGAAATGGTCGCCGGTGAGCCGGTCGAACGTCCAGCGCCAGGGGTTGCGCAGCCCGAGCGCCCAGATCTCCGGGCAGACGCCGATGCTCACGCCGTCGCAGCCGTTGGTCGCGAACGGATTCGTCGGCGGGATTCCGTAGTACGGCGGCGTCCCCATGTTCTGGTCGACGTCGAGGCGCAGCATCTTGCCCAGCCGTCCCGAGGGGTTCTGCGCGTTGTTCGGAGGGTCGTTGCCGCTGCCGCCGTCGCCCGTGCCGATGTAGAGATAGCCGTCGTGGCCGAAGGCCATCTTCCCGCCGTTGTGGTTCGACTGTCCCGGGTGTGGAATCGTGAGCAGCGTCTTCGCCGAGGCCGGATCGGCGAGGTTCGTGTTGTCGGGAGTGCGCTGATACCGCTCGATCGTCAGCGTTCCGTCGCCTGCGCGCGTGTAATAGACGTAGAAGAATCCGTTCTGCGCGTATTTCGGGTGGAACGCGAGCCCGAGCAGGCCTTGCTCGCCGCAGCAGACGACCTTCGAGGTCAGGTTGAGGAACGGCGTCGGGAGCAGCACGCCGTTGCGAATGATCCGTATCTGCCCGCCCTGCTGGACGACGTACAGCCGCCCCGACCCGTCGCCGGCATCGACCAGGTCGACCGGCGAGGAAAGGCCGGACACGAACGGCGTGAACGCGATCGTGCCGTTGTTGACGAGCCCGCCGACGGTGAACGGGCTTTCCGGCATCCAGGCGGGACCGTTGGCGGCGCCGCCCCGCTTGATCAGGCCGTCGCTCGGGCCGCCCACCGCGCCCGAGGTGTCGTGCAGCGTCGTGCCGCCACCGTCGTCGAAGTGGTAGAGCGCCGCGGTGAACCGGTCCGCGACGAGCGGCGCCCGCGGCCGGGAGAAGCTTGCCGCGTAGCGCAGTCGAGTCGAGATCCTGAGCTCGTCGAGCCAGCCCGAATAGGGGAGGCCCGTGTCGAACTTCTCGGCGCCGAGGACGAGGTAGCGGTCATTGGCGTTCGCGGGCGCGGCCCCGTCCGGATACGAGACGTCGCCGCCCGGCCCCGCGGCCTGCGCCTCGACGTTGCCGTCGACGAAGAGCCACAGGAAGCCGTCGCTGCGCCGGCGCTCCACGGCAATGTGATGCCATGCGCCGTCGAGTACCGAGGACAGGCTGCAGAGCGTGCGATCGCCGGTGCCGCTGCCCGAGACGCCGAACACCACCTTGCCGCCGGCGATCGAGACGCCGAACTTGCGGTCGGCGCCCTGGCGGTCGCGATCGACGATGACGTTGCCTGCAGTCCACGCCCGGTTCGCGCCGCAGACCACGGGGGCTGCGGTGTTCTCCGCGGCGCTCGCCATCAGCCAGAACTCGACGGTGAAGTCGCCGGCGCCCACATCGGCGGGCGTGCCGGGCGGCGCCTTCAGCGGATCGTCGATCCGGATCTTGACGCGATCGACGTCGCCCGTGCCGGCGCCCCGGAAGCGCAGCGAATGACCCGCCGCGATTGCTTGCGCCGCCGTCGCCGCGAGCAGCGCGACGAACGCGCCTCGCGCGAGGCGGCCGATGGGGGATGCGACGCTGCGACAGTGGGGGGGATGCGTCACGGTGGCCTCGGCTCCGGTGCTTGCGGCGGCTCGGAATCCCCGCCCGCCGCGGTCCCTCCTGCCGTCCCCGAATCGCGGTGCAGCCGCGCCTTCGCTCCCGCCGGGCGCGTTATGACAAAATCATAGGGGCTGGGACGGGGACGCGCAAGGGGCGCGCCGTTGCTCGGCCTCGTGATCGTGCGGGTCGCGACGTGGCATGGCCCAAGCCCATGCCGGCGCGTTGGAGTCTGTCGATCAGCGCGCGCGCCGATAGGTCACGAACGCGAAGCGGAGACCGTCGTGGACCTGCGCTTCGCGCGCGACCTCGCGCCACGCGTTGCGGTCGAACGGCGGGAAAGTCGTGTCGCCGTCGAATTCGCGGTCGATCTCGGTCAGGTGCATGCGCGTGGCGAGCGACAACGCGTCGCGGTAGAGCCGGGCGCCGCCGATGCAGAACGCCGGCGGGGGACGCCGCACGCGGGCGATCGCGTCGGGCAGCGAGAACGCGGCTTCCGCGCCCGATGCGGCGAAGTCGGACCGGGCCGTGACGACGATGTTCTGTCGATCCGGAAGCGCCCGTCCGAGCGAATCCCACGTCCTGCGTCCCATGATCACCGCGTGCCCAGTCGTGAGCGCGCGGAAATGGCGGAGGTCGGGCGGCAGACGCCACGGCAGGCCTCCGTCGCGTCCGATGACGCCATTGGCCGCGACCGCCGCGACGATCGCGAGTCCCGCCGTCGTGGGTGTCGCATTCGCTTCGGCATCCTCCGGCAGCCACGGCGACCCGCCCGCGCCTGCGCTCACATCGCCTCCAGTGTCATAATTGCCGCAAATTATAGCGGCCGCCGTGTATTACCCCCGCTCCTTCCTCAAGTTCATCCTGCTGGGCTTCCTGCTCGTCAGCCTTCCGCTCGTCTACGCGCTGGTCGAGCTCATCTTCTCGCTCGACCGGCTGCAGCTGCAGGGGCAGGAGGCCGTGCAGCAGGCCGCCCAGGCGGGTCGCGCGAGCCGCCAGCTGTTCGAGCAGTCGAGCACGCTCGAGCGCGTCGTGCGCCAGTACCTGATCCTCGAGGACGCGGCGCTGCTCGACGACTACGGCCGCGTGCGGCAGGAGTTCCGGGCGACGGCGCGGCAGCTCTCGCTCCTGCCGCTGTCGAAGGACCAGCTCGCGGGGCTCGATCAGCTCGGCGACCGCGAGGCGCAGCTCAACGCACTGCTTCGCGCGCCGCAGAAATCGTTGCAGGCGCAGACGGAGCTCGCCGACGGCTACGCGAAGCTCACCGACGACGCGCAGGCGTTCCTCGGCGCAACGAACGACCTGACCGAGCGAGCGATCGAGCAGCTGAAGGACATCGCGGCGCAGGGACGGCAGAAGTGGCGCTACCTGGCCTATGCGACGGCCGCCATCGCCCTCGCCCTCGCCATTCTCTTCGCGGTCCTGATCGCGCGGCCGATTCGCCAGCTGGACCAGGCGATCCGCCAGATGGGCACGGCCGATTTCACGCACCGGATCGAGGTGAACGGTCCGCAGGACCTGCGCTATCTAGGGCAACGCCTCGAGTGGCTGCGCTCGAGACTCTCCGATCTCGAGGCGCAGCAGAACCGCTTCCTGCGGCACGTCTCGCACGAGCTCAAGACGCCGCTGACCGCAGTGCGGGAGGGCGCCGAGCTCCTGCGGGACAACGTCGGCGGCAAGCTCTCGCCCGAACAGCGCGACATCGTCCGCATCGTCCGCGACAACACGCTGTCGCTCCAGAAGCTGATCGAGGACCTGCTCACCTACCACCAGACGAAGGCGATGGAGCCGCAGACGCTCGGGCCGGTGTTCCTCCCCGACGTGATCCGGCGCGTGGTCAAGGAGCACAAGCTCGCGGCGCTCGCGCGGATCGTCTCGTTCGAGGCGAAGCTCAGGCCGGCGATGGTGATCGGCGACGGCGAGAAGATCCGCACGATCGTCGACAACCTCGTGTCGAATGCGATCAAGTACTCGCCACGGTCGGGCACGATCACCCTGAACCTCGCGGCGGAGAAGGGCTCCGCCGTGCTCGACGTCATCGACCAGGGCCACGGTATCGATCGGGAGGAGCGGCAGCAAATCTTCGAGTCGTTCTACCAGGGCAAGCCGCCGACGGAGGGCCGCGTCAAGGGTTCGGGGCTCGGACTCGCGATCGCGCGCGAGTACGCGGTCGCGCACGGCGGGCGTATCGAGGTGCTGGACCGGGCACAGGGGCAGAGCGGCGCGCATTTTCGGCTCTGGCTGCCGCTCGCGACGAGCGGCGAAGGCGCGGTGGTCGATACCACGGCGCAGGCGCACGTCACGCTCGCGGGGGGGCGATGATGGGGCGGCGCGGTCGGCTCGCTGCAACCGTGCTGGCCATCGCCGCGCTCGCGGGTTGCGCGACGCCGCCGCCGTACGCGCCGACACCGGAGGAGGATGAGGAACCCGTCGTCATCGAGCGGCCTTCGCAGCCGCTGATCGAGTATCCGCCGATCGAGCCGGTCGAGCCGCCGATCGTCGCGCCCGAGCTGCAGCCTGCGCCCGCTCCGCCGCCCGCGGAGGCGCCGCCGCCGGTCACGCCTGCCGCGGCGCCGGCGCCCGAGATCCCGCCGGAGACGCTCGAAGCGCTCGCGCTTCTCGCCGACCTCCAGCGCTACGGCACCTTGCCGCCCGAGGAACTGCGCCGCGAGCTCGCCGCGTCGACGCAGGCGCTCACTCGGCAGCGCACCGATGCGAACCGCGTGCGGCTCGCCGTCCTGTTCACGCTCGCGAAGAGCTCGCCGCAGGACGACCAGCGGGCGCTGCAGCTTCTCGACAACGTGGCGAAGAGCAATCCCGGGTCGGCCCCCGTCAAGCAGGTGGCGGCCGTGGTCCAGGCGCAGATCGTCGAGCGGCAGCGCGCGGTGCGCGACGAGCAGCAGAAGGCCGACGTGGCGATCAAGAAGCTCGAAGCGCTGCGGGCCATGGAGAGCAGCCTGCTGCGCGATCGCATCCGCAGCGGCGGCACGGGTGGCGGCGGCGGGGGCGGGGGCGGCGCCGGCAGTGCCGGCGGCGGCGGCGGCGGCGGCGGCAGCAGCGGGGGCCGCTGACACCGCCGGGGCGAGGAGATAACGATGCAGCCCGGCGACATCCTGCTGGTCGACGACGATCCCGACCTGCTCAAGCTGATCAGCCTGCGACTCACGTCGGCGGGCTATCGCGTTCGGACGGCCGACAGCGGCGAGTCGGCGCTGGCGGCGCTTTCCATTGCCCGGCCGGGCGCCGTGATCACGGACCTGCGCATGCCCGGAATCGACGGGCTGCAGCTGTTCGAGGCGATCCACCGCCAGCATCCGGCGCTGCCGGTCATCATCCTGACCGCGCACGGCACGATTCCCGACGCCGTCTCGGCGACGCAGCGCGGCGTCTTCGGCTTCCTGACCAAGCCGTTCGACAGCCAGGAGCTGCTCCAGCTCGTCGCCTCGGCGCTGCGCCTCGCCGGCGACGCGCCGACCGGGGGCGGCGATGCGACCGGCGAGTGGCGCTCCGGCATCATCACGCGGAGCCCGCAGATGGAGGACCTTCTCCGGCAGGCGCGGCTCGTCGCCGACTCGGACGCGAGTGTCCTGATCTACGGCGACTCCGGTACCGGCAAGGAACTGCTCGCGCGCGCGATCCATCGGGCGAGCCCGCGCGGCGACAAGCCGTTCGTCGCGGTCAACTGCGGCGCCATTCCCGAGCCGCTGCTCGAATCCGAGCTCTTCGGCCATGTGCGCGGCGCGTTCTCGGGGGCCGTGCAGGCGCACAAGGGGCTGTTCCAGGCCGCCGACGGCGGCACGATCTTCCTGGACGAGATCGGCGACATGCCGTTGCCCCTCCAGGTCAAGCTCCTGCGCGTACTGCAGGAAGGCGAGGTGCGGCCGGTCGGCGCCACGCAGACCATTCCCGTCGACGTGCGCGTCATCTCGGCCACGCATCGCGACCTCGAAGCCCAGAAGGCGTCGGGCCAGTTTCGCGAGGATCTCTACTACCGGCTCAACGTCGTCTCGCTCAAGCTTCCCGCGCTCGCCGACCGGCGCGAGGACATTCCGCTCCTGGCGACGCACTTCCTGCGGCGCCTCGCGGAACGCTACAGGCGGCCGGCTCCGACGCTCGCGCCCGATGCGATGGCGCTGCTCATCGCGGCCCCCTGGCCCGGGAACGTGCGTCAGCTCCTGAACCTCCTCGAGCAGGCGGTCGCGTTGGCGACGACGAATGTGGTTCCGGCGTCGCTGATCCAGAGCTCGCTGCGCGAGGATGCGAGTGCGCTCGTGCCGTTCGAGGAGGCGCGCAAGGAATTCGAGCGGGATTACCTCGTCCGCCTGCTCAAGATCACGGGCGGCAACGTGACGCAAGCGGCGTTGCTCGCGAAACGCAACCGGACGGAGTTCTACAAGCTCCTGCAGCGTCACCGGCTTGAGCCGGCCATGTTCAAGGAAGGCAAGGCGACCTGACGCTGCGTGGTGCGCGGCATACGCCTGTTGTCGCGATCGAACGGCTCCCCGCTGCAGACTCTTTTCGGCCCGCATCTCCGTGTCGTGCCGCGGCGGATGTCGCTGCCGGGCGACATCACTTTTGCATCGCTATCAGGGGCTTAACGGAAAGGGCCTGCAACGCGTCGGCAAAACGCGACAAAGAGGGGCGAATGTAACGGATTGTTGTCTGCAATCGCCGTGCCGGGCCGACGATCGTTTGCTAGGAGAATCCACGAATCGCGCTCCTTCCGATCTCTCTGCGTGATGATTGGCACGTGCATTGCTTAGCGGTAAGTGAAAGCTCCTTGCATCGACTAGCGATCATGAACGCCTTCTCGCCCGAATTCGCGCAGCTCTGGGTCGCCGATCGATCGGCCCGGGGCGAAGGCGCTGCTGCGGACCGGCCCGACGACCCGCTGACGCCGACGCAGCAGGAGGCGCTCGACGAGCTGGCCGAGCGGGTTTCGGCCGCGCGCAGCGTCTACTGACACCGGAGGCCTGCCGCCAGACCAAGCGACGACGTGCCTTGCCCGATCTCCGCAGCGTGTCGGGCCGACGAATCCCCCTTGCCCGCTAAATTCCTCCCGGCGGGCTTTTTTTGCCTTTGACTTGATCGATCATTCAAATCGAGGTAGGCTCGGTTGAATGAACGATCAAACCGCGCTCGAGCCGACGCGCACCCGCATCGTGCGTGCCGCGATGGAGCTGTTCTGGGAAAAAGGCTACCAGTCGACCAGCGTCGCAGACCTCCTGCACAGGGCCGGCGTGCACAGCGGCAGCCTGTATCACTTCTTCCCGGGCAAGCAGGACGTGCTGCTCGCCGTGCTCGACGGGTATCTGGCCGGCATCGACGACATGTTGCTCGCGCCGGCCTGGCAGGGCGTCGCGGACCCGATCGAGAAGGTGTTTGCGCTGCTCGAGCAGTACCGCCGCGCGCTGGTCCAGACCGGGTGCACGTACGGCTGCCCGATCGGAAGCCTCGCGCTCGAGCTGCACGAGCCGGATCCGCCGGTTCGCACGCGGCTGGCCGCAAACTTCACGGCCTGGATCGATGCGATCGAGCGCTGCCTCGTCGCCGCCGGCTCGCGCCTGCCGCGCGGCCTCGACCGCCGCGCGCTCGCGGGTTTCGTGCTGACGACGATGGAGGGCGGCGTGATGCTCGCACGCACCTATCGCGACATCGCGAGGTTCGACGCGGCCGTCGGTCAGCTGCGCCTTTTCTTCACGCGGCTCGTCGCCGACGCGTCCGCAAAGCCTTCCCCCCGCATGCCGAGAAGGAGATAGACGATGCGCATTCTGCTGATGTTGTCCATGCTGCTGGCCGGTCACGCCCTGGGCGAACCGCGGCCGGCCCCCTATCTCGAGGCGCAGGCCTTTCTCGCCGGCAGCTGCTGGAAGGGAACGTTCCCGGACGGCAAGCGGACCGACGAACACTGCTTCGAATGGATCTACGGCGGCCAGTACCTGCGCGACCGGCACGTCGTGGCCGGCGGGCCGGCGCCGTACGGCGGCGAGACGATCTATTTCTTCGACGCGTCGTCAAAGACCGTACAGTATCTCTACATCAACACGCATGGCGGAGCGAGCCGCGGCAGCGTGGCGGTGCGCGACGGCGCGCTCGTGTTCCCGGAGGACAAGTACAGCGACGGCAAACAGGAGCAGACCTATCGCAGCGCGTGGCGGCGGGACGGCGATGACGCGTACTTCGTGCTGACCGAAGTCAGGAGCGGCGACGGCTGGAAGGAAGCCTGGCGGATCCGGATGGAGCGGCAGAAGTGAGACTTCATACCGCGACGGGAGCTTTGATTGGGGGGTGGGACTGGTAGCCGGCGAACTCGACGTCCTCGAACCGGTAATCGAACAGCGATTCAGGCTTCCGGTGCAGCAGGAGCTTGGGCGGCGGGAGCGGCGTCCGCGCGAGCTGCGTGTCGACCTGCTCCAGGTGATTGAGATACAGGTGGCAGTCGCCGCCAGTCCAGACGAAGTCGCCGACGTCGAGATCGCACTGCTGCGCGACCATGTGCGTGAGCAGCGCGTAGGACGCGATGTTGAAGGGCACGCCGAGGAAGATGTCGCAGCTCCGCTGGTACAGCTGGCAGGAGAGCCGCCCGCCGGCGACGTAGAACTGGAACAGCAGGTGGCACGGCGGCAGCTTCATCCGGGGGATGTCGCCGACGTTCCACGCCGACACGATCAGCCGGCGCGAATCGGGATTGCGCCGGATTTCGCCGACGACGTTCGCCATCTGGTCGATGTGGCGCCCGTCGGGCGCGGGCCAGCTTCGCCACTGGTAGCCGTACACGGGCCCGAGCTCGCCCTGCGCATCGGCCCATTCGTCCCAGATCGTCACGCCGGCGGCCCGCAGCGAGCGCACGTTGGTTTCGCCGCGCAGGAACCACAGGAGCTCGTGCACGATCGATTTCGTGTGCACTTTCTTGGTCGTGACGAGCGGAAACCCGGCTCGCAGGTCGAAGCGCATCTGGTAGCCGAAGACCGAGAGCGTGCCGGTGCCGGTGCGGTCGGCCTTCCGGAAGCCGTGCTCGCGGACGTGCCGCATGAAGTCGAGGTACCCGCGCATCGGAGCCGGAGGAGAGGCGAACCCCGGAAGGAGGGGCGAGCGCGCATTGTAGCTTCCCGGGCGACTCGCGGTCCGGCGTCGACCGTTCGTCGGCTCGCGCCCGGGCGGCGGGGGGAGCCCTTGACAGGCCGGGCCTGCGCCGCGCAGTATGCGACTACATAACTAGTCTTTTAGTTATTTAACCCGGGCCTCTCCCGCCTCCTTCCTCCCATGCGACCGAGCTACGCCCGCGCGATCCCGCGACCGTGGCGCCGGACGGCGGCGATCTTCGTCGCCCTGGGCGACCCGCACCGCCAGCGCATCGTGCTGATGTTCGAGCCGAACGAGCGGCTCAACGTGGCGCAGATCGTTGCGGCCTCGACGCTGTCCAGATCGGCGGTCTCGCACCACCTGCGCGTGCTGCGCGACGCCGGCGTGCTCCGCTGCGAGAAGGTAGGGAAGGAAGTCTGGTACCGGGCGGATACCGGCGCCGTGCGCGCCGCGCTCCGGGCCGTCTTCGAGTATCTCGATAGCTGAGGGAGTCGCGTCGTGCACCAGCCCAACCAGTTCGACCTGCTCCGCGAACGCCGCTTCGCGCCGTTTTTCTGGACCCAGTTCCTGGGCGCGGGCAACGACAACGTGTTCAAGAACGCGTTCGTCGTATTCGTGACCTTCGAGGCCGCGGCGCTGGTGTCGGTCGACGCGAGCACGATCGTCAACCTGATCGGCGCGGTGTTCATCGCCCCGTTCATGCTGTTCTCCGCCACCGCCGGACAGCTCGCCGACAAGCTCGAGAAATCGCGGCTCATCCGCTGGATCAAGCTCTTCGAGATCGCGATCATGGTGATCGGCGCGCTCGGCTTCTGGCAGCGGAGCGTCCCGCTCCTGTTTGCCGCGCTGGCGCTTCTCGGCATCCATTCGACGCTGTTCGGTCCGGTCAAGTACGCGATCCTGCCGCAGCATCTCCGGCCGGAAGAGCTGGTCGGGGGCAACGGCCTGGTCGAGATGGGAACGTTCGTCGCGATCCTGCTCGGGACGATTGCCGGTGGCCTGGTGGTCGCGATCAAGCCCTTCGGTCTCGCCGCGGCATCGGCGCTGATCCTCGTCATCGCCGTGCTGGGCTGGCTTGCGAGCCGCGCGATTCCCGAAACGCCTGCCGTGGCGCCGGATCTGTCGATCAACTGGAATCCGCTCAGCGAGACCTGGCGCAACCTTCAGATCGGGCATGAGAACGTCGTCGTCTGGCGCTCGATGCTCGGCATCTCCTGGTTCTGGTTCTACGGCGCGGTCTACCTTGCGCAGCTGCCTGCATACACGCGCGACGTGCTGGGCGGCGGCGAGCACGTGTTCACGCTCCTGCTCGCCGTGTTCTCGGTGGGGATCGGCGCCGGATCGCTCCTGTGCGAGCGGATGTCCGGGCGCAAGGTCGAGCTCGGCCTCGTGCCGTTCGGCTCGATCGGGCTCACCCTCTTCGCGGTGGACCTGTGGCTCGGGAGCCGGCATCTCGTCCCGCAGACCGACCCGGGCGTGACGGCGTTCCTCGCGCAGGCGGCGCACTGGCGCGTGCTCGTCGACGTGCTGCTGCTGGGCGTGTTCGGCGGCTTCTATACCGTCCCGCTCTACGCGCTGATCCAGTCGCGCTCGGCGCCGTCCCACCGGTCCCGGATCATCGCCGCCAACAACATCATGAACGCGCTGTTCATGGTGGCGTCCGCCGGCATCGCGATCGGTTTGCTCAAGGCGGGGCTGTCGATCCCCGAGCTCTTCCTCGTCGTCGGGCTGCTCAACGCGGCGGTGGCGGTCTACATCTACGCGCTCGTTCCCGAGTTCCTGATGCGTTTTCTCGCGTGGCTGCTCGTGCACACGTTCTATCGGGTCGAGAAGGAAGGCCTGGAACGGATCCCCGAGGAGGGCGCCTGCGTGCTCGTGTGCAACCACGTGAGCTACGTCGACGCCGTCGTGATCGCCGCGTGCGTGCGCCGGCCGGTCCGCTTCGTGATGGACCACCGGATCTTCGCGACCCCGCTCTTGTCGTTCATCTTCCGCACGATGCGCACGATCCCGATCGCGCCGGCGAAGGAGGACGCGACGATGAAGGATCGCGCGTTCGCCGACGTCGCGGAGGCGCTTCGCAACGGCGAGATCATCGGCATCTTCCCGGAGGGCAAGCTCACGGACACGGGCGAGCTCAACCCGTTCCGGCCGGGAATCCAGCAGATCATCGACACGACACCGGTGCCGGTGATCCCCCTCGCGCTGCGCGGACTCTGGGGCAGCTTCTTCAGCCGATGCACCAACGGCAAGGCGATGCGGCGCTGGCGCGGGATGTTCTCGCGGATCGCCCTCGTCGCCGCACCGCCGGTGCAGCCCCGCGAGGTCTCGCTCGAGGCCCTGCAGGCGACCGTGCTCGCGCTGCGCGGCGAGCGGCGGTAGGCCCGTCAGGGCTACAAGGGAGACGCGATGAGCGGCGAGCGCGAAGCGATCTTCGAATGGGCGGAAGCCGGCCGACTCGAGCCGCGCCACCTCGCGCAGGCGCTGCGCGTCGCGGGCGCGATTCCCGGCGCCGGAGAGTGGCGACGCTTCGCCGACCGGCTGCTGCTCGGG
This sequence comes from uncultured beta proteobacterium, assembly GCA_963734055.1. Classification (GTDB taxonomy): domain Bacteria; phylum Pseudomonadota; class Gammaproteobacteria; order Burkholderiales; family Casimicrobiaceae; genus CAIWHR01. Next base: position 98,634 of record CAVTFQ010000003.1, read on the forward strand.
CTCGCCGTGGCGCTGATGGCCGCCGGGGCGGTCTTCTTCGTCGCCGCGAACTGGCAGGAGCTCGGGCGCTTCGCCAAGTTCGCGCTGGTGGAGGCGCCGATCGTCCTCGCGCTCGCGGTCTGCTGGCGCTACGGCCTCGACTCGCTCGCGGGCGAGGCGGCGCTCGTCGCGGCGGCGTTGTGCGTGGGCGCGATGCTCGCGCTGGTCGGGCAGGTCTATCAGACCGGGGCCGACACCTGGGAGCTTTTCGCCACTTGGGCTGGTGCGATCGCCGTGTGGGTCGTCATCGCGCGGATGCCGGCCCTCTGGCTCCTCTGGCTTGCGCTCGTCAATGTCGCCGTCGCTCTCTATTTCAGCGTGTTCGGCGGGATCCTCGGAATCGTCTTTGGCACGCGTGAGATGCTGTGGGCGCTGTTCGGACTGAACACGGCGGCGCTCGCCGTCTGGGAGGTGCTGGCAGCGAGCGGCGTCGCGTGGCTTCGCGAGCGCTGGGCCGTCCGCGTGCTCGCCTTCGCAAGCGGTGCCGCCATCACCTGGCTCGCCGTATGGTCCGTTCTCGACCTCAGCCGCGTCGGCGGCTGGGGCCTCGTCCTGTACGCGGCCTGGCTCGGCGCCCTCCATGCGGTGTATCGGCGTCGCAGCGTTGACCTGTTCATCCTCGCGGGCGGGGTTCTGAGCGCCATCATCGTCGTCACCGCGACGCTCGCGCACAACCTGCTGCAGCGCGAAACGGCGGGCAGCTTCCTCTTCATCGGTCTCGTCGTCATCGCGATGACGGCCGCGGGTGCCTGGTGGCTGCGGCAGGTCGCCGCCGGGGAGTCGGCATGAACGCCGGCGACCGGAACGCGCTATGGGACCGGCTCCGCGCCGCCGACCTGGCGACGGGGAACGCTCCGGCGGCGGAGGACGCGCCGGTGCCGTGGTACGTCCGCACGATGATCGGCATCGCCGGGTGGATCGCGGCGGCCTTCCTGCTTGGCTTCGTCGGCGTCGCGCTTGCGTTCGTGACGAAGAGCGGCCCTGCATCGGTGACCGTCGGGCTCCTGCTGTGCGCGGCCGCGATCGCGATGCTCTGGATCCTGTCGCGGCAGGAGTTCTTCGCCCAGTTCGCGCTGGCGGTGAGCCTCGCGGGGCAGGCGCTCGTCGTCGCGGGCCTGTTCCAGATCATCCCGCACCACGATGCCTCCGTCTACGTCGCGATCGTCGTCTTCGAGGCCGCACTCGCGCTGCTCGCGCCGACTTCGGTGCATCGCACGTGGTCGGCCTTCGCCGCGGCGCTCGCGTGCTTCCTCGCGTTGCACGAGTGGCGCGCGACGGCGATCTTCCCGGCCGTTGCCGCGGCGGCGTTCGTGATGTTGCAGGCTGCGGAGACGCGGCTCGCGGCGAATGCGAGCCTGTGGCGGGCGACGAGCGCGGGGGCGGCGCTCGCGATGCTCGCGATCGTCCCGGCGTCGTCGGTGTTGGATATGGCCTGGCTGTCCGGGCGACCCGATGCGCTGCCGGCCCCGGCGTGGGCGGCGCACGGGGCGCTGCTCGCCGGCGTCGTTTTCACGGGAACGATGGTGTGGCTCCTCGCGAAGAATGCCATCGCGCTCACGAGCCGGACAGGGATCGCGACGGTCGGCGGCTCGATCGCGCTCGCCGTAGCGGCGTGGCCGGTGCCCGGCGTGATCGTCGGCGCGCTCGTCGCGATCGTTTCGTTCGCCGCCGGGCGCGTCGCGATGACCGGGTTGGGGCTCGTCGCCGTCGCGGCAGCCCTGTCGTTCTACTACTACTCGCTCGAGGCGCCGCTGCTCACGAAGGCGCTTTCGCTGCTCGCGGCCGGCGCCGTGCTGCTCGCGCTCCGCTTCGCGCTCCGCCCGTTGATCGGCGCGAAGGGAGCGGAGGCTCGCAATGCGTAAGGGCATCGTCGTGCTGGCGGGCATCGCGCTGCTCGCCGCCGTCAACGCGTCGATCCTGTCGCGCGAGCGATTAATCGACGAAGGTCGGGTGGTGCTGCTGGAGCTCGCGCCGGCCGACCCGCGTTCGATGATGCAGGGCGACTACATGCGGCTGCAGTTCAAGGCCGCGCGCGACGCGTTTCCGGTCACCGCGGTTCGGCCCGCGGCCCAGGACGGACAGCTCGTCCTCGCCCAGGATGCGCGCGGCGTGGCCGTGTTCCGGAGGCTCGACGACGGCGGCCCGCTGGCGGCGGACGAGGTGCGGATGCGGTATCGGATCCGGCATGGCACGCCGAAGCTTGCGACCAATGCCTGGTTCTTCGAGGAGGGGCACGCCGCCGATTACGCGAAGGCGCGCTACGGGGAGTTTCGCGTCGCGCCCGACGGCGAGGCGATCCTGACCGGGTTGCGCGACGAAGGGCTCGCGAGGCTTGGCGCCGCGCCTAAACCGGCGGCGACCGCGCGCTGACGCCGCTACGGCGCGACCGGCACTTCGCCCCATACGGCAGCGACGAGCGCCGGCAGCACGACGCCGGAAGGCCCGCGCAGCACGAAGTCGACGCGCTCCGAGAGCCGTGTCGTATTGGGATTGATCTCGACGATCGCGGCGCCGTGGTGGCGCGCGTACGCCGGCAGCATGGCCGCCGGATAGACCTCGGCGCCCGTGCCCACGACGAGCAGCACGTCGCAATCGCGCGCCGCGCGCTCGGCTTGCGCGAGCGCGCCCTCGGGCAGCGTCTCCTCGAACCAGACGACGTCCGGCCGCAGGAACGCGCCGCAGTGCGTGCATCTCGGCGCCTCGCGCGGGCTGGAATCGTCCCACGAGTCGACGATCGTTCCTTCGCGCGAGCACTTGACCCGCTGCAGGTTGCCGTGAAGCTCGACGACGCGGCGGCTCCCCGCGGCACGATGGAGCCCGTCGACGTTCTGCGTGATCACGGCGCACTCGGGAACCGCGGCTTCGATCGCGACCAGCGCGCGGTGGCCGGCATTCGGCTTCGCCTGGGCGACGAGTTCGCGTCGCCACGCGTACCAGTCCCAGACGAGCTTGGCGTTGCGCCGGAATGCATCCGGTGTTGCGAGCTCGAGCGGATCGAACTTCGCCCAGAGGCCGGTCTGCGCGTCGCGAAACGTCGGCACGCCCGATTCCGCGGAGATTCCGGCCCCGGTCAGCGCAGCGACCGAGCGCGCCTTGCGCAGACGGCCAATCAGCATCGCTGGAATAGCGGGGGCTTCGGGGAGTGAGGTCATGGGCGTCGAGGACGCGAATTCGAACGACGCTCCGCGCGCATCGACCGGATTCTAGGCCTGCCTCCGACGCGTGTGCGCGTTCCTTTCGGCCGGCGATGCGTCGATGGCTGTGTGCTACACTCGACACGGCCACTCGCCGCTCCCGATCACGGCGTCTTCCCATGTCCGGCAACACGCTCGGCACGCTGTTCCGCGTCACGTCCTTCGGCGAATCGCACGGCCCCGCGATCGGCTGCGTCGTCGACGGCTGCCCGCCGGGAATGGCGCTCGCCGAGCCGGACATTCAGCGTGACCTCGACCGCCGCAAGCCGGGCACGTCGCGGCATGTGACGCAGCGGCGCGAGTCCGACACGGTCGAGATCCTCTCGGGCGTGTTCGAGGGGCGCACGACCGGCACGCCGATCGCGCTGCTCATCCGCAACGAGGATTCGCGCAGCAAGGACTACACGGCGATCGCGGACACCTTCCGGCCCGGGCACGCCGACTACGCGTACTGGCAGAAGTACGGGATCCGCGACTACCGCGGCGGCGGGCGCGCGTCGGCGCGCGAGACGGCGGTGCGCGTCGCGGCCGGCGCGATCGCGCGCAAATGGCTCGCCGAACGCTACGGCGTCGCGATTCGCGGCTGCCTCGTGCAACTCGGGCCGCACGCCATCCCGTTCGAGGATTGGGCGCACGTCGATGCGAACCCCTTCTTCGCCGCCAACGCGTCGATGGTTGACAAGCTCGAGGCGTTCATGGACTCGCTCCGCAAGTCGGGCGACTCGTGCGGGGCGAAGCTCACCGTGGTCGCGAGCGGCGTGCCGGTCGGCTGGGGCGAACCGGTCTACGGGCGTCTCGACGCCGATCTCGCGTCGGCGATGATGGGGGTCAACGCGGTCAAGGGGGTGGAGATCGGCGCGGGCTTCGCGAGCGTCGCGCAGCGCGGCACCGAGCACTCGGACGAGATGACGCCCGAAGGCTTCGTCTCGAACAACGCGGGCGGCATCCTGGGCGGCATTTCGACCGGGCAGGACATCGTGGTCACGATCGCGGTGAAGCCGACGTCGTCGATCCGCCTCGACCGACGCTCGATCGACAAGGCGGGTCATCCGGTGATCGTCAACACGCATGGCCGGCACGACCCCTGCGTCGGCATCCGCGCGACGCCGATCGTCGAGGCGATGGTCGCTCTCGTGCTGATCGACCACGCATTGCGCCACCGCGCGCAGAACGCGGACGTCGAGACGACGACGCCGCGGATCGCCGCGTCCGCGGCGCACGCGGCCGGAGAGCGACCGCGCGCGGCCGCGGTCGACGACCCGGAGCCGGACGAGGCCTAGCCGGCAATCGTCAACGCGCCGTATCCGCGACGAATGCGCCGGTTGCATGCATTCTTCGTCGTCCCCGCAAAAGCGGGAACCCGGTGTCTTTGACAGTCACAGGCGACAGTCCGGCTCGCTGTCCCGCGCCTTCGCGGGACGCGTCCGGAACGACGTGGAGTCGTAAGCAACGTACTTGCAATTCACCACACTAGCCCCGCTCCACCTTCGTGACGGTCGCGGCGGCCTTGCCGCGCGCGAAGGCGATGTCGACGGCGTCGCCGGCGCCGAGGGTGGCCGCGTCCTGCACGATCGCCCCGTCGGCGGCGGTGACGATCGCGTAGCCCCGGTCGAGCACCGCCTGCGGGTTGAGGTGGGCCAGGCTTCGCGCGAGCACGGTCACGCGCGTGTCGAGCCGGTCCTGCCGGGCTCGCCCCGCTCGCGCGAGCGCGAGCGCCGAGGGCGCGAGAAGCGCGGACTGCGGGAGCGGCTGCGCGAGCCGCCACGCCACCCGCTGCGCGAGTCCGCCGACGCGCACCGCCGCCGCATCGAGGCGATGGCGCAGCGCCCGCGTCATTCTCGCCGCGAGGAGCGCCGCGTCGCGCGCCTGCCGCTCGATCCGAGTCGCCGGATGGACAAGACGCCTCGCCACGCCGTCCACGCGCTGCATCGCGTTCTCGAGGGCTCGCATCTCCGCGTGCCGCAGGCGGCCAGCCGCTGAGGCGATGTGACGCACGATGGCGTCGCGGTCGGGCGCCACCAGCGCCGCGGCCGCGGTCGGTGTGGGCGCGCGCACGTCGGCCACAAAATCGCAGATCGTGAAGTCCGTCTCGTGGCCGACGCCGGACACGATCGGCAGCGCGGATTCGAACACCGCGCGGGCGACGGTTTCCTCGTTGAAGGCCCAGAGATCCTCGATCGATCCTCCGCCGCGGGCGACGATCAGGACGTCGACCTCCGCGCGCGAGTTGGCGGCGCGTATCGCCCGTGCGATCGATTCCGCGGCGCCGTCGCCCTGCACGGTCGCCGGATAGACGAAGACACGGAGGGGCGGCCACCGTTTCCGGAGCATCGCGAGGACGTCGGACAGGGCGGCGGCGCGTGTCGACGTGACGATGCCGACGGCGCCCGGCCATCGTGGCAGCGGGCGCTTGCGCTCCGGCGCGAACCATCCGGCCGCCTCGAGTCGGGCCTTGAGCCGCGCGAACCGTTCGTAGAGCGCGCCCTGGCCGGCGAGGCGGATCGTCTCGACGTTGAGCTGGAACTCGCCCCGGGCCTCGTAGATCGACGCCGTCGCGCGGACCTCGACCGCGAGACCATCGCGCAGTGCGAAGTCCGCGAACTGCGCGCGGTGCCGGAAGAAGACGCAGCGGACCTGCGCCTGCGCGTCCTTCAGGTTGAAATAGCAGTGTCCGGACGCCGCGCGGGTGAAGTTCGAGATCTCGCCGCTCACCCAGACGAGACCGAGCTCCCGCTCGAGAAGGAGCCGGGCCGAGCTCACGAGCAGCGACACCGGAACGATGGTCGCCGCGCGCGGAGGTGCTGCGCCGCCGGTGTCGCTCAAGGGCAGTCGTGAGGTCAAGGGGACACGTGGATGGGCGAAGCGATCAACGATCGTGTCGTCGAGGACTCGACGCGACGATCGTGTCCAAGACAACTCCATGTAAGAATTGCATCACGCGAGCGTCACATTCGACGTCGCCGGACGCCGCAAACGTGGCCGGACGGCACTCCCGGAGTGTCTGTAAAACGTTGAGTTGGCGGGCGAAAAAATCGGCGTGAATTTGGGCATGCGAAGGTTTCCTTCGACCGCCCCGCGACTTAGCGAGCGAATGTACAAGATACGCACAATTTTATCCACAGGATTTGTGGACAACGCGCGCGCGACTCCGCGCTCGACTGCCTGCAAAGCCTTGCGCGGCACGGCTTTCCGGCCTGCGGCCCCTGCGCACTATGAGCGGCTTCGATGACGTCTTCGGGCACCCGCGCTAGAATGTCGGTTGTCAAACGATTGTTCATGAACAAAGGACATGCGCTGACATGAATGCCGCACCGCCGGAGCCAGCGACCGCGGAGGCGAGCGCGACTCCGCGGGCGTCCGCACGCGCAGCTGCAGCCTCGGCGCCGGCGCCCAACTTCCTGCGCACGATCATCGCGGAGGACAACCGGACGGGGAAGTACGGTGGGCGGGTCGTGACGCGCTTCCCGCCGGAGCCCAACGGCTACCTGCACTACGGGCACGCCAAGTCGATCATCCTCAACTTCGGTCTCGCCGCGGAGAACGGCGGCCGCTGCCACCTGCGCTACGACGACACCAACCCGCTCAAGGAGGACGTCGAATACGAGGACTCGATCGCGGAATCGGTGCGCTGGCTCGGCTACGACTGGGGCCTGCACCGCTACCACGCGTCCGACTACTACGATGCGCTCTATCGTTTCGCCGAGTGGTTCATCGAGCGCGGCCTCGCGTACGTCGACAGCCAGTCGGCGGAGGAGCTGCGCGCCCTCCGCGGCACGCTGACCGAGGCCGGCCGCGCGAGCCCGTACCGCGACCGCCCGGCCGCGGAGAGCCTCGACCTCTTCCGGAGGATGCGCGCGGGCGAGTTCGCCGACGGGACCCACGTCGTGCGTCTCAAGATCGACATGGCGAGTCCGAACGTGAACATGCGCGACCCGGCGATCTACCGGATCCGTCACGCGTCGCACCATCGAACCGGCGACAAGTGGTGCGTGTACCCTCTCTACGACTACACGCACTGCATCAGCGACGCGCTCGAGCGGATCACGCACTCGATCTGCACGCTCGAGTTCCAGGATCACCGGCCGCTCTACGACTGGGTGATCGAGAGGCTCGCCGACGGGGGGCAGCTCGAGCGCCCGCTGCCGCAGCAGTACGAGTTCGCGCGGCTCAACCTGACCTTTGTCGTCCTCTCGAAGCGGCGCCTGATCGAGCTCGTGACGAAGGGCCACGTCGACGGCTGGGACGATCCGCGGATGCCGACGCTGGTGGGCGCCCGACGCCGCGGATTCACGCCGGAGGGGTTCCGCCTCTTCGCCGAGCGCATCGGCGTGTCGAAGTCGGACTCGTGGATCGACATGAGCGTGCTCGAAGACTGCATGCGCGACGACCTCAACCCGCGGGCGCCGAGGCGGATCGCCGTGCTCGATCCGATCCGGCTCGTGATCGACAACTTTCCGGAGGGTGCGACCGAGGAATGCTTCGCCCCCAATCACCCGCACCATCCCGAGCTCGGCCGGCGCCCGATGCCGTTCACGCGTGAGCTCCTGATCGAGCGCGACGACTACGACGAGCGCCCGGCGAAGGGCTGGTTCCGGCTCGCGCCGGGTGCCGAGGTGCGTCTCCGCTACGGCTACATCGTCCGCTGCGTCGGCGCAGAGAGGGACGCCGCCGGCAACGTCACCGTCGTCCACTGCACCTATGACCCCGGGACCAAGAGCGGCACCCCGGGCGCCGACGCGCGCAAGGTCAAGGGCAACATCCACTGGCTGTCGGCCGCGCACGCGGTGCCGGCCGAAGTGCGTCTCTACGACCGGCTCTTCGCCGTCCCGTTCCCGGGGTCGCGCAACCCGCTTGGCGCGCGCGCCGACGGCGAGGCGCCGGACGCGGCGCTGCGGCACGCGGTCGCCGTCGCCGGCGAGGACGAGGACGACGAGGCCGCGGCGCCGGTCGAACGCAACTATCTCGACGATCTCAATCCCGACTCGAAGCGCGTGATCACGGCACGCGTCGAGCCCGCGCTCGCGCAAGCGGCGTCGGAGGAGCGCTTCCAGTTCGAGCGGCACGGCTATTTTGTCGCCGACCTGGCCGATCACGCGGCCGGCCGGCCGGTGTTCAACCGCACGGTTACGCTGCGGGACTCGTGGGCGAAGCCATAGCGCCGGACGGCCGGCGCGGACCGCCGACCGTCCACCGCCGTCGCGTCAGGCTGCTAAGATGGCGCCCTCGCGTACGAGCCGGACTCCCCCATGAAACGCATTCTCCTGTTCATCGCCACCAACCTCGCGGTGGTGCTCGTTCTGTCGATCGTGCTGCGCCTGCTCGGGCTCGACCGCGCGATGACCGCCCAGACCGGCATGAACCTGGGCCCGCTGCTCGCGTTCTCGGCGGTCGTCGGCTTCACGGGTGCCATCATCTCGCTGCTCATGTCGAAGTCGATGGCCAAGTGGTCGACCGGCGCACACGTGATCGACCAGCCCTCCAGCGACGCCGAGGCATACATCGTCGAGACCGTGCGCAAGCTCGCGACCAAGGCCGGCATCGGGATGCCCGAGGTCGCGATCTACGACGGCGCACCGAACGCTTTCGCGACCGGCGCGTTCCGCAACTCGGCGCTGGTCGCCGTGTCGACGGGACTGCTGCAGTCGATGAACAAGGAGGAAGTGGAAGCGGTGCTCGGGCACGAGATCGCGCACGTCGCGAATGGCGACATGGTCACGCTGACGCTGATCCAGGGCGTCGTGAACACGTTCGTCGTGTTCTTTGCGCGCATCATCGGCTCGATCGTCGACAAGACGGTGTTCCGCACCGAGCGGGGCAACGGCCCCGGGTACTTCATCACCGTCATCGTCGCGCAGATCGTGCTCGGGATCCTCGCCTCGATGATCGTCGCCTGGTTCTCGCGCCGGCGCGAGTTCCGCGCCGACGCCGGCAGCGCGCAGTTCCTCGGCAGCCCGTCGCCGATGGTCAACGCGCTGCGCCGCTTGGGCGGCCTCGAGCCGGGAGCGCTGCCGCAGTCGATGGCAGGCTTCGGCATCACCGACAGGAGCGGCATCATGTCGCTGTTCGCGACGCACCCTCCGATCGAGGAGCGGATCGCGGCGCTGCAGCGTGTGAGCGCGTGAGCGCGTGAGCGGTGACGGTGCCGCGGCGTCCGCCGGCGCGGCACATGCATTGCCTGGCAGGGCGGAGGTCGAGCCCGGCGTGGGGACGCCGGTGATCGATCTCTACACGTTCCAGACGTCGAACGGCCAGCGCGCCGCGATCATGCTCGAGGAGTGCGGCTTTCCCTATCGCGTCCACCGGATCGATCTCTTCAAGAACGAGCAGCAGGCGCCGGACTATCTCGCGCTCAACCCGATCGGCGCCATCCCGGTGATCGTCGATCCCGCAGGCCCCGGCGGGGAGCCGCTGACGCTCACGCAATCCGGCGCGATCGCGCTCTACCTGGCGGAGAAGGCGGGGCGGTTCATGCCGACCGACCCCCTGCGGCGCGCCCACGCGCTGCAGTGGCTCATGTACGCGATGACCGATTGCGCACCGGCGTCGGCCAACCTGTTCCTGCTGGGCGTGCGCGCGCCCGAGAAGTCGGCATCGAACCTCGAGTGGCTGGGCGAGCGGATGCTGCGCTACTTCCGCGTTGCCGACGCGCGGCTCGCGGGTCGCGATTACCTCGCCGACGAGTTGTCGGTTGCCGATTTCGCCCTCTACCCGGTCTACGCGGTCCGCCGGCAGAAGATCGACGCCGCCGGCGGCATGCCCAACCTCGACCGCTGGGGCGCGGCGCTCGCGGCCCGCCCGGGCGTTGCAAAGGGCATGGTCGCCGCGGACTAGCCGTGCCAACGTTCGGGAGATCCGAACGACACGGCCCTGGCGCGCATGGAGTATGCGGGCCCGGCGTCAGCGCGACGTCTCGCGCAGCAGGCGATAGTCGCCGAACTCGCCGAGCGCCTCGAGGCGGAAGCGGGTCGCCGCCGGCAGCCGGGCGAGGTCGCCGGCGCGGACCGCGATGAAATCGGCGGCCGGGTCCTCGAGGATCGGCACCAGCGCTGCCACGTCCGCGACGTGCGCCGCCGTCCCGCGCGAGTAGAAATCGGCCGAAGGGGGGGCGCGCCCGCGTAGATGAGGCGCTGGCCGGTGTCGGCACGGAGGGATTGCCACGTGCGCACGAGCGCGAGCTGCGAATGCTCGGATTCGAGACGTGCCCGTTGCGTCGCGATGCCGGCGACGAAGAGCACCGGAAGCACGCTGCCCGCCGCGACGAGCGCGCGTACCGTGGGTCGCAGCGTTCCCCGTTCGTCGCGGGCGGGACCGCCGAGCTCGCCCACGAGCAGCGCGAACGCGGGCAGCCCGGGCAGAACGTAGGTCGCGAGGATGTTGCCCGATACGGTGAAGAAGAGCATCGGCGTGACCGCCCACAACACGAGATAGAGCCGCCACGGATCGGCGAATAGCTCACGGAGATCGGAGCGCCGCCGGGCGATCGCGCGCGCGAGCCAGGCGAGCGCCGCCGCCGACCACGGCAGTGCCGCGGCGAGCCAGAAGAGCCAGATCGTCCCTCGCGGCCTCGCATGCGCAGCGCCGTAGAGGTCGCCCTTCCAGCCCGGCTCGAGGAAGCGCTTCCAGTGCTCGCCGACGAGGAAGTAATCGAGGAAGCCAGGCGTCGCCCGCTCGGCCGCCCAGTACCACGGCACGACGAGCGCGGCGGTGGCGAGGGCGCCGATGATCCACGGCAGCCGGGCCCAGACGGCGTTCCAGCGGCCGGTGGCGAGCGTCCACGCGCCGATCGGAACGAAGGTCAGCACGAGCGCGACGGGGCCTTTCGCCAGCAGGCCGATCGCGAGGCCCAGGAAGAAGGCCGTCGCGGCAACGATGCGCGGGCCTTCGGCGGTTTCGACCGCGAGCCAGAATCCGACCATCGACAGCGTCGTCCCGAATGCGAGCGCCGGGTCGGTCATCACCGCGCCACCGGCAATGAACACGAGCGCCGTCGCGACGAACAGTGCGAGTACCCACTGCGCGTAGTCGCGGCCGGCGCGGCGCGCCGCGAGCCAGGCGAGCGGCACGCCGCCCGCGACCAGCAGCAGGAACGAGGGCAGGCGCGCCGCGAACTCGCCGACGCCGAAGACCGACATCGCTGCGGCGGACAGCCACGTCGACAGCGGCGGCTTGCCCCAGAACGGGACGCCATAGTCGAACTGGGGCACGAGCCAGCGGCCCGTCTCGACCATCTTGCGCGCGATCTCGCCGTAGCGCGATTCGGTCGAATCCATGAGCGGATAAGCGCCGAGCGTCGCGAGGCGCACGGCGAGGACGACGACGATGAACAGCGCGAGGATCCGGCGCTCGCGCGCGGTCAGGACGAAGGCCATGCCTCGCGCGAGTCGTCGGCGGGGAGCGCCGCAAGGGGCCGCTGCGGCGGGAGCCGCTGCTGCACGAGATAGAGCGGCCGCTGCTTGACCTCGATGAACATCCGCGCGAGGTATTCGCCGATGATGCCGAGCGCCATCAGCTGGAGCCCGCCCAGGAAGAGGACGACCGCGACCAGCGTGGGAAAGCCGCGGACCGGATCGCCGAACACCAGCGTCTTGAGGATGAAATAGCCGCCGTACGCGAAAGCGACGAGCGCCGTCGCGAAGCCGACGTAGCTCGCGAGCTTCAGCGGCACGACGGAGAACGACGTGATGCCCTCGAGCGCGAAATTCCACAGTCGCCAGTAGTTCCACTTCGTCTTCCCGGCATAGCGGCCGTCGCGGTCGTATTCGATCTCGCGGTACGGGAAGCCGATCCAGGCGAAGAGTCCCTTCATGAAGCGGCTGCGCTCGGGAAACCGCCGCAGCGCGGCGACGGCGCGGCGCGAGAGCAGGCGGAAGTCGCCGACGTCAGCGGGAATCTCGATGGTGCCGATCCGCCCGATCGCGCGATAGAACGCGCGCGCCGTCACCTTCTTGAGCCAGCTCTCCTGCGCGCGGCTGCGCCGCCGCATCAGCACGACGTCGTGGCCCTCGCGCCACGCGCGAAGCATGTCGGGAATCATTTCGGGCGGATCCTGCAGGTCGGCGTCGATGACGACGACCGCGTCGCCTCCGGCGTGGTCGAGCCCGGCGCTCATCGCGGCTTCCTTGCCGAAGTTGCGCGAAAGGTCGACCACCGCAACGCGCGGTTCGCGGGCGTGCACGGCCGCGAGAAACGCCATCGATCCATCGTCGCTGCCGTCGTTGACGTAGACGATCTCCGCCGGGACCGCGATGCCGTCGAGCACGGCGGTGAGGCGCCGGTGGAACTCGGGCAGCACGGCTTCCTCGTTGTAGACCGGAACGACGACCGAGACCGATTCCCCGCTCGCGGCGCGGGTGGCGGGCCCCGAGGTTCCGACGGCGCTCAGAACGTCCATGCGCGATTCGTGAGGAAGCCGGCGGCGAGGACGGCCGCCGTCGCGATCAGCTGCGCCACGAGGTAGTGCGGGCCGGCCAGCGCGAGCACCGCGGCCATCACGAGTGCGTTGAGCGCCACGCCGGCCGCCGCCACGAGCGCGAATCGAGGCAGCGCGCGCGCGTGGGAGCGGTCGCTCGCGAACGTGAAGCGGTGGTTGAGCGCGTAGTTGACGAGCGCCCCGCAGACGGCCCCCGCGGACGATGCGGCGACAGGCCCGACGCGCGCGAGCTGGACGAGCGCGATCAGCACGCCGTAATGGAGTCCGGTGCCGAGCGCACCGGCGCCGGCGTAGCGCAGGAACTGCGAGACCGGCGGCGGCGGCGGGGCGGGTGCGTGGGCGGGCATCGTGCGGCGCCGGCGGGCAAGGCGCACTCGCGGCAGTGGAACTCTACCGCGTCTGCGCTTGCCGCGCGCGAGAGGCGGCGCCAAGAAAACACGGCCGGCGGGGAGCTCCCGGCCGGCCGTGGCGTCGCGCGTCCCTGGTGCAGGGCGCGGAAATTCGTTTACTTGAGGTGATTCGAAACGAGCTTGGTCATCTCGAACATCGACACCTGCTTCTTGCCGCCGAACACGGCGCGGAGCTTCTCGTCGGCATTGATCAGGCGCCTGTTGATGGCGTCCTGCAGCTTGTTCTTCTTGATGTAGTCCCAGATCTTCTTGGTCACGTCCGTGCGGGGCATCGGCATCGAGCCGACCACGGCGGCCAGCACCGACGACGGCGTCATCGGCTTCATGAATGCGGCATTGGGCTTGCGCTTCGCACCCGACTTCTTCGCCGCCGGTTTCTTCGCCGGGGCCTTCTTCGCGGCCTTTTTCGCGGGAGCCTTCTTCGCGGCCGGCTTCTTCGCCGACTTCTTGGCGGCAGGCTTCTTCGCGGGCTTCTTTGCTGCTTTCTTGGCAGTAGCCATGTTTCTCCTTCCTCGGGGTAGATGCGGATTGCACTGCATCGAACGCTCTGAAGCAGGCCGTCCTGTCACGGTGAATCCTGCTCCATCGGCGGCAACTATAGCGCAATTCCGAGGGAAGGGAATCCCTCGCAAGAGGTTTTTTCACTCTGTGCGCGAGGCGTGTTGCACTCGTGGCGCGCGGACCGCGGCGCGCGCCGGCCGCTCCCGTTGCGCCGGGAAGCGCCTGGGTGCGACATCGCGCCGCGTTCGCGGACTGTGGCAGGGGGCGGGCCCGCCTTGTCGCGCAGCGCCGCCGGCGGGACGCTCGCGGCGCCTCGCTCGGAGGCTCGCGCCGCCGTGGCGCGAACGGCTCTTTCCGACGCACGAACGCCCCTCCGAACTCGCACGCGGGATTGGCGGCGCGCCGCACGGCCGAGCCGTTCCCGCGAGGGTAGAATGCTCCGACCGCCGAACGCCGACGTTCCTTGGGCTCTGCCGTGAAGATCGCCGAACTGCGCATCGACTACATGCGCGAGACGCTCGACGAACGCGACGTCGCGCCGGATCCCTTCCGCCAGTTCGAGCACTGGTTCGACGAGGCCGTGAAGGCGCAGCTGCCCGAGGCGAACGCGATGACCCTCGCGACCGCCGACGCCGCGGGCCGTCCCTCGGCGCGCGTGGTCCTCCTCAAGGGCTTCGACGAGAACGGCTTCGTGTTCTTCACCAATTACGAGAGCCGGAAGGGGCGCGAGCTCGCGGCGAGGGCCGAAGCCGCGCTCCTCTTCTTCTGGCCCGAGCTCGAGCGCCAGGTGCGAATCGAGGGCGGCGTTTCGAGGATCGCCGATGCGGAATCGACGACCTACTTCGCGAGCCGGCCGCGTCCCGCGCGGCTCGGCGCGTGGGCATCGCCGCAGAGCGAGGCGATCGCCGGACGGGCAGCGCTCGAGGAGCGGTTCGCGGCGGCGGAGGCGCGCTACCGCGACGCGGGCGACGCGATACCGCGTCCCCCGCACTGGGGCGGCTACCGCCTCGCTCCCGCCATGCTCGAATTCTGGCAAGGCAGGTCGTCGCGGCTTCACGATCGCATCCGCTATCGCCGCCATCCCGAGCATCCCGGCCACTGGACGATCGATAGATTAGCGCCGTGAGCGGCGAGCAGGGGCCCCAAGCTCGCTTGGGGATGCGAGCAACCGCGAATCGGCGCATGAGGCCGACAGTGATGCGCTCACATGCGGTCCCGGTGACGGAGGCCGAGCCGTGAGCGGCGAGAAGGGGGAGCGCGCGATCGGCGAGCAGGGCGCGTGCCTCGCCATCGGCGGACTGCTCGCCTGTCATGCGGCGCGGTAGGGAACCTCCGAACAAGTCGCGCGCATTCGCATTGGACCCGGCAGCGCAGCCGCCTGGGCCTTGTTCGGAGGTTCGTTAGCCGGAAGGCTTCTTGAGACGACCGGCGAAGTGCTTGCGGAACTTCGCCACCTTCGGCTCGACGACGAGCTGGCAGTACGGCTGCGCGGGGTTGCGGTCGAAGTACTCCTGGTGGTAGGCCTCGGCTTCGTAGAACGGTGCGGCGCCGGCGATCTCGGTCACGATCGGATTGCGCCAGAGCTTCGCGGCGCCGAGCTCGGCGACGACCGCCTCGGCGGTCGCCCGCTGCGCGTCGTCCTGGCAGAAGATCACGGACCGGTACTGCGTCCCGACGTCGCTCCCCTGCCGGTTCGGGGTGGTCGGGTCGTGGATGGTGAAGAAGACCGTCAGCAGGTCGCGGAACGACAGGACGGTCGGATCGAACGTCACGCGGACGACCTCGGCGTGTCCGGTGCGGCCGGTGCATACGGCATCGTAGCCCGGGTTCGGGACCGTGCCGCCCGCATAGCCCGATTCGACCGATAGCACGCCGGCGAGCCCGTCGAAGACGGCCTCGAGGCACCAGAAGCAGCCGCCGCCGAGGACCGCCGTCTCGACCGCCGGCGAAGCGGATCCGTTCGTCATTCCGACCTCCAAAGGATCAAGCCCGGGTTGCCCCGAGAGTCGTCTCCCTCGGCAGCGAGCTTACACGGGTGCGGTTTGCGCGGGGCGTTCCGGGAGCGCAGTGCGATAATGGTGATGCCGGATACTTCGATTTCGCGCGATTCCGGCCGCGTACTCCGCCTTGACGCCCGAGCTCGCCGAGAACTCCGTCACCCGCAGGCACACGAGCACGTGGCCGCACGCATGGGGCCTGTAGCGTTCGTCCGCGGCGTCGTCGCCCGCCTTCGCGGGGTCGGGCTGGCGCAGTCCGCGGCCGCGCTGTCCTATGCGACCGTGCTCAATCTCGTCCCGCTGTTCACGGTCGCGTTCGTCTACGTCGCGCGCTACCCGTTGTTCCAGCAGTGGCTCGACGCGCTCGAGCGTTTCCTGCTGCGCCACCTGCTCCCGGGCACCGGCTCCGTCGTCCGCGAATACCTCACCCAATTCGGCGCGAAGGCGGCCGGCCTCCAGGGACTGAGCCTCGCCTTCGTCATCGCCACCGCCCTCTTGCTGGTCGCCGCGGTCGACCAGGAAATCAATGCCATCTGGGGTGTGCGCGAGGCACGGTCGCTCCTTCACCGCGTCGTCGTCTACGCAGTCGGCCTCACCGCCGGCCCGCTCGCCATCGGCGCGGCGATCTACGCGACGACGTGGATCCTCGAAGTCTCGGTCGAGCAGGCGCCGTTCGTCACGCCCGCCGTGGCGCTCCTCGCGACGCCGCTCGCCATCGCGATCACGACTGCGGTGTTCACGCTGCTGTATGCAATCCTGCCGGCGCGCCGCGTGCCGTTCCGGGCCGCGCTGTGGGGCGGCCTGTTCGCCGCGCTCGGCTTCGAGGTTGCAAAGTACGGCTTCCACCTCTACGTGACGTCGCTGTCGAACTACCGGACGATCTACGGCTCGCTGGCGGTGGTGCCGCTCTTCCTCCTGTGGGTCTACGTCTCGTGGTACGTCGTCCTCGTCGGCGCCGCCGTGTCGGCGACGCTGGCCGAAGGAATGCCGCGCGGGCGCGCAACACGATCGCGCTGAGACGCGCGCAGAGGCGCGCATTCCCTTGCGGATTGCCCGCCCCCACGCTACATTGCCGGCAGTTTTCAACGGAGGGACGACGCACCGTGTGGTCCATCATCCAAGCGGCCGGATGGCCGATCTGGCCGCTGATCCTGGCCTCGGTCATCGCGCTGGCGCTGATCTTCGAGCGCCTGTGGTCGCTCCGGCGGAGCGTCGTCGCCCCGACGGGGCTCGTCGATCGCGTGCTCGCGGAGTATCGGCAGCACGGCGTCACGGCGGAGCTGCTCGCGAAGACCGCGCAGCAGGGGGCGCTCGGCCGGATCCTCGCAGCGGGCCTCGCCAACATCAAGAGCCCGCGTCCGGTGATGCGCGAGGCGATCGAGGAAGCGGGACGCGTGATCACCCACGACCTCGAGCGCTTCCTGACGACGCTCGGCACGATCGCCGCGATGGCGCCGCTGCTCGGGCTCTTCGGGACCGTCGTCGGCATGATCGAGATCTTCGGCTCGCAGACCGCGGCGGGATCGAACCCGATCCAGCTCGCGCACGGCATTTCGGTCGCGCTCTACAACACGGCGTTCGGGCTCATCGTCGCGATTCCGAGCATGATCTTCTACCGGCACTTCCGGGCGACGATCGACAGCCTCCACGTCGAGATGGAGCAGCAGGCGATCAAGCTCGTCGACTTCGCCCACGGCGAACGCAAGTAATCGATCCGCCGCCATGAACCTGCGCAGCATGCGTGGCCGCGACGACCCGGAGATCAACTTCATCCCGCTGATCGACGTCCTGCTCGTCATCCTGATCTTCCTCATGGTGACGACGACGTACCAGCGGATCTCGGAGCTCCAGATCACGCTGCCGGAGGCCGACGCCGACCAGCTGAAGCAGCGCCCGAAGGAGATCAACGTCGGCATCGACGCGCAGGGACACTACGTCGTCGACAAGACGCCGTTCACCTTCAGCAGCGTCGGCTCGCTCGCGGATCTCCTGCGGACGGCGGCCGGCGACGCGAAGGATCCGGTCGTCGTGATCAACGCCGACGCCAACGCGACGCACCAGTCCGTGATCCACGTCATGGAAGCGGCGCGGATCGCGGGCCTCGTCCACATCACGTTCGCCACGCAGTCGCCGGCCAAGTGACGCATTGGTCCGAGAGCGCAAGGCGGAGCCGCCGGGCGATTGGAAGCCAATGCGACATCCCCGCGAGGCGGGATCCTGCGTCGTTGCAGCCAGCGACACCGCGCTCCCGTGTTCGCGGGAACGACGATGGGGTAACGTGAGCGCCCCTTCGCCCCGATGTCCCTCACTACCCGTCTCGTCGACGCCTGGTACGCGCCGCGGCTGACGGCGCTCACGGCCCCGCTCGTTCCCGCGGCGCTCGCGTTCGGCGCGATCGCCGGAGCGCGCCGAGCACTGTATCGACGCGGTGCGCTTCGCGTCCTGCGGCTGCCCGTTCCGGTCGTCGTCGTCGGCAACATCACGGTCGGGGGGAGCGGCAAGACGCCGCTCGCCGCCGCGCTTGGCCGCGCGCTCGCCGAGCGCGGCTGGCAACCGGGGATCGTGAGCCGCGGGCACGGCGGCTCCGGCGCGGGCTCGCCGGCGCAAGTCGTCGGTGCCGACGCCCGCGCCGACGCGGTCGGCGACGAGCCGTTGCTGCTTGCTCGAGCCGGATTTCCGGTCGCCGTCGGCGCCGATCGGGTCGCGGCGGGACGCGCGCTCCTCGCTGCGCATCCTGGCTGCGACGTGATCGTCGCCGACGACGGGCTCCAGCACTACGGCCTCGCCCGCGATTTCGAGATCGTCGTCGTCGACGCGACCCGCGGCCTCGGCAACGGCTGGCGACTGCCGGCGGGACCGCTGCGCGAGCCGCCGGCGCGGCTCGACGAAGTCGACGCCGTCGTCGCGCTGGTCACCGCCGGTGCGCCCGCGCCATGGATTGTCCCCAATGCGTGGCGCATGACGCTCGCGGGCGACGCGTTCGTGCGCGTCGCGGATCGCTCGCAATCGCAGCCGGCACCGGCATTCGCCGGATCGGGCGTGCACGCCGTCGCGGGGATCGGCAACCCGGAGCGGTTCTTCGCGCATCTCCGCGCGCTCGGGCTCGCGCCGACCGTCCACGCGTTTCCCGATCATCACCGTTTCATTGTGCAGGAGCTCGCGCTGCCGGGGGCGCGCGCGGTCCTGATGACGGAGAAGGATGCGGTAAGATGCGAGACGTTCGCCGACGAGCGCTGCTGGTACCTGCCCGTGCGGGCGCACATCGATCCGGCGCTCGTGTCGCGCATCGAGGAGGTCCTCCGTGGATCCGAAGCTGCTTGATATCCTGGTCTGTCCGGTGACCAAGGGTCCGCTCACGTGGGATCGCGAGCGGAACGAGCTCGTTTCCCGCTCGGCGCGACTCGCGTATCCGATCCGCGACGGGATCCCGGTGATGCTCGAGGACGAGGCGCGGCGGCTCACGCCCGAGGAAGCCGAGGAACGCTCCTGACCGGCGTCGCGCGGCCCTCGGACGCTCGCCGCACCGATGCCCTTCACCGTCCTCATTCCGGCCCGCCACGCGTCGACGCGCCTTCCCGGCAAGGCCCTCGCCGATCTCGCCGGCAAGCCGATGGTCGTCCGCGTCGCGCTCCGCGCGCAACGCGCCGGGGCCGATCGCGTCGTGATCGCGACCGACGACGAGCGGATCCGGGCCGCGGCGGATGCGCACGGCATCGATGCCTGCCTCACGCGCGCCGACCACCCGACCGGAACGGACCGCCTCGCCGAAGCCGCGCGGCAGCTCGCGCTGGCCGACGACGCCATTGTCGTCAATGTCCAGGGCGACGAGCCGCTGCTCGCGCCGGCCTTGATCCGCGGCGTCGCCGATCTCCTCGCCGCACATCCGGATGCGGCGGTCGCGACGGCCTGCCACGCGATCGTCGATCCCGCGGAGGCCTTCAATCCGAACGTGGTCAAGGTCGTGCTCGACGCGGCCGGTTATGCGCTGTATTTCAGTCGGGCGACGATCCCCTGGGCGCGCGACGCGTTCGCGATCAGCCGCGACGCGCTCCCGCCGAGCCTGCCGCTGTTCCGGCACTACGGTCTCTATGCCTATCGCGCGGGCTTCCTGCGCCGGTTTCCCTCGCTGGCGCCAGCGCCGATCGAGCGCTTCGAGGCCCTGGAGCAGCTTCGCGTGCTGTGGCATGGCTATCGGATCGTCGTGCAGGTCACGGAAGGCACGCCGGCCCCCGGTGTCGACACCGCGGAAGACCTCGCGCGCGTGCAGGCGCTGTTCGCGCGCGGCGAGCCGTAAGCCGCGGGGCGATTGACCGGCCCGGGCTTCGGCCGCAAAATCCCGGTCGACCGCCCAGGGCGTCGCCGTCCGGCTTCGCGTAACGGCATGTCCGCAATGCCCGAGCGACCGGCACGACCTCCCCGATGCGCCTCATCCTTCTCGGCCCGCCCGGCGCGGGCAAAGGCACCCAGGCCGCTTTCATCACCGAGGCGTATGGCATTCCGCAGATCTCGACCGGCGACATGCTGCGCACCGCGATCAACGCCGGCACGCCGCTCGGACTCGCCGCGAAGAAGGTGATGAACTCCGGAACGCTCGTATCGGATGACATCATCGTCGGACTCGTTCGCGAGCGCCTTCGCGCGCCCGACTGCGCCAAGGGCTATCTCTTCGACGGCTTCCCGCGCACGATCCCGCAGGCCGACGCGATGAAAGACGTCGGCCTCGATTACGTGCTCGAGATCGACGTGCCCGATGCGGCGATCGTCGAGCGGATGAGCGGGCGGCGGGTGCACCCTCCGTCCGGCCGCACCTACCATGTGAAATTCAATCCGCCGAAGGTCGCGGGGCGGGACGACGCGACCGGCGAGGCGCTGATCCAGCGCGACGACGACCGCGAGGAGACGGTGAAGAAACGCCTCGAGATCTACCACGCGCAGACGAAGCCGCTCGTCGAGTACTACACGCGCTGGGCGGCGAGCGGCGATCCGCGCGCGCCCAGGCACCGGCGGGTCGACGGGATGGGCAGCGTCGACGCGATCCGCGACGCGTGCCTGGCGGCGCTCAGGAGCTGAGGACCCGCATGGCCCGCAACGCTTTCTATGCCCAGTCGGGTGGCGTGACCGCCGTGATCAACGCGTCGGCCGCCGGCGTGATCGAGACGGCGCGGAGGCATCGGACGAAGATCGGCAAGGTGTACGCGGGCCGCGACGGCATCCTCGGCGCGCTGACCGAGGACCTGATCGACACGAGCCGCGAGCCTGCCACCGCGATCGCCGCGCTCAGGCACACGCCGGGCGGCGCGTTCGGCTCGTGCCGCTACAAGCTCAAGGGGCTCGACGAGAGCCGCGCGCAGTACGAGCGGATCCTCGCCGTGTTCCGCGCGCACGACATCGGCTACTTCTTCTACAACGGCGGCAACGATTCCGCCGACACGTGCCTCAAGGTCGCGCAGGTGGCCGACGCGATGGGTTATCCGCTCACGGCCGTGCATGTTCCGAAGACGGTCGACAACGATCTTCCGATCACCGACAACTGTCCCGGCTTCGGCTCGGTCGCGAAATACGTCGCGACGTCGATGCGCGAGGCGGCGTTCGACGTCGCGTCGATGGCGAAGACGTCGACGCGCGTCTTCGTGCTCGAGGTGATGGGCCGGCACGCCGGCTGGATCACCGCCGCGGTCGGGATGGCCGAGGACGAGAGCACGCCGATTCCGCTGGTGCTGCTCTTCCCCGAGATCCCGTTCGACCAGGCGAAGTTCCTGGCCGCGGTCGATGCGAACGTGAAGCGCTGGGGTTACTGCTGCGTCGGCGTCTCCGAGGGCCTGCAGGACGCATCGGGCAAGCTGATGGCAGAAGCGGGGACGAAGGACGCGTTCGGCCACGCGCAGCTGGGCGGCGTCGGCCCGCTGATCGCGTCCATCGTCAAGGCCGAGCTCAAGCAGAAGTACCACTGGGCGGTCGCCGACTACCTGCAGCGCGCCGCGCGGCACATTGCCTCGAAGACCGACCTCGATCAGAGTTACGCGGTCGGCAAGGCGGCGGTGGAGCTGGCCCTCGCCGGCAAGAGCGCCGTGATGCCGGCGATCACGCGCGTCTCCGACAAGCCCTATCGCTGGAAGATTACCGTGGCGCCGCTCGCGAAGGTGGCCAACGTCGAGAAGATGCTCCCGCGCGACTTCATCACGAGCGACGGCTTCGGCATCACGGCGAAGGCGCGCCGTTACCTCGCACCGCTGATGCGAGGGGAGGCGCCCCCGCCGTACCGCGACGGTCTGCCCCGCTACGTGCGCCTCAAGAACGTCGCGGTGCCGAAGAAGCTCGCGCAGGGATTCACGGTCTGACGTGAAGCAGACGGCTGCGCACGAGGTCGCGAACGTCGACCTGCTGGCACTGATGCCGCCGCATGCGTCCCGCGTGATCGAGGCGGGCTGCAGCGCCGGCGCGCTGGCCCGCGAGTACCGCAAGGCCAACCCGGACTGCGAGTACGTCGGGATCGAGCTCGAGCCCGAGTATGCCGAGCTCGCCCGCCCTCATTGCAGCCGCGTGGTGTCGGCCGACCTCGAGCGGATGAGCGATGCGGATCTCGACGCGCTCGGCCCGGCCGACTGCTGGGTGTTCGGCGACGTGCTCGAGCACATGGTCGATCCGTGGCGAGTGCTCGCGCGGCTGCCCATGCGCCTCGCGGCGCGCGGCTGCGTCGTCGCGTGCATCCCCAACATGCAGCACTGGAGCGTCGTCGCGCGGCTGGCGACGGGTCAACTGTTCTACGAGGAGAACGGGCTGCTCGACCGCACGCATTTGCGCTGGTTCACGCGCCCGACGGTGATGCGACTGTTTCAGGAGGCGGGCTTCAGGATCACGATGCTCGGCGGCCGCCGGTTCAACGATCCCGAGGCCGCGCCGACGATCGCCGCCGTATGCCGGCTCGCGGCGGAGCTCGGCGTCGATGCGCAGCAGGCGGCGCGTGACGTCGTGCCGCTCCAGTGGCTGGTGAAGGCCGAGCCGACCGGGGCGGCCTAGGGAGGGGCGATGCGCAAGGTCGTGACGTACTACATGACGGTCGTTTCGCCGTGGACGTATCTCGGCCACGATCGGTTCGTCGCGCTCTGCGCAAAGCATGGCGCCTCAGTCGACCTGAAGCCCGTCGATCTCGGCCGCGTGTTCCCGGTCTCGGGCGGGCTGCCGCTGAAGCAGCGCGCGCCGCAGCGGCAGGCGTACCGGCTGATCGAGCTCGCGCGCTGGCAATCGCTTCTCGGCATCCCGCTCAATGCGCAGCCGAAGTTCGCGGCGTCGGGGCCGGACCTCGCCGCCCGCTGGACGCTGGCCGGCATCGAGCTTGATCCCGAGCGCGCGCTCGCCTTCGCCGGTGCCGTGATGCGCGCGCGGTGGGCGGAGGAGCGCGACATCGCCGATCCCGCCACGCTCGCCGAGTGCGCGACGGCGTCGCGGTTGCCGGCGGAGACCGTTGCGGTGCGGGCGGCCGACGCGGAAATCGCCGCGCGCTATGACGCGGCGACGCAGGAGGCGATCGACCGCCAGGTGTTCGGCACGCCCTGGTACGTCGTCGACGGCGAGCCGTTCTGGGGACAGGACCGGCTCGACTTCGTGGCCCGCAAACTGGCACAATAGCGCGTTTTGCGGCGGCGTCTGGATACCCGGGCGCCGTTCCGGCGCGGGGGACACATCGGACGCCGCGGGTCGATCCCGCGACGCCCCGGCACGAGGGTCGGCCACAGGCCCGTGCCGCACGCTCCCGCGACTTCGTGCCACACAACGGGAGAGCCACCATGTCCAACGCCACCGGCCTCATCTTCGCGCTCGTCTGCGCGGCGGCCGCGATCGTCTACGGGTTCGTGTCGATCGGATGGATCCTCAAGAAGCCGGCCGGAAACGACCGGATGCGCGAGATCGCCGCCGCCATCCAGGCCGGCGCCAAGGCGTACCTGAATCGCCAGTACACGACGATCGCCATCGTGGGCGTGGTCCTGTTCGTGCTGATCTGGTGGGCGCTGCCGGGCGCGACAGCGGGCGGTTTCCTGGTCGGCGCGGTGCTGTCGGGCCTCGCGGGTTACATCGGGATGAACGTCTCGGTCCGCTCGAACGTCCGCACGGCCGAGGCCGCGCGCAGCGGGCTCAACCAGGCGCTCGCGGTCGCGTTCCGCGGCGGCGCGATCACCGGAATGCTCGTCGTCGGGCTCGGGCTGCTCGGCGTCGCGGGCTTCTACGCGTTCCTGACCGGCTCGGCCCACTGGGGCGCCGACCCGATGGGCAGCGGCCTGCACCACATCATCGAGCCGCTCGTCGGTCTCGCGTTCGGTGGCTCCCTGATCTCGATCTTCGCGCGTCTCGGCGGCGGCATCTTCACCAAGGGCGCGGACGTCGGCGCGGACCTGGTGGGCAAGGTCGAGGCGGGGATCCCGGAGGACGACCCGCGCAATCCCGCGGTGATCGCCGACAACGTGGGTGACAACGTCGGCGACTGCGCCGGCATGGCCGCCGACCTGTTCGAGACCTACGCCGTCACGATCGTCGCGACGATGCTCTTGGGCGCGCTCCTGCTGCCGCAGCAGGCGCAAACGGCGGTCACCTATCCGCTCGTGCTCGGCGGTTTCTCGATCCTCGCGTCGATCGTCGGCTGCTATTTCGTGAAGGCGCGCGACGGCGGCAAGATCATGAACGCGCTCTACCGCGGCCTGATCGTGGCCGGCGTGCTCTCGGCGATCGGCTTCTACGTCATCACCCAGATGATGATGGGCGGCATGTCCGCGCTCGACCCGCACCTCACGGTGCTCCGCCTCTGGGGTGCGGGCCTGGTCGGCCTCGCGCTGACGGCGGCGATGGTCGTCATCACCGAGTACTACACGGCCACCGAATACAGCCCGGTTCGCCACATCGCGCAGGCCTCGACGACGGGCCACGCGACCAACATCATCGCCGGCATCGGCGTGTCGATGAAGGCAACGTCGCTGCCGGTGCTGTCGGTGTGCGTCGCGATCCTCGTCTCATACCAGCTCGCGGGACTCTACGGCATCGCGATCGCGGCGACTGCGATGCTGTCCATGGCGGGGATCATCGTCGCGCTCGACGCCTACGGCCCGATCACCGACAACGCCGGCGGCATTGCCGAGATGGCGAAGCTGCCCGATTCGGTACGGGCGATCACCGATCCGCTCGACGCGGTCGGCAATACGACGAAGGCGGTGACCAAGGGCTATGCGATCGGCTCGGCCGGCCTCGCCGCGCTGGTGCTGTTCGCCGACTACACGCACGCGCTCGAGTCCGCCGGCAAGGCGGTGAGCTTCGACCTGTCGAACCACTACGTGATCATCGGCCTCTTCATCGGCGGCCTGATCCCCTACCTGTTCGGGGCGATGGCGATGGAAGCCGTCGGGCGTGCCGCGGGCGCGGTGGTGGTCGAAGTGCGCCGGCAGTTCAAGGAGATCAAGGGCATCATGGAGGGCACCGCGAAGCCCGAGTACGGCGTCGCCGTCGACATGCTGACCAAGGCGGCGATCAAGGAAATGATCGTCCCCTCGCTCCTCCCGGTGCTGATCCCGATCGTCGTCGGCGTGGGCTTCGCGTACGTCGGCGGCACCGCCGCGGGCGCGCAGACGCTGGGCGGCGTGCTGATGGGAACGATCATCACGGGCCTGTTCGTTGCGATCTCGATGACGACCGGCGGCGGCGCGTGGGACAACGCGAAGAAATACATCGAGGACGGCCACCACGGCGGGAAGGGGTCCGACGCGCACAAGGCGGCTGTGACTGGCGACACCGTGGGCGACCCGTACAAGGACACGGCAGGACCGGCGGTGAACCCGCTGATCAAGATCATCAACATCGTCGCGCTGATGATCGTGCCGCTGATCGGCGCGTGGACGCTGGCCACGCCGCCGGCCGTTCCCGTCGCGACGCCGGTCCCGGCGATAGTCGCGCCGGCGCCGGCCGACTGCCGCGACCCCGGCGCCCGCGGTCGAACCCGGCAAGGACGCCGCCAAGAAATAGGCTTCAACGGCTTCGATCCAGGGCGACGGCGTCACGCGCCGTCGCCCTTTTTTCATGGGGTCGGGCGCGCCTCCCGCTCGCCGCGCGAGCGTCGGTCTTCTTTACATTCGCTGTGGGCGACAAGCCGTCCAAGGCAAAAAGATAGCTCAACTCAATGAATTAAAAAGGTAAAATGCCGTCGTCCCACCGGCACGACGCTTGCTACTTCAAGGTCAAACCACATAGTCGCCCCAGGGAGGGCGGATCGTGGGCCGAAGTACAACGCCAACATCCAGGGTGGGGTCCGCATGACGACGATGAAGAAGCTGTTGACGGGGATCGCTGCGTGCGCGGCGCTCGCCGGTATAGGCTCCGCCCAGGCGCATGCCCTGCTCCTCACGGATTTCGTCGGTCCGGGGGGTGCCTACCATCAAGGGGTGAATGTTTCGACGCCCGGCTACAGCGGCCAGGCCGGCGGCTTCGTCGGGACGTTCGACGGCAATCCGATCCAGGTCTGGTGCTACGAGCTCTCGCAGAGCTTCTACTTCGGCGTTTCGTATTCCGACTACACGCTCGGAGTCCCCGGCAACGAGGGCCTGCTGAGCGCGCTGTTCCAGGAAGCGTATGGCGACGCCCAGGCGAGCGCGCTCAACTCGGCGGCGTTCCAGCTCGCGATCTGGGAAATCCTGTACGACGGCGATTTGTCCCTCTATTCGGGCACGTTCCATACGAACAGGGTCAACAATCCGACGGACCAGCAGGCGGAAACCTGGCTCGCCGGACTCGGCGGCTTCAGCGACAAGGGCGACATCATTCTCTACAGCAGCCCCGGGCACCAGGACTTCATCGGACGCAAGCCGCCCTCGGACGTCCCCGAGCCCGGCCCGCTCGCGTTGATCGGCGCCGGCCTCGTGGCGCTGCTCGTGTCGCGTCGGACGCGCGCATAGTCGGATTACCGGGCTCCGCCTCCGCGGAGTCCGCGTCGTGGCAGGTGTAGGTGGGGATTCCTGTTCTTTTGCGTTTTGGCCGCATCTCCGGATGCGGCCTTTTTCTTGTGGTCCGTGGTCGCGGACCTGAAGTGGCGCCAAAGGTCAGCGCATCGCGGCAAGATGCGCTGGGACTGCGCGACCCGGCGGTTGCCGGGATGGGTGGTCAGCGCTCACTTCAAGGCGATGGCGCCGCGCGATGACGGGGCCCTGTATCCGCTTCCAGCTTGGTCCGCTCGCGCCGCGGTCCCAGCCTGCGAGACGCGCCATCGTGACGGCAGGACCTGCGGAGTCGGGAGCGACGTGCACCGATCAGCGGTCGCGATCGCGATTTGCGCCGGTCCCGCAGCGGCGTTGGGTAGGCGGGCTCATTGGAGGCGCCAGCACTGTCTGCTCCCCCTACAGTGGAACGTGGGGGCTGCGAATGCGCAACAAAAACCCCGCCACGCGGGCGGGTAGATGTGAGCGATGAGTTGTAGTCAAACGGCGGCGGCGCGCAAAGCCGAGACCGACAAGGCCAAGTCCCAAGCCGATGCCGGGCCGGGCGCGCGACGCGGGCTCCGGCATGCCAGCGCCTGCCGCGTAAATGTGTTCGTGGCACCGGTGAGGAAGCCACCTGCCGCAACGTCAATGTGTCTTGGCAGGTGCCATTGACACTCGCAACTCAAAGCCCCTGGAATGGGCGCCGAATCGACAAGGACGGTGAACGTAAATCCGTCGATGACGATGATCACAGGGGTGCCAACGGGTCCAAAGGTCCATCCGCTCATGCTGGCGAGCACGCCCACGGCACACGAATCTGTACCGGACGCATCAAAGGTTCCCGTGCAACCAAACGGAATCCCGGACGCTTGCGGAGCGATTGCCGTCATCCCGGACACGATGCTGGTGGCGCCCGGCCCCGGGAGACTCGCCGGAGTGAGACCGTCGGTAACGCTGATTGAGCCGAGGATCGGTACCGCCTGCGCGGGCGCAGCAACGAGCGCCAACGCCACGGTTCCCGCTGCGGTGAAGAACTTCAACAGTTTCAACATGGCGGCCCCAAGAGAGTTTTTACCGATATCGCCCAAGCACGAACATCTGGTGGGTTACAACTAGCATCGCCCATGCCAGGCAGAGAAAGTGGCTAAAAAACAAATACAACCGAAAGTCATCAGCATCGGACGGGACCGGAGTGTAAAATTATTCGACAACGTCATTGACTGGCCGAAGCCCGCTTTTGCCGCAAATGCCAACGGTCACAAAGCAAGCGATTTGAGAGCACGCTGTTTGGCCGATCGAGGGCGGGACGGCACGTCTGCGCCTCGCGCCGCCGAGAGGCTCTTGCCTGCCGTCGGCGGCGTGTCGATGTGTTGTGCCGCGGGGTCCTGCGGGGAGGACACCTGAAGAAATTTTCGACGTGGTATCCGGGCTTGACGCCGGGGGCCGGGCTGACCCCGCTCCGCTGTACGCGCAAGAGGACGCAAGTCGGGCTGGCGCTCGCTAACGTTGACACTGCGTATCGTACAAAGATGGATCCTTCGAAACTGCCTTTCGCTGACGATCACATGGGCATGAACCTTGTCTGAATCGGCGCGTCACGGCGCGCGACGCACTTCGACGGTGTTAACATCATCCGTCTTCGCCGCGTCACGAGGAGGAAGCATGTCCGGAATCTCGATCCACTTCGCCGCGGGGGCGACGCAAGCCGCCAAGCGCGCGGCGCTCGCCCTTCTCGCACTGGCCGCAGCCGGCTGCGCTGGCCCTGCTTACCCGCCCGCGCCGCGCGACGCTTCGACGTCCGACTACGAGTACGTGATCGGACCGCTCGACACGGTCAACATCATCGTCTGGCGCAACCCGGAGCTGTCGATGACCGTCCCCGTGCGCCCGGACGGCAAGGTGACCACGCCGCTGGTCGACGATCTTCCGGCGCTCGGCAAGACGCCGACTGCGCTCGCCCGCGACATCGAAAAGGCCCTCGGCAAGTACATTCGCGACCCGGTCGTCACGGTCGTGGTGACGACGTTCATCGGGCCGTCGAGCGAGCAGATCCGCGTCATCGGCGAGGCCGCGAAGCCGCAGATCCTCGCGTTTCGCCAACACATGACACTCCTCGACGTGATGATCGCCGTCGGCGGGCTCACCGATTTCGCCGACGGCAACAAGGCGACCATCTACCGCGTCGCCGAAAAAGGGCAGTCGTACAGCGTGCGCGTGCAGGACCTGGTCAAGCGCGGCGACATCTCGGCCAACGTCGACATGCGCCCGGGCGACATCCTGATCATTCCCCAGAGCTGGTTCTGACGCGCCGCGCGCGTCCGCATTTCACTCCGGCAGACGGGCAGGTACCGTGAACGAGCTGATTCAACGGGTTCTCGCAACCCTCCGTGGCATGTGGCACCGGCGCTGGATCGGGCTGGCCGCGGCCTGGGTCGCGGCGATCGTCTCCGTGGTCGTCGCGTACCGGATACCGGAGAGGTACGAGGCGAGCGCCCGCGTCTACGTCGACACGCAGTCGCTTCTGCGTCCCGTGATGGCGGGCCTCGCCATCCAGCCCAATCTCGACCAGCAGGTCTCGCTGATGAGCCGGACGCTGATCAGCCGCCCGAACGTCGAGAAGCTGATCCGCATGGCCGATCTCGACCTTCGCGTCACGACCAACGCGGAGCGGGATGAACTGATCGACCACCTGATGAAGACGGTTCAGCTCGCCGGCAACGTGTCGACGAACCTCTACCTGATCTCCTATCGCGACACCAACCCCGACAAGGCCAAAAAGGTCGTCTCGTCGCTGCTCACCATCTTCGTCGAGTCGAGCCTGGGCGACAAGCGGCAGGATACGCGCGCCGCGGTCAAGTTCCTCGACGAGCAGATCAAGCGCTACGAGGAGAGCCTGCAGGCTGCGGAAAACCGGCTCAAGCAATTCAAGCTCAAGTACCTGGGCGTGCCGGGGCAGGGTGGCGGCCAGGATTTCTTCAGCCGGATCGCGAAGCTCTCCGACGACATCGAGGCGGCCCGGCTCGAGCTGCGTGCCGCCGAGGAGTCGAGAGACGCCTACAAGCGCGACCTCGCCGGCGAGGCGCCGACGTTCCTGCCGGAGCCGCGCAGCACCGCTGCGACGGTCGCCGTCCCCGAGATCGATGCGCGCATCGCAGCGCAGAAGGCCAAGCTCGACGAGCTCCTGCGGACATTCACCGACCAGCACCCGGATGTCGTCGGCACGCGGCGCGTGATCGAGCAGCTCGAGGCACAGAGGAAGCAGGAGGTCGAGGCCCTTCGGAAGGCCAACCCCGGGACCACGCAGTCGGTCGAGGCGCCGGAGCGCAACCCCGTGTTTCAGCAAATGCGCGTGTCGCTGTCCGACGCCGAGGCGAACGTCGCGGCGCTTCGCGCGCGACTCGCGTCGCTCGAGGGTCAGTACCAGAAGCTCAAGGCGACCGCGCGCATGGTGCCGGAGGTCGAAGCAGAGCTCGCGCAGCTCAACCGCGACTACGATGTGCAGAAGAAGACCTATGGCGACCTGCTCGCCCGGCGGGAGGCCGCGGCGATGGGCGTCGACGTGCAGGACACGGGAGGCACGCAGTTCCGGGTCATCGATCCGCCGCGCGTGTCGCCGCAGGCGGTGCCGCCGACGCGGATGACGCTGCTCGCGGCCGCCTTCCTGATCACGCTGCTCGTCGGCGTGGCGGCGAGCTTCGTCGCGAACGAAATCATGCCGACATACCACGACCCGCGCTCGCTGCGCGAAACGACGAAGCGTCCGATCCTGGGCGCGGTGTCGATGCTGTCCAACCCGCGGATCGATCGCCTGCGCCGGCGCAGGACATGGCTGTTCGCAGGCGGAGCGAGTGGGCTGATCGCGTCGTTCGTCGCGGTCCTGGCGATCGCCTTTCTCTCCGTCCGCGTGGCGTGAGGACCGCGCGATGAGCCTGATCGAACAGGCCGCCCGGCGGCTCGAGGAATTGCGGAAGGCGGGGGCGCAGCTGCCGGAAGGTTCGGCGCCGACGGCGGGAGAGGCGACGGGCCTCCGGACCGATGGCGATGTCGTGCCCACCCCCGAAGCCGTCGCGGACGCCATCGCCGCGCAAGTCCACGTCGCCGCCGGAGTCGCGCCGGAGCGGGCGGCGCTGCCCCCGGTGCTCGGCGGCAGACCCGGCGACGGCACGCCGTTCGCGCCGCGGGTCGGGCGGAGCGTCGACATCGACGTCGATCGCCTCCGGGAACTCGGGTTCGTCACGCCCGACGCGCCGACGGCGCAGATTGCCGACGAATTCCGCGTGATCAAGCGGCCGATCATTCGTAACGCGCGTGCCGCGGCCGTGGCGCGGTCCCGTCCGACGAATCTCGTCATGGTGACGAGTGCGCTCCCGGGCGAAGGCAAGACCTTCACCGCAACCAATCTCGCGATCAGCGTGGCGATGGAGCTCGACAGCTCGGTACTGCTGGTCGACGGCGACGTCGCGCACCCGGCGCTGCCGGACCTTCTGGGGGTGCCGTCCTCGCCCGGCCTGCTCGACCTCCTGACCGAAGGCCGGGTCGACGTGGCCGATGCGCTGGTCAAGACGAACATCGACAAGCTCACCGTCCTCCCGGCCGGCTCGCGTCACCGCCGCGCGACCGAGCTCCTCGCGAGCGAGCAGATGGCGAGCCTGTTGCGCGAGCTCGCCACGCGGTATCGGGACCGGATCGTCATCTTCGATTCGCCGCCGCTGCTCGCTACGACCGAAGCGCGCGTCCTCGCGACCCACATGGGACAGATCATCGTCGTCGTCGCGGCCAACGCGACCTCGCAGCGCGCCGTCGACCAGGCGCTCTCCACGATCGAAAACTGCGAGATCGTGCTGATGATGTTGAACAAGGTCACTACGAGCGAGGTCGGCAGCTACTACGGTCTGTACCGGGATGCGGAAGCACCCTAGCCGAACGGACCCCGCCGGCAGCCGCCGACGGTGCGTGCGGCTCGAGAGGCCGGCGGTCATCGCGTGCGTCGCGGCGGCCTTGCAGTCGGCCGGATCGGCCGCGGTGGCGGAGACCTGGCATCTCGTGCCGTCGATCGGGCTCGACGAGACGTTGACGAACAACGTCAACCTGACGGCGTCGGAGTTTGCGCGGGGCGATCTCGTGACCGTGATCACGCCGCGCCTGCTGATCGACCACGAGGCCGCCCGGACCTCGCTCCACGGCTTCGTCGCCGCGCCGATCGCGCTGTACGCGAAAACGGGCGCGGAAAACAACTACATCTACCCGTCGGCCAATCTCCTCGGGAACCTCGATCTCTACGAGAAGTTCTTTCGGGTCGAGGCGGCGATCAACGCCACCCAACAGTTCCTGAACCCGTTCGGCCCGCAGCCGGTCTCGATTGCCAGCGCCACCACCAACCGGTATACGGCGACGTCGTACCGGGTCAGCCCCTACATCCAGGGCACGGCGCCAGGCGACATCAAGTACCACCTGCGCAACGACAATACCTGGACGACGCTGAGCGGGGCGCCGATCTCGACCCTGAACGCGTTCTACGACGCGTGGAACGGCAGCATCGAGGGCCCCGTCCGGAGGTTCGGCTGGGCAGTCGAAGGGAACTGGAACGAGGTCAAATTCGCCGATCAGCAGCCGCAGATCTCGGAGCTCGCGCGGGCGAAGCCCATCTGGCAGGCCGATCCTCAGTTGCGCTTCAACGCCGCGGGCGGCTACGAGAACAACCGGTTCCCGTTCGTCACGTACAACGGGCCGATCTACGGCGGCGGCTTCGAGTGGACACCGACCGAGCGCATGAACGTCGTCGGCAACTACGAGCACCGCTACTTCGGGTCGTCCTACCTGTTCACCTTCGACAACCGCACGCCGCTGTCGGCGGCCAGCATCTCGGTGTCGCGCAACGTCACGAGCTATCCACAACAGTTGTTCACGCTTCCGCCGACCGGAAGCGTGGAGGCGCTCCTGTACCTGATGTTCGCTACGCGCATCCCGGATCCGGCCGCGCGTCTCGCGTTCGTGCGCCAGTTCATTTCGGACGGCGGGCTGCCCGAGTCGCTGTCGAGCGCCGTTCCGATCTACACGCAGCAGATCAGCCTCCAGGAGCGCGCCACCGGGACTTTCGGGCTGCTCGGCGCGCGCAACAGTGTCTTCCTGAACGTGTTCTGGCTCCGGCAGGTGCCGATTGCCGGTTCCGGCATTCCGTTGCCCTCATTCCTGTTCGCCTACAACAACAATACGCAATCCGGCGGCTCCCTCGCCTGGAGCCACAAGCTCACGCCGCTCGTCTCGCTCGACGCGACGCTGACCTTGCTCCGGACCGTCGCGAACCAGTCGAATCCCGACGTCGCGATTTCGGTGAAGCCGAAGACCGACCAGGGGACGGCACGCCTCACGGTGTCGGCGCCGCTGTCGCCCCACACGACGGTCTATGCCGGCGCGCGCTACCAGAAGTCGCGCGGCTACCAAGGGTCCAGCAACGACTACGAGGAAGTCGCCGGCATCGCCGGAATCAACTACACGTTCAAGTGACCCGGGGCCCGTTCACACCATGTCCACAAGTGCGTTGCACGGCCGAAATGCCCTTGAGCGAGGCGCAAAACGAAGCCGGGCCGGCTGCCCGGCGAGGCTTTGCAACGAAGCGCAGCGGCATTTCGGCAGCAACCCGAAGGGAACGGGCGCCCTGGGGCGCCACTCTTCGTTGCTCTCTCTCGCGAGAGACGTCCGGTCTGCGCGTCCTCATTTGGCAGGCCCGGCGCCTCGACTGGCGCCCCGGGCCATCTGTTCGCACATGCGGACATGATGTGAGCAGGCCCCATGTACGAATCCTTCTACCGGCTCACCGGCAAGCCCTTCCAGCTCAACCCCGACCCGTCCTTCTACTACGGCAGCCGGGGTCACAAGCGCGCATTCGCGTACCTCGAGTACGGGCTCTACCAGAGCGAGGGATTCATCGTCATCACCGGCGAGATCGGCGCCGGCAAGACGACGATCGTGCGGAGTCTCCTCGAGCAGCTCGATCCCGCCAAGGTCGTCGCCGCCCAGCTCGTGAGCACGCAGCTCGAGGCGGACGACCTGCTGCGCGCCGTGGGAACGGCGTTCGGGCTGCCGGTCAAGGCGGTCGACAAGGCGATCCTGCTCGCGTCGCTGGAAGCGTTCCTGTGCCAGCTCGCGATCGACAGGAAGCGCGCGCTCCTGATCGTCGACGAGGCGCAGAACCTGCCGCCCCGCGCGATCGAGGAGCTGCGCATGCTGTCGAACTTCCAGTTCGGTGACCAGGCGCTGCTGCAGAGCTTCCTCGTCGGCCAGCCGGAGCTCCGCGCGATGATGCAGCGCCCTCAGATGCAGCAACTCCGCCAGCGCGTGATCGCGTCGTATCACCTGGGTCCGCTCGACCGGACGGAGACGCAGGCGTACATCGAGCACCGGCTGAAGCGCGTCGGCTGGGCCAGCGATCCGACGTTCGAGCCGGGCTGCTTCGACCTGATCCACGAGCTCACCGGAGGGATTCCGCGGCGGATCAACACGCTCTGCAACCGCGTCCTGCTCGCGACGTTCTTGGCCGAGAAGCACGCGGTCGGCACGGGCGACGTGCAGACGATCGCCCGCGAGATTCGCGAGGAGATGGGGGCGGACGCCGCGCTCGCGCCGATGGCCGTCGTGCAGACCGATGCGGGCGCCTTGTCCGAAGCGGCTGCGCGGACGCGGGTCGACCCTTCCGTGTGGCACAAGCATTTCCACCATATCGAGGAACGGATCGATCGCCTCGAAGCGACGGTCGGCGCGGCCGTCGATCTGCTGCACACGCTGCTCCACCCGGAAAAGGCGTCGAAGCCGGGCCCGCCGAAGGGACGCTGATGAATGCCGCCGGGCCGCCCCGAGGACGTCCGCGCGAAGAGGGCCAAGGCCAGGCCCGGAGGCCGGGGCCCATCGCCTGCATCGTCGGGGCGCGGCCGAACTACATGAAGGCAGCGCCGCTCGTGCGCGCGTTCGCCGCCCGCGCCGAGCTGCCGTCCGTCGTCCTGATCCACACGGGCCAGCACTACGACGTCGCGATGAACGAGCGCCTGTTCGCGGACCTGGAGCTGCCGGCGCCGGATCTCAACCTCGAGGTCGGCTCGGCCTCGCATGCGGTGCAGACCGCCGAGATCATGCGCCGCTTCGAGCCGGTGCTCGACGAGCTCGCGCCTGCCTGCGTGGTCGTCGTCGGCGACGTGAACTCGACGCTCGCGTGCAGTCTCGTGGCCGCGAAGAAGCGCACGCCCGTCGTCCACGTCGAAGCGGGATTGCGCAGCTTCGACCGCGACATGCCGGAGGAAATCAATCGCGTGCTGACGGACCAGATCGCCGATCTGCTGTTCACGACCGAGCGCTCGGCGGCGGACAATCTGGCGCGTGAGGGCATCGCGCCGGAGCGCGTGCGCTTCGTCGGCAACGTGATGATCGACTCGCTCTTTCATCACCGGCCGCGCGCGATCGCGCCGTCCCAAACGCTGGCCCGGGCCGGCATTCCGGCCGACTTCCTGGGCGACGGCCGATTCGGCGCCGTGACGCTGCATCGCCCGTCCAACGTCGACGACCGCGAAGCGCTGCGCGAGTCGCTCGCGCTCCTCCGCGACGTCGCGCGGCGACTGCCGCTCGTGTGGCCCGTGCATCCGCGCACTCGCGCCAACATCGACCGGTTCGGGTTCGCGCCGCTCGTCGCCGACGCGCGCATCGCGCTCCTGCCGCCCCAGGGCTACCTCGAGATGCTGGGACTTCTCGCGCGAGCGACGCTCGTGCTGACCGATTCGGGTGGCATCCAGGAGGAGACGACGGCGCTCGCCGTGCCCTGCCTCACGATGCGCGAGAACACGGAACGTCCGATCACGGTCGAGCAGGGCACGAACACGATCGTCGGCCGCGATCGTGCGCGCGCCTGCGCATGCGCCGACGAGATCCTGCGCGCCGGCGGCAAGCGCGGGCGCACGCCCGAGCTCTGGGATGGGCGGGCGGCCGAGCGGATCGCCATCGATCTCGCGGCCTGGCTCGGCACCCGTGCGCAGCCGCCGGCGGATGCGCCGGAGCCGGTCGGCGCCGGCACCCTGGACGAGATGTGAACATTCGATACGTCGGTTGTGCGGTCGTCATTCCCGCGAACGCGGGAATCCAGCGACTTTGGGTCATTGCAGACGACAGTCCACGTCGCTGGGTCCCCGCGTCCGCGGGGACGACGAAGAATGCATGCCCGCGAAGGCGGCCACGTCCGGAACGACGTGGAGTTGCGCAACGTAATTGCAATTCACGATACTAGAAAACGCGCGATGAACCCCCGCAACGCGTCCGCCGGCGCCATCATCAACGCGCTCACGATCGACGTCGAGGACTATTTCCAGGTCTCGGCGTTCGCGCCGCACGTGCCGCGGACATCGTGGGACTCGATGCCGTGCCGTGTCGAGCGGAACATCGACCGCATCCTGGAGCTGCTCGCGGAGGCGGAAGTGTCCGCGACGTTCTTCGCGCTGGGCTGGATCGCGGAGCGCTACCCCGGGATGGTCCGCCGCGTCGTCGAGGCCGGCCACGAGCTCGCGAGCCACGGCTACGAGCATCGTCGCGCGACCGATCAGGGCTACGGCGAGTTCCTGGCCGACATCCGGCTCGCGAAGGCGGTGCTCGAGGACATCGCGGGCGCTCCCGTTCGCGGGTATCGCGCGCCGAGCTTCTCGATCGGGCCGCGCAACCGGTGGGCCTTCGAATGCATCGCGGACGCGGGCTACCGCTACAGCTCGAGCCTCTATCCGATACGGCACGATCACTACGGCGCCCCGGGCGGTGAGCGCTTCGCGCACGAGGTCCACACCGGGCTGCTCGAGGTGCCGATCGCCACGGTGCGCGTCCTGCGGTCGACGTGGCCCGCAGGCGGTGGCGGTTACTTCCGGCTGCTGCCGTACCGGATCTCGCGCTGGTCGCTCCGCCGCATCAACGACGCCGACGGCCATCCGGCGATGTTCTACTTCCATCCGTGGGAGCTCGATCCCGAGCAGCCGCGCGTCCCGGGCCCCGGCGCCAAGGCGCGGTTTCGCCACTATCTCAACCTCGAACGGATGGAGTCGCGCCTGCGGCGGCTCGTCGCCGATTTCCGGTGGGACCGCGTCGACCGCATCTTCCTGAATGGCGGCGAATGATGGGAGCCGCGACCGAAGCGGTGCCTCGCCTCGGGTGCGCTGCCGCACCCCTCGTCGTTCGCGACGTCGCGCCGGGTGACGCCGAGCGGTGGGACGCTTTCGTCGGGCGCTGCCCGGAGGCGACGTTCTTCCACCGCATCGGCTGGCGTGGCATCCTCGAGGACGACTTCCGCCATCGGACGCACTATCGGCTGGCCGAGCGTGGCGGCGAGATCGCCGGCGTTCTCCCGCTTGCGGAGGTGAAGAGCCGCCTGTTCGGTCACGCGCTCGTGTCGCTGCCGTTCTGCGTCTACGGAGGACCGGCGTCGAGCGACGCGGCGGCCGAGCGGGCGCTCGTCGACGCCGCGGTCGAGCTCGCGCGCACGCTTGGCGTCGAGCACCTCGAGCTCCGCAATCGAGTGCCGAAATGTCCCGGGTGGCCGCGGCAGGATCTCTACGTGACGTTCCGGCGCGAGCTCGCGGCCGACGCCGAAGCGAACCTGCTCGCGGTCCCGCGCAAGCAGCGCGCGATGGTCCGCAAGGGAATCCGCAACGGGCTGCGGGCCGAGACCGACTCGTCGGTCGACCGTTTCTTCGCGTTGTACGCGGACAACATGCACCGCCACGGCACGCCGCCGTTCGCGAAGGCGTACTTTGCGCGCCTGCGCGAGGTCTTCGGCGACGACTGCGAGGTGCTCGTCGTCACGACGGCGGAAGGCCGGCCCGTGAGCGGCGTGATGAGCTTCCGGTTCCGCGACGAGGTGCTCCCGTATTACGCCGGCGACACGGCGGAGGCGCGCGAGCTCGCCGCCAACGACTTCAAGTACTGGGAAGTCATGCGCCGCGCGTGCGAGCGCGGCGCGCGCGTGTTCGATTACGGCCGCAGCAAGCGCGGCACGGGATCGTTCGACTTCAAGAAGAACTGGGGATTCGAGCCCGGGCCGTTGTCGTACGAATTCAACCTGCTCCGGCGGGCGACGATTCCGCAGAACAATCCGCTGAACCCCCGCTATCGGGCGATGATCGGCCTCTGGCAACGGCTGCCGATCGGCGTCGCCAACGCACTCGGGCCGCACATCGTGCGCAACCTGGGCTGACCGATGGCGACGCTCGTCGATCGCAACGGTATCGGGGAACCCGGTCGCGGAAGCGTGCTCGTTCGGTACGCCCCGCTGCTCGCCATGAGCCTTGCGATCGTGGGCGTGCTTCTGGTCTACCGCGACACGGCCGAGTCGATCGTCGCCATCTGGATCCGCAGCGAGACGTTCGCGCACGGCTTCGTCGTCATTCCCATCTGCCTTTGGCTCGGGTGGCGCAAGCGCGCGGAGCTCGCGTCGGCGACGGCCGCCCCCTGGTGGCCCGGCCTGGTCGTGGTGCTGCTTGCCGGAGCCTTGTGGCTCGTGACCTCGCTTGCGGACGTGCTGGGCGTGAAGCAGTTCGCCCTGGCGTTCATGCTGCAGGCAGCGGTCATTTCGGTGCTGGGCCCGAGAGTCGCCCGCGTTCTCGCCCTGCCCCTCGGATTCCTGCTGTTCGCGGTCCCGGCGGGCGAATTTCTGGTGCCCGTGATGATCGACAGGACCGCGGACTTCACGGTCGCGGCTTTGCGCCTCTCGGGCGTGCCGGTCTACCGGGAAGGAAATGTCTTCACCATTCCGTCGGGCAACTGGTCGGTCGTCGAGGCATGCAGCGGAGTACGCTACCTCATCGCGTCGGTCATGGTGGGCGTCCTCTACGCGGCGATTGCCTATCGGAGCTGGACGCGGAGGATCGTGTTCGTTGCTGCATCGATCATCGTCCCCGTGATTGCGAACTGGCTGCGGGCCTACATGATTGTCATGATCGGCCATCTTTCCAACAACAGGCTCGCGGTCGGCGTCGATCACATCATCTACGGCTGGGTCTTCTTCGGCCTCGTGATGCTGCTCCTGTTCTGGGCCGGATCCTGGTGGGCGCAGGCGGAAGCGCCGATCCCGGATCGTGCCGCCGGCGGAACGGCGCATGCGAACGCCGGACCGAGGCTGGGTGCGGCGCCGTCGCGGTTCTACGCGGCCGCCGTCGCCGCAATTGCCGTCGCCGCGCTGTGGCGCCCGGTCGAAGTCTTCTTCGAAGGCGCGCCGGTGGCGCCGGTGCCGGCGCTGGCCGCGCTTCCGGCCGAGCGTGGATGGAGTCCTCTCGAACAAGCCCCATTCGATTGGCGGCCGGATTACTCGGGCTTCGCCGCAGTGTCGCAGGAGGGCTTTTCCCGCGACGGCATTCCGGCCGGCGTTTTCGTCGCCTTGTTTCGTGGCCAGGGCAAAGGCCATGAGCTGATCACCTCCCGCAACGCGCTGGTCCTGCCGTCGAACCCGCAGTGGCACGAGCTGTCGCATGCGGACACCGAAGTCGACTGGCACGGCCGAAAGGTTGCCGCTGTGCGATCGGAAATCGCAGGACGGGGACGGCCGCCTCATCGCCTTCCGGCTGTACTGGATCGACGGGACCCTGACCTCCAGCGACTATGTGGCGAAGGCTCTGCTTGCCTGGTCGAAACTGCGCGGCCACGGCGGTGATTCGGCGGTCATCGTGAGCTACGCGGCTCCGGCTGCCGGCCGCGATCCGGCGCGGGAGGTGCTGGAGGCGATGGCGCCGCACATCGAACACACGCTGCGCTTCGCGCAAACGGGCAAGCGGTGAACATGCCTGCTCCGCGGCTCATTGTTCACGTCGTGTACCGATTTGCGGTCGGCGGTCTCGAGAACGGCGTCGTCAATCTGATCAATCGGCTTCCGGCAGATGCATGGAGCCATGCGATCGTCTCGCTCACCGATGTCGATCCCGAGTTTGCCCGGCGCATTCATCGCCGTGACGTGCACGTGACCGCGCTGGGCAAGGGGGCCGGGCATGCCTTCCCTCTTTATCCTGCGCTGTACCGGCTGTTCCGGGAACGCCGGCCCGCCATCGTCCACACGCGAAATCTCGCTGCGCTCGAGGCCACCGTACCCGCGTGGGCGGCGCGCGTGCCCGTGCGGGTCCACGGCGAGCACGGGCGCGACGCGAACGACCCCGACGGCCGCAATGTCCGCCGACAATGGGTCCGCCGGATGTTCCGCCCGTTCGTCACGCGCTACGTCGCGCTTTCATCCGATCTCGAGCGTTACCTCGAGGGAGCCATCGGCGTGCCGCACGAGCGGATCGAGCAGATCTGCAATGGCGTGGACACGGAGCGCTTTCGGCCCGCGCCCGTCCGTCTCCCGATCCCGGGCTGCCCGTTTCGCGAGGACGACCTCTGGCTCGTCGGCACCGTGGGGCGCATGGAGCCGGTCAAGGACCAGGCCAACTTCGCGCGGGCCTTCGCTCGCACGGTGGAGCTGGACCCGGCGGCGCGCCGACGCATGCGGCTCGTGATGGTGGGCGACGGGCCCATGCGGAAGGACGTCGAGTCGATCCTCGGAGCGGCCGGCGTGCGCGACCTGGCGTGGCTCGCCGGCGAGCGCCACGACGTACCCGAGGTGATGCGCGGACTCGACTGCTTCGTCCTGCCCTCGCTGGCCGAGGGAGTGTCGAACACGGTGCTCGAGGCCATGGCCTGCGGACTGCCGGTCGTGGCCACGCAGGTCGGCGCCAACCCGGACCTGGTCGCCGAAGGAACGACGGGAACGCTCGTCCCGGCGGGAGACAGCGAGGCGCTGGCTGCCGCCGTCCTCTCCGTGTTCGCGGATCCGGCGGTCGCCGCGAGCCGGGGGCGGGCAGCGCGCGCGCGCGCGGAGCAGCGCTTCAGCCTCGAACGGATGGTCGAGCGCTACCACGCA
This sequence comes from uncultured beta proteobacterium, assembly GCA_963734055.1. Taxonomy (GTDB): domain Bacteria; phylum Pseudomonadota; class Gammaproteobacteria; order Burkholderiales; family Casimicrobiaceae; genus CAIWHR01. Next base: position 139,057 of record CAVTFQ010000003.1, read on the forward strand.
CTCTATTCCGAGCTTGTCCAGTCGATTCCGCGAACGCAGCCGGAAAACGGTGCGGATGTGGCGCGCGGCTCGTTGCGCCAGTAGCGCGGGGACCCAAACACCATGTGCGGCATCTGCGGAATTGTCGACACGAGCGACCGGCGGCCCATCGATCGCTCGCTCGTCGCGCGAATGAACGAGAGCCTGCACCACCGCGGCCCGGACGAGCACGGCGTGCACTTCGAGCCCGGCGTCGGGCTCGGTCATCGGCGGCTGTCGATCATCGATGTCTCGACCGGGCAGCAGCCGCTCTACAACGAGGACGGCAGCGTCGTCGTCGTCTACAACGGCGAGATCTACAATTATCAGGCGCTGATCCCGGAGCTCACTGCGCTCGGCCACGTGTTCCACACGCGCAGCGATACCGAGGTCGTCGTCCACGCGTGGGAGGCCTGGGGAGCGCAGTGCGTCACCCGCTTCCGCGGCATGTTCGCGTTCGCGCTGTGGGATCGCAATCGCGAGACGCTGTTCCTTGCGCGTGACCGCCTCGGGGTGAAGCCGCTCCATTACGCACTGCTTGGCGACGGCACGCTGCTCTTCGGTTCGGAGCTCAAGGCGCTGCTCGCGCACGGCGGCCTGCCCACCGCGATCGATCCGCACGCGGTCGAAGAGTATCTCGCGCTCGGGTATGTCCCCGAGCCGCGGACGATCTTTGCCGCCGCGAGGAAGCTTCCCGCTGCCCACACGCTGACGGTGCGCAGGGGGCGTCCGGTCCCGGAGCCGGCGCGCTACTGGGACCCCTCGTTCACGCTCGACGCGCGGCTCTCGGCACAGGATGCCATTACCGAGCTGACGACGCGCCTCGACGATTCCGTTCGCCTGAGGCTCATCTCCGAAGTTCCGCTGGGGGCGTTCCTGTCCGGCGGCGTGGACTCGAGCGCGGTCGTGGCCTCGATGGCGAAGGCCTCGACCGAGGCTGTGAACACGTGCTCGATCGCATTCGCCGACCCGGCGTTCGACGAGTCGCGTTATGCGCAGATGGTCGCCGACCGTTACCGGACGCGGCATTTCGTCGACCGCGTGGAGAGCGACGATTTCGACCTGATCGACCTGCTGGCGCGGACCTACGACGAGCCTTATGCCGACAGCTCGGCCATTCCCACCTACCGGGTCTGCCAGCTTGCGCGCCGGCACGTGACCGTCGCGCTCTCCGGCGACGGCGGCGACGAGAACTTCGGCGGCTACGGCCGGTATCGCCATCACATCGCCGAGGAGCGGGTGCGGGCGGCGCTTCCACTGTCATTGCGGGCGCCACTGTTTGGCGCGCTGGGGCGTGCCTATCCGAAGGCCGACTGGGCGCCGCGGGTCTTTCGCGCCAAGTCGACCTTCGAGGCGCTCGGCCGCGACACGGTAGCCGCGTACTTCCATGGCGTGTCGATCCTGCGTGACGACATGCGCAGATGCCTCTACAGCGCTCGCTTCAGGGCGGAGCTTGGGGGATACAACGCGGTCGAGGTGTTCCGGCGCCACGCGGCGATGGCCGGCACCGACGACCCGCTCGCGCTCGTCCAGTATCTCGATCTCAAGACCTACCTCGTCGGGGACATCAACACCAAGGTCGATCGCGCCAGCATGGCGCACTCGCTCGAGGTGCGCGAGCCGCTGATGGATCATCCGCTCGTCGAGTGGCTCGGGCGCCTGCCGTCGTCGTTCAAGGTGCGCGACGGCGAGGGCAAGTGGCTGCTCAAGAAGGCGATGGAGCCGCGGCTGCCGCGGGAAGTGCTCTACCGACCCAAGATGGGGTTCGCCGTGCCGCTTGCGCGGTGGTTCCGGGGTCCGCTTCGCGAGCGCGTGCGCGAAGCGATGACCGGTGACCGCCTGGCGGGCTGCGGCATCTTCGAGCCGGCCTACCTGCAGGCGCTCTTCGATCGCCATCAGTCCGGCGCGCGGGACTACAGCGCGCCGCTGTGGACGCTGCTGATGTTCGACGCGTTCCTGCGCAATGTCGTCGCCGGGGAGCCCGCGCGCCCGGCGCTCGGGCACGCGGCCTAGGTGTCAATGGTCAACACGTTGTCTCCACGACGAATGCGCCGGTCGCATGCATTCTCCGTCGTCCCCGCGACGGCGGGGACCCAGTGACGTGGGACTGTCGCCTGCAATGGCACAAGTCACTGGATTCCCGCGTTCGCGGGAATGACGACGTCTTGAACGTTCACCCCTAGGGTCCGATGCGAATCCTGCACGTTCTCGACCACTCGCTTCCGCTGCACAGCGGGTACGTGTTCCGGACCATCGCCATCCTGCGCGAGCAGCGTGCGCTTGGCTGGGAGACCCTGCAACTCACGACGCCGCGCCAGAATGTCGGCGCCGCGAGCAGCGAGATCGTGGACGGCTGGTGCTTCCACCGGACATCCGTCCCGCGGGGCGGGTTGCGGTTGCCGGGTCTCGGCTACCTCCGCGAAATGGCTGCCACGACCCGACGCATCGACGAGCTCGCCGCGCAATTCCGGCCGGACGTGCTGCACGCGCACTCGCCAGTGCTCAACGTGCTGCCGGCGCTTCGGGTCGGCCGCAAGCGCGGCCTGCCGGTCGTGTACGAATTGCGGGCGTCGTGGGAGGACGCCGCCGTCGACCACGGCACGATGCGCGAGGGGAGCCTCCGCTATCGCCTTTCGCGTGCCCTCGAGACCTTTGCGCTCGGCCGTGCGGATCACGTGACGACGATCTGCGAGGGACTGCGATCCGAAATCGTCGCCCGTGGCATCCCGGCGAGCCGGGTGACCGTCATTCCCGAACGCGGTCGATCCCTTCGCGTTCACGCCGGGTCGCACGCCCGACGCGGCGCTGCGGGCGCAGCTCGGACTCGAGGGTGCGACGGTGATCGGCTTTGCCGGCTCGTTCTATGCCTACGAGGGCCTCGACCTGCTGATCGAGGCCGCGGCCCGACTCGCGCCGCGCCATCCGAGACTGCGAGTGCTGCTGGTCGGAGGAGGGTCGCAGGACGAGGCGCTTCGGCGCCTGGTCACTGCGCGCGGGCTCGACGAACGCGTCGTCTTTGCCGGGCGCGTCCCGCACGACGACGTGCAGCGCTACTACGACCTCATCGACTTGCTCGTGTACCCGCGCCGCCGCATGCGCCTCACGGAGCTCGTGACACCGCTCAAGCCGCTGGAGGCGATGGCGCAGGGGCGGATGCTCGTCGCCTCGGACGTCGGGGGGCATCGCGAGCTGATACGTGACGGGGAAACAGGCTTCCTGTTCCCGGCGGGCGATGTGAACGCGCTGGCGGCGACGATCGAAAAGGTGCTGACCCACACCGGCGACTGGCCACGGCTACAGGCGCAGGCGCGCCGGCACGTCGAGCTCGAGCGCACCTGGTCACGCTCGGTCGCGCGCTACGTGCAGGTCTACGCGTCGCTGCGCGCGCCGCGGGCCGGCCCGTCCGCAGCGCAGGCGCAGGAGGGGCACTAGCTGTGAACATTCAAGACGTTTTTCTACCGATGCATGAGTCCTGTGCAGTCGTCATTCCCGCGAACGCGGGAATCCAGCGACTTGGGTCATGGCAGGCGACAGTCCAACGTCACTGGGTCCCCGCCTCCGCGGGGACGACGGAGAGTGCATGCGACCGGCGCATTCGTCGTGGAAACAACGTGCTGACGATTGACAACTAGCCCGTGTGCGGCATCTACGGCATTCTCGAATCGGGCGGTCGGGCGGCCGACGCCGACTCGATCCGGGCGATGGCGCGGCGCACCGTCCATCGCGGCCCGGACGACGAAGGCCATTTCGTCGGCGGCCCGCTGGCCATGGGCATGCGGCGGCTTTCCATCATCGACGTCGGCGGCGGCCACCAGCCGCTCACCAACGAGGACGAGTCGATCTGGCTCGTCGCGAACGGCGAGATCTACAACTACCGGGAGCTTCGATCCGAGCTGGTCGCGCAGGGCCATTCGTTCCGAACGGGGTCGGATTGCGAGACGCTGCTGCACCTCTACGAGGCGCACGGCGACGACTTCCTCGAGCGGGTCAACGGAATGTTCGCGTTCGCGCTCTGGGACGGCCGGCGTTCGCGGCTCGTCCTCGGGCGCGACCGCCTCGGCATCAAGCCGCTCTACGTCCGGCACGAGCCCGGCGGGCGCCTGATCTTCGCGAGCGAAGCCAAGGCGATCCTGGCGGCTCCCGGCGTGCGCACCGAGCTCGATGCCGGCTGCCTTGCACGCGTATCTCGCGCTGGGATACGTTCCGGCACCGCAGTCGATCTTCCGCGGGATCGCCAAGATCCCGCCGGCGACGCTGCTGTTTGCCGAAAAGGGCGGGACCTCGGAGCGACGCTACTGGCGCGTCCCGGCGCAGGTCGACGCGGCGCGCAGCGAATCGCAATGGGTCGATGCGGTGCGCGCGCGCATCGAGGAATCGGTGCGCATGCAGATGGTGAGCGACGTGCCGATCGGCGCGTTCCTGTCGGGCGGCATCGATTCGAGCGCGGTCGTCGGCTTCATGGCGAAGCACAGCGACCTTCCGGTCAAGACCTATGCGATAGGCTTCGACGGCGGCGCCGCCGAGGCTTACTACGACGAGCTTCCCTTCGCGCGAAAGATCGCCGACCGATTCGGCACCGAGCATCGCGAGATCATCGTGCGGCCGGACGTGGTCGCCCTGCTGCCCAGGCTGCTGTGGCACATGGACGAGCCCGTGGCCGATACGGCGTTCGTCACCACGTACCTCGTCTCGGAATTCGCGCGTCGCGATGTGACCGTCATCCTCTCCGGCGTCGGCGGGGACGAGCTCTTCGGCGGTTACCGCCGGTATCTCGGCGGCCACTACCGCGCCTACCTCGACCGGATGCCGGCCGTGGTGCGCCGGGCGGCAACTGCGCTTGGCGAACGGTTGCCGAGCGACCGGCATTCGCCGCTCCTCAACGCCATGCGGCTCGCGCGCGGCTTCCTGAACACCGCCGCATTGCCCTTCGAGGAGCGTTACCGGTCCTACATGGAAGTCTTCGACGATGAGGACGCCGCGGCGCTGCTGCGCGCGCCGCCGGCCGCCGAGTGCAACGCGCTGGCATCGGCCTTCGCGAAGGCGGCCGGCACCGACGAGGCGAACCGCATGATGGCGGTGGACGCGGAGACGCAGCTGCCGGACGACCTGCTGCTGCTCACCGATCGCATGAGCATGGCCGTTTCGCTCGAATGCCGCGTCCCGCTGCTCGATCACGAACTGGTCGAGCTCGCGGCGCGCATTCCGGAGCGGCTGAAGATGCGCGGCGGCCGGCTGAAGCACGTCATGAAGGCGGCGCTCGCGGACCTTCTGCCGAGGGAGATCCTCGAGCGGCGCAAGCGCGGCTTCGGCGCACCCATGGGCGCATGGCTGAAGCAGGGCCTGAAGCCGCTCCTCCACGATGTCCTCTCCCGCAGCGCCGTCGAGCGGCGCGGAATCTTCCGCCATGCCGCCATCGCCACGCTCATCGCCGATCACGAAGCGAACCGGATCGACGGCACCGACCGGCTGCTCGCGCTCCTCAATTTCGAAATCTGGGCCAGGATCTATCTCGACGACCGGCCGGCGGAGGAGGTTGCAGACGAGTTGCGGGTGGCGGCGGCGTGAAGATCCTCTACGTCTGCCACCGCTTTCCTTTCCCGCCCAAGCGGGGAGGCAAGATCCGGCCATTCAACATGATCCGTCACTTTGCGCAGCGCAACGAAGTGACGGTGGCGTCGCTCGTGCGCTCGGACGCGGAGGCGGCCGAGGGTTCGGGGCTTGCCGCCCATTGCCGCCGCTACGAGATGGGTCGCGTAAGCGAGCCTGTCCAGATGCTGCGCATGGTCGCGCGCCTGCCGACGACGACCCCATCGTCGCTCGGGTACTTCTATTCCGGTCCGCTCGCGCGGCGCGTCCGGGAATTGCTCGCACGCGAGCCGTTCGACCTCATCTTCGTGCACTGCTCGTCGGTCGCCCAATACGTCGAGCATGTCCGCGGGACGCCGAAGATCCTCGACTTCGGCGACATGGACTCGCAGAAATGGCTCGAATACGCACGCTACAAGCCGTTTCCGCTGTCGCTCGGCTATGCGCTGGAGGGACACAAGCTCGAGCGCGAGGAGCGGCGTGTGGCCGGCCGCTTCGACCTCTGCACGGCGACGACGCGCGCGGAGTGGGAGACGCTCGAGGGGTACGGGACCGGGGTTGCGACCGACTGGTTTCCCAACGGCGTGGACAGCGAATACTTCGCTCCGGCCGACGAGCCCTACGACCGGGACACGATCGTCTTCGTGGGCCGGATGGATTACTTTCCCAACCAGGAATGCATGTTCGATTTCTGCGCGAACGTCCTGCCGCGTCTTCGCGCGGAGCGGCCCGCGATCAAGCTCGCGATCGTCGGCGCGGACCCGTCGGCGGCCGTGCTGCGGCTCGGCCAGCTGCCCGGGGTGACGGTGACGGGCTCGGTTCCCGACGTGCGCCCGCATGCGCGGCGCGCCGCATTGATGGTCGCGCCGCTCAACATCGCGCGGGGAACGCAGAACAAGATCCTCGAAGGCATGGCGATGGGGGTGCCGGTGGTCGCGAGCCGGACCGCTGCCGGCGGCGTGGACGCCGAGGCCCCCGCGCACCTGCTGGTCGCGTCGACGCCCGACCAGTTCGCCGCCGCTTGCCTCCGAATCATGAACGATCCGGCCGAGCGGCAGCGTCTCGCACGGGCCGGGAGGGCCCGCATGCTCTCGCATCACGCGTGGGAGGCGTCGATGCGCCGCCTCGACGGGATTGTCGAGCGTTGTCTGTCTCGGTCGCAGCGGGGGCGCGCGGCCGCGTGACCCGCAATCTTTCGGAGGGTTCGTGAAAATCAGCATTTTCGGACTGGGCTACGTCGGCGCCGTATCGCTTGCGTGCCTCGCACGCGACGGGCACCGCGTAATCGGCGTGGACGTGGACCAGGCCAAGCTCGATCTCGTTTCGGCGGGAAAGACGCCGGTGATCGAGGAAGGGATGGTGGATCTCGTGGCGAGCGCGGCCGCGAGCGGTCGCGTGGCGGTGACCCGCGATGCGCGCGAAGCCGTCATGCAGAGCGAGATCTCGCTCATCTGCGTCGGAACGCCGTCGGCACCCAACGGCAGTCAGGACCAGACGGCGATGCTCCGGCTCGCGAAGGACCTCGGGGCGGCGATGCGCGACAAGCCGGAGTCGCACGTCTTCGTCTTCCGCTCGACCCTCGTCCCCGGCACCGTCGAGGAGGTGCTCCGCCCGATCGTCGAGCGCGAGTCGGGCAAGAAGGACGGGGTCGATTTCCACGTCTGCTTCCAGCCGGAGTTCCTGCGCGAGGGCTCTTCGATACGGGACTACGACAAGCCGCCGCTCACCGTCGTCGGCGCGAATGCCGAAGCCGCCGTCGCGAAGCTGCGCAGTCTCTTTGGGCACCTTCCATGCGAGTTCGTCACCACGTCGGTACGCGCCGCCGAAATGGTCAAGTATTGCTGCAACAACTTCCACGCGCTGAAGATCACGTTCGCCAACGAGACGGCGCGGCTCTGCGAAGCGATGGGCGTGGATCCCTTCGAGGTGATGGACCTGGTGTGCAAGGATCGCCAGCTCAACATCTCGCCGGCGTATCTCAAGCCGGGCTTCGCGTTCGGCGGTTCGTGCCTGCCGAAGGAGCTGCGCGCAACGAATTACCTCGCCAAGATGCGCGACGTGGAGCTGCCGGTGCACGCCGGCATCATGGCGTCGAACCGCGTCCACATCGATCATGCGATCGCCAAGGTGATGGCGACGGGGAAGCGCAGGATCGGCATGATCGGGCTCTCGTTCAAGACCGGCACCGACGACCTGCGCGAAAGCCCGCTGGTGCTGCTGGCCGAGCACTTCATCGGCAAAGGGCTATCGCTCCTGGTCTACGACCCCGAGGTGCACCTGTCCAACCTCCTGGGCGCGAACCGCCGCTTCATCGAGCAGCACGTACCGCACATCGCGCAGGTGATGCGCCGCGATATCGAGGACGTCATCGCGGAGTCCGATGTTCTGGTCGTGGGGCTGAGCGACGGGAAGGTGTTCGAAGCGCTGAAGCGCCACGTGCGCTCCGAGCAGGTGATCCTGGATCTCGTGAACGTCCCCGACGGCAAGGCATTGCCCGGACACCACGTCGGGCTGTGCTGGTGATCCATGGTCTGGGCGGTCGTCCTCAATCTCGCAGCGCTCGGCGCGTTGCTCGCCTACGTGGCCTGGCTCGCATACCCGCCGTCCGAGGCGGTGCGGCTGCGCAACGCATTGCTGTTGCGCCGTGGCGGCGAGGGGGGCTTTTCGTGGACACCGGATGCGGTGCCGCCCGACTTCCGCAGGGAGCGGCTTTCGCCCAGCGCCGACTATGCCGCGATCGTGCGCTCGCTCGGGGTCGCGAAGATGCCGTTCGACTGGGACAAGGCCCGGACGCTGGCCGCGCACCTGGTCGAGAACGCCGCCGACAAGGGTCCGATCCAGTCGGACCTGGCCACGACCTACCGCCGGATCCGCGAGGGCCATGGCTATTGCGCCGATTTCGTGAAGGCGTATCTGGGCCTGGCGCACGCCGCCGGGCTGTTTGCACGCCAATGGGCATTTTCCTTCGACGGGTTCGGCGGACACGGTCACACCTTCGTCGAAGTGTTCGACCGTCAGCGCGGGCGCTGGATCTTCGTCGACGTGTTCAACAACTTCCATGCGAAGGACACGTCGAGCGGCGAGATGCTTGCCGCACTCGATTTCCGCGATTTCGCCGCGGGCAACCGCGATGACGTCGCGATGCAGCCCAATGGCTCGGGGCGCCCCGGTTTCATCTACGAAACCAAGGCGCTCGACTACTATCGGCGGGGCGTTCCCGAGTGGTATATGTGGTGGGGCAACGCCGTATTCTCGTATTACGCCCATCCGCTCGTGCGGGCAGCCGGGCGGGTTTCGCGCATGCTGGCGCCTTTGGTCGCGCTCGTCGCCGGCGTTCAACCGGGAATGCGGATCTATCCCGTGCCCGAAAACCAGGAACAAACCCGACGCCTCTTCGGGCTGCGCCGACGGCTGCACTGGATCGGCGCGGTGCTGTTGCTGCTCCTCGCTTCCCTGGGTGTGCAGCTCACGCTCGGCAACGCGGCACGGGGATAGGTCAATGGCGGAAAATGACCTGCGTGCCTCGAACACTTCGCTGCGCGCCGCGCAGCCTTCCGGTTCGCCCACGGCGATGGGAGGAAAGCGGTGAGCCTCCGTTGGCTCTTTCACGCGCTGTCGCCCGGTGGCCGCAGAGGACGGCTCGCCGTGATGATCTACCACCGCGTGCTGGCCGAGCCCGACCCGCTGTTTCCGGGGGAGCCGGACGCGACGCGCTTCGACGCCCAACTCTCGCTGCTGAAGCGCTGGTTCAACGTCCTGCCCCTGCCCGATGCGATCCGCGGCCTGCGCGAGGGGCGCCTGCCCGCCCGGTCGCTGACCATCACGTTCGACGACGGCTACGCCGACAACTGCACCGTGGGCCTGCCCATCCTGCAACGGCACGGGATGCGAGCGGCTTTTTTCATTGCCACCGACTATCTGGATGGCGGCCGGATGTGGAACGACACGGTGATCGAGGCCGTGCGGGGTTGCTCGCTGCCAGCCCTCGACTTCACGGATCTCGGACTCGGCCAACATCCGTCCGGCACCGTGGACGAAAAATCGCGGGCCATAGGCTCGATCCTGAACCGGCTCAAGTATCTGCCCCAGGACGAGCGCGAGACGAAGGCGGCTTCGCTGGCAAGTCGTTGCGACGCCGCATTGCCCGACCGCCTCATGCTCACCAGCGACCAGTTGCGCCAGCTCCACAGGGCGGGGATGACCCTCGGCGCCCACACCGCGAGTCATCCGATCCTCGCGTGTCTTCCCGACGAGCAGGCGAGGTCCGACATCACCGAGGGCAAGGCGCGGCTGGAACGTGCGATCGGCGAGTCCGTGCGTTTCTTCGCGTATCCCAACGGAAGACCCGGCCAGGACTACCGCGCAGAGCACGTATTGATGGTTCGCGAGGCGGGCTTCGAGGCCGCGTTCTCCACCGCCATCGGCACGGCGGATGCATCGTGCGACATCTTTCAGATTCCACGCTTTCGGCCGTGGGGTCGCACCACAATGCGTTACGGGCTGCGCCTTGCGCAAGGCATGGCCCGGCGGCGTTTCGCCATCGCATGAACCCGAGGCCGGAGCCCCGAGCGAAGACCAGGATCGGCCTCGTGGGCCCTCTGCCGCCACCTTCCGGCGGAATGGCCAACCAGACTCGCCAACTCGCTCGCCTGCTTGCGGAATCGGGCCTCTCCGTCGAGATCGTACAAACGAACGCTCCGTATCGCCCAACGTGGGTCGAACGTATGCGCGTCATTCGCGCCGCGTTTCGCCTCGTTCCTTATCTGCTGCAGCTCTGGCGCAGCGCCGCGCGTGTCGATCTGTTTCACGTCATGGCGAACTCCGGCTGGGCCTGGCATCTCTTCGCCGTGCCGGCGATTTGGGTCGCCCACTTGCGCGGGGTCCCGGTCATCGTGAACTATCGGGGTGGCGAGGCGGAATCGTTCCTTCGACGCGAAGCCCGATGGATACGGCCGAGCCTCGCGCGCGTGCGTGCGCTCGTCGTGCCATCGGCCTTTCTGGAAGGCGTGTTCGCCAGCCGCGGGATCGCGACGGAGATCGTCCCCAACATCGTCGATCTCGATCGCTTTTCCCCCGCGCCGCCGAAGCCCGGGCGGACCCACATCGTGGTCACCCGGAACCTGGAAGCGATCTACGACATTCCCACTGCGATACGGGCATTCGCGACGATCCGCGGCCGATATCCGGACGCATGCCTGACCATCGCCGGGTCGGGCCCGCTTCGCGACGAGCTGGAGCAGCTCGCCCAATCGCTGCACGTCGCCGACGCGGTCCGTTTCACCGGCCGGCTGGACAACGAGCAATTGCCGGACCTCTATCGTTCGGCGGATCTGATGCTCAATCCGTCGACCGTCGACAACATGCCGATCTCGGTCCTCGAGGCGATGGCGAGCGGCGTACCGATCGTCAGCACCGACGTCGGCGGCGTGCCATTCCTGGTCGAGGACGGCTCGACGGCGCTATTGGTCCCGCCGCGGAATCCGGAGGCAATGGCGACGGCGACGCTGCGCATCTTCGACGAGCCCATGCTGTGCGAGCGCCTGCGGGCTGCCGGCATCGAACGGGCCAAGCGCTATGCCTGGCCGCAGGTGCGCGAGCAGCTCTTTGCCGTCTATTCCCGCGCGTTGGGCGTTCGCAGCCTGGAGCACTGCTCGCCGTGAACGGCTCCGTCCGCTCCCGGCTGATTTCCGGCTTCCTCTTCCCTCTTCAGGAGCGGCTGAAGGGGCACGACAGCGTCGCCCGCCGCCGGGCGCTCGAGCGCAGCCAATGGTGGAACGCAGAGCAGCTCGAACAATACCGCATCGCACGTCTGCGGGATTTCCTAGTCTACGTGGAAGCGCATGTCCCCTACTACCGGCGCTTGTTCGCCGAGGGCCGTCTTGCACCCCGCAGCGTCGAGTCGCTGGCCGATCTCGCCCGGATTCCCCTGCTCGACAAGCCGCTGATCCGCGCGAACCAGGAGCACCTCCGCTCCGATCAGGCGCGGGTGCTCAAGCGCTACAACACGGGCGGCTCGAGCGGCGACCCGCTCGTCTTCTACATGGGCAAGGATCGCATCAGCCACGACGTGGCAGCGAAGTGGCGCGCTACGCGATGGTGGGATGTGGACATCGGCGATCCCGAAGTCGTGGTCTGGGGTTCGCCGATCGAGCTCGGGACCCAGGACCGCTTTCGGCAGATCCGGGATCGGCTGCTGCGCACCAGGCTGCTCCCGGCCTTCGAGATGTCGGCGGCGAAGCTCGACGGGTTCGTGGCGGAAATCCGGGCCATGCGGCCAAAGATGATTTTCGGGTACCCGTCGGCGCTCGCGCACATCGCGCGCCACGCCGAGGAGCGACGGCAACGCCTGGACGATCTCGGGATCAAGGTGGCCTTCGTCACGTCGGAGCGGCTGTACGATCACCAGAGAGCGCAGATCGCAAGGATCTTCGGCTGCGCCGTGGCGAACGGCTACGGTGGCCGCGACGCGGGATTCATCGCCCACGAGTGTCCGGCCGGCGGAATGCACATTTCGGCCGAAGACATCATTGTCGAGATCGTCGATCCTGCGGGCGAAGCCGTTTCTGTCGGCGGGTCCGGCGAAATCGTCGTGACCCATCTCGCGACGCGCGAGTTTCCGTTCATTCGCTATCGCACCGGCGACATCGGCATCCTGGGCAGCCGCGCGTGCCCCTGCGGCCGCGGCTTGCCGTTGCTCGAGGAGATTCAGGGGCGAAGCACCGACTTCGTCGTTGCCGAAGACGGGACGGTCATGCACGGGCTGGCGCTGATCTACGTCCTGCGCGACCTGCCGGAAATCGCCTCGTTCAGGATCGTCCAGGAATCGCGGCAGCAGGTGCGCGTGCAGATCGTCCCGGCATCACCCTTCACCCCTGCCTTGAAAGCGCGCATCAGCGAGGGATTCCGGGCACGGCTGGGGAAAGGCGTCGACGTGCGCATCGAGCCGGTGGCGGAGATCGTGCCTGAGGCATCCGGCAAGTTTCGGTATGTGATAAGCCACGCATTGGACCAGGGGGCCACTTCGATTCCGGCCACTGATCGACCCGGCTGACTCTTCGTGATTCGAATGACCCTTGTTGTCGGCGCTTTCGCTGCCTCGCTATGGCCGATGGCGAGCCATGCGGCTCCTGCCGAGCCCCATCTTCCCGACCCGCAGTGGCGAGCGGATCCGCATTCGCGTGCCTCCGCGCCCGAGCCTGGAACGTCCGATTCCCCGGCCGGCGTCGAGGCGCCTCCCCCAGCCCCTCGCGCGACCATGCCCCCTCCGACTTTGCCGGCCCGGGCGACCAGCTTCGAGGAGCGATGTGCGCAGCCCGGCGTGGTGCTGTGCGATCCACTCGACGAGGGACGTGTTCGAGGCGTGGGAATCACCAGCAAGACGCCGAACGCGACTTTGCCCGACGCGCTGAACGGACATTACCGTGATTGGCGCTGGTGCGACCACGTTCCCGGCGTGACACCTCGAACGCCGACTCTTGACGACAAGGTCAAGACATCGGGGAGCGGAGCGCTGAAGTTCGTGATTCCGACGCGAAGCGGCGCTGCCGATGCCGGCTATTGCCAGATCAACTTCACCCCCGACAACTCGGTCCAGTTCGGCGAGGGCGACACCTTCTTCGTTCAGTTCCGGGTGCGACTTTCGTGCACGCTGCTCTTCACGGACTGCGATCCCGGCAGCCCGGGATACAGGAAGCAGCGCCGCGTCTATCGCAGCAAGAGCGGGGGCGGCACCAGCTTCAAGGTATCGATCATCAACGCCGGAGATCATCCGGACCTGCCCTATCCCGTCAATTCCTGCACCGAGCAGCACCTGGTCCTGATCCAGGGCCAGAACGGGATCGTCGCCGGCTATCACTCCTGTGGCTGGTACGATGGCCACGAAGCGCCGATCGGCAAGGTTCGCGGCAGCGAAATATGGGACAGGCAGCCGAAAAAGCCCGGTGACGCCGGCGGGCCCTGCGTGAACCGCGGAGACGAGGCATCGTCCGACTGCGTGCTGTGGCCCGCCGATGAGTGGGTGACGATCACCCAGCAAGTGACGATCGGCAAGTGGGTGAGCCGGTTGAACGATCCGACGCGCGGCAGCAATGTGCGCATCTGGATGCAGCGCCAGGGCCGGCAGCCGGTGCTGGTGATCGACTACGACCGTAACCTGCGCGCCCCGGAAAAGCCGTTCATGAAGTATGGGAAGATCTGGCTGCTTCCGTACATGACAAACAAGAATCCGCTCGAAGACCATCCAGAAGCTTACATGTGGTTCGACGAGCTGATCGTGTCGCGCGCACCCATCGGACCGGCCTTGGACTGATCAAGACCGAATCGCCCCGGACCAAGCGTTCAATGCACATCTCACCAGTCCCTACGGTGCACTGAGAAGATATTCGATGCGAACGATCGCCTTGTTCATGATGCTTGCGGTTCTGGTCCCATTGGCACTGGTCAAGCCGTGGACCGGGGTCCTCACCTGGACCTGGATCAGCATCATGAACGTGCACAAGCTGACCTTCGGGTTCCTCCAGAACTTCCCGGTGGCCTACGTCATAGCCGTGGCTACGTTGCTGGGGACCCTGTTTACGCGCGACCAGCGCAAGCTTCCAGTGAACGCGGTCACCGTTACGCTCGCCCTGTTCATTCTCTGGATGTGCATCACGTCCATTTTCGCCATCTATCCGGACCAGATCGGAGAGCAGTTCGACAAGGTAATGAAGATCCAATTCATGATCTTCGTCACCCTGCTGCTACTGCACAGTCGGAAGCACATCGACCTGTTCGTCTGGGTCATCGTGATTTCCCTCGGATTCTACGGAGTCAAGGGGGGGATCTACACGATCTCGCACGGCGGGCACGGAATGGTACAAGGTCCGCCCGGCGGCTTCATCGAACCGAACAACGAACTCGCGCTCGCCCTCACGATGACCGTTCCGCTGATGTTCTATTTGCGGGAATCGCCGAAGGCATGGCTGCGTTGGGGCTTCACGGGCGCGATCGTCCTGACGGCACTGAGCGTCCTCGGATCGCAGTCGCGCGGGGCGCTCCTGGCGGTAATCGCAATGGCGGTCTACCTCTGGCGGCACAGCAAGAGGAAGTTGACGTTCGGATTGCTGCTCATCGTGGTCGGCGGGGGCCTGATCGCATTCATGCCCTCGCAGTGGGAGGACCGCATGAACACGATCGCCGAATATCAAACCGAGAGCTCGGCCCAGGGCCGGCTGAACGCATGGGCGATGTCCCTCAATCTCGCCAAGGATCGATTCTTCGGGGGCGGATTCGAGGTCATTACCCCGGAGATGTTCGCGCGATATGCCCCGGATCCCGGAAATCTGCATGCGGCGCACAGCATCTACTTTCAGATTCTGGGGGAGCACGGGTTCGTGGGTCTGGGGATCTTCCTGCTGTTCTGGGCGCTGACGTGGCGCACGGCGACCTGGGTGATCAAGAACGCCGGTACTGCAGAGTTGTCCTGGGCGGGACGGCTTGCGTCGATGGCCCAGGTGAGCCTGGTCGGCTATTTTGTCGGGGGCGCATTTCTGAGTCTTGCGTATTTCGACCTGCCCTACGATCTCATGGTGATTGTCGTCCTGTGCAAGGTCCTGATCGAATCCCGACTGGAGAGCGCCGCCGAGCAGTCGAGCTCAAGCGGCGAGGTGATCCATGACGGCGGCGGCCCGGGATCGATGCTCGGGGCGCGGGCGCCGTCACAGTTGCCGCTGCAGGAGCGTGCGAGTTCTCAGGCGGCGCCGCACGGGGAGCGAAGCTGACTCTCGTCTGGCGAATCCTGTCGACCGCCGGTCTTGTTCAGCCACTGTTCGAGCATCACGAGAATCCACAACATCTCGCCGT
Source organism: uncultured beta proteobacterium (assembly GCA_963734055.1). GTDB lineage: Bacteria > Pseudomonadota > Gammaproteobacteria > Burkholderiales > Casimicrobiaceae > CAIWHR01. The sequence goes on from CAVTFQ010000003.1 coordinate 154,501, forward strand.
AATAACCGGGATGGGCGGGAAGATGCGTTTCGACGAGCTCCGTGATGAAGGACGGCCTGACATAGCGGCGCAACGTCGCGGCGTGCAGCGAGTCGAGTACGAATTCGCGGAGCGTTCCGTTTTCCAGGATCCAGGGCCCGAACGGCAGGCCGAATCCGTGCTTGGTCTTGCGCAGGATGGCATCGGGCAGAAAGTCCCGCAGCGCATCCTTGAAGAAATAGCGCAGCCGGAGGCCCCGCAGCTTGAGGGCAGGCGCCAGCCGCAGGGAGAAATCCACCAGGTCGTCGTCGAGCATCGGAAAGCCAACCTGAACGCCGGCGACGTCGGCTGAGCCGACCACCTTGGGCAGATCGCTGTCGGTCAGCGTCAGCTTCCAATCGTAGGCGAGCATTCGGTTGATCAACGACCGGGCGCCGCCCGCAGCATAAAGTTCCCGTTGCAGCGAACGCGGGCTCTCCTGATCGACGGCTTCGAGGAAATCCGGCGCGAGCATCTCGCTCGTGCCCATTCGCAGCAGCAGGTTGTACATTTCCATCCGGTCAGGCATGGGCACCCGCGCCTGCTCAACGTAGCTGACGAGCTTCCTCGCCAACGGCAGCCTTGCGAGCAACGGCAAGCCCAGGATCACGGGTTCGAGCACCCGATTGCGAAGGCCCGCGGGTAGCGCCGTATAGGCATCGAAGACGCGCTGCTTCGCGTAACGCTCGTTGCCGCCGAACAATTCATCGCCGCCGTCCCCCGCCAGCATCCTGGCGACGCCGTCGCTGCGGGCAAGCCGCGCGCAGCAAAACGCAGGCAGTACCGAGGAATTGCCGAATGGCTGATCGAAGTGAGCGGCGATCGCGGGAATGTTGTCGGTGACATCCTGGGGCGTCACGTAGTACTCGTGATGGCTCGTGCCGAAGTGGCCGGCGGCGATTCGCGCGTACTCCATTTCGTCATAGCCGGCGGCATTGAACCCTATGGAATAGGTATTGGCCGGCCTTCCGGTAATCTGAACCAGCGTCCCGGCGACGGTCGAGCTGTCGGTCCCTCCGCTCAAATAGGCTCCGACCTCCCCATCCTCGGCAGTGCGAGCGACGGCCTGCGTCACGAGAGCCCGGAACTGGGTCCGCAATTCGTCGGTGGAAGCGGCGGGGGACTCGTCGAATCGAGGACGCCAGTACCTTTCGATTTCGCAGCGTCCGTCGGCGAAAGTGAGAACATGGCCCGGAAGGAGGCGCGCAATCCCCCGGAAGGCCGTCCGCGGCGACGGAATCACGTGGAAGTAGAGGTAGTCGAAGATCGCCTGGGCGTCGATCTCCCGTCGTGCCACGGGGACGGCATCGGCTCGATTGGAGAACGCAAAGCCGGATTCCGTTGTCGCGTAACACCAGGTTTCGATCGAAAAGCGGTCGACCGCAAGAAACGCACTGCCGGTCTCGATGTCGAGGACGGCAGCGGCAAATCGGCCATGTACTCGCGTTGGTGCGCGCGGGCCGAGCCGCGCGACAAGCTCTATCCAGGCAAAGGGGGCGCCCCGGGAGCGTGCGAGGGCCGCGACGTCCTCGTCGAGGAATCGTGCGCTACCACGGCAAACGGCGACGCGTCCGTTCGTGCCGCCACGCAGCGCATCTCCCGCTTCCAGATAATGAGAGGGCGCTCCGGCTTGGGACGTCGCGCCTGGACGCTCGCGTGACGGCGTCCTGATCCAGCCACGAGTGGGTGACGAGGACATGAGCTAGACGTCAATCGTCAGCACGATGTGTCCACGACATTCTTTGTCGTCCCTGCGGAGGCGGGGACCCAGTGACGTTGAGCTGTCGCCTGGGATCCTCGTTCCAAGTCGCCGGATTCCCGCGTTTGCGGGAATGACGACGGCACAGGGTTGAGCTATCGCCTGGGATCCTCGTCCCAAGTCGCTGGATTCCCGCGTTCGCGGGAATGACGACGGCACGGGATTCACGCAACACGATGTATCCAGGACGAATGCGCCGATCGCATGCATTCTCCGTCGTCCCCGCGGAGGCGGGGACCCAGCGACGTTGAGCTGTCGCCTGGAATCCGCGTCCCAAGTCGCCGGATTCCCGCGTTTGCGGGAATGACGACTGCGACGTATCCACGACGAATGCGCCAGTCGCATGCATTCTCCGTCGTCCCCGCGGAGGCGGGGATTCCCGCGTTCGCGGGAATGACGACTGCACAGGCTTGAGCTGTCGCCGGGATCCGCGTCCGACGAATGCGCCAGTCGCATGCATTCCGTCGTCCCCGCGGACGCGGGGACCCAGTGACGTTGAGCTGACGCCGGGATTCTCGTCCCAAGTCGCTGGATTCCCGCGTTCGCGGGAATGACGACTGCGGTGTATCCACGACGAATGCGCGAGTCGCATGCATTCCGTCGTCCCCGCGGACGCGGGGACCCAGCGACGTTGAGCTGTCGCCTGGGATCCTCGTTCCAAGTCGCTGGATTCCCGCGTTCGCGGGAATGACGACGGCACAGGATTTGCGCTACACGATGTATCCAGGACGAATGCGCCGATCGCATGCACGCTCCGTCGTCCCCGCGGACGCGGGGACCCAGTGACGTTGAGCTCTCGCCTGGAGTCCTCGTCCCAGGCCGCTGGATTCCCGCGTTCGCGGAATGACGACTGCACGGGATTCACGGGCATCGTAGAAGCAACGTCCTGAATGTTCACGGCTAGACCAGAATCTCCAACGGCGGCGGATGGCTGAGAAAACCGATCGGGCTCGCCGTTGCACCATAGGCACCGGATTGCAGCACGGCAATGAGATCGCCCGCCTCGGCTTCGGCGAGGTCGATCCGGTCGCCGAGCAAGTCGAGGGGAGTGCACAGCGGGCCGACGACGGAGACCGTCTCGCGCTTCTTGCCTTGCACACGATTGCCGACGACCACGGGATAGTTCTTCCGGATGACCTGGCCAAAGTTGCCGGACGCCGCGAGATGATGATGGAGTCCACCGTCCGTGACCAGGAAGGTGTGGCCGCGCGAAACCTTGCGCTCGATCACGCGGCAGACATAAACGCCTGCCTCGCCGACGAGATATCGACCAAGCTCCAGAACGATCTTCGCGCCGGGCAGTGCGTCGGCGATTCGAGCGGACAGCCGATCGAGAGTCTCCCCGATGGGACTCAGGTCGAGCGGCCTTTCGCCCGGGAAATAGGGAATGCCGAAACCGCCGCCGATGTTGAGCACGCGAATCGGTGCCGGCGCATGCTCGGCGAGGCGGAGCGCAAGCTCGACCGACTTCTGTTGCGCCTCGCAGATCGATTCGGATCTCAGATTCTGGGAGCCGCTGTAGATGTGAAATCCTTCGAATGCAAGGCGAAGCCGGGCGATCTGCCGCAACAGGTCGGGCACCGCTTCGGCATCGACGCCGAACTGCTTGGGGCCGCCTCCCATCTTCATGCCCGACGATTTCAGCTCGAAGTCGGGGTTGATCCGAATCGCGACCCGGGCGGGCAGGGAGAGGCCGTCTCCGATCCGTGCCGCGCGCTCCGCCTCGTGGAGCGACTCGACGTTGAGGAGGGCGCCGCTCGCAATGGCCTGGCTTATCTCCGCGTCCGACTTGCCGGGGCCGGCGAAGCTGATGTCCTGCGCATCCATTCCACTGTCCAGCGCGGTGCGCAATTCACCCGCCGACGCGACGTCCAGGCCATCCACGATGCCCGCGAGATGGCCTACGAGCGCGGGCATCGGATTGGCCTTGACGGCGTAATGAAGGTCGATTGCCGCAGGCAGGTGCTGGCGAAGCGCTTCCACGCGCGCCGAAACGCTCCTTCGGTCATAGACATAAAATGGCGTGCCGCCAACTCGCTGGGCGAGACGCGGCAACGGAATTCCACCGATCACGAGACAGTCGTCTTCGATCGGGAACTGCGAAAGCGGAGGATGCCGGGGCAGCGTCATGACGCCTTTCCCTCGAACAGGCGGTCGAATTCCGAGCTGAGAAGCTTCCGGTCGATCTTTCCGTTCGGGTTGCGCGGAAGAGGGCCCGCGCGAACGTCGATCATCGCGGGAAGCATGAACGCAGGAAGGCACTTGCGACATTCGGCGCTCAGGACCGCGCTGTCGACGTCACCGCCGGGAACCGGCGTTGCGACGACCACGATGGCCTGCCCCAGTACCGGGTGTGGAATGCCGAAGGCCGCGACCTCCCCGACGAGCTTGGTTCCGTAAAGGATCTCTTCGACCTCGGTGGGACTCACGCGATAGCCCGAGGTCTTGATCATTTCGTCGCGCCTGCCGACGAAGTAGATGAATCCTTCGGCGTCCATGCGTACGGTGTCGCCCGAAAAGACCGCAATCTCCGGCAAGACCAGGCCGGGTTCCCTTCCCGGCAACGGCTTGAAGCGCTCGGCGGTCTTCTCCGCGTCGTTCCAGTATCCCAGCGCCACCAGAGGACCGCGGTGGACCAGTTCGCCCGGTTCGTCGGGAGCGCACGGCGTGCCGTCTTCGCGCAACACGAGTATCTCCGCATTGGGTATGGCCTTGCCGATGGAGTCGGGCCGGCGGTCGACCTCTTCCGGCGGCAAGTAGGTCGATCTGAAGGCCTCGGTGAGGCCGTACATCAGGTAGGGCTTGGTTCGGGGCAACCGCGCCCGCAAGGTCTTGAGCGTCTCGAGCGGCATCCGGCCGCCCGTATTCGCGACATAGCGCAAATGATCCGCAATCGTCGTCGGCCATTCCAGTTGCGAGAGCTGGATCCATAGCGGAGGCACGGCCGTCAATCCCGTCACCTTCGCCGTGGTAAGAGCGGTAAGCACGTCCTTCGGCAGCAGGTAATTCAGCAGGACGACGCGCGCCCCGACGTGAAACGCGGTCGTGAGCTGGCTGAATCCGGCGTCGAACGAAAGGGGGAGGGCCGACAGCAGAATATCTTCCGGATTGTTCGCGAGATACTGGGCAACGCTCTTTGCGCCCACGACCATGTTGCGATGGGACAGCACCACGCCCTTCGGCTTGCCGGTGCTGCCCGACGTATACAGTATGGCGACCATGTCCGAATCGATGACGCGATGCCCGCTGCGCGAGTCGGAGAGCGAAATATCGGACCATCCGAGCTCCGGCACGCCGGCCTGGCCGTCAGACTCGACCGGCGCGCCGACCCGTATGACCAGTCGAAGGTCCGGACAGCTTTGAAGGGTGTCGCGAAGCAGGCTGAGGCGTTCGGCGGTGGTGGCGAGGACGCGAGCGTTGCAGTCGCGCATGACGTAACCGACCTGGTCGGGCTTCAGCAAAGGATTCAAGGGGACGAAGACACCGCCGGCGGCGGCTGAGCCAAAATAGGCGGCGACGGTCTCGATTCGCTTTTCGAGAAATACGGCGACTCGCTCCCCACGGCGCAACCCGGCCTCGATCAACGCGGACGCGAAGGCCCGGATCTGGCGCTCCAGTTCATCGTAAGTCACCGACTGGTCGCCGTAGACGACGGCGGTCTTGCCCGGAAACCGGTCAGCCGAGCAGGTGATGAGCTCGTGCAGAAGAGAGGTGGTCATGATTGGTGGCAACTACCGCGGAGCGCTCGAGGACATGGCGTCCGGCCCGATTCTAGCGGACCCCTGGCGGGTCCGGACCACGACCCTGCGCCCGGCACATCGGAGGCAATCGCCGGCAAGCGGGGCGAAGGGCAAGGCAAGGCCGCGTCGGGTCGTCTACAAGCCGTGAATCTCAACTTGATCACCCATCGCGGGCGAGCGGGAACGACTCGCCAGAGGAACCTATCGCATATCCGGCGAGTGACTGGACGTTTCGAGATTCAAAACCCTTGATCCTGAAAGTATACTGTTCGATTGGTAAGGCCCGAGATCCCGGTTTCGGATGCCCGCTCCCGCACGCTCGACCCGGAGGACGACGTTGGATGCACGCCAGGAGGTGCTGTCGATCTTAGACGAAGTCCTCAACCTGCGGGGACGTACGGCACGGTTCAAGGACGAAACGCCGCTGCTCGGAAGCGTACCGGAGCTCGATTCCATGGCGGTGGCGTCCGTCATTACGACTCTGGAGGAGCGGTTCGGGATCGTTATCGCGGATGACGAGATCGACGGCTCATCGTTCGCGACAGTCGGCTACGCTCGTGGGCTTCGTCCGCAACAAGATCCAGGGTTGAGGTCTTGGCTGGCGGAGTTCCCGAACCCTTCTATCTCCCCGCAACAAGAGGAGATCGCTTCTGCCTCCATCATGTCCCCGTTCATGCGACGGCGCCGCGGGGAGGCGTCCTTTACGTTCACCCGTTTGCCGAGGAGATGAACAAGAGCCGGCGGGTCGCCGCGCTACAGGCAAGGGAGCTGGCCCGGAAAGGCTGGCATGTGCTGCAAATCGACCTGTTCGGCTGCGGCGACAGTGCCGGCGATTTCGGGGATGCGGTCTGGGAGGATTGGCTGAACGACGTCGTCTCGGGATTTCGCTGGCTGCAGCATCGCGTCGACGGACCGATCTGGTTGTGGGGCCTCCGTTCCGGCGCGCTGCTCGCCGCGCAGGTTTCCGTGATGCTGGGGACGCCGGCGCGCTTGCTGCTCTGGCAGCCGACGATATCCGGTTCGCAGCACCTCAATCAGTTCCTGCGCCTGAGCGTTACCGGCTCGGCGCTTGCCGGCGCAGCTGACCGCGCCGGTGTCAAGGAGCTCGTGGAACGTCTGGAATCCGGAGGCTCCATCGAAGTGGCCGGCTACGTTCTGAATCCCGCCATGGCCGCGGGTCTTCGACAAGCGGAGCTCGTCATGCCGCCTGACCAAAGCAGCGTTGCCTGGGTGGAGGTCAGCAATCGCGATTTGCCGACACTAATGCCTGCCTCCGATGCGCGCGTCGAATCCTGGCGCGCCGCCGGCCGCCGGGTCGAGGCGGCCGTCGCCCAGGGGCCATCCTTCTGGCAAACGCAGGAAATTGTCGAATGCCCTGGCCTGTTGTCCGCGACGGGCGCCCTCATCGATCGGATCGCGTCATGAACGTGACGGAGTCCGCGGTCGTCTTCCGGTGCATGCAGCAGTCGCTGATCGGCGTCGTGTCGATGCCCGAGGTGCCGGGATCTCGAGGCATCGTGATCGTGGTCGGCGGACCGCAATATCGGATCGGCAGCCACCGGCAATTCGTTCTCCTGGCTCGCATGCTGGCCGGGGAGGGCTATCCGGTTCTGCGCTTCGATTACCGCGGCATGGGCGACAGTGGGGGAGAAGCGCAGCCATTCGACGATATCGGCGACGACATCGACGCCGCCGTGGGCGCACTTGCGGCAGCATGTCCAGGGCTGCGCGAAGTGGCGCTCTGGGGCCTGTGTGACGCCGCCTCCGCGGTGGCGATGTATCTCTCGCGCAAAGACGACCGAGTCGGTGGTGTGGCACTGCTCAACCCGTGGGTTCGCAACGACGAAAGCTACGCCAGGATTCAATTGAAGCACTACTACCTGGCTCGACTCTTCGGCCGCGAGTTCTGGTCGACCTTGTTTCGAGGCCGTCTCGATTGGAGACAGTCCGCATCGGACCTGATCGACGTGTTATCGCGGTCGATCCGGGGCAACAGGGACAATGCCGCCGCGCCGGGCGGGACTGCGCCAGCCTCGCATTCGTTCCAGTCCCGGATGGCTCGCGGATTGCGCAATTTCAAGCGGCCCGCCCTCCTGATCCTGAGCGGAAACGATCTGACGGCACGGGAGTTCACGGACTTTGCGAGCACCGATCCCGAGTGGCGCTGGCTGGGCGAGAGTCAAACCCTCTGCCGCCGCGAGCTCCCCGGCGCGGACCATACCTTCTCCAGAGCCGAGTGGCGACGACAAGTCGAGCAGTTGACGTTGACCTGGCTGAAATCGTGGTAGCGGGGTAGCGACGTCGTGATAGACGTGCACAATCTGGCCAATCGAAACCGGATTCGGCAGGCTCTCCATCTGCGTACGGAGGACCTTTCCGAACGCACCGTGAATGGCGCGGGGTTTGCCATCACCGGGGCGGCTCTGCGCACATTCATCACGATCGGATCGACGGCGGTGCTCGCGCGCCTGCTGTCGCCCGCCGATTTTGGCCACGTCGCTATGGCCACGGTGGTCACCGAGTTCGCGTTGCTTCTCGGCAACTTTGGGATCGTCTCGATCCTCATCCAGCGCGCCCGGATCTCCCGGTTGCAGCTGGAGACGGGCTTCTGGACCTCGCTGGCGATCGGGGTTGCGATGGCGATACTGGTTTTCGCGGGCTCCGTGCCTGCAGCCATCTTCTTCAAGGATCCGCTCGTCGGCGAGATCCTTCGGGTTCTCTCCCTCATGTTCATACTGGAATCGCTCACCGCCGTCCAGGTGGTCGTGCTGTCCAGGCTCATGCTCTTCCGATTGGACATGATCCTGCAGGTCGGCATGGTCGTGCTGCGAGCGGGCACGGCCATTGTCTTTGCCCTGCTTGGGTTTGGCGTCTGGAGCCTGGTGCTGGGGTCGTTCGCCGGCCGTTTGGTGACGCTCTTGGTCGGCTGGGCCTTCGTGCCGTTCCTTCCCCGAATGAAGGTCGATCCACGCTTCCTGCGAGACAACTGGAAGACGGCCATCAGCTATTTCGGAACGGGAGTCGTGTTCTACCTCCAGAACAATTTCGATCTGATGGTTGTCGGGCGACGCCTGGGAGCCGCGGACCTCGGTTTCTATCAGGGGGCACGCTCCCTTGCCGACGAGCTGCGCAACCGGATTACCGCGCCCATCAGGCAGGTCCTCTTCCCGGCGTATGCGGCGCTGCAGGGCGATCGGCAACGATTCCAAAACGGCGTGCGCAAGAGCATCCGCTTGCTCGCCCTCGTCGTCGTTCCGGTCGGCTTCGGCATGGCGGCAATAGCGGAGGAAGTCGTCAATCTGGTCTATGGAGCGCAATGGCTGGCCATGATCCCGCTGCTTCAGATCATTGCCGTCGCGGGTGCGGTGCGAGCAGTATTTTCGGCGACTGCGCCCATCTATAACGCGACCAATCGCGTCTCGCTCGCGTTAGCCGTGTCGGTATTTTCGACGGTGGTGTTCTTCGCCAGCATCTACGTCGGGAGCCAGTGGGGGAGTCGTGGAATCGCCTGGGCCTTCCTGGCGGCCTCGGTCACTTCCCCGCTGGGAGCGATAGTGGCCTTTCGGCTCATCGGACTGCGCGCCCGGGATGTGTTCGCAGTATCCTTTCCGGCACTTCTCGCCGGGGCGACAATGTGGCTGGTCGTTGAATGGGCCCGGCAGGTCTTGACAGGAGCCCATTTCTCCATTCAGCAGCGGGCGCTCATCCTGATCCCGGTCGGAGCGGTTACCTATCTTGCACTGATGCTGCTCGTCGCCCGCAAGACGGTCATGGAACTGGTTTCGGTAATACTGGACAGGCTGCCACGGCGGCGCGGTGCACAGGCATGAATCGAGGCGGCTTTTCGTGGCCAGCACGGTTACGATGGCGCCCCAAGTTTGAACGTTCAAGACGTTGTTCCCTACGATGGATGAATCCTTTGCGGTCCCGGAACGCGGGAATCCAGCGACTTGGGTCATTGCAGGCGACAGTCCAACGTCACTGGGTCCCCGCCCCGATCAGGTCGGGGGCAGGCTCTCCGCGGGGACGACGGAGAATGCGTGCGACCGGCGCACTCGTCGTGGATATAACATGTTGACGATCGACACCTAAGGGGCAGGGATTTGCGGGGGTCCGCCATTGGTGAAGCGTAAAGAGGTTGTCTTGCCGGCGAGGTTGAATTGGAGACTCTAGTGGCGGTTCTGGTCGTCCTGCAGCTGGCCGCCTTGGGTGGGCTCTATCTGGTCTTGCGTCACATAAGAGCTGCGGAGGACCGGCAGAAGGAGTTCGTCGCGCTCACGACAATCCGCACCTTTCGTCAGTTGGAGTCGTTACATGCGCTTTATGTCGATCTCGACCTGCGACATTCGCTGAGGCGGACACGGGATTGGGCTGCGTCGCCCGACTTTCTCCAGACCCTGGCGGAAGAAATACTGGGAGGACAACGGAGGAAGATCATCGAATTCGGCAGCGGCGTATCGACGATCGTCATTGGAAGGGCATTGCAGCGTGTCGGGGGTGGCCATTTGTGGTCGCTGGAACATGACCCCGAATACGCAGCAGAATCGCGAGCCAATGCGGCCCGTCATGGAATCGGCGATCACGTGACGGTGATCGACGCTCCGTTGACCCCCCTCAGTCTTCCTGGATGGGAAGGAAGGTGGTATCGACGCGAGGCCTTGCCGCGCACCGACGGTTTGGATCTCATGGTTGTGGACGGGCCGCCGTTTACCGCCTCGGAGCGGGCACGGTACCCGGCCGTCCCGATGCTGTTCGACCAATTGAGGGCAGGCGCGATGATCCTTCTCGACGACGCAGACCGTCCTCAAGAGAGGGAAATAGTCAGCCGCTGGTGCGACGAACATCCCGGACTGGTCCGACGGCAAGCGCCGGAATGCGAAAAGGGTTTGGCAATATTGGTGAAGAGTTGAGCGTGCCGCGATGCTCCATGCTTTCTCTTTTGGACTGACCATCCGCGGGCTGGCGGCGGGCCGCGCCAGCGGCGCGGTAACGCCGAGGCCTCGTCAGACATGAGCGGTCGGGTATCGGTGCTGGTGCCGACGTTCAATCGCGGCCGATACATCGACGAATGCCTGGACAGTCTGATCAACCAGACGACTCCACCGTACGAGATCATCGTTATCGACGATGGATCGGACGACGATACCGCCGACCGGGTGCGACGCCACGGCGATCGCCTCACCTACATTCGTAAGGAAAACGGCGGCAAGGCCTCTGCGCTCAACCTCGCGTTGCCGCGGGTTGGGGGGGATTTCGTGTGGATGTTCGATGACGACGACGTGGCGCTTCCCGATGCGATCGCCAGGCATCTGGCGGCCCTCGAGGCCGAACCGAAGTCGGGTTTCACCTATAGCGGCCATTTTTGGGGAACCGACGGGCCAAACCAAGCGATCTCGATCGTCCGCGAATACGCGCTACCAAACGTGCCGCGGGATGCGTTTCTGCTCAGTGTCTTGCGGGACTGCTATTTCACGCTGCAGGGCGTCGTGGTGAGAAAGCGATGCCTGGACGCCGTCGGTCGATTCGACGAGGGCCTCCTGCGCTCGCAGGACTACCAGATGCTCATACGTCTCGCGCGACAGTTCCCTGCGGCACGACTCGACGGACCGACATTCGTGTTCCGACGGCACGAGGGACAACGCGGTCCCAGGCAAATTCGTCACTTGGCGATGGATAAGCTAAGCATCTGGTCGGCATATGATCAGCAGATTGGGCGATTCATTCGCGAGCAATTGTCGCTCGGCGAGTATCTGACGCCCCCGGGACCGGGCACACCGGGGAAAGCGGCAGATCTGGGGGCCGCCCTATTGAATCGTGCCGGCGTCATGGCGACCAAGGGGCTGATGCAAGAACTGCTGGAAGACTTCGAGAGCGTCGTGACCATCAGTCGCTCCGATGCGGAATTGAACACCGTCGCATCCGCCCAGAAAGACATGCTCGTCAGGACAGTAAACCATCCTTATTTTCAGCGCATCGTGACACCCGATGTCGACGCGTTCATCTCGTCGCTGTCCAGGATCGCGACCGGACCCGTGGGCGCGCGGATATTGCGGGCATTCTCGCTCGGCTACCTTCGCTATGCGAAATCGTTCGAAGGGGGCCTGAGGGACCGCCTTCACCGGCTGCAGATTGCTGCGCGGCTTGGCATTGCGTCCATCCGATGCTGAATTCCACCCTGAGCTCCGGCGAGGAGCCCTCGGTCTCAGTGATCATGCCGGCGTACAACTGCGCTGCGTTTGTCACCGAGGCGATCGAGAGCGTCCTGGAACAGGATTACGCGAACAAGGAGCTCATCGTCGTCAATGACGGCTCGACCGATGCGACGGCGGAGAAGGTCGCTCGGTTCGGTGCCCGCGTGCGCCTCATCGAGCAGCCCAACCGCGGCCCGGCGGCCGCGCGCAATCGCGGTGTGGCGGAGGCACGCGGAGAATATTTGGCCTTTCTCGACGGCGACGACATCTGGCTGCCGGGAAAGCTGGCTATGCAGATGTCTTACGTGCGCGGGCATCCGGATGTGAAGATCATCTTCACCGGGTTCGCGCGGTGGTTGCCGGAGCGCTCGGGAGGCTATCCGCCGGCTCGCGACTTTGCGGCATGGGGCGCGAAGGATGTAATCGGCCCCGAGTACTCGGGATATCTCTATGCGACGCTCCTTCTCGACAGTGTTATACACATAATCACCGCGGTCATCGAGCGTGCCGCCGTCACCAGCCTGGGCGGCTTTGACGAAAATCTGAGGGTGGGCGAGGATTATGAATTCTGGATGCGGGCTTCGCGCGTCTGCCTTGCACACAAGATCGACCGCATTACGGCGTTGTACAGAATGCAACCGGAGAGCGCGACGCGGAGCGCGCCCCGCGCAGTGAACCACGAGTATATGGTATTGAAACGGACGCTCGAGCGTTTCGGCACTACGGGGCCCGACGGGCGGCAAGTGGACGAAGCGAGCTTGTACGGACGGCTTGGCAAGTTATGCTTCGCGCACGGCTACAGTCATTTTTGGCGTGGTGACCCGCGAATAGCGGCGGATGCGTTCAAGGAATCGATGCGATACTCGGGTTTTGCTCCACGGGTCGCGGGCTACGCGGTAGCATCGATGGCGCGCGCACTTCTTTCCCTTCATCGGGAGGCGCAATCATGATCACGGGCGCTTTTTTGTCGATTCGCCGGCTGCCAAGGAAACTATGGTCCTGCACGGGGTTCATCTTCATTGCGACCGTTGGCGTGATTGCCCAAGCACAGGACATGGGCTGCGGAGACCCTTTTCGCAATAACTACGGTCCGTTCGATTATCGTACGGCGACAAAAGTACAGCGCGAGACCGTAGAGACGTATCACTTTACGCAGTCTGTCGAGACGCTACGACACGGTCAGAGCACTACCAAGATTGGCGCCGACATCGCCTACACGCTACGGGTCTTTCCGAACCACCCTCGGGCGCTATTGGCGATGGCAGACCTTGCGCGCAGAGAGAGGACGGCGGAGCCGAAGGGCGCGGGATATCCCGTCAACTGCTGGTTCGAGCGGGCGATCCAGTTTCGGCCCGATGACGGCACGGTCAGGCTTGTGTACGGGATCTCTCTCGCTCGCGATGACAAGCCGAAGGCTGCGCTGGAGCAACTGCAAAAGGCCGACGAGCTCACGCCGAACAACGCCAACGTTCACTACAATCTCGGTCTCGTGTATTTCGAGCTCAAGGATTATGAGAATTCGCTGAAGCACGCCAAGATCGCGTATGGGCTCGGCTTCCCGCTCGGAGGGCTACGAAGCAAGCTGGAGAGCGTTCACGAGTGGCGGTGACAGCGAGCCCTTCGATAGTCCGGTCAAGTCCAGCTGGATACAGGTAAACGACGTCCGTTAGAGACGCTACCTGCGGCCAGCATCGCTGAACCGCCCGCACCGTGGAGGAAGCTTTGTGCAACAGCTTTCTTCGTCAAGCCGACAATACAATGCGACGACTCGGGGTCACGAATGCGTTCTTGTATGTCATTTCTCGAGGTCTCGCGCGGTACTCCGGCGGGCGGTGTCGTATCGTCAAGTACTACTTTGTGGCCCAGCCAGTGGTGGCAAGCGCGGGCGCGCTGGATGCGGGGGCGATTTCGATTGCTCCGGTGTCGCCGGACGATCGCATCGTCAAGCAGTTTCCACGTTCGGCCGGCGTAATTAACAGGCGGTTTCGCGACGACGCCATCTGTCTCGTTGCCCGGAAGGGGGATGAATTTGCCGGTTATCTTTGGCTGAAGCTTCGAGGGTATGACGAAGACGAGGTTCGCTGCCGCTATGTGCCGGTCCCTGAACGGAGCACCGCTTGGGATTTTGATGTCTATGTCGCACCGCCGTATCGCATGGGGCGCACGTTCACGCGCATGTGGAGCGCCGCGAACGATTTCCTGAGAAGCAACGAGATAGAGTGGACGCTAAGTCGGATTTCGCCGTACAACGCCGACTCGCTCCGTGCACATGGTCGAATGGGTGGTCAGCGGATTGGGACCGCCTTGTTCCTGTGTCTTGGAGCAATGCAAGTCGCGTTCATCAGCATTCCGCCATTTGTGCACGTCTCGCTCAGTGATGGTGCCGGTCCCGTACTTCGCCTCAAGGCGCCCACGGCGAGTGCGGACAGGAAGAATGCGGGCCTGAGTACGTGATTGAGGAATTGTGACGGTTACGATGGAGTTCTGACAGTTCACGTGCCTGGGATCGCTGTCGCTCGTTTGTCATCGACGCGCAGACGTATCCATGCGACAGGGCTCGACGGGGCTACGCCATCGCGGCGGCATCAAGCGGGGCGGCAAACGTCGAGACTGCAGCATGTTGTGAGCAGTCGGAAGAGGACTGAGACCGCATCGATCGTGCGAGCCAGGCTCGAACGGTGGCAAGCCGAACGGCGGAGCTTCTCATTCGGGGCGTTGGAGCAAAGTTGCCTGGCATCGTGGAGTCCCGTCGTGGTGTCACTGACGCACTTCGCAGACGATGCCGCGGAACCCAAGCGCTTGGTTCGACGAGCCGGCCGCAAGCACACTGTCCGATCTGCCTCTTCCATAGTTGCGCGTCCGACTGGGAGCGATCGCGAATCGAAGGCGTCGACAACGGGGAAATATGATGGATATGCGTACTCGTGCTTGCTTTGTACTGAGCCGCAAGTTCATGCGCCCCCCTGCAGAGCGCACGGTCGACTACGGGGCATATGGAGATTGGCGTAGCAGCTCCCTGGCACAGAGTTGGGCGGCATTTTCCGATGTGTGCATTAATGGCAAGGACGTCCTCGATTTCGGTTGCGGCGACGGTCAGCTGAGCCTGTTTCTCGCAAGGGAGAAGCGGCCACGCAAGATACTGGGCGTAGACATCAGCGCCGCGGGAATCGACCGGGCCAAGGCGTCGCTCGCCAATACCTCCTTCGCCGAGGGAATCGACGTCGATTTCGCGCTCGGGTCAACCGACAAACTCCCTGTGCCCGACCAATCCTTCGACACGTTGCTCGCATTCGACTGCCTCGAGCATGTGATGTCACCCGGTCCGATTCTGCACGACTGGTACCGCGTTCTTCGTCCAGGCGGCCGCTGCTTGATCCAGTGGTTTCCCTACAAAGGACCATGGGGTCCGCACATGGAGGCCCTCATCCCGATTCCTTGGGCTCACGTCATATTTGGTGAATGTGCGATGTTCCGTGCTGCCGAGATGATCTACGACCTGCCGGAGTTTGTCCCGCGACATTGGGATCTGGATGAGCATGGAAGCAAGAAACCGAACAAGTGGCGCGCTTGGTCGTCGTTCAAAGAACAGGGGTATATCAACGAGCTTGATTTGCGCACATTTCGACGCCAAGCGCGCGATGCCGGCTTTCAGGTGGCTCGTCTTGAGCTCCATAGTTTTGGTGGGTCGCACCTTCGACGCGCGCTTGGTCGAATGATGATGCGCATGCCCGTGGCGGGCGAGTATTTTGTGTCGTTCGCCATCATTGAGTTGTTGCGTACCTCAGCTCAGTAGCCTTCTCTCGGACAGACCGTGGGTAAAGTCTCCGGGATGATCCGCTTCAACCCTCAACGAGGAGGCGTCGTGAGAAGTCGTGATCTGTTCCCGCGGGCGGTGAGCGGGACTGGATAGCGCCGTTGGACGTACCCGCTGTCGCGGACAGGCTCAACCCCTGCGCATCGGCCCGATGTATCGGCGTGCGACGACGAGCGCGGTCATGGCGAAGGCGTGCTCGGTTTCGGGCAGGTGCGTCCCGCCGTGGTAGTGGTCCAGCCACACTTCATCGATGGCAATGGCCGGGTTCTTGCGGAACATCACGTCAGTTCGGGCCACCACGTTGACCCCATCCACCCATGCCTCCATCACGCCGTCGGCGACGCCCGTGCCGTTGCCATAGGCGTCGAAGGGACCATTGACCGTGTTCATCTTGACGTGCTGCTCGATGCAGTACCAGCGATCCGGTTCGAGCAGGGGGAAGCCGGATTCCTGCGTTCCCCAACGCCAGGCATCTCCAAACGGGCCCGCCATCTGAGCGTGGTAGGCATAGGTCATGGGCACCACGTCCTCCGCGTAGGGATTCGCGTCCGATGGCCCGACGTACGCCAGGGCGCGCATCGACCAGCCGGAATAGCCGGTCTTGGTCGTATATAGTCCCGTCGTCGGACTGCCCCCGTTACCAGCGTAGAACTGGTAGTAACCGGCGCTGTCCCATTTGCCGTAGCGGCCGGCGAGCCCGGGCAGCTTCTTGCCCTCCACCGAGCACTGATAGCCGGCCTTGAGCTTGATGTAATACCGCATGTACAGCTCGCGCGGCGTGCCGGGGTGCTGCAGGGTCTGATACTGCGCCGGCGATACCTCCTCGAATATCTGCAGACCGTTCTTCCGGTTGCGGGTGAAGGTCACGCCTTTCTTCTGGCTCCAGCGATGGTTGAGCACCATCGGCGTGAAGTTGTACCTGGTGTAATGAACGTTGAGCGCCGGCACACCCAGCTCCGGTTCAAACGTGACGGCGGAATTGGTGAGGTACGTCTCCGGGAACAATGGCGTACGCTGCGCCGGATCGGTCAGGGTCGAGGCGAAGTAGACGTCGGGGTCGGCATCGATATTGGAGTCGCGTACGTAGTTCGCGGCCAATCCGCTCCTTGGCGTGTCGGCCGGCAGTTTCGGGAGCGTGAGTTCGAAAGCCGATAGCGTGGTCGTGCCCGACCAGTTCTTGACCGAGACAAGCGTCATCGTCGCCTTGGCGATCGGCTGCGAGAGCGTCGGCAGCGAGAATTGCAGCACACCGTTCGTGCCGACCCCGAGCGTCATCGTGGCCCCGATGACGCCCTTGAACGTGGAGAGATCGGTTTTCCCGCTTGCCAAGCATGAGGCGTCTACCGACGAGCCGTCCGGAAACGCGAGCGTAAGTTTCGGCACAAGTGCGGGATCGGGATTCTCCCGGCGCCCGATGACCACGCCACCGCCCTTCACAAGGATCAACGCGCCGGTATTCCCGACGTCGTACCAGCGACGGGCGAGCGCCGAAATGTCGAAGGACAGCGTGCCCGGCGTGGTCGAGGTAACCGTCGCATAGGGCGACGGCCCTTGTGCTACTCCAGCGGCATCCAGCCAATCGCCGCCGGCGTTGCGCCAGGGAAGTCGCGCGCCGTAGTTGAAATAGCGGCCGGTCGTGCCGCTGACGCCATCCCAAAGTTTGACCGCTCGCCAATGGCCCGGCGGAGATGATGCACCACTACCAGTTCGCGCTGGCGGCTTGACGGCGGACTCGGTGGGTTGAGCGACCGTCCGTGCCTTAGTGGCCCCTTGCGGCCCTTGGCCAAGCGCTTGGCGAAACACCAGCAACTCGGCGATTCCCGCGCCCGTTCCAACGAGGAAGAGGCGGCGATTAGGATGTTTGCTCAACAGTGGAGAACCAGACTGGATAGCAAGGCGTCCCGGGATGCGACGGGTCGGTGTCGTAGATTCCCAACGTCGGGCTGCCGCCGCTTGCGCTGTTATCGCTGGTGCGGCTGCAAGATAAAATGCATCTGCGTCCCGAAAATGTTTCCTAGTAGCTGCCAGGAAAGAATTCGCGGCGGAAGATCGACCAGCGAGACTGGACCTTGCCAAGTCCAGCCCCCTCCCGGGTCTTGCCTGCGGCGGAAGGCGACGACGTCGAATCCCGCGGATTCGAATACGCGGCGCGCCGTCCCCGGAGTGAACTCCCAGGTGTGGCCGGGAACATTGCAGGTCCTCCAGAGCCACTCCCGATTAGATAGCTTGCTCATGAGCCGGTAGTATCTACCTTCGAGCGACCAGACATCAGGGAACGCGACCATCACATGGCCCTGCTGGCGGAGCAAAGGGCGTAGCGAACTCAGGTACTGGAGCGGGTGGCGGGTATGCTCCAGAACATCGCACAAGGTAATGAGGTCGTAGCTGGCTGGTTGCGCTGCGCTTGGTTCAAAAAGCCCGCTGCGAATCTCCACACCGTAGTGCATTCGGCCCCATTCGGCGCTCAGCGGGTTCAGCTCGTAACCCTCGGCCTGAAATCCTGCATCCGCGAGTTTCTTAACCAGCAAGCCCGTCGCACAGCCAATATCCAGACTCTTCCCTGTATGGACATAACGCCGCAACCACCGACAGTAGTCGTCGAACTTCAGGCCGAATGCCTTCTCGGCCCCTCCCGGTTTCCGCAGCTCGGCGTGATAGTCGCCCTCGTAAAAGGTCAGTATGTCCGCCGCGGTCGGCTGCGGATCGGTGAACACCAACTGACAGCCGCGACACTGCGCTACATGCCACGGACGGTCCCTCTCCATCCGGACCGCGAAGCGGACCGTTTCCGTTCCCCCACACAGCGGACATGCAGAAGCAGTCATGGAAGCCGTCATCATTCAGTAGTCTCTAGGTCCGTCGTGGGACTGCCCCGGTTACCGGCCGATCCGTCGACTGTCGTGGTCACACGCCGAAGGGGCGGTAGACGTAGGTCGAGCTGGTGCTGCTCGGTTGCCAGATGAAGGATTTGATCGCGGGAGCATAGCTCCAGCGCTTGCCGGCCACGTACGCGGCGGGCATGCTCGCAATTCCCGCAAACGGACGAAACTTCACCGGCCACGGTTCGGTCAGCTCCGCGGGCACGGTGATCTCGTACACGCCCGAGCATTGCGCCGAGCTGTTGGGGGCGAGCACGATCCATTTGCCGATTTCGGGCACGTAGCTGAGCGGCGACTGCCAGCCGGCCTTGATCACAGGAACGGACGACAGGGCAGGAATCGTCCAGCCCGCCGCTGGATTCGCGCAGCTCAGGTAGGCGAGCCGAAAGACGCCGTTGTTCGATCCGGTGATGACGACGATGTCACGATCGGGGTCGTAGCCCATCACCATCGAATCGGGGGCGCCCACAAACGCGATGTCGCTGGAGATCCTGACTTCGCTGTGGGTGCCGGCCACGACGTCGAAATAGCGGATCGTGCCGTTGGGCGAGCTCGGTGCCGCCTTCCACCAGAACCGCTTGCGCTTGCTGTCGTAGGCCGTGGCCTGCCCGGGTTCGATACCGGTCGTCAGCGCATTGGTCGACGACCGCGTCCAGACCCGGGTGGCGAAGTCGAAGGAGTGCGACCAACCCGAGTTTCGGGACATTCTGACGTGGACCGCACCCGAAATCACGCGGACCAGAGTGCCGTTCTCTCCCCCGCCGTCCGATGGGCCGAGGATCCCGAGGGCATCGTAGGTGTGGGCCGACCCTGGCTGGCCGTCGCCGTACTCGCAATAGGTGGTGTTGAACAGCGGATCGGGGCTGGTGTCGGTCCAGGCCGTGCTGGGATCGGACAGCCGCTTGAAGGTCAGATCGTCGAAGTCGAGGATCACGACGCTGTTGTCGTAGGTGGCGGCATGCCCGCCGCCGTGGAACACCATGCAGCCGTTCTTGCCCCAGTAGGGGTTGTAAATGCCGCCGGAGAAATCGTTCACGATCTTGCCGAAGGCGCTTGCCCAGCCCGGCAGATTGCCATTGACCGACAACAGCGTGTTGGTCGGCGTCACCATCCCCAGCACACCGCCACTCGCCGGCACCCACGTCGACTTGACGGTGTGAGCGCCCGGCCGTGCTTTCCTGACGCCTGGCGTCGTCTGGCCAAGCGCGTGGCGAAGCGCCAGCAACTCGGCGATTCCCGCGCCCGTTCCGACGAGGAAGAGGCGGCGATTGAGATGCTTGCTCAACAGTGGCCCTTTCGACGTCAAACCGCTTGGCCGCGCCGAGTGGAGTGCACCGCAGCGCGCCGTCGACGGTCGTGGTCACACGCCGAAGGGGCGGTAGACGTAGGTCGAGCTGGTGCTGCTCGGTTGCCAGATGAAGGATTTGATCGCGGGAGCATAGCTCCAGCGCTTGCCGGCCACGTACGCGGCGGGCATGCTCGCAATTCCCGCAAACGGACGAAACTTCACCGGCCACGGTTCGGTCAGCTCCGCGGGCACGGTGATCTCGTACACGCCCGAGCATTGCGCCGAGCTGTTGGGGGCGAGCACGATCCATTTGCCGATTTCTGGCACGTAGCTGAGCGGCGACTGCCAGCCGGCCTTGATCACAGGAACGGACGACAGGGCAGGAATCGTCCAGCCCGCCGCTGGATTCGCGCAGCTCAGGTAGGCGAGCCGAAAGACGCCGTTGTTCGATCCGGTGATGACGACGATGTCACGATCGGGGTCGTAGCCCATCACCATCGAATCGGGGGCGCCCACAAACGCGATGTCGCTGGAGATCCTGACTTCGCTGTGGGTGCCGGCCACGACGTCGAAATAGCGGATCGTGCCGTTGGGCGAGCTCGGTGCCGCCTTCCACCAGAACCGCTTGCGCTTGCTGTCGTAGGCCGTGGCCTGCCCGGGTTCGATACCGGTCGTCAGCGCATTGGTCGACGACCGCGTCCAGACCCGGGTGGCGAAGTCGAAGGAGTGCGACCAACCCGAGTTTCGGGACATTCTGACGTGGACCGCACCCGAAATCACGCGGACCAGAGTGCCGTTCTCTCCCCCGCCGTCCGATGGGCCGAGGATCCCGAGGGCATCGTAGGTGTGGGCCGACCCTGGCTGGCCGTCGCCGTACTCGCAATAGGTGGTGTTGAACAGCGGATCGGGGCTGGTGTCGGTCCAGGCCGTGCTCGGATCGGACAGCCGCTTGAAGGTCAGATCGTCGAAGTCGAGGATCACGACGCTGTTGTCGTAGGTGGCGGCATGCCCGCCGCCATGGAACACCATGCAGCCGTTCTTGCCCCAGTAGGGGTTGTAGATGCCGCCGGAGAAATCGTTCACGATCTTGCCGAAGGCGCTTGTCCAGCCCGGCAAATCGTCATTGACCGACAACAGCGCATTGGTCGGCGTGACCACCCCCAGCACACCGCCACTTGCTGGCACCCACGATGGCGCGGGCACGCCCATCGGCCCGATGTATCTGCGGGCGACCACGAGCGCGGTCATGGCGAAGGCGTGCTCGGCTTCGGGCAGATGCGTCCCGCCGTGGTAGTGGTCGAGCCACACTTCATCGATGGCGATGGCCGGGTTCTTGCGGAACATCACGTCGGTTCGGGTCAACACGTTGACCCCATCCACCCATACCTCCATCACGCCGTCGGCGACGCCCGTGCCGTTGCCGTAGGCGTCGAAAGGTCCATTGACGGTGTTCATCCTGACGTGCTGCTCGATGCAGTACCAGCTGTCCGGTTCGAGCAGCGGGAAGCCGGATTCCTGCGTTCCCCAATGCCAGGTATCTCCAAACGGGCCGACCATCTGCGCGTGGTAGGCGTAGGTCATGGGCACCACGTCCTCCGCGTAGGGATTCGCGTCCGACGGCCCGACGGACGCCAGGGCGCGCATCGACCAGCCGGAATAGCAGGGCGTCCCAGGGTGCGCCGGGTCGGTGTCGTAGATTCCCAGCGTCGGGCTGCCGCCGTTGCCGCCGCTCGCGCTGTTATCGTAGTAGCCCGCGCTGATCCACTTGCCGTAGCGGCCGGCGAGACCGGGCAGCTTCTTGCCCTCCACCGAGCACTGATAGCCGGCCTTGAGCTTGATGTAATACCGCATGTACAGCTCGCGCGGCGTGCCGGGATGCTGCAAGGCGATGTACTGGCCAGGGTCGACTTCTTCCCTGATCTGAAGGCCGTTCTTCGGATTTCGGGTCGGTAGAGGGACCCCCGGGTGGATGCTGTTGCGTTGCTGTGACCAGCGATGATTGGACGTCATCGCGGCAAAATCGGTCGTGACGTAGTTGACGTTCAGCGTTGGCACGCCGAGCACCGGGTCAACCGGATCGACGTAAGTCGAACTTTTCGGCTGGAGCCACCACTCGGGAAACAGCGGGTCACGCTGCGCCGGATCGGTCAGGGTCGAGGCGAAGTAGACGTCGGGGTCGGCATCGATATTGGAGTCGCGTATGTAGTTCGCGGCCAAGCCGCGCCGCGGCGAGACTGCCTGGAGGATTTTCGGGGCGTTGAGCTCATAGAGGTCGAGCCTGGTCGCGCCCGAATAATTCCTGGTCGAAACCAGCGTCAGCATCGCCCTGGACAGCGGATGAGGCAGTGGCGGCAACGCAAACTGCAGCGCCATGTTCACGCCGGTCCCGAGCGTCGCGGTCGGCCCGGTCACTCCTTTGAACGTGCTCGGATCGGTAATGCCGCTCGCTGTGCACGGAGCGTCTGCCGACGAGCCGTCGGCCAGTGTGAGCGTGAGTCTCGGCACGAGTGCCGGATCGGAATTTTCCCGGCGCCCGACGACCACGCCACTACCCTTCGCAACGATGAAAGCGCCGGTGTTCCCAGCTTCATACCAGAGGCTGACGAGCGCCGAAATGTCGAAGGACAGCGTGCCCGGCGTGGTCGAGGTAACTGTCGCATAAGGCGACGGCCCTTGTGCCACTCCAGCGGCATCCAGCCAGTCACCACCCTTGTTGCGCCAAGGCAACGCCGCGCCATAATTCAAATAGGCGCCGGTCGTGCCGCTTGCCCCGTCCCACAGATCGGCGACGAAAGGCGTTCCGCCCGGCAGCGGATGCAGCCGCGATGCGCGGTTGCCGCCACGAACCTTGGACGTAAGGTGGTCGTTGGGCGGGGGTGTGTCTGCCGCGTTGGCCGCTGTCGAAAGCCACCCCGTCCCCTGGGCAAGCGCCAGAAAATACCCTGTTTCCTGGAGGAATCGTCGACGCGTCGGCATGCCATGTCCCGGGACGGCGGCCCGGTCGGGTCACCATGACGGTAGCATACAGCGGCAGCCCCGTCTCGCGTGGCGAGAAAGGGTCGCACAGGGTGCGCGTCGAATGCCGATTTGTTCGGGCGACGTGGGCCATCGGATTCATTGAGCGCCGGATCGGGCAGAAGTATTGCGCCGCTGCACGTTGCCTCGACAGGAAGCGGTGCGCGATCGACGCGTGGGCGCGTCGGGA
The DNA here is from genome assembly GCA_963734055.1 of uncultured beta proteobacterium. Taxonomy (GTDB): domain Bacteria; phylum Pseudomonadota; class Gammaproteobacteria; order Burkholderiales; family Casimicrobiaceae; genus CAIWHR01. The sequence continues at coordinate 177,395 of CAVTFQ010000003.1, forward strand.
AACAAAATCGCGGCCCATCCGCGATAGACGCGGTCGGATTGTCATCAGCAATTTTTACAGCACAGTACGTCACTCGGGACAAAGCGACCGTTCGTCGGGAGGCGGCGTGAATATTGCGGAGATTTCACGCCTCCCATTGCTAAGCACGACGACATCGTCATAGCATCTAGCTTCCGGGACCGAGGCGCGAACGCGCACCGAAACGGGGCTGCAACTCCGTGTTTCATTGCCTTTTTATGACGGCTAGGACCGAGGAAGGTGGTGTACAGGTTGTTCACGCGGGAAGGCGTCGCAAGGAAAACCCGGAGATTTGACCGGGAGGGCCAGCGCAGTGCTCGCGTGCGTGAAATGAAGACGATTGCCGGCATCCGGGCCGCCGCAGGGAACGTTGCGGACCGCACGACAAAGAGCCGGCAGCGAAGGCGCTGGGTACGCCCCTAATTGGGGGCCCGGGGCCAGCGGTGGCAGGACGCTGTAGGCCGCCGTGCAGCAGGCAGATCACCCGTCCGATCCCGTGGAGGGGCCGGACGCGCTAACGAACAAACAAGCCGAGAGAAGCGGTAGGGAGGGGTTAAACGGTCGCCCGACAAGGCGAGCGTAGGCCCTTCGCTTCGTTTCGTTCGGTGGGAAAAAGAACAAAGGATGCGCGAGGTGAGCAGCTTGATCGAGGCAAGGGGCAGGTGGCATACGGCTCGGGGTGCGTGGCGCGCTCCGCGTGCCCGCGGCGAGCAGGCGGGGGTGGACGCGGCATGACCGGCGTCTTCAACCGCCACATTCCCGGTGCGACGCTCTTCCAGCTCGGCGCCGAGGCCCTCTGGCTCTTCGTCGCCGTCATGCTGGCGCTCCGGCTCGACGGACACGTGCAGGATCCCGTCTCGCATGCGGCAGCGCCCGCGATCACCTTCGCGGTGCTGATCGTCGGGCTGAACGGCGCGTTCGGCCTCTACCGGCGGGACACGAAGATCCCGTTCGGTGCGCAGGTGACGCGCGTGTTCCTCGCGCTCTTGATCGGCGTCCCCCTGGCGTATCTCCTGGCCCGCGTGCTGCCGGGGGGGAACGAGTTCAACAGCACGCTGCGCGAGGCCGTCGTGCTTGCCTTCACCGGGCTCGTCGTCGTGCGGCACGCGATCGTCTCGCCGATCGTGCACCGGCTGCTCCCGCGCCGCGTACTGGTGCTCGGGACCGGGCCCGAGGCGCGCGTCGTCGAGGCCTCGCTCGCGACCGCGGACCCGCCGGGACTCGATCTCGTCGGCTTCTACGCGCTCGAGAAGGTCGAGCAGATGACGGTGTCGCCCAATCGCGTGATCGCGCGCGTTGGCGCGCTCGAGGACACGGTGCGGCGTTTGCGCATCAACGAGATCATCGTCGCCGTCCGCCAGCAGCGCGGCGGCGTGCTTCCGTTGCGGTCGCTGCTCGAGTGCCGGCTGAACGGCGTCCAGGTCACCGACCTCGCCCGGTTCTTCGAGCGCGTGCACAACCAGGTGCCGATCGAATCGCTGAAGGCGAGCTGGCTCATCTACGGCAACGGATTCCGCCAGTCGTGGCTGCGGAACTTCGTCAAGCGGACGTTCGACGTGGCGGTGGCTTCCGCGCTGCTCGTGATCATGGCGCCCGTCATTGTCCTCGCGGGGATCTTCATCGCGCTCGAGAGCGGCTTCCCGGTGATCTACCGCCAGGAGCGCGTCGGGCTGCACGGGCGGACGTTCTCGCTGCTCAAGTTCCGCAGCATGCGCAAGGACGCCGAGAAGGACGGCCGGGCGGAGTGGGCGGCGGTCGACGACGAGCGCGTCACGGCACTCGGACGATTCCTGCGCCACAGTCGGATCGACGAGCTCCCGCAGCTCGTCAACGTGCTGCGCGGGGAAATGAGCTTCGTGGGTCCGCGGCCCGAGCGGCCGGTGTTCGTCAAGATGCTGACGGAGCAGATCCCGTTCTACGCGGTGCGGCACAGCGTCAAGCCGGGCATCACCGGCTGGGCCCAGGTCCGCTACTCGTACGGCGCGAGCGTGGAACAGTCGATGCGCAAGCTCGAGTACGACCTCTACTACGTGAAGAACCATACGATGTTTCTCGACCTCCTGATTCTGCTCGAGACGGTGCGGGTCGTCCTCCTCGCGGAGGGCGCGCGCTAGCTGTGAACATTCCAGACGTTGCTTCTACGATGCATGAATCCTGTGCAGTCGTCATTCCCGCGAACGCGGGAATCCAGCGACTTTGGGTTATTGCGGGTGACAGTCCACGTCGCTGGGTCCCCGCCTCCGCGGGGACGACGAAGATTGCATGCGACCGCTGCATTCGTCGTGGATACGACGTGCTGACGATTGACAGCTGGCTGTGAACATTCAAGACGTTGCTTCTACGATGCATGAACCCTGTGCAGTCGTCATTCCCGCGAACGCGGGAATCCGGCGACTTTGGGTCATTGCAGGCGACAGTCCACGTCGCTTGGTCCGCGCCTCCGCGGGGACGACGAAGAATGGATGCGACCGGCGCATTCGTCGTGGATACAACGTATTGAAGCTTCGCAGCTAGTGGACGGGTCCCTCGCGGTCGGCGGCCGGCCGGCCGCGGGCGCTGCCACCCGGCCACCCCTCGTGCTCGCGCGGAGGCGTCGCGGGCGTCCGAGTCCCCCGGGGGCCCGCAGTCGGGATAGAGTCTCCGTTTCGGAATGACCGACGCCACCTCGTGACCGGAAGCGCCCTCGCCACTGCCGCCCTCTGGAGCTACGGCTTCGCCGCCGCCGGTTTCGTCGCGTTCGCGATCCGCCTTGCCCTGGGATGGCGCCGAAGCACGCGCGCGACGCTGCTGCTCGCGGCCGTGCTCGCGACCGCGATGTGGGCGGTGGCAAGCATGGCCGTCGGGGCCGGTCCGGTGTCGACGGGCTGGCTCGCGTCGAACTCGCTCGACATGTTCCGCTACGGCTGCTGGTTCGCGTTCCTCGCGAGCCTGCTCGAAACCCCGCCGCCGGGCGCCGGAGCGCAGCGCGCGGGCACGCACACGCCGCGCTGGATGATCGTCCTCATCCTCATCGCCCTGCTCGCGAGCGTTGCGCTGTCGGAAGGCTCCCCGGTGGCGCAGGCGCTCGGCGTCGAGACACGGAAAGCCGAATTCGGGGTTCGCCTCGGTCTCGCGATCGTCGGCCTGGTCCTGGTCGAGCAGCTCCTGCGCCGCGTGCATCCGCACGCGCGGTGGAGCATCAAACCGCTCTGCGTGGGCCTGGCCGGGCTGTTCGGCTTCGATCTGTTCATGCTGGCCGACGCGATGCTCTATGGACACCTCGATCCCGACATCTGGGTCGCGCGCGGCGTCGCCAACCTGCTGGTGATCCCTTTCGTCGCGATCTCGACGGCGCGCAATCCGGCGTGGAAGATCGAGATGCACGTGTCGCGCGGCGTCGTCCTGCATTCGACCGCGCTGCTCGTGTCGGGGCTCTTCGTCCTCGTGGTGGCGGCGGCCGGCTACATCATCCGCTTCCTCGGCGGCGACTGGGGCCGCGCGCTGCAGATCGAGCTCCTGTTCGCCGCGACGCTGTCCGTGGTGCTCGTCGCTTCGTCCGGCCGGTTCCGCTCGAAGCTCAGCGTCTTCATCTCCAAGCATTTCTTCTCGTACCGCTTCGACTATCGTGCCGAGTGGCTGCGCTTCACGCGCACGCTCGCCGCGCAGGGCTCGCTGCGCGACGTCGAGATCAACAGCGTGAAGGGGCTGGCCGACCTGGTCGAGAGCCCCGGAGGAGCGCTGTGGCTTCGGGAGGACGACGCGAGCCTGCGGCCGGCGTCTCGCTGGAACATGGCGGCCATCGGCGGGACCGAGCCCGCGGACGGGTCGCTCGCCACCTTCCTCGAGCGCACCGCGTGGATCGTCCACGTCGAGGAGTGCCGGACCGACCCCTCGGCCTACCCGGAGCTCGCGCTCCCGGACTGGCTGCGCGATGCGCCGTTGGCCTGGCTCGTGGTGCCGCTGCTGACGGGCACCGAGCTCCTCGGCTTCGTCGTGCTCGCGACGCCGCGCACCCCCATCGACGTCAACTGGGAGGTACGCGATCTGCTCAAGACCGCGAGCCGGCAGGCGGCGAGCTACCTGAGCCAGATTCGCGCGACCGAAGCGCTCCTCGAAGCGCGCAAGTTCGACGCGTTCAACCGGATGTCCGCTTTCGTCGTCCACGACCTGAAGAACCTGGTCGCCCAGCTCTCGCTCATGCTCCGCAACTTCGAGCGTCATCGCGACAATCCCGAGTTCCAGCGCGACATGCTGTCGACGGTCGCCCACGTCGTCGGGAAGATGAACCAGCTGATGCTGCAGCTGCGGATGGGATCGACCCCCATCGACAAGCCGCGACCGATCGAGCTCGCCCCGCTCGTCGGTCGCGTCTGCGCCGCCAAGGCGGGCGCGGAGGGCCGCATAGAGACCGAGGTTGCGGCCGACGTCCTCGCGATGGGCCACGAGGAGCGCGTCGAGCACGTGATCGGGCACATCGTCCAGAACGCGCTCGACGCCACGGCCGCCGGAGGCGGCGTCAGGGTTCGGCTCCTGCGCGACGGGCGTTTTGCCGCGATCGAGGTCGCCGACACCGGGCCCGGCATGAGCCCCGAGTTCGTCCGCGATAAACTATTCAAGCCGTTCGCGACGACCAAGGCGGGGGGGATGGGCATCGGCGTCTACGAGAGCTCGCAGTACCTGGCCGGCATCGGCGGGAAGATGGCGATCGACACGGCGCCCGGCGCGGGCACGCGGGTGCGCGTGCTGCTGCCGGCGGCCGACGCCGCCGAAGCTCCGGCCAAGGCGTGGGAGGACGTCGCGTGAGCGCGAACAACGCCCCCTCGGGGGACAGCTTGGCGGTCGCATTGGACGATGAGGCCGCGGGCGTGGGGGTTCTGTGACCGAATCGCGAAAGCCGCTCCTGATCGTCGAGGACGATCCGGCGCTGCAGAAGCAGATGCAATGGGCCTTCGACGGCTACGAGACGATCGTCGCCGCCGATCGCGAGAGCGCGATCGCGCAGCTTCGCCGCTACGAGCCGGCCGTGATCACGATGGACCTGGGCCTGCCTCCTCGGCCGGATGATCCGGGCGTAGGCTTGGCGCTGCTCGAGGAGGTCCATTCGCTTGCGCCCGAGACCAAGGTCATCGTGCTGACCGGCCAGAACGACCGCGCCAACGCGGTCAAGGCGATCGCGCTCGGCGCGCACGACTTCTGCACGAAGCCGTTCGAGCCGGAACTTCTGAACTGGGCGGTCGAGCGCGCGTTCCGCGTCCACGAGCTGCAGGAGGAGAACCGGCGGCTCATGGTGACGCAGCAGGCGCCGGCGATGTCCGGCATCGTCACCCGCGACCCGGAGATGCAGCGGATCTGCCGGACCATCGAGAAGGTCGCGCCGACCTCGGCGACCGTGCTGATCCTGGGCGAGTCCGGGACCGGCAAGGAGCTCTTCGCGCGCGCGCTCCACGACCTGTCGCCGCGCCAGGGCCGGCGCTTCGTCGCGATCAACTGCGCGGCCATTCCCGAGAATCTCCTCGAGAGCGAGCTCTTCGGCTACGAGAAGGGCGCCTACACGGGCGCCGCGAAGCAGACGGTCGGCAAGATCGAGACCGCGAATGGCGGCACGCTGTTCCTGGACGAGATCGGCGACCTGCCGGTCGCGCTGCAGGTCAAGCTGCTGCGCTTCCTGCAGGAGCGCGTGATCGAGCGGGTCGGCGGCCGGCAGGAGATACCAATCGACGTTCGAATCGTGTGCGCGACCCACCAGAGCCTCAAGGACCAGATCGCGGCCGGCCGCTTCCGCGAGGACCTCTATTACCGCCTCGCGGAGATCGTCGTCGCGATCCCGCCGCTCCGCGATCGCCAGGGCGACGCGGCGCTGCTCGCGCACGCGTTCGTGCGCAAGTTCGCGACCGAGCAGCGCCGGGGCGCGATGTCGATCCTGCCCGACGCGATCGCGGCGATCGAGGCGCACGCGTGGCCCGGCAACGTCCGCGAGCTCGAGAACGTCGTCAAGCGCGCGGTGATCATGGCCGACGGCCTCGCGATCCGGGGTTCCGACATCGGGCTCGCCGCCGGCGACGGCGAGAGCGCCGCGCTCAACCTGCGCCAGATCCGCGAGGAGGCCGAGCGCGGCGCCGTGCTCCGCGTGCTCGGGCGGGTCAACGGCAACCTGAGCAAGGCCGCGGAGCTCCTCGGAGTGAGTCGCCCGACGCTCTACGACCTCATGCACCGGTTCGGCCTCAAATAGGCCGCCGGCACCGCGACCGATCGATTTCACCGAAAGCAACGAGACCATGGATCTACGCTCCCTCGCCCGCATCCTCATTCCCCTCGCCCTGGCCGCTGCGCTCGGCGCCTGCAGTCGCACCGACCCGACGGAGCTCGTCGCGTCGGCGAAGACGTATCTCGCCAAGGGCGACGCTCGCGCGGCCGTGATCGAGCTCAAGAACGCGCTGCAGTCCGCGCCGGACAATGCCGAAGCGCGGTTCCTGCTCGCCAGGGCGCTGCAGGACACGGGTGACGCGGTGGGCGCGGAAACCGAGGCGCGCAAGGCGCTCCAGCTCGGCTACCCTGGCGACGAGGCGTATCCGGTCCTCGCCCGGGCGCTCCTGGCCCAGGGGGAATACCGAAAGGTCATCACCGAGCTCGCGGACCGGAAGCTCGGAACGCCGGAGGGAAAAGCCGAGGTCCTGACAGCGATCGGCCTCGCGCGGCTCTCGCTCGGCGAGAAGAAGGAGGCGAGCGCCGCCATCGACGCGGCGCTGGCAGCCAAGCCCGGCGACGCCCGGGCGACGATCGCCCAGGCGCAGCTCGCGGCCGCCGACAACGACTTGCAGGTGGCGATGTCGCGGGTCGAGACGGCGCTCGCCGTCGCGCCGGACGACGTCACGGGGCTGCTCCTGAAATCGGAGCTCGAGCTCGCGCTCGGCAAGCGCGAGGACGCGATCAAGACGCTCGAGCATGCGCTGCGGGTGAAGCCCGATCTCCTCGTCGCCCGGCTGACGCTCGTGTCGGTGCTCGCCGGCGCGAAAGAGGCGGACCGGGCGGCCGCCGAGCTCGAGCCGCTCAAGAAGGCGATGCCGCAGGACCCACGCGTGCGCTATGCCGAGGCGCTGATCCTGTACGCGCGAGGCGACCTGGCGGGGACCAAGGAGGCGGTCCAGAGCGTGCTCAGCGCCGCCCCGGAATACGTGCCGGCCATCTATCTCTCGGGCATCGTGAATTACGCGCTCGGCGCGTACGGCGAGGCGGAGGAAGCACTGCGCACCGTGGTCGCGAAGGCGCCGAACAACCTGAGCGCGCGACGGATGCTCGCCGCAACGTACCTGCGCGGCGGACGCGTGACGCAGGCGGCCGAGGTGCTCGAGCCGGCGCTCGCCCGGGCGCCCGACGATCCCGCGCTGCTGCGCGCCGCGGCCGAGGTCCAGCTTTCGTCGAACAATCCCGCGAAGGCGGCCGAGCTCTACGAGCGCGCGAACGCGCTCGACAAGGGCAACGCCGCGAGTCGCGTCCGGCTGGCCCAGGTGCGGCTCGCCGCCGGCGGCGATGCGGAGCAGGCGATGCGCGAGCTCGAGTCGATCGCCGACGCCAATCCCGCGCTGGCCGCCGCCGATCTCGCGCTCGTGAGCGCGCACCTGCGCCGGCGCGAGACGGACCAGGCGCTGGCCGCGGCCGACGCGTTCGCGAAGAAGCAGCCGTCGAATCCGCTCGCCTGGAACGTCAAGGGCGTGGTGTACACGAGCAAGCGCGACTTCGCCGCCGCGCGGGCGAGCTTCGATCAGGCGCTCAAGGTGGATCCCGGGTACGTCGCGGCCGCCTACAACCTGGCCCAGCTCGATCTCGTCCAGCGCAACGCGGACGGTGCGCGCAAGGGCTACGAGCGGATCCTCGCCAAGGATCCGCGGAACGAGCAGGCGCTGCTCGGGATCGCGACGGTGCTGGCGGTGACGCACGCCCCGACCGCCGAGATCCGGGCGGCGCTCGAGCGCGCGATCAACGCGAATCCGAGCGCGGTGCGTCCACGGATCGCGCTCGTCAACTACTACGGGCAGCAGCGCGACGCCAAGGGCGCGCTCGCGGCCGCCCAGGCGGCGAACAACGCGATCCCGAACAACCCGCAGATCCTCGATCTGCTCGGCGCCGCCCAGCAGGCGGCCGGCGAGAACAACCAGGCGCTGGACACGATGGCGCGGGCGGCGAAGCTGCAGCCCGAGAACGCGCAGCCGCTCCTGCGCCTCGCCGGAGTGCAGGCGTCGCTCAAGGACTACGACGGCTCCATCGCCACGCTCAAGAAGGCGATCGCGCTGCAGCCCCAGATGCCCGCGACGTGGCTCGCGCTCGCCGGCGTCTACATCGTCTCGAAACAACCGGATGCCGGGATCGTCGAGGCGCGCCGGCTGCAGAAGGAGCTGCCGACGCGGGCGGCCGGATACGGGCTCGAGGGCAACCTCCTCATGAGCCAGAAGAAGCCGCAGGACGCGGCGAAGGCGTACCGCGAAGCGCTCGCCCGCGAGCCGGTGCCCATCCTCGCGGTGAGCCTCTATTCGGCGTTGCAGGCTGCGGGCCGGAAGGACCAGGCCGCCGCCATGGCCCAGCAATGGCAAAAGGAGAACCCGAAGGACGTCGTGCTGCTGGCGCTCCGGGGCCAGCAGGCGCTGCTCGCGAAGGATTACAAGACCGCGGTCACGCATCTGCGCGCTGCGGTCGAGGTCGAGCCCAACAACATCGTAACGCTCAACAATCTCGCGTGGGCGCTGAACGAGCTGGGCGACCCGACGGCGGCGGAGTACGCGGACCGGGCGGCCAATCTTGCGCCGTACGCGCCTTCCGTGATGGACACGCAGGGCTGGATCCTCGTCGCGCAGGGCAAGACCTCGCGCGGGATCGAGCTTCTCCGCATGGCCAGCGGGCTTGCGCCACAGGACGCCGACATCCGGCTGCATCTGGCAAAGTCGCTCCTCAAGAGCGGCGACAAGGCGGGCGCGAAGACCGAGCTCGAGGCGGTCGCCGTGCTGACGCAGCCCTCGGCCGCGCGCACGGAAGCGCAGCAGATGCTGAAAGAGCTCTGAGCGCCGCCGCAGACCTTTGCGCGGCGGCCCTTCGTCCGCCGCGCCCTTCGTGACTCCTCTGGGAAACTGCAGCGTGGACAACAACACCACCATCGCCGTCGTCGGTCTGGGCTACGTCGGGCTGCCGCTGGCCGTCGAATTCGGCCGCAAGCACCCGACGATCGGCTTCGATCTCTCGAAGACCAAGGTCGACGCGTATCGCATGGGTGTCGACCCGACCGGAGAGGTGAGCTCCGAGGACCTGCGCGCGGCGAGCAAGCTCCGGGTCACCACGGACGCTGCCGACCTGGCCGCGGCCGACTTCGTCGTCGTCGCCGTACCGACCCCGGTCGACGACGCGCATCAGCCCGACTTCGGCCCGCTGCTGGGCGCGAGCGAGGCGGTCGGCCGCCATCTGAAGCGCGGCGCCGTCGTCGTCTTCGAGTCGACCGTCTATCCGGGCGCGACGGAGGAGATCTGCGTGCCGGTGATCGAGCGTCACTCGGGGATGACCTGGCGGCGCGATTTCTTCGTCGGCTACTCGCCGGAGCGCATCAATCCCGGCGACCGCGAGCATTCGCTCACGAAGATCACCAAGGTCGTGTCGGGCGACACGCCCGAGACGCTCGAGCGCGTCGCGGACGTCTATGGCAGCATCATCACCGCCGGCGTCCATCGCGCGAGCAGCATCAAGGTCGCCGAGGCCGCGAAGGTGATCGAGAACACGCAGCGCGACCTCAACATCGCGCTGATGAACGAGCTCGCGCTGATCTTCCACAAGATCGGCATCGACACGATGGAGGTGCTGCAGGCGGCGGGAACCAAGTGGAACTTCCTGCCGTTCCGCCCCGGCCTCGTCGGGGGCCACTGCATCGGCGTCGACCCGTACTACCTCACGCACAAGGCCGACAAGATCGGCTACCACCCGCAGGTGATCCTCGCCGGCCGGCGCATCAATGACGGCATGGGCAAGTTCGTCGCCGGGGAGACGGTGAAGCAGATGATCCAGGCCGGCTTCCCGGTCAAGGGCGCCCAGGTGATCGTGCTCGGCCTCACGTTCAAGGAGAATTGCCCCGACCTCCGCAACTCGCGCGTCATCGACGTCGTGCGCGAGCTCGAGTCGTACGGCGCGAAGGTCCACGTGCACGATCCGATCGCCGACCCGGCCGAGGCGCGGCACGAGTACGGCGTCGACCTCGTTCCTTGGGACGCGCTGCCGACCGCGCACGCGATGGTCGCCGCGGTCGCGCACCGCGAGTTCGCGCGGCGCACGGTCGACGATCTCGCGGCGAAGATGGAGCGTGGCGGGCTCTACGTCGACGTCAAGTGCCAGGCCGACGCGGCCGCACTCAACGCGCGCGGCGTGCGCGTCTGGAGGCTTTGATGGCGGCTCCCGCGGACCTGGCGCGCGCGTGCGCCGAGCTCAGCGCACAGCCGCTCCGCTGGCTCGTGACGGGAAGCGCGGGATTCATCGGCTCGCATCTCGTCGAGGCGCTGCTGCGGCTCGGACAGCAGGTGACGAGCCTCGACAACTTCGCGACCGGCCACCGGAGCAATCTCGACGAAGTCGCCGCCGCCGTGGGAGCCGAGGCGGCCCGCCGCCACGCGTTCGTCGAGGGCGACATCGCGGATCTCGCGGCGTGCCGCGCCGCGTGCGCGGGCGTCGACATCGTGCTCCACGAGGCCGCGCTGGGCTCGGTCCCGCGGTCGATCGAGGATCCGCTCGCCGCGCACGCCGCGAACGCGACCGGCTTCCTGAACCTGCTCGTCGCCGCCCGCGATGCCGGCGTGCGTCGCTTCGTGTACGCGGCGTCGAGCTCGACCTACGGCGATCATCCCGGATTGCCGAAGGTGGAAGACGCGATCGGACGCCCGCTGTCGCCGTACGCGGTCACGAAGTATGTCGACGAGCTCTACGCGGACGTCTTCGGGCGCTGCTACGGCATGGCGACGGCGGGGCTGCGCTACTTCAACGTATTCGGTCCGCGCCAGGATCCCGAGGGCGCGTACGCCGCGGTGATCCCGCGCTGGGTGCGCGCGATGCTCCGCGCCGAGCCGGTCACGATCCACGGCGACGGCGAGACGACGCGCGACTTCTGTCACGTCGACAACGTCGTGCAGGCGAACCTGCTGGCCGCCACCGCGGCCGGCGCGACCGGGCGCGTCTACAACGTCGCGGTCGGCGCCGAGACGACGTTGAACGGTCTGCACGCCGTGCTCGCCGAGTTGCTGCTCGAACGGCATCCGGGTCTGCGCGTCGCGCCCGCGGCCCACGACGAGTTCCGCCCCGGCGACGTCCGCCATTCGCGGGCCGACATCGCGCGCGCGCGGACGCACCTGGGCTTTGCGCCGACGCACGACCTCCGCTCCGGGCTCCGGGCGTCGCTGCCATGGTACGAGCGCCGCTTCGCCGGCCCCGCCCCCGATCTCCGGGAGAGCTCGCATGTGCACGGTGCGGCGTGAGACGCTCGCCGCGCTGATCGCCGCCGCCGCGCTGGCGCACGGCGCGTGGGCGGCCGGGGCCGGGAACGCGGGCGCCGGCGGGCTGTCCGAGCGGGTCCAGCTCGCGCGAGCCTACGAGCACGGCGAGGGCGTCCCGAAGGATCCGCTCAAGGCCGCAGCGCTCTACTGCGAAGCCGCGCGCGAGGGCGACGCGGACGGGCAATACGGTCTCGGATGGATGTACGCGATGGGCCGTGGCGTCGCGCGCGACGACGCGGTCGCGGCGTCGTTGCTGGCGCTCGCCGCCGGTGCCGGTCACGCCGGGGCCGCCAAGGTCCTGCGCTTCGTCGATCACGGACGCGGACCGCTGCCCGACTGCATGGGCAAGCCGGAGCCGGCGTGGGTCGACGACGAGCCCGTCGCGGAGGATACGCCGGACCCGTTCGCCGACCTGCCGCCGTGGAAGCGCCAGATCGCGGACCAGGTCACGGCGCTCGCGCCTCGCTACGCGGTCGAGCCCCGACTCGCGCTCGCGCTGATCCAGGTCGAGTCGAACTTCGAACCGCGCGCGGTGTCGGTCAGGAACGCGCGCGGGCTCATGCAGCTCGTGCCGGAGACGGCAAGCCGCTTCAACGTCGCGAACCCGTTCGACGTCCGCGACAACGTGCGCGGCGGGCTCGCGTACCTGCGGTGGCTGCTCGCCTACTACGAGGGCCGCGTGCCGCTCGTGGCCGCGGCCTACAATGCGGGCGAGGCGGCCGTCGATCGGTATCGCGGCATCCCGCCCTATCCCGAGACGCGCGACTACGTGCGCCGTGTGCTTCGGCTCTACCGGAGCGAGCAGCACGGTTACGACCCGCGTGTCGCGGCACCGTCGCCGATCCTGGTCACGCCGGGCGCCGCGCTACGGTAGGAGGCTGACATGAGAGGATTCACTGCAGGCTTGCTGCCGCATCGCGCCCTGACGTCCCTGGCGGCGCTCGCGTGCGCGTTCCTCGCGTCCTCGTCCGCCGGCGCCGACGCGATCGCCACGATCGATCGCGTAAAGGGCTCGATCGTCGCGATCGGCACCTTCGAGCGCACGCGCACGCCGCAGTTCCTGTTCCGCGGCACGGGCTTCGTCGTCGGCGACGGCACCCTGATCGCGACCAACGCGCACGTGCTTCCCGGCGTGCTCGACCCCGCGGCGCTCGAGGTGCTCGCCATCCTGATTCCCGCTCCCGGCGGGGAGCGCGCGCGCTTCCGCGAAGCGAAACAGGTGGCCGTCGACCCCGGGTCCGACCTTGCGCTCCTGAAGTTCGGTGGCGACAAGCTTGCGCCGCTCAAGCTCCGCGACTCGGATGGCGTGAAGGCGGGCCAGATGGTCCTGTTCACCGGCTTCCCGATCGGCGCGGCGCTCGGTCCCTATCCGGCGACGCACCGCGGGATGATCGCCGCGGTGACGCCGATCGCCATTCCGCAGGCGAGTTCCGCGGAGCTCGACCCGCACGTGATCCGGCGGCTCACGAGCGGCGCATTTCCGGTGTTCCAGCTCGACGCGACCGCGTATCCCGGCAACAGCGGCAGCCCGATCTACGATCCCGAGTCCGGCGAGGTGCTGGGCATCGTCAACATGGTCTTCGTCAAGGGCACGAAGGAGGCCGCGCTGACGCAGCCGTCGGGCATCAGCTACGCCGTTCCGTCGAAGCACCTGCGGAATCTGCTGCAGAAAGCGCGTTAGTGCCGGACTGTCGCATGCGCACGAGTCGACGGATGATCCGATCGGGACCCGTTCCAACGCGGGCGTGTCGCGGAGCGCCGCTGCGGTGCCTTTCCATTCCGGATCGCTGCGCCACATGCTCGATCCGTACGGGCTGAGGGCGCTGTTCAAGGCACTGGTCCTGCCGCCGACAGGACCGCTGCTGCTCGCGCTGCTCGGCATCGCCCTGCTGCGGCGCCGGCCCCGGCTCGGCCGCGCCCTGGCGACGACCGGCGTCTCGCTGCTGTTTCTCCTCTCGATGCCGGCCGTCGGCCTCCTGCTGTTGCGCTCCGTCGACACCTCGCCGCCACTCGACCTCCAACGCGCAGCGACCGCGCAAGCGATCGTGATCCTCGGCGGCGGAACGCGCCGCGACGCTGCCGAGTACGGCGGCGACACGCTGGGGCAGCTGACGCTCGAGCGAGTCCGCTACGGGGCTCGCGTCGCGCGGCTCACCGGCCTGCCGGTCCTGGTGTCGGGCGGATCGGTGGGCGACGGTGAAACCGAAGCCAGGCTCATGCGCGAAGCGCTGACCGGAGAGTATGGCGTCGAGGTCAAGTGGGCCGAGGACCGATCGCGCAACACGCACGAGAACGCGGTCCGCTCCGCCGAAATCCTGCATGCCGCCGGAGTCGGACGCGTCGTCCTGGTGGCGCACGGTTTCGACATGCCGCGCGCCACGGCCGAATTCGCCGCGGCCGGGATCGAAACGATCCCCGCGCCGACGGGGATCGCAGCCGCGGCACCCGGTCGTGGCGCGACTTCGTTCCGAGCGTTCGGGGCCTGCAGGGAAGCTACTACGCGCTCTACGAGCTTTTCGGCAACGCGGCCCGGGCGATCAATGCGGGCTGATGGTCCTAACAAGAGTCCTGCCGGCGGTCGCCTCGCCGAATCATGACGCTCGAGTTCCGGAACCCGCCCCGTTCGCGCCCTCCCGGATCGCGGCGCGCGCGCATGCCGTTCGCCCTCGCGGCTCTCGCGCTCTCGGCGGTGGCGCTCCTCGCCCATGCGCAGGAGGCGCCTCCGGAGCGTTCGTCGAGCTGGGCCGCGAAGGCGCCCGTTGCGAGCCGGAGCTTCATGGTCGCGGCGGCCAATCCGTTGGCCGTCGAAGCCGGCTACCGGATCCTTCGGCAGGGCGGCAGCGCGGTCGACGCGGCGATCGCCGTGCAGCTCGTGCTGAACCTGGTCGAGCCGCAATCGAGCGGCATCGGCGGGGGCGCGTTCATGCTGGTGCACGATGCTCGCACGCGCACGCTCGTCGCCTACGATGGTCGCGAGACCGCGCCGGCGGCCGCGCGCCCCGATCGCTTTCTCGACGCCGATGGGAAGCCGATGCGCTTCATGCAGGCCGTCGTCGGCGGCAGGTCGGTCGGCGTGCCCGGCGTCGTCGCGCTGCTCGGCGCCGCCCACCGCGCGCATGGCCGGTTGCCGTGGCGTGTGCTGTTCGCGCCGGCGATCGCGCTCGCCGAGCGCGGTTTCACGATCTCGCCGCGGCTTGCCGCGCTGATCGCGGCCGAGCGCACGCATTTCGTGCAGGCGCGCGCCCGCGCCTACTTTCTCGAGCCCGACGGGAGCCCGCGCGCGGCGGGAACGACGCTTCGGAATCCCGCGCTTGCGCAAACGCTGCGGATGCTCGCCGACAGCGGTCCGAGCGCGTTCTATCGCGCGCCGATCGCGCGCGACGTCGTCGAGACCGCGAACGCGTTCGCCGCGAACCCCGGCGATCTCACGCTCGAGGATCTCGCGCGCTACCGCGTGCGGGTGCGCGAGCCGGTGTGCGGCGCGTACCGCGCGTACAAGGTCTGCGGCATGCCGTTGCCCTCGTCCGGCGGACCGACCGTGCTCCAGGTGCTCGGCATCCTCGAGCCCTGGGACGTCGCGGCCATGGGCCCCGCGTCGTTCTGGAGCGTCCATTTCGCGAGCGAAGCGGAGCGGCTCGCTTTCGCGGATCGCGCTGCGTTCATGGCGGACCCGGATTTCGTCCATGTGCCGGCCGGGCTCCTCGACCGCGGCTATCTTCACGCGCGCGGGGCGCGCATTCGCGCCGACGCGAGCCTGGGAACGGCGCCGCCCGGCATCCCCCCGGAGGCGGCCTCCGGCCGCAAGGCTGCGCGGGGGGTATACGAGGCGCTCGACCTTCCGGCGACCACGCATCTCTCGATCGTCGACGGCGCCGGCAACGCGGTCGCCATGACCTCGTCGATCGAGTGGGCGTTCGGCAGCCACCTGCTGACCGAGGGTGGCTTCCTGCTCAACAACGAGCTCACCGACTTCTCGTTCGCGCCGGAAGTCGACGGCGCGCCGGTGGCGAATCGAGTCGAGCCAGGCAAGCGCCCGCGCTCGTCGATGGCGCCGACGATCGTCTATGACGCCAGGGGCCGCGTGTTCATGGTCGCGGGCTCGGGCGGCGGCCCGGCGATCATCAACCACGTCGTCAAGGCGCTGCTCGGCGTCATCGACTGGCAGCTCGACCCGCAGGCGGCAATCGCGCTGCCGAATTTCGGCAGCCGCAACGGGCCGACCGAGCTGGAAGCGGGAACGTCCGTCGCCGCGCTCGCGCCGCGGCTGCGCGCGCTCGGCCACGTCGTGACCGTCGTCGACGATCCGAGCGGCGCGCAGGCGATCGTGCGCACGAAGGAGGGCTGGATCGGCGGGGCCGACCCGCGACGCGAGGGCGTGGTGATGGGCGACTGAGCGCCCGCTGACAATGGCTGCGAATCCCTCGAATCCGCATCGCATCGTGATCGTCGGCGGAGGTGCGGCCGGGCTGCCGCTCGCGACGAAGCTCGGGCGCAGGCTCGGCCGTCGCGGACGCGCGACGATCACGCTGGTCGATCGCTTCCCGACACACCTCTGGAAGCCGCTCCTGCACGAGGTCGCCGCGGGCCGCCTCGATGCCGACCTCCACGACGTCGACTACTTCCTGATGGCGCACTGGCACCACTTCCGGTTCCGCGTCGGCGCCGTATCGGGGCTCGACCGCGCGCGGCGGGAGCTCGAGCTCGCCGCGGTGCTCGACGACGACGGCGCCGAGATCCTCCCGGCCGGCAGCCTGCCGTACGACACGCTGATCTTCTGCATCGGCAGCATCGGCAACGACTTCGGCGTGCCGGGGGTCGCCGCGCATTCGATCTCGCTCGACACCGCCGCCGATGCAGGGCACTTCCACCGCCGCCTGGTCGCGGCGTGCGTGCGCGCCGAGGGCCGCGCCTCGCGCGGGGAATCGGCGGCCGTCGACATCGTCATCATCGGGGCGGGTGCGACAGGCGTGGAGCTCGCGGCCGAGATCCGCAACTGCACGCGCGCGTACGCGAGCTACGGGCTCGACTACCTGAGGCCGGAGCGCGACATCCGCCTCACCATCGTCGAGGCGGCGCCGCGCATTCTGCCGCTGCTGCCGGAGAGGATCGCGCAGGCGGCGACCGAGCTTCTCGGCCGGCTCAAGGTGACGGTGCTGACCGGCAAGCCGGTGACGAGCGTCGACGCCGAGGGGGTGCACACGGCGGGCGGCGGCTTCCACCACGCGGACCTGGTCGTCTGGGCAGCGGGCATCGAAGCGCCGCCGGTGCTGGCCGGGCTCGACGGCCTCGAAGTCAATCGTGCGCACCAGCTCGTCGTCGACACGACGCTCGTGACGACGCGCGACCCGGCGATCTTCGCGCTCGGCGACTGCGCCGCGTGCCCGTGGCCCGAATCGGACAAGCCGAACGCGATCCTGCCGCCGCGGGCGCAGGTCGCGCGCCAGCAGGCGGCGCTGCTCGTGAAGTCGATGGAGGCGCGGCTCGCGGGCCGGCCGCTCCCGGTCTTCCATTTCCACGATTTCGGCTCGCTCGTTTCGCTGGGCGAGCTCTCCGCCGTCGGCAACCTGATGGGGCGGCTGATCGGCGGCAGCCTCATGGTGCAGGGTCTGATCGCGCGCTGGATGTACGCGTCGCTCTACAAGCTGCACCAGATCTCGATCTTCGGCGTGACCCGCGTCGTGATCGACACGCTGAGCAGGCTCGTCCGGCAGCGGCTCGAGCCGCGCGTGAAGCTGCACTAGCGGCGCAGGAAAGTAGGGTCAGACCCTACTTTTGCGACGTTTTGCCCCCCGCCGGACGGCCGAAAAGTCGGGTCTGACCCTGCTTTTCAACTGCCTACCAGATTGAGACCCGGTCCTTCGGCGGCCGGTACATCCTGTCGCCTTCCTTGAGCTCGAACGTCCGGTAGAACGCGTCGAGGTTCGACAGCGGGCCATTCGCGCGGAACTTGTCGGGCGAGTGCGGATCGGACTTGAGCTGGACGATCATCGCCTCGTCTCGCGTCTTGTCGCGCCAGCCCTGGCCATAGCTCAGGAAGAAGCGCTCGTCGCCGGTCATTCCGTCGATGACGGGCGCTTCCTTCCCGTCGAGCGAGAGGCGGTAGGCCTTGTAGGCGATGGCGAGACCGGACAGGTCGGCGATGTTCTCGCCGAGCGTGAGCTTGCCGTTGACGTTGTACCCCGGGACCGGGCTGTACGCGTCGAACTGCGCGACCAGCGCCTTCGTCTTCGCGTCGAAGCGCGCGTGGTCCGCCGCGGTCCACCAGTCGCGCAGATTGCCGTCACCGTCGAACTGGCTGCCCGAATCGTCGAAGCCGTGGCTGATCTCGTGGCCGATCGTCGCGCCGGCGCCGCCGTAGTTCGCGGCGTCGTCGGCATCCGCATTGAAGTAGGGCGGCTGCAGGTAGGCCGCCGGAAACACGATCTCGTTCATGAGCGGGTTGTAATACGCGTTCACCGTCTGCGGCGTCATGAACCACTCCTCGCGGTCTACGGGCTTGCCGAGCTTCGCGACGTTGCGGTCGTACTCGAAACGACGCGCGCGCATCACGTTGCCGACGAGGTCGTCGGGCGCGATGACGAGCTTCGAATAGTCGCGCCACTTCGCCGGGTACCCGATCTTGGGCGTGATCTTCGCGAGCTTCGCCTGCGCCTCCTTCTTGGTCTCGGGCCCCATCCAGTCGAGGCTGTCGATGCTCTGCTTGTAGGCGAGGAGCAGGTTCGCCACGAGCTTTTCCATCCGCGCCTTGCTCTCGGGCGGAAAGTACTTGGCGACGTAGACGCGGCCCAGGGCCTCGCCGATCGATTGGTTGACGACGCCGACGCCGCGCTGCCAGCGCGGCTGGTTCTGCGGGATACCCGACAGGACGGTGCCGTAAAACGCGAATCGCTCGTCGACGAACCGCTGGTCGAGGAAGCGCGCGTAGTCGCGCAGGGCGGCCCATCTGAAGTACGCTTTCCAGACCGGGAGCGGCGTCTCCGCGAACAGCGTGCCGAAGTCCTTGAGATAGCTTGCCTGGTAGAGGATCACGTCGCTGACCTTCGACTCGACTCCCGCGGCGTCGAGGTAGGCGCCCCAGCCGAAGCCCGGCGCCGTCGTCGGTAGATCCTTCGTCGCGACCTTCGCGTACGTCTTCACCGGATCGCGCGAATCCACCTTGGTCCAGTGGGCGCGCGCGATCTTCGTCTCGAGCGCCAGGATGTCCGTCGCATCCCGCTTCGCCGTCTTGTCGCCCGCCATCGCGAGCATCTTCTCGATGTGCTCGCCGTACTTGCGGCGGACCTCGGCCAGCCTCGCGTCGTCGGTGATGTAGTAGTCGCGGTCCGGCAGGCCGAGCCCCGACTGCGAGAGGTAGACGACGTACGCGGTCGACTTGCGCTTGTCCTGGTCGATGTCGAAATCGAACGGCGTGGTGACGCCGATCTGCTGGAGCGAGGCGATCAGCGCGGGCAGTTCTGCCTTGTCTTTCACCCGATCGATCGCGGCGAAGGTCGCTTCGAGAGGCCTGAGGCCCAGCGTCTCGAGCCGCGCCTCGTCCATGAAGCTCCGGTAGAGGTCGCCGACCTTGCGCGCCTCGTCGCTCGCGGCCCCGGCCTCGCCGGACGCGGCCTCCTCGATGATCATCCGCAGCCGCTCCTGCGTCTGCTGGTGCAGGACGTAGCCGGGATTCCACGAGGGCTTGTCCGGCGGGATCGTCGTCGTGTCGAGCCACTTGCCGTTGACGTGGCGGTAGAAGTCGTCGTCGGCGCGGACCGCGGGATCGAAATACTGCGTCTCGACGCCGGATTGCAGCGAACGCTTGTCGGGCGCCAGCGCCGGGTCCGCGGCCAGCAGCGGCAGCGCGGCGGTGCCGAGACAGCATGCGATCAGCCATTGCAGTTTCATGCGGGAGTTCCTCTTCGATCGCTGGGTTCGCGGCGCAAGGAGGGCGGGCGATGCCGGCGCCGGCGCAAAGGGGCAATTCTGCCAGCCTTTCACGGGCGCCGGCACCCGCACGATATACTGCGCGCCTTTGCCGACGAAGCGCGCCACGAGCCGATGAACGCCGAGCTCTTCTCCGCGACGATCCTGCTCGTTCTCGTCATCGATCCCTTCGGCAACGTGCCCATCGTCGTCGCCGCGACGAGGGGTGTCGCACCGGAGAGGCGGACGCGCATCGTCGTGCGCGAGTGCGCCGCCGCCTACGCGATTCTCGTCGGCTTCATGTTCGGGGGACGGTCGTTCCTGCGGTGGCTGCACCTCTCCGAGGAGTCGCTCACGATCGCCGGCGGCATCATCCTGTTCCTGATCGCGATCCGGATGGTCTTCCCGCGCCCCGAAGGCATCTTCGGCGATCCGCCGGGCACGGAGCCTTTCCTCGTGCCGCTCGCGATTCCATCGATCGCGGGACCGTCGGCGCTCGCGACGGTCCTGCTCATGGCCTCGCGCGACCCGGCGAAGATCGCGACGTGGATCGTCGCGCTCACGCTCGCCATGGCGGTGACGACCCTCGTACTCGCCGCCGCCGACCGGCTGCAGCGCTGGCTCGGCGAGCGCGCGATGATCGCCTTCGAGCGGCTGATGGGGCTGATCCTCACCGCGCTCGCGGTCGAGATGCTGCTCTCGGGGCTGCGAACTTTCGCGGGACAGCTCGCCCGCTAGTGTGCCGAGTCTCAAATGCATGACCTATTTGCATGTCGTCGTTCCCGCGAAGAGCCTGCCCCCGACCTGATCGGGGGCGGGAAGCCGGTGTCTTTGAAAGTCACTGGGTTCCGGCTCGCGCCCGCGTCGCGGGCGCGTCCGGAACGACGCCGGGTTGTGCAACGTACTAGCAATTCACGGCACTAGCGGAGCAGGTCGATGCCTCGGCCTCGATACGTCGTCGTCGCAGTCCTGGCCGCCGCCGCGATCGCGACCGGGACCGCAGCGGCGGAGGGCGTCATCGTCGAACGGAGCGAGATTCGTTTCGTCGCCAGGCAGCTCGGCGCGGCCGTCGAGGGCCGCTTCCGCAAATGGACGGCCGACGTCGCCTTCCTGCCGCAGGACCTCGCTCATTCGAAGGTCGTCGTCGACGTCGACCTCGGGAGCATCGATCTCGCGAGCGACGATACCGAGCGCGAGCTTCGCGGCGCGGCCTGGTTCGACACCGCGAAGTTCCCGGTCGCGCACTTCGCGTCGACGTCGATTGCCGACCGCGGCAACAACCGCTACGAGATCGCGGGCGAACTGTCGATCAAGGGATTCGCGCGCCCGGTCGTCGTGCCGGTGGTGCTGCGCACCGAGGCGGGCGGAAATCGCATCGCCGAGGGCAGCTTCGGGCTCAAGCGGCTCGACTTCAAGGTCGGCGAGGGGCAGTGGGCGGACACGACCGTCGTCGCGAACGACGTCACGGTCCGGATCCGCATGGTGCTCTCGCCGCCGAAATGAGCGGCGGGGGGCGCTACTCCTTGTCGCCCTCGAAGCCGAACGTCAGCAAGACGTCGTCGCCGATCGAAGGGATGCCGCGCTTCATCCCGAAGTCGGAGCGCCTGATCTTCGCCGACGCATAGCCGCCGCAGCGCTCCCTGGCGGTCGCGGTGGCCGGATTGCAGCGGAAGCGCTCGACGGTGATCGCAACGGGCTTCGTGACGCCGAGGAGCGTCAGGTTGCCCTCGACGACCGTCGGCGTGTCTCCCGCGAAGATCACGTGCGTCGACTTGTAGGTCATCGTCGGGAACTCGGCGGCGTCGAAGAAGTCGGCCGAGCGCAAGTGCTCGTCGCGCGAGCGCGGCCGGTTGCCCTTGTCGTTGTCGTTCGTGTCGACGTAGGCCGTCTGGACGACGAGCTCGACCGAGCCGGTCCTCGCCGAGCGGTCGATTGCGAACTTGCCGGAATACTTGCTGAACCGCCCGTGGATCATCGAGAGCCCGAGGTGGTCGATCGCGAACGACACCGACGTGTGCAGCGGGTCGAGCGGATAGGTATCCGTGGCGGCGACAGCCGGCAGGGGCAGCACGGCGAGGCCGACGAGCGCGAGACGCGTGGGCACGAGGTTCTCCGGGGCGGAAGGATCGGGATCAGGACAGCGACGTGCGCGCGGCGTACCACGCGATCGCGACGGGGACGGCGCCGGCGGCGATCGCCCAGCCGGCCAACGTCGACGCCCGCGCGAGGAGGGGGCCCGCGGTCGCGGGCACCGATGCGGCGAGAGGGACGAGCAGGAACAAGGGCAGCGCGTACCACGGCAGGAGCGCGAGCTGCTGGGTGCCCGCCGCGATCAGCGCCACGGTAATCCCGATCGGAAGGGCTCCCGTGAACCCGGGGGCGATCGCGCGCTTGACCACGACCTGGACGACCAGCATCGCCGCGCAGGCTGCAGCGATCGCGACGCCCGCGACCAGCGCGCCGATCGACGCCGACAGGATGCCGCCGATCCCCGCGGCCAACCCGAGCCCGATGCCGGCCGCGCCGCAGCGGACACCGTCGTCGCGCAGGCGCAGGACCGCCGCGATCATCGCCGCGACGAAGACGGCGATGCCGACGCCCGCTGCGACGGCCGCAGCACCTTCGCGGTTCTGCAGGACCGAGCGGAAGACCCAGAGCGAGAGGAGTCCGGCGGCGATGGCGAGCCCGGAGCCGAGCTGCCGCGACGAGCGCCGGTAGCGGTCGGCGGCGACGCCGGCCAACGGCGCGAGGAGCGCGATGAGCCAGGTCTTGCGCGCGACGGTGGGCGGAAACAGGGTAAATCCCGTGTCGAGCGCCACCATCGTGGCGTAGGCCGGCATGATCGCGAGCCAGACGAAGCGCGTGCGACCGAGCGCGAGCGCGACGATCAGCGCGACGAGGAACGGCGCGACGCCTCCCTGGAACGCCGGATGGTCGAAGAACGCGCTCATGCGCGCCATCCGCTCGTGCGAGCGGCGCAGCGGTTCTCGGAGATCGCTAGGAACCGGAACATGGCAAGGAGAAACAGAAGGCGCCCCGGGTGTATTCCTCGCTGCCGGCAGGAGTCTTACGTCGGACGGATTCTAGCCCGTTCACCTCGGCACGAGCCAGCCGTCCTCGCGCCGGACGGCGCCCGAGCGCTCGAGCTCGCCCACGAGCATCGCCGCGAACTGCGACGGAGGAAGCCGGAAGAACTGACGGTTGAAGTCGCGGTAGAAGCCGATCCGGTCGAAGTACGCGGGCAGCTCAGACACCGCGATTCGCTGCCGGTCGAGGAGCGTGAAGACGAAGTTGACCTTGACCGCGTGGCGGGCGACGCGCGAGCTGTCCTCCTCGAACGCGGCGATGCGGCGCCGGGCGCGGTCGAGGGCTCCCGCCACGTCCGTAAACGGCTCGCCATGGCCGGGGATCACGACGCGGACGTCGAGCGCCGCGATCATCTCGATCGTCGCCCGCGTCGCCGGCAGAGCGGTGGGGTCGAGTTCGGGGGGCATGACGAAGCCGAACCCGTTCTCCCACAAGGCATCGCCCGAGACGAGGATCCCGTGCTCGGCGTTGTGGAACACGAGCGCCTCCATGTCGTGGCCCGGCGCGGCCAGCGCGCGCCACTCGAGGTCGCCCCACACGTGCGTCGTGTCGGGACCCAGCGCCTGGTCCACCGTGAAACGGTCCGCGCGCTGGTCGCAGTAGTCGTACAGCAGCGCCTTGCCGTCCCAGCGCTCGACGAGCGGCGCCTCGCCGCGCGGGACGGCGATGGGACAGCCGTACTTGGCGACGATCGCAGCGTTGCCGCCGATGTGGTCCGAATGGCAGTGCGTGTTGACGACCCACGCGAGCGGCTCCGCGCCGATCCCGCGCGCCGACGCAAGCAGCGCGAGCGTGAGCGGCGCGTGGCGGACATAGCCGGTGTCGATCAGCACGTGGCCGTCGCGGCTCTTGAGCAGCACGTTGTTCGCGGACAGCCAGTCGCGGACGAAGACGTGCAGCTGCGGTGGGAAGGGAATCGCGGGCATGAGGCGCGCCGCCGACACTGCCACGCGGCGACACGGCCGCGCGCGGTCATCGTACCATTCGCCATCGCGTACTGCGCGTTCGTCGTTCGGCGGGTCGCGGCGGTCGGTTCCCGGGCGGCGAGCGCCAACATGACCGCGCTTGTTGCGCTATCGTTCCAATGCGCGGCGCCGAGCCGCAAAGACCATGACCAACCCGGGGACAAATCGCGAACTGTCGAGCACCAGCGATCGCACGCTGCTGCGGATCACGTGGCCGTTCCTGCTGATCGTCGTCGTCCTCGTGCTGCTCGCGAGCGAGAGCCTGACGATCGTGTCCGCGACCCGCGCGTATGTCGGCGCCGAAAGCCTCTGGTCGAAGGCGCAGAAGGAAGCCGTGTACAGCCTGTTCCGTTACGCGCAGTCGCACGCGGAGACCGACTATCGCGCCTATCGCGAGGCCGTCGCCGTTCCGCTGGGCGACCGCCGCGCGAGGCTCGAGCTCGAGAAGGAGGCGCCGGACCCCGCCGTCGTGCGGGAAGGCTTCATCGCGGGCCGGAACGATCCCGACGACGTGGGCGGGATGATCATGCTGTTCCGCCGGTTCCGTCACGTGTCGTTCATGGACCGCGCGATCGGCATCTGGACGCAGGGGGACGCGCAGATCGGCGAGCTCGATGCGGCGGCCGAGGAGCTTCATGCGCGGGTCCGCTCCGGCGATGCCGCGCCGTCGTCGCTCGCCCCCATCCTCGCCCGCATCGACGACGTCAACCGTCGCATGACGCCGCTCGAAATGGCGTTCTCGGGAACGCTTGGCGAGGCGTCGCGCTGGACGCAGGAGATCCTCGAGGTCGCGCTCGTGCTCGTGGCGGCGGCGCTCGGGATCGGCGGCATCGCGATCTCGCGGCGGATGCTGCGCACGAGCGCGGCGCTCGAAGCGCAGCTCCATGCCGAGCGGGACCGGGCGCAGGTGACGCTCCATTCGATCGCCGAGGCGGTCATCACGACCGATGAGCGCGGCCGGATCGAAACGCTCAATCCGGTTGCCGAATCGCTGACCGGCTGGACCCGGGCGGGCGCGCTCGGGCGGCCGCTCGACGAGGTCTTCGACATCATCGACGAGACCAACCGCCAGACGCGGATCAACCCGGTCGCGACGCTGCTCGACGGAGGGCGCGGCGTCGAGCTCCGGGGGGATGCGATCCTGATCCGGCGCGACGGCCGCGAGCTCGGGATCGATGCGTCGGCCGCGCCGATTCGCGATCGCGACGGCGCGATCACCGGCGCGGTCCTCGTGTTCTACGACGTCACCGACGAGCGCCGCTACGCCGCGCAGCTCTCGCACCAGGCGCGACACGACGCGCTGACGGGGCTGGCCAACCGGCGCGAGTTCGAGCACCGGCTGCAGCGGGCGCTCGCGAGCGCGGCGGAGCTCGACCGGCGGCACGCGATGCTCTACCTCGACCTCGATCACTTCAAGGAAGTCAACGACGTGTGCGGTCACGCGGCGGGCGACGAGCTGCTGCGGGAGATCAGCCTGCTGCTTCAGCGCAGGCTGCGCGAAGGCGACACGCTGGGACGGCTCGGCGGAGACGAATTCGGGGTGCTGCTCGAGAACTGCGCGCCCGATCACGCGGTGCGCATCGCCGAATCGCTGCGCGACGCCGTCGCGGACGTCGCCTTCGCGTGCCACGGACGGTCGTTCACGCTCGGCGTCAGCGTCGGGCTCGTGCCCATCGCCGCGGGTCCGCACACCGAGGCCGACATCCTGAACGCCGCCGACGCGAGCTGCTACCAGGCGAAGGCCTACGGCCGCGGCCGCGTGCACGTCGGCGAGGTGACGGACAAGCCGAGCGAAGCGCGAGGCTAGCCGTCGAACGTCGACACGTTGTATCCACGACGAACGCGCCGTCCGCATCCATGTCCGTCGTCCCCGCGAAGGCGGGGACCCAGTGACGTGGTTGTGCTGTCGCTGCAAAGACCCATGTCACTGGATTCCCGCGTTCGCGGGAGTGACGACCTCGTGGATGTTCGCGGCTAGTGTACCGAGTCTGAAATTCATGACCTATCTGCATGTCGTCGTTCCCGCGAAGGCGGGAACCCAGTGTCTTTGAAAGTCACTGGGTTCCGGCTCGCGCCCGCGTCGCGGGCGCGTCCGGAACGACGTGGAGTTGTGCAACGTACTTGCAACTCACGATACTAGCGCAGCTTTCCCAGGAACTCGCGCAGGAGAGCGACGCGCTCCTCGAGCGTCGGTGCCGCGCGCTCGATCCGGATGCGGTCCGGGCCGGCGAAGCGGACGCGCCCGTCGCGCTGAACGAGCAGGATCAGCGCGCCGGCGTCGAACGGCGGCTCTTTCACGAACTGGACCGTGCTGCGTTCGGGACCCGCGTCGATTTTGACGACGCCGAGCGGCTTCGCCGCGAGCCGCAACCGGTGGCAGGCGAGGAGTGCCTGCGCGGGCTCGGGCGGCCGGCCGAAGCGGTCGACGAGCTCCTCCTCCATCGCGGTCAGCTCGTCCGCGCTGTCGCAGTTCGCGAACCGCTTGTAGAGGACCAGCCGCTCGTGCACGTCGCTGCAGTACGCCTCGGGCAGGAGCGCGGGCACGTGCAGGTTGATCTCGGTGGCGACGCCGAGCGGCGCCGCGAGATCGGGCTCGCGCCCCGACTTCAGCGCGGACACCGCCGCTTTCAGCATGTTGGCGTAGAGCTGGAATCCGACCTCCTGCATCTCGCCCGACTGCGACTCGCCCAGCACCTCGCCCGCGCCCCGGATCTCGAGGTCGTGCAGGGCGAGGTGGAAGCCCGACCCCAGATCCTCCATCATCTGGATCGCGTCGAGGCGCTTTCGGGCCTGGCCCGACAGCGACTCGCCGGGCGGCGTCAGCAGGTACGCGTAGGCCTGGTGGTGCGAGCGGCCGACGCGGCCGCGGAGCTGGTGCAGCTGCGCGAGTCCGAACCGGTCGGCGCGCTCGATGATGATCGTGTTTGCCGTCGGCACGTCGATGCCGGTCTCGATGATCGTCGAGCAGACGAGCAGGTTCACGCGCTGGGCGTAGAAGTCGCGCATCACCTGCTCGAGCTCGCGCTCCGCCATCTGCCCGTGCGCGACGGCGACCCTGGCCTCGGGCACCAGCTCGCGCAGCCGCTCGGCCGTCGTCGCGATCGTGTCGATGTCGTTGTGCAGGAAGTAGACTTGGCCGCCGCGCTTCAGCTCCCGCAGCGCGGCTTCGCGGATGATCCCGCGCGCGTACGGGCTGACGAAGGTCTTGATCGAGAGACGGCGCTGCGGCGCGGTCGCGATTACCGAGAAGTCGCGGATGCCCTCGAGTGACATCGCGAGCGAGCGCGGGATCGGCGTCGCCGTCAGCGTGAGGACGTCGACTTCGGCGCGGAGCTTCTTCAGCTGCTCCTTCTGGCGCACGCCGAACCGGTGCTCCTCGTCGATGATGACGAGGCCGAGCTTGCCGAACTTCACGTCCGCCTGCAGGAGCTTGTGGGTGCCGATGACGAGGTCGAGCGTCCCGGCGGCGAGCCCGGCGAGCGCCGCCTCGACCTCCTTCGCCGAGCGGAAGCGCGAGAGCTCCGCGATCTTCACCGGCAGCTCGGCGAAGCGATCGCCGAACACCTTGAAGTGCTGCTCGGCGAGGAGCGTGGTCGGGACGAGCACCGCGACCTGCTTGCCGTCGGCGAGCGCGATGAACGCCGCGCGGAGCGCGACTTCGGTCTTGCCGAAGCCGACGTCGCCGCAGACGAGGCGGTCCATCGGCCGGCCCGAGATGAGGTCCGCGATGACGGCGTCGATCGCCGCCTGCTGGTCGGCCGTCTCCTCGAACGGAAAACCGTCCGCGAACGCTTCGTAGTCGTGCGGCGTGAACGAGAACGCGTGCCCCTGGCGGGCCGCGCGCTGCGCGTAGAGGTTGAGGAGCTCGGCCGCCGTGTCGTGCGCCTGGCGCGCCGCGCGCTTCTTCGCCTTCTCCCACTGGCTGCTGCCGAGCTCGTGGAGCGGCGCGGACTCCGGCGACGCGCCGCTGTAGCGGCCGATCAGGTGGAGGTTCGACACCGGCACATAGAGCTTCGCGTCGTTCGCGTAGACGAGCTGCAGGAACTCGGTCGGGCCCTCGCCCAGGTCCATGGTGACGAGGCCGAGGTAGCGGCCGATCCCGTGCTGCTCGTGGACGACGGGGTCGCCGGCGCGCACCTCGGACAGGTCGCGCAGCATCGCGTCGACGTTCGATCGCCGGGCGCCGTCGCGGCGACCGCGGCGAACGACGCCCGCATAGAGCTCGGCCTCGGTGACGAGCGCGAGCTTCGCCGCCGGCCAGACGAAGCCGGCCTGCACCGGCGATGCGCAGAGCGAGACGGCGGCGTCGCCCGCGAGGAACTCGCCGAAATGCTCGACGTGCGGCAGCCGTAACCCGTACTCGGCGAAATACTGGTGCATCGTCTCGCGGCGTCCGGCGCTCTCCGCGCAGATCAGGACCCGCGTCCCGCGCGCGTCGGCGAGGAAGCGCTTGAGCGCGGCCAGGGGGTCGTCGGCGCGGCGGTCGACCTGGACGGCGGGAAGCGGCACGGCGACGCCTGCGGCCGGAGCCGCGCGCGCGCCCTCACTCCACTCGATTCGCGCGAAAGGCTTGAACGCTGCATTGAACGCATCTTCCGGCACGAACACGTCGGCCGGCGGCAGGAGCGGGCGGGCCTTGTCGCCGCGCAGAAGGCGATAACGCGCATCGGTGTCCTGCCAGAAGCGCGCCACCGCGCCGCCGATGTCGCCGACCCGCGCCACCACCGCATCGTGCGGCAGGTAATCGGCGAGCGTCGCCGTCGTCTCGAAGAACAGCGGCAGGTAGTATTCGATGCCCCCCGGGGCGATCCCGTTGCTCACGTCGCGATAGAGCGGCGACTTCGACGGATCGCCCTCGAACACCTCGCGGTAGCGGCTGCGGAAGCGCGTGCGTCCCGCCTCGTCCAGCGGGAACTCGCGCGCCGGGAGCAGCCGGATGTCGGGCACCGGGTAGAGCGTGCGCTGCGTGTCGACGTCGAAGGTCTTGATGCTCTCGATGTCGTCGCCGAAGAGGTCGAGGCGGTACGGGAGCGGGCTGCCCATCGGAAACAGGTCGATCAGGCCGCCGCGGATGGAGAACTCGCCCGGCGAGACGACCTGCGTCACGTGGTGATAGCCGGCGAGCGCAAGCTGGGCCCGCAGCGCGTCGACGTCGAGGGTCGTGCCCTGCTTCAGGAAGAACGTGAACGCGGCAAGGTACGAGGGAGGCGCGAGCCGGTGCAGAGCGGTCGTCGCGGCCACGACGAGGACGTCGCATTCGCCCCGCGAGACGCGATACAGCGTCGCCAGGCGCTCCGAGACGAGATCGTGATGCGGCGAGAACGGATCGTAGGGCAGCGTCTCCCAGTCGGGCAGCAGCGCGACGCGCACGCCCGGCGCGAACCACGGCAGCTCCTCGGCGATCCGCTGCGCCCCCTGCGCGTCGGCCGCGATGGCGGCCAGCACGCGCTTGCCGGCTGCGCACTCCCGCGCGAGCTGGGCGAGCGCGAGCGCGTCGGAGGATCCCGGCAGCGGCGCGACGCGCGTCGCGTGCCCGGCCAGCGGCACGTGCGGGGCGAGCGCGGGCAGCGCGGCGAGCCTCGCGAGGGTCGCGGCGGGATCGGGAATCGCCGGCGCGACGGCGGGGCTGCCTGGCGCGGCGGAACCTTCGTGAGGAACCGCCGCCGCCGTCGCGCCGGAGTTGAAAGTTTCCGGCGGCACGTGCAAGGGGATTCGTCGCGCGATTATACGTGGGGCCGCGTCGGCCCCGAGGCAAGCGATGATTCGTGCGTGCGATAATCGGCCGCGTGAAGACGCCCATGGCAGCGTCCGGCGCCAGTCCTTATCTGCTGCTCGCGCTCGCGCCCCTGTTCTGGGCGTACAACTGGATCATCGGTCGCGGTTTCGCTGCGGAGATCCCGCCGATGGCGTTGACGTTCCTGCGCTGGCTCGCGGCGCTCGCGATCCTCGCGCCGTTCGCGTGGCCGCACGTCGTCCGCGACTGGCCGGCCATCCGCGCGAACTGGAAGACGATGGTGCCGCTGGGCGCGATCGGCGTCGGCACGCACAATGCGCTCGCCTACCTCGGGCTCCATTACACGAGCGCGACGAACGGGGTGATCCTGAACTCGTTCATCCCGGTGATGATCGTCGCGTTCTCGTGGCTGTTCCTGCGGGAGGGGCTATCGGCGGTGCAACTCGCCGGCATCGTCGTCTCGCTCGCCGGCGTGCTCGCCATCCTCTCGCGGGGAAGCCTCGATGTGCTGGCCTCGTTCCGCCTCAACGCGGGCGATCTGCTCGTGATCCTGTCGATGGCGATGTGGTCGGCGTACACGATCGGGCTGCGCTGGCGTCCCGCGGGACTCGACATGCTGTCGTTCCTGTTCGTGCTGATCGTCGTGGGCGATCTCTGCGTGCTGCCTTTCTTCCTGGGCGAGCTCGCCTTCGGGCGCCGGATGGTCGTCACGCTGCCCAACGTCGCGGCGATCGCGTCGGTCGGGCTGTTCTCGTCCGTCCTGGGCTACATCTGCTGGAACCGCGGCGTCGAACGGGTCGGGGCGAGCGTCGCGGGGCTGTTCGCCCACCTGATGCCGGTGTACGGGGTCGTCCTCGCCTGGATGTTCCTGGGGGAGCGGCTGGCCCCGTTCCATGTCGCCGGGATTACGCTTATCCTGACGGGCATCTGGATCACGAGCCGGCTCGGGCGGCGTCCCGCGCCCGTGACGGCGGGGCCGGACGCATGACGACGACCGACATCGGCAACGCGGACCGGGTAGCGATGATGCAGCGGCTCACCGAGCTCAAGCTCGAGCACCGCGATCTCGACGACGTGTGCCGGCGGCTCGGCGACGATCCCACCCACGACCAGCTGCAGCTCACGCGGATGAAGCGGCGCAAGCTGCTGCTCAAGGACCAGATCGCGCGCCTCGAGCGGCTGATCGACCCTGATATTCGCGCCTAGCGTCCGAACCGCGAGGGCGCACCCCAAGAGCGGGGTCCCGAAAAGTAGGGTCAGACCCGACGCGGAACCAACCGGGTCTGACCCTACTTAACGGCTATTTCGTGCGGCCGTAGCGGTCCTCGAAGCGGACGATGTCGTCCTCGCCGACGTAGTCGCCGCACTGCACCTCGATGATCACGAGCGGCGTCGTGCCGCCGTTCTCGAGCCGGTGCTTCGTTTCCACCGGGATGTGCGTCGACCCGTGCTCGCCGACGGCGAAGGTCTCGTCGCCGCGCGTGACCGTGGCCGTGCCGGCGACGACGACCCAGTGCTCGCTGCGCCGTCGATGCAGCTGCAGCGACAGCGATGCGCCGGGCTTGACCTCGATCCGCTTGATCTTGTAGCCGCGGCCTTCCTGGAGCACCGTGTAGAGGCCCCACGGCCGGGTGACCGTGCGGTGGAAGCGGTAGGTCTCGTTGCCGCGCGCCTTGAGCTCGCTCGCGACCTCGCGCACGCGCTGGAGGTGATCGCGGTGCGCGACCAGCACCGCGTCCGGCGTGTCGACGATCACGAGATTCTCGACGCCGACCGTCGCCACGACGCGGTCCTCGGAATGGACGAACGTTCCGCGCGTCGCGACTGAGACGCGCTCGCCGTGGCCGCGATTCCCCTCGGCGTCGGGCGGCGTCAGGTCGGCGATCGCCTGCCACGACCCGATGTCGCTCCAGTCGAAGGTGCCCCGCACCGCGGCGACCCGCCCTGCGGCGGCCGCGGGCTCCATCACGGCGTAGTCGATCGAGATGTCGGGCACGCCGGCGAAGCGCTCGGGATCGATCTCGAGCATCGTGACGCCGCGGCGCGCTGCGAGCGCCTCGGCGATCGGACGGACCGCACGATCGACGTCGGGCGCGTGGCGGGCGATCGCCTCGAGGATGGCGGCGGCCGTGAAGCAGAAGATCCCGGAATTCCACGCGTACGTGCCCGCTGCGACGTACGCGCGCGCCTTGTCGAGCGAAGGCTTTTCCACGAAGCGCTCGACGCGCGCCGCGGGCGGTGCGCTATCGGCGCCATCGATGGCCGCGCCGCATTCGAGATAGCCGAATCCCGTCTCGGCGTACGTCGGGCGCACGCCGAACGTCACGAGCACGCCGTCGCGCGCGAGCGCCGCGGCGCGCCCGACCGCGGCGCGGAACGCCGCGACGTCCTGGATCAGGTGGTCGGCGGGCATCGCGAGCAGCACGGCATCGCCGCCATGATTGGCCTCGACGACGTGCGCAGCCAGGGCGACGGCCGGCGCGGTATTGCGGCCGAAGGGCTCGAGCAGCAACGTGTCGCGGCAGGCCTCGCCGCCGCGGAGCTCCGCATACACGTCGCGCGTGTGGAAGTAGAGGTCGCGGTTCGTCACCGTGACGACGTCGGCGACGCCGGGAAGCGCGCGGGCACGTGCGGCCGTCTTGCCGAGGAGCGTCTCGCCGTCGGGAAGTCGCATGAACCCCTTCGGCGCCATCTCGCGCGACAGGGGCCACAGCCGCGTGCCGGCACCGCCGGAGAGGATGACGGGAACGAGAGGGGATGAAGGAGCCATCGACGGAGCGGGGGTGCGGAGGTGGCCCGCAGCTTACACGAACTCGCGTCCTACCTAGGCGGCGCTCGCGCGAGCGACTGTACCTGCCGGCGCAGCTCGGTCACTTCCTTGCGCAGCGCGGCGAGCTCGGCCCGGAGCGAGTCATCGCGTCCCCAGACGAGGTCCCCGTCCATCGTGATCCGGAATCCGAGCGTCGAGTCCGGCTTGAACACGCGAAGATAGTCGCCGTTCGACTCCTTGCTCCGGTTCCACTGGACCACGGATTTCGTGACGTCGACGGAGTTCTGCACCACCATCACGTAATCGACGGGCGTCTGCTGGCCGTCGCTCGCGATCCACAGCCCGGCCTGCGTGTAGGGCCCGAGGTTGATCTGCTCGGCCCACACCGTTCGGCTGGTAGGTGCGCCTCGGACGGCGGTCTTGCGCGCGATGACGTGCCCGGTGCTGCCGGGCGCGGCTTCGACGCGTGCATAGTCGGGGGCCGCGGTCCCCGCGCCGCGGTTGGTCATGAACCGGACGTCCTGATATGCATTCGAGCTTGCTGCGCCGTCGACGGTGATCATCCCGTTGTTGGTTCGGTAGAAGCCGTTCGCTCCGAGCTCGACCTTGAGCTCGTAGCGGTTGATGTCGAGGCGCTTCTCCGCGGGAACGGCGACGGGGCCGGTGAACAGGTGGGTGACCGCGAGCATGCCGTTGGCGAGGGCGAACGATTGGTCGATGATTTCAGTCAGAGTCATCGCAGGTCTCCAGGAAGCGTTGCCATGGGGAGTCGACTTGAAATTCTGCCGCAAGGTCCCATTTGAGAAGCGGTGCCAGCGCGGGCAGCTGCGAGACGAATGGTATGATGGGGCTTCCCGTGCGTCAGGCGCCGGTCGAATATCCGGGGGTGAACTGGTTTCGACGGGGGTTGCAACGCAGCTTGGGGCATGCCGAGGCGCTTGTCCTCGTTAAACTCGAGCAATCGCAAACTTATCTGCGAACGACGAAACGTACGCTCTGGCGGCTTAATCCCGCCGGACCTCGCACCGGGCAGCGCTCGGCCCGGGTGATCTAACCGTCACAGCGAGGACATCTAGAGCGATCGCGCCCGTCCGGGTCACTTGGGCAAGGCGTTAAACCAAGGTGGCTGGTCCCGCCGTCGTATGTCAGTCAACGACGTCGGGGCGAGAGCACAATGACTCGACTAAGCATGTAGTCCCGACTGTCGAGCGCTTCCGGACGGCGGTTCGATTCCGCCCACCTCCACCAAACCAAAGAACGACGGCCCCCACAAGGGGCCGTTTTTCTTTGCCTTTTACCTATGAAGAACCGGCTGATGGCGTCCCGTGCGGGCCGGTGAAATCCGCCTATAGTAGGTGGTAACGGATGGTGGTAAGGTAGAGGTTGTCCCGAAAAGTGGTAAGGAATTCCCTTTTGGGGAATCGCTCGGGGAGGGTCGAGAGGGCACGATGGCGAGGCACTTGCTGACGGACCGCAAGGTTCAGAACGCCAAGCCGAAGGCAAAGCCGTACCGGCTCGCCGATGGCGACGGGCTGTATCTGTACGTTCCGCCGTCGGGCGCATTGGCATGGCAGTTCCGGTACCGGTTGGGGGACAAGCCGCAGACCGCGACCATCGGCCGGCTGGATCGGGTCACGCTCCCCGATGCACGCGCGAAGGCGCAGGAGGTTCGTGCCCTTGTCTCCGATGGGCGCCACGTCACGGCGGTACGCCGCGTCGAACGGGCTAAGCGTGCTGCTTCTGACGCGGCGACCTTTGCCGGGTTGGCGTCGGAATGGCTCAAGCGCGAGGCCCGGCGCGCGAAGTGGACCATCGATTATCGGCAAGAAGTCAAGGCAAGCCTGGACAATCATCTGGTGCAACTCGCCCTGCTGCCGGTGGCCGAGATCACGGCGGCAATCGCCGCCAAGCCCATTCGCAAAGTCGAGGACAGCGCCCCCGACATGGCGAAGAAGGTGCGGCAGCGGCTGCGCTCGATCATGGACTACGCGGCCGAGCAGGGGCTGATCCCGATCAACCCAATCCCGGGGGCACGGCGCAGCAAGCGCTCCGCGGAGCGCTCGCACCTCGCGGCGGTCACCGATCACAAGGGAGTAGGCACGATACTGCGCGCGGCCGATGTTGCCGAGATAAGCCGGGGCGTGCGTCGCGCCCACTTGTTGGCGGTGTTCACGGCGCAGCGCATCGGCGAGATCGTTGCCGCAAAGTGGGACGAATTCGCGCTTGAAGGGGTCGAAGTGACGATCGGCGACAGCCAGCGCACCAAGCTTGACCCCTCGGCCGGGAATTGGTCGATCCCACGCGAAAGGATGAAGAGGAAGGAAAAGGAGCGCGGCCCGCATGTTGTGCCGCTGCCGCCGCGATTGCTGGCGATGTTGCGGGATTGGCGCCGCGAAGACGGGGAGGATGCGGTCTTTGTATGCCCGGCGCCGAAAGCCCAAGACTCGATTACGCGCGAAGCCGTCGAGAAATTCTATCGCCGGACATTGGCGCTCACCGGCAAGCATTCGCCGCACTCGTGGCGTTCGGTCTTCTCGACGTGGGGACGCGACGCCGGCAAGAACGCCGATGCTGTCGAAGCGCAACTGGATCACCTAATTGGCACGAAGCAGGCCGCAGCCTACGATCGCGCAAAGCGCCTCGATATTCGGCGGGAGCTGATGACGTGGCACGAACGGCAATTGCTTGCCGCCCGCGACGGGGCGCAGGTCGTGCCCTTGCGCAAGTCGCCGCCGGCCTCTTGATCGCGTGTAGCCGATAAGCTACAATGCCCGAGTTCGAGGTCCGGCACTATCTGGCGCCATCTGGACGGGATGTGTTCGGCGACTGGCTGGCCGCATTGCAAGACAGGCGGGCAACAGCGGCGATCCTGCTTCGCATTGGCCGTATCCGGAGAGGGCTGTTCGGTGACTGCAAATCGGTCGGCGACGGAGTGCAGGAACTGCGGATCGACATCGGGCCGGGCTACCGGGTCTATTTCGGGCGCGTCGGGGACCGACTGATCATCCTGCTGTGCGGCGGCGACAAGAGAGGACAGCGTGGCGACATCAAAAGTGCGAAGCAGTACTGGGCGGATTACTCCAAGCAGACCGGCACGCAGTAGGACGCACGCGGACTTCCTGCTCGAACATCTCGCCGACGACGCGAACGTCGCAGCCTTGCTCGATGAAGCACTTGCGGGCGGTGATGAAGGCGACATCATGTACGCGCTTCGAGCCATCTCCGAGGCCCGCGGGGGGATCGCCAGCGTTGCGACAGCGACCGGACTGTCGCGCGAGACGCTCTATCGAACATTGAGCAGGTCCGGCAATCCCCGCTTATCGACATTGCTTGCGCTCGTGCGTGCGGCTGGAGTGCGGCTTCGGGTCGAACGAGTGGGTTGATTTCGCGCATCGGCACAGCGCGTCGCCATTCTTTAACTTCTCATTTTCCCGATGCGGTGGCCTTTGCCATCCACCGTTGCGCGGTTCCAACCGGCGTCAATTCGGTCGGAAAGCCAGCGATCCACATCGTTTTCAATCCATCCGACGGCACGCTGGCCCAGCGACACTGGCGCCGGGAACGTCCCAGCTTTGATTCGAGCGTAGATCGTGCTGCGCGACAGTCCGGTGCGGGCTTCGACTTGTTTGCGCCGCAGAATGCAATAGGGTGGTTGGCTCGCATCGGCCATCGTCGTCTCCTTGTGGATGTCGGTGGAAGGCCCATCGTTCCATATGGCTCCGCACTCGTCCGCCGGAAAACGTAAATAGCGGCCGACCGTTTTCGCCAGGAGCCAACAACTTCTTGGGGTCAAACGGGCGCGAGCCGCTGGTTATAACGCACCCCCGAATGCTGGTTACCCCCCGCGGCGCGCGCTCGCGTGCGAGAGGGGCGCCGCCCGCGCGCCGCCGTGGATAACCGCTGTTTTCTGCCAGATTCCTTTGGGAAATATTCCGCTCTCACTTATGCTGCGCCGCGAATTGCAAGCCGAAAACGATTCTTTCTAGTCGTCGTTTTTCGCTTGAGCGGGTCTTGCAGCCGGGCTACCGTTGCCACAGTTCGCTTGGCTGAGCTTTCAGCCCGCTGATGGCGTAACCATCGCCCTTTAAGCCGGATCGGCCTCCTCGAGACAGCCGGCGCGCCGCAAGGCGGGAGGTTTCGTAATCACCGGCGGTCGGGAATCGACCGCAGCGTTTGCATTGCCGTCGTTGCGAAGGCGTTGTCCGTACCGCTTGCGTGCAGTCGCGGCTGTCTACCGTCCTCGGTAGGGCCCCACGGCGCGAGCATCGTTCGTCCCTGGTCCGGTCGAGGTGCATTGCACACGCCCGGACAACGTCGCGTCCCATACCGCAACTCGGCATGGGCAACGTGCGACTGCCTGCGCCAAGTCTAAATGGGCGCAATCGTCGTCCCCCTGCGCCAATCCACCTGTACCAGTAGCGTCGTTACTAACGGCAGAGCCGGTAGTGACGACGCGCCGATCCTCCGTCCCAACAAGGAGTTATGTGGCGCTGGCGCAAGTGATGGTCCCAAGTGATGGGCTCCCTGACCCATCGTCGTCGTTGTTGAGCCGCGCAATACGGCTCGTCCGCCCGCACCTCGCGGGCGTCAACAAGCGCCGCAACGGCGCACCCACGAGCCTTGGGTCAAAGGTTCAAATCGATGAAGCGACTTCCAACAGGAAGCACCATCGACGCCAAGAGCGGGTGCAGCCGCGGCCAGCAACAAAAAACACTGCACACAGCGGGAGTGGTGTCCCGACGTCCCTTGTAAATCTCACCCCGCTAAAGCGCGGTGAGACGGACAGAAACACTGAGCAGACCGAACAGACACCGACAGCAAAGAAGGAAACCGACCATTTCGAGGAGCCGATGCAGGACTTGAACTACGAACTGAAGCAACTCTGTGCCCGCAACCGCGACGGGAGCTATGCCACCCAGGCCAACCGGGAACGCATCCTGACGCTCATCGCCAACCAGTTGCGGGAAATGGGCTATGTGAACATGTGTGCCCATAGCCTGAAAGCCAGACACGTCGAGGCGCTGGTGCAGCGCTGGCTGGCCGAAGGGTTGTCCGCCGGGACACTCAAGAATCGAATGGCGACCCTGCGCTGGTGGGCAGAGAAGATCGGCAAGCCCAACGTCGTTGCCAAGAGCAACGAAACATATGGCATCCCCGACCGGCGCTACGTGACCAATGTCAGCAAGGCGCGCCAGCTGACTTCCGGCGATCTCGCCCAGGTTTCCGATCCGTACACTCGTATGTCGCTCCAGCT
The DNA here is from genome assembly GCA_963734055.1 of uncultured beta proteobacterium. Taxonomy (GTDB): domain Bacteria; phylum Pseudomonadota; class Gammaproteobacteria; order Burkholderiales; family Casimicrobiaceae; genus CAIWHR01. The sequence goes on from CAVTFQ010000003.1 coordinate 214,614, forward strand.
GCAAGCGGCGTTCGGGCTGCGGCGCAAAGAGTCCATCAAGATTCAGCCAGCGTGGGCGGACCGTGGCGACACGCTCATGATCAAGGCCAGTTGGGGCAAAGGAAAGCGTGCCCGCGAGATCCCGATCCGCAATGCTGAGCAACGCCGCGTCCTGGATGAGGTGAAGCGCTTTGCCGGCAAGGGTAGTCTGATACCGGTCGAGATGAGTTATGTGGAGTGGCTGCGCCGCTTCGAGTATCAGTGCGACCGGGCGGGCATTCACCGAGTGCACGGCCACCGCCATCAGTACGCACAAGAACGATACCGCGAACTCACAGGGTGGGCGGCCCCGGCGGTGGGCGGACCGCGATCGACAGAACTTACGCGCGAGCAGAAGAAGATAGATCGAGAAGCGCGACTCACTATCAGTAACGAGCTCGGGCATGAGCGTGAGCAAGTCACCGCGATATACTTAGGGAGATAGCGAATGTCCGCCCGCGATGTTCTGTATGAGCGAGTGACGGGTGGCGCCCCGTTGCTGCCGGTGAAGCTGACGCCACAAATGGCTGCAAGCGAAACCGGCCGCTCGGTCCGGGCTTGTCAACTGGCGTATATGGACCCCTCCTCGGTTGCAAGCATCCCGTTCTTTGGCGATAAGGTACGACTGCTCACGTATATCCGGCCTCCAACTGCCACATCGATTGGACGATGCTCGGCCATGATGGGCTATTCGCGCGCCAGTTCCCCATCGCTATCTCGTGCTTCTCGCACATCGCCAGTTTCGGGTTTTGCCGGCGCCGGTTCGACCTGTTCGCCATCGTTCGGCTTGCTTAGCAATCGTGGTGGATGTGCTCCTGTTGACGACCGTTGATCGGTCCCGGTGTCGAGTATTGCCTCAGCTTGTGACCATAGCCGGTTGGTAATCAGTGCCGTTCCTCAACATCGCCCAAGCGATGCGCGTGGTCTTATTGGCCATCGCTACTACCGCAACGTTGGGGTGGCGACGCGCCGCCAGCCGGGTTGCCCATTGACTGAGTGGGTCGTCCTTGTCTTTGGAATGGTGGATTACCGAGCGAGCACCGTGAATCAGTAGCGCCCGCAAGTATGCGTCGCCGCGTTTGCTAATTCCCAGCAATCGCTCCTTACCGCCCGAGCTGTGCTGCCTGGGCGTCAACCCGAACGCCGCGGACATCTGCCGCCCGTTAACAAACTGTTCGCCGTTGCCTACCGACGCCACCAACGCGGTGGCAATGATCGGTCCCACTCCGCGCAACTGCTGCAGCCGCTTGGCCGTCGGGTCGCTTTGCGCAATCATCGCAATTTCGCGGTCGAGTTCCGCCATCCTCTCATCGAGCGTCCGCAGATCGTCCCACAGCCCATTTAGGAGTCGCCGGAACCGCGCACTCAGGCCGTTCTCCGCATCCTCCAACCAACAGGGCAATGCCCGCCGCAAATGCAATAACTCTTTGGGCGCCACTAACCCGTACTCGGCGACCAGGCCGCGAATCTGGTTGGCCTTGGCCGTGCGTTGCTTGGTCAACTCGGCACGGATGCGGTGCACCGCTTGAATGTCCTGTTGCGCCACCGTCTTCACCGACACAAACCGCATGTGCGGCCGACTCATGGCTTCACAGATCGCCTCGGCATCGTTGGCGTCGTTCTTGTTGCTCTTTACATACGGCTTTACAAACTGCGGCGCGACCAACCTCACCTTGAATCCTTGCGCCTGCAGTCCACGAGCCCAGTAATGCGCACCACCACACGCCTCCATGCCAATCTCGCAGCCCGGTTCAACCGTCTCGCGCAATACCTTCAGCCAGTTCTCCCGCGAGAGCTTTCGCCGCCACACCGCTTTCTCGTTCCGGTCTACGCCGTGCACCTGGAACACGTTCTTTGCCAAATCTACCCCAACGCGAATAAGCTTCATGACGGACTCCTTCTCCCGGTTGACTGGTGGATGACACTTCCAGTCTGGCACCTCGATGCCGTTTAGGTGAGGAGGGGTCCATCCCATTGCTCTCGGCCACAAGCGGCCTTCGCCATCGCTTCCCAATAGCGGGCGCTGAAGTCCAGTTCTCCGCCGAGCGCGCCGGATCGTTTGCGGGGTGAGCGTGCCGCTAGGAAAGCAGCCTGCATCGAGCGGTGCTTCGGGTGGGTATAGCAACCCCGATGGTCGGATTTGCCGGCCCGTGGCGGGCATTGCAATCGGCGGTTCGCGGGAGAAGAATGTAAATCGTCTTGATCGGCGAGCCTGCGCCTTTGTGGGAATCCGGTCCGCGGGCTCGCTCGACTGGACAAACCAGGGAGGAGATCATGCGTGATACTACCCGTGGGTCCGCGGTGGCTGTATTCGCCGCGTGCGCCGTGAGCGTGTTTGGCGTCACGGTGGTGGCCGAAGCGGCACAACGCACGTTCGTCTCGACGTCGGGCAGCGACGCCAACGCCTGCACGCTCATCGCGCCCTGCCGCGGCTTCGCCAAGGCGATCACGGTGACCGACGTGGGTGGCGAACTGGTGGTGCTCGATTCCGGAGGTTACGGTTCGGTCACCGTGGACAAGAACGTGACGATCCTCTCGCCGGCGGGGGTGTACGCCGGCATCTCGGTGTTTGCCGCTCAGGACGGCATCACGGTCACCGCCCCGGCGACCAAGGTGGTGCTGCGGGGGCTCGCGATCAACGGTCAGGGCGGCAACAACGGCATCCGGGTGCAGGCCGGTGAGGTGCACGTCGAGTCGAGCGTGATCTCGAACATGGCGCAGGCGGGGATCCGCATCGAGGGCGGGAGCTCGGTGCGGATCTCGGGCAGCGTAACGCGCTCGAACGTCGACGGTCTGCGGATCGTGCCCGGGGCGGGAACACTGTCCGTCTTGATCAGAGACAGCGAGTTCAGCAACAACGCCACGGCAGGGATCGGGGTATCGCCGAGCGCGGCGGGGGCCTCTGCGCAAGTCACGGTGGAGCGCAGCAGCGTGACCAGGAACGGGGTGGGGCTCACCGCAGCGCCGAGCGGGAGCGCGACGGCGAGTCTGGTGGTGACGCAGTCGGTGGCGAGCGAGAACGGCGGCGCCGGGGTGTCGAGCAGCGGCGCCGGGGCCAGCGTATACGTGCGCGAGAGCGCGATCACGCGCAACGGCACCGGATTGCTGCAGGCGTCCTCGGGCGTGCTCTTTGCGTGCGGGGCGAACCTGCTCGTCGCCAACGGCGTGGCGCAAAGCGGCGCCATCAACACGAGCTCGTGCCTGGACGTGGCCAGCGCCGGCCCGGCCAACGCGTTCATGCAGGGCGGCAATGCGTTCGGGGCCACCGCGTTGCTCGGCACGAACGACAACCAGCCGCTGGACCTCCGGGTCAACGGCAGCCGGGTGATGCGCTACGACCCGAACGCGATCAGTCCAAACGTCATCGGCGGCAGTCCGGCCAACACTGTCACCGCCGGCGTGCGGGGCGCGACCATCGCTGGTGGTGGGGCGCTGGCCAACACCGATCCCGATTTCATCGGTGAGGCGCCGAACCGAGTGACCGATGCGTATGGAACGGTGGGTGGGGGCGTTGCCAACGTCGCCGGCGATGACGCCGGGACGACGAGAGATGCGGGGTTTGCGACCGTCGGCGGAGGCCTTAATAACGCCGCGAGCGGCGTCGGCAGCACCGTCGGCGGGGGGGGGCCGAACACCGCGAGCGGCGTCGGCAGCACCGTCGGCGGGGGGGGCCCGAACACCGCGAGCGGCATTTACAGCACCGTCGGCGGGGGGGGCCAGAACACCGCGAGCGGCACTTACAGCACCGTCGGCGGGGGCCTATTCAACATCGCGAGCGGTTCTAATAGCTTCGCCGCCGGCTTCAGCGCTGACGCCAATACCAACGGCTGCTTTGTCTGGGGTGATTCGTCCACCAGTAGCCCGGTCAGCTGCAACGCGCCGAACCGGTTCGTGGTTCGTGCGGTCGGGGGAATCTTCATGTTCGCCGGCGGCACTACGCAGGCCACCTACGTCGGGGCGGTCCTGGCACCTGGAGCCACTGCGTGGACCGCGGGCAGCGATCGCGAAACCAAGGAGCACGTGCAATCGGTCGACACCGTGGCGGTCTTGCGCAAGGTTACCTCGATGCCGATTTCGACCTGGAACTATAAGAGCCAGGACCCGGCGGTCCGGCACATCGGGCCGATGGCGCAGGACTTTCATGCGGCGTTCGGGCTCGGCGAGACGCCGAAGGGCATCAGCACGATCGATGCGGATGGTGTGGCGCTGGCCGCGATCCAGGCGCTGAACGCGAAGCTGGAGCAACAGCTGCTAAAAAAGGACGGTGAAATAAGCGGGTTGAAGGGAGAACTCGCGGACTTGCGCCGCGCGGTCGCGGTGCTGATGACGCGCCTTTCGCCCGAAGAGCGCGTCGCGCAGGCGCGCTAGGGATGCGCCACTGTTTGCTGAAGCTGAGACCGCTGCTGCCGCAGTTGACGCAATCGAAATGAACGTGGCCTGCGCACCTTAGTCGGGCTGGCGCACGACCTGATCGATCACGCCGAAGTATTGCGCCGGCTGTCGCGCAAACACCGGGAGGCGCCATGATGACCAATTCGCTGACCTTGCGTTAGATTGCAATCCTCGTCGCCGTCCTGTACGTGCCGTTGGCGGCCGGAGCCGCGCAACGCACGTTCGTCTCGACGTCGGGCAACGACGCCAACGCCTGCACGCTGGTCGCGCCCTGCCGCGGCTTCGCCAAGGCGATCACGGTGACCGACGTCGGTGGCGAACTGGTGGTGCTCGACTCGGGCGGCTACGGCTTCGTCACCGTGAACAAGAATGTGACGATATTGTCGCCGGCCGGCGTGTACGCCGGGATCAGCGTGTTCCCGGCGACCGACGGCATCACGGTCACCGCCCCCGCGACCAAGGTCGTGCTGCGGGGACTGACGATCAACGGTCAGGGCGGGGGCAACGGCATCCGGGTGCAGGCCGGCGAGGTGCACGTCGAGTCGAGCGTGATCTCGAACATGGCGCAGGCGGGCATCCGCATCGAGGGCGGCAGCTCGGTGCGGATCTCGGGCAGCGTGTCGCGCTCGAACGTCGACGGGCTGCGGATCGTGCCGGCAGCCGCGGCGGTGTCGGTGCTGGTGCGCGACAGCGAGTTCAGCAACAACAGCACAGCGGGGATCGGGGTGTCGCCGAGCGCGGCGGGGGCCGCTGCGCAAGTCACGGTGGAGCGCAGCAGCGTGACCAAGAACGGGGTGGGGCTGAGCGCGGCGCCGACCGGGAGCGCGACGGCGAGCCTGGTGGTGAATCAGTCGGTGGCGAGCGAGAACGCGGGCGCCGGCGTGTCGTCCACCGGGAGCACGGCGACGGTCTACGTGCGCGAGAGCGCGATCACGCGCAACGGCACGGGATTGCTGCAGGCGTCCTCGGGCGTGCTCTTTGCGTGCGGGGCGAACCTGCTCGTCGCCAACGGCGTGGCGCAAAGCGGCGCCATCAACACGAGCTCGTGCCTGGACGTGGCCAGCGCCGGCCCGGCCAACGCGTTCATGCAGGGCGGCAATGCGTTCGGGGCCACCGCGTTGCTCGGCACGAACGACAACCAGCCGCTGGACCTCCGGGTCAACGGCAGCCGGGTGATGCATTACGAGCCGAACGCCACCAGTGGCAACATCATCGGCGGGCTTTTCAATACCTGGAACTCCGGGAACGCCGGACAGACGATCGGCGGCGGGGGAAAGGCGGCTTCCAACTGCTACGAACCTTCGACAGGAATGCTAACCCGCCCGTGCCGGAATGCCACGGCCGGCGATTTCGCCACCGTGGGTGGCGGTGAGGCCAATCAGGGTAATGGTCTGTTATCGTTCGTCGGCGGGGGCGAGAGCAACACCGCCAGCGGCCCTCGCAGTACCGTCGGCGGAGGTGTCTACAACACCGCGAGCGGCCCTTACAGCACCGTCGGTGGGGGGGCCCGAACACCGCGAGCGGCCCTTACAGCACCGTCGGCGGGGGGAGCGAGAACACCGCGAGCGGTTTTAATAGCTTCGCCGCCGGCTTCAACGCTGACGCCAATACCAACGGCTGCTTTGTCTGGGGTGATTTGTCCACCATTAGCCCGGTCAGCTGCAACGCACCGAACCGGTTCGTGGTTCGTGCGGTCGGGGGAATCTTCATGTTCGCCGGCGGCACTACGCAGGCCACCTACGTCGGGGCGGTCCTGGCACCTGGAGCCACTGCGTGGACCGCGGGCAGCGATCGCGAAACCAAGGAGCACGTGCAATCGGTCGACACCGTGGCGGTCTTGCGCAAGGTTGCCGCGATGCCGATTTCGACCTGGAACTACAAGAGCCAGGACCCGGCGGTCCGGCACATCGGGCCGATGGCGCAGGACTTTCATGCGGCGTTCGGACTCGGCGAGACGCCGAAGGGCATCAGCACGATCGATGCGGATGGTGTGGCGTTGGCGGCGATCCAGGGGCTGAACGCGAAGGTCGAAGAACAGGCGTTGCTGATTGGTGAGCAGCAACGCGAGCTCGCCGACCTGCGCCGTGGTGTTGCCGAGCTCATGGCGCGCACCTTGCCGAAGGACCGGGTTGCGCAGGGGCGCTAGGCCATACGCCCAATAAGCACAAAGGTCCGGGCGTGGACGCTGGGGAAAGCCGCACTTGGCTGCAGTCTGTTGGACGGCGCCCAGATGTCAGCTTTGCGTCAAGGCGACCGACCGTTTCGGGTCGTGAGCGCCAGTTCGTCCAACGGCAGCCACCGGCTGCTGTCAGTTTGTTGCAGACGTTCAACTAGGCTCGAGAGCCGGCTTGCCGTCTTCGGGTGCAATCAACCGAGCCTCAAGCGTAATAATCTATAGACTCCCATTGCTGTCGCGCGAACCGATTTCGCCGCACAAGACTATTGACCCCGAGTTCCGAGCCTGATTGCCTGCCAAGCCGGCGACCGAGGTGGTAAGGATTGTGGTAAGGGCCGGAAGAATTGAAGTCGAGCCCCCGATCTCATAGGGGAAAATCGTCGAGTTCGATTCCGCCCACCTCCACCAAACCAAAGAACGACGGCCCCCGAGCGGGGCCGTTGTTCCTGACGGCGCTTCGGCCTGGCGCCGATCCGCGCGGAAGCAGCTTCAAGTCGGGCGTCGCTGCTCCGGGCGCACATGCGGCGTGAGCCGACGCTCCGCCTCGTCGGCCTCGACGGGGTGCCCTTCCCCGTTGACCAGCGGTCGCTCGAAGTCGTTCCACCCACGCACGCCGGTTTTCAGTGACACCACGTCCGCAAAGCCCATCTGCTGCATGACGTCGGCGGCGAGTATGGAGCGATTGCCCGAGCGGCACGCGACCACGATGGGCCGCTCGCGTCGGTCCGCAAATTCGGGAACGGTTTCCTCGTAGTCCCACTCGCAAGCCTGCTCCAACACGCCGCGCGGCACGTTGATCGAGCCGGGAATCTGCGCCAGGGCGAACTCGGCTGGCTCGCGGATATCGAGTACCAGCGGTGGCCGGTCGCCTGCGAGGAGCTTGGACAGATCCCAGGGTTGTATTTCGCGCACGCGCTGCAAAGCGTCGGCAAGAAGGTCCGCATAACGTCTCATGGGTCGTTCCCTCCACGCTCGAGCGCCGAAGAATACGCCATGCCGAGTGCCGACCCGCTGGCGCTCCATTCGTTCCGGTTCCCCAATCCGGAATCGAGGAAGTGAGCGCGGCGGGCATGCTACGTTGCGGAACGCCACGCGATTGCCGCGCGCTACACCGAGTGGGAGATCACCGGCACGCCAGAATTGCACCGGTGAACTGCGAAAGGAGACATGCCGGGGGCCGGACAGACCTCACTCTCCTCAAACAAGGAGCCTGAGACCGTTTGCAAGCGAAACGCCAGACTGTCCGCCAAACCGGGCCAACGGGCACGGCAATCGGAGGCGATCGGGGTTCGTTCGGCGTGTGCGCTACCGCGAACAGCTAAGCGAGGGACGCCGCGATAGTGCGATTCGGGCGACGCCGAAGCCGGTTCGCGAATCGAACCAACCCTAGGGCCATCAACCCGACAGCCAGCAGCGCGTACGTCGCCGGCTCCGGCACCGTTTTTGGGGGTCCCGTAACAGCACACCCCCATCGGTCAGGATCAGCGCCACCGATGCGCTGCGTAGCGCACAGTTCTCGCGGCGGATTCGGGGACTTGTCCGTCGGCGATATCCGGCCGGGTCCCGGGGGCGGAGTGGAGATCGATGTCTCGCGCGTCGCAGGAGTCGCATCCCCGACCAGCGGCGGGGGATGGTATGCATGCAACGCACTCCTCGGCTGGTGTTGGTAGTAGCCCAGTGCGTTCGGCTTCTCTCGGGACGACGGCATCGGAGCGGCCATCGCGCCCCCGACGACCAACAGAGCAGCTAACGTCAAGTATCTCTTCATTTGCCCTCTTATCAGAGGGGGCGGAAGCAATCCATATGCCGGCGTCCACTTTATCATATTTTCTGCCGACTTAGCTGCTCGACTCCGGCGACTGGCGGCGAGGGTGTAAAGCGGGCCGACGCCCGGCATTCATGCCACGGAAGAGAGGCCTCGGAGGCGATGAAGTACGGGACGAGACTTCGGCGGCCCGCTCGTGCCCCTAGCGAACGATCGTATTGATCCGGTCGATCTTGTTTTGCAACTGGATGATGCCGTAGACGAGCTGCTCCGCGGTCGGCGGGCAGCCGGGAACGTAGATGTCGACGGGAACGACGCGGTCGCACCCGCGCACGACCGAATAGGAATAATGGTAGTAGCCACCGCCGTTTGCGCATGAGCCCATCGAGATGACCCAGCGCGGTTCGGGCATCTGGTCGTACACCTTGCGCAGCGCCGACGCCATCTTGTTGCAAAGCGTCCCCGATACGATCATCACGTCCGATTGCCGGGGGCTCGCCCGGAATACGACGCCGAAGCGGTCGAGGTCGTAGCGCGATGCGGCCGCGTGCATCATCTCCACCGCGCAGCAGGCGAGACCGAAGCTCATTGGCCACATCGAGCCCGTGCGGGCCCATTCAACGAGTTTTTCCATCGTCGTGGTGACGAATCCCCGCTCCAGGATGTCGGCAGCTGCCATGGCCTCTCCCGCGACTGAACCGCTCTTGGCCTGATAAATAGAGTCTCCCGGGGAAAAAACGGTTCCGCCGGCCTGCACGGCAATATTTACAATCGCCCGTCGCGCGCCGGCGGTGCCGCCGCCCTGCCGGCGTGCAAGCCGCCCCTGAATGGCGGGAACGGCAACCTTCCGGCGCGGTGCGGTCTAACCCCTACGTCGCAAGGGCGCTTGCGGCGCTCCAGAGGTCTTGAAGCCGGGCCGCTCCCGCTTCAAGAAAGACTGCCGTGAACAACACCGCGAAGCTCAACTTCTGGTACGTGGCAATCGCCGTCATCGCGATCGTCGTGATGCAGCAATTCCTTCGCCAGGCCACGACGACGGAAGACATCTCCTACAGCGAGTTCGAGCGTCAGGTCGCGCAGAAGACCATCTCCAAGGTTACGGTCACCGATCGCCACATCCTCGGCACCTACAAGGCGCCCCACGACGGCAAGACGCAATTTCTCACCACCCGGGTCGCCCTCGATCCGCCTCTCGCCAAGGAACTGCGGGATGCCGGGATCGAAGTCACTGGCGGCGAGGAATCGAATCTGCTGACCAATCTGCTGTCCTGGATCGTCCCTGCGCTCGTCTTTTTTGGAATCTGGTTCTTCCTTTACCGCCGTTTCGCCGAGCGGATGGGGATGGGCGCCGGCGGGCTCATGAGCATCGGCAAGAGTCGCGCGAAGATCTACGTCGAGAAGGACACGAAGGTGACCTTCGAAGACGTCGCCGGCGCGAGCGAGGCGAAACAGGAACTTCGCGAGGTGATCGATTTCCTCAGGAGCCCGCAGGACTATGGTCGGCTCGGCGCGCACATCCCCAAAGGCATCCTGCTGGTCGGCCCCCCGGGAACCGGCAAGACGCTCCTGTCGCGCGCCGTCGCCGGCGAAGCGGGCGTTCCCTTCTTCTCGATCAGCGGATCGCAGTTCATCGAAATGTTCGTCGGGGTCGGGGCGGCCCGCGTTCGCGATCTCTTCGCCGAGGCGCTGAATCACGCTCCGGCGATCATCTTCATCGATGAGCTCGACTCGCTCGGGCGCGCGCGCAGCACGCTGGGTTCGATCGGCGCCAATGACGAGCGCGAGCAAACCCTGAACCAGCTGCTGGCCGAGCTCGACGGCTTCGACCCTCGCGAGGGCGTGGTCCTCCTCGCGGCGACCAACCGGCCCGAGATCCTCGACCCGGCGCTGTTGCGCGCCGGCCGGTTCGACCGGCAGATTCTCGTCGATCGGCCGGACAAGCGCGATCGCGTCGAGATCATCAAGGTGCACACGCGCAAGCTGCGGCTCGCCGGCGACGTCGACGCCGAGAAGGTCGCCGCGCTCACGCCCGGCTTCACCGGCGCCGATCTCGCCAACCTGGCCAACGAGGCGGCGCTGCTGGCGACGCGCCGCAAGGCACAGGCCGTCGCGCTGACCGACTTCAACGAAGCGATCGAAAGAATAGTCGCCGGACTCGAGAAGAAGCATCGACTGCTGATTCCCAAGGAACGCGAGATCGTGGCTCACCACGAGATGGGGCATGCGCTGGTCGCGCTGAGCCTTCCCGGTGTCGAGACGTTGCACAAGGTCTCCATCATTCCGCGCGGGGTCGGCGCGCTCGGTTACACGATCCAGCGGCCAACCGACGACCGATTCCTGATGACCAAGGGCGAGCTCGAGGACAAGATCGCGGTGCTCCTCGGCGGCCGCGCGGCCGAGAAACTCGTCTTCGACCGCCTTTCGACCGGCGCCGCCGACGATCTGGCCAAGGCGACCGACATCGCGCGCAGCATGGTCGCGCGCTTCGGAATGGACGACGAGCTCGGCGGCGTGAGCTACGAGAGCGAGCGTTCGGGATTCCTCGGTCCGGTCGAGGGGCAGCCCTACTTCGAGCGAAAGTACAGCGAGGCGACGGCGCAGCACATCGACATCGCGGTCAAGCGAATCATCGACCGGGCTTTCCTGCGCTCATTCGCCATCCTGCGTACGAATCGCGCCGTTCTGGGCGAAGGCGCGCGCCGGCTGCTCGAAACCGAGACGCTCGAGGAGGACGCGCTGCAGGCGCTCGGGGCCAGGCTCGCGCCGCAGGCTTCGGCCGCCGTTCCGGTGAGCGAACCGGCGTAGGTGTCAATCGTCAGGACGTTGCCGGAACGCTCGCGCGGATTCCACGCGCCGCCCTTTTAGTGTGCTGAGTCTGAAATTCATGACACATCTGCATGTCGTCGTTCCCGCGTAGAGCCTGCCCCCGACCTTGAAAGTCACCGGGTTCCGGCTCGCGCCCGCGGCGCGGGCGCGTCCGGAACGACGTGGAGCTGTGCAACGTCGGTTGGCATCACGGGCTGGCGCGCCTCGAATGTTCCCCGCAGCTTCGGTTTACTATTCGGCGCATGGATCGGAGCTGCAGGCGGAATCCGTGAAGACGCGGGCGCGCGGTTTCACGATGCTGGAATTGATGGCCGTGGTCGCGGTCATTGCCATTCTCGCCACGTTAGCCATGCCGTCCTATTTCGATCGGATCGTCCGCGACCAGATCAAGGCCGCGCTGCCCCTGGCGGAGATCGCCAAGCAACCGGTTGCCGCTTCCTGGCTGGCTGCACAGGTCTTGCCTGTTGACAACGCCGCCGCCGGCCTGCCTCCCGCCGAGAAGATCGTCGCCAACTACGTCAGTTCAGTTGCGGTGGACCACGGCGCAATCCATCTCACGTTTGGTAACCGGGCGAACAAGGCCATTGCCGGAAAGCTTCTCACGTTGCGCCCCGCAATCGTCGAGGACGCCCCCATCGTGCCGGTCGCGTGGGCATGCGGCTACGCGGAAGCTCCGGACGGGATGACGGTCAACGGTGCGAATCGCACCAACGTTCCGGAGCCGCTGCTTCCGATCGAGTGTCGTGCGTCGAAGCGGTGACGATTGCGGGCACCAGGCCGGATTCATGGGGTCGTGCCGCATGGACGTTGGCAAAAATACTAGATGGCACGCCGCGCCACGGATTCCGCCCAATCGACGATGAACCGCAATCGCGGCGCGAGAAGCCCACGCGCCTCGTCGAAGCTCGCCCAGCGCCATTCGTGGTGCTCGGGTCGGCCGAGCTCGGGGCTCACGGGCAATTCGATGCGCTCGCTGCGTGTCTCTGCCACGTAAAGGCGCGCGATCTTCCCGCCGGCGTAGGGCTCGGTCTCGCGGAACGCGTGGCCCCACGGAAACGCGAGGTCGGTGAGCCCCGTTTCCTCGTGCGCCTCCCGAAGCGCTGCGGCCAGCGGATCCTCCGCCGCGGCGATGAGACCCTTGGGGAAATCCCAGTTGCGAAACGCGCGGAGGAGCAGCACCCGCCAACCCTCCGGGACGCGTCGAAGTACGACGACCCCGGCGGAGCGTTTGCGGTTCGGGTCGGCGTTGGTCAATCGCGTGCCTTGGGAGACGCGGGGGCGAATGGCAGCACGGGTTGATACCGCAGTGGGCGCGCCGGCGAGCAGTAGCCCTTTGCGCGGCAGAATGCGGCTCGGGGCCTGGAGTCGAGGCTCTGGCCCATCGCGGGCTTCACCCGGCCGTTCTTGGCGGTATCCGTTGTCGCATGGTTTCAATCGCTCCAGCCGCCCAACCAATTCGACGGCGGTGATGCCTCGAGCCATCGCGAGGGGTAAGGCGTCATCCCGGGGACCAGCCGGCTCCACGCCGCGGCAACCAGCGCCAGAATCGCAACGCCTGGAATGACGAGCTGCCAGACCGCCGCCAACGTCGCGTGCGCGTGCAGCATGATGAGCGGGTTGGCGCCCGCGGGCGGATGCACGGTCCTGGTGACGAGCATGAACAGCAGCGTCAGCACGACCGCGAGCACGTAGACCCAGAGGGCGTCCCCGAGCGCCTGGTAGCAGAGGATGCCGACGAGCGCGCCGCCGAGGTGACCGCCCGCGAGCGCGCGCGGCTGCGCGGCAGGCGCACGGCTGAGTCCGAACAGAAAGACCGCGGTGCCCCCCAACGAGGCAAGGAAGAGCGGCGCGGAGGGCGGATCGACGAACGCCAGGACCAGGGCCAGTGCCAGGGACGCTCCGACGCCGGACGCGGCAAGGCGAAGCAGGCTGCGGGTGACGCGACGCATGTTGCTCCTCTCCTCCCGAGGATGAGCACGCATGATGCGTGTCCGGCGCGCCGGCGTCGAGTCGTCGCGTCCGGAAGTGCGCGGCTCGTGTGGGGCGCACCCGTCCCGAAGGATCGAGGCGCGCCGGTCCGCCCGTGGGCCGGCGGCACCGACGGCGGAACCGCCGTGGCCTGGGATCCTCTATGGATTCCGATCAGCCGTCCGAGTCCATGGAGGCAAGCGGTTCGCCACGCGGGCCGGAGAGCGCACCCGCACCGACCGCAGGCGGCCTGGGACGGTTCGGGCAGTGGGCGCAGGACACACGCTCTTCGTTGGGTCCGGCGGCCTCCGGGCCGCCGCAGGAGCCGCGCAAGCAGCGTCCCGACAGCATGACGCCAAGCGCCATTCCCACGAAGGCGAGCGCGAACAGGGCGAGCGCCACGAGAAACACCGGCCAGAGCGGCGACGCATCCATGCCGTTTCTCTAGACCGGCGTACCGCCGAGCGCCGCGAACGCCGGCGTGTACCGGTCGCGCAGCGAGCCGTCCGGCTCGCGGACGATGAAGCTCGCGGCGACATTCTGCGCCGTCGCCAGCGCATAGCCCTTGTCGGGTCCCAGCACGATCAGCGCCGTCGCCATCGCGTCGGCGAACGCGCACTCCTGCGCCACCACGCTCACCGATGCGAGCCCGTTCCGGATCGGGCATCCGGTGACGGGATCGATTTCGTGCGAGTAACGCCGGCCGTCGCGTTCGAAGTAGATGCGGTAGTCGCCGGAGGTCGCCATCGACAGTCCCGAGAGGGGCACGACCAGATGCGGCTGCGGCGGCATGGCGTCGGGGCGCTCGATCGCGATCTGCCACGGACGTCCCTCGGCGTTGTGCCCGCGCGTCCGCACTTCGCCGCCGGCCTCGATCATGTAGTGGGCGATGCCGAGCGCCTCCAGAGCCTGCGCGGCCCGGTCGACGCCGTAGCCCTTGGCGATGCCGGAGAGATCGGCGGAAAGATCGGGACGCGCCTTGGTTACGGTGCGCTCGTCGGCATTCACGGCGAGCCCGCGCCAGCCGACGTGCGCCAACATGTCGGCGACCTCGGTGTCCCCGACGACGCGGTAGACCTTGGTCGGGCCGAATCCCCACGCATCGACGACCGGACGGATCGTGACGTCGAAGGCTCCGGTCGAGGCTACGCTCACCTCCCGGGCCAGCGCGAAGACGGCGGCTGTCTCGGCCGACAGCGCGAAGGGCGTCGTTGCGTCATGCCGATTGAATCGCGACAGCTCGGAGTCCGGATCGTAGGTGGACATCGCGTCGACAACGGCTTCGAGCGCATGGGCGACCGCGCCCTGCGCGGCCGCGGACTCCGACTTCGTCAACCCGGGCCCGGCGATCTTGACGGTGAACGTGGTGCCCATGGTCAGCCCCCGGAATTCGACCATGGGCGCGGCGGCCGCGCCGCGGCGGTCACCGCAAGCCGTGACGAGCGCGGCGGCAGCGAGCGCCTGAAGCACTGTCCGCCGGCGAGGAGAGATCAAGGTATCCATGGGCACACTCCGTTTCGCATCTGCTTACGATCCCGGCGGTGGCGCGACACCTCGCGACCCGCCACGCGCCCCCGGTGAGGCACGCCTTTCCGCCGCGCTCGCGAACGCGCCATCAGGCGGCCGCTCCGGGTGTGGAGCTGCGAACGGCCGCTTCGAATCGCCCTTCGCCGTGTTCGATCAACTCGCGGACCATGTCGCCGATCGACACCAACCCGTAGACCTTGGGCCCGTCGATCACCAGCAGATGGCGATGGCGATTCACGTGCATGAGCGAAAGCGCGGCTTCGATGGTCGTACCCGGCGTCACGAATCGAACGTCGCGCGTCATCACGAGCGAAATCGGCGTGGTCTTCGGGTCGAGACCCGCGTGCACGACCCGGACGAGCAGGTCGCGCTCGGTAAAGATGCCGCCGACCAGGCCATCCTCGGTCATGATCAGTACCGCCCCGACCCGGCGCTCCGTCATCACCGCCACCGCTTCGGCGACGGAGGCCGCCGCTTCGACTGTCACGAGCTCGTCGCTCGACTTGCCCCGTATGACTGCTTCGACGGACTGCTGCAACATGGGACGGCTCCTCTATCAGCCGAAATCGTCGAGCATGATGTTCTCCCGATCGACGCCGAGCGAGAGCAGCATCGCGATCACGGCCTTGTTCATGGGCCCTGGCCCGCACATGTAGAACTCGATGTCCTCGGGGGCCGGGTGGTTCTTGAGATATCGATCGTGCAGCACGTTGTGGATGAAGCCCACCGGGCCGGTCCAGTTGTCCTCGGCCAGCGGCTCGGACAGGGCGAGGTGCCACTCGAAGTTCGCGTTGGCCTTCTGCAGCGCTTCGAACTCGTCGACGTAGAAAGCCTCGCGCAGGCTGCGGGCGCCATACCAGAACGTGACCTTGCGCGGCGTGTGCAGCCGTTTGAGCTGATCGAAGATGTGCGAGCGCATGGGGGCCATGCCGGCGCCGCCCCCGATGAAGCACATCTCGGCATCCGTGTCCCGCGCGAAGAATTCGCCGAACGGCCCGGCCACCGTGACGTCGTCACCCGGCTTGAGGTTGAACACCCACGAGCTCATGATGCCCGGCGGGATGTCCACCCGATAATCCGGCGGAAACGCAATTCGGATGGTGAACAGCAGGATCCCCTTCTCGTTGGGGTAGTTCGCCATCGAGTAGGCCCGCTCCACCGGCACAACCACCACCGACTTGAACCGCCAAAGATCGAAACGGTCCCATACGTCGCGGAACTGGGGGTCGATGTCGAAGGTCCTGAACTCGACTTCGTGCGGAGGACACGCGATCTGCACGTAGCCGCCGGCACGGAAGGGCACTTCCTCTCCGGGCGGCAGCGCCAGCTTCAGCTCCTTGATGAACGTCGCGACGTTGCGATTCGAGACGACCTTGCACTGCCATTTCCGCACGTCGAAGATCTCGGGCGCGATCTCGATTCGCAAGTCGCGCTTCACCTTGACCTGGCAGGCCAGTCGGTGTCCGCGCTTCGCCTCGCCGCGGCTGATATAGCCGGTTTCGGTGGGCAGGAGTTCGCCGCCGCCCTCCCGCACGACCACCTCGCAGACGCCGCATGCGCCCTTTCCGCCGCAGGCCGACGGAATGAAGATCTTGCGGTCGGCGAGCGTGCCGAGCAGCGTCCCGCCGGCCGCGACCTTGAGCGACTTCTCCGGGTCGTCGTTGATGACGATCGTCACGTCGCCCGTGGCCACCAGCTTCCGTCTCGCCGCAAGGAGAATGCCGACCACCGCCAGCGTCACCACTGTGAACATCGCCACGCCGAGAAGGATTTCACCCATGGTCCGTCGAGGCCATCGCTACAACTGGATTCCCGAGAACATCATGAACGCGATCGACATCAGCCCGGCCGTGACGAACGTGATCCCCAGGCCGCGGAGGCCGTGCGGGACGTTCGAATAGCGGAGCTTTTCGCGTATGGCCGCCATCGCAACGATCGCCAGTGCCCAGCCGAGGCCCGACCCGAGTCCGTAGACGACACTTTCGGCGAACGTGTAGTCGCGCTCCTGCATGAACAGCGAACCGCCGAGGATCACGCAATTCACGGCGATCAGCGGCAGGAACACGCCAAGCGTCGCGTAGAGGGCCGGAGCAAAACGGTCGACCGTCATCTCGACCACCTGAACCGCGGCGGCGATCGTGCTGATGAACAGGATGAACGCGAGGAAAGAGAGGTCGACATGAGCGAGGCTTGGGGAGAGCCAGGCGAGGGCGCCTTCCGCCAGCAAGCCGTGGAGGATCACGTTGTTGAGGGGGACCGTGAGCACCTGCACGAAGACCACAGCGGCCCCCAGCCCGAGCGCGGTTTCGACTTTCTTCGAGCACGCGAGGAACGAGCACATGCCGAGAAAATAGGCGAGCGCCATGTTCTCGAGGAACATCGAGCGGACGGCGATATTCAGATAGTGTTCCACGGCGCCGCTTTCCTCAGTCCGGTTCCCGCAGTGCAGGCTTCCAGGTGCGCAGCAGCCAGACCAGGAGCGCGATGATGAACAATCCCGACGGCGCGAGCAGCATCAGCCCGTTGGGAACGTACCAGCCGCCGGCCGATTCCACCGGCAGCAGGACGACGCCGAACAGCTTGCCGGCCCCGACCAGCTCCCGCGTCACCGCCACGAGCAGCAGCACCAGCGCGTAGCCGAGGCCGTTGCCGATGCCGTCCAGGAACGACATCCACGGCGGGTTCTGCATCGCGAAGCCCTCCGCTCGGCCCATGACAATGCAGTTGGTGATGATGAGGCCGACAAACACCGAGAGCTCGAGGGACAGCGTGAACAGGTACGCCTTCAGGAACTGGTCGACCATGATCACGAGCGAGGCGATGATCGCCAGCTGGACGATGATGCGAATGCTGCTCGGAGTGTAGTTCCGAACCGTGCTCACGGCGAGATTCGCGAATGCCGTGACGATGGTGACGCCGATGCCCATCACGAGGGCCTTGTCGACGCGCGTCGTGACCGCGAGCGCCGAGCAAATTCCCAGCACCTGCACGCCGATCGGATTCTGGGTAATGATGGGGGTTAGCAGCGCAGTGCGCTGCGGCTTGCCGAGCAGTGCGACGGCAGGGGAGGTCACGACAGGACTCCTTCTCGGAACTTCAGGGCTCCTTCCCGGAACTTCTTCAGGAACGGGCCGTAGCCATCGTTC
This sequence comes from uncultured beta proteobacterium, assembly GCA_963734055.1. Taxonomy (GTDB): domain Bacteria; phylum Pseudomonadota; class Gammaproteobacteria; order Burkholderiales; family Casimicrobiaceae; genus CAIWHR01. The sequence goes on from CAVTFQ010000003.1 coordinate 232,432, forward strand.
CCCAGCCAGAACCGCATCATCCGGGTGATGCCGTTGCTGGTGATCGTCGCGCCGGACAGGCCGTCGACGTGATGCGGGTCTTCGCTCGGGGGACCGGCCCGGCCTTTGATGACGACGATGCTCGGCTCCCACTTTTCGTCGTACGCCTTCCTGCCGCGCCACAGCGCCTGCCAGCGCGGGCTGCCCGACTCGCCGCCGAGTCCGGGCGTTTCCTTCTGGTCATAGTAGGTGAGGCCGGTGATCGTGGTCGTGTCCCGAGCGATCGCGAGGAAGCCGTACAGCGTGCCCCACATGCCGACGCCTTCCACGGGTATCACGATCTGCTCGATGTGTCTTCCGCTGGCGGCATCGACGACGAAATAGACGGCGCCGTAGTTCGGCACGCGCGAGATCTGCGCCGCGTTGGGCGCGGCCGCGTGAGAGGTGGACGGGTCGCTGCGCGCCTTCCGCTGGTCGTAGGACTTCGCGTCGGCCTCGCTCTCGGGCGCGAGCTCGCCGGTCTTGAGCTCGACCAGGCGCACGCGGATCCGGCGATCGAAGGTGGCGAGGATCTCCCGGTCGGAGGGATTGTCATCGGGCTTGATCAGGTCCGCCGCCTGAAGCACGTTCCTCTGCCGGTAGAGCAGCTGATTGGTCTCCTGCCGTTCGCGCAGGCCAACCGCGGACGCGGCGACCAGCAGCGCGCAGACCACGCAGACCGCCGCCGCGAAGCCCACCGTGTAGCGCGTGGATTGGGTGTCAGGCACGGGCCGCCCTTCGCTTCACGTTGGCACGCACGAGCGGATAGTCGATCAGCGGCGCGACGACGTTCATGAACAGGATCACGAGCATCATCGCTTCGGGGTACGCCGGGTTGACGACGCGGATGAGCACGACGAACGCGCCGATCAGCAGTCCGTAGATCCACTTGCCGGTATCGGTGAAGGGCGAGGTCACGGGGTCGGTGGCCATGTACACCGTCCCGAATGCCCAGCCGCCGGCGACCATGTGCCACCAGAACGGCACCGCGTACCAGTGATTGGTCGTGGAGCCGATCGCGTTGAACAGCAGCGACATGGCGATCGTGCCCAGCGTCACGGCGGCCATCGTCCGCCACGAGCCGATGCCGGTGACGATCAGGAGCGCGGCGCCCGCGAGGCAGGCAAGCGCCGAGGTCTCGCCCATCGATCCCGGCTCCAATCCGATGAACGCATTCCACCAGGAGTGCGTCGTGCTCGCGAACGGCGCCGTCATCTGCCGCATCTGCGCGAGCAGCGTGGCCCCCGAGAATCCGTCGACCGCGAAGCCCGGCGGGATGGCGGTCCAGACCTTGTCACCGGTGATCTCGGCCGGATACGCAAAGAAGAGGAACGCGCGTGCCGCGAGCGCCGGATTGAGGAAATTCATCCCCGTCCCGCCGAACACCTCCTTGGCCAGCACGACGCCGAAGCTGATCCCCAACGCCGCCTGCCACAGCGGAGTGGTCGGGGGCAGGGTCAGCGGGAACAGGATGCCGGTCACGAAGAAGCCCTCGTTCACTTCGACCTTCCGCACGATCGCGAACAGGATTTCCCACGACAGGCCGACCACCATCGTCACGAGGTAGAGGGGAAGGAAATACAGGGCGCCGTGAACGACGCAGGCGACGATGCTGCCCGGCGAGTAGCCGACACCGGTGGAGCGAAGCACGTCGTGCCGCCACCCCGAGAGGCCGGCCGTCTTTGCCGGATCGAGCGCGAGGTTCGCCTGGAGCCCGGTGTTGTACATCGCCATGAACACGCAGGGCAGCGTGGCGATGACGACCAGGAACATCATCCGCTTCAGGTCGAGCGCGTCACGGACGTGGGCGTCGCCTTTCGTGACCGATGCCGGCGAATAGAAGAAAGTGTCCGCCGCCTCCCAAAGGGGATAGAGGCGCTCGAGCTTGCCGCCCTTCTCGAAATGGTGGCCCATTCCATCAAGCAGGGTGCGCAGGCTGCGCATCAGGTCACGGCCTCCTCTTTCTCGATGCGCGTCAGCACCGAGCGCAGCAGCGGGCCGTACTCGTACTTGCCCGGACAGACAAACGTGCAGAGCGCGAGATCCTCCTCGTCGAGCTCGACACAGCCCAGTTCCTCCGCCCACTCGACATTGCCCGTGATCAGCGCGCGCAGGAGGAAGGTCGGCATCAGGTCGAACGGCATCACGCGCTCGTAGGCACCGATCGGCACCATAGCGCGCTGCCCGCCATTGGTCGTCGTCGTCAGCGGCAGCCGCCGCTTCGCCCAGTGGCCCAGCACCACCCCCCAGATCGAAAACTTGTCGCGCGCTGGCGCGATCCAGCCGAACAGGTCGCGCCGATCGCCTTCGGGCAGCACCGAAATCTGCAGGTGATGGCGTCCGAGGTAGCCGTGGACGTCACCCGCCGCGGTGCGTCCGTCGAGCACCGAACCCGAGATCACGCGCTGTCGGCCCGGCTTGCATTCTCCGCGGGTCAGGGCGTCGAGGGATGCGCCCACTCGCGTGCGCAGCAGGCGCGGACGCACGGCGCCCGGTCCCGCGAGCGAAACCACGCGTTCGACGTCGAGCCTGCCCGTCGTGACCAGCCGGCCGATGGCCGCGACGTCCTGGTAGCCGATGTGCCAGGCGATCTTGCCGAGATGGACCGGATCGAGGAGGTGGATGTGCAGCCCCGGTGTTCCCGCCGGATGCGGGCCGGCGAATTCCTCGATGACGATGCGGTCGGCGACGGGAACCGTCAGGCCCGAGTGGGCAGACTTGCAGACGTAGGTCGTGCCGGGGCAGAGCTTGGCAATGGCGAGAAGCCCCGAGTGGAAGTCGTGGACCCGGTCGGCGAGCGCAACGTCGACGGCCGGCGCATGCGGATGGGTGTCGATCGCGGTCACGAATATCGCGCTCGGCGACGAGTCCGGCCGCGGAACCTTCGAGAACGGACGGCTGCGGAACGCAGTCCACGCGCCGGACTCCACGAGCAGCGAGCGCACCGTCGCCGCGTCGAGCTCGGCGGGCGCGCGCCCGGAATAACTGCCAAACGCAACCTGCGTGTCGGCGCCGTCGGCCGGGTCGACGTCGATCACGATCGACTGGAAGGCGCGCATGTCGCCGCGGTGAATCGCCGCAACGACGCCCGCGGCGGGCGCGACGTGCAGGACGCCGGGCGTCTTCTTGTCCTCGAACAGCGGGGTCCCGCGCAGGACGCGGTCGTCGACCTGCACCAGCATCGTCGGCTTGAGCCCGATCCAATCGGCGCCCACGAGGGCGACGCGCGGAGGGGCGGGTGCCGCGTCGACTCGCTGCGCCGGCTCGCCGGCCAGCGGCAGATCGAGACCCTTCCGGACCCTGTGTAATGCCACCTCGGCCGGCCTCCTTTCGACCCCGCAATCTAGCCTCGATCGCCGCGACCATGGTTGATCCAGGCCAAACCCTGGCTTGCAAGTGCCGCGCAGGGGTCCCGGGCGAACGGCGTTCCGGCGCCTGGCCGGACCTGGCGGAACGCGGTGGCTCCGCGGGTTCAGGCGATGCGATCACGAAATCCGATTGCGATCGCGAACACGGCGAAGGGCCGTTAGCCGTCCGACACGGACCGCGACCGGACTTCCGGGCGCGGCGCCGCCTTCACCGTCGGCCGTTCATTTGCCCGCGCGGGGCCGGCAATCGGTGACGCGAGGCAAGAAGGGTGGCCACGCGCAGATTTGCCGCCCGATTGCAGGAACTGCAGCGCCATGATGGCGGAGGGACGGCGCTGCCTCGAGGTGGCGGGCGCGCATCGTCCGTGGAAGAATCTGCAGAATCAGCAGATTGCCCGTTGGCGCCGAGCGACCGAATGTCCGGGCCGTGTGCGGCACGAAACCCGCGGTTCGGACATCGGGCTGCGCCGCCGGCCCTGCGTTTCTTGCTGGCGGCGGCTGCTCGAGCGGGATCCCGACCCATGTTCGTAGGTCACTACGGAGTGTCGTTTGCGGCAAGACCCGCGGGGGGCGGCGTGCCGCTCTGGATCTGGTTTGTCGCGGTGCAGTGGATGGACATCGTGTGGTCGATGCTGGTGCTCCTGGGCATCGAGAAGATGCGCATCGTTCCAGGATTCACGGAGGCGAACGCCTACGACCTCTACTACATGCCGTACACGCATGGCTTGTCCGGATCGATCCTTCTGTCGTTCGCTCTGGGCACCGTCGTGGCGCTCTTCATTCCGGGAAATCGCCGAACGACCCTCCTGCTCGTCGCGGCGGCGTCGTTCTCGCACTGGATCCTCGATCTTATCGTGCACGTGCCCGACCTCCCGCTCTACGACAATTCGGACAAGGTGGGCTTTGGCCTGTGGCGGCATGTCCTGCTGAGCTTCCCGCTCGAGTTGATCGTTCTGGGCCTGGGCGCGTGGTGGTACGCGCGCGCGACGCGGTTCGCGGAAAACAGACGGCGATACGCGTTCTGGGCCTTCGTGGCATTGCTCGCTGCGATGCAGGTCTATGCGAATTTCGGTCCACCGCCGTCGTCACCCGAAGCGATGGCCGTCATGGCGCTCGCGTTCTACACGGTGTTGGCGGGCATGGCTGCATGGGTCGAGCGAATCGCGACCGGGCCGGCGGGCGCGGGACACGCGCCGGCATAGATCCTTCGGCCGCGGCGGTGCGCCGCGGCGAACAGGGAGCCTAGCCGCAGCCGGCGGGCCGGGCGACGCCGGCGCGCGCGGATGGCGGCGGCGACCGACCCGTCTCCTCCATGCCTCGCCGGGTGACGGCATTGTTGGCGATCAGCGCGCCGATGACCAGCGCCGCACCGACGAATTCAATCGGCTGGAAATGATGTCCCTGTGCGATTCGGATCGCGAACACCGTGACCGGAACGAAATTGATGAACAGCATTCCGTTGGCCACGCCAAGCAGCTTGTTGCCCGCATTCCAGGACAGCACGCTCAACACGGAAGCGATCGCGATGATGTACGCAAGTTGCCAGCCGACCGATTCGATGTCGGCAACGCTCGGCGTCGAAACGTAGCCGCTCGCCGTGGCGATCGCCGTCAGCCCGAGAATCGCCGGCAGAGCAAGCACGCACGTGATCGCCGTATAGCGCAGCGGCGACCACGAGGGAAAATCAGCCGCTCCGAGCGTATAGACGACCCAGCTCACCGCGCCGAGAAACATCAGGAGGTCGCCGAAGCCGGTGCCGCCGTCGAATAGTCCCGTGAATCGGCCCTTGGTCACCACGAGCAGCACACCGACGAGCGCGACGCCGAGAAACGCCAGCGTCGGCCGTGCCGGGCGCACGCCGCGCAGCAGCCAGACCGCGACCGCGGCGATCAGCGGCTGGGTGGCCATGATGATCGCGCCGTGCTCCGGCCGCGAATACTGCAGACCGACAAAGACCAGGAGGCCGAGGCCTGCGAACCCCGCCGTACCGAGGAGCGCCGCCCGCAGCTCGCGGCCCTCTGCCTTCAGTGCCCGCGGTCCCTCCGTCAGCACGAGCAAGCCGACGAAGATGACAGCGGTGATCCCATAGCGAATCGCCGTCATGTGGAACGGATCGAGCACCGACAGGGTCACGAGCGCAACCGGGAACAAACCGCCCCATCCCGCAGCGGCCATGAGCAACAGCCCCGCTCCGCGCAACGATCCGACTCCGTTCACGTATTCTCCTTCCTCATGGATCGGGAATGCCGATCGCGACCCGGATCCGCGCCCCGATTGGAGAGCGGATTGTGCGCGACGATGGAGCGTTCGCACAAACGCCGTTTATGCATTGCTTGCATGAATTGGAGGAATGGCTGCCCGGCTGGCCGCGCGGCCGCAGGCGATGGGCTGCAACCGGTCGCGCGGTCACCGCGCGGCTCCGGCGAGGCTATCGGCAGGCCGTGCCGGGCGAGGCGAAGATCTCGCGCGTGATGGCCTTCGACTGCGCGACCGGCGCCATCATGCCGGCGAGCTGAACGCTGTAGTCGAAAGTCGCGTTGTTGCCGTCGGAGAAGGTGAACGTCGCCGTGCCCACCTTGGTGGCGACCACCCTGGCGGGGTCGAAGTGCGTCACGTTGTAGGCCGGGCCGGTGGTCCGGAGCAGATCGCCGCTGAACACGTTGGGCGCCGTCCTGGTCGCCGTCGCGACCAGCCAGAGCGGAGCACCGGTCAGGTCGTAGGTGAACCACGTGGCGAAGAGGGTGTCGCCTTCGTGGTTCAGGTTGATGCCCCAGCCCGACTCGGAGGCTGCCGGCTTCTTCCACCACAGGTCCTGGTAGTTGGTCGCGGCAGCAAGGCCGGGCCCGCCGCCCCACGTGCACGTGGGCAGGGGCCCGAACACTTCGCGCGTGAGGCTCTTCGTCTGGTTCGTGGCGCCGATGACGTAGTTGAAGGTGCCGTTGTTCGCGTCGGTAAAGACGAGCGTGCCGGTGCCGGCCTCGGTCGCCACCACCGCCATCGGGTCCCATGGAAGGGCGTCGAACGCGGGGCCGCGCGTCGTGTAGAGCTTGCCGCTGTACGTGTTGGGAGCGGTCTTGTTCGCGGTCATCACGAGCCACCAGCCCTTGCCGCCTGCATCGTAGGTGAACCAGGAGGCGAACAGCGTGTCGCCCTGGTGAGCGAGGTTCAGGCCCCAGCCCGATTCCGAGGCGGCCGGCGCGGCCCACCACAGCCCTTGGTAATTGGCGGCCGCGGCGACGACCGATGCGGAGGCGCCGTGGAAGTTGGTGGCGACGTTGGGGATCACATTGCCTGTCCGGTCGATCGCGCTCTGGCCGTCGGCAGGCAGCGAGGAGTAAGCGACAAGGTCGACGCCCGCATAGTCGAGGCTTCCCGCCATCGGAATGAAGCCGTTGGGAATCACGTAGTCGGGGTTGATCAGCCCCAGCGCCTTGAAGCCGTCCGTCGCGATGAGCACGTAGCGATTCGCCGTCGGCGCCGGCGTGCACATGTAGTAATCGCACGACCCTCCCGGCAGGTCGACGGGGAAGGTGAAGGTCCGCGTCGTCGTTCCCTCGACCGCGGTCAGAGGGTGTCCGCCCAGGAGGTTTTCGCCGTCCGCGCCGAACGACTCGTGCAGCACGACGTACTGGATCGTGCCGTCGGCGTTGGAGAAGATTTCCTGGATCCGGAACGTGTGGTAGCTGGCGAGCGCCGAGGACGCGGCCAACCCTGCGGCAGCCGCGAGCGCGGCGCACATGCGCTTCTTCATCGTGCCCTCCTTCGTTCGGCGGCGCCTGTCGCAAGCAGCCAGGCCGACGGACTTAGCCCCGGTAAACAGGGGGCGGACCGGGGTTAATCCGGATCCCGCGGTTCTCGGACGTGAATGCCGGAGGAGAGGAGCGCCGACGGCGGCTCGACCACAGCCGCATGACGGACTTGTCCTACATGGGCTTCGCGTTCGCGCTGATGGCGCGCGAGAACGCAGAGCTGTAGCGTCGCGCCATGGTTCCCCTGCCGGCGAGAATCCTGGTCTGTGCGTGGGCCGCGAACGCGGCCGTCGCGGCGTCCGCCGGAGAGATCTACAAGTGCGTCGACGCCGCCGGCACGGCCTATCAATCCACCCCGTGCGCGACCGGGGCGGTCGAAACGCAGGTGCAGGCGACGCTCGCGCGACCCTTGGTTCGTTCGGATCCTGCGCGCCGGTCGGCGCGAAAGCCCGGGCCGTGGCGTCACAGGACGCTGACGCTCGGGATGTCCGACGACGAAGTGCTGAACATGCCCGGTTGGGGTCCGCCCTCGCGGATCACGCGCGTCAGGATGCCTCGCGGCGGCTGGCGCGAGGAATGGACCTACGACCAGGGTCTGGTTGCGGAGCAGCGGCTCTCGTTCGCGAATGCGAAGCTCGTCGACATCGTCGTCGTGTCGCCGGAAGCCCGCGTCGCGGACGCGGCGGCCTCGACCCGCGAATGACAGGCTCGCCTTGGCCGCGAGGCAGCGGCGGCGCGGTATCGGCGTCATCCGACAGCGGAATCGATGGAGCGCCGACACTCCTCGCCATGGGACCCGACTAGATTGTGCTTGTCGCAAACCCCTGACGTGGAGGTTCACGATGTCATCGCATACGCTGCTCAATCTGCGGCCCCGATCGGTGGCCGCGATGGCGTGGCTCGCGCTTTGCGCCGCGGCGCCGGCCGTGGCCGCACCGATCGATCTTCACTGGCCGCAGATCCACTGGCCGCCCTCGCCGCCCGACATGCTGCTGATCGGCTCTGCTGGCGTACTGGTGCTCGCCGTTGCGCTTGCGCTCATGCGGCGCCCGAGCCGCGCGCCACGCACGCCGGAGGGCCCCGACCTGCGGTGGTGGAAGAATCCGCCCGAATAGTCCGGCGAGGCATCGCGGTTTCGCTCCGAACGTCCGGATGATCACTGGCACAGGGTACCGGGCGTCCGGAGCACTTCGCGCGTGATCGATTTCGACTGGCTCAGGCCGTCCACCGTGTACTCGAAGAGCGCCGAGGTGCCGGACGTGAACGTGAGCCGGGCGGTTCCTACCTCGAACACCTTCACGGCTGCCGGATCGAACGGATTCGCCGAATAGGGCGGGCCGGTCAGCCGGTAGAGCGTCCCCGCGTAATGGCCCGACGGGTCGATCGGCATCGTGGCGACGAGCCACAGCGGCGACCCGCCCATGTCGTAGGTGAACCACGTCGCGAAGATGACGTCGCCTTCGTGCGTCAGGTTGATGCCCCATCCGGACTCGGACCCCGGGGGCGCGTTCCACCACAGACCCTGGTAATTGGTGGCGCGCGCCGGGTCGAAGGGCGTGTCGAACGCGCACCACGGAATGCGGCCAAAGACCTCGCGCGTGATCGTCTTGATCTGCGAGACCGCGCCGATCGTGTAGGCGAACACGCCGTTGTCGCGATCCGAGAACGTGAGGGTGCCGGTCCCGACCGGCATCACGACGACCGCGGCGGGATCGAACGGCGTCGCGAAGAACGGCGGCCCGCGCGTCTCGTAGAGCGTCCCGCGATAGGTGCCGTCGGTCATGAGGTCCGCCGTCATCACGAGCCACCACGGATTGCCGTTGACGTCGTAGGTGAACCACGTGAGGAAGATCACGTTGCCCTCGTGCTGCAGGTTGATCCCCCAGCCCGGCTCCGACCCGGCGGGGGCGTTCCACCAGAGCCCGCCGTAGTTCACGTCGGCCGGAATGTTGAGCGGAATGACGACGCTGTCGTCGCCGCCGCCCGCAACCCGCGCCATCTGTGCGAGCTGCGCGCGCGCACTCGGGTCGCCGCGGACTTCGGCGTCGAGGAAGGTGAGTGCCCAGGTGAAGATGTCCGGCGCCGACGCCGCGTCGAACCGGTGCGGAACGCCGTTGAGCGCGACGAGCTCGCGCGGGCCCGCGAGGGCATTCAGGGCCTGCGCCGTCATGACGATCGGCGCCGTCGTGTCGGCCGTGCCGGAGATCGCGAGATAGGGCAGCGTGACGTCGTTCAGCGATCGCTGGTCGCGACCGAACGCGGGAAACAGCGGCACGCCCATGTAGGGCACGTAGCCGACGGCGGCCTTGACGCGCGCGTCGGTCTCGATCTTCGACCACGCGAGACCGAGCGAAGTCGTGAGGCCGCCGCCGCCCATCAGCATGAACGATTCGCCGCCGAGGCTCGCGCCGAAGCCGCCGACCTCTTCCGGCATGACGTGGTTGGCCCAGCCGGGATCGGCCAGCAGCACGTCGAGCGCCGCCGAGAGCGCCAGCGGTCGCACCGCCTGCAGCGCGAGGAAGTCGCGAAGATGCAGGACCAGATACGCCAGGTCGTCGACGTTTTCGAGCTGGAGCTCGCCGAACCGCCCATCGCCGTGGAATGGCGCGACGACGACGTAGCCATAGCTCGCGAGCAGCGCCACCGCGTCGACGTAGTCGTTCGAAAGCGGGGACCCCAGGTAACCGTGCGAGAAGAGCAGGATCGGGAACCGGGTGGTCGCGTCGGGCCACCACGGTGCGTCGCCGGCGCGCTGCATCCGCGGGACGGACTTACCGTTCGGCAACGGGTAATCGGGCCGGCCGTTGTCCGGCGACGTGGGGTAGCAGACGATGACGACATGCGGCAGCGTCGTTCCCGCGAAGGACCCGTAGACTTCGCCGTCGTCGGGAATCCGCACGGGCACGGTCATGGTGTCCGCCGGCTCCGACAGGAGGCTCGTGATGTAGCGCGGCGTGCCGTCCGACCGCATCACGCCCTCCCAGTAATCCTGGACGTCCTCGCCGGGCAACAGGCGGCTGAAGTCCTGCGCGACATCGCTGCAGGCGACCGGGTACTTGCCGGGCGCCGGGAGCGGAGGCACCGTCAGTGCCGGCTGCGCGCCGGCGACGAGCGGGCCCGCGAGGCAGCCGAGCAGCAGCAGGCGCGCCGTCAGCGCAAGGGTGGTCATCGCCGCTCGATGCGTCACTCGAACCCTTTCCGGGAATGAAATCCCGATCCTTCGGGTTAACGATAACGCAGGCGGGGGAATTTCCGACGCCACGACCTGACAGGAAAGCGCTGATTGTCGTGTAGGGCGATGCCCCGTTGCCGCGGCCGGATCGCGCGGCCGCCGGATTTTCGTTCATCATCGCGCCTTCAGTGCGACGTTTTCGGGAGCCTGGTCCATGTTCGACGCCGTGCGTTTCCTTGCTTTCGCGGTCGCTTTCGCCGCGCTGCCTGCTTTCGCGGCGCTCAAGCCGGGCGATCCGGCGCCCGATTTCACGACGCAGGCGTCGATCGGCGGCAACGTCTTCGCGTTCAAGCTCGCCGACGCGCTGAAGAAGGGGCCGGTCGTGCTCTACTTCTACCCGGCGGCCTTCACCACGGGCTGCACGATCGAGGCGCACGATTTCGCCGAGGCGACCGATGCGTATCGAGCGCTCGGCGCGACCGTCATCGGCGTGTCCGCCGACGATATCGAGACGCTGAACCGGTTTTCGGTGAGCGAATGCCGGAGCAAGTTCGCGGTTGCGGCGGACCGCGCCCGCAGCATCATGAAGTCCTACGATGCGGTGCTGACGCCCATGCCTGCGTATGCCAACCGCGTGTCGTACGTGATCGCGCCCGACGGGCGCATCGTCTACGCATACACGTCGATGAATCCGGACAAGCACGTCGCGAACACGCTCGATGCGCTCCGGAAGTGGACTCGGGAGCAGCGGAAGCACTAGCCGCACCCCGGATTCGCTCCGGGCTCGAGCAGGCGCGCGGGGCTTTGACCGGCGTCAACGCGGCGCGCGCGGCGTGCCTCGACAATCGGGGCTTCGCCGAAGCCGCGTGTGGCCACGATGCTGTCGCTCGGCGCCCTTGAACGGACGACATCATGCAACCCCTTCCGCACCACTACAAGACGAGCGCTGCAGGCGGTCCCGCGGGCAGCATCGCCATTTCGTCGGCGGGCCTTCCCGACATCGCGACGGCCGCGCCGGCCGAGTTCGGCGGCCCGGGCGATCTCTGGTCGCCGGAAGCACTCCTGTGTGCGTCGGTCGCGAACTGCTTCGTCCTGACGTTCCGTGCGTTAGCCGGCGTCGCGAAGCTCGAGTGGAGCAGCCTCGAGACCCACGTCGAAGCGGTGCTCGACCGTGTCGACGGCGTCACGCAGTTCACGCGGTTCGTGACGCACGCGACGCTCACGATGGCGCCGTCCGCGGATCCCGCGAAGGCCCATGCGCTGCTCGAGAAGGCGGAGGCGCGGTGTCTCGTGGCCAACTCGCTCAAGGGCCAGCGGGAGCTCGCCGTCGAGATCGTTCGCGCGGGCTGAGGACGCGGCTGCGCCGCGCGGAGCGTGAGGCTCCGCAGAGGCGCTTCTGCGTGCACGGTCGCCCCGAGCATCGTCGCGAGGGCTGCCCGGCCGTCGCGCGAAGCGCCCACCGGAACGGTGGTCGGCGTCGAGTCGCCAGCGGCCGGCGCCACGCGGCGGCGCACCTCCCGGCGTCTGCGACACAGGCTTGATCTGCGTCAACGGCGTGCCTGCCAACGGGGCTACGCTCACTCCCGGAAACGCCCCGAACCGGTTTCCGGGACGGGCGGAACGACGAGAGGACACCATGCCGAAGCTCTCCCCGCAACAGGCGCATGCGCTCAAGCTGCGGCTGCAGGCCGACCGCCGGCGGCTGATCGCGGAGGCGCAGCAGGAACTCGCGCGCTGGGGACAGCATCCAATCGCCGAGCTGACGGGCGAAGTCCCCGACGTCGGCGACGAATCGGTCGCGACCGCGCTCACCGATCTCGAGCACACGATCGTCGAGCGGCATGTCGAGGAGATCCGCGACATCGACGCCGCCCTGCAGCGGATGCGCCAGCATCACTACGGCCGCTGCCTCGACTGCGAGGAAGACATCGAGCCGGCGCGTCTCATGGCGTTCCCCACAGCCAAGCGCTGCGTCGACTGCCAGAGCCTGCGCGAGCACACGTTCGCGCATCGGGCGACGCCGACCATGTAACGCGGGTTTCCGGCGCGAACGGCGGATTCGACCGGGGCGCGACGGTGCGACGGAATGTCGCGCCGCAGTGGAATCGGACGCTGCGAGGCCGGCCGTCCGGATCGTCCTCGACCGTGACGCCGCCACCGCAATGCGCCTGCACCGACGTCAGAACGCGCGCTCGAACTGCCGGACGAACGCCGGCAGCCGGTCGTCCGGCAGATGATTGATTCCGGCCGCTGCGGCTCGCCCGCCGCCGGTCTTGAACCGGCGGCAAAGCGCGTCGGCGCCCGTGCTCGTCGCGAGCGGCGCGCGCACGCTGACCGTGTAGCCCTGATGCGCGTTCGGCGTCAGGAGGGCGTGCGCCCGCTCGGGATACGCGACAGCGAGCTCGTTGCCGAGCGCGCCGCGGACGCGACGGCTCCATTCCGCGTCCGGAAGCACGTAGACCGCGCGCCGCTCCGACGCGCGTTCCGGCCGCACGCGACGCGCCCGGTCGAGATCGTCGCGGCGTGTTTCCGCGATGCGCCGGAGGACGGCTTCCTCGTGCGCGAAGGCGAGCGGATCGGCGTAAAGCCGCAGCGTGTCGTAGAGGGCGTCCGGCGGCACGATCAGGTCGCTCTCGCTGTCGCCGTAGGCGTTGTAGGCCAGCGTCTCGCCAAGCTCCTGCAGCGACGCCTGTCGCACCGGGTCGAGGGCGAGCGTCGCGGCAAGCTCCTGTGCCGCAGCGGCGAGGTTGTCGCCGAACGCGGCGACGATCGCCCACAGCCGGTGCCGGCCGCCGAGGAAGCGATCGACGATGATCCCGGTGCATACCGCAGGCGACGGGTCGATGAACGCCTGCAGTCGCGGATGGACCGGAAGGTCGCCGGCGTAGTGGTGGTCGAAATACTGCACGTCGACGCCGCGCTCGAGCAGCCGGGTGAGTGCCTTCCGGTTCGCGTCGACGGAGACATCGAGCACGGTCACGGCGTCGCCCGCCTCGGCGGCGACCCGCGCGAGCAGCGCGACGTCGCGCTTCACGCCGGTGACGAGCACCGCGTCCCGCGGCTCGGCGAGCCGGAGCTGATGCAGCGAGCACAAGCCGTCGGCGTCGCCGTTGAACACGTCGAACTGGGTCATCGCTTGCGGGCTCTGGCCGGTCGATTCAGGATGGGGGGCGTCGCTGCGGCGCGGCGACGGGGTGGAGGAGGAGAGTGATGACGCACGATGATCTCACGCTGTTCGCGCTCGATGCGAGCCGCGCGTTCGGGGAGGCGGTCGCGGGGCGGCTCGGCATCGCGCTTGCGCCCCACGAGGAACGCGAGTTCGAGGACGGCGAGCACAAGGCGCGGCCGCTCGCCGGCGTGCGCGACCGCGACGTCTACGTGATCCACTCGCTGTGCGGGGACCCGGGACAGAGCGCCAACGACAAGCTCGTGCGGCTCCTGTTCTTCATCGGCGCGCTGAAGGACGCGGCGGCGCGTCGCGTCACCGCCGTCGTCCCGTATCTCGCCTATTCGCGGAAGGATCGCCGGTCGAAGCCGCGCGACCCGGTGACCACGCGTTACGTGGCGGCGCTGTTCGAGGCTGTCGGCGTCGATTGCGTGGTGACGCTCGACGTGCACAATCTCGCCGCATTCCAGAATGCCTTCCGCTGCCGCACCGAGCATCTCGAGGCCGCTCCCCTCTTCGTTGCGCATTTCGCGCCGCGGCTCGCCGGCGCCGACGTCGTGGTGGTCTCCCCGGATGCAGGCGGCATCAAGCGGGCGGAGGCGTTCCGAGCCCGGCTCGAGCGCGCGCTCGGGAAGGCGCCCGGGGCAGCCTTCGCCGAGAAGTACCGCAGCGCAGGCGTGGTGAGCGGCGAGGCGCTGGTCGGCGACGTGGCGGGCAAGGTGGCGATCATCGTCGACGACCTGGTGAGCGCGGGCACCACGATCGCGCGCGCCGCGCAGGCGTGCCGCGAGCGGGGCGCGGTGCGCGTGCTCGCGGCCGCCACGCACGGCGTGTTCGCTGCGGCAGCGAACGAAGTGCTCGCGAAGAGCGCGGTCGACGAGATCGTCGTCACCGACACCATTCCGCCGGTGCGGATCACGGCACCCGGGTTGCGGGCGAAGCTGGTCGAAGTGAGCGCGGCGGGCCTCGTCGCCGAGGCGATCCGGCGACTCCACGGGGGAGGCTCGCTCGTCGATCTGCTCGCGAGCTGACGCGCGCTGGCGGCGCGTCGTCACCGACACTGCTGGACGTGCTCGCGCGCAAGGCGGAGGTAATCGCCGGCGCGTGCGCGCCAGCTGGCCGCCTCGCGGGGCGCGGGCTCGGCGAGGTGCCAGAGCGCGATCTTCGCGCGCATCAGCGCACGGTGGCTCTGGTAGAAGTGCAGGAGCGCCGCCGGCGGCGCATCGCCCGTTTCCGCCGTGTAGGTGTCGAAGATCGTCGCCTTGAGCTGCGGCGAGCCCAGGCGCTCGCATTCGAGCGCGAGAAAGGCGAGCTCGTCGGCGACGTCGAGGATCCGGAACTCGCGCCAGAATTCGAGCGCGTCGATGATCTGCGGCTCGTCCGTGAGGCAGATGTGCTCGGGGCGCAGGTCGCCGTGGGCCTCGACGATCCGCCCGGCGCGGGCCCGCTCTCCGAACGAGGCGGCGCGCTCCGAGAGCAGCGCCGCGAGTCGCGCGCAGGCGGGCTCGTAGAGCTCCGCCGGCAGCGCATAGGCGGAATCGGCCAGCGCCCGCCGGTTGTCGGCGACGCCCGCGGCGAGCCGCTCGACGTAGGCCTCGGGCGACATCGCGATCGGCGGGCCCTTGCGGTAGAAGCGGCAAAGGCGGACGAGTGCCGCGCGCAGGCCATCCTGCGGCACCGCGTGCGCGCGAATCAGCTGGTCGAGCATTCGCTCGGCGGGCAGGCGCCGCATGTTGACGAGCCAATCGACGACGGTGCCTCCGCCGCCGACGTGCAGCGCCCCCGCAGGGTCCACCGACAGCGGCACCGCGCCCAGGTAGACGTCGCGCGTCAGGCGCCGGTTGAGCCGCACTTCCTCCGCGCAGTCGCGTTCGCGCGCCGCGAGGGTCGAGAAATCGAGGTAGTAGTCGTAGCGCACCGGCTTCTTGAGCTTCCACGCGTGACGGTCGGTCAGGAACACGTAGGACATGTGCGTCTCGGTCGCGAGCACGGACGCGGCCGGCTCCGGATAGCTGCCGCGCCGCGACAGGAACGCCACTTTCGCCGCGAGGCCGGGGTCGGACGACGCCGGCGGCGGCGGTGCGGGTTCGGGTCCCGCCGCCAGCCACTCAGTCAACGCCCGCCACGCTTCGGGCCGGCCGATGTTCTCGAGCGGTGCGCCGGCATCGAACATGACCACGAAGGCCTGCTCGTCCGGTCCGAGCGGCTCCCGCGTTTCGAGCTGATGGGCGAGCACGCGGAGGTCCGCTTCCGACGCGTCGCCGCCGCGCCGGATCCGTTCCTCGATGCGCCGGCGCAGCGTCGCCTCGGGCGCGTCGAAAGCGATGATGACGAACGGGATTCCGTGGAAGGCGGCGAGGCCGCGCAGCAGGTCGCGCTGCCATCGCGAAAGAAACGTGGCATCGACGACGGCGACCCCTCCCGCGTCGACGATGTCGGCGGCGAGCGCGCGCGCCCGCCGGTAGGTCTGCTCGGTCGCCTCCGCGGTGTAAAGCCCGCGGCCCACGGCCGAGCCGCTCTTCGCGTCGGCCGGCAGCCCGAAGAGCCGCTTGCGCTCGACGTCGGTGCGCACGCGGATCGCGCCGGTCTGCTCGACGAGCGTCTGCGTCGCGGTCGTCTTGCCGCAGCCGGTCAGTCCGTGCGTGACGACGACCGCCGGCCGCGGCAGCCGCGCGCAGCGCTCGCCGAGCCGCAGGTAGCCGCGCAGCTCCGCGATCAGGCCGTCGCGTGCGGGACCGGCGGGAACCTGGCGGGCGCGCAGCGCGAGCACCTTCGCGCGCACCATTGCGCGGTAGACAAGATAGAACCGCAGCACGGCGAGACCCGCGTAATCGCCGGTCGCCTCGACGTAGGCGTTGACGAACCGGTGCGCGAGATCGGGTCGGCCGCGGTCCTCCAGATCCATGGCGGCGAAGGCGACCTCGCTCATCACGTCGATGAACCGCAGGTGGTCGTTGAATTCGATGCAGTCGAAGATCGCGAGCTCGCCGTCGACCTCCGCGATGTTGCCGAGGTGGAGGTCGCCGTGGCATTCACGGACGAAGCCGTCTTCGCGCCGCCGGGCGAACGCGGCTGCGCGTGCCGCGAATTCGGTCTCCGTCCACGCGCGGAGCGCCTCCAGCGCGGCACGGTCGGCGGGATCCTGCGCGAGTGGCAGTGTCTGCGCGAAGTTCTGGCGCGCATAGGCGAGGATGTCCTCCGGCGTTCCGTACGGACCGTCGGCCGGTGCGACCGCGATCCGGCCGTGGAACGCTGCGACCGCCGCCGCGAGCGCGTCGATGCGCTCCGGCGCGATCCGGCCGCGCGCGAGCAGGCGCGAGGCGAGCGCTTCCTGCGGGAACTCGCGCATCTTGACCGCGTATTCGAGCGCGGGCCCGCCGCCGCCGACGACCGGCGCCTCGGGCGTACCGGCGATCGCGACGACATCGAGGTAGAGCGAAGGCGCGAGCCGGCGGTTGAGCCGCAGTTCCTCTTCGCAGAAGCGCTTGCGCGCCGCGAGCGTGCTGAAGTCGAGAAAGCCGAGCGCGACCGGCTTCTTGATCTTGTAGGCGTAGCGCCCGGTCAGGAGAACGTGCGAGATGTGCGTCTCGAGCCGCTGCACGCGGGTACAGCCTCCGCCCCAGACGGCGGGATCGGCGAGCGCCGCGACGAGCCGCGACTGCTCCGTCGCGGGATCAGCGACGATGGTGGGCATCCCGCCCCCCGCGCGTGCGACTCCTCTTGCCCTGACGCTCCATTTCGGGTCCCGTCGAATCCACGACTTACGGCCTGACGATGCGGCGCCACGCCCTTGCATTATCGCGAGAAAGGCGCCGCTGCGGTTGACCGGCATCATGATCTTCGGCGGCGATGGTCGCCGTGCCGCCGATCTCAAGGCTGCACGGTGAGCCCCGGCGGTGGACCGGCCGGCGCGCCGAACGCCGCTTCGAGCTCCGCGACCACGCGCTCGCACTCCTCCGTGTAACGCGGCGAGATGTGGAATGGGACGACGCTCCTCGCGCCGGCGGCGCGCGCGATCGTTCCGGCCTGCCGTGCGGTCAGGTGGAACTTCCGGGTCGCGTGGTCGGCGTGCTCGTCCGCGAACATCGCTTCGATGAACAGGAGGTCGGCGTCGCGCACGAGCGCGGCGATGCGCGCCTGGTTGCCGGCGTGGCCGGCGACGTCGGTGACGTAGCCGACCTTCTGCCCGGGCACGCGGCGTATCGCGGATTCGAGCTCCCGAAGCGGCAGCGCGCGTTCGTGGTGCGCGTCGCGGTCGCGCCACTCGACGACCAACGTCGTCTCGCCGGAGTCGCCGCGGGCGATGGCCCGCTTCAGGTCCCGGAGCCAGGGACCGACGGGCAGTCCCATTTCCGCGAGCCGGTTCTTCCAGATGTTGAGGTGCGCCTTCTCCTCGAGCGCGAAACCGAGGCACGGCACCTGATGGTCGAGGAGCGCCGCGCGCACGCGGAACGCATCTTCCTCCAGCAGCACGCCGTCGGGCGCCCGGGAGCTCGCCTGCGGCTCGCGCGCGAAGCGTTCCCTGCACTGGAACCGTGCCGACTGCACCGTATCGTCCGCCGCGAGCTCCGAGGCGGTGATCGTGAAATTCGTCTCGTAGTTCGCGACGAGATTCCACGTGTAGGCGGCGAGCCGGTGTTCCACCTGCGCGACGAAGCCGGGCGGCCCGAACAGGTGCACCGCGGTCGCGCGGCCGACGCCCACGCGCAGCAGCCGGTCGAAGCCGACGAAATGGTCCATGTGGGTGTGGGAGACGAACGCATGCGAGACGCGCAGGAGCTTTCGTGCCGGCAGAGCCGCGAGATCGCCCAGGTCGAACAGGAGGGCGCGCCGCTCGAACAGGAAGTCGACGTAGAGCCCGGGGTCGCCGAAGGCGCCGTTGACGAGGGCCGGCTGGAAGATCGGACGCATCCCGATCTCTTCGCGGGTCTCACCGGAGATCCGGATCCGCTCGTTGCCAGATGACGGGGCCGTCACGCCAGGCAACCCGGATGCGGTTCGGCAGGTCGCGGATCGGCGTCATCGCGCCGTCCCGGCGTCCTGAAGGCGCTGTGCCGGCTCGCCGAGATCCGGCTCGCCGCATCCGGCGAGGATCGCCGCTCGGACGCGGTCGCGCAGCCGCGTCGCTGCCGCGAAATCGCTGCCGTCGGCAAGCAGGGCCGGGGCGACGACGATCTGGACCATGCCGCGGCGCGGCAGCCACTGGCCGTCGCGCAGCACCGAGCGCGTGCCGCGCATCGCGATGGGAACCGTCGGCAGCCCAGCTGCCGCGGCGGTCACGAAGGCCCCCATCCGGAACGGCCGCAATCCCGCCTCTCGCGCGAACGTTCCTTCCGCGAAGAACGCAAGCGACTCCCCCTGCTGCGCGAGCGTCGCAAGCGCGCGAGCCGCTTCGACGCTGCCCTCGACCTCGTCGCGCTCGACGAAGCGGGTGCCGATCCGCCGCAGCAGGAAACCGATGCCGAACGACGAGGCGAGCTCGCGCTTCGCGACGAACTGGCAGCGCTCGGGCAGCGCCGTCGCGAGCAGGATGCCGTCGACGTAGCTCGCGTGATTGGCGACCGCGACGAAGGGTCCCGCCGCCGGGAAGTTCGCGGCGCCGGCGACCTGCAGCGGCATTCGCGTGATCGCGACGAGCGCGCGCGCGAGTGCGCCCGCGACGCGCCGGCGCCGCGCGGCCGACGGCACCAGCGTCATGGCCGTCAGCCCGGCCAGCGCGAACGGGACCAGCAGCGAGAGCGCGTAGACGCCGAACAGGACCTCGGCGGCGCGAGCGCCCGCGCGGCGCAGTCCGCCGGCGATCCCGGCCCTGGCGAGCCGCAGCGACTGGGACCACAGCGCCGTTCCCCCGGCACCGGCCATGCCGTGCTCGTAGAGCTCGCGGCAGGCGGCGCGACGGAGCTTGCCGCTCGAGGTCTTGAGGACGGTGTGCGGCCGCGCGAGCACGACGTCGTCCGCGGGCGCGCCGAGCAGCGCCGCCGCGCGCTCGGCCACCGTTCGGCGCAACTCTTCTTTTCGTGCCGGATCCGTTTCGCGCGTCTCCGCGAGCACGACCACCTTCTCGGTCCCGGAACGCGGGTCGGGCACGCCGAATACGGTGACGCAGCCGCGGCGAACGCCGGCGATCGCGCCGATGGCCGCCTCGGCCTCCTGCGGATGGACGTGCTGGCCGCCCCGGATGATGATGTCCTTCGCGCGACCGGTCACGTAGAGCTCGCCCGCGGCGACGTAGCCCTGATCCCCCGTGTCGAGCCAACCGTCCCGGAACAGGCTGCGCGTCGCCTCCGGGTTCCGGAAGTAGCCGCTCGTCGCCGACGGACCGCGGAATTGGACGCGTCCTTCGCGCCGCTCGGGTTGCTCGCGGCCGGCGGCGTCGACCACGCGGATCTCGTGTCCCGCCAGCGGACGGCCGCAGGCGACGATCGCGGCGGCGTGCGCGCCGGCGGACGGTTCCGCCACGCCGTCGCGCATGAGGCGCGCGCGGTCCACGCGATCGATCAGGGGGCCGCGCCCGAGCGGCGGGAACGCGAGACCGACTGCCGATTCCGCGAGCCCGTACACGGGCGTCTGCGCGCGTGGATCGAAGCCGAGCGGCGCGAAGCGCACGGCAAAGCGCTCGATCGTGTCCGGGCTCACCGGCTCGGATCCGTTGAACGCGATCCGCCACGACGAGAGGTCGAGTCCCTCGAGGCGCGCAGGATCGACGCGCGCCGCGCAGATCTCGTAGGCGAAGTTGGGGCCGGCCGAAAGGGTGGCGCGATGCCGATGGATCGCCTGGAGCCAGCTCTCGGGACGGGCGAGGAAATCGGTCGGCGGCATCACGACGAGCGGGACGCCGTAGTAGAGGGTGCCGAACCAGGCGCCGATGAGCCCCATGTCGTGGTAGAGCGGCAGCCAGCTCACGAACAGGTCGTCCGGGCGGACGTCGATCGCACGTCCTATCGTCCGGAGGTTCGCGAGCATGTTGGCGTGGGTCAGGATCACACCCTTCGGATTGCCGGTGCTGCCCGACGTGTACTGCAGAAATGCCGTATCGAGGGCGCGGGAGGCCGTGCGCGCCGCCGGCACGGATTCCCCCGCCGCAAGCTCGGCGACGGTCGCAATCGCGCGCAGCGACGGCGTCGTCGCCCGCAGCAGCCGCGCGACCGCGCTCGCCTCCGGGACGGTCACGAGGACCGCGGCGAGAGCGTTGTCGAGGATGCGCGACTGCCGCGCGAGATGCTCCTCGAGCTGCGAGCGGCGCGCCGGCGGGTAGATCGGCACCGGCACGCCTCCGGCGTACAGGATGCCGAAGAAGGCGAGGAAGAAATCGAGCGATGTCGGCAGCATGATCGCGACGCTCTGCCCGGGCTCGAGCCCGCGCGCGCGAAGTCCCGCGGCGACGCGCGCCGCGCCGTCGGCGAGCGCCCCGTAGGTGAGCGGCGACTCGATCGGCCCCGCCTCCGTTTCCTCGAGCAGGGTGACGTGCGTGCGCTCCGGATGCGCGCGTGCGTGCCAGTCGAGCACGTCGGGGAGCGTCTCCGCGTGGTCGGGGAGGCCGGCGATGGGCGCCGCGGCCTGCGGCGCCGGTCGCGGTGTCGCGGCCTGCGGCCGCGGTCGGCCGGCGCGCACTGCGCGCAGCAGATCGCGCGGGGATTCGGCGCTCCCGAGCGTACGCGCCGGCAGGCGCACTCCGAACGCGCGCTCGAGCCGCAACAGCAGCTCCGCGCGCTCGATGCTGTCGAGACCGAGATTCCGCTCGAGGTCGCTGTCGAGCTCGACGCGCGGCGCTCCTCCGGCGGGTCTCGTCTCCGTGAGGAGCTCGGCAACGACGGCGAGAACCGCGGAGCTTTCGTCGTGGGACGGCGCAGCGATTTGCGACATGTAGTGTGGGCCGGGAGTCCCGCGGGCCCGACTCGACCCGTGCGGCGGGTTGCGAACGAGCCTACGCCACTTGCGCAGCGCCCCGCGTGGGTTCGCGCGCGCCCCTTGCGCTGGGTCAAGCCGCCAGGCACCCCCCGGGGGGCACTGTCCGAAGGGCACGTGCGAAATCATGCGCACGCTCGTGCTCGTATCGGGTCCGACGCTCGCCACGTCGAAAGCCAACGGGCGCTATTGCGGGCTGACCGTTTCGCGCCGCCGTTCTAAGTTCCCCGCCGTTGTTGACGCAGGTCAACGATCGTAGCTGCGGTAACCCGCATTCCCTTTGCAATCAATGATGTGTGTTTACAACAGCGACAATTTGTCGCACCCCGTTTGCTTGCCTTCGGATGTTTCAAATCTGTAAAAGAATCAGGAGCACCGACCGCGATTCATCCCCGAAACGAAAGGGACCCCCATGCGAATCAAGTCCTTCAGCGCCGCGGCCGCCGTACTGGCGGCTCTCGCGGTGTTCACCGCATTGCCCGCGTCCGCGCAGACGCAGGCGGCCGCCAGCAACGTGCCGGTCTGCGTCACTTGCCACGAGGAGCAGAACAGCTCGATCCTGCTGACGGCGCACGGCGCGAAGAACGATGCGGCCGGGAGCTCGTGCCAGGCGTGCCACGGCGACGCCTCGGCGCACTTGAAGGACCCGGGCACCAAGCCCGTTAACCTGATCGGCTCGCCGACCGCGACCGCGGCCGAGAAGTCGGCGGTCTGCCTCGCGTGCCACAGCGGTCAGCGGCAACTCGAGAACTGGAACATTGCGAAGCACCGCAAGGTGGACGTCACCTGCGTCAATTGCCACTCGATCCACGGCACCCAGACGGCGAGCAACAACAAGCAGATCAAGGCCGCGCAATTCGCCGCCGCGCCGTACACGACGACCGCCCGCCAGCTCGTCTACAAGCGCTGCGTCGAGTGCCACACCGACGTGCGCGCCGACATCCTCAAGCCCTCGCACCACCCGATCATCGAAGGCAAGGTAGGCTGCCAGGACTGCCACGACCCGCACGGTACGCTGCAGAAGGCGAGCCTGCGCAGCGAGTCGATCCCCGACCTGTGCCTGAGCTGCCACACCGACAAGCGCGGCCCGTGGATCCACGAGCATCCCCCGGTGGAAGAGAACTGCGCGATCTGCCACACGCCGCACGGCTCGGCGCACAAGGCGCTGCTCGCGCAGAAGCCGCCGGCGCTGTGCGCCGACTGCCACGCCAACGGCCACACGCACGGCATCTACGACGGTCGCGGGACGCTGCCCGGCGTGCTGCCTTCGAACATCCGCTTCGAAGCCAGCGGGTGCGTCAACTGCCATCGGCAGATCCACGGCAGCAACGCGCCGTCGTCCGCCTACGGCGAATACTTCCTGCGCTGAGATGAGGACGAACATGAAAGTCAAGCTCATTGCACTCGTCGTCGCCGGCCTGTTCGCTCAAAGCGCGTCCGCCGATGAAAACTTCATGTGGGGCGGGTCCGCCGAGGTCGGCGGCCGCGGCACGAACATCGACGGCGCCAACCGCAACGGCGCCTACGGCAACACCAAGCCGCTTTCGGCCACCAACCCGCTGACGCCGTTCACCGGCCCGGCGGACGACGCCAAGGCACAGGAATACCAGGACATCAACAGCGCGCCGATCGGCGTGATCGATGTTCGCGGCAGCAACCGCAACTACTACCTCCGCGCCTTCGGCGAGGAATTCGGCCGCGACGACCAGTTCATCAACATCGTAGGCGGCAGTTTCGGGACGTGGAAGGCGGCGTTCTACAACAACGACATTCCGCACAACTACTCGTTCAATGCCATCTCGCCGCTGACCAACGTCGGCAGCACACTGCTCGGCTTCTCCTCGCCCAGCGGCACCTACCCGCCGGCCGCGAATCCCACGACGTGGGGCACGTGGAACTACGGGACCCAGCGCAACACGACGGGCGGGAACTTCGAAGTCTCGATGAAGTCGCCTTGGTTCGTCCGCGCCGACTACAACGAGGTCAAGACGAACGGCATCAAGCCGTCGAGCGGGGTGCTCGGGACGGGCGTCCGGGCAACGGCTTCATCGAGTTCGGCGTGCCGGCCGACTACAAGACGCAGAACACGGTCATCGAGGGCGGCTACAACAGCAAGCAGTACGGGATCAAGCTCGCGTACCTGGAATCGAAGTTCACCGACGGCAACGATCTGATGCAGTGGCCGAACTTCTACATGCGCAACGAGATCGACACGTCGCTGCTGCCACCCGACAACGATCTCAAGAAGTGGAGCCTGAGCGGGTACTGGAAGCAGCTCCCGTGGGATTCGGCGCTCATCGCGCGCTTCACCCAGAGCAAGCTGACCAACAGCGTGAGTCTCACCTCGTCGGCGTGGACATCGGGCCTCAAGCCGACGAGCACCAACGTTGCGAGCCCTCAGGGAAATCCCCCCGGCGTCGGGTATCTCCTGACGCAGCCGTTCGACTCGGCGACGAATCAGAACCTTTCGAACTTCGACGGCAACATCAAGAAGACGACTTTCAACGTCGCCTGGAACGCGAGCCCGGTGGCGCAGCTCGACACCCGCGTCTACTACGACTACTACGACAAGCAGAACGACTCGACGACGGTGTCGTACCGACAGGGGAGCCAGGGCACGAGCTGCCCGGGGACGACGACGGGTAACGTCAACCCAACGTGCTTCACGATTCCGGCGCTGACCGAGGAGAACGGCGAATTGTTCTCCTACACGAAGAACTCGGCCGGGTTCGACGCGTCGTGGGCGTTCAACCGCGCCAACAGGCTGCTCGGCGGATTCGACTGGGAAGGCATCAAGCGCAACGAGCTCACGATCAACAACCAGGAGGCGCCCAAGTCCGACGACTACCGCTACTGGGTCGAGTACAAGAACAGCGGCTGGAACAACCTGAGCGGCTGGATCAAGTACGAGTTCCTGCAGCAGCGGTCCGACCTCATCAACTCGAATGTGCCGACGAGTGTCGACGCGTACTACACGCCCTTCAACGTCAACAATCTCGACCGCAACAAGGTCAAGCTGAACCTCGACTGGACACCGGCGCCGCTGTGGCTCTTGGGCTTCGGCGCGACGTGGGCGGACACCGACTACAAGGACAACTTGTACGGGCGCACGAAGGACAAGAGCCAGCAGTACGACGCGACGGTGGCGTGGGGCGACGACAGGCTGCGGGTCACCGGCATCGGCAACTGGGGCAAGGTCGAGTACAACCAGAACTATCTGGCCGGGAGCTATCCGCCCCCGACGCCGAACAGCTCCTCGAATTACACCTGGGGCACGAAGAACACCCAGGACGGCTGGATGCTGGCCGCGCTGGTCGACTGGGCGGCGACCGAGAAGCTGATGATGACCGCGTCGTACACCTACCAGAGGACCGGCGGCGGTCTCGACTTCAATTCGGGCAACACGACGGGGAACGGCGGCTATCAGGGCGGACCGCTCGTCAACTACGGCACCGACGACACGAAGCTGCAGCGGTTCCAGATCAAGGGCAGTTACAACATCAACCCGAAGTGGGCCGTCAGCGCCGGGTACGCCTACGAGAAGTACGACTACAGCGACGGTCAGATGGCGGGCTACGGAAGCTACTACGGGTACTTCCAGAACCTGAACACGGGGGCCGTGGGTTCGAACTACTCGTGGCTGACGGGCGCGTTCGCCAACCCGGCCTACACGACGAACCTGGTCTGGGCGACGGTGACGTACAAGTTCGAGCCGCCGCCACAGGTGTACGTCGCCCCGCAGGTCGCGCAAGCGCCGAAGGCCGTGCCGCCGCCGCCCCCGCCGCCGCCGCCCGCGGCCCCGCCGCCGCCGCCGCAGGTGCAGAAGATCACGCTCGACTCGAAGGTGCTGTTCGACTTCGACAAGGCGGTGCTCAAGCCTGAAGGGAAGTCCGCGATCGACAGCATGGTGGTCTCGAAGATCGGCCAGATCCGGAAGCTCGAGGTGGTGCTGGTGACGGGGCACACGGATCCGATCGGCTCGGAGCCGTATAACCAGAAGCTGTCGGAGCGGCGGGCCGACGCGGTGCGCGACTACCTCGTGAGCAAGGGTGTGCCGAAGGACAAGATCGAGGCGATCGGGGTGGGCGAGAAGCAGCCGGTTCCGGGTCTTGTGTGCGACCAGAAGAACCTGAAGGAGAGGATCGCCTGCCTGCAGCCCGACCGTCGCGTCGAAGTCGAGGCCAAGGGCGAGACGACGAAGTAATCGCGGAGCACGATTTCCGCCAAGGCCGCGCCACTGGGCGCGGCCTTTTTTTCGTTCCAGGCAGCCGCCGCCTCAGGACTCGAGAGTCCTCGCTCACGGACCGGTTATTGCGATGCGGGACTGCTGCCTTTTGACGCAGGTCAAGAGTCGTACTCAACAAAACCACTTTCCCATAATATTCAATGACGTATTTTTGCAACAGCGGCAAATGGTCGCATCCGGTTTGCTTGACCGGGACAACGCCCAAACGAAAGAATTCACCAAAGCTGTGGAGGCGGTGGTGCGCGCGAAGTCATATGCACCTCAACCGCGTCAACAAGAACACACGCAGCCGGCACGTTCGAAGCGGATTAGGCGCGGCTCTTTCTCCGCGCAACCCAAGACCGGCGGCCACTGGCCGCGGATCCGGTGGAAGAGGGTGCAAAGCCCGCGCCGGCGGATCGGACCGAGACAAAGGGGTTTCCATGCGAATCAAGTCAGCCATCGCCGCCTCCGGGGTCCTCGCGCTCCTGGCGGCGTTCGTTGCATTCCCGGCCGCCGCGCAGAAGTCCGGGCAGGTCGCTCCGGTCTGCGCCAACTGCCACGAGACGGAGTGGAAGGCGATCGACCTCAGCCCGCACGGCGCGAAGAACGACGCCGATGGCAGCATGTGCCAGGCGTGCCACGGCAGCGCCGCGGAGCACCTCAAGGACCCGATGAAGGCCAAGCCGGCCAATCCCTTCGGCCAGGGCCACACGGCTGCCGAGCGGACCGCGGTCTGCATGAGCTGCCACTCGGGCAACCGCAACCTCGCGTTCTGGACCTCGGGCAAGCACCAGCTGAACGAGGTCACGTGCGCGAACTGCCACAGCATTCACAAGGAGAAGCTCCTTCCGAGCTACACCGCCTTGGGCCAGGCGCCGAAGCCGGCCTCGGTCAACAAGTTCCTGACGACGTTCCAGCCGATTCAGGCCGAGATCTGCTGGCAATGCCACCAGCCGATCCGCGCGGCGAACTTCAAGCCGTCGCATCACCCGATCATCGAGGGCAAGGTCAAGTGCACCGACTGCCACAACCCGCACGGCGCGATCACGCCGGCGATGCTGAAGCAGCCGACGGTCAACGACCAGTGCTACAGCTGCCACGCCGACAAGCGCGGTCCGTACGTGTTCAACCACCCGCCGGTCGAGGAAAACTGCATCACCTGCCACAACCCGCACGGCTCGATCCACGCGCGGCTCCTGAACGAGTCGCCGCCGAACCTTTGCCAGGACTGCCACGACGGATCGCGGCACCCGGGCACGGTGTACGGCGCGGCCGGTGCCTACAACTGCCAGCCGGGGGACACGACGACGACGACCGTGGGCGGAAAGGCTTATTCGAACTGCCCGCCGGCGCAGATCGGGCTCCCCAACTCCGGCGTGAACAACCGCCTCGTGGCACGAGCCTGTCTCAACTGCCACAGCAACATCCACGGCTCGAACGCCCCGGGCAACCGCGGCCAGTTCTTCATCAGATAAGGCCGGGAGACCATCATGTGCAAGAAGCTTCTTTCCACCCTCATCGCCAGCCTCTTCGCCACCGCGCCCGCGTTCGCGCAGAGCGACGACGATCCGATGCGCGTCCAGGGCACGGCGACCCTGGGCGGGCTCTACAACAACACGAGCGCCCGCGACACCGCGAAGCTCTTCGAGTACCAGGACCTCGGCAACGGCGCGCTGTCGAACGTCGGCGTCCAGGGCCGCAACAGCAGGACGTGGTTCTCGGGCTACGGCGAGAACTTCGGCCGCACCGACCAGTACATGTTCCTGCGCGGCGGCATGTACGACGTGTTCAAGGCGGGGGCCTACCTCAACGACATCCCGCACGAGCTCTCGTCCAGCGCCTGGACGCCCTTCGCGGGCGTCGGCGGCACCGTCCTGACGGCGACCTTCCCGCTCGCCGCCCTTCCGGCCAATCCGCCGACCGCGTGGAACAGCTTCACGCTGGGCTACGACCGGCGCGACGCCGGCGGCTATGCCGAGTGGCAGAAGAACAGCCCCTGGTACTTCCGCGTCGACGGCAACCAGGTCAAGTTCAGCGGAACCAAGGTCGGATCGGCGTCCAACGGGACGAGCCCGGGCAACGGCTATACCGACCTTGCGATCCCGAACGACACCCAGACCAGCAACTGGGGCGTCGAGGGCGGCTATCAGACGACGAAGGCGACGTTTGCGATCCGCTGGGACTACAGCAAGTTCGAGAACGACAACTCGACGCTGCAGTGGACGAACCCCTTCTTCGGCAAGAACCAGCTCGACTCGACCTACCTCGCGCCGGACAACACGTTCAACAAGTTCACGGTGTCGGGCAACTACCGCGACCTGCCGTGGCGGAGCGTGATCTCGGCGCGTTACACGTGGGCGAAGACGACGAGCGACTTCCCGCTGGGGCAGTACGCGCTCAACGCCTCGGGTTCGACGGTGCCGGTGGGCTACTACTCGACGCTGGCCGACGAGAGCAACTTCAACGGCGAGAACATCAACCAGTCGATCCAGTTCGCCTGGACCGCGAGCCCGGCCCCCAACTTCGACACGCGCGTCTACTACTACTGGACCAAGCTCCAGAACAACTCCGACGTGGTCGAGTACGGGAACGCCCCGACGACCCCGCTAGTTTCCGGCCTCGGCTGCGGCAACTTCGTGAACCCGGTGACCGGGGTACCGACGCAGACCGTCGGCAACTGCGAGAGCGAGCTCTTCGACTACACCAAGAACAACGTCGGGTTCGACGCCTGGTGGCGGTTCGCGCGCGCCCAGAGGTTCGGCTTCGGCTGGGACTACAACAACTATGACCAGACGCGCGTCGACTACAACAAGGTGCACTGGAACAAGCTCTGGGCCGAGTACAAGAACACGATGCTCGACACGCTGTCCGGCCGCCTGAAGTACCAGTACATCAAGCGCGACGCGGATCACAACTTCACCAACGATCCGCTGCCTCCCGGCGGCGCCAACAACCCGGACTACCTGCTGCCCTACACGTCGGCGTTCGACATGCAGAGCAACACGACCAACCTGTGGAAGCTGACCCTCGACTGGGCCCCGATGACCGACGTCGGCGTGTCGTTCGAGGGCAACTGGGCCAAGGTCGACTACGACGACGTGACCTACGGACGCACCAGCAACGACAAGCAGGGATACTTCCTGAGCGGCTACTGGAACGTGTCCGACCGGTGGAAGCTGAATGCGTTCGGCAGCTGGGAGGAGAACAAGTATCCGTCGGACCACCGCTACATCGGCACGGTGTCGGGCGGTCCGACGCCGCCGTCGGGATTTTGCGGCAACCTTCCTGGCACCACAACGCAGAACGCGAATTGCTATGACCCCTTCGCGCCGCCCAGCGCCAACAACTCCTACAACTGGAACTCGGGAACCAAGGACACGACGTGGATGTTCGGCGTCGGCGCCGACTGGCAGGCGATGGAGAGGCTCAAAGTCACGGGCTCATACCTCTACGTGTCGAACGAGGGCAACGCGACGTTCGGCTATCAGACAGGCGGAATTGTTGCCCCGCCCGCTTCGACGCCCCTCACGATCGACAACTTCGACAACGCCAAGCAGCAGTATGTCAACCTGAAGGGCATCTGGAGCTACGACAAGAGCTGGTCGTTCACCGGCGGCTGGTCCTACCTGAAGTACAGCCACGACGACGTCGCGACGAACGGCTACACGTATGCGCTACCCATCGTGACGAACAGCGGTGCCGGCGGCATCGTGCCGACGAGCCCGACCAACGCGTCGCTGAGCTACGGCAACGGCTACGACGCGTACACGGACGGTCACACGAACCTGTTCTACGTGATGGTGACCTACAAGTTCGACGCGCCGCCACTCCCCGCGGCGCAACAGCGGATGGCAGAAGCGCCGAAGGCCGTGCCGCCGCCGCCCCCGCCGCCGCCGCCCGCGGCCCCGCCGCCGCCGCCGCAGGTGCAGAAGATCACGCTCGACTCGAAGGTGCTGTTCGACTTCGACAAGGCGGTGCTCAAGCCTGAAGGGAAGTCCGCGATCGACAGCATGGTGGTCTCGAAGATCGGCCAGATCCGGAAGCTCGAGGTGGTGCTGGTGACGGGGCACACGGATCCGATCGGCTCGGAGCCGTATAACCAGAAGCTGTCGGAGCGGCGGGCCGACGCGGTGCGCGACTACCTCGTGAGCAAGGGTGTGCCGAAGGACAAGATCGAGGCGATCGGGGTGGGCGAGAAGCAGCCGGTTCCGGGTCTTGTGTGCGACCAGAAGAACCTGAAGGAGAGGATCGCCTGCCTGCAGCCCGACCGTCGCGTCGAAGTCGAGGCCAAGGGCGAGACGACGAAGTAGCCGCCTGCGTTCCGAGAGCGAGCTCCGCCGCGGCGGCGAGGCTCGAGAGCAACGAACCTCCAGTGGCCGCGTCCTTCGGGACGCGGTTTTTTTTGCCGGAATTCCGCTGCAGCGTTGCGCAGTGACCCGGTGCGCGAATCCATGATTCAACTCCTTCGCGCACCCAACGCAAATGAGTTTCAATTCCGTGCCGGGCCGCGTGCATCGATGGCGAGCACCGGCGCGAATTCGATTCGCGCATTGACGCATGTCAAGACGCGAACGCGTCCCGTCCGGTACACGTGATCCCCACGGTGCGGCGATTTGCCGCATCGCGGTCCCTCCCTCCTGATGGTCCCCGGATCTACCCATGGACGAACCTTCCGCCTCGCCTTCGCGTCTTCGCAGGTTGCGCGATTTCTTCCTCAAGCCGTCTTCGCTGTCGCTGACGGCCGTCGTCGCCATAGGAATGATCTCCGGCCTGGTCTTCTGGGGCGGCTTCAATACCGGGATGGAGGCGACGAATCAGCTGGGCTTCTGTACGTCGTGCCACGAGATGCGCGACACGGTGTTCCAGGAGTACAAGGAAACGATCCACTACAAGAACCGCTCAGGGGTGCGCGCCATCTGTCCGGACTGCCACGTTCCGAAGGACTGGGTCCACAAGTTCGTGCGCAAGGTCCAGGCGAGCAACGAGCTCTACAGCAAGTTCGTATCGCACTCGGTCGACACGCCGGACAAGTTCGAGGCGCGACGGATGGAGCTCGCGCAGCACGTCTGGGCAACGATGAAGGCGACGGATTCGCGCGAGTGCCGGAACTGCCACTCCTGGGACGCGATGGACCCGCACAAGCAGAGCCCGCGGGCGGTGGCCAAGATGGAGAAGGCGCAGAAGGAAGGCAAGACCTGCATCGACTGCCACAAGGGAATCGCGCACCTGCTGCCGAAGGAGTACAACGAGCCGGACGAAGACTGACGCATCGCGGGCGCAAGGGGTCTGATCGGAAGGAAACATGATGTCGACAGCGATATGGACGGTGTTCGCCGTCGGGGCGATGATAGCGATCTTCGCGGGCTGCGTGATCGTCGTGACGGCCGGCGTTCGCGTGCTGGAGAGGGCGCGCGCGAAGTGGCGCGGGAAGGCGGCGCCGTGAGCATGGAGGGCGCGCATTGGTGGCCCGACGGCGGCAGACGAGACGTCAGAGGCGGGCGCGCGCACGCGCGGATGGGGGCGTTGGCGGCGATTGCGCTGGCAGCATTCGCGCTGGCGGTTCCTCGCCAGGCGGCGGCGCTCGACGTGCTCGCGGCCCAGACCCTCGTACGCCAGAGCGGCTGCCTCGAGTGCCACAGCGTCTATCAGAAGAAGGTCGGGCCGGCCTGGAAGGACGTCGCCGCGAAGTATCACAGCGAGCCCGACGCGGCGCAGCGACTCTTCAAGCACGTGACCACCGGCCGGAAGGCGAAATTCCCCGATGGCCACGAGGAGTTCCATCCGATCGTCAAGACGAACGACCCGAAGAGGATCGACAACCTCGTCCTGTGGATCCTTGCGCTTCCGGTCGCGGCGCCGGTCGACGTGCCCGCTGCGGAGACGCTCGCGCGCCAGAGCAACTGCCTCAAGTGCCATGCGGTCGACGTGAAGAAGGTGGGCCCGGCGTGGAAGGACGTGGCGGCCAAGTACCTGGGCAGCGTCGGCGCGGAGGACAAGCTCTACCGGCATGTCACGACGGGCCGGATGGCGAAATTTTCCGATGGCCACGAGGAGCCGCACCCGATCGTGAAGACCCGCGATCCGGACCGCATCAACAATCTCGTCAACTGGATTCTGTCGCTCAGGTAAAGCCGAATGCTGCGTTTGCAGATGCTCGTGCCAGCCATCCGCTCCCGCGAAGATCCGCGGAAGCAACAAGTCGTTCAATCGATACGCGAGAGGAGAGGTCGATGTTGCGATTCCGTGTTTCCGTGCAGGTGATCGGGTTCTCCGCCGCGGTCTTGCTCGCGGCTCCGTCCGCTTCGAGCGCCGCCGACGCGGATGCCGCGCAGGCGCTCGCGCGCCAGAACAACTGCTTCAAGTGCCACGCTGTCGACAAGAAGAAGGCGGCGGTGGCGTGGAAGGACGTGGCGGTCCAGATGAAGGGCGACAAGGACGCCGAGGCGAAGCTGATCAAGCATCTGACGACGGGGCCCAAGGTCAAGTTCGCCGACGGAACCGAGATGAACCACCCGGTGATCAAGTCGAAGGACGAGGCGCAGACCAAGAACCTGGTGGACTGGATCCTGTCGCTGTGAGCTGGAACTGACGCGGGGTTGACCATGCTCGGACGCGAAGCGCAATCGAATGTCGCCTTGAGTCGAATCCAGCTCCTGCTTGCGTGCTGCGCACTGGTCGCCGGATTGGGAGCCGGCACTGCGGTGGCGCAAAAGCCCGAGCGCACCGGCAAGGAGGTGGTCGACAGCCTGTGCATCTCCTGCCACGGCACCGGCGCCGGAGGTGCGCCGAAGATCGGCGACCAGAAGGCCTGGGCGGAACGGGAATCGCAGGGGCTGACCGGCCTGACGAAGCATGCGCTCGCGGGCATCCGGCAGATGCCGCCGCACGGCGGCAATCCGGGCCTCAGCGATGCCGAGATCGAGCGCGCGATCACCTACATGGTCAACCAGTCCGGCGGGCACTGGGCCGAGCCGACCAACAAGCTGGTCAAGACGCCCGAGCGTACCGGCGAGGAGATCGTGCAGGCGCAATGCATCAAGTGCCACGGGACGGGGGTCGGCGGCGCGCCCAGGATGGGGGACCGCGCCGCATGGATCCAGCGGGCCAAGCTGGGACTCGACGCCGTGGTCCGCTCGGCGATCAAGGGGCACGGCCCGATGCCGCCGCGCGGCGGAATGGCCGACCTGACCGACACGGAGATGCGCAGCGCGGTCGTCTACATGCTGAATTACGGGGCCGTTCCGGCCCAGAAATGAGCGGAACGCGAGTCACCCGCCGGGAATCCGCTCGCAACGAGACTCCAGTGGCCGCGTCCTTCGGGGCGCGGTTTTTTTGCGCGGGATCCGGGGCCTCGTCGAGTGCCCCCGGACCACGGCATCCGCTCACGGGGCCGGAAGCCGCTCCCGGGTGGCGACGGCCAGCGCGTCCTGCCGACGGCGGCGCGCGTAGACCGCAACCGCGATGGGGATCGTGGTCAGCGCGCCGATCGCAAACAGCGTCCATCCGACAGCCTTGCGCGTAGGCAGGCTCAGGTAACTCGCGGCCAAGAGGCCGATGCCGGCGCCGGCCATGCCGCGCGTCGCCGCGACGAACGCCAGTTCGGGTACGGACAGGTCGAGCGTGCGCTCCATGGATGCCTCCTTCTCGGTTGGGGAGATTCCCGGTGGCCTGTAACGGGGGAAGCGGTAGTGAACGGATGTGCTATGGCGCCGCTGTTCGCGCCGGGTGCAAGGCGCCGTTGCGAAGCAATGGCCGAACTCCTTGCGAGCAAGGGCAACGAAGCAATCGGCGCGAAGAGCAAGCCAGACACTATCGATTCCCCCGATGCGGGCCACTTGGTTCGACACTCCGGCGCTGCGGCGCGTTCCTCGCGGTGCGGAGACCGCGGCGCGCCTGTCCCCCTGCCGGGATGAGGGCGATCGCCGCGCCGCGGATCAGAATCCGAGCGCGCGCGCGCCCTGGTAGAACGCGAAGCTCGCGAGCCAGGCGAGCGCGAGCGGCCAGAGCACGGCGAGCGCGGTGAAGCGGAGGCTCTTCGCCTCGTCGCGCAGGGTCGCGATCGCCGACAGGCAGGGCGTATAGATCAGCGTGAAAATCATGAAGCTCATCGCGCTGACCGCGTCGAGCCGTCCGGCGACGACGCTCGCGAGCTGGTCGTTGCCTGCGCCGAGGACGACCGCGAGGCCGCCCAGCACGATCTCCTTGGCGACGAAGCCGAACATGAGCGCGATCGACATCAGCGGATCGATGCCGAGCGGCCGGAAGACGGGGGCGAGCGCGTCCGCGAGCCAACCGGCCGGGGTTTCGGGGCCCGCCGGAGCGGCCCCCGGCGGCAGGTGCGTGAGCACCCAGATCAGGAGCACGCCCGCGACGATGAACGCGGTGGCCCGGCGCAGGAAATGCGAGACGGCGCGCGCGGCTTCGGCGACGACCATCGACGGCGTCGGCAGCCGGTAGGGCGGGAGCTCCATCAGCAGCGGCTCGTGGCTCGAATACCTGCGGCGCCAGACGGCGGCGGTGAGAAACGCGGCGGCGAAGCTCGTGAGGTAGAGCGCGAACAGCACGATCGGGGCAAGCCTCGGGCTGAAGATCGCCGTGGTCATGAACAGGAACACCTGCAGCCGCGCCGAGCAGAGCGAGAACGGGATCACGAGCATCGACAGGAGGCGCGCGGCGCGATTGCGCAAAACGCGCGTCGCC
Organism: uncultured beta proteobacterium; assembly: GCA_963734055.1. Taxonomy (GTDB): domain Bacteria; phylum Pseudomonadota; class Gammaproteobacteria; order Burkholderiales; family Casimicrobiaceae; genus CAIWHR01. Next base: position 266,738 of record CAVTFQ010000003.1, read on the forward strand.
ATCAGCGCCGGAACGTTGCAGCCGAAGCCCATGAGCTGCATCACGAACGCCCGGCCGTCGAGGCCGAGGCGACTCATCAGCGCGTCCATGAGCCAGGCGGCGCGCGCGAGGTAGCCCGAGTCCTCGACCAGCGCCATCGCCGCGAAGAACACCGCGAGGAGCGGCACGAACGTCGCCACGGTGCCGACGCCGTCGACGAGCCCTTCCACGACGAAGCTCCGAACGAGCGGGGGGGCGCTCGCGAGCGCGGGAGCGATGACGCCGGTCTTGAGCGCGTCGAGCAGCCACTTCGTCGCATCCTGCAGCGGCACGCCGATGCCGAATACCGCCTGGAACACGGCGAACATCGCGACGAAGAAAAGCGGGATCCCGAGCCAGGGGTGGAGGAGGGCGCGGTCGAGCCGCGCGGTGATGCCGGGCGGCAGCACGGAGGGCATCCGCACCGCGAGCGCGGCGATGCGCGCCGTCTCGCGCTCGCGGGCGTCGCGAGGGGGCACCGCCGCGAGATTCGCGGTCACGGGATCCGGGTTGGCGGCGACGAGCGTCGCGAGTGCCCGCTTCGCGTCGTCCATCCCGTGGCCGTATTTCGCGGACACGGCGACCACCGGGACGCCGAGCTCGGCCGCGAGGCGCGGCGCGTCGATCGCGATGCCGAGCTGCGTCGCCTCGTCTGCCATGTTGAGGGCGACCATGAGCGGGACGCCGGTCGCCGCGAGCGCCAGCACGAGCGGCAGCTGCAGCTCGATGCGCGTCGCGTTGACGACGGCGACGACCGCGTTGAGCGGCGCCCTCGCGAGGAAGCGCTGCACCAGCGCCTCGTCTTCCGAATGCCCGTCGAGCGAATAGATGCCGGGCAGGTCGGCGAGCCGGACCAGCGCGCCCCCGAGGAGCACGCGCGCGGTCATCACGTCGACCGTCATGCCGGGCCAGTTCGCGACGCGCGCGCCGGCACCGGTCAGGCGGTTGAAGAACGTCGACTTGCCGGTGTTGGGCGGCCCGATCGTCGCGACGCTGCGGCCCGACGCGGCCGCGGCGTCGCCCCGCGCGGTCAGGCAAGGTGATGCGGTAGCCACCGGCGCACGTGGTCGAGCAGGATCGCGCGCGCATCCGCCCGGCGGATCATGAGCTCGGTCGGGCCGATCCGCAGGTGCAGTGGACCGCCGAACGGCGCGCGGCGCAGGACGGCGACGCGTCGTCCCGGCAGGAGCCCGAGCGCGGCCATTCGCTCGCCGGCCATCCCCGCGGCGCTCACCGACACTATGGACGCCGAGTGGTTGGTCAAGAGACGGTCAAGGGAAAGGTTCATCCGCGGGGCGTTTGTGCTAATAATTCTCATTATCCGCGTTCGCAACGGTCGGGGACATGGCGAGTTGGCAGCGAGTTGATCCGGATCAAGCGGGGGAACGAATCGACCCGCGAGAGGCGCGCCCGGGCCCACCGCGCGGGGGTTGCGGACCGCCGGAGCGCCGCGGATGACCTCATCCGGCGTCGACTTCGACGCGCTGGCGCGGCGGGAGTCTCCCGACGCCGTCGCGGTGCTGAGCCAGGACGGCGAGACGCTGCACTGGAACAAGGGCGCCGAGCATGTCTTCGGATACTCCGCGGCCGAGGCGGCCGGCCAGCACATCGCGGCCTTGATCGCTCCGCCCAACCTGCGCGGCGAGCAGGACAGTCAGCTGTCGGATGCGCTCGCCAAGGGCCTCGCGACCTTCGAGTCGCTGCGTCGCCGCCGCGACGGCACCCTCGTCTATGTGGACATCTCGTACAAGGTGATCCGGGAAGCGGGGGACGCGGCGCGGCTGATCCTCTGCAGCATGAAGGACGTCACGGGGCTCCGCGTGATGCGGGACGCGAAGCAGGTGGAGGCGCGGTATCGCGACCTGCTCGAGTCGACGCCGGACAGCATCGTCATGGCGAACCTCACCGGTCACATCGTCTTCGCGAACGGGCACGCCGAGGCGCTGTTCGGCTACGGCCGCGGTGAGCTGCACGGCAAGCCGATCGAGGCGCTGCTGCCGCCGCGCTTTCGAACCGCGCATCTCGCGCACCGCGCCGGGTACTTCGAGCAGCCGCGCACGCGGGCAATGGGGGCGGGTCTCGACCTCTACGGCCTGCGCGGGGACGGCAGCGAATTTCCGGTCGAGATCGGCCTGAGCCCGATGCAGATCGGCGAAACCGTCCTCGTCATGAGCGCGATCCGGGACACGACGGAGCGCAAGCGGTTCGAGCGCGAGCTCCAAGTGAAGAACCTGCAGCTCGTGGATGCGATGCGGGCGAAGGACCGGTTCCTCGCGAGCATGAGCCACGAGCTTCGCACGCCGCTGAACGCGATCATCGGATTCACCGGCACGCTGCTGATGAAGCTGCCCGGCCCCCTGAACACGGACCAGGAGAAGCAGCTTCGCACCGTGCAATCGAGCGCGAAGCACCTGCTCTCCCTCATCAACGACCTCCTCGACCTGGCCAAGATCCAGGCTGGCAAGATCGAGCTCGCGCGCGAGCCGGTCGACTGCCGCGACGTGGTCGACGAGGTCGTCGCGACCTTGCGCCCCGAGGCGGAGAAGAAGGGCCTCGCGCTCACGGTCACCGCCCCCGACGCCTTGCGCGGCCTCGCCACCGACCGGCGCGCGGTGAGCCAGATCGTCATCAATCTCGTGCAGAACGCCATCAAGTTCACCGAGCGCGGCGGCATACGCGTGAGCGTGATCGAGCACCCGGCTGCGGCGTCGGCGACCGTGGACATCCGCGTCGAGGACACGGGCCTCGGCATCCGCCCCGAGGACCAGGCGAAGCTGTTCGAGGCGTTCTCCCGGGTCGACGGCGTGGAGTACCGCGCGCAGGAAGGCACCGGCCTCGGCCTGCACCTGAGCCGGCAGCTCGCCGACGTTCTGGGCGCGCGCATCACGCTGGAAAGCGAAGTCGGCAAGGGGAGCGTCTTCACGCTCGAGTTGACGGAGATGCCCGCGTGACCGCGCGGATCCTGATCGTCGAGGACGATCCGGCGAGCCTGGAGCTCGCGCGCTACCTGCTCACTGCCGCAGGCTACGAGACGTCGAGCGCCACCGACGGGGGCAAGGGAGTGGAGCTCGCGCTCGGCACGCGTCCCGATCTCGTCGTCTGCGACCTGCAGATGCCCGTGCTGACGGGCTTCGACGTCGTGCGGCGCCTGCAGCAGGATCCGGACTGGCGGCCGGTGCCTCTGGTGGCCGTCAGCGCGTTCTCGATGCAGAGCGATCGCGAGCAGGCGCTCGCGGCGGGCTTCGACGCGTACCTCTCCAAGCCGATCGCGCCCGAGACGTTCGTCGCGGAGATCGAGGCACTCCTTCCGGCCGGGTTGCGCACGCGGCCGGCCTGGCGCCGACTGTAGCGGAGCGGCGCGTGGCCAAGGTCCTGGTCGTCGACGACAACGCCGCAAACCGCGAGCTCGTGGTGACGCTGCTCAAGCATCGGGGGCACGAGGCGCTGCAGGCGGCCGACGGCGCCGATGCGCTCGAGGTCGTGCGTGCGCAGCGGCCGGCGCTCGTCATCTCGGACGTCCTGATGCCGACGATGGACGGCTACGAGTTCGTGCGAAGCCTCCGGGCCGATCCGGCGCTTGCGGCCACCGAAGTCGTTTTCTACACGGCACACTACCGCGAGCGCGACGCGCGCAACCTCGCCCGCGCCTGCGGCGTCTCCCGCGTGCTCGTCAAGCCGTGCGACCCCGAGGACATCCTGGCGGCGGTCGACGAAGGTCTTTCGGATGCTCGTGCCGCCATTGCGCCGCCCGTCGTGGAGGCATTCGACCGCGAGCATTTGCGCCTCATGGCCGACAAGCTCGCGGCAAAGGTCTCGGAGCTCGCGGCGACCAACGCCCGGCTCGCGGCGCTGAGCGAGATCAACCTCCAGCTCGCCTCCGAGCTCGATTCGAACCAGCTGCTCGAAAAGGTCTGCCGCTCGGCGCGGGACCTGATCGGAGCACGCTACGCGATCCTCTGCGTTAAGGAGCGGAAAGGCGGCGATCCCGTCTTCTTCACGACGAGCGGCGTCGGTCCCGCCTTCGCCGCCGTCATGAAAGCGCCTCGCTTCGAAGGCGGTCCGCTCGGGCCGGGGGCGCCGCAGCGCCAATCTCGCCGCTTCGACAATCCGGGCGGCGATCCGATCGCGGCTGGATTGCCGCCGGGCTTCCCGCGCGTGCGCGCGGGCCTCGCCGCACCGGTCGCTTCGTTGAAGTCGGTGTACGGATGGATCTGCCTCGGCGACAAGCTCGGCGGGGGCGCCTTCTCGGACGAGGACGAGCACCTGCTGACCACCATGGCGGCGCAGGTCGGCCGCGTCTACGAGAACGGCATCCTCTACCACGAGGTGCATCACCACGCGACGCGTCTGCAGGCCGAGGTCACCGAGCGCAAGATCGCCGAAGTGCGGATCCAGCGCCAGAACCGCGTCTACGCGATGCTGAGCGGCATCAATGCGCTCATCGTCCGTGTCCGCGACCGCGACGAGCTCGCGCGCCGGGCCTGCCGCCTCGCAGTCGACGAGGGCCGCTTTCAGCTCGCGTGGATCGGGTGGCACGATCCGGCAGGCGGCGCGATCGTCCCGGGCGCGTGGGCCGGCGAGGAAGAGTCGTTCGCGCGGCTCACGCGCTTCCCGCTGGCGGGCGCGGACCTGGTTTCGGAGTCGATCGAGATGCGGACGCCCGTGGCGATCGACCTCGACCGGCCCCTCGTCCGCGTGCCCTTCCACGCCGAGATGCTGGCCCGTGACTTCCATTCGTTCGCCGGATTGCCGCTCGGGACGGGCGGCAAGGTCGTCGCGTACTTCGTGCTCTATGCCGACGAGGCCGGCTTCTTCGACGAGGCGGAGATGCGGCTCCTGTCCGAGCTTGCGGATGACCTGTCGTTCGCGCTCGATCACATCGACAAGGAGGACCGGCTCCGGGCCCTGGAGACGCCGCAGCGCTGAACCGGGGCCGGCCGCCTGCGAAGTCGTCATTCCCGCGAACGCGGGAATCCAGTGACTTGGGTTTTAGCAGCGACAGTACAACTACGTCACTGGGTCCCCGCGTTCGCGGGGACGACGGAGAATGCATGCGGCCGGCGCATTCGTCGTGGATACAACGTGTCGACGATTGACAGCTAGTATCGTGAATTGCAAGTACGTTGCACAACTCCACGTCGTTCCGGACGCGCCCGCGACGCGGGCGCGAGCCGGAACCCAGTGACTTTCAAAGACACTGGGTTCCCGCCTTCGCGGGAACGACGACGTGCAGATAGGTCATGAATTTCAGACTCAGTACACTAGCAGCCTGATGCAAAACCCGTCATGGCCGCGCAGCGGGTTGGCGGGATGGGATGCGCGAAGTAGCGAGCGACGTGCGGTCGACCCCACACGAGCGAGCTGCGACAAAGCAGACCGCCCGCCAACCCGCTGCCCATCCGGGTTTCGACGATATGGCCTCGTCTACGTCGTTGCTCGCCTTGCGAATATGCATGGGCTATTCGACGCGGCTCGCGCCTAGTATACGAGGCCATCTCGTCCGAAACGCGGCTCATGAGGGGTTCTGCATCAGGCTGCTAGTACTTCCCGTGCTGCTTGTAGATGTAGTTCGAGAGCTCGGCCTGCTGCATCGAGAGGCGGCGCTGAATCTGGTGGACGACGCGGATGATCGCGCGCATCACGCGATAGACGATCCACGGATGCGAGTCGACCAGCGACTCGAGCTTCTCGCGCTCGAGACCCAGCACGCGCGTCGCGCCGAGCGCCACCTTCGAGGCGTACGCCTCGCTGCCGTCCATGAAGCCCATCTCGCCCACGAAGTCCCCGGCGGACAGCGTGTTGATCGTCACCTCGGCCGGCGTCCCGAGGCCCTTGACCACGCCGAGCGTGCCGGAGAGGATCGAGTAGAGGTGATTGTCGACGGTGCCCTCCTGTCCCAGCACCTCGCCCTGCTTCAGGTCGCGCAGCGTGACGAGCCCGGCGAGGATCCGGACTTCTTCGGGGGTCAGCTCGGCGGCGAGGCGGGTCGAGCGCAGCGCGTCGGCTCGGGTCGAATCGTTCATGGCGGGAGACTCCGATCGGAAAGGGCAGGGGCGCCCGGGTCGCCGCTCGCGCCGTGGATGCGGTCCGCGCGCGCGACGTAGGCGTCGACCAGCGTATTGGCGATCCGCTCGAACACCGGGCCGGCGAGCCTGCCCAGCACCGAGTGCTCGACCTCGTAGCGCATGTCGAAATCGATGCGGCAGCCTTGCGCCGCCAGCGGGCGCAGGTTCCATTCGCCGCGGAAATGGCGGAACGGACCGCGCTCCATCTCGACCGCCATCCATTCGGGCCGCCGCTTGGGGTTGTGCGTGCGGAAGCCGAAGCGCACGCCGTGGACGTCGACGTCGATGTCCGCGACCACGATGCCCTCGTCGCGGCGGACGATCGTCGCGCGAGCGCACCAGGGCAGGAACTCGGGATAGTGCTCGGCGGCCTCGATCAGGTCGAACATCTGCTCTGCGGAATGGACGACGAGCACGGACTTCCTCAACTCCATCCGCGCATTGTAGCGGGCGCGGCCGCCAGCGGGCGCGACGCCCCCTCGGGCCGCCGCGAGCTCCGGATCATCGGCTGCGCATCCAGATCGCGTCCTCCTGCTCGAGCTCCTCCAGGCGCGTCTCGATCTCGTGCACCGATCGGGACACCTCGGGCAGGAGCACGTCCTGCAGGGCGCGGGCGCGGCGCACCGCGCGCCGATATTCGTGGCGCAGGCGTTCGAGGTTGCCCGCGATGCCCGCGAGGGGCGCCGCCCGGACCACCACCGCGCGGAACGCGCGGCGGCACGTCTCGGCTTCCGGCGAAGCGTCGATCGCGGGGGGCGGCGTGACCGCCGGCGAGTCGAACGTCGCATTTTGCAGCCGGACGCCCATCAGCGACCGCGACGCGAGGTGCACGGCGCCGTCGCCGAGGTCGGCCGGCGGATACGTCTCGAGGCCGTCGAGCCCGTGCCGCGCGACGGCGGCCCGCAGCGCCGCGATCGCGCTCGTCCACGCCGCCAGGAACTCCCGCTTCGCCTCCGCATAGCGGGCGAGCTCGCGCAGCATCTCGCCGGCGAGCAGCAGGCATTTCTCGTCGAGGAAGACGTAGCCCTCGCGCATCGCCACGCGCTCGTCCTTCAACTCCTGCACGACGCTGCGGGTGGGCGTGACGTCCATCGCGAGCCTAGCCGTGCGGGCTCCGCGCCGCGACGCGGGCCGCGCCCAGGTGCGCGGCGATCTGCGCGTCCGAGAGCCGCGAGAGCTCCGACGGCGGGAGGAGCGCCAGCACCTTCCATCCCGCGTCCATGCTCTGCTCGAGGGTGCGTGCCGACGTCTGGTGGACGAGCGTCTGCTCGAAGGCGGTGCCGAACGCGAGATAGCGCCGGTCGGTCTCGGCCAGGCCCTCCTCGCCGACGACGCTCGCGAGCACGCGCGCCTGCGCCGCGCGCGCGTAGGCGGCATAGAGCTGCGCCGAGAGCGCCGGATGATCGGGATGGGTGTAGTCGCCGCCGGTGCCGTCCTTCATGAGCCGCGACAGCGACGGCAGCACGTTCACCGGCGGATAGACGCCGCGGCGGTCGAGGTCGCGCGACAGCACGATCTGGCCCTCGGTGATGTAGCCGGTCAGGTCCGGGATCGGGTGGCCGATGTCGTCGGCGGGCATCGTCAGGATCGACAGCTGCGTGAGCGTCCCCTTCGCGCCGCGGACGCACCCCGCGCGCTCGAACAGCGTCGCGAGATCCGAATACATGTAGCCCGGAAAGCCCTTGCGGCTCGGGATCTCGCCCTTCGACGACGACACTTCGCGGAGCGCCTCCGCGTAGTTCGTCATGTCGGTCAGGATCGCGAGGACGTGCTTGCCCTCGACGAACGCGAGGTGCTCGGCGGCGGTGAGCGCGAAGCGCGGCGTCAGGAGGCGCTGCGTCGACGAGTCGGAGGCGAGGTTCAGGAACAGCGCCGTGCGCGGCAGCGCGCCGCCCTGCTCGAGGCTCCGCCGGAAATACTCGGCGCTCTCCCAGGGAACGCCGATGCCCGCGAAGACGATCGCGAAGTCGCCGGACGACCCATGGTCCGCCGTGCCGCGCAACCGCGCGTGACTCGCGATCTCGACCGCGATCCGGTCGTGCGGCAGGCCGCCGCCGGAGAAGATCGGAAGCTTCTGGCCGCGGACCAGGCTGTTCATCAGGTCGAGCGTCGTGATGCCGGTTTCGATGAAGTCGCGCGGGGGCGCGCGCGCCACCGGATTCAGCGGGAGCCCGTCGATCGGCTGGCGCGTTCGCGCGGCCACCGGAGGTCCGCCGTCGATCACCTGGCCGACGCCATTGAACACGCGGCCCAGGATGCCGGCCGACAGGCCGAACGACAGCGGCTCGCCGACGAAGCGCACCACGGTGTCGGGCAGCGCGAGCCCCGACGTCGACTCCAGCACTTCGATCGTGACGAGCTCCTCATCGAGCGCCGCAATGCGCCCGAGCCGCACGCGGCCGTCGGTGCCGCGCACCTCGACCGCGTCGCCGAGCCCGGCCTCGACCGTCCGCCGCAGGAAGAGGAGCGGTCCCGCGAGCCGCGCCGCCGCGCGTTCAACCGTGAGCCGCATCGGCCCCTTCCTTCGCGCGTGCGAGTCCCGCGAATTCGCGCTCCACGGCTGCGAGGAGCGCATCGAAGCGCGGGAGCTCGTCGTTGCCGATGTCCTCGCCCATCCGCTGCACCTGGCGCACGCAGGGAAGGCGGGCGATGTCGTCGGGGTGCGCGCTCGCGGCGAGCGCTTCCTCCGCGAGGTCGATGAAACGGGCGATCAGCCGCATCATCGCCGCCTGCCGCGCAGGCGTGCAGACCCGGTCGACGTCGGAGAGCGCCGACTGCCGCAAAAACGCCTCGTTGACGATGCCCGCGCAGAACAGCGTGAGCTGCTGCCGCAGCGGCAGCGCGTCCTTGCCGATGATCCGCGCCATCCGTTCGAGCCGCGCCTCCTCGTCGAGCAGCGTGAGGAACCGGCGGCGCTGCTCGAGCCAGCGGCTGTTGCCGGCCTCGGTCCACCATGGCGCGAACGTCGCCGCGTCCTCGGCGTACGACTGAAGCGGATGGATGGCCGGGTAGAAGCGGGCCTGCGCGCGCTTGACGTCGAGCGCCCAGAACGCCTTCACGTAGCGCTTCGTGTGCGACGTCACCGGCTCCGAGAAATCGCCGGAGGGGGGGCTGATCGCGCCGATCACGGTCACCGACCCGAGCCCCCCGGCGAGGGGCTCGACCAGTGCTGCACGCTCGTAGAAGTCGGCGATCCGCGACGACAGGTACGCGGGGTAGCCGCTTTCGCCCGGCAGTTCGCCGAACCGGCCCGACACTTCGCGCAGCGCCTCGGCCCAGCGCGAGGTCGAGTCCGCCATCAGCGCCACGTGGAGGCCCTGGTCGCGGAAGTACTCGGCCACGGTGATCGCGGAATAGATCGACGCCTCGCGCGCGGCGACCGGCATGTTCGACGTGTTGGCGATGATCACCGTGCGTTCCATCAGCGGCCGGCCCGTGCGCGGGTCGTCGAGCCGCGGGAATTCGTCGAGGACGCCGGCCATCTCGTTGCCGCGCTCGCCGCAGCCCAGATAGACGATGACGTCGGCGTTGCAGCCCTTCGCCAGCGCCTCGAGGAGCACCGTCTTGCCGGTGCCGAATCCGCCCGGGACCGCGGCTTTCCCGCCGAGCGCGACCGGGAACATGCTGTCGACGATGCGCTGTCCGGTGACGAGCGGCTCGCGCGCGGCGAGCCTCCGCGCGACGGGCCGCGGTACGCGCACCGGCCACTCGTGCTGGAGGGAAAGGGCGCGCGTCGTGCCGTCCCCGGCGCGAAGCGTGCAGACGATCGCGTCCTCGCGCACCTCGCCCCGAGCGGCGACCGAGACCACGACGCCGGCGGCGTCCGGCGGCGCGAGGCAGGCCTGCGAGCGCGTGCCGTCGCGCTCGGCGTCGCCGATGATCGCGCCGCCGCCGATCGCCTGGCCTTCGCGTACGCGCGGCACGAACGCGAACGTGCCGGGCGTCGCGCGCCGCATCCCCGGCGCGACGAACGCCGACTCGGCGCCGGACAACGGGCGCAGGAGGCCGTCGAAGATGCGCCCGAGAAGGCCCGGGCCGAGCAGGATCGCGAGCGGCAGCCCGGTGCCGACGACCTCGGTGCCCGGGCGGAAGCCGGAGGTGTCCTCGTACACCTGGACCACGATCTCTTCGCCGTCGAGACGCACGACCTCGCCCAGCAGCGCCGCCGGCCCGACCCGCACCGCTTCGCGGAGCGCGAACGGCGTTTCGGCGACGGCGCGGAGAACGGGACCGCTCACCCAGCGAATGCGCGCCCGGCTCATGTGCGGAGGACCCTCATTCGGCATCGCCAAGCAGGGCGAGCAGCTGAGCGCCGATCTCGGCGCGATCGGCGAGGAGCCCCTCCTGCGTTCCGTCGACGACGTTGTGGTCCGCGGCGATCCTGAGCCCGCAGCCCACGCGCGGATCCTCGATGAACGACACGGCGGCTCCAAGGGTGGCGCGCAACTCCTCGGCCAATGTGTCGCGCTCGGCAACGGGCCAGCCCGGCGCGTGCGTGATCTGCCACCGGCTGTGCGGCAGCGCCCGCTGCGCGCCGGCGACGACGCTGTCCGCCCAGCCGCGACGACCGCGCGCGTCGTGCCAGCGTGCGGAAAGCGCGGCGGGCAGGCGTTCCCACGCGGCCGCGAGCAGCGCGGCCGCGCGCTGTTGCCGCGCGATGCGCCGGCGGGTCTCGAGGTTCGCCAGGGCCGCGGCGATGCGGGCCGCGACGCGCTCGCGCTCTTCGGCGAAGGCCGTGCGCATCCGCGTCCGCGCCGCGGCGTGGGCCTGCGCGACGACCGCGTCCGCCTCGGCGCGGGCCGCCGCGATGATCGCGCTGCACTTCCCCGCGCGATCCGCCTCGACCAGGGCGAGCAGCGCCGCGGTCTTGCTCTCGGTCGTCATCGCGGGGGCTCGAGGCCCAGCTCGCGGCCGAGCTGCGCCGCGAGATCGGGCAGCGGTGCGGCGCCGGCAAGGTCGGGAACCACGACCGTGAGCGGCGCCAGCGCGAGGCACGCGCGCCGAAGCTCCGGCTCGGGCACGCGCGCGGCGACCGCGGCCGAGACGAGCACGAGCGGCGCCTCGGCGCGCGCGAGAGCGAGGGCGGCGCTCTCGGCGCCCTCGGCCGGAACGCGGACGCGCACGCCCGCGAGCGCGAAGCCGGCGCCGCTCGTTTCGTCGCCCAGGTAGACGGGAGCCGGCATCGATTAGGGCCGCGTCAACAGGCCCTAGCCCGCGAGGCGGTTCAGGATCAGGATCGACACGATGAGCCCGTAGATCGCGATCCCTTCGGCGAGCCCGACGAAGATCAGGAGCCGTGCGAAGAGCTCGGGCTTCTCGGCGAGCGCGCCGACGGCGGCGGTGCCGACCTTTGCGACGGCGAACCCAGCGCCGAGCGACGAAAGCCCGGTGGCGAGCGCGGCCCCGAGGAGCCCCATGCTCCACGCCTCGGGCGACACCGCGGAGGTGCCGCCGGTGGCCGCGATCGCCGCCGGCGCCGCGAGCAGGAGCGCAGTGGCGGCAAGGCCGAGGGCGGCGGCGAGCACGACGAGCGCCGTCGCGAGCTTGGTCACGGGTTTCATCAGGCGGTCTCCTGCGAAAAGGAAGGCGGGGGTGGCAGCGGGCGGAAGATCCTGCCGCCGGCCGTGAGGAAGCGGGTGAAGAATTCGAAGAGCACGAGTCGCGTCGTCTGGATCGCGACGACCATCGTCTCGAGCGCGAGCACGATCGCGTTGCCGGCGACGAGCACGATCGCCCGGAGCGCGAGATTGTCGGTCGCGCCCATCAGCGCGACGATTGCCGACGAGAGTCCTGCGTGCGCGAGCGCGAACGCGCCGACTCGCGCGAACGACAGGGTGTTGATCAGCACTTGCATCAGGCGCTCGGCGAGCTCCGCGACGGCCGCGAACGCGGCACCCGAGCGACGGCGATGGAGCGCGTGGCCGAGGCAGAAGACGAGCGCTCCGGCACCGGCGACCGCGAACCCGCGGGCATCGAGGAGGCCGGCGAGGATGCCGAGGTACGCGGTGAGATAGCCGGCGTCGGTCGCGAGCCACGCCCTGATCTCGCCGCGCCACCACGCCTCGAGCGCATTGAGCGCGAGGCCGAGCGTGAGCAGCGCGGCGCCGCCGGCGAGCGGAATCGCGAGGATCGTGAGCGGTGCCGCGAGCGGGTCGATCCACAGCGGCGTGAGCAGGTGGAGGCTGAAGACGCTGCCGAAGAGCACGCCGAAGACGGCGGCGGCGAGGCCGCCGGCGATGAACAGGCGCGCCACGGCGAAGCGGCGGCGGAGCACGAAGCCGGCGACGGCGATGGCCAGGCCCTGACCGACGTCGCCGAACATGTAGCCGAACATCAGCGGCACTGCAATCGCGAGAAGGACGCTCGGATCGGCTTCGTCGCCGCCGGGCATCCCCATGGCGCGGCTGAAGATCTCGAACGGGCGCGCCCAGAACGGGTTCGCGAGCAGGAGCGGCGCCTTCGCCTTCTCGGGCGGCGTCGGGAAGTGCGAGATCGCCCGTGCACTGCTCCGCTCGAGGGCGTTGCCGATGCGGGCGCCGGTGAAATCGCTGGTCCAGCCCGTGATCCAGCAGAACAGATTGCCGGCTTCGAGCGCGCGCACGTTCTCGACGATCCACTGCAGCCGATGCGCGTCGCCGAGCGCGGCCGCGAGCGCGTGCTTCTCGTTGAGCGCCGCGAGCGCGACCGCGAACCGCGCCTCGTCCCGTTCGAGCGCCGCGAGCCGCGACGCGATGGTGCGTTCGGTTTCTCGGACGTCGGCGGCGAGCCACGGCGGGGCGTCGTACGCGTGGCCCTTGAGGAGCGCCGCCTGCTGCGCGAGCGCCTCGATGTCGCTGGTGACGCCGACCGCGACGACGGCGAGCGACCGTCTTTTCCCTGCGGCGAGTTCGACGCTGCGGACGAGCACGCCGGCGGGCAAGTCGGGCTCGCTGTCCGCGGGGAACACGAACAGCCGCGCGCGCAGGACCGGACCCGCGTCCGCGAGGCGCGCGAAGTCGATAGCGGAGACGCCGAACGTCGTCAGCACGTGCCGCCAGAGCAGGAGTTCGGTGCGCTCCCGCTCGCAGCGCTGGAGCTCGCGGATCACCGGCTCGGCGTCCTCCGACCACGCGCGGAGGTGCGCGAGACTCCGCGCGAGGGTCGCGGTGGGCGTCTCGGGGAACGCGGAAGCGGAGCGCCGGTCGGCCGGCCAGTACGCCCGGTAGCGCAGCGCGAGCTCGGCGAATTCGGCGAGCTGCGGGCGGAGATCGGCGAGCGCTGCCGGCAGACCCGCCGTGCTGCGCGCCTCGAGCTCGACGGCGCCGGTCGCGGCCAGCGTCTCGAGGGCCACCGTCGCGTCGTCGCGCGCGACGAGGATCTCGAACCAGCGCGCGGGCCGCGGGCGGATCATGCAGCGACTTCCGGGCGTATGGCGGCCGCGGGGAACGCGGCGCGGCGCAGAAGCTCGGCGCGCAGCCGCTCGAGGTCGAGGCCGATCTGCGCGACGAACACGAACGCGGCCGCGGGATCGAGCACGGCATGGCGAAAGAGGAGGCTGAGCCTCGCCTGCAGCGCGCGCCGGAGCGCCGTGCCGTCGCCGAGCGCGGGGTCGCGCAGCGCGACGCGGTGCACGGCGATCGCGCGCGCGAGCGCGTCGAGGAGCGTGGGTTCGTCGGTTGCGCGGCGCGGAATCCGCCGCCGCCACTCGGCGCCCCACAAGCGGGCGAGCCGCTCGGGTTCCGCCCACGCGGCCGCGAGGGGTGCCAGCGTGCCGCCGGTCGGCGCTGCGCCAAAGCCCGCGGACTCGCGCTCGGTCAGGTCGCGCATCGCCGCATCGTCGCGCATCCACGGAAGCACCGCGCCGCCTCGCGCGAGATGCGACACGCCGGGCAGGTCGACGACCGTCGCGCACCACAGGATCGCCGGGTGCCACGCTTCCGGCATCCACGCCGCGACCTCCGCGACCTGCTCGCGGAAGCGATTCCTGAGCTCGCGGTCGATCGCGTGCGCCGACGACGCCGGACCTATACCGGTGATCCAGCGCGCGAACGTGGACGTGCGCGCGGCATCGATCAGCGCGCTCACGTCGCGCAGGTGCTCGATGCGCCGCCATGCGATCTCGTCCGGTCGCGCTCCGAATCGTGCGGAGAGGCGGGCGTGCGCGTATTCGAGGCTGCCCATCGGAGGTCATTCCGGCGACGTGAGGCGCGCGGCGAGCGTCGCGATCGCCGCGTCGACGCGATCGAGATCCGCGCGCGTGAGCTCGTGCCGCTCTGCCGCTTCGAGGGCGGCCGCGTCGAGGCGCGCGACCTCGTCGGCGGCGCGCGTCTCGAACGTCGTCCGTGCCCGGCGCAGCCGGCGCTCGACCCGCTCGGCAATCCCCCGTGCCGCGGCGCGGGCGCTCTCGATCGACACGGCGGCGTCGGCTTCGGCGCGGCCGATGTCGTCGCGGGCGGTGCGCTCGGCGTCGAGCACGCGGGCGATCGCGCGCTCGACGGAGTCCGGCGCAGCTCGCGGATCGGCGATCGCGTTCACGGCATCCTCTTTCGACCGCGGCCCGCGTCGCCGCGGCGGTGGGACGACGCACCCTCCGTTGGCCCCGGATGCGCCTCATTGCCGACGATGATGCGCTGCGCGATGCGCGGGTCGGGTTGATCTGCGTCAGCGCAGCACGCGCGAGCGCGCTCCCCGTATTGCGAATCGATCGCATCGGCGCGGCGTTTGCGCCTGTAACGGGATCCGTTACATGCGCGACGCGGCGCGCACGCGCGAACGACGTGTCGTGACCCGTTGATCCACGTCAAGCGGGTGCCCGCTCGCACGGTTCTAAATACGCGTGTTGCGGCATCCACCATCTCGTCTCGCGCGCGAAACGCGACCTGCTCCAGGAGGGGCGACATGTTCGAAACCAGCTATGAATTGATGCGCCGGCAGGGGATCTCGCGCCGGAGCTTCCTCAAGTTCTGCAGCCTGACCGCGGCCTCGCTCGGCCTGGGCGACGCCGGCGCGCAGCAGATCGCGAAGGCGCTCGAGACCAAGCCGCGCACGCCGGTGATCTGGGTCGAGGGGCTCGAGTGCACGTGCTGCAGCGAGTCGTTCATCCGCTCGGCGCACCCGCTCGCTTCGGACGTCGTGCTGTCGATGCTGTCGCTCGACTATCACATGACGCTGTCGGCCGCCGCGGGCGAGCAGCTGCGCGCGAACGCGCACGAGACGATGCAGAAGCACAAGGGGAACTACATCCTCGCGGTCGAGGGCAATCCGCCGCTCGCCGAGGACGGGATGTACTGCATCTACTACGGTCGCCCGTTCGTCGATGTGCTGAAGGAATACGCGAAGGACGCGAAGGCGGTCGTCGCGTGGGGCAGCTGCGCGTCGTGGGGCTGCGTGCAGGCGGCGAAGCCGAACCCGACCCACGCAGTGCCGATCGACAAGGTGATCACCGACAAGCCGATCGTCAAGGTCCCGGGCTGCCCGCCGATCGCCGAGGTGATGACCGGCGTGCTCTCGTACATCCTCGCGTTCGACCGGCTGCCGGACCTCGACCAGCAGGGTCGGCCGAAGATGTTCTACGGCCAGCGTGTCCACGACAAGTGCTACCGCCGACCGCACTTCGATGCGGGCCAGTTCGCCGAGCACTTCGACGATGCGGGCGCGCGGATGGGCTACTGCCTCTACAAGGTCGGCTGCAAGGGCCCCGTCACTTACAACGCGTGCTCGGCGACCCGCTGGAACGACGGGCTGTCGTTCCCGATCCAGTCGGGCCACGGCTGCATCGGCTGCTCCGAGGACGCGTTCTGGGACAAGGGCTCGTTCTACGACCATCTGACGACGGTCAAGGTGCCGGGCATCGCGGGCGTCGAAGGCACGGCCGACCGGATCGGCCTCACGGCGCTGGCGGCCGCCGGCGTCGCGGTCGCGGCGCACGCGGCGGTGAGCGCGATCAAGCAGGCGCGCAGCAAGTCCGCCAATGACAAGCTGAGCGAGACGGAGAAGTGATCATGGCGACCTATCAGACCCAGGGCTTCACGCTCGACAACAGCGGCAAGCGCATCGTCGTCGACCCGATCTGCCGGATCGAGGGGCACCTGCGCATCGAGGTCAACGTCGACAAGAGCAACGTGATCCGCAACGCGGTGTCGACGGGAACAATGTGGCGCGGGCTCGAGGTGATCCTCAAGGGCCGTGACCCGCGCGACGCGTGGGCGTTCACCGAGCGCATCTGCGGCGTCTGCACCGGCGTGCACGCGCTCGCCTCGGTGCGCGCGGTCGAGGACGCGCTCCAGATCAAGATCCCGAAGAACGCGAACACGATTCGCAACCTGATGCACGCGACGCTGTACGCGCAGGACCACCTCGTGCACTTCTACCACTTGCACGCGCTCGACTGGGTCGACGTCGTGTCGGCGCTCAAGGCGGACCCGAAGAAGACCTCGGAGATCCAGCAGAGCATCTCGCCGTGGCCGAAGTCGTCGCCCGCGTATTTCCGCGAGGTGCAGAACCGGCTGAAAAAGTTCGTCGAGAGCGGCCAGCTCGGCATCTTCGCCAACGGCTACTGGGGCAACCCCGCGTACAAGCTGCCGCCTGAAGTGAACCTCCTCGCGACGACGCACTACCTCGAGGCGCTCGACTTCCAGCGGGAGATCGTGCGGATCCAGACGATCTTCGGCGGCAAGAACCCGCACCCGAACTGGCTCGTCGGCGGCGTTCCGTCGCCGATCAACGTCGATGGCACCGGCGCGGTCGGCGCGGTCAACATGTTCTACCTCAACATGGTGGGCGACATCTGCAACCGCACGAGCGAGTTCATCGACCAGGTCTACATCCCCGACCTGCTCGCGATCGCCGGGTTCTACAAGGACTGGGCGGGAATTGGCGGCGGTCTTTCCGGCAAGAACGTGATGGCCTACGGCGAGTTCCCGGAGATCCCGAACGACTACTCCAACAACAGTCTCGCGATGCCGATGGGCGTGATCCTCGACGGCGATCTCTCCAAGGTTCACGACGTCGATCTCAAGGATCCGAGCCAGGTCCAGGAATGGGTGACGCATTCGTGGTACAAGTATGCGCAGGAGCAAAACGGCCTGCACCCGTTCGACGGCGTTACCGAGCCCAACTTCGTGCTGGGCAAGGACACCAAGGGATCGCGCACCGAGATCAAGGAAATCGACGAGTCGGCGAAATACTCGTGGGTCAAGGCGCCTCGCTGGAAGGGAAACGCGGTCGAGGTCGGGCCGCTCGCGCGCTACGTCGTTGCCTACGCCCGTGGCCGCAAGGACGTGAAGGAACAGGTCGACGCCGTGCTGAAGACGCTCGACGTCCCGATCACGGCGCTGTTCTCGACGCTGGGGCGAACCGCGGCGCGCGGCCTCGAGTGCCAATGGGCGGCGCGCAAGATGAAGCAGTACCATGCCGAGCTCATGGCGAACATCAAGGCCGGCGACCTCGCGACCGCGAACGTCGAGAAGTGGGAGCCGGCGACGTGGCCTGCCGACGCGAAAGGCGCGGGTCCCTGCGAAGCGCCGCGCGGCGCGCTCGGGCACTGGATCAAGATCAAGAACACGAAGATCGACCTCTACCAGTGCGTGGTGCCGACGACGTGGAACGCGAGCCCGCGCGATGCCAAGAACCAGATCGGCGCGTACGAGGCGGCGTTGCTCAACACGCCGATGGCAAAGCCGGAGCAGCCGGTCGAGATCCTGCGGACGATCCACAGCTTCGACCCGTGCCTCGCGTGCGCCACGCACGTGCTCTCGCCCGAGGGCGAGGAACTCGTCTCGGTAACGGTGGGCTAGGGAGGACAGGATGCGCGTCGAATCCGTGTCCGGCCGCGTGCTCTCGGGCCCGCTCGAGCCGGTCTATGTCTACGAGGCGCCGGTGCGGCTGTGGCACTGGGTCACGTTCCTGGCGATGGGGGTGCTGGCCGCGACGGGCTATCTGATCGGCAGCCCGCCGCCGGCGATCGGCGGCGAGCCCTACGACACCTTCTACTTCGGCTGGATCCGGATGATCCACGAGTCGGCGGGGATGATCTTCGTCGTCGCGCTGCTCGTGCGGATCTACTGGGTCGTCGTCGGCAACCACAGCGCGCGCAGCATCTTCTACATTCCGTTCTGGAGCGGCGCGTGGTGGCGCGGCTTCTGGAGCCAGGTCGGCTACTACCTGTTCCTGAAGAAGGAGTCGGACCTCTGGGTCGGCCACAACCCGGTCGCGCAGGCGGCGATGTTCTTCATGTTCACGCTCGGCGCGATCTTCATGTCGGTCACCGGACTCGCGCTCTTCGCCGAGCAGTGGGGATGGGGGACGGGTTGGATGCGCTGGTTCGGGTGGGTGTTCGTCGTCTTCGGCGACCCGCAGATGGTGCGGACGCTGCACCACCTCGTGATGTGGTACCTGCTGCTGTTCGTGTTCATCCACGTGTACATGGTGTTCCGCGAGGACATCATGAGCGGCGAGTCGATCATCAGCACGATGGTCAACGGCATCCGCATGTGGAAGCGCGAGCCCCGGGTCTGACGACGCCGATGCTGGAGCGATTCGAGAGCGGGCGCGCGATGCCGGGCAACGCCGCGGCGAAACCGCCGCGTCCCGCGCCCGCGTCGCGCCGGCCGCCGCACCCCGGCGAGTTCCTCGAGACGCGCTTCCTGCGCCCCCTCGCGATCACGCAGACGGAGCTCGCGGCGGCACTCGACATTTCGCGGCGCCGCGTGAACGAGCTCGTCAACGGCCGCCGCGCGATTACCCCCGACACGGCGGTGCGGCTCGCGATGTATTTCGGCAACGACGCCTCGTTCTGGATGCACCTGCAGGTGGCGTGGGACATGCACGCCGCGCTGCGTGCGGTGGCGACGCGAGCGCGACGCCGTTAGGCGGGCCGCGGCGCTGCCGCGATCCGCAGGGTCCGGATCGGCCCCGCACTCCGGGTTACATCTTCATCGCGGCCGGACGCGCGAGGATGGGCAGCACGTTCCTTCGCGCCTCGGCGTCGGCGGCGACGCGGGTTTCCAGCTGCCGGCGCTGCTCGCGGCGGATACGTGCGAACGTCTTTCGAAGATCGGTCTCGACGCTGGGCGTATACCGGAATTCCGGATCGAGGATCGATTTCATGAGCCACTCCTTCGCGCGCACAGTCCCATTGGCCATGGCGGCACGCGTTGCGTCACGCATCGCTTGCTTTACTTCGGCGCTGTGCCGCCCGGTGCGCTGGTGCCCGGGACGGCGGGACTCGGAGTCGTAGGCGCCGCGGGCTTCGCGGTCGTCGTCGAATCGTGGCGGCCGAGCGCACGGTCGTGCGCCGCATTGGCGTCCTTGAGGCACATCTCCTTGGCGGATCCTGTTTTCGCGTCGCAGGCCTTCCGTGCCGCCTGGTGAGCGGCGTCGGCGCTCGCCTTCGGGTCGGCAGCCGCGGCGCCGGCGGGCGTCTGCGGCGCGGCCAGCGGGTGGGGATCGGGTCCGGCCTTGTGCCGCGGATCGACGGGCACGGTCGGGGTCACCCTCGGCGGCGGCGCGCCTGGGGTGCCGGAGGGCGGCTGGGCCTGGGCACCGAGCGCGGCGGCGAGGATCGCCGCGCATGCGAGCTTTCGCATCGTCATGGAATCGTCCGAATCGTGATCGCGTCCACAGGCGCCTCGCGTTCTGTACGCAACACGCATGCCATCGGCGTTGTTCTTTGCGCACAGGGAGTTGGTGAGCCCCGGCGGACCGCGCCCCGGCCGTCATCGGCAATCCTTTCAAGGAGGGATTGCAAATTGCCGGGGCCCGAAGGGGCATCGCGGCCGCCGTTGACCTATCGCAATACGCCCTTCGGAGGCGCCGGTAGGCTTCCGATTGTTACGTGATGTGTAACACGGAGCCTTGGAAATCCACTGCGACGCGCTGGTGCTGGGAATCGGTAACGTGCTCTGGGCCGACGAGGGCTTCGGAGTCCGGGCCGTCGAGGCGCTGCACGCCGCGTTCGCGTTTCCCCCCGGCGTGTCCCTCGTCGACGGCGGCACGCTCGGGCTCGGCCTCTACGAAGTGGTCGGCACCGCGCGCCGCGTGCTCGTCTTCGATGCGATCGACTTCGCGCTCCCTCCGGGAACGCTTCGCGTCCTGCGTGGCGACGACGTCCCCGCGTGGGGCCGGACCAAGCTCTCCCCGCATCAGAACGGCTTCAACGACGTCCTGGCGCTGCTCCAGCTGAACGGTCGCGCGCCCGAGACGATCACGGCGATCGGTGTCCAGCCGCAGGAGTTGTCGGACTTCGGAGGCAGCCTCACGGATCCTGTCGGCAAACGCCTTCCCGAGGTCGTGGCGCTCGCCGCCGCCGAGTTGCGCAGCTGGGGTCTCGCGGGAACCCCGCGGCCCGCAGGAGCCGCCTGCGAGCCTTTGCATGCGCGGTCGCTCTCGCGCGACGAGTACGAATCGGGCCGTCCTTCGGACGCCGACGCCTGCCGCAGCGGAGATCCGCGCTTAGTCGCGCGTGCGGCGGACGGGAAAGGTTGAGCATGTGCGTCGGGATACCGATGCGGGTCCTGGGCGTCGACGGCGCCAGCGCCGACTGCGAGGGCCGCGGGCGCCGCGAGCGGATCGACATCGCTCTCGTCGGCGCGGTCGGCGAGGGCGAGTGGATCCTCGCGCACCAGGGGCGGGCGGTCCGCACGATGAGCGAGATCGAGGCCCGGCAGACCGGAGCCGCGCTCGACGCGCTCGAGGCAGTACTCGCCGGCGATCGCGATCTCGACGTCTTTTTCGCCGATCTCGCGGGACGCGAGCCGGAACTGCCGCCGCACCTGCGCAAGGAGTCCTCATGACGATCGCCATTCCGTCCACGGCCGACGAGCGTGCGCGCTCGCACCCGCTCATCGGCCGCCTGCTCGCGCAGCCCGCCGCGGTCGAGCTGACCGCCGCCACGCTCGACGCCTTCGCCCGCGAGGCCGGGCACGCGCTGCTCGTGTTCCTCGAGGACCCCGTGCGCTACAAGGAAACGCTGGACCTCGCGGTGATCGTGCCGGAGATCGCCGCCGCGTTTCCCGGGCGATTCCGGGTCGGCGTGCTGCTGCCGGACGCCGCGCGCGCGGTTCATCCGCGCTTCGCCTTCCGACGCTGGCCCGCCGTCGTTCTGCTCCAGGACGGGCGCTACGTCGGCGCCGTCGACGGCCTCCGTGCCTGGGACGAGTACGTGAGCGAGATCGTGCGACTGCTCGCCGCGCCCCCCATGCGCGCGCCCGGACTCGCGATTCCCGTGCACGCCGAAGGCAGCGACGCGTCGACGCCGCAGGACAGACACTGAAGGGGCGATGCCATGACGGAAGTTCCGGTGACACAGCGGATGTTCGGCCCGGGCTCGCAGCCGGCCGACGACCCGCTCGACGTCCTCGCGGTCCCCCGCGAGGTGAGCACGTTCAGGATGCCGGAAGTGCCGCCGGCGGCGGACGCCTCCGCGCTCGCTCGCGCTCGCGCGATCTTCGAGGAATTCCACGCGAAGCTCGCGCGCTGGGATCCGTCGGCCGATGCCGCGGTACCGTATGCCGACCTCGGCGCCGTCCCCGCCGACGTGCTCGCGCTCGTCAACTCGATGCTCGGGGAAGGCGAGGTCAGCGTGCGGATCGACGGCCTTGCCGGACCGGAGTACCGGATCCAGGAGAGCGTGTTCACGGGGCTGTGGCGAGTGTGCGCCTTCCACCGTGGAACGCCCGCGGGCGACTGGATCGAAGCGGGCCCGTTGCCGCGCGCCGTATCGGCCGCAGCCCGACGGTCGGCGCGCGCGACCCTGCCGGCCGCGACATTGCCCTCGGGCGCGATGAATTCGCCCTCGCTCCTGGCCGAGATCGCGGCGCAGATGCAAACGCGCCTCCCCGGAGCGCGCGCCCACGTCGTCAACCTCACGCTCCTGCCGCTCTCGCCCGAGGACCACGCGGCGATCGACGCCGCGCTGCCGAACGGGCCGGTGGCGATCGTGTCGCGCGGGTTCGGGCACTGCCGGATCGAATCGACGCTCGCGCGCGACGTCTGGCGCGTGCGGTATTTCAACAGCATGAACACGCCGATCCTCTCCACGATCGAGGTCGTCGCGCTGCCCGAGGTCGCACTCGCCGCGCCCGAGGACCTCGAGGACAGCCGCGACCGGCTCGCCGAGCTGATCGCGTGGATGGCCGATTCCGAGTAGGCGCCCAGGTCATGACGACGTTCGAGCGCTTCGGCGACGCCGGCCGGATCGACCGCAACGCGCGGATGGAATGCAGGATCTGCTGGTACGTCTACGACCCGGCCGAGGGCGACGTCGTGTGGCAGGTGCCCGAGGACACGCCGTTCGCCCTGCTGCCGCCGCACTGGACATGCCCCAATTGCGGGGCGTCGAAGGACCAGTTCCTGGAAATGCGCGATGAACCCCGATGAGGCGCTTCGAGGCGATCCGTCGGAATCGCTCGCGCGGATATTCCGCGCAGCGGCCGACCGCATGCGCGGCCTCGCCTTCGTCAATCCCGCCTTGCGGGTGGAGGCGGTCGGATTCGCTCCGTGGCAGGGCGCCTGGCTCGGCGTGATGGTGACGCCCTGGTGCATGAACCTCGTGCTGGCGCCGCGTGATCCGGCGCTCTGGGGGCCCCTCGTCGCCGGCGCGAAGCGGACGTACCGGTTCCCCGCCGGCGATTACGAGTTCGTCGGCGCCGTCGACGACGGGGTCGGCGACTACCAGGTGTGCTCGCTGATCTCGCCGCTCCTCGAATACGACGACCACGAGACGGCGCGGCTCGTGGCGACGCTCGCGCGCGACGCGCTGTTCGATCCCGGGAACGCCGACCCGTCCGCGTTGCCGCAGCGGCCGCTCGGCCGGATTGCGGCGAGCCTCGACGCGCCGATGTCGAAGCGCGCGTTCCTGCGCGGCCGTATCCTCGGAGGCGGCGGTGACGATCGAAGGTGAGCTCACCGTGCGACTCGAGTGCCGAGGACGTGTGGTGCGCCGCGTGGCCGTGCGCTCGACCCGTCCGTTCGCGGCCGCGCGCGTACTCTGCGGCCGTGCACCGGACGACGCGATCGCGATGGTGCCGCGTCTGTTTTCCGTTTGCGGTCGGGCGCAGCAAGCGGCCGCCGCCGGCGCGCTCGCCGCAGCCCGCGGGGCGACCGAAGCGGCGAGCGTGCGTGCGGAGCGCGCCCGCGCGGTGCGCCTCGAGACGATCCAGGAATACCTGCGTCGCATCCTCGTCGATTGGCCGCAGGCGATGGGCCACCCGCCGGCGACCGGGCCGGTGGCCATCGCGTTTCGCCTGGTCGCCGCGGGGGCGCGTGACGCGCAAGACGACCTTTCCGAGCTCGCCGGTCGCCACGTCTACGGCGTCGCGCCGGACGCGTGGCTCGCGCGGATCGAAGGCGAGACGATCGACGCCTGGGCCGGGCAGGGCCGCACGCTGCCCGCCGTGCTGCTCGCGGAACTGCTTCGCTCGTCGCCCACGCTCGGCCGCTCCGAGGTGCGGCTGATGCCGGCGGCGGGCCGCGCGGCGCTCGAGCAGGCCGTGCTGCCGGCGATGAGTGCCGGCTCCGCGTTCGAGACGGCCCCGGTCTGGGACGGCGTTCCGGTCGAGACCGGAGCGCTCGCCCGGGTGCACGCGCATCCGGTCGTCGCCGCGCTTCGCGCGCGCTGCGGCAACGCGGTGCCGTCGCGGATGTCCGCGCGACTGGTCGAGCTCGCGCTCCTGCTCGGCAAGTGCGGAAGCGCGGCCGACGACGATGCGGAGATCGACGCGTTCACGCTCGACCTGGGAGAAGGCGTGGCCGCGGTGCAGACGGCGCGCGGACTCCTGCTGCATCGCGCGCGCATCGTCGAGGAGCGCGTCGCGGCGTACCGGATCGTCGCGCCGACCGAGTGGAACTTCCACCCCGAAGGCCCGCTGGCGCGGGGTCTCGCCGGGATGGCCGCGGACGACGAGCCGGCGCTCGAGCGCCGGGCGACGCTCGCGGTGCAGGCGCTCGATCCCTGTGTCGCGTGCGCGGTCGAGATCGCGCATGCATGAAATGGCGCTCGCCGAAGGCATGATCGCCATCGTCGAGGACACGGCGCGGAAGCATCGTGCCGCGCGCGTCGCGATCGTGCGGCTCGAGCTCGGCGCGCTTTCGCATGTCGAGCGCGAGGCCCTCGCTTTCTGTTTCGATGCGGTGGCGCGCGGCGGCGTCGCGGCCGGTGCGCGGCTCGACATCGCGGTAACGCCCGGCGCGGCATGGTGCCTCCCCTGCGGCGAGCGCGTGCCGCTCGCGCGGCGCGGCGATGCGTGCCCCCGCTGCGGCGGCTACCAGCTCGAAGTGGTCGCGGGCGACGCGATGCGCGTTACCGAGATCGAGGTCGCGTGACGCCGGCGCGTCGCGCCAACGAATCGAGAGGAGCGACCGATGTGCACGACCTGCGGCTGCGGACACGGTGAAGCGCGCGTCGAAGGCGTCCCCGTGGCCGGGCACGAGCACGAAGCACCGCCCGAGCGGAAGCCGGGCGCCCACTGGCACCGCCACGGCGACGGCACCTGGCACAGCCACGTTCACGGCGGCGGCAGCGCGCGCGAACTGGGCGCAGCCGCAGGCCTCGGCGGGACCCACGCGGCCGGCCTGCCGCCGACGCGCACGCTGCAGATCGAGCAGGACATCCTCGCGCGGAACGACGCGTACGCGGCGCGAAACCGGCAGCTGCTCTGCGACCGGGCGGTCTTCGCGCTCAACCTCGTGTCGAGCCCGGGATCCGGGAAGACGACGCTGCTCGTGCGCACGATCGAGGCGCTGCGCGGGCGGCTCCCGGTCGCGGTGATCGAGGGCGACCAGCAGACCTCGCTCGACGCCGACCGCATCCGCAAGACGGGCGCGCGCGCCGTCCAGGTCAACACCGGCAAGGGCTGTCATCTCGACGCCCACATGGTCGGCCATGCGCTCGGCGAGCTCGCGCCCGCCGACGGCAGCCTGCTCATGATCGAGAACGTCGGCAATCTCGTCTGCCCCGCGGCCTTCGACCTGGGCGAAGCGCACAAGGTCGTGATCCTCTCGGTCACGGAGGGCGACGACAAGCCGCTCAAGTACCCCGACATTTTCCACGCTGCGGATCTGATGCTCGTCAACAAGGTCGATCTCCTGCCTTACGTCACTTTCGACGTCGACCGGGCCGTCGCGTACGCGCGGCGGGTGCGGCCGGAGCTCGCGGCGATGCGGGTATCGGCGACGACGGGCGCCGGGTTCGACGACTGGCTCGCGTGGCTCGAGCGGGGCGTGGAGCGGGCGCGGGAGACGCGTGATGCGGACCTCGCGGCCTTGCGCCGCCGCGTCGCCCTGCTCGAATCGGCGCGCTGAGAGGACGATGGACGCGATGCTGCGCGCCGTCGATCCGCCCGTCCGGCGGCGCATCGCCGTGCGCGGCATCGTACAGGGCGTCGGCTTCCGGCCGTTCGTGTTCCGGCTCGCGTCCGAGCTCGCGCTCGACGGCTTCGTGCGCAACGACGCGGCCGGCGTGGTGATCGAGGTGCAGGGCGCCCACGAGCGCGTCGACCGGATGGCGCGCCGCCTCGAGCGCGAAGCGCCAGCTCGTGCGCGCATCGACCGCGTCGATGTCTCCGAGTGCGCGGCACGGCGCGGCGAGCGCGGCTTCGCGATCCTCGCGAGCGAGCCCGGCCATGCCGCGACGGCGATCGGTCCCGACGGCGCGATCTGCGCGGACTGCCTCGCCGAACTGTTCGACCCGGCGGACCGGCGCTACCGTTACGCGTTCGTCAACTGCACGAACTGCGGGCCGCGCTACACGATCACGCACCACCTGCCGTACGACCGCGCGACGACGAGCATGGCCGCGTTCGCGCAGTGCGCGTCCTGCACGAAGGAGTATGGGTCGCCGCAGGATCGCCGCTTCCACGCCGAGCCGAACGCCTGTCCGACCTGCGGGCCGCGCCTCGCGCTGCTCGAGCGGGACGGAAGCACGGCGCCCGACGCCGATCCGATCGCCGCGGCGGCCCTGCGGCTCGCACATGGCGAGATCGTCGCGATCAAGGGCCTCGGCGGATTCCACCTCGCGTGCGACGCGCGCAACGCGGAGGCCGTCGCGCGGCTGCGCGAGCGCAAGGCACGCGAAGAAAAGCCGTTCGCGGTGATGGTCGCGGGCGCGGCATCGCTCGCACCGCTGGCCGAGGTGAGCGCGACCGAGCGGGGCTTGCTCGAATCGTGCGAGCGACCGATCGTGCTCCTGCGCAAGACCGCCGCGGCGGATGCCGCGCTGCCCGGCGTCGCACCCGGGCTCGCGTGGCTCGGCGCGATGCTCCCGTACACGCCGCTCCAGTACCTGCTGTTCCACGAGGCCGCGGGCCGACCCCCGGGCGCCGGGTGGCTGCGCGCGCCCCAGGCGCTGGTCCTCGTGATGACGAGCGCGAATCCCGGCGGCGAGCCGCTCGTCACCGCCAACGGGGAGGCGCTGTCGCGTCTTGCCGGCATCGCCGACGCGTACCTGGTGCACGACCGCGACATCGTCGCGCGCTGCGACGACAGCGTGCTGCGCGCGGCGACGGGAGGCGGTTACCAGTTCGTGCGTCGCGCCCGCGGCTACACGCCGCAGTCGATCCGCCTCGCGCGGAGCGGTCCGTCGGTCGTGGCCTTGGGTGGCTGGTTCAAGAACACCGTGTGCGTAACGCGAGCCGACGAGGCCTTCGTCTCGCCGCACATCGGCGATCTCGACAATGCGCCGACCTGCCTCGCGCTCGCCGAAACGGTCACGCACCTGGTGTCGATCCTCGAAGTCCGGCCTGCGATCGTCGCGCACGATCTCCACCCCGACTTCTTCAGCACGCGGCACGCGGCGCGGCTAGCGGCAGGATGGGGCCTTCCGCTTCACGCCGTGCAGCACCATCACGCCCACATCGCCGCGGTGCTTGCGGAGCATCGCGTCGCGCGCCCGGTGCTCGGGCTTGCGCTCGACGGCATCGGCCTCGGCACCGATGGCGGCGCGTGGGGCGGCGAGCTCCTGCGCGTCGACGGTGCGCGCTGCGAACGCCTCGGACGACTGCGCCCGCTGCGTCTTCCCGGGGGTGATCGCGCGGCGCGCGAGCCGTGGCGAATGGCGGCGGCGGCCCTCGTGCTTGCGGGACGCGACGGTGCGATCGCAGAGCGGTTTGCCGACGAGCCGGCGGCAGCGACCGTCGCTGCGCTGCTCGCGCGCGGCTTGCACTCGCCCGAGACCAGCAGCCTCGGCCGCTGGTTCGACGCGGCGGCGGGCCTCCTCGGCGTCAGGCGTCGCATCGCGTTCGAAGGACAGGCGGCGATGCTGCTCGAAGGGCTTGCCGAGCGCCACGGCCCGGTCGCCGCGGACGCCTCGCTCTACTGCATCGGTGCCGACAACGCGCTCGACTTCACGGCGCTCGCGGCGCGGCTCGCCGACGTCGACGACCCGGCGCATGGGGCGTCGCTGTTTCACGCGACGGTCGCCGAGGGCCTCGCCGAGTGGGCCTCCGCGACGGCGCGGCGGCTCGATCTCGATACGGTCGCAGGCGCCGGCGGCTGCTTCCTCAACGCGATCCTCGCTCGCGGCGTGCGCGAAGGTCTCGCGCGGCGCGGCATCACGCTGCTCGAGGCGCGCGCCGTGCCACCGAACGACGGGGGGCTCTCGCTCGGGCAGGCGTGGGTGGCGCTCGAAGGACTCGGAGTTAACTAACATGTGCCTCGCGATCCCCGCCCGCGTCGTCGAGCTGCCGGAAGCGGAGACGGCGACCGTCGAAGTCGGCGGCGTCCGCAAGCGCATCTCGCTTGCGCTCGTCGACGGCGTGTCCATCGGCGACTACGTGATCGTCCACGTCGGCTACGCGCTCACGAAGCTCGATCCGGACGAGGCGGCGCGGACGCTCGCGACGTTCGCCGAGGCGGGACTCCTGAGCGAGGCGGGCGAGCGAAGCGAGCCAAGAGGCGAAGCTCGCGTCGCCGAGCGATGGAGGTCGGCCGTTGGTCCGCCGCTGCGGGCTTCGCCTGCGGCGGAAGAGGCCGACCCTGACCCGGCGGCGGCATGAAGTACATCGACGAATTCCGCGACGGTGCGCTCGCGCGCCGGCTGGCCGCGGCGATCGCGGCGGAGGCCGAGCCTGCGCGACGCTATCACCTGATGGAGTTCTGCGGCGGGCACACCCACGCGATCTCCCGTTACGGCCTCGCGGACCTGCTGCCGCCGAACGTCCGGATGATCCACGGGCCGGGCTGCCCGGTCTGCGTGCTGCCGATCGGGCGCATCGACAACGCGATCGAGCTCGCCGCGCGGCCGGGGCTGATCCTGTGCACGTACGCCGACACGATGCGCGTCCCGGCGTCCGGCGGGCTCTCGCTCATCAAGGCGAAGGCGCGCGGGCGCGACATCCGGATGGTCTACTCGTCCGCTGACGCGCTGCGCCTCGCGCGCGAGCACCCGGACCGCGACGTGGTCTTCTTCGCGATCGGCTTCGAAACGACGACGCCGCCGACCGCGGTCGCGATCCGGCAGGCGGACGCGGAGGGGCTCGCGAACTTCAGCGTCTTCTGCAATCACGTCGTCACGCCCGCCGCGATCAGCAACATCCTCGAGTCGAAGGACGTCCGCGAGCTCGGCACGGTGGCGCTCGACGGCTTCATCGGCCCGGCGCACGTGTCGACGGTGATCGGCAGCGAGCCCTACGAGTACTTCGCCGAGGAGTATGCGCGCCCGGTCGTGATTGCCGGCTTCGAGCCGCTCGACGTGATGCAGGCGATCCTGATGCTCGTGCGGCAGCTGAATGCGGGACGCGCGGAGGTCGAGAACGAGTTCACGCGCGCGGTGACGCGCGAAGGCAACGCGAAGGCGAAGGCGCTCGTCGCCGATGTCTTCGAGCTCCGCAAGACCTTCGAGTGGCGCGGCCTCGGCGAGGTGCCGTACAGCGCGCTCCGGATCAAGGAGCGCTACCGCCGCTTCGACGCCGAGGCGCGCTACGGCATCGTCTACCGCTCGGTCGCCGACAACACGGCCTGCGAGTGCGGCGCGATCCTCCGCGGCGTCAAGCGGCCCGTCGACTGCCGGCTGTTCGGGACCGCGTGCACGCCGGAGAACCCGATGGGCTCGTGCATGGTCTCCTCCGAGGGCGCATGCGCGGCGCACTACACCTACGGTCGCTTCAAGGATGCGGCGATCGTCGCCGAGCGGGCGCAGGAGCCGGCGGCCGCATGACCCGCCCTTACGTCCGTCCGGTGGACTTCCGCCACGGCCGTGTCGACATGACGCACGGCGGGGGCGGCCGCGCGATGGCGCAGCTCGTCGACGAGCTGTTTCTCCGCGCGTTCGACAACGACTGGCTGCGCCAGGGCAACGACGGCGCGCGCGTCGACGTGCCCGCGGGCCGGCTCGTGATGGCGACCGACAGCCACGTCGTCTCGCCGCTGTTCTTTCCCGGCGGCGACATCGGCTGCCTGTCGGTGCACGGCACCATCAACGACGTCGCGATGTGCGGCGCGACGCCGCTCTATCTGGCGGCGGGCTTCGTGCTCGAGGAGGGCTTCCCGCTCGCCGACCTGCGGCGCATCGTCGAATCGATGGCCGCCGCCGCGAAGGACGCGCGCGTCCCCGTGGTCACCGGCGACACGAAGGTCGTCGAACAGGGCAAGGGCGACGGCGTGTTCATCACGACCACCGGCGTGGGCATCGTGCCGTCCGGCATCGACGTGTCCGGCGATCGGGCGCGGCCGGGCGACGTCGTCATCCTGAGCGGACCGATCGGCGATCACGGCGTCGCGATCATGTCGCTGCGCGAGAACCTGGGCTTCGAGACTGCGATCGCGTCCGACACGGCCGCGCTGCACGGGCTCGTCGCGGCGATGCTGGCCGCGGCCCCCGGGCTTCGCTGCCTGCGCGATCCGACGCGGGGCGGGCTCGCGACGACGCTGAACGAGCTCGCGCGGCAATCGGGCTGCGGCATCGTGCTCGCCGAGAGCCGCATTCCCGTGCGGCCGCAAGTCGCCGCCGCCTGCGAGTTCCTGGGCCTCGATCCGCTGTACGTCGCCAACGAGGGGAAGCTGGTCGCGATCTGCGCGCCCGACGATGCCGACCGGCTCCTGGCGGCGATGCGCTCGCATCCGCTCGGACGCGACGCGGCGATTGTCGGCGAGGCGACCGCCGATCCGCACCACTTCGTCCAGATGGACACGAGTTTCGGCGGCCGCCGCGTCGTCGATTGGCTCACCGGCGAGCAATTGCCGCGCATCTGCTGATCGGTCCGTGATGCGGATCCTGCTCCTCGCCCACTCGTTCAACAGCCTCACGCAGCGGCTGTGGGTCGAGCTCGCGGCCCGGGGCCACGAGCTCTCGGTCGAGCTCGACGTCCACGACCGGGTCACCGAGGAGGCCGTTGCGCTCTTTCGACCCGATCTGATCGTAGCGCCGTTTCTCAAGCGCCGGATTCCCGACGCGGTCTGGCTACGCAACCGTTGCCTCGTGGTCCACCCCGGAATTCGCGGCGACCGCGGACCGTCGGCACTCGACTGGGCGATCATGAACGGCGAGGCCGAGTGGGGCGTCACGGTGCTGGAGGCTAACGGCGAGATGGACGCGGGCGACGTCTGGGCCGAAAACCGCTTCGCGATGCGCGAGGCGGCGAAGAGCAGTCTCTACCGGAACGAGGTCACCGAAGCGGCGGTCGCGGCGCTCGTCCGCGCGCTCGAGCGGATCGAGCGCGGCCTGGCGCCTGAACCGCTCGACTACGCGGATCCCGCCGTGCGCGGACGCGCGCGAGCGCCGATGCGCCAGGCCGATCGCGCGATCGACTGGCGGGCGGACGACACGACGACCGTGCTGCGGAAGATCCGCGCGGCCGACGGCGCCCCGGGCGTGCTCGACGAGGTGTGCGGCGAGCGGGCGTACCTCTTCGACGCGCACCGCGAATCGGGGCTGCGGTTCGAACGGACCGCCCCCGGCGACGTCGTCGGGCAGCGCGGCGGCGCGATCCTCCGCGCGACGATCGACGGCGCGGTGTGGATCACGCACCTCAAGCGCGAGAGCGGCGGGCCGCAAGCGTTCAAGCTGCCGGCGGCGATCGTGCTTGGGAATCGTCTCGCCGCCGTCCCGGAATTTCCGCTTGCGCCGGAGGCGTCGGCCGAGGGCGAGACGTGGCAGCCGATCCGCTACGAGGAGCGCGACGGCATCGGGTGGCTGCATTTCGCCTTCTACAACGGCGCGATGGGGACCGCCCAGTGCGAAGCGCTGCGCGCGGCGTTCCGGCACGCGAGGGCGCGCCCGACCCGCGTCATCGTCCTTGCCGGCGGCCCCGACTACTGGTCGAACGGGATCCACCTGAACCTGATCGAGGACTCGGCGCATCCGGCCGAGGAATCGTGGCGCAACATCAACGCGATCGACGACCTGGTGCGCGAGATCGTCGTCGCGGACCGCCAGCTGACGGTCGCCGCGATGCAGGGCAACGCCGGTGCGGGCGGCGCGTTCCTCGCGCTCGCGGCCGATCACGTGTACGCGCGGGACGGGATCGTGCTCAATCCCCACTACAAGTCGATGGGCAATCTATACGGATCCGAATACTGGACCTACCTCCTGCCGCGGCGCCTCGATGCGGCGTGCGCGCGGGCGATCACGCAAGACCGGCTTCCGCTGGGCGCGCGGGCGGCGGCGGCGCTTGGACTCGTCGATGCATGCTTCGGCGCAACGCCTGCCGCCTTCGTGGCCGAAGTCGATGCGCGCGCGCGGGCACTGTCGGGCGACCCGGAATTCGCGTCCCGCCTTGCCGCAAAGAACGCGCGCCGGGCAGCTGACGAGGCCCGGAAGCCCCTTTCCGCCTATCGCGACGACGAGCTCGCCCGGATGCGGCAGAACTTCTTCGGCTTCGACCCGAGCTACCACGTGGCGCGCTACCATTTCGTGGCCAAGGTTCCGCGATCGCGGACGCCGCTCTGGCTCGCCCGGCACCGGGTGGCCGCGCCTTCACCGGCCGCTGCGACGCGGCGCGGGCCGCTTCTTGCGCCAAGTCAATCCGCGGCGGCCCCGCCCATGGAACCATGACGGCTGCGTTTCCGGGCCTGGTTGGGAGTGTGCCCCCGCTCGGGGACATAATCCGAGGAGAACGAGCATGAAAACGATCGTGGTTGCGGCGGTTGCGGCGGCGGCTCTGCTGGTGGCGGGGATGGCAAGCGCGGAGGATGCCGCTGCGCTGGCGAAGAAGGACGGCTGCTTGAACTGCCACGCGGTGGACACGAAGAAGATGGGGCCGTCGTTCAAGGACGCCGCGGCCAAGCTCAAGGGCAAGTCGGACGCCGAGGTGGTTGCCGCGCTCAAGGCCGTGAAGCCGCACGGAAGCGTGAAGGCGTCGGACGACGACCTGAAGGCGATCGGCAAGTGGATCCAGTCTCTCTGACGTAGAGGGCGCGCCGCCGGTCCGGCGTCAACGGAATCGTGGGCGGTGCGTTAGAATCCCGCACCCCGCGCCGCGTTTCGGCATCAGCGGACGAGTCGGGCGGCGGCGGTCCGGGCATTTTCCTAACGAGGAGAAGCGAGCATGAAAGGATTCGCGATGGTTGTGGTCGCTGCGGCAGGCCTGGCCTGTGCCGGCGCAGCGAGTGCCCAGGAAGCGCTGGCGAAGAGCAGCGGCTGCCTGAACTGCCACGACGTGGCGACCAAGAAGATCGGCCCCGCCTTCAAGGATGTCGCCGCGAAATACAAGGGCAAGGCGGACGCCCAGGCGATGCTCGTGAAGAAGCTCGAGACCCATTCGGGCCACCCCGAGGTGAAGGCGAAGGGCGACGATCTGAACTCGCTCGTCAAGTGGGTCCTGTCGCAGTAGGTCGACGCGACATGCGATGTGGAAAGAGCCGGCCCACGCCGGCTTTTTCTTTGGCGGGTCCGTGACCGACGCCTCGCGGGGCCGACGCGGTCGAGACTCTGCCCGTGGCGGCGGCCGATGACGGGGCCGCGCTTCCATCGAGCCGGGGGCTCCTCCTGCGGCTGCGGGCCGTGGCCGTGGCGGGCCAGGTGATCGCGATCGCCGTCGCTCAGGCGCTGGGCGTCGCGCTTTCGCTCGCGCCCATGGGGATGATCGTCGCCGGCTCGCTCGCGATCAGCGCGTGGTCCTGGCTGCGGACGCGGCGCGGGTCGCCGGTCACGCTGGCCGAGGTCGTGCTCCTGCTCGCGTTCGACCTCGCCGCGTTCTCGCTTCTCCTCGCGCTGGCGGGCGGGATCGAGAATCCGTTCTGGCCGCTCTACGTCCTCCACGTCGTGCTGATCGCGCTGCTCCTGCCGCAACGCCTTGCGCTCGCGGGAGCGCTGGTCGTCGTGGCGAGCTTCGCGATCGCCTTCGCGTTCGCCGCGCCGCTCCGCTACGCCGACGGCCGAGCCGTGCCCGACGCCATCCTCGCGATCGGGCTGTGGGCGGGGTTCGCGCTTACTGCGATCGCGACCGCGTGGTTCGTCGTCCGGATCGTCGCCGACCTGAGGGCCCACGAGCAGTTGCTGCGCGAGGCGGCGCGCCGCGCGCTGAACGACGAGGCGATCATGCGCCTCGGCGCGCTCGCGGCGGGAGCCGCCCACGAGCTCGCGACGCCGCTCACGACGATGGCGGTCGTCGCCGGCGAGATGGCGCGCGCGGCAGGGCCCCCGGCCGTCCAACGCGACGCCGCGATTCTCGCCGAACAGGTCGAGGCGTGCCGGCGGGCGCTGTCCAACCTCGCGTCGGCGGCGGGCCACCTGCGCGCCGAGGGCGGCGGCCCCGAGCGGCTCGACGCCTTCCTCGCCGCCATCGTGCGCCGGTTTCAGACGCTGCGGCCCAACGTGCCGCTCGATGCGCGCTGGGAGGGCTCGGCGCCGGTTCCCGAGATCTTTGCCGACGCGTCGCTGCAGCAGGCAATTCTGATCCTGCTCAACAATGCGGCCGACGCATCCCCGCATCATGTGGACTTCACCGGGCACTGGGACGCGGATACCTTGCAGCTTGCGGTGGGCGACCGCGGTGCGGGCGTCCCGCCTTCGCGCCTGGGCGAACTCGGCCGCGCATTCTTCACGACGAAGCCGGCGGGGAAGGGGACGGGGCTGGGCCTCGTGCTGACGACGTCGACGGTGAGCCGGCTCGGCGGCAGCGTCCGGTGGACGAACCGGCCCGAAGGGGGGCTCGATGCGGAGATCTCGCTGCCCCTCGCGGGCCTCCGGGTCCGGGCATGAGCGCCGGTCCCGGCGGCGCGGCGAAGAGCGTGTAGACCGAAGGTGATGCGATGAATGCAACCACGATCCATCAGGACCGCGCGAGCCTGCTGTTCGTCGACGACGACCACGCGCTGTGCGACGTCATGAGCCGCGCACTTAACGGCCGCGGGTTCGACGTGACCGTCGCGCACAATCACGACGGTGCGGTGCGCGCGATCGACGGCGATCCGCCCGAGTACGCGATCGTCGACCTCAAGCTGCCGGACGAGTCGGGCCTCAAGGTCGTGGAGCGGCTCAAGGCGGCGGACCCGCACACGCGGATCGTCGTGCTGACCGGCCACGGCAGCATTCCGACGGCGATCGAGGCGATCAAGCTCGGCGCGACCTACTACCTCGTCAAGCCGGTCGACGCCGACACGGTCGTGGCGGCGTTCGCTCGCGAGAACGGCGACGCGAGCCTGCCCGTCGAAGGCAAGCCGATGACGGTCGAGCGCGTCGAGTGGGAGCACATCCAGCGCGTGCTGCACGACCACGACGGAAACATCTCGGCGACGGCGCGCGCCTTGTCGATGCACCGCCGCACGCTGCAGCGCAAGCTGCACAAGCGGCCCGCCAAGATCTAGCTGTGAATATTCAGGACGTTGTCTATTGAATGCGTGATTCCGCGAAGTCGTCATTCCCGCGAACGCGGGAATCCAGTGACTTGGGTCTGTGCAGACGACAGTACAACAACGGTCGCTGCGGTTCCGGCTCCGCGCCCGCGTCGCGGGCGCCTCCGGCCGAGGAGGAGGATCTGTGCAAAGTACTTGCAGGCCTCACGCGACCGTCACAAGTCGGCTCGAGCGCGCGTCGGCCCCTGGTGCGGCGCCTCCGCGAAGCTCCAGCGCAGATCATGAGGCCGGGGGCCCGCCCCCGAACGCGCTCCCGATGGCTCGCATCCCCAGCACGCTTGGGACCCCCGCTACGCCGTTCGCGCGTTGCCCCGGCGCGACCGCGTCGCCGCGCTAACTCTTCTTCGCGTCCAGGTCCATCTCCGGCCACTTGCGGCCGTGACAGGCGGGGTTCGCGCAGAAGTTGCCGCCCTCGGTGCCCCACTTGATCGGGCCGTGGCACATCGCGCACGAGCTGTCGATCTTCGAGCGGTGATCGTGCATCCAGTTGGGCGCGTTGTGGCTGTCGGGCGGCGTGAGCCCCGGCGCGACCGTGGACGCGACGCTCCGCGCACCGCTTTCCTTCTCGACCTGCGGCAACGCATGGCACAGCGTGCACTGCAGCCGGATCGCCTCGCCCTTCTCCGTCATGTGCTTCCCGTCGTGACAGCGGAAGCAGCCCGGAAAGTCCTTGTGGCCGACGTTGTTCGGGAAGTTCCTCCACGTGAGCGGCTTGCCGTCGCGATCGCTGCTGAACGACGTCAGCATCAGGATCTGCTGCATCGTGTCCGTGAACTTCTTCTCGGCGTCCTTCGTCGCCGCCGGGCTGTCCTTCGGCGCCGCGGCCGCGATCAGCTGCGCGAACTTGGCCGCGCGCTCCTTCTCGGGGCCGGCGATGCCCGACGCCTGCTGGATGATCGCATCGGAGCGCGCCTTGATCGACGGCAGGCTCCGGTCGATGCGGCCCTCCTCGATCGCGTCGTCGACGAGGTCGGCGGGGTTCGTGAACGGGTGACCCGACGCGTTGTGGCAGTCGATGCAGTCCATCCGGCGCTTTTCCATCTTGTCCGCCTCGGCACGCGTGACGCCGGCGGTGGCGTCGAAGTAGGTCGCCTTCACCTTGCCGTCGCTGCCACGGATCTCGACGAGCGCGATCTTCTGCTTCTGCGGGCCGAGCGCGACGTACTCGACGTCCTGCGCGATGTGCCAGTGGATTCCCTTCGCGATCGTTCCGCCCGGGCGCAGCTGCGGCGTGACCTCGATGTCACCGGAAGCGGTCGTCGGGCCCGACCCGGTGTGCATCTGCAGCGTCGTCTTGCTCTGCATGCTCTTCGGATCGTCGTCGTAGCGGTATTTGGTGCGGATCGTGTCGTCGTGGCGCGCCTCGGGCCAATGGCAGGCTTCGCAGGATTCGCGCGCCGGACGCAGGCTGTGCGTGGTGATCGGCCGCTCGTAGCCGGTGATCATGCCGACCAGCTCGTTGATGTGCGTCGGCTTGATCGCCATCAGCTGCAGGGTCGAGAGCCGGCCCATGTGGCACTCGACGCAGTTGACGCGCGCGTGGAACGACGCGGCGTGGGCCACCGGCTCCTCGGGGTGCACGGCGTGGCAGACGTTGGTGCAGAACGCGTTGCTGTTGCTGTACTCCCAGGCGACGATGCCGCCGGCGCCCAGCACCGCGAGCGCGATCAGTCCCACGACGACCGTCGTGATCGTGCCCACCATCAGCGTGCGCTGCCCCAGCCGGATCTTCATCGCCCCCTCCTCGCGTTGCGTTGCGCTCTTGCCGGACGGCACGCGGGCGCCGCGCGTTCGTCGCCTCGACAAGATTCGGACGCCGCCCGGGCGCCCGAAAGCCTAGAACACACTATAGACGATCAGGATGATCGCCACGATCCCGAGCGTGAGCGCGGTCCCGCCGACGACCCAGCCGAACCACTGCGACTCCGACGTGGGCGGCGGCGCCTCGGCCGCTGCGAGCGCGCCCTCCCGCACGAGCCGTTCGTACTGCGACCGCCGCTCGTTCAGGAGTTCGTGCTCGGAGATGCGCCCGGTGAAGATCACGGTGTCCATCGGGAACTTCGCCGGCCGGATGTGGCCGTTGAAGAAGTGGAACGTGAAGATGAACCCGACCGCGAGCAGCGCCTCCTCGCCGTGGACCAGCGACGCGATGTTGAACATCCAGCCGGGCAGGAGCTTCGAGAAGAAGACCGGAAACCAGAGCAGGAGCCCCGAACCGCCGATGATGAACATCCCCCAGAACACCGCCCAGTAGTCGAACTTCTCCCAGTAGGTCCAGCGGTCGAACTGCGGTTGCGGGCCGCGGCCGACGAACCACTTGAAGTTGCGCCAGATGTCGATGCCGTCCTGCGGCTGCGGGACCATCGAGTCGGGGCCCCAGAAGATCGACAGCAGCCGCTGGTCCCTGATCGCGCGGGAGAAGACGAGCACGACGTGGCTCACGAACACGACGATCATCACGAACGCGCAGATGCGGTGGATCAGGCCGGCGCCCTCGAAGCCGCCGAGGATTCGCGCCAACGTTGCGGCCCACGCCTTGTTCGAGTAGATGAGCGGCAGGCCCGACAGCGCGCAGCCGACGAAGGTCAGCATGAGCGCCGCGTGCATGACGCGCTCGGTCGGCCTGAAGCGCCGGTAGTAGCGCTGGACGGGGCTCGCGCCGCGCGCGGCGCCTCCGGCCGGGGCCGCGGGAGTCGCGGTGGCGGTCGTCATCGGTGCCCTCCGTCGCCGCCGCCGCGCCCGAACTTCACGCGCAGCTCGCGGTAGAGCCAGAACACGGTGTGGATGCCGAAGAACGCGAACACCCCGAACAGCAGGATCTCCATGAACTTCGCCGCGTAGTAGTAGATCGGGTCGCGCGCCTTGTCGTGGCGGTTCGCGTGCGGATCGAAGCTCGCGAAGTTGGGGCTTGCGCCCGCATGGCACTTCTGGCACGTTGAGAGCCGGTTCTGCTTCGATACCTTCGAGGCGGGATCCGACGCGGGCAGCACTTCGTGCGCGCCGTGGCACGATGCGCAGGTCGCCATCCGCGAGAAGCCGAGCGCCGTCACCTGGCCGTGGAACGTGTCGCGGTACGACGTCAGCGACTCGGTGTGGCAGGTGCCGCACTCCTTGATGACCTCGGTCTGGAAGGTCGGCGCCTCGTGCTGCTGGATGGAGTGCGCGCTGTGGCAGTCGGTGCAACCGGGCGCGGCCAGCACGCCCTCCTGGCGCATCCTGCCGTGCATGCCGTTCATGTACGCGGTGCGCTCGGGCGAGTGACACGACCCGCAGGTGTCGGGAATCCTCGCCCGGTTCGTCCGGCTGCCCTCTTCGCTCTTGGCGAGAATGTTGTGCGCGCCATGGCAGTTCGTGCACGTCGGCGCCGAACCTTGCGCGGCGCTCTTGAGCGCCTTGCCGTGAATGCTGTCGTGGAACTTGCCGGCGACGCTGCCGCTCGGCAGCTTGCCCTTGGCCATCGTCGCGTCGTTGCCGTGGCAGCGCGAGCACGTGGCTTCGATGTTGGCGTGGTTCGTCCGCGACGCCGGATCCTTCGCCTGCAGGATGTCGTGCGTGCCGTGGCAGTCGACGCAGGTCGCGGCCACTTCGTTGCCGCCCTTGCGCGCCTTGCCGTGGACGGTTGCCGCGTATTCCTTGACCGCCTGTTCGTGGCAGGTCGCGCAGTTGACCGGCTTGAGCTTCTCCGCGTGCGGGATCTTCTGGGCGGAGACGTCGACGTGGCACGCGGTGCATTCGAGCTTGAGACTCCCGTGCACCGACGAGGCGAATTTCGCGGCGTCGACGGCGATCGACTCGCCGGCGGCGTTCTTCGCATCGGCCGCGCCGTGGCACATGAGGCAGGTTTCGTTGACCCCGGGCGCCGCCGCGGGCGCCGCAGCCGCGCCAATGCCGGGTGCGAGTGCGATCACCAGGGCGAACGCCGCGGCGCGCATCGAAGGGGTTCCCGTCATCACCGTTATCCTGACCTGCGCGTGCCCGCGACGCGCCGGCAATCGTGTCGCCGGACGTGGGCTGCGCAGCCACGCGGATGGTCGCATCGCCCCCCCGGGGGGGTGTTGACGTGGATCAACGAGGGGAGGAGGGTCTTCGCGCAACGCACGACTCTCTTGACGCGCGGCAGGCGGAAAAAGGAAAAGGGCCGGCGAACCGGCCCCTTTTCGGCGACGCGCGGGAGGCTAGACGCGGCGGCGGTATTCGCCGGTGCGCGTGTCGATCTCGATCCGGTCGCCGGTCGATACGAAGAGCGGCACCTGCACCTCGAAGCCGCTGCCGATCTTCGCGGGCTTCAGCACCTTGCCCGACGTGTCGCCCTTGACCGCAGGCTCGGTGTACGTCACTTCGCGCACGACGGACGTCGGCAGCTCGACCGAGATGGCCTTGCCGTCGTAGAACGTGAGCTCGCACTCGAGCCCGTCGGCGAGATAGTGGATCGCGTCGCCCATGTTCTCGGCCTCGACTTCGTGCTGGTGGAACTCCGAGTCCATGAACACGTAGAGCGGATCCGCGAAATACGAGTACGTCACTTCCTTGCGATCGAGCTGGATCACGTCGAATTTCTCGTCGGCGCGGTAGATCGTCTCCGTGCCCGAGCCGGACAGGAGATTCCTGAGCTTCATCTTCACGACCGACGCATTGCGGCCGGACTTCGTGAACTCCGCCTTCTGGACGACCATAGGGTCCTTCCCGACCATGATCACGTTGCCGGCGCGGATTTCCTGGGCGATTTTCATTGCGGCACCTTCATGAAAGCTTTGGGTTGCTAAGGGGTTGATTCGGTAAACTTTATATTATACCTCATCGGCGACGGCGCGGACCAGTCCGCCCGTGAGATCGGGGAGTCGGGCCAGCGTCGCCGCCCATACGTGGGCATGGTCTTCGAGTTGGGGGCGGACGGCTTCGAATTCGAGCCACGCGTCACCGAGTTCGCTCGCGCCGCACATGCCGTTCCAGGCGCGATGGAGGCGCCGCGCCGCCGCGGCGGCCGGCGCATCGAGGCCGGCGCAGAAGCGATCGAGAAAGGCGTCGAGCTTGCGGACGTGCGCGCCTTCGTCCTGCGGGTAGACGTGCCACGCGAACGGACGCGCCGCCCACTGGGCGCGGACGAACGAGTCCTCGCCGCGCACGAAGTTCTGCGCACAACTCCACAGGAGTCGGTCGTACCCGTCCTGCGCGAGGAACGGGACTGCGTAGAGCGTGAGGCGCCCGCGCGCGAACGGCTGCCCCGGATGCGGCACGCGGCCGCCGGTCCACGCGTCGATGGCGCCGGTGGCGGTGCCTTCGGGGACGATGCAGGCGATCGGCCCATCGGCGTCGGCCCACGCGTCGAAGAGCGCCGGCAGCGCCGGCTGCGGGTAGCAGAAGAGCGAGATCCGGCGCT
Source organism: uncultured beta proteobacterium (assembly GCA_963734055.1). Classification (GTDB taxonomy): domain Bacteria; phylum Pseudomonadota; class Gammaproteobacteria; order Burkholderiales; family Casimicrobiaceae; genus CAIWHR01. The sequence goes on from CAVTFQ010000003.1 coordinate 306,962, forward strand.
CGCCCGCGGCGGGCGCCGGCATGCCGAGCGATGCCCAGAATGCGGTTTGCGCCGCGGGGTCCGCGCGGAACGCGTCGCGCGCGGCGTCGAGGCCGCGTTCGCGGAGCAGGCCGCCGGTCCGCGCCGTGAAGCCCGGAAACCAGAAGCGGCGGGCCAGCGGAAGCCGTGGGTGCGGCGAAGGCAGCGCGTGAGCGCCCTCCACCCATGACTCCGCGCTCAGGTACTCGAGCACGAACCAGGCCGGCGATGACGGCCGGCGCGCCATCGCCGCGACGTAGGCGTCCGGCAGTCCGCAGCCGAACGCCTCGATCACCACGTCGGCGGCGTTGATCGGCGGGAAAGGTTCGGGCCACGTCCGCACATCGACACCCTCTTTGACCGGAGCCATGCGCGCGAGCGCGCGCGGCTCGTCGATCCAAAGCCGCACCGCGATACCGTGCTCGCGGACGAGCTGTCGCGCGAGGCGCCAGCACACGCCCGCATCGCCGAAGTTGTCGACGACCTTGCAGAAGATGTCCCAGTGCGCGGGCATGGCGGCGGCGGATTCCGGAGCGTGCGGTACCCATGTCGATTATCGCGCGTCCCCGTGCGTGCGGGCGCCGGGCCAAACCCCGGCCGGGTTGATCCCGCTCAACGCGGGGGGATCACCCCCGCGCCATCATGCGGCGACGTCCCAGGCGGGACCGGGAGTGCGGATGCAGGCCGTACGGCGGATGGCGCACCTCTCGATCGCGACATCGCTCGCGACGATCGTGCTCAAGTTCGCCGCGTGGTTCATCACGGGCTCGGTCAGCCTCTGGTCCGACGCGCTCGAGTCGCTCGTCAATCTCGCGGCCGGGCTCGTCGCGCTCGGTGCCGTGTCGCTGTCCGAGCGTCCCGCCGACGATCGCCACGCGTACGGACACGACAAGGCCGAGTACTTTTCGAGCGGCGTCGAGGGCGCGCTGATCGTCGTGGCGGCCGTAGCGATCGTGGTGTCGGCGGGGCAACGTTTCGTCTCCCCGCAGCCGCTCGTGCTGCTCGGGCCGGGCCTCGTGATCGCGGTGCTCGCCGGGGTCGCCAACTTCGCGACGGCGCGCATCATGCTCAAGGTTGCGCGCCAGCACGACAGCATCACCATCGAAGCGGACGCGAAGCACCTCCTGACCGACGTGTGGACCTCGGTCGGGATCGTCGCGGGGCTCCTGGTCGTGCTCGTGATGCCGCAGTGGGCGATCCTCGACCCGCTGATGGCGATCGCGGTCGGCATCCACATCGTCGTCACCGGCGTGGGGCTCCTCAAGCGGTCGGCAGACGGGCTCATGGACGTCGCGCTCCCTCCCGCGGAGGTGAAGCGTGCCGAGACGCTGATCCGCGGCGAGCTGCCGGACGGCGCGAGCTTCCACGCGCTGCGCACGCGCAAGGCGGGCGCGCGGCGCTTCCTCGAGTTCCACCTGCTGGTCCCGGGCGGCACCACGGTGGCGGCGTCGCACGCGCTCTGCGACCGGATCGAGACGGCGCTCCACGGCCACCTCGCGAAATCCGAGGTGACGATCCACGTCGAGCCGCTCGAGACCCAGGCGCCGCATCGCTGACGAGCAACGACGGCAAGAGGCCGCTACGACGCGGCGGCCTCAGACTGTCGCCGCTTTGGCGAAGTTCCCTCCGACTGCGCCTTTGACCGACGGCGGGCGCGTCGATCCCGATCCGGACGCCGCACCGGTCAAAAAATCGCCATATCGGTTGTAAACGCCACCTCCGACGGGCGTAGCATTGCGTCAGGGGCCGCAGCCCGGCCCTGGCCGCCGCAGTCTCGATCCGATCGATACGCGCACGAAACCATGCAGGGCGACCAGGACGTCTACCTCTTTCGGGAAGGAACACACGGCCGCCTGTACTCGATGCTGGGCTGCCAGCTGGGCCGCGACGCGGCCACGTTCCGCGTCTGGGCGCCAAACGCCGCGCGTGTCGCGGTGATCGGCGAATGGAACGGCTGGGACGCCGGCGCCCATCCGCTCGTGCCGCGCCCGGACGGTTCCGGCCTGTGGGAAGGGACCGTCGCAGGCGTCGCGCGCGGCGACGCCTACAAGTTCCGCATCGTCACGGCGGAGGGCGCGGCCCTCGACAAGGCCGATCCGTTCGCGGTGTTTGCGGAGGCGCCGCCGTCGACGGCGTCGCGCGCGTGGACGCTCGAGTACGATTGGAACGACGCGGCGTGGATGGCCGCGCGCCGGACCCGGAACGCGCTCGATGCGCCGATGTCGATCTACGAGGTGCACCTCGGGTCCTGGCGCCGCGACGGCAACCGTCTCCCGACCTACCGCGACATCGCCCGGCCGCTGGCCGACTACGTGCGCGAGCAGGGGTTCTCGCACGTCGAGCTGCTCCCGATCACCGAGCATCCGTTCTACGGCTCGTGGGGCTACCAGACGACCGGCTACTTCGCCCCGACCGCGCGGTACGGGACGCCGCAGGATTTCATGCATCTCGTCGACGTCCTTCACCAAAGCGGCGTCGGCGTGATTCTCGACTGGGTGCCCTCGCATTTTCCCGCCGACGCCCACGGTCTCGCCCGCTTCGACGGGACGTATCTCTACGAGCACGCGGATCCGCGCCAGGGGTTCCATCCCGAATGGGGCAGCTCGATCTTCAATTACGGCCGCCACGAGGTCCGCGCGTTCCTGCTGTCGAGCGCGATGTTCTGGCTCGACCGTTACCACATCGACGGACTGCGCGTCGACGCGGTGGCGTCGATGCTCTATCTCGACTACGGACGAAAGGCCGGCGAATGGGTGCCCAACGTCCACGGCGGGAGGGAGAACCTGGGCGCGGTCCAGTTCCTGCGGCACCTGAACGAGTCGGTGTACCGCGATCATCCGGACGTCCAGGTGATCGCCGAGGAATCGACCGCGTGGCCGATGGTGTCGCGCCCGGTCTATCTCGGCGGCTTGGGCTTCGGGCTCAAGTGGAACATGGGCTGGATGCACGACACGCTCGACTACCTGCGCGAGCCGCCGATCTACCGCAAGTACCATCACGACCGGCTCACCTTCTCGATCTGGTACGCGTTCGCCGAGAACTTCGTGCTGGCGCTCTCGCACGACGAAGTCGTCCACGGCAAGGGCTCGCTGATCGGCAAGATGCCGGGCGACGCCTGGCAGCAATTCGCCAACCTGCGACTCCTCTACGGGTACATGTGGGCGCATCCCGGGAAGAAGCTCCTGTTCATGGGCGGCGAGTTCGGGCAGCGGCGCGAATGGGCGCACGAGGAGGGGCTCGAGTGGGACGTCCTGCGCTATCCGGAGCACGCCGGCACGCAGCGCTGGGTGGCCGACCTGAACGCGCTGCTCCGGGCCGAGCCGGCGTTGCACCAGCTCGATTTCGACGCGAGCGGCTTCGAGTGGATCGATTGTCGCGACTCGGACGCGAGCGTGATCAGCTTCCTGCGTCGCCCGCGGGAAGGCGCCCCCGTGCTCGTCGTCTGCAATTTCACGCCGGTGCCGCGCACGAACTATACGGTCGGAGCCCCTGAAGGCGGCTACTGGCGCGAGATCCTGAATAGCGATGCGCCCCTCTACGGCGGCAGCGGCATGGGCAACCTGGGGGGCGTGGACGCCGCGCCGGTGCCTGCGCAAGGGAGGTTCCATTCGCTGGCGCTGACGCTGCCGCCGCTCTCCGTCCTGTTCTTCAAGCCCGGAACTCGCTGAATCGATGGCTGCGCGACAACCGGGGACGTCGGCACCGAAGGAGGGATTCCCGGCCGACGGTCGCGCCCGTGCCGTCATCGAACACGTGGCTCCCGCCGTCGACGGTGGCCGCTTTGCGATCAAGCGGGTGGTCGGCGAGCCGGTCGAGGTCGAAGCCGACTGCTTCGTCGACGGGCACGACAGTCTCGGCTGCGCGCTCCTGTATCGGCGGGACGACGAGGCGCACTGGCACGAGACGCCGATGAGCGCGCTCGGGAACGACCGCTGGCGCGGCATGTTCACCGTCGCTCAGGTGGGCCGGTATCGCTACGCGGTCACGGCTTGGGCGGACGCCTTCCTGTCCTGGCGCCACGACTTCGCGCGGCGCATCGAGGCCGAGGACCTGCGAATCGCTGCGCTGGCGGGCGCCGATCTCGTGGCCGCGGCCGGGCGGCGTGCGGCGGGCGCGGACGGCGAAGCGCTCGCCCAGTGGGCGGCGCGGCTGCGCGGCGACGAGGCCATGCCCGGGCTGCGGGCCCTCGCGCTCGACCCTGAGCTGGCGGCGATCGCGTCACGATATCCCGACCGGCGATTCGCAACCACGACCGACGTCGAGTACCCGGTGGTCGTGGACCGCGAGCGGGCACGCTTCTCGACGTGGTACGAGTTCTTTCCACGGTCTTGCGGCAAGGACTCGAGCACGCACGGCGCGTTGCGCGACTGCGAGTCGAGGCTGCCGTACGTCGCGCGGATGGGCTTCGACGTGCTCTACCTGCCTCCCATCCACCCGATCGGGCGCGAGCGGCGGAAGGGACGCAACAACACGCTCGAGGTAGCCCCAGGCGACGTCGGCAGCCCGTGGGCGATCGGCGCCGCCGAGGGTGGGCACACGGCGATCCACCCGCAGCTCGGCAGCATCGAGGACTTTCGCAACTTCGCGGCGAGCGCACGAAAGCACGGTCTAGAACTCGCGCTCGACATCGCGTTCCAGTGTGCGCCGGACCACCCGTGGGTGGCGGCGCACCCATCCTGGTTCCGCCGGCGGCCGGACGGAACCGTGCAGTACGCGGAGAACCCGCCGAAGAAATACCAGGACATCTATCCGCTCAACTTCGAGTCGGACGACTGGACGGGGCTGTGGGCGGAGCTCGAGGGCGTCTTCGCGTTCTGGCTGCGCGAGGGGGTGCGGATCTTCCGGGTGGACAATCCGCATACCAAGCCCTTTGCCTTCTGGGAGTGGGTGATAGGCCGGATCAAGGCGGCGCACCCGGACGCCATCTTCCTCTCGGAGGCCTTCACGCGGCCGAAGGTCATGCATCGGCTCGCGAAGGTCGGCTTCACGCAGTCGTACACGTACTTCACCTGGCGGAACACGAAGGCCGAGCTCACCGACTACTTCACCGAATTGACGCGAGGACCGGGGCGCGAGTACCTCCGCCCCAACTGCTGGCCGAACACGCCCGACATCCTGCCCGAGCCGCTGCAGTTCGGCGGGCGCGCCACGTTCATGGCGCGGCTTGTGCTCGCGGCGACGCTGTCGGCGAACTACGGCATCTACGGTCCGGCGTTCGAGCTTCTCGAGCACGCCCCGCGCGAGCCCGGCGCCGAGGAATACCTCGATTCGGAGAAATACGAGCTGCGGCAATGGGATCTCGCGCGGCCGGACAGCCTCGCGGAGTTCATCGGCCGCGTCAATGCCGCGCGCCGGGACAATCCGGCGCTCCAGCACGACGCGAGCCTCACCTTCCTGCCGATCGACAACGACGCGATGATCGCGTACGCCAAGGTCGATCCGACCGGGGAGAACGCTGTGGTCGTGATCGTCAATCTCGATCCGCACCACACGCAGTCGGGATGGGTGACGCTCGATCCCGAGATGCTCGGGCTCGAAGGGGAGCGCGCGTTCCAGGTGCACGACATCCTGACGGGGGCGCGGTTCCTGTGGAGCGGGGTGCGGAATTTCGTGCAGCTCGATCCGGCGCGGGCACCGGCCCATCTCTTCCGGTTGCGGAGGCGTGTGCGCACGGAGCGCGATTTCGACTATTTCCTCTAGGACTGCAGCACGCATGGCTACTCCCGTCCCCGCAACCGAAGCCAAGCCATCCACCGCGCCGGGGCCCTCACCGGCCGAGGCTCCGACGCCCGCCCCGGCGCCCGCGGACTGGTACAAGGACGCCGTCATCTATCAGCTGCATGTCAAGGCGTTCTTCGACTCGAACGACGACGGCATGGGCGACTTCCGCGGGCTCGGCGAGAAGCTCGACTACGTCAAGGATCTCGGCGTCAACACCATCTGGCTCCTGCCGTTCTACCCCTCGCCGCTGCGCGACGACGGCTACGACGTGGCCGACTACACCAACATCCACCCGGCCTACGGAACGCGCGCCGATTTCCATCATTTTGTGCGGGAGGCGCACCGGCGCGAGCTGCGCGTCATCACCGAGCTCATCGTCAACCACACGTCCGACCAGCATCCCTGGTTCCAGGCGGCGCGGCGCGCGCCGAAAGGCTCGTCCAAGCGCAACTGGTACGTCTGGAGCGACGACCCGAAGAAGTACGCCGGCACCCGGATCATCTTCACCGACACCGAGAAATCGAACTGGGCATGGGACGACCTCGCGAAGGCCTTCTATTGGCATCGCTTCTTCAGCCACCAGCCCGATCTCAACTTCGACAACCCGCAGGTGCGCAAGGCGATCTTCCGCGTCATGCGCTTCTGGCTCGACCTGGGCGTCGACGGCTTCCGCCTCGACGCGATCCCCTACCTCTGCGAGCGCGAGGGGACGAACAACGAGAACCTGCCGGAAACGCACGCGGTGCTGAAGGAGCTCCGCACGATGCTCGACGCGCACTACCCGAGCAAGCTGCTGCTCGCCGAGGCGAACCAGTGGCCCGAGGACGTGCGCGAGTATTTCGGCGACGGCGACGAGTGCCACATGGCCTATCACTTCCCGCTGATGCCGCGGATGTACATGGCGATCGCGCAGGAGGAACGCCACCCGATCACCGAGATCATGGGCCAGACGCCGGACATCCCCGAGCCGTGCCAGTGGGCGATCTTCCTGCGGAACCACGACGAGCTGACGCTCGAGATGGTGACGAGCAAGGAACGCGATTACATGTACCAGATGTACGCGACCGACCCGCGCGCCCGCGTCAACGTGGGCATCCGGCGGCGGCTCGCGCCGCTGCTCGAGAACGACACCGGCAAGATCAAGCTGATGACGAGCCTGCTGCTGTCGATGCCCGGCTCGCCGATCCTCTACTACGGCGACGAGATCGGCATGGGCGACAACATCTATCTGGGTGACCGCGACGGCGTGCGCACCCCGATGCAATGGCGGCCCGAGCGCAACGCCGGCTTCTCGCGCGCGGATCCGCAGCGGGTCTACCTGCAGCCGATCATGGATGCGATCTACGGCTACGAGGCGGTCAACGTCGAGGCGCAGTTGCGCGAGCCGGCGTCGCTGCTCAGCTGGAACCGCCGGATGCTGGCCGTGCGCAAGGGGTTCCGTGCGTTCGGCCGCGGCCGGCTCACCTTTCTCAGGCCGGGCAACCGCAAGATCCTGGCCTACCTCCGCGAATACGGCGACGAGATCATCCTGTGCGTGGCCAACCTCGCGCGCTCGGCGCAGCCGGTCGAGCTCGATCTCGCGCGCTACAAGGGGCGGGTGCCGGTCGAGCTCATGGGACGCACGCCGTTCCCGCCGATCGGCGAGCTGCCCTACCTCCTCACGCTCTCGGGCCACGGCTTCCTCTGGTTCCGGCTCGCCGCGGGCGGCGAGGTCCCGGCGTGGCACGAGGAGCGGCTGCCGCGAGAGGAGCTGCCGGTGCTCGTGCTGTTCGACGGCTGGGCGAGCCTGTTTCGTGACCGCGTCGTGCCGTGGCGGATCGCGATGTCCGAGAAGGTCCGCGCGCAGCTCGAGCGAGAAGCGCTGCCCGCGTTCGTCGCGGGTCGCCGCTGGTACGCGGCGAAGAGCTCGGCGGTCGGCGCGGTGACGCTCGCCGACTACGTCGAATGGCCGGCCGGCGATCGCAGCTGGCTCGTCGCGCTGGCCCGCGTCGAGCGCAACAAGGAAGAAGGCGACACCTACTTCCTGCCGCTGACGCTCGCCTGGGAGGACGGCGACGAGGAGCGGATGCGAACGCTCGCGGCGCTCACCATCGCCAGGGTGCGCCAGCAAGCGCAGGTCGGGGTGCTCGCCGACGCCTTCGGCGACGACGCGTTCTGCCGTGCGCTCGTCGCCGCCATCGGCGCCGGAGGCGAGCTCAAGATGGCACGGGGCCGTCTGCGCTTCCGGCCGTCGAAGGCGTTTCCGGAGATTGCGGGAACGGCCTTCGACCGCCTCCCCGTCGCCGCCCCGGGCGCGCAGAGCAGCAACACGATCGTCGCCCTCAACGAGCGCCTGTTTCTCAAAGGCTACCGCCGGCTGCAGGTCGGAAGCAATCCGGAGGACGAGATCGGCCGCTTCCTCACCGACGTCGTGCACTTTCGAAACAGCATTCCCGTCGCGGGCAGCGTAGAGTACGTGGGCGCGGACGGAAGCACGACCGTGCTCGCGCTGCTGCAGGCGTACGTCGCGAACCAGGGTGACGGCTGGGCGTACACGCTCAACCATCTCGACCGCGTGTTCGAGCAATCGCCGGCACAGCCGGGACCGCCCGGGACCGGCGTGGATATGCACGGTGGCTACGTCGCGCTGATCCGCACCCTCGGTCGCCGGACGGGCGAGCTGCACGCGGCCTTTGCGACGAAGACGGGCAATCCCGCCTTCGATCCGGAGCCGATCGCGGCCGCGGACGTCGCGGCGTGGACCAAGCGAGTCGGCGCTGCCGCGGCCGAGGCGCTCGACCGGCTCGAGGCGCGCCGCAAGACGCTGCCCGACGCTGTCCGCGCCGAGGTGGACGTCCTGCTCGCGCGGCGCAAGGAGATCGCCGCGCGCATCGAGGCGCACGGCGGCGACCGGGTGACCGCGGCCAAGACGCGGCTCCACGGAGACTTCCACCTGGGGCAGGTGCTGATCGCGCAGAACGATTTCATGATCGCGGATTTCGAAGGCGAGCCGGCGCGCACGCTGGCCGAACGCGCGGAGAAGCAGACGCCGCTGAAGGACGTCGCGGGCATGCTGCGGTCCTTCGACTACGCAATGCACGCGGCGCTCGCCAACGTCGGTCCCGAGCGCGCGGAAGCGCAGGCGCAACTCGAGAGCGTCGGCCGGGAATGGCAGACGCACGCGCGGCAGGCCTTCCTCGACGGCTACGAGGAAATCGCGCGGGCGCGCAGCCTCGCGCTGCCGCGCGGCGACGGCCACGGCCTGCTCGAGCTCATGCTGCTCGAAAAGGTGTTCTACGAGCTGCGCTACGAGCTCGAGAACCGCCCGGACTGGGTGCGCATCCCCTTGCGCGGCCTGTCCGACATTCTGGGTCCGGGTCGCTAGGGCGATCCGGCGAATCGCAGGTCAGGCGTCGATTGGAGAACGCGATGGACAACATGGAGATGCTGCTCGAGCCCATCCGGGCGTCGCTGCACCAGGTCGGCGAATTCCTGCCGCGCGTGGTGCTAGCCCTCGTCATACTTCTCGCAGGTTGGCTGCTCGCCAAGGCGGTCCGATTCGCGATCGTCAGGACGCTGCGCGCGATCAACTTCAACGTCGTCACCGAGAAGGCCGGCGTCGACAAATTCATGCAGCAGGGTGGCGGCCAGCTCGACACGACGGCGGTCCTCGGGCTCCTCGCCTACTGGCTCGTGATTCTCGCGGCCCTGATGATCGCCTTCAACAGCATGGGGCTGTCCTACGTGACCGACCTCCTGGGACGGATCGTGCTGTTCGTGCCCAAGGTGATGGTCGCGGTGCTGATCGTCGCTTTCGGCGCCTACTTCGCGCGCTTCGTCGGAGCCGCCGTCGCAACCTACGGCGCCAATATCGGCGTCGGCGAGGCCAAGGCGCTCGGCCGACTGGCACGCTATGCGATGATGATCTTCGTGGTTCTGATCGCGCTCGACCAGCTCGGGCTCGGCGACATCATCCGGCAGACGTTTCTCATCATCGTCGCGGCAGTTGCGCTGGGGCTCGCCCTCGCCTTCGGCCTCGGCGGCCAGAAGCGTGCAGCGCAGGTCCTCGAGCGCTGGACGCGCCGCAAGGGCGAAGACGAGGAGACGGCGGCGCCCGTCCCTCGGTCGCGCTGAAGCCGGGCGGGAATGCCCTCGCGGCGGACGGTCGATTCGGAGGAGGCGCTCGTCGACGAGTGTGCGGCCCGCGCGGCGGCGCTGCTCCGGCGCAACCTATCGCCGAGCGGCATCCTCGCCGCTACCCCCGCAACGCGGTCCAGGAGCCGCGGCTATGCGGCGGTCTTCGGGCGCGACGCCGCCGTCTGCGCGATCGGCATGGCGCTCTCGGGCGATCCGCTGCTCGAGCGCGAGGCGGCGAGAGGCCTGGTCACGCTGGCGGCGCACCAGGCCGCCAACGGCCAGATCCCGAAGTTCGTCGATCCCGGACGCGACGAGGTCGATTTCTGGTACCTCGGGTGCATCGATGCGACGTTGTGGTGGCTGATCGCCGTCGACTTCGTCGACCGGCGAGGTCGGCATCGCGGCCTCCGCCGGAAGTTCGCGCGCCGCATCGCGGACGCGGTCCGCTGGCTGCGCTGCCAGGAGCACCAGGGCTTCTTCCTGCTGCAGCAGAACGAGGCGAGCGACTGGGCCGACATCATGCCGCGGTCCGGGTTCGTTCTCTACACCAACGCGCTCTGGCACCTCGTAAAGCGCCTCTACCGTCTGCCGCGGCGCGCCGAGACTCGCGCCGCCTTCAACCAGCTCTTCCATCCGTTTTCCGCGGGGATCGCGCCGTACCGGCGGGCGCGCCTCCTCGTGCGCTACGTGACGAGCGCGGCGCGCGAGCGCGATCTCTACCTGAGCTTCGTCAACTTCTCGTTCTGGGGCGAGGAGGGCGACGTGTTCGGCAACCTGCTCGCGATCCTCTGCGGTCTCGCCGACGCGCGCGCCACGCGGCGCACGCTGTCCGCGCTACTGCACGCCGGCGTCGACGCGCCCTATCCGGTACGCAGCGTCTGCATGCCGATCGAGGACGAGAGCTTCCTGTGGCGGCCCTACATGTCGCGTCACCGGCAGAACCTCCCCGACCAGTACCACAATGGCGGGATCTGGCCGTTCATCGGCGGCTTCTGGGTGACGGCGCTCGTTGCGGCGGGCCTGGAGGCCAGGGCGCGCGCGGCGCTCGTCGACCTCGCGCGCGCGAACGCCCTTGGCGGCTGGGAGTTCAACGAGTGGCTGCACGGCCGGACCGGACGCCGCCGCGGCATGCCGGGCCAGTCGTGGAACGCAGCGGCTTTCCTGATGGCGCGCCATGCCGCGCGAAGCGGGCGGCCGTTGTTCGGAGCCGTCGGCCGCTGAGCCGCAAGCGGGCTTGGCGCCGTCAATTCATGGCCGCCGCGGGATGCGGCGCGACCGATTCGGCGAGCCACTGGCGCACCGCGGCGACACCGGGGAGGCGGAAGTCTGCGCACGTCGGCCCGGGGCCCACCTTCACCGCCCAGCCGCCGTGCGCCTTCGCCGCGGCGAATCCGTATTCGTCGGTGAGATCGTCGCCTGCGACGACGGGGACGCGACCGCGAAACGGCGCCTCGGCCATGAAATCGAGGATCGCGCTGCCCTTGTCGCGTCCCGCCGGCTTGACCTCGAGCACGTGATCCCCCTTCTGCAGCGTCCACTCGCCGCGCGTCCCCGCCACCTGCGCGGCGAGCAGGCGATGCACCTGCGGGGCTAGATGCGGCGCGAGTCGATAGTGGAGAGCGAGCGTCAGCCCCTTGTCCTCGGCGAGCAGGCCCGGGTGGAGCGCAGCGAAGCGACCGATCGCGTCCCGCATGCGGTCGAGATGTTCCGTAGGCACGACCTCGCGGTGCATTGCGCCGTCCGCGCCACGCCGCTCGAAGCCGTGCTGCCCGGCCATCGGCAGCGTGTGACCCGGAAACAGGCGGTCGGCGTCGGCGATCGCGCGCCCGGTGACGAGGGCGACGGCGCCGCCGAGCAGAGGACCGAGCGCGGGCAGCAACGCCAGGACGCCGGGGTCGGGGCGCACGCGATCGGGGCTCGACGCCAGCTCGAACACGGTGCCGTCGAGATCGAGAAACAGCGCGCAGGCCGTGCTCAGAGGAGGGGGACGCGGCAGTCGCAGGGTCGGTCTCCCGTGCGTGTCGCTGCTCAGAGCGACCGTGCCATCTCGGCCGGCTGCAGGCGGCCCCGCTGGCGCATCACCGCCGCGTCGAGCAGCATCCGTCCTGCCCAGCGGTAGATGTTGAACTCGCGGACGACCCCGCGCATGAAGCGCATCCGGTCGCGTTGCTGGTCGGCCGGCATCGTCAGCGCGAGATGCAGCGCGGCGGCGCACTGATCCGCATCGTAGGGGTTCACGATCAGCGCCTCCGGGAGCTCGCGCGAGGCACCGGTGAACTGCGACAGGATGAGGACCCCCTGCTCGTCGTCGCGCGCGGCCACGAACTCCTTGGCGACGAGGTTCATTCCGTCGTGCAGGCTGCTGACGAAGCACAGGTCGGCCGCCCGGTGGTGCTCGTAGACCGATTCGGCCTCGTGATGCTCGGCGAGCAGGATGATCGGGGGATGTTTCGCACCCGGGTGCTGCCCGTTGATCTCGTCGGCGAGAGTGCGCACCCGCGCCGCGTAGTCGCGGTAGTCCTCGATGCTTCCGCGCGATGGCGCCGCTATCTGGACGAACGAGAAGCGGCCGATCCATTCCGGCTGCAGCTCGAGCAGGCGGGCTACGGCGTTGAACCGCTCGATGATGCCTTTCGTGTAGTCGAGCCGGTCGATGCCGATGCCGAGCCGGTGGTCACGCGGGAGCCCGAGGCGCTCGCGCACCGCGGCCCTCGCCTCGGGAACGCTCTTCACCGCGGCGAGCGCCGCGGGCGGCCACTCGATCGAGATCGGATAGCGGTGGACCGTCGTCAGCTCGCCGCGGAACGACACGGTGAAGGATTCGCGGTCGACGCGCGCCTCGAGCATGCGATCGACCGTGTCGACGAAGTTGTTGCAGTGGAACTGCGTGTGGAAGCCGAGGATGCTGCTGCCGAGGAGTCCGTCGAGAAGCTCGGTGCGCCAAGGGCATATCGCGAAGGACTCGGGGTTGGGCCAGGGAATGTGCCAGAACGTGATGATCGTCGCGGCGGGCAGGCGCTCGCGGATCATCCGCGGCAGGAGCGCGAAGTGATAGTCCTGCACGAGGACGACAGGATCGGGCGTGCTCGACTCGTCGGCGACCGCCTTGGCGAAGCGCTCGTTCACCCTGCGGTAGTAGTCGAAATCGGCGGCGCGAAACGTCGGCCGCACGTGCGCGATGTGGCAGAGCGGCCACAGGCCCTCGTTGGCGAAGCCCGCGTAGTAACCTTTCTCTTCCTCCTGGGTGAGCCAGATGCGGCGGAGCTGGTAGAGCGGATGTCCGGGCGGCACGGCGATCCGGTCGTGGGCGTCGACGGTCTCGCGGTCGGCGGAGCCGCTGCCGTGCGCGATCCACACGCCCGAGCACGCCCGCATGACGGGCTCGAGGGCGGTCACGAGGCCACTTGCCGGATGCTGCAGATGGACGCCGGCCGCGTCGCGCACGTGGATGTACGGCTCCCGGTTAGATACCGCGATGACGTCGTTGCCGTGCAGTTCGCTCCGCAGCGTCGCGCGGAGCGACTGCTGGTCCCAGATGCGCTGGCTGCCGTCGAGCGGGCGGTACTGCCGCTCGAGGTCGCGTATCAACTCGCGCAGGTCGCGCGCGATCGGCCGGAGCTCCGGCGCCGTCGCGACGGCCGACGGCCGCAGGATTCCTTCGCCGCGCAGGAGCGAGCGGAGGCCGCGGACCCAGCCGCGCCACGAGATCTGCGCGATCACCACGGTGATGAGCGCGACCGACGCACCGAGCGCGATGAAGAAATAGAAGAGGTACTGGCGCGTCTCTTCGTTGCGCCGCGCGACGAAGCTCATGTCGTGGACGAGCGCGAGCCAGCCGTGGACGTCGTCCTCGCCGTCGATGCGGCGGATGGCGACGTGATAGAGCCCGTCGCCCGAGCGGATCAGCCGCCGGTCGCCGTCCTCCTGCTCGATTTCCGCGCAGTCGAGCGTGCGCGGGAAGAGCGCCGTCGCGACGGGGGTGCCCCGCGATCCGAAGCACAGGCCGAGCGCGTGCAGCCGCTCGTCCTGCAGCATGCGGCTGAAGTACTGCAGGATGCGTGCGTCCGACCCGTTGGCGATGAGGCGCGTCAGCGGATCCTGCACGGCGGCCGCGATCAGGCTCGAGCGCGCTTCGAGGTCGCGGATGAACCAGCGCTGCATCAGCGCGTCCGCGAGCGGAACCGCCGCATACGCGAACACTGCGATGGCGAGGAGCAGCGGAACGATGAAGCGCAGCGACAATCGCATGACGAGCCTGTTTCGTCCCGAAAAGGGCCTGTCGCGGCGGGCTCAGGAGGAACCGGACGCGCTCCCCACGCGAGCAGGCCGGGGAATCACGAAAGACCACTTCGCGCGCGACAGCTTCCGCCATGATGACACGCGAGCGGCGCGGCGACCAGCGTCGCGCATGGCAATGCTTACAACGTCAGCGGAGGCAGTCGGGGATGGAGCCTGCGCCGAAGTTGTCGCCGCCGTCGTTGTCGCGGACGTAGTTGGTGTAGGTCGCCGGCGTGCACGTCGCTCCACCGGGTGTCGACAGCGTTCCGCTCGACTGCAGCAGGCCGGCGACGGGATTGTGGAAGACGCCGTTCCGCGACGCGCGCACGGAGGCCGTGCCGCCCCCCTCGAACGTCGTGATGCCGGCTTGCAAATTCTCGACGACGTCGTTGCCCGTCGCGCTCACGGCTGACGTGCCCCCCGACTGGGCGAAGGCATAGAGGCCGTTGAAATTCCGCGTGACGAGGCTGTTCGTGACGTCGATCCGCGTGTTCGCCGACGCGGCGGTGGCTTCGGCGTAGACGGCGGTTCCCGCGTCGTTGTCCGCGATGGTCGCATCGTTGAGCGCGATGCGCGTCGTGCCCGTCGACGTCTGGGACGCGACGACACCGAACTGTCCGTTGTCCGCGATCAGCGTGCGGGCGATGTTCCCGGACGCGCCGCCGCTCATTGCGATGCCGTCGCTGCCGCTCGACTGGATCCGGCTGCGAACGATCGTCACGTTCGCCGCGGCGGTGACGAAGACGCCCTGCTGCGCGCTGCCCCGGATCGCCGTCCGCTCGACGACGACGGTTCCGGCACCTTCGATCCGCAAGCCGTTGCCGCCCATGGCGACGATCTGGCAGTTGTCGACGTTGAGTCGTGCGCCCTGGACGAAGCGAATGCCGTGGATGCCGCCCTGGCCGTTGATCGTGAGGCCCGTGAGGGCGACGTTGATCCCGGCCCCGTTGACCGTGATTCCGTTGCCGGAGAGCACCGAGATGCCCGCGTAGACGCCGGCGGGCACGGTGATCGACACCGACTTGCCGATCGTCACCTGGCCGTAGCCCGCGGAATCGAGGACGACGATCTCGCCGCCGGGGTTGGTCGCGGCGAGCGCGACGGTGAATCCGCGGCACGGCAACGCGAGCGTGCACGGCTGCGCGTCGCTGCCGAACGAGGCGACGAACGTGCGGCTGATCGCGGCCGCGTCGGGCGCTGCGGCCGCGAGCGCAAGGGCCGCCATCGCGGCTCCGGCCGCGCCGCGGAAGGTCCTGGAGCCGATCACAGCAACGAATCCGCGACAGGCGTGCCGTCCGTCGTGTTGTCGCGGACGTAATTGGTCGTCGGACTGTAGATCGAGCCGGCGGGCGCGCTGAAGCCGGCGCCGTTGCGGAAGATCCCGTTCCACGACGCCCGCACGATCGACGACGCCGTGCCGGTCGTGGCAATGCCGGCAGCCGTGTTCTCGACGATCTGGTTGTTGATGATGCCGGCCTTCGCGCTGCCGCCGCCGGCAGTCACCACCTGGACGCCGCTCGCGTTCCGCGCGAGCGTCGATCCGGTGACGTCGAGGCGCGCGACGTCGCCGGCCGTCGACGCCTCGGCGTAGGTGGCGGCGCCCGACGGGTGGTCGCTGACGACCGACGCGGTCACCGCGGCGCGCGTGCCGGCGATGTTGCCAATCACCGCGATGCCGCGGAGGCCGTTCTTCGTCACCGTCGAATGCTCGATCGTCGCGCTGGCGCCGGCCTCGATCGAGATCCCGGTGCCGGCGTTCGATTCGACGACGCTTTCCGCGATCGTCACGACCGCTGCAGCGGTGACCCTGATCCCCATCCCCTGGCTGCCGATGACGGTGGTATTGGCGATCGAAATCGTTCCGGGGCCGTCGATGCGGACGCCTTCCGCTCCCAAATTGGAGATGGTGCAGCCGTCGACGTCGAGGCGCGAGCCCTGCGTGAAGCGGATGCCGACGGTACCGGGGGCCTGGCCGTTGATCGTGACGCCCTTCAGCGTGACGTCGATCCCCGCGCCGTTGACGGAGATGCCGTCGGTGCTCGCGGTCAGCACGGACACGCCGGCGTAGATCCCGGGCGGGGAGATGATCGAGACCGATTTGGTGATCACGACCGCGCCGTAGCCCGCCGAGTCCAGGACGATGATTTCGCCGTCGGTGTTCGTTACGGTGATGGCGGCGCCGAACGAGCGGCACGGCGCCGCGAGCGAGCAGTTGGCCGAGGTATTGGTGTCGAAGCCGTTCGGCGAGACGAACGTGCGCTGCGCGATCGCGCTCGCGGCGGACGCGGTAAGCGCGGCGGCGAGCGCGAGGACGAGTTGCGCGAGGTCTCGGCCGAAACGACGTTGACGAAGGAGCGGCATCGGGAAATCTCCGGGAGTCGGTAAACGTGTCGTGCCGCGCGCTGCGCGGGATGCAGCGTCGGTCGGCGGTCGCGCGCATTCTAGCATCGGCCGCGATGCCGTTCGCGCTGTTCGTCCAAGATGCGCGCCGCCTGTCGCCGGGCCACGACATTCCAGGCGGCCACAGGTCGCCGCCGGCGCCGATGACCATGTCCGAAAACGGCGAGTACGGGCGGATGTCCGCGCGCATAATGCGCGCCATGCCACTCGATTCGGAAGCCTGCTACCGCGCGCTCGCCGCACACGATGCCCGCTTCGACGGCCGGTTCTTCGTCGGCGTGTCGTCGACCCGCATCTACTGCCGCCCCGTATGCACGGTCCGGATGCCGCGGCGCGAGAACTGTCGCTTCTTCCCGAGCGCAGCGGCCGCCGAGGTCGCGGGCTACCGTCCGTGCATGCGCTGCCGGCCGGAGCTCGCGCCGGGCCATGCCAGCGTCGACGCGGCCACCCGGCTCGCGCGCGGCGCCGTGAGCCTGATCGAGGACGGCGCGCTCGACGCGGGAGGGATCGAGCGCCTCGCGGCGCGCGTCGGGGTCACGAGTCGCCACCTGCGCCGCATCTTCGAGTCGGAGTACGGGGTGTCGCCGATCGAGTATGCGCAGACGCACCGGCTTCTGCTCGCGAAGCGGCTGCTCACGGACACCGCGCTGCCGGTCACCGAGATTGCGCTCGCGAGCGGCTTCGCGAGCGTGCGTCGCTTCAATGCGCTGTTTCGTGCCCGCTACCGGATGGCGCCGGGACGGTTGCGCGAGTGCGCCGACACGGGTTCGTGCCCGGCCGCGCTCGCGTTCGATCTCGCCTACCGTCCCCCGTACGACTGGGGGGCGATGCTCGAGTTCCTCCGCGCGCGCGCTGTTCCCGGCGTCGAGCAGGCCGGCGACGACGCCTACGCGCGCAACCTGGCGGTCGAACATCGGGGCACCCTGCACGCGGGCCGCATCGAGGTGCGCAGGGCGCGGCGCCGGCAGGCGCTGGCCATCGCGGTGTCGCCGTCGCTCGCCCGGGCGGTTCCGGCGGTACTTTCGCGGGTCAAGCACGCGTTCGATCTCGCCTGCGATCCGGCGGTCGTCGCCTCGACGCTGGGCGAGCTCGCAGCCGCGCGCCCGGGACTCCGCGTTCCCGGAGCGTGGGACGGCTTCGAGCTCGCGGTCCGCGCCGTCGTGGGCCAGCAGGTGTCGGTATGGAGCGCGCGCACGGTGCTGGGCCGCCTCGCAGCGGCCTTCGGCGAGTCGCTGCCCGGCACGCAAGTCGAGACCGGGCGCCTCTTTCCGAGCGCCGCGCGCCTGGCCGAAGCGGAACCGCTGGAAATCGCTCGCGCGGGGCTCACGCCGGCTCGCGCCCGCACGATCGTCGACGTCGCCCGCGCCGTCGCCGCATCCGAGCTCGTCCTGCAGCCGGACGCCGACGTCGAGCGCACGTTCGCCCGGCTCGTCGCGATCCCGGGCATCGGCCGCTGGACCGCGAGTTACATCGCGATGCGCGCGCTCCGCTGGCCCGATGCCTTTCTCGAGGGCGACCTCGTCGTTCGCCGCGCGCTCGGCGTGAGCCGGCCCGCACAGGCGCTCGCCCGGGCCGAGGCGTGGCGACCCTGGCGCAGCTATGCCGTCATTCACCTGTGGAGATCGCAATCATGACCCTGATCGTTCGCTACGCCGAGCTGGCCACGCCGCTCGGAACGCTTCGCCTCACGGCCACCGCCGCGGGCCTCACCGGCATCGCCTTCGAAGGCGACCGCTACGCGCCTCCGCGCGCCGACGCCTGGATCCACGATCCGGCGTTCCCGGCGCTCCGCGCGGCCGTCGACCAGCTCGACGCGTACTTCGCGGCCCGGCGCTCGCGCTTCGAGCTGGCGACGGCGCCGCGGGGAACGCCGTTCCAGCAGACGGTGTGGGCAGCGATCGCGTCGGTGCCCGCCGGGGAGACCCTTTCGTATGCGGATCTCGCACGCCGCGCCGGGTGCCCGGGCAGCGCGCGCGCCGCGGGCGCCGCCACCGGCCGCAATCCGCTCGCGATCGTCGTGCCGTGCCATCGCATCATCGGCTCGGACGGCTCGCTCACGGGATACGCCGGCGGTCTCGAACGGAAGCGCGCGCTGCTCGAGCACGAGCGGCGGTTCGCGCGAGTGTCGCTCGCCGCGTAGCCGCCGATGCGCGCGCAGGACGTCGTCCGGCTCACGGCGCTCGCCGCAATCTGGGGCGGGTCGTTCATCTTCCTGCGTTTGCTCTCGCCGGTGCTGGGTCCGGTCGTCACCGCAACGTCGCGAGTGTTGATCGCCGGGATAGCGCTCGTCGCCTACTTTCGCGTTGCGGGCGTCGCCTCCGAGTTGCGGACGCAGGGCCGGCATTACGTCGTCATCGGGCTCGTCAACTCGGCGCTCCCGTTCCTGCTCTTTTCGTTCGCCGCCCTCCATCTGCCGGCCTCCTACTCGGTGATCCTGAACGCGTCGACGCCGCTCTTTGCCGCGCTCCTGTCCGCGCTGTTCCTGGCGGAGCGGCTCTCGCCCGCGAAGATCGGCGGACTCGTGTCGGGCGCGGCCGGCGTCGCGCTCGTGAGCCGGGCCGGGCCCGTCCTTCCGGACGCGATGTTCTTCGTTTCGATCGTCGCGTGCCTGTCCGCGGCGCTGTGCTACGCGGCGTCCAGCGTCTACATGAGGAGATACGCCGCGCGCGCGAACCCGATGGCCATTGCCGGCTGGAGCCAGCTCGCGGCCGGCGTCGCGCTGCTGCCGCTCGTCCCGTTGGCGCCCATCCGCGGCGAGGTGACCCCCGCTGTCGCGGCGAACGTACTCGGGCTCGCGCTCCTCTGCAGCGCCGTCGCCTACCTGCTGTACTACCGGCTCATCGCCGACGTCGGGCCGACGCGCGCGCTGACGGTTGCGTTCCTGATGCCGATGTTCGGCATGGTGTGGGGCGCGCTGCTGCTCGACGAGACGATCACGTGGCCGATGATCGTCGGCTGCGCGCTCGTGGTCGGCGGCACGTTCGCCGTGGTGAGACCAAGCGCACTCGCGGCGCGGTCCGCCGCGTGACCGTCGCGCGGCGAGCAGACCACCGCCCGGAAACGACGAGGGCCCCGCGCGGGGCCCTCGTTTCGACTGCGACGGTGCCGGCGACGCTTACCTCGCTGCGGCGGCAACCTGCGCGAGCAGCTTGTCCGCGCCCTTGTTGTGCAGGCTGCCGCGGACGAGGACGTCGGGCGGCAGCACCTTCTGGCCGTAGTAGGCCTGGTTCCAGTCGTCGCTCGCGGTCACGACCGTGCCGTCGAGGTTGAGGCCGCCGTAGACGCCCTTGGCCCGCGAGAACGTGATCAGGTCGGCGACGATGTCGCTTTTCGCGCCGGCACCGACCGGTCCTGCGGCGACGCTCGCGTCACCGCCCATCTTGAACGACGTCGCGAGCAGCGAGTTGAAGCCCCTCTCGGTCATCACCAGCGTGACGTTCTCGGACACCGAGATGCCGGCCTGGAAGCCGACGCTCGCGGTCGCCATCGCGTAGAACACCGGGCCGGACCAGTGGCCGGTCTTCGGGTCCTTCGCGACGACGATGGCGCGGCCACCGGAGCCGCCGAAGATGAAGCCGGCCTTCAGGAGCTCCGGCGCGATGATCACGGCCCTGGCGCGCTTGAAGTTCTGCTGCAGCCAGCTCATGTCGGGATCGCGCAGGAAGTTCGACAACGTTGCCTCGGACGAAACGACGAGCTTCTGCTGCTCGGCCTGCGCGAGCGCGGCAGGCGCGGATAGGGTGGCGAGGGCGGCGACGAACAACGTCGTGCCCGTGACACGGGACAGGGACTTCAGCATCGGGATTCTCCTCTGTGCTGGGGTGCGGGGGGCATGCCGCCGGGACGAACGCCCGGTTGGGCAAGGGCCGCATTGTACACCACGACCCGGTCCCGGCGTGTCGGGCCGGTCAGCCGAGGAGGTCATGCACGGCGGCTGCCACGACATGGGTTGCACGCCGGAGGTCCTCGAGCAGCAGATTTTCGTCCGGCCGCTTCGCGTTCGCCTCGACGAGCGTGCGCGGACCAGCGCCGTACATCACGATCGGCACGCCGTGCTCGCCGTAGAGACGGGCGTCGGCGTAGAGCGGCACGCCGACGGTCGGGATGTCGACGCCGAAGACGGCTTTCGCGTGCCGCGCGAGTGCCGCCACCAGCTTTTCGTGGCCGGGCAGCGGCCGCAGTGCGCGCGCGAGGAGCAGTCGCCGGATCTCGACGCGAATACCATCGTGCGGCGCGGCTGCCGCTTCGATCAGCGCGCGCACGCGCGCCTCGACGTCCCCCGGTTCCTCCTCGGGGATCATGCGGCGATCGAGCCGCAGCACGAGGCGATCCGGCACGACGTTGGTGTTGATCCCGCCCTCGATGCGCCCGACGATCAGCGTCGGATGGGTGATCCCCGGCACGCGCGACGTCGTCGACCGGAGCGCGTCCGCCTCGGCGTAGAGCGCGTTCAGGATCGCGACGCCGGCGCGGAACGCGTCGCGGCCCGTCTCCGGCATCGCGCCGTGGCCCGACTTGCCGTGCACGGCGACCTCGAGCTGCAAGCAGCCGTTGTGCGCGGTGACGACCGCATAGCTGAAGCTCGCGGCGATCGCGTAGTCGGGGCGGGTGACGCCGCGTTCGAGGAGGAAGCCCGGTCCCGCGAGACCGCCGAGCTCCTCGTCGTAGGTGAAATGCAGTTCGACCGTTCCGTTCAGCGCCGCGTCGTTCTGCGCGAGCGCGCGGAGCGCCGCGAGCGCGTAGGTGTACGTGGCAATGTCCGACTTGGACACCGCGACGCCGCGGCCGTACATGCGGCCGTCCTCGACGACGCCCTCGTACGGCGGCTTCGTCCAGCCGTCGCCCGGCGGCACGACGTCGCCGTGCGCGTTCAAGGCGATCGTCGGTCCGCCTGCGCCGAAGCGCTCGCGGACGACCAGGTTCGTCACGCTCTTCATCCCGTAGTCGCGCAGGAACGTTTCGGGCACGGGATGCCTCTCCACGGCGAAGCCGAGCGCGGTGAGCAGCTCGGCCGCCTTCTCCGCGGCCGGCGCGTTGTCGCCCGGCGGCGTGTCCGACGGCACGCGGACGAGCTGGCGCAGGAACTCGACCTGCTCGCCATGGTGGTCGTCGATCCAGCGCCCGAGATTCGCGGCGGCGAGATCCCGGGATGAGCCGGCGGCACTCATCGCGGCGGGCGGTAGTGCTCGAAGAAATGCAGCAGCACCGACGTCGCGATGTCGGCGTCCTCCGCCGTCATCGTTTCGTCGGGATGATGGCTGATCCCGTTGTTGCCGCAGCGGACGAAGAGCATCGCCATCGGCGCGACGGCGGGGAATTCCATCGCGTCGTGCCCCGCCCCGCTCGGCAGGCGACGCACCGGGACGCCGTGGGCCGCGATCGCGCCGGCAAGCGCGGTCTGCAGCGCGGGATCGCACGGGGCGGCGTCCGCGCTCCAGAATTCGGTGATCTCGACTCGCACGCGCCGGCGCTTGGCAATTTCGGCGAGCCCCGCGCGAATCGCCTCGACCGCGGCGCGCCGGAGCGCGTCGTCCCCCGAGCGCACGTCGATCGTGAACGCGACGTCCTGCGGGATCACGTTGATCGCTCCCGGCAGCACCGACATCTTGCCGACCGTGCCGACGAGGCCGGCGTTCCGCTCGCAATGCCGCTCGACATGGAGGACCATCTCGGCCGCCGCGACGAGCGCATCCTGGCGCGCGCCCATCGGGACCGTCCCGGCGTGGCCGGCCAGTCCGGTCACGCGCACGTTGAGGCGATTGCCTCCCGCGATCGCGGTGACGACGCCCACCGGCAGGCCCTCGTTCAGCAGCACGGGACCCTGCTCGATGTGCGACTCGACGTAGGCGACGACGTTCTTTCCGCGCCGGTCGATCGCGCGCCACCCGTCGGGGTCTCCGCCGAATTCGACGAGTGCCTCGCGCATCGTGACGCCGCCCTCGTCGGTCTTGTCGAGCCATTCGGGGGCGAACCGTCCCGCCATCGCCTTGCTGCCGATCAGCGTGGCGCCGAAGCGAACGCCTTCCTCGTCGCCGAAGCCGACGATCTCGAGCGTGTACGGAAGCCGGATGCCGCGCCCGTGCAGGTCGCGGACACAGGCAATTGCCGTGAGGATGCCGAAGAGCCCGTCGTAGCGGCCCGCGTTGCGCACGCTGTCCTGGTGCGAGCCGGTCATCACGACGGGCGCGTCGGGATCGTCGGCCGCGAAACGTCCGACGATGTTGCCGAGCGCATCGAATTGCGCGCTCATTCCGGCCCGGCGCATGAGCGCGATCAGGTACTCGCCGGCCGCCTTGTGCTGCGCGCTCAGGTACGTGCGCGTGACGCGCGGCGCGTCCTCGGTGAAGCGCGCCAGGTCGTCTGCCTCGCGCAGGAGCTCGCTTCCGAAGCGCAGGGTCATCCCGCCGTCCGTCCGGTCACGAGTATCGCCCGGAAGTCGTTGACGTTGGTGAACGTGGGACCGGTCACGACCGCGTCGCCGAGCCGCGCGAAGAATCCGTGGCCGTCGTTCCGGGCGAGGCTGTCGGCGGGCCGAAGGCCCGCCTTGAAGGCTCGGGCGAGCGTGTCGGGGGCGACGATCGCGCCGGCGATCTCCTCCTGGCCGTCGACGCCGTCGGTGTCGGCGGCGAGCGCGTGGATGCCCGGTCGCCCGCCGAGCGCGATCGCGAGCGCGAGCAGGAACTCGACGTTGCGGCCGCCGCGGCCGTCGCCGCGAACGGTGACGGTCGTCTCGCCCCCCGAGATCAGCACGCAGGGCGGGGCGAACGGCTCGCCGTGCGCCGCGACGTGGAGCGCGATGCCCGCCATCACCTTGCCGACCTCGCGCGCCTCGCCTTCGATCGCGTCGCCCAGGATCGCCGGCGCGACACCCGTTTCGCGCGCGACGCGCGCCGC
Source organism: uncultured beta proteobacterium (assembly GCA_963734055.1). GTDB lineage: Bacteria > Pseudomonadota > Gammaproteobacteria > Burkholderiales > Casimicrobiaceae > CAIWHR01. Next base: position 330,389 of record CAVTFQ010000003.1, read on the forward strand.
CGCTTCGAGCGCGCGTTGCGGCGTGACGATCATCCGCGTCTCGGCGCGCGCGAGCCGCACGTCACCGGGCTTCGGCGTCTCGCCGTCGCCGGACTCCAGCACGCGACGCACCGGCGTCGGCAGGTCGATGCCGTAGCGGCGGACGATGTCGAGCGCGTCGGCGCAGGTCGTCGGATCGGCGACGGTGGGGCCCGACGCGATGTCGGCGGGGCTGTCGCCCGGCACATCCGACATGAGCAGCGTTACGACGCGGGCAGGATGGCAGGCGGCCGCGAGGCGCCCGCCCTTGATCGACGAGAGGTGGCGGCGCACGCAGTTCATCTCGCCGATCGTCGCGCCGGACGCGAGCAGCGCGCGATTGACGCGCTGCTTGTCGTCGAGCGCGAGGCCGGGGGCGGGCAATGCGAGCAGCGCCGAACCGCCACCCGAGATCAGCGCGACGACGAGGTCGTCCGGCGAGAGGCCCGTTACCGCTTCGAGCATGTGCTGCGCGGCGGCCACGCTCGCCGCGTCGGGCACCGGGTGCGCGGCCTCGACGACGTCGATCCGGTGGCACGGCACGGCATATCCGTAGCGGGTGACGACGAGGCCGGACACCGGTCCGGACCACGCATCCTCGAACGCCTTCGCCATCGTCGCCGCCGCCTTGCCTGCGCCGACGACGATCGTGCGACCCCGCGGCGGCTCGGGAAGGTGCGGCGGAAGGCAGCGCGCGGGCTGCGCCTCTGCAATTGCAGCGTCGAACATCGCGCGCAATAGCTTGCGCGGCTCGGTCATCGTCGGCAGCGCCGGGCTCAGCGCGTCACCGGCTTGCTGCCGATCTCGAAGTTCGCGAGCTTCTCGAGGGCATGGACGAGCGCCGAGTGGTCGAGCGCCGCGTCGCCGTTGGCCGCGCACGCGTTGAAGAGCTCCTGCGCGGTCGCGGTGTTCGGCAGCGCGACGCCGAGCGCGCGCCCCGTCGACAGCGCGAGGTTCAGGTCCTTCTGATGGAGCTCGATCCGGAAGCCGGGCGCGAACGTGCGCTTCACCATCCGCTCGCCGTGGACCTCGAGGATCCGCGACGACGCGAAGCCCCCCATCAGCGCCTGCCGCACCTTGGCCGGATCGGCGCCGGCTTTGGCCGCGTAGAGGAGCGCCTCGCCGACGGCCTCGATCGTCAGCGCGACGATGATCTGGTTCGCGACCTTCGTCGTCTGGCCGTCGCCCACGCCGCCGACGAGCGTGATGTTCTTGCCCATGAGCTCGAAGACCGGCTTCACCCGCGCGAACGCCGCCTCGGTGCCGCCGACCATGATTGTCAGCGATGCCGCCTTCGCGCCGACTTCGCCGCCCGACACCGGCGCGTCGAGGTAGTCGCAGCCCTGCGCGACGATCTTCTTCGCGAACTCCTTCGTCGCGAGCGGCGAGATCGAGCTCATGTCGACGACCGCCTTGCCCTTCGACAATCCCGCCGCGACGCCGTCGGCGCCGAACAGCGCGGCCTCGACGTGCGGCGTGTCGGGCACCATCGTGATCACGATCTCCGACTTCTGCGCGACCTCCTTCCCGCTCGCGCAACGGATCCCGCCGGCGTCCGCGAGCGCCTGCGGGACGCCGGAGCGGCTGTGCAGGTGTACGCGGTGGCCGCCCTTGATCAGGTGGCCCGCCATCGGTGCGCCCATGATCCCCAATCCGATGAATCCGATGTCCGCCATTTGGTGTGCTCCGGGTGGTTGTGGTCGCTAGACGTTGTGCGTGGCGCGCCAGCCGAGGCCGTCCTCGGTCGCTCCCTTCGGCTTGTACTCGCAGCCGATCCAGCCGTCGTAGCCGATCGCCTCGAGGAAGCCGAAGAGGAAACGATAGTTGATCTCCCCCGTGCCCGGCTCGTGCCGGCCCGGGTTGTCGGCCAGCTGCAGGTGCGCGATCCGCGCGAGGTTCGCCTGGATCGTCGCCGCGAGCTCGCCCTCCATCCGCTGCATGTGATAGATGTCGTATTGCAGCCAGAGATTGCTCGAGCCCGCATCGCCAATGATGTCGAGCGCCTGCCGCGTCCGCGCGAGGAAGAAGCCGGGAATGTCGTAGGTGTTGATCGGCTCGATCAGGAGCCGGATGCCGGCCTCTGCCAGCCGGTCCGCGGCGAACCGCAGGTTGGCGATGAACGTCGTGCGGAGCCGTTCGGGGTCAACTCCGTGGGGCGCAATGCCCGCGAGACAGTTGACCTGCGTGCAACCGAGCGCCTTCGCGTAGTCGATCGCGCGACCGACGCCGTCCTGGAATTCGCCGACGCGCGCCGGATCGCAGGCGTTGCCGCGGTCGCCCTTTGCCCAGTCGCCCGCGGGCAGGTTGTGCAGCACCTGGACGAGCCCGTGCCGCGCGAGCCGCTCCGCGAGCGCGTCTTTCGGATAGGCGTACGGGAACAGGTACTCGACGCCCTTGAATCCCGCCTTCGCGGCGGCGGCGAAGCGGTCGAGGAAGTCGAGCTCATTCCAGAGCATCGTCAGGTTCGCGGCGAGTCTCGTCATGGCTTCGCCTCCGTCAATCCAACAACGCCACTGCGGTGGGCGCGTCTTCCTTGCCCTTCGCGAGCTCCTCGAACTCGACGACGTTGTCGATCTCGGTGCCCATCGCGATGTTGGTCACGCGCTCGAGGATAACCTCGATCACGACGGGCACGCGATATTCGTTCATCCACCGTTCCGCCTGCTGGATCGCCGGGTCGATCTCCTCCTGCCGGTGGACGCGAATCGCCTTGCAGCCGAGCCCCTCGACGACCTTCACGTGGTCGACGCCGTAGCCGCCCGTCTCCGGCGAGTTCACGTTGTCGAAGGCCAGCGACACGCAGTAGTCCATTTCGAAGCCGCGCTGCGCCTGCCGGATCAGCCCGAGATAGGAATTGTTGACGACGACGTGAATGTACGGCAACTTGAATTGCGCCGCGACCGCAAGCTCCTCGATCATGAACTGGAAGTCGTAGTCGCCGGACAGGGCGACGATGCGGCGCGCCGGATCGGCAACCCGCACGCCGAGCGCTGCCGGAATCGTCCAGCCGAGCGGCCCCGCCTGGCCGCAGTTGATCCACTGTCGCGGCCGGTAAACGTGGAGGAACTGCGCGGCCGCGATCTGCGAGAGCCCGATCGTCGTCACGTAGGACGTGTCGTGGTCGTCGAACGCGCGGTTCAGGCACTGGTAGACGCGCTGCGGCTTCATCGGGACGTTGTCGAAGTTGGTCTTGCGCAGCATCGTCCGCTTGCGCTCGCGACATTCCGCGACCCACGTGGCGCGATCGGGAAGCCTGCCCGCGGCCTTCCACGCGCGCGCGACGTCGACGAAGAGCCGGAGCGCCGCCTTCGCGTCGGAGACGATCCCGTAGTCCGGGGCGAACACCCGGCCGATCTGCGTGGGCTCGATGTCGACGTGGACGAACTTGCGGCCCTTCGCGTAGACGTCGATCGACCCGGTGTGCCGGTTCGCCCAGCGGTTGCCAATGCCCAGGACGAAGTCCGACGCGAGCATCGTCGCGTTGCCGTAGCGGTGCGACGTCTGCAGTCCGCACATGCCTGCCATCAGCGGATGGTCGTCGGGGATCGTGCCCCAGCCCATCAGCGTCGGGATCACCGGGACGCCGGCGATCTCCGCGAACTCGACGAGCAGCGCGGACGCATCGGCGTTGACGATGCCGCCGCCCGCGACGATCAGTGGCCGCGCCGTATCGTTCAGCATCGTCATGGCCTTCTCGATCTGCGCGCGCGTTGCCGCCGGCTTGTAGACCGGCAGCGGCTCGTAGGTGTCGGGGTCGAACTCGATCTCGGTCACCTGCACGTCGAACGGCAGGTCGATCAGCGCGGGACCGGGGCGGCCCGAGCGCATCAGGTGGAACGCCTGCTGGAAGGCGCGCGGCACCTGCGCAGGCTCGCGCACGGTCACCGCCCATTTCGTTACGGGCTTCGCGATCGACTCGATGTCGACCGCCTGGAAATCCTCCTTGTACAGGCGGGCTCGCGGCGCCTGACCCGTGATGCACAGGATCGGGATCGAGTCGGCGGACGCCGAGTAGAGCCCAGTGATCATGTCGGTGCCGGCCGGGCCGGACGTGCCGATGCAGACCCCGATGTTCCCGGCGACGGCGCGCGTATACCCCTCCGCCATGTGCGAGGCGCCCTCGACGTGGCGGGCGAGCACGTGCGCGATGCTGCCGCGTGCCTTCAGCGCCGAGTACAGCGGATTGATGGCGGCACCCGGCACGCCGAACGCGGTGGTCACGCCTTCGCGCTCGAGCACGCGGACGGCGGCGTCGATGGCTCTCATTCTGGGCATGATGCTCCTCCTCAAAAAAGTCAGCGCGCCGCGCTCAGGGCGACGGGAGCAGCGCGTCGAGCCGCAGCCTCGCGATCTTCCCGATCTCGTCCAGGCAGCGCGCGAATTCGGCGTCGCGCGTGTTGCCGATGCGCTCGGCGAGCGCCGCGAGAATCTCGGGCCGGCTCCTGCCCTTGACCGCCATCACGAACGGAAACCCGAACTTCTCGCGATACGCGACGTTGCCGGCGCGCAACCGCGCAAGGTCCTCAGCCGAGCAGCGGTCGAGGCCGGCCGACGCCTGCTCGCCAACGGAGTCAGCGGTCATGGTACCCGCCGCGGCCTCCCGGCCGGCCAGCTCGGGATGCGCGCAGATCAGCGCGAGCTTAGCCTCGCGCGGCGCGCCGGCCAGCGCGGAAAGCATCGCGCGATGCAGGTCGTCGACGCTCGCGAACGGCCGCCGCTCGTAGGCACGCTCCGCGATCCACGCTGTGTGCTCGAAGATCCCGCCGAGCGCGCGGACGAACTCGCGCTTCGGCGCGGCCGAAAGCGCGGCGAGGTTCGTCGGCGCGCCCGTCATGCGGGAGCCGCGGGGCAGGGATGGCGCTCGGCCCAGTGCCGCGCGATGTCGACGCGCCGCGCGATCCAGACGCGGTCGTGCGCCTCGACGTGGTCGAGGAACCTCTGCAGCGCGCGGAAGCGTCCGGGACGGCCGAGCAGCCGGCAGTGCATCCCCACCGACATCATGCGAGGGCTTTCCGCGCCTTCTGCATGGAGCACGTCGAAGGCGTCCCGGAGGTAGGCAAAGAAGTCGTCGGCCGTGGCGAATCCGGCGGGTGCCGCGAATCGCATGTCGTTCGCGTCGAGCGTGTACGGAACGACGAGATGCGGAACGTCGCGGCCGTCGCTCGTGCGCACGCGCGTCCAGAACGGCAGGTCGTCGCCGTAGTAGTCCGAGTCGTAGAGAAAGCCGCCGTGCTCGACGACGAGGCGGCGCGTGTTAGGGCTGTCGCGCCCGGTGTACCAGCCGGCAGGCGCGGCGCCGGTGAGGCGCTCGAGGATCGCGACCGCCTCCCGCAGGTGGGCGGCCTCGGTCGCCGGGTCGACGTCCTGGTAGTGAATCCAGCGCAAGCCGTGACACGCGATCTCGTGACCGAGCGACACGAATGCGGCGGTCGCCTCGGGATTGCGCTCCAGCGCCCGGGCGACGCCGAACACGGTGAGCGGCAGCGACCGGCGCTCGAACTCCCGCAGGATCCGCCAGACGCCCGCGCGCGAGCCGTATTCGTAGATCGACTCCATGCTCATGTGCCGCGCCGGGTACGACGCCGCGCCGGCGAGCTCCGAGAGAAAAGTCTCGGACCCGGAATCGCCGTCGAGAACCGAGCGCTCGCCCCCCTCCTCGTAGTTGAGGACGAACTGCACCGCGACGCGCGCGTGCTGCGGCCAGTCGGCGGGCGGCACCGACCGGCCGTAGCCGACGAAATCGCGTGGGGGACGCCCGGCCGTCATGCGCGGCGCACGCCCAGGAGGACGCCGAGGTCGGTTTCCCGGCGCGGGGGGCCTTCGAGGTCGAGCCGGGCGAGCAGGGCGTCGAGGTGTGCGCCCATCGTTGCGACGGCATGCGCGCCGTCGCCCGCCGCGAGCGCAGCGACGACCTCGGAGTGCTCGTCGATGCTGCAGGCGCTGTCCGCCGCCGGTCCCTGGTGCGCGAGGACGACGAGCGGCGTGCGCGCGACGAGCTGGTCGAGAAACTCCGCGAGCACGGCATTGCCGGCCATCCGCGCCAGCACGCGGTGGAATTCGACCGACAGCTTGAGGCCGCGCCGCGCGTCGCCGGCAGCGTAGGCCCCGCGCTCGAGGCGGGTCATCGCGCGGAGCTCCCGCAGCTGCTCGCGGGTGACCCCGGACGCGAGCGACGCGACGATCGCGCCTTCGATGGCCCGCCGCGCGGCGAAGAGGTCCCGCGCTTCTCCGGCGGTGGGGCTCGCGACGACCGCGCCGCGATTCGGGCGCAATTCGACGAGTCGCAGGTGGGCGAGCCGGGCGAGCGCCTTGCGGACGACGGCGCGCGTGACACCGAACAGCTCGGCCAGCGCGATCTCCTTGAGCTTCGTCCCCGGGGGGAGCCGATGGTCGAGCACCGCCTCGTGGATCGCCGCAAAGACGCGGTCATCGTCGCTGCCGGCCGGCGACGGCGGCCGCCGCCCGCCGGGGCGAGCAGGGGGGCGCGAGGTGCGGGCGGGGCGCGACGGCATCGGCAAGGCGTGTCAACAAGCAACCCGGAAAGTGTAAACAATATCTGGCGGAGCGCAAGGGGCCGCGCCGGCTCACCGGCAACGCCGAGGTGCGGCTGCAGCACGGGTCGCCGGGGCGATTCCCGCAAGCGCCTGTTTCGGGGCCAGATCGGTTCGATGTGCAGCGCAACAGGACGAAAACATGGGTCAAATCTTGTGCACAAAAGATAGCAATCTTGTTGACATTACGGCTATCGCGTGCCACAGTCCGCGGCCGGAGGAAAGGGCCATGGGCAAGCTGACGACGCACGTCCTCGATACCGCCCACGGGCTCCCCGCCGGCGCAGTGCGTGTTCGCGTCTACCGGATCGGCACGGACGACGAGCGCGTGCTGCTGCGCGAGACCGTGACCAACGCCGACGGACGCTGCGACGCGCCGCTGCTCGAAGGACCGGCCTTCGAGGCCGGCGTCTACGAGCTGGTGTTCGGCGCGGGCGCGTACTTCGATGGACAGGGCGCAGGGGGAGCGCGTCCTCGGTTCGCGGGCGACGTGGTGCTACGATTCGGCGTCGCCGACGCCGCGCAGCACTACCACGTGCCGCTCTTGGTTTCTCCATGGAGCTGGTCGACGTACCGGGGCAGTTGACGTAGCGACGCGGGCCGGGAAGCAGCGGCCCCGCGCGCCGGAAGCGCGAGGGGATGCGACCCGGGCGAGCCGACGCACGCGGCCGACCGAATGGCGCAACGAGTCGCGCGACCGTACGGAGGCCGCAAGGAGACGGGATGGCGGGCAGGCGCAAGGCGGAGGCGGGCGGCGATCCGATCCGGTTCGTGCTCGACGGCGAGATCCGGATCATCGACGGGGTCGCGCCGACCACCACCGTTCTCAACTATCTGCGCGAGCACCTGGGCCGGACCGGCACCAAGGAAGGCTGCGCCGAAGGCGATTGCGGCGCCTGCACCGTGGTGGTGGCCGAGCTCGACGGCGACCGCGTCCGCTTTCGCGCGGTCAACGCGTGCATCCAGTTCGTGGCCGCGCTCGACGGCAAGGAACTGATCACGGTCGAGAGCCTGAAGGGCGCCGACGGCACGCTCCATCCCGTCCAGCGGGCGCTGGTCGACTGCCACGGTTCGCAGTGCGGCTTCTGCACGCCGGGCTTCGTGATGAGCCTGTTCGCGCTCTACAAGACGCGCAGCGGGGCGTCCCGGGCCGAGATCGGCGACGCGCTCGCCGGCAATCTCTGCCGTTGCACCGGCTACCGGCCGATCGTCGACGCCGGCGTCAGGATGTACGAGTACGGCGCCGAGCGCGAGGACCGGCATCAGCACTGGATGAACTGCTCGTTCTCCTCGGCGTCCGACCGCGAGGTCACGCAGAGCGAGCGCGAGATGGTCGAGCGATTGCGCGCGATCCGCCGCCGCGAGACGCTCGTCGTCCGGCACGGTGCCGCGACCCTGTTCGCGCCGGCGGCGGTAAAGGACCTCGCGGCGTTGCGCGAGGCGCATCCGGAGGCCAGGCTGCTCGCGGGCGGCACCGACGTGGGGTTGTGGGTCACGAAGCAGCATCGCGACCTGCCGACGCTTCTCTACGTCGGAAACGTCGACGAGATGAAGGGGATCCGCGAGACGGAAGGCGGTCTCGAGATCGGCGCGGCGGCGAGCCTCACGGATGCGTACGAGGCACTCGTCGCACGCCACCCCGAGCTCGCCGAGCTCTACCGCCGCTTCGCGTCGCCGCCGATCCGCAACGCGGGCACGCTTGGCGGCAACATCGCGAACGGCTCGCCGATCGGCGATTCGATGCCGGCGCTGATGGTCATGGGAACGGAGGTCGTTCTCCGCAAGGGGCGGCGGACGCGGGAGCTTCCCCTCGACGCGTTCTACCTCGGCTATCAGAAGACGGCGCTCGAGCCGGGTGAATTCGTCGAGCGCATCCGCGTGCCGCACGGCGCGCCGAACGCGCTCGTGCGCACGTACAAGATCTCGAAGCGCTTCGACCAGGACATCTCGGCCGTGTGCGGCGCCTTTCGCATGGTGCTCGATCGCGGACGCGTGGCCGATGCGCGCATTGCCTACGGCGGAATGGCGACGACGCCGAAGCGGGCGGCCGCGGCGGAGCGTGCGCTGTCTGGCCGCGAGTGGAACGAGGCGGCGGTCGAGACGGCGATGGCCGCGCTGGCGGAGGATTACGCGCCGATCACCGACATGCGCGCGAGCGGCGCGTACCGGAAGAGCGTCGCGCGGAATCTCCTCTACCGGTTCTGGCTCGAGACTTCGGGCCGCAAGGCGGCGACGCAGGTCACCGGGTGCGCGGCATGAGCCCGGACGTTTCAGGGAAGGCGGGGCTCGCCGGCGGGGTCGGGACGCCGCTCCCGCACGACAGCGCGCACCTGCACGTCACCGGCGAAGCGGTCTACGCGGACGACATCCCCGAGGTGCGCGGCACGCTGCACGCCGCGATCGGGATGAGCGAGCGCGCCCACGCCCGGATCAAGTCGATCGATCTCGCGAAAGTCCGCGCGGCGCCGGGCGTCGTCGCGGTGCTGACCGCGAAGGACGTGCCGGGCAAGAACGACTACGGTCCGGTGATCGCCGACGACCCGATCTTCGCGACGACGCTCGTCCAGTACCACGGCCAGTCGGTCTTCGCGGTCGCGGCCGGCACCGTCGACGAGGCGCGCCGCGCCGCACGCCTCGCGGTGATCGAGTACGAGGACCTGAAGCCGATCGTCACCGCGGATGCCGCCGTCCGCGCAGGATCCTTCGTGCTCCCGACGGAGCGGATGCAGCGCGGGGACCCGGCCGTCGCGATCGCCGCGGCGCCGCACCGGCTCGCAGGCCGTATCCAGATCGGCGGCCAGGAGCAGTTCTATCTCGAGGGCATGATCGCGTACGCGGTGCCGAAGGAGGACGGCACGATGCTCGTCTACAGCTCGACGCAGCATCCCGGCGAGGTCCAGCACCAGGTCGCGCACGCGCTCGACGTCGACGCGAACGATGTCGTCGTCGATTGCCGGAGGATGGGCGGGGGCTTCGGCGGGAAAGAGAGCCAGCCCGGGCTCTTCGCCTGCATCGCCGCGCTGTTCGCGCAGCGGCTCCGGCGTCCGGTGAAGCTCCGCGCCGACCGCGACGACGACATGATGATCACCGGCAAGCGCCACGATTTCGTCACCGACTACGAGGTTGGCTTCGATGCCGAGGGGCGCATCCTCGGCGTCGCGTTCACGCTCGCGGGCCGCTGCGGCTACTCGGCCGACCTGTCGGGCTCGATCAACGACCGGGCGATGTTCCACAGCGACAACTGCTACTACCTCTCCGATGTCGGGATCACCAGCTACCGCTGCAAGACGAACACGCAGTCGAACACCGCGTTCCGCGGCTTCGGCGGGCCGCAGGGGATGATCGGGATCGAGCAGGTGATCGACGAGATCGCGCGCCACCTCGGCAAGGATCCGCTCGACGTCCGCAAGCTCAACTTCTACGGGACGACCGAGCGCAACGTCACCCACTATCACCAGACGATCGTCGACAACGTGATCCACGAGATCGTCGACGAGCTGGAGAAGACGTCCGACTACCGGGGGCGGCGGGCGGCGATGCGCTCGTGGAACCGCGGGAGCCCCTATATCAAACGGGGCATCGCGTTCACCCCCGTCAAGTTCGGCATCTCGTTCACCGCGACGCACCTGAACCAGGCGGGCGCGCTGATCCACGTCTACACCGACGGCACGGTGCTCCTGAACCACGGCGGCACCGAGATGGGGCAGGGCCTGTTCACGAAGGTCGCGCAGGTCGTCGCGACCGAGCTTTCGATCGACGTCGACCGGATCCGCGTCACCGCGTCGGACACGAGCAAGGTGCCCAACGCGTCGGCGACCGCGGCCTCGTCGGGCGCCGACATCAACGGCAAGGCGGCGCAGGCGGCGGCGAAGACGCTGCGCGAGCGGTTGGCCGCGTTTGCCGCCGAGCACTTCAAGGTGAACGTGACGGACGTCGCCTTCGCCGACAACGCGGTCACGGTCGGCGGACGGACGATGCCGTTCGCGGAGCTCGTGCGCCTCGCGTATTTCGCCCGCGTGTCGCTGTCCGCGACGGGCTTTTACCGGACGCCCAAGATAGGCTACGACCGCAAGACCTGGAGCGGCAACCCGTTCTACTACTTCTGCTACGGCGCGGCGGTGTCGGAGGTGATCGTCGACACGCTGACCGGCGAGAACCGGCTGCTGCGCGTCGACATCCTGCACGACGTCGGCCACTCGCTCAATCCGGCGATCGACATGGGACAGATCGAGGGCGGCTTCATCCAGGGCATGGGCTGGCTCACGATGGAGCACCTGTGGTGGAACGAGCGCGGCAGGCTGATGACGCACGCGCCGTCCACCTACAAGATCCCCGTCGCGAACGACGTGCCGCCCGTGTTCAACGTCAGGATCTTCGAGTCCGGAATCAATGCCGAGGACTCGATCCACCGCTCGAAGGCGGTCGGCGAGCCGCCGCTCATGCTGGCGATCTCCGTGCACCAGGCGATCAAGGATGCCGTCGCGGCGACGGTCGATGACCGGGCGAGCCCGCGTCTCGACACGCCGGCCACGCCCGAGGAGATCCTGCGCTCGATCGAGGAATTGAAGGCGCGCGTCGGCGATGCCGCAAGGGCAGCGGTCGAAGGAGCCGTCGCGTGACCGCCTGGATCGACGCGTTGCAGCGCTGTCGCACGAGCGGCGAGCGCGCCGTGCTCGTGAGCGTCGTCTCCGCGCGCGGCTCGGTTCCGCGAGGTCCCGGCACGCGGATGGTCGTCACCGCCGGATCGATCGAGGGGACGATCGGCGGCGGTCACCTCGAGCATTCGGCGATCGGCATCGCGCGCGACATGCTCGCCGCGAACGGGACGCCGGCCTTCGAGCAGCGGCGGTTCCCGCTCGGCGCGAGTCTCGGCCAGTGCTGCGGAGGCCTGGTCAATCTCCTGTTCGAGCCCGTGGGCCCGGACGCCGGCTGGGTCGACGCGCTGGCGACGCTGCGTCGGCGCGGCGTGGCCGCCGTCGTCGCGACGCTGACGGAGCGGGCAACCGCGGGCCGGATGATCGTGACGGTCGACCGCATCGAGGGATCGCTGGGTCATGCCGAGCTCGACGGCCAGGTCTCCGGCATCGCACGCGCGTTGCTTGCGAGCGGCGAGGGTGCGCGGATCGCGCGCGTCGCCGTGGCCCCCGACGAGGTGCCGGTCTTCCTCGATCCGATCCGCGACCCGGGATTCGCCGTGGTGCTGTTCGGCGCCGGGCACGTGGGGCGCGCGCTGGTCGAGCTGCTCGGGCGGCTGCCCTGCCGCGTGACGTGGATCGACGAACGTACGGCGGAATTTCCGGCGGCCGTTCCGGGCAACGCGACGGTCGTCGTCACCGACGCGCCGGACACCGAGGTCGCTGCGGCGCCGGCCGGCGCGTATTTCCTCGTGATGACCCACAGCCACGCGCTCGACCAGGCGCTCGCCGAGGCGATCCTCGCGCGCGGCGACTTCGCGTACTTCGGGCTTATCGGTTCCGCGACCAAGCGGCGCCAGTTCGAGCGCCGGATGGCCGCGCGCGGCCTCCCCGCCGAGCGCTTCGCCGGGATGACGTGCCCGATCGGCATTCCGGGCATCAGGGGCAAGGAGCCGGCGATGATCGCGATCGCGGTGGCGGCGCAGCTGCTCGAAGTGCGCGAGCACCGGGCTGCTGCGCAGGGCGGCGCATCCCGCGAGGCGCGCGGATGACGCCCGGACACGCCGAGCCGCAGCCGGCGGCGGCGACGCCGCGCCTCGCCCTTACCGGCGTCACCAAGATCTATCCATCGGTCGTCGCGAACGAGAACGTCGATCTCGCCGTGATGCCCGGCGAGATCCACGCGGTGCTGGGCGAGAACGGCGCCGGCAAGAGCACGCTGATGAAGATGATCTACGGCGTCGTCAAGCCCGACCGCGGCGAGATGCGCTGGGAAGGTCAGCCGGTCGTCGTCGCCAATCCGGCCCACGCGCGCGAGCTCGGCATCAACATGGTGTTCCAGCACTTCTCGCTGTTCGAGACGCTCTCCGTCGTCGAGAACGTGGCGCTCGCGCTTCCGGGCCGCGCCGACCTGACGGCGCTCGCGCGCCGGATCACCACGGTGTCGGAAAAGTACGGACTGCCGGTCGATCCGCGCCGCATCGTGCACTCGCTGTCGGTGGGCGAGCGCCAGCGCGTCGAGATCACGCGCTGCCTGCTGCAGACGCCGAAGCTCCTGATCATGGACGAACCGACGTCGGTCCTGACCCCGCAGGCGGTGCGCAAGCTCTTCGAGACGTTGCGTCTCCTCGCCCTCGAAGGCTGCTCGATCCTCTACATCAGCCACAAGCTCGACGAGATCCAGGAGCTCTGCCACACGGCAACCGTGCTGCGCGGCGGCAGGGTGACCGGCCACTGCGTTCCGTCGCAGGAGTCGCCGAAGTCGATGGCGCGGATGATGATCGGCAAGGACCTTCCGGTGTGCGAGCACGGCGCGGCGAAGGAGGGCGGCGAGGTGCGCCTGCGGATCGCGGGGCTGTCGCACGCCGCCGACGATCCCTTCGGCACCGATCTTCGCGACGTGCACCTCGAGGTGCGCTCCGGCGAGATCATCGGGATCGCCGGCGTTTCGGGCAACGGCCAGCGCGAGCTCCTCTACGCGCTTTCGGGCGAGGACCCGCTGGTCGAACGGTTCCCGGTGCAGATCTGCGGCTTCGAGGCCGGTCGCGCGGCGCCGGGACGCCGGCGGCGCGCCGGGCTCTGCTTCGTGCCCGAGGAGCGGCTGGGGCGGGGCGCGGTGCCGACGATGTCGCTCGCGGAGAATGCGATCCTGACCGCAGCGCGCAACCGGAAGTTCGTGCGGCGCTCGCTCATCGACTTCACGCGCGCGTGGGCATTCGCCGCGGAGTGCATCGAGAAATACGACGTGAAGTGCGCCGGCCCGCAGGCGCAGGCGCGCTCGCTCTCGGGCGGCAACCTGCAGAAGTACATCGTCGGCCGCGAGATCCTGCAGGACCCGAAGGTGCTGATCGTCGCGCAGCCGACGTGGGGCGTCGACGTCGGCGCCGCCGCGTTCATCCGGCAGTCGATCATCGACCTCCGCAATCGCGGGTGCGCCGTCCTCGTCATCTCCGAGGAGCTCGACGAGCTGTTCGAGATATGCGACCGGATCGCGGTGATCGCGAAGGGGCGCCTCTCGCCGGCGAGGCCCGCCGCCGAGACGAGCGTCGAGGAGATCGGCGTCTGGATGAGCGGGATGTGGCCGGGTGCGGACGGGGACGGGAAGGCGCCGCATGTGGAAGCTTGAGACCCGGCCCGAGACGTCGCAGGCGATGCGCTACGCGTCCCCCGCGATCGCGGTCGCGCTGACGCTCGTAGGCGGAATGCTCGTGTTCTCGGCGCTCGGCAAGAGCCCGGTCGAGGGCTTCCGGGTCTTCTTCCTGAATCCGGTGCGCGACGTGAACGCGGTCACCGAGCTCCTGCTCAAGGCGACGCCGCTGATGCTGATCGCGGTCGGGCTCGCGGTCGGCTTCCGGGCCAACGTCTGGAACATCGGTGCCGAAGGGCAGTTCCTGATGGGCGCCGTCGCGGCGACGGGCGTCGCGCTCGGCTTCCCGCAAGCCGACAGCGCGGTGGTGCTGCCGGCGATGGTCGTCGCGGGCGCGCTGGGCGGCGCCCTGTGGGCGGCGATCCCCGCGCTCCTCAAGACGCGCTTCAACGCGAACGAGATCCTGACCTCGCTGATGCTCGTCTACATCGCGCAGCTCACGGTGTCGTGGCTCGTCTTCGGGCCGTGGAAGGATCCCGCGGGCTTCAACTTCCCGCAGACCGAGACCTTCGCCGACGCGGCACTCCTGCCGATCCTGATCGAGGGGACGCGGCTCAACCTCGCGTTCGTGATCGCGCTCGGCGTGCTCGCGGCGGGCTACGTCTTCATGCAGCGCAGCTACACCGGCTTCAAGATGCGCGTCGCCGGCGAGTCGGCCGCGGCGGCCCGCTATGCCGGCTTTTCTGCCGAGGGCATGATCTGGATCGGACTCTGCACGGGGGGCGCCGCCGCCGGCATCGCGGGCTTGGCGGAGGTCGCGGGACCGGTCGGCCAGCTCACCGACAAGATCAGCAGCGGCTACGGCTTCGCCGCGATCATCGTCGCGTTCGTGGGCCGCCTGAACCCGATCGGGATCTTCTTCGCGAGCCTGCTGATGGCGCTGCTCTACATCGGCGGCGAGCAGGCGCAGCAGTACATGGACCTGCCCTCGTCGATCTCGAAGGTGTTCCAGGGCATGCTGCTCTTCTTCCTGCTCGGTTCCGACGTGTTCATCCAGTACCGGCTCCGGCGCACGGCCGAGCCTCGCTAGCGCCGATGGAAAACGTGGTTACCTCGATGCTGTTCGCGACGATCGTCGCCGGCACGCCGCTCATCATCACGGCGCTGGGCGAGCTCGTCACCGAGAAGTCGGGCGTGCTGAACCTCGGGGCCGAGGGCATCATGGCGGTCGGCGCGATCGCCGCGTTCGCCGTCGCGCACGATTCGGGCAGCACGTGGGCGGGCGTCGGCGCCGGCCTCCTCGCCGGCGCCGCGATGAGCCTCGTCTTCGCGCTGCTGACGCTGACGCTGATGGCCAACCAGGTGGCCTCGGGACTCGCGCTGTCGATCTTCGGCGTCGGGCTTTCCGCCTTCATCGGGAAGCGGTACGAATCGGCCACCATGATCGCCGTCCCGCCGATCCGGATTCCCGGGCTCGCCGACATCCCGGTCATCGGCCCCGCACTCTTCGACCAGCAGTCGCTCGTCTACCTGTCGTGGCTGCTGTTCGCCGCCGTCGCGTGGTTCCTCTACCGCTCGCGCCCGGGGCTCGTGTTGCGCGCGGTCGGCGAATCGCCGGTCTCCGCGCACTCGATCGGCTATCCGGTGATCCGGATCCGCTACCTCGCGACGATCTTCGGCGGCGCGATGGCGGGCGTCGGCGGCGCGTTCCTGTCCGTCTTCTACACGCCGCTATGGGTCGAGGGGATGGTGGCGGGGCGCGGCTGGATCGCGCTCGCGCTCGTCGTGTTCGCGACGTGGCGGCCGGCGCGGGTGCTGGTGGGTGCCTACCTCTTCGGCGGGGTGATGATCACGCAGCTGTTCCTGCAGGGCTCGGGCGCGCAGATCGACATTCCGTCGCAGTTCCTGTCGTCGCTGCCGTACTGGGCGACGATCATCGTGCTCGTCATCATCTCGCGCAACGTGCAGACGATCCGGCTCAATTCGCCGGTGTCCCTCGGACAGCCCTATCGTCCCGACTGAGCGAGGCGGGCGAGGCCGCAAGGCCGAGCCAGGGCCCGAAGGGCGCGTCGCCGAGCGATGGAGGTCGGCCGTTGGTCGGGCGCTGGGAGAGTCGACTGGGGCGGAAGAGGCCGACGAGGGTGGATAATCGCCGGCGAGGCAGAGTGAAGCACACGCGCGCGGTCGGAGGGGGCGCCGGCCGCGAGCTCTCGGGTTGCCCCGACGCGCTCCCCGGCGGGGGCCGGGTTCACGAGGAGAAAGCGATGTTCGATCGCAGGGCATGGTGGCGGGTCGCCGGCGCGGGAGCGCTGTTGCTCGGGTTGGGGGCGGGGACGGGCGGCGCGCAGGCGCCGGCGCCGACGCCGGTGAAAGTCGGCTTCGTCTACGTGAGCCCGATCGGCGATGCCGGCTGGACCTTCCAGCACGACCAGGGCCGCAAGCAGATGGAAGCGGCGCTGGGAAGCAAGGTGCAGACGAAGTACGTCGAGAACGTCCCCGAGGGCGCCGACGCCGAGCGCGTGATCCGCGAGCTCGCGCAGAGCGGAAACGCCATCATCTTCACCACGAGCTTCGGCTACATGAACCCGACCGAGAAGGTCGCGAAGCAGTTCCCGAAGGTCGACTTCATGCACGCGACCGGCTACAAGACCGGGCCCAACATGGGCAACTACAACGCGCGGTTCTACGAGGGCCGCTACCTCACCGGCGTGATCGCGGGAAAGATGACCAAGTCGAACATCCTGGGCTACGTCGCGGCGTTCCCGATCCCCGAGGTGCTGCAGGGGATCAACGCGTTCGCGCTCGGCGCACGAAGCGTCGACCCGAAGGCCGAAGTGCGCGTGATCTGGGTCAACTCGTGGTACGACCCCGGCAAGGAGCGCGAGGCCGCGCTGACGCTGATCTCGCAGGGTGCGGACGTCGTCACCCATCACACGGACTCGACCGCCGTCGTTCAGGCCGCCGAGGAGAAGGGCAAGTGGTCGTTCGGCTATCACTCCGATATGTCGAAATACGGTCCGAAGACGCAGCTCACCGCGACAACGCACCAGTGGGGCGCGTTCTACACGAAGCAGGTGCAGGAGGTGATCGCCGGCACGTGGAAGCCGACGTCGACGTGGGGCGGCTACAAGGAAGGGATGATCAAGCTCGCGCCGCTCAATCCTGCGATTCCGGCCGACGTCAAGGACCAGATCGCGAAGCTCGAAGGCCAGCTCAAGGCCGGCACGTTCCATCCGTTCACCGGGCCGGTGAAGGACCAGGACGGCAAGGTGCGCGTGGCCGCGGGCAAGACGATGTCCGACGACGAACTCGGCAAGATGGACTACTACGTCGAGGGCGTCGCGTCGAAGCTGCCGAAGAAGTAGTCGCTTCCCGCGCCGGCGCCGGGTCGCCCGCGTGCGCCCCGGGAAAGTAGGGTCAGACCCTACTTTTCGCCGGCGCCTCGGAAGTAGGGTCTGACCCTACTTATGGACGCCTACGTACTCGACTGGCTGAATCTGCTTGTCCGCTGGCTGCACCTGATCGCCGGCATCGCGTGGATCGGTGCGTCGTTCTATTTCGTGATGCTCGACAACTCGCTTGCGCCGCCTGCGCGGCCGGCCGACCGCGAGCGCGGCGTGTTCGGCGAGCTGTGGGCGGTGCACGGCGGCGGCTTCTACCTGAGCCAGAAGTTCCTGACGGGTCCGAAGGGCGAGCCGCTGACGGAGCACCTGCACTGGTCGAAGTGGGAGGCCTACACCACCTGGCTCTCGGGCATGGGCCTCTTGGTGCTCATCTACTGGATCGGCGCCGGGACGTACCTGATCGACCGCTCGGTGCTCGATATCGCGCCCGCCGCGGGGATCGCGATCAGCATCGCCGTGATCGTCGGCGGCTGGCTCGTCTACGACGGCCTCTGCCGGGTCCTCCGCGGGCGCGAAGGCGTCCTCGCGGCGCTCGTCTTCGCATTCGTCGTCGTCGTCTCCTGGGCGCTCTTCCACGTCTTCGGCGCGCGCGCGGCGTACGTGCACGCCGGTGTGATGATCGGCACGATCATGGTGGCGAACGTCTTCTTCGTCATCATCCCGGGCCAGAAGAAGATGGTCGCCGACATCCGGGCGGGGCGGGCCCCGGATCCTGCGCCGGGGCTCGCGGGCAAGCAGCGCTCGGTGCACAACACGTACTTCACGCTGCCCGTGCTGTTCGTGATGATCAGCAATCACTACCCGATGACCTACGGCCACCGCCATGGCTGGGCGGTGCTCGCGGCGCTCATGCTCGCCGGCGTGCTCATCCGTCAGTTCTTCGTGCTGCGCCACCGGGGCGCGGTGCGGCCGTGGCTGCCGATCGCGGCGTGCGCGATCATCGCCGGCGTCGCCGTTGCGATCGCGCCGCGCGGCGCGGCGCCGGGTGCGGCCCCCGTCGCGTTCGCCGACGTGCAGCGGGTGATCGGCCAGCGCTGCGTGCCGTGCCACGCCGCGCAACCCAAACAGGAGGGGTTCGCGCAGCCGCCGAAAGGCGTGCTCCTCGAGACGCCGGAGCAGATCGCGGGGCAGGCGGCGAAGATCGGCGAGACGGTCGGCAGCGGCTACATGCCGATCGGCAACCTGACGCAGATGACGGCCGACGAGCGCGCGCTCGTCGCCGCGTGGGTCGCGCAGGGCGCGAAGACGCGATGACGGCGGCGGCGGCCGCATCCGGCACGACGGTCTACCGCGGCCAGATCCTGCACTTCCTCGACGACCCCGCGGTCGCCGGCGATCGCGCGCACGTCTATCACGAGGACGGCGCGCTCGTCGTGCGCGACGGCCGCGTCGTCCGCGCCGACGCCTGGAAGGCGACCGCGGCGTCGCTGCCTCCCGGCACCGCCGTCGTCGACTGCGCGGACCGGCTGCTCATGCCCGGCTTCATCGACACGCACGTCCACTATCCGCAGTCGGACATCATCGCCTCTTACGGCGAGCAGCTCCTCGAATGGCTCGAGCGCTACACGTTCCCCACCGAGCGCCTGTTCGAGGACCCGGCGCACGCCCGCGAGGTCGCGTCGTTCTTCCTGGACGAGCTTCTGCGCAACGGCACGACGACGGCGATGGTCTTCGCGACAGTCCATCCGGAATCCGTCGACGCGATCTTCGGCGAGGCGCGCCGGCGCGGGATGTGCATTGCGGCGGGCAAGGTGCTGATGGACCGCAACTGCCCCGAGTTCCTGCGCGACACCGCGGAATCCGGATTCGAGGACAGCGCCGCGCTGATCGAGCGGTGGCACGGCCGCGACCGGCTGCACTACGCGGTGACGCCGCGCTTCGCGCCGACGTCCACCGACCGCCAGCTCGAGCTCGCGGGGCGCCTGCTCGACGAGCACGAAGGCGTGCTCATGCAGTCGCACGTCGCCGAGAACCTGGACGAAGTCCGCTGGGTCGCCGAGCTCTTCCCCTGGAGCCGCAGCTACCTCGACGTCTACGACCGCTACGGTCTCCTTCGCCGCGGAGCGGTCTACGCGCACTGCATCCACCTCGACGAGCACGATAGACGGCGCATGGCGGCGAGCGGCGCCGCGATGTCGTTCTGCGCGACGTCGAATCTCTTCCTCGGCAGCGGGCTGTTCGATCTCGACGCGGCACGGACCCACGCGATACCGGTCGGCATCGGGACGGATGTCGGCGGCGGCACCAGCTTTTCGATGCTGCGGACGCTCGCCGAGAGCTACAAGGTCGCGCAGCTCGCGCGCCAGCGGCTGTCGCCGCTTGCGGCGTTCTACCTCGCGACGCTGGGCGGAGCGCGCGCGCTCGGACTCGACCGCCATCTCGGCAACTTCGCGCCGGGCATGCCGGCCGACTTCGTCGTGCTCGATCCCGCGGCGACGCCGCTGATGGCGCGCCGGAGGGAGCGCGCCCGCGGCCTCGTCGAGGAGCTGTTCCTCCTGATGATGCTGGGCGACGATCGCGCGGTCGCCGCGACCTACGTGATGGGCGAGGAGCGCTACCGGCGCGCGTGAGCGCCGCCGTCGTGGCGCCGCTCCGGCGCTCCCGGCAATGGCGACGCGGCCCGGACGCATGTCCGCCCCCGCGGGCCGCCATGCTACACTCGTCGCGATCGATTTCACTCCGCGTAACGATGCGCCGACCGCTCCTTCTGCTCGCCGCTCTCGTGCTGCTCGGACCGGGGGCGGCCGTCCCCGCGGCCGCAGCGTCGGCCACCCTCGAACGGATCAAGGCCAAGGGCGCGATCACGTTCGCGTACCGCGACGGCGCGGCCCCGTTCTCCTTCAAGGATCGCAGCGGCCGTGTCCGCGGCTACAGCGTCGAGATCTGCACGCAGGTGGCGCTCGCGGTGCAGCGCGAGCTCCAGCTGAGGCAGCTCAGGATCGAGTGGGTGCCGGTCGACGCCGCGACCCGACTCGAGGCGGTCGCGAGCGGCCGCGCCGACGCGGAGTGCGGAACGACCACGATGACGCTCGGGCGGATGAAGACCGTCGACTTCAGCCTTCCGATTTTCGTCGATGGCGGCAGCGTGCTCGTTCGCGCGAAATCGAAGCTCGTGCACCTCAAAGACCTGAAGGGCAAGCGGATCGCCGTCATCGCCGGCACGACGACGGAGCAGGGGCTCAGCCGGGCGCTGAGCGCCGCCGAGGCGCCCGCGACGCTGGTGCCGGTCAAGGACGGTGCAGAGGGCATGGCGCTGCTCACGCAGAACAAGGTCGACGGCTACGCGGGCGACCGCGTCGTCCTCGCCGGCCTCAGGGTGCGCGCGCGAACGCCCGAGTCGTTCGAGATCCTCTCCGAGGATTTCTCGTTCGAGCCCTATGCGCTCGTGCTGGCGCGCAACGACGCAGACTTCCGGCTCGCCGTGAACGGCGCGCTGGCGGGGCTCTACCGCACCGGCGACATCGACCCGATCTTCCAGCGCTGGCTCGGCAATCTCGGCAAGCCCGGTACGCTGCTGCACGCGATGTTCTACCTGAGTACGCTGCCGGAGTGACCATGGCGCCCTCGACCTTCGTCGCCGAAGTCGCGCGCATGGCGCTCGCGGCCTCGGTGTCGCTCGCTGCGGCGCTCGCCGACGCGCAGGCGCCGCCGCCGATCCCGCCATCGTCCGACGGCAAGGCCGCTACTGCGGCCGCCGCCCCGCCTGCCGACGAATGCGCCCAGTGCGGACGCGTCCTGTCGATCAAGCGGACGACGGTCAAGGAGCAGTGGACGCCGCTGGGGACGGACACCGGCTTCCATAAGGATGCGCGGGCGGCGACGCAGTTCAAGATCGGCCCCGGTCTCTCGAACCAGGGGCTCGTCATCGTCGGCGCGGCAGGGGGTGCCGGCTACCAGAAGTCCCCCACGTCGTACGAGAAGCCGCGCTGGGACGTGACCGTCAAGCTCGATTCGGGTCAGATGCGCGTCGTGCAGCTGACCTACGAGCCCTATGTGCAGGAAGGCGATCGGGTCCGGATCGCGGGCCGCAACGTCGAACTTCTCAACTAGCCGCTGGCGATGACGACGGCGGCGCTCGCTGTCAACGACACGGCGGACGGCCGCCGAGTCCTTGCGCTGTCGGGGCGGCTCGACGCGACGACGCTGCGCCAGCTCTGGGACGACGCGCACCGCGCTCTGGCGGAAGCTCCGACGCGACCGGTGACAGTCGACGCGTCGGGGATCGACTACTGCGACGGCGCCGGCATCGCGCTTCTGGTCGACCTGGTCGCCCACCCGCGCGCCGCACCGGTCGAGATCGCAAACCTGCGGCCCGACCACGACGTGCTGTTCAGGCAGTTCGATCCGGCGCGGCTCGAGCACGACCTCGACCCCGAGCCGCGGCGCCCGCCGGTGGTCGAGGAGATCGGCCGCACCGCGGCCGGCGTCTGGCGCGACATCCGCAATCAGGTCGAATTCATCGGCGAGATGGTCGCGGCGCTGGGGAGCGCCATCGTGCGCCCCGGCGTCGTCCGCTGGCGCGACGTCTGGCGCATCAGCGAGCGCGTCGGCGCCGACGGCCTCCCGATCGTCGCGCTGATCGCTTTCCTGCTGGGCCTGATCCTCGCGTTCCAGTCGGCGGTCCCGATGCGCCGCTTCGGCGCGGAGATCTTCGTCGCGGATCTGGTCGGCATCGCCATGGTGCGCGAGCTCGGGCCGCTGATGACGGCGATCCTTCTCGCCGGACGCACCGGGGCCGCGTTCGCCGCCGAGATCGGCACGATGCACGTGAACCAGGAGGTCGACGCGCTGACGACGATGGGACTCGATCCGGTGCGCTTCCTCGTGGTTCCGCGGATCATCGCGGCGCTGCTCATGACGCCGCTCCTCACGCTGTTCGCGATGCTCGTGGGCCTCGCCGGCGGCGCGCTGACGATGCAGTCGTTCTCGATCCCGCTGGTCACCTTCCTGAAGGAGGTCGACAGCGCCGTCACGCCGACCGACTTCATGGCGGGCTTCGTCAAGTCGTTCGTGTTCGCGATCACGATTGCCGGGGTGGGCTGCCTGCGCGGCCTCGAGACCGCCGCGGGCGCGTCGGCCGTAGGCGACAGTGCGACGCGGGCCGTGGTTTCGGGCATCATCCTGCTCGTCGTCATCGACGGGATCTTCGCGGTGATCTACTTCATTCTCGACATCTGATGCCCGCGGTCGAACCCGTCATCCGCGTCGAGAACCTGACCGCCGGCTACGACGAGACGGTGATCCTGCGCGGGCTCAACTTCGTCGTGAATCCGGGTGAGGTGTTCGTGATCCTCGGCGGCTCGGGCTGCGGCAAGAGCACGCTGCTCAAGCACATGATCAGCCTCTACCCACCGCTCGAGGGGCGCGTCCTCATCAATGGCCGCGACATCACGGCGGCCGACGGCGACGAGCGGCGCGAGATCATGCGCGGCTTCGGCGTCATGTACCAGTCGGGCGCGCTGTTCGGGTCGATGACGCTGCTCGAGAACGTGCGCCTGGCGCTCGAGGAATACACGGACCTGCCGACGCCAGCGATGGACCTGATCTCGCGGATGAAGCTCGAGCTGGTCGGCCTCGACGCGTTCACCGGGCACCTGCCGAACGAGATCTCGGGCGGCATGCAGAAGCGCGCCGCGATCGCGCGCGCCATGGCGCTCGATCCGGGAATCCTGTTCCTGGACGAGCCGTCGGCGGGGCTCGATCCGATCACCTCGGCGGAGGTCGACGCGCTGATCCGCCGGCTGCAGCGCGCGCTCGGCGTAACCTTCGTCGTGGTCACCCACGAGCTCCCGAGCATCTTCGCGATCGCGGATCGCGTGATCATGCTCGACAAGAGTACGCAGGGCATCATCGCCGAGGGCGACCCGAAGGTGCTGCGCGACGAGAGCGACAATCCGCGGGTCCGGCAGTTCTTCCGCCGCGAAGCCGAGCTCGTCGAAGCTCCCGCCTGACGAATCAGCGATGAGCCAGAAAGCCAACTACTTCAAGCTCGGCCTGTTCGTGATCGGCGCGATCGCCGCCGGCATCGTCGTGCTGCTCATCATCGGCTCGGGGCACTGGTTCCAGAAGCGGATCCTGATCGAAACCTATTTCAACGAATCGGTGCAGGGGCTCGACATCGGGTCCAAGCTCAAGTACCGGGGCGTCGTGATCGGCGAGGTGAGGAGCATCGGGTTCACCTACAACCGCTATCAGCTCGATCAGCCGATGGAGGACCGCGCGCGGTACGTGATGGTCGAGGCGCAGATCGAGCCCAGGCTCCTCGGCGGCCGCAGCGCACGCGCCGGCGAGCTCACGAGCCAGGAGGGCGCCAACCAGGAAATCGAGCGCGGGCTGCGCGTGCGCCTCGCGCCGCAGGGGATCACGGGCACGAGCTACCTGGAAATCGACTACGTCGACCCGCCTCCGCCGACGCTCGAAATCCACTGGACGCCCGAGAACATCTATATCCCGAGCACGCGCTCCACGGTGGCCGCGCTCGTCAACGCGGCCAGCGAGATCATGGACCGCCTGCGCAAGCTCGACCTCGAGGGGACGCTCGCGAACCTCAACAAGCTGATGGTGACGGCGAACGCACGGATCGACGCGGTCGATGCGAAGGCGATTTCCGACCGGTTGACGCGCGTGCTGGGCAAGATGGAGACCCGCCTCGACGAGCTCAATACGCGGAAGCTCTCCGACGAGGCGACCGCGCTGCTCGCCGAAGCGCGCGCCTCCAACGCCGAGCTGAAGAAGCTCCTGTCGAACCCCGCGACCCAGAAGATCCCCGACGAAGCGATGGCCGCGCTGCAGCGCGTGCGCGCGATCGTCGACGACCCGAACCTCGCGCGTTCCATCCAGAGCCTCTCGCGCTCGCTCGGACGCATCGACCGCATCCTGGGCGGCGGCGAAGCGGACCTCACGACGACCCTCGAGAACTTGCGCCAGATCACCGACAACCTGCGCGATCTGACCGAGGACGCGAAGCGCTATCCCGCCAACGTGATCCTCGGCGCGCCGCCTCGTCCCATCGAAAGCAAATGATGACCGCCCGCCCGCATCGCTCCTTCACCGTCGCCGCGTCGCTCGCCGCCGTCGCGCTCGCCGCGCTGGCCGGCGGCTGCTCGTTCTCGCGGCCTGCTCTGGTGAAGCAGGTCTACCTGGTCGAGCCGCCCACGCCGCCCGTCGCTGCGGCGACCCATCCCGCGACGCTGCAGGTGCGCGCCGTCGGCGTGGCCGCGCCGTTTCGTGGTCGGAACTTCGTCTACCGGCGGACGGACCTTCGCTACGAGTCCGACTTCTACACGGAATTCCTGGTGGCCCCGACCGCAATGCTCGCCGACGGCACTGCGCGCGCCTTGGAGCGCGCCCGCGTTTTCACGCGCGTCGTTCCGCCGGGGTCCTCGTCTGAAGCCGACTTCCTGCTGGACGGCTTCTTCGACGCGTTCTACGTCGACCTCCGCGATCCGGCCAAGCCGGCGGCCGAAGCCGTGGCGACGTATTTCCTGTCGCGCGGTGATCCCGCGGCGCCGGTTCCGTTCTGGTCGAAGCAGTACCGGCAGCGGGCGCCGGTGAATGGCTCGGGCACCGATGCGTACGCGGCTGCGCTGTCGGCCGCCTTCGGCGCCATCGCCACGGAGCTTGCGGCCGATCTCGCGCCCGTCGACCTGCCAAAGCCCTGATCGGATTCCGCCGTGCAGGTCGCATCCTGCGCGTCCGGAGTTCTCGTCGCGCGCCGGCCGGGGGGCGGGGCTCGCGGACGCGAGTGACCACGCGGTAGCGTCGTTCTGCTATCGTGCGCAACCAATGCGTCACTGGGCCGCCGCCGCCGCATGAAGCCGCAATCGGTACCTGCTCGCGGTCCTCGCGCCCGCGTCGTCCTGTCCGCAGCGCTGCTCGCATCGGCCGTCGCGTGCGGATCGCGTTCGCTGCCGGCGGCGGAGGCGGTTACGGGCGCGGGGACGGCATCGCCGAATGCCGCCGCGGCGCCCTCCGCAGGCGGCGCGGCCGGCACCGCCACGCTGCACGACATCATCGTCGACCTCGGTCGCAACGACGCCATGCGCCGCGAGATCGCGGCCACCCTTCGCGACACCTCCAGCTGGCCCTCGCTGGCCGACAAGCTGCAGGATCCCACTCTCGCCTCCGATCTCAAGGCGCTGGAAGAGGGCCGCGATACGCTCTCGCGCGCCCGCTACATGGAGCTGATCGACGCAGACACGCGAATACGGGAGCGCGCGCGTGCGGTAAGCGCGGCCACGGCGGCGCTCGGCAGCCTGAGCCAGAAGGTCGAAGAAGAGCTCGAGCGCCTGGATCGCGAGGTGGCGCGATGGCCGCAGCGAGTCGTGCTTGCGCGCGAGCGAGAGGCCCCGGCGCAAATCCTGCATCGGGCGGAAGCCGCAGAAGCCGAGCTCGCGGCAACGCGGGACCGGCTGCGGGCGCGTCGGGACGAGTTGCTCGTCGCGTACGAGCGTGGCGTGGCGCTGCAGGCACGACTGGACGCGGTACGCGAGACAATCGCCGAACGTCGGGAGCGGATCACCGCCGAGCTGCGCACCTTCGAGGACGCGCCAGTCTGGCGTCAGGGGCCGGTGGCTTTCCCGCGCAGTGAAGTGCTGGCCCTCATCCGGCTGTCCCGGCTCGAGCTCGTCGATTATCTGCGCCAGTACGGCACGCGCCTCGGCCTGTGGGTCGTCGTCCTCGCATCGCTGATGTTCGCGGCTCTGACCCGCCGGTCCGTTGCAGCGTCGGAGCCCGAGGGGGCCCACGCGCGCTCCATGAGCCTCGCGGTGGCCGGCGCACTCATGGGGAGCCTGGTCCTCGTCGCCGTGCTCGCGCCGAGGGGGCCGTTCATCCTTTATCGCCTGATCGCCTTTGCGGTGCCGCTGGCAGGCGGCGTCGTGGCCACGAGGACCTTCGCCGCATCGATTCCAGCGACCGCGTGGGCACTCGTCTTCGCGGTCTTCGTCAACGAATTCCGAATCCTGGCCGAAATGAATCCCAACACCGACCGGCTGCTGCTCGCGGTTCAGATCCTGCCCTTCGGCGCGGCCCTCGTTCACGACTGGCGGCGGGGAGCGCTCGCCCGGTTCCTGGCGCGTTGGCCGGCCGTGCTCGTGCGGCGGCTGGCCATCGCGATGCTACTGGCGCTCGGCATCATCGTGGTCGCATCCGTGCTTGGCTACACCGGCGCCGCGCGCAGGCTCGCCGCCCTGGTCGTCATGGCGCCAGGATTCGCGCTGGTGTTTGCGGGGCTGGCGTGGGTGCTCGATCAGGCAGGCGCCGGATTGCTCGCCACGCCGATTGCGCAGAGCCTTCGCAGCGTGCGAACGCGCGCGGACGCGATTCGGCGTGCACTGCACCTCGTCATCGTCCTGTTCTGCTGGGCGGCCGGCATCGTGGCCTTCATGGTGGCGCATTCCGCGCTCGATGACCTGCTGCGGCTCGGCAGCTACGTCGCCGGTGCGAGCATCACGACCGGCGACGTGACGATCACGCTGAGCGCGATCCTCTCGGCGCTCGCGATCGTCGGCGTGACGTGGCTTTCCACGAAGCTTGCGCGCTTCGTGCTCGACCACGAGGTCCTGCCGCGGCTCAACCTGCGCACGGGCGTGCCGATCGCCATCTCGACGATCGTCGGCTACCTGCTGGTCGTCACGGGCTTCGTCCTCGCGCTGGCGGCGCTCGGCATCGATCTTACGAAGGTCACCCTGCTCGCCGGCGCGCTCGGCGTCGGCGTGGGGCTCGGGCTGCAGAGCGTGGTGAACAACTTCGCGTCCGGCCTCATCCTGATGCTCGAGCGGCCGATCAACGTCGGTGATCAGATCGACGTCGGCGGCGTGCTGGGCGAAGTGAAGCGCATCGGCGTGCGCTCGTCGACGATCCGGACGTTCCAGGGAGCGGAGGTGATCGTCCCCAACGCGGATCTCGCGTCCAAGCAGGTCATCAACTGGACCTTGTCCGATCGCGCGCGCCGCTACGAGATCGACGTCGGGGTCGCCTACGGCAGCGATCCCGCGCAGGTCCTGCGCCTGCTCGAGGAGGCGGCCGCGAGCGTGCCGGAGGTCCAGAAGGTGCCTGTCCCGCGTGCGCTGTTCACCGGATTCGGCGACAGCTCGCTCGACTTCCGTCTGTTTGCCTGGGTCGAAAGCGTCGACATCGGGCTGCAGGCGCAGAACAACCTGCGGACGGCGGTCCTGCAGCTGCTCGCCCAGGCGGGCATCGAAATACCGTTCCCGCAGCGCGACGTCCACATTCGGCGCGTGCCGGCCGCGCCGCCCTAGATGGCAAGAGTCAGGACGCCGTTTCGGGGATGAATGCGAGAGACGCATGCATCCTTCGTCGTCCCCGCGGACGCGGGGACCCAGCGACGTAGGACTGTCGCCTGCAATGCCGCAAGTCGCTGGATTCCCGCGTTCGCGGGAATGACGCCTGCACAGGATTGATTCACAGCTGGGCCGTCCCGCCGCAGGTCAGAACAGCGGCGGCATCCCGGTGCTGCGTTCGGCCGGCGGCGGCGCGCGATCACCGGTCATTCCATCGGCGACGACGACCCAGCCGCCCCCCATCGCCTTGTAGATGTTGACGCTCGACGAGAAGACCGAGGCGCGAAGCGACGCGAGCTGGAGCTGGGCGGGGAAGAGCGACTGCTCGGCCTGCAGCACCGTCGTGTACGACGTGTAGCCGCCGTTGAACTGCAGCGTCGCGAGCTGCGCATAGCTCTTGAGCGCGTTCACGAGACGCTCCTGCGCCGCCTGCTGCTCGACGAGCTTCTGATTCGCGACGAGGGAGTTGTCGGCGTCCGCGAACGCGTTCTGGATCGACAGCCGGTAGTTGTAGAGCGCCGCCTGCTGCGCGGCCTCGGCTTGCGCCACCTGACCGCTCACCGCACCGAAGGTGAAGATCGGACCCACGACCGAGCCCGCGTAGCTCCACACGCGTGCCGGGCCGCTGAAGAGGTTCGACAGGTCGGCGCTGGCGTTGCCGAGCGCGCCCGTGAGCGAGATCGTCGGGAAGTAGAGGGCACGCGCCGCGCCGATCTGGGCGTTCGCAGCGATCAGGTCCTCCTCCGCCTGCAGCAGGTCGGGGCGACGCGTCAGGAGTTCCGACGGAATGCCCGCCGGCACCTTCGGCAAGACCAGGTCGTAGACCGACTTGCCCCGCTCGATCGGCCCCGGATTGCGGCCGAGCAGCACCGAGAGCGAATTCTCGGTTTGCGAGATCTGCGACTCGATCAACGGAATCTGCACGGCCGCGGTCTCGTACTGCGACTGGACCTGAGACACCTGCATCTGCGATACCTGGCCGTACTTGAACTGCAGCGCGTAAAGGCGAACGGACTCGCCGTAGGCCCCGAGCGTCTGCTTCGAGATCGCGAGCTGCTCATCCAGGCCCCGCAGCGTCAGATAGTTGGTCGCGACCGACGCGACGAGCGAGAGAATGACGCCGCGCCGGGCCTCGTCCGTGGCGAGCAGGTTCGCGCGTGCGGACTCGCTCAGGCGACGGATGCGGCCCCACAGATCGATTTCCCAGCTCGCGCTCAGGAGCGCCTGGTACGACGACGCCGGGTTGGCGATGAGTCGCGCGATCTCCGGTGTCGTTCCCTCCTCGGTGGAGCGCGCCCGGCCCGCGGCGCCGCTGTAGCCGACCTGGGGAAACAGTCCCGAGCGTGATTGCGTCAGCACGCCGGCCGCCTGTTCCACGTTGGCGACGGCGATCCGGATGTTGAGATTGTGCGCCAGCGCTTCGGCGATGAGATTGTCGAGCACCGGGTCGCCGAACTGCTTCCACCATTCGGTATTGGCGGTATCGAAAGCTTCCTTCGGCTCGAAGCGGAACGCGGCGGGCGCGTCGACGGGCGGCCGCGCGTAGTCCGGCCCCAGCGTGCACCCCGCGGCCAGCGCCCCGGCGAGACAGAGGCTCGCAAGCCGACGCATGCTCAGTCGCCCTCCTGCGGCGCGTGAGGAGGCGTTGCCGCCTTGGCATCCCGGCGGGGGCTTCCTTCCTTGCCCCGGCGCTCGGCGAGCGTGTCGAACAGGTAGAAGAAGAGCGGCACGTACAGCATCGCGAGCGTCGTTTCGCCGATCATCCCGCCGATGATGCCCGTGCCGATCGAGTGTCGCGCATTGGCGCCCGCGCCGAGCGCGATGGCGAGCGGCAGGCAGCCGAACGCGAAAGCGAGCGACGTCATGATGATCGGGCGCAGCCGCTGCTCGCCGGCGAGCCGCGTCGCCTCCATGATCGAGTGGCCCTGGTTCCGGAACTCGACCGCGGCGGTGACGCGCAGCACGGCGTTCTTCGCCCCGAGGCCGATCAGCACCAGCAGCCCGATCTGGAAGTAGACGTCGTTCTCGAGCCCGCGCGCCCAGTTCGTGATCAGCGCCCCCAGGATCCCGAACGGCACCGCCGTCATCACCGCGCCCGGCAGCGTCCACGATTCGTATTGCGCCGAGAGGACGAGGAACACGATGATGAGCCCGAAGATGAACGCGATCGACGAGGTCCCGCCCGACTTCTTCTCCTCGAAGGCGAGGCCGGACCACGCGAACGTGTACCCCGGCGGCAGCACCTCCGTCGCCACGGACTCCATCGCCGCGATCGCGTCGCCGGAGCTGTATCCGGGCGCCGCATTGCCGTTGATCTTCGCCGCGGGAAAGCCGTTGAAGTGCGGCAGGAGATCGGGACCGGCGACCCACTGCGTCTTGACGAGCGCCGAGAGCGGCACCATCTGGCCGTTCGACGAGCGCGTGTAGAGGCGCGTCAGGTCCTCGGGGTTCTGGCGGTAGCGGGCATCCGATTGCACGATGACCCACCAGACGCGGCTGAACTGGTTGAACTGGCTCGCGGTGAGCGAGCCGAACTGCGCCTGGATCGCGCTGTAGACGTCGTCGATCGAGCAGCCGAGCAGCGTCGCCTTGTCGCGGTCGACGATCGCCCGGAGCTGCTGCGTGTTCGCGCGGAACGTCGTCGAGAGCGTCGCGAGCTCGGGCCGGGCGCGCGCCTTCGCGAGGAACTCCTGCGTCACCTGGTCGAGTTGCGACGGGTCGTCCGATCCCGTGTCCTGGATCCAGAACTCGAAGCCGCCCGTCGTGCCGATGCCGGGGATCGGCGGCGGGGCGACCGGCAGCACGATCGCCTCCTGGATCTTCTGCGCCTCGGCGTACATGTGGAGCAGGACCGCGCGAGCGTTCTGCGTCTTGGCGGCGTCGACCGATGCGTAGCGCTCCTTGAAATCCTTGAGCGTGACAAAGAACGCGCCGGAGTTGGTCTTGAAGCCGCCGTCGAGCAGGCTGTAGCCGGTGATCATCGAGCGCAGATCGGTCCCGGGCGTGTTCGCGAAGATCGCATCGACCTTCTCGGCGACCGCCTGCGCGCGGTCGATGCTCGCGGCCTCCGGCATGATGATCGCCGCCATCACGTAGCCCTGGTCCTCGTTCGGGACGAAGCTCGAGCGGCAGCACGGTGAAGAGGTGGTAGATCAGGTAGAGGAAGCCGACGAGCAGGATGAGGGCGATCGCCGAGCGCGCGATCGTCCACTCGACCGCGTGACCGAAGCCGCGCGTCACCTTGTCGACCTGGCGGTTGAACCACGCGAAGACGCCGCGCTGCGGCGGCGGGTTGTGCGATAGCATCAGCGCGCACATCGCCGGCGTGAGGGTCAGCGCGACGAAGCCGGAGATCGCGACCGACACCGCGATCGTGATCGCGAACTGCTTGTAGAGCTGGCCGGTCGTGCCGGGAAGGAACGCGGCCGGCACGAACACGGAAGCCATCACCAGCACGACCGCGACGAGCGAGCTCGCGATCTCGCCCATCGCCTTGATCGTCGCCTCCCTGGGCCCCAGGTGATGCTGGTGCATGATCCGCTCGACGTTCTCGGTGACGACGATCGCGTCGTCGACCACGATGCCGATCGCCAGCACGAGCCCGAACAGCGTGATCAGGTTGATCGAGAAGCCCAGCGCGAGCATGCCAGCGAGCGTCGTGATCAGCGACACGAAGATGGCGACCGTGCAGATGAGCGTCGTGCGGAGGCTCTGCAGGAACAGGTAGACGATCAGCACGACGAGCACGACCGCCTCGATCAGCGTGTGGATCACCTCCTCGATCGACAGCCGGACGAAGTCGTTGGTGTCGAGCGCCACGACGTAGTCGATTCCCTCCGGGAACCGCGCCTTCATGTCGGCGAGCGTCTGGCGCACCGCTTTCGACACGGTGAGGCCGTTCGCGCCGGGCTGCAGGTAGACGGCGAGGAACGTCGTCGGCGTGCCGTTGAGCTTCGACTCGACGATGTACTGGCGCAGTCCCACTTCGGCCCGCGCGACGTCACCCAGACGGACGATCGCGCTGCCGTCCTGGCTCGCCTTGAGGATGATGTTCTCGTACTGCCGCGGGTCGACGAACGGCGCCTGCGTCACGACGGGAAACGTGAGCTCCACCGGGCCGGCGGTCGGCTGCTGGCCGATCTGACCCGCGCCGAACAGCGCGTTCTGCTTCTGCACGGCGCTGGCGATGTCGGTCGTCGTGACGCCGAGCGAGGCCATCCGGTCCGGGTTCATCCAGATCCGCATCGCCTGGTCCGCGACGCCCATCACCTGCGCCTGCCCGGCGCCGGGCACGCGCTTCAGCGCGTCCAGCACGTACACGTTGGCGAAGTTGGCGACGTAGTCGGAGGTGTAGCGCTCGCCCTTTGCGAACACTCCGATCAGCATCATGATCGACGACGATTTCTTCTGCACCGAGACGCCGAGCTGGGTCACTGCGGTCGGCAGCTGGGGCAGCGCGAGGTTGACGCGGTTCTGCACCTGCACCTGTGCGATGTCGGGATTGGTGTCGAGCGAGAAGTAGACGGTCAGCGTGAGCTGGCCGTTGGCGGAGGAGGTCGACACCATGTAGAGCATGTTGTCGACGCCGTTGATCTGCGCCTCGATTGGCGCCGCCACCGAATCGGCGAGCGTCTTCGAGTCGGCGCCGGGGTACGTCGCCGACACGGTGACCTGGACCGGCGTGATCGTCGGATACTGCTGGACCGGCAGCACCACCATCGAGACGAGGCCGGCGATGCAGAGGATGATCGAGACGACCGCGGCGAAGATCGGCCGCTCGATGAAGAACCGCGAGAACATGGGTCGCCGGCGCTTAGTGACCGACCGCGAGCTCGACGCGCCGCGCCTGCTCGTCGCTGCCGCTGCCGGTGACGTCCTGCGGCGCCCTGAGCCGGACTCGATCGGCGGGGATGCCCTCGGCGACGAGGGCGTCGCGGACCGCCGTGGCGCGCCGCTTCGCGAGCTCGACGTTGGCGGCGTGGTTGCCGGTGCGATCCGCGAAGCCGGTCACGTCGATCGGATTCGGC
Organism: uncultured beta proteobacterium; assembly: GCA_963734055.1. Classification (GTDB taxonomy): domain Bacteria; phylum Pseudomonadota; class Gammaproteobacteria; order Burkholderiales; family Casimicrobiaceae; genus CAIWHR01. The sequence goes on from CAVTFQ010000003.1 coordinate 362,914, forward strand.
CCGGCCTTCATCGCGGGAGCGAATCCCTTGAGAAGGCGGAGGGCCTCGGCGTCGAGCGTCGACTTGCCCGAGGCGAAATGGACCGTCAGCGACGCCCCGGATGGCGCCGACACGGGCGCCGTCTCGGGCGCGCCCGGCTTCGGAACGTAGGGGGTTGCCTTCACTGGGGCATCCGGCGCGAGGCGCAGCGCGCCGTCGACGACGACCTGGTCGCCGGCACTGAGGCCCTGCGAGATGAACCACGAGTCGCCGTACCAGTCGCCCACCTGCACCGGCCGCTGCTCGGCCTTGCCGGCCTGGTTGACGACCCAGACGAAATGCCCCCGCGCGCCTTGCTGGACGGCGCGCTGCGGCACGAGGATCGAGTTGGGCCGCACCGCGCCGATCAGCCGCGTGCGCACGTACTGGTTGGGCCGCAGCACGCCGTCCGGGTTGTCGACGGAGGCGCGGATCAGGAACGTGCCGGTCTGCGGGTTGTACGACGGGTCGGCGAAGGTGATCCTGCCCTTGTGCGGGAAGATCGAACCGTCGACCAGCTCGATCTCGACCACGAAGCTTCGATTCTCGGGCAGCCGAAGCAGGCCCGACTTGACCTCGTTCCTGATCCGCTCCATCTCGTTCTCCGAGATGCTGAAGTTGATCCACATCGGCGTCAGCACCGACACGGTCGTCAGCTGCGCGTTCTTCGCGTCGACGTACGTGCCGTCGGCGACCGCGGCGAAGCTCGAGACGCCGGTGACCGGCGACGTGATCGTCGTGTAGGAAAGGTTGAGCTTCGCCTCCTCGAGCTGCGCCTTGCCCTGCTCGACCGCCGCCGAGGCGGAATCGAACTGACCCTGCGCGTCGTCGAGGTCCTTCTGCGACAGTGCGTTCTGCTCGGCGAGCGGCTTGGTGCGCGCGAGATTCGCCCGAGCGACTTCGAGCGATGCCTGGCTGCGCGCCAGCGCCGCCTGCTGCGCGTCGACCTGCGCCTGGAACGGCTTCTGGTCCATCTGGAAGAGCACCTGGCCCGCCTTCACCACCGAGCCCTCGACGTAGACCCGCTTGTCGAGGAAGCCGGAAACGCGCGCCTGGATGTTGACGGCCTGCGAGCTCTGGGTCTGGGCGACGTACGTGGCCGACACCGGTGTCTCGCGCGGCGCGACTGTCAGCACTGTCACGTCGGCCGGCGGCCGCTCCGGGGTCCTTTTCTCGTCCTTGCCGCACGCCGCGAGCAGGGCCAGCGACGCGAGCAGCGCGGCCGTCAGCGCCTGCGACGTCGATGCACGGGCAGGGGTCATGGGCGAATGCTCCGGATGGAAGGAACGGGAATGGACGGCCCGCGGTGACCGGCGACCATGGCCGCGGCAGCCGGCATTTGTACCGCACCGCCCCGGTTTTGTCGACTCGAAGCGCGGTATCTTCGGCCGCGGAGAATCAATGCGCGGCGGGCGCTGCCGCGCTGTCCGCGGTTGCCTGCATAGCCTGATAACGTTCGATCGCAGCGCGCGCGTTGAACAGCATCCGCTCGCGCCCGAGCCGCTCGTCGAGCCCGGCGTTGCGCACGACCTCGAGCACGCCGGGATTGAGCCCGACCAGCCACACGACCGCACCTCGCTCGGTCGCGCGCTGCTCGCCCTCCATCAGCGCCTGCAAGGCCGAGAATTCGATGTCGGGTACGCGGCTCATGTCGATCGCCACCACGCGCGGCTTGTGCTGCGTCACCAGCGCATTGATCTGCTCCGAGACATTCTGCGCATTGGCGAAGAAGAGGCGCCCCTCCGGCCGCACGATCAGCAGCCCCTCGAACGTCTCGTCGTCCGGGTGCTCGGGCGATACCGGCCGCAGCACGTCGGCCCCGCGCTTGCGGCCGATGACGTAGACGCGCGGACGGGCAACCTGGCTCGCGAGCCCGATCATCGACACGATGATGGCCACGACGATGCCCTTGAGCGTGCCGAAAGCGAGGACGCCGATACATGCGATCAGGGCCCAGCGGAATTCCATCGTGCGCACGGTGCGGATCGCCCGGAACTCGGCAGGCTGGATCAGGCCGACCGAGTAGACGATGACGACCGCCGCGAGCGTCGCGTTCGGCATCAGCCCCAGCACCGGCGCCAGCAACAGCATGGTTGCCACGGCAGCGCCCGCGGTGACCAGCGACGCCTTCTGCGACCGGCCGCCCGAGGCGCGAACCACGGCCGTCTGCGACGTGCCGCCGCCGGCGGGCATCGCGCCGAACAGCGCACCGCCCACATTGGCCGCCCCGGTGGCGATCAGTTCGCGATTCGCGTCGATCGGAGGATCGTCCGGGCGGGCGAACGCCCGACCCGCCGCGATCGTTTCGGTGAAGCTCATGAGCGCGATCCCGAGCGCGCCCGGCACCAGTTGCACGATCAGCGCGGGATCCGGCAGCGTGAGCGAAGGGAATCCCTGCGGAATCAGGCCGACGGTCGAGACCCCCAGGGCCTGCAGGCCGAGGAACCATGAAGCCGCGATGCCACCCCCCACGGCGACAAGCGGCGCCGGCGAGTGCGGCCACAGCCGCTCCATGCCGATCAGCACCGCGAACGTCGCCGCGGCCACGGCCAGCGTGATCAACGAAGTGGCGGGAACATGCTGCGCGACGCTCAGGACGTCGGCGAAGAACCCCTGCTTGGTGATGTGGATGCCCAGCAGCTTCGGGACCTGGTCCAGCACGATCACGAGGCCGATGCCCGCCTTGAAGCCCGTCAGGACCGGCGTGGAGATGAAGTTGGCGACGAATCCCAGCTTCAAGAGCCTCGCCGCGAGGAGCATCGCTCCGACCAGCGCCGTCAGCGTGGCCGTCGCGGTCACGAGTTTCGCCGGGTCGCCGTCCGGCACGACCAGCCCGAGTTGCGTCCCGGCCAGGATCGCCAGCGTCGTGGTGGAACTGACGCTGAGCACGCGCGACGACCCGAGCAACGCGTAGACCACCATTGGGATGAAGGCGGTGTAGAGACCCACCGCGACCGGCAGGCCCGCCACGGTCGCATAGGCCATGGCCTTGGGCAGGACGACCGCGGCAGCCGTGAGGCCGGCGACGACGTCGAAACGAAGAGCGGCGGTGCCGGACGCGCTCACCTGCGTGTGGGTCGGATGGTCATCCATGCGGCTGCTCCTGGTTCCTGCACGAGTGCGATCGAGGTCAGGTTCCGCAAATGACCTCGGCAACCCGAGCCGATTGTAGCCCTGCGATCCTGCCTTTCCATTGCGCGTGCGATGCGTTCCCCGCCCGCCAGGCTCCCGGGTCGAGCGACCCGATCGATCGGCGCGGCGCTTCAAAGCCTGGAGCCGGGCGCCGTCTTGACTTGGCGCAAAGCCGGTGGGCGCGGCCGCGCGCAGTCTGTCAGCTGGGGCGCGCCGCGCACGCGGCGCTTCAGCCCGTCAGAAAAGCCCGTGGACTCCCTCACATCAGTATCGCGTGACGGTTCGAGCGCGTTCCGGAATCCGCCGGACTTCTCGCTCGTCCTGGGCGGGCCACTCTTCCAGCTCCTGCGTCGGGCGCACCTGGCCGACGATGCGCTGATGATGGTGCGCCAGCGGATCATCGTCATCGCGCTCTTGGCCTGGCTGCCGCTCCTCGTGCTCTCGGCCATGGAAGGACGGTTGCTGGGCGGGAGCGTGGCCGTGCCGTTCCTGATGGACGTCGAAGTCCACATCCGCTTCCTCGTCACGATGCCCCTCTTGATCATCGCCGAGCTGGTCGTGCATCGGCGCATGCGTCCTCTGGTGCAGCAATTCCTCGAGCGCAATCTGATTCCGGAAGGCGCGATGACGCGGTTCGAGGCGGCCGTCGCGTCGGCATTCCGGCTCCGCAACTCGGTGCTCGCCGAGGTGCTGCTGATCGCCTTCGTCTACGGGGTGGGCATCCTGGTCGTGTGGCGTCAGTACCTCGCCCTCGGCACGGCGACGTGGTACGCGACTCCGTCGGCCGAGGGCTCGAAGCTCTCGGTCGCAGGAATCTGGTATGGCTACGTGAGCCTGCCGATCTTCCAGTTCCTGCTGTGCCGCTGGTATTTTCGAATGCTCATCTGGATGCGCTTTCTCTGGCAGGTGTCGCGCATCGAGTTGAGCCTCGTGCCCACGCACCCCGATCGCGTCGGCGGCCTCGGATTCCTGGCCAACACTGCCTATGCCTTTGCGGTGCTCGCGGTGGCGCATGGCGCCATGCTCGCCGGGCTGCTTGCCAACCGCATCTTCTTCGTCGGCGCCGCGCTGACCCAGTTCAAGGCGGAGATCGCCGTCATGGTCGTGTTCGTGCTGTGCGCGATCCTCGGCCCGCTGTTGGTCTTCGCGCCTGCGCTCGCTCAGGCGAAACGGCAAGGCCTGCGCGAGTACGGAACGCTGGCCGAGCGCTACGTGCGCGAGTTCGATGCGAAATGGCTGCGCGGCGGCGCGGCCGCCGACGAGCCGTTCGTGGGCAGCGCCGACCTCCAGTCCCTCGGCGATCTGGGCACCAGCTACGAAGTGGTGCGAACGATGCGCATCGCGCCGATTACCCGGGACGCCGTCGTGCGCCTGGCCGCCGCCACGCTCGTTCCGATCGTGCCGCTGATGCTTACGATGATGCCGCTGGAGGAACTTCTGAAGATGCTGTTCGGGATATTGTTCTAGGAAGCCCGGTCGCTATACGCAGCGGAGGCAAAGCATGAGCCCGGTGATCGTCGATGTGAAAGAACAGAAGCGCCTGAACGAAGCGCGCGAGGCGCAGGTCCCCTGGAAGAAATGGGGCCCCTACCTGAGCGAGAGGCAATGGGGGACCGTTCGCGAGGACTACAGCGAGGACGGCAACGCCTGGAACTATTTCACCCACGATCAGGCGCGCTCGCGCGCCTACAGGTGGGGCGAGGACGGGCTGGGTGGAGTCTGCGACGACAAGCAGCGCCTGTGCTTCGCGCTCGCGTTGTGGAACGAGCGCGACCCGATCCTGAAGGAGCGCCTGTTCGGGCTCACGAACAGCGAGGGCAACCATGGCGAGGACGTGAAGGAGTACTACTTCTACGTCGACAGCACGCCGACGCACTCGTACATGAAGTACCTGTACAAGTATCCGCAACGGGAGTTTCCCTACCGGGACCTGGTCGAGACCAACGGGAAACGATCGCGGGAGGAGCTCGAGTACGAGCTGCTGGATACGGGCGTCTTCGACGACGACCGTTATTTCGACGTGTTCGTCGAATACGCGAAGAAGGACCCGGAAGACGTGCTCATCCGGATCACCGTTCACAATCGCGGGCCGGAGGCGGCGCGGCTGCGCGTCTTGCCGACGCTGTGGTTCCGCAACACCTGGTCGTTTGGCGGCGACGACGGCAAGCCTTCGCTGCGCGAGGCCGGGCCTGGCGTCGTTCAGGCGACGCACCAGGAGCTGGGCGAGTATTGGTTTCACTGCGACGGCGCCCCGGAGTTGCTCTTCACCGAAAACGAAAGCAATGCGCAGCGACTGTGGAGCCGACCCAACGCCTCGCCTTACGTCAAGGATGCGTTCCACGCGTACCTCGTGTCGGGACAGCGCGAGGCGGTGAATCCCGCCAAGGCCGGCACCAAGGCCGCGGCCCACTATGTCCTCGACGTGCCCGGCGGCGCCAGCAAGACCATCCGGCTGCGTCTGGCGGCCGCCAAGAGCAAAAGCGCCTTCGGCAGTTTCGATAAGGTCTTCAAGAGCCGCATCGCCGATGCTGACGAGTTCTACGCACGGATCGCGCCCAACACGCTGACCGAGGATCAGCGCCGCGTGCATCGCCAGGCGCTGGCGGGCATGCTGTGGGGCAAGCAGTACTACTACTTCGATCTGGAACGATGGCTGCGCGAGCACAAGAGTCATCCGCTGCTAGAGACGGCCCGCCACGACGTGCGCAACACGGAGTGGTTCCACATGCTGAACGCCGACGTGATCTCCATGCCGGACAAGTGGGAGTATCCGTGGTATGCGGCCTGGGACCTGGCTTTCCATACGGTCGCGCTGTCGACGGTCGATTTCGACTTCGCCAAGGAGCAGCTGCTGCTGATGCTGCGGAGCCTCTACTTCCACCCGAGCGGCCAGATTCCGGCCTACGAGTGGAACTTCAGCGACGTGAACCCGCCGGTGCATGCCTGGGCCACGCTGTGGATTTACAAATATGAGAAGCAGCTCGGCCGGTCGGACCTGCGGTTCCTGGAGCGCTCGTTCCAGGGACTGATGCTCAACTTCAACTGGTGGGTCAATCGCAAGGACCCTGCGGGGCGCAACGTCTTCGCCGGCGGCTTCCTGGGCCTCGACAACATCGGCATCTTCGACCGCAGCGCGCCGCTGCCGACGGGCGGCTCGCTGGAGCAGGCGGACGGGACGGCGTGGATGGCGTTCTACTGCCAGAACATGCTGGAGATAGCTCTCATCCTGACCGAGTACGACCCGATCTACGAGGAGGTCGCCTTCAAGTTCATCCAGCACTTCATGTGGATCGCCTACGCGATGGACCGCCGCGGCGAGCACCACGACGAGATGTGGGACGAGCAGGACGGCTTCTTCTACGACCTGCTGCGGCTGCCCGACGGCCAGGCGATGCGGCTCAAGGTGCGGTCACTGGTGGGACTGCTGCCGCTGTGCGCGTCGACGGTGTTCGAGGCGGATTCGATCACTCGCTATCCGAGGCTGATGGAGCTGATCGCGCAGTTTCGGAAGCGCCACCCCGAGCTGATTTCCCAGGTGGCGCCGACCGACGCGGGTTTCACCGGCTACAGGGACCGGCGGCTGTTGTCGATCCTCACCAAGCAGAAGCTGGAGCGGGTGCTCGCGTACATGTTGGACGAGAACGAGTTCCTGGGACCGCACGGCATACGATCGCTTTCGCGCCATCACCTGGACCATCCGTTCGTGTTTCACGTCGGCGGCCAGGAGTACAAGGTGCAATACCTGCCGGCGGAATCGAATACCGGCATGTTCGGCGGCAACTCCAACTGGCGCGGTCCGGTGTGGATGCCGGTCAATGCGCTGATCGTCCGGGCGCTCGTGAATCTGTACAGTTTCTATGGCGACGAATTCAAGGTCGAGTGTCCGACCGGTTCCGGTCGGCGCATGACGCTGTTCGAGGTCGCGCAGGAGATCGTCGGCCGGCTGACGGGGACGTTCCTGCGCGATGCCAACGGGCAACGGCCCGTCTACGGCGGGACGGCCAGGTTCCGGGACGACCCGCATTGGCGCGACCTGATCCTGTTCTACGAGTACTTCCACGGGGATAACGGCGCGGGCCTCGGGGCTAGCCACCAGACGGGATGGACGGGGCTGGTCGCCCCCCTGCTGGATCTGTTTGCGCGGGTGGACGCCAAGACCTTGCTGGAGGTCGAGCGCGGGCGGGTGATGGAAAAGGTCGTCAGGGAACAGGTGGGCGGACAAGAGGCGAGAAGGCGTTGAGGGGGACGCCATGTCCGATCCGCGCTACCCGGCGCTCTACCAGATCAACACCCGCGTCTGGCTGACCGAGTTGTCGCGCGCTTTGGGGAAGCGCGCGACGCTGGACGACATTCCGGACGCCGAGCTGAATCGCCTGGTGGAGCTGGGCTTCGACTGGGTCTGGTTCCTGAGCGTCTGGCAGACCGGCCCGGCGGCGCAGGCAATATCGCGCGCGAATCCCGAGTGGCGTCGCGAGTTCGGCGAGACACTGCCGGACCTCGGGGACAACGACATCGCCGGCTCCGGGTTCGCCATCCGGAGCTACACCGTCCACCGCGCCTTGGGGGGCGCTGCGGCGCTGGCGCGTCTGCGGAAGCGGCTGCAGGAACGCGGACTGAAGCTGATGCTCGACTTCGTTCCGAACCACATGGCACCGGATCACGCGTGGGTCGACAAGCATCCCGAGCACTTCGTTCAGGGCAGCGAGAGCGACCTGGCTCGCGCGCCGCAGAACTACTGCCGCATGCCAACGAAGAACGGCTCGCGGGTGCTCGCCTACGGCCGCGACCCGTATTTCGACGGCTGGCCCGACACGCTGCAGCTCAATTACGGCAATCCGGACCTGCAGCAGGCGATGATCCGCGAGCTCACGAGAATCGCCGGGCAATGCGACGGCGTGCGCTGCGACATGGCGATGCTGGTCCTGCCCGACGTGTTCGAACGCACGTGGGGCATCCGCCCCGATCTGTTCTGGCCGAAGGCGACCGAATCGGTGCGGCGCAAGCATCCGCACTTCAAGTTCATTGCCGAGGTCTACTGGGATCTGGAATGGACGATGCAGCAGCAGGGGTTCGATTACGCCTACGACAAGCGGCTGTACGACCGCCTGCGCGAGGGGCGCGCCCGGCCGGTGCGCGAGCATTTCCTTGCGGGCCTCGATTACCAGGACAAACTGGCGCGCTTCCTCGAAAACCACGACGAGCCGCGGGCGGCGGCAACGTTCTCGCCGGAGGTCCACGAAGCCGCGGCGGTCATCACGTTTCTGTCCCCGGGGCTGCGCTTCTTCCACCAGGGCCAGTTCCAGGGGTGCAGGAAGCGTATCTCGCCTCACCTGGTGCGCGCGCCGGAGGAACCGGTCGACGGCCGGCTCGAGAAGTTCTACGACCGGCTGCTGGCCGTGCTGCGACGTCCGGAGGTGCGCCAAGGCAGCTGGCAGTTGCTCGACTGCACGCCCGCCTGGGAGGGCAACTGGACCTGGGACTGTTTCCTCGCGTTTGCCTGGCAGGGCCCCGGTGACGAGCGGCTCTTGGTGACGGTGAACTATGCACCCAACCGCAGCCAATGTTACGTGCGGTTGCCATTTGCAGAGCTCGGCAACCGGCGGTGGCAGCTCGGGGACTTGATCGATGATGTCACCTACGAGCGGGAGGGCAACGACCTGCAGGCGCGGGGTCTCTATCTGGATGAGCCAGCGTGGCGCGCGCGCGTGTTCTCGCTGACCACGCGCAACCGCGGCCGGCCGTGACCGAGGCGGGGGCTCGATAACGAGCTAACCTAACCGAAACCCAAATCCTGGTCGGCGACGCGTCTCGCTGCGCGCCACTGCACGGGTGTGGTGCCGCTCCAGCGGCGAAATGCCCTCGTGAACACGCCGGGAGCGGCGTAGCCCAGAGCCTCGGAGATCTCGCCTATCTCCTTCGCCGAATACTCCAGCATCTGCCGGGCGATCTCGAATCGGGTTTCCTCCACGAGTTGCTGGAAGCCGAGACCGAATGCATTCAGGCGGCGATTGAGGGTGCGGCTGTGCATCCCGAAGAACGCGGCGACCCGATCGGCCTTGAGCTGACCCGTGATGAGCGATGTGTGCAGCAGGCTGCGCACTTGTGCCGGGAAGTCGTCGTGGTGGCGGTCTTCGAGCAGCTGGATCTGCCCCTGCAGCAGGCGACGCAGTTCGTCATCGACGGCGGGCAGACGGTGCTTCAGGTATCCGGCGGAGAACAGCAGGGCGGACTGCTCGGCGTCGAAACGCAGCGGGACCCGAAAGAACCGGCGGAACGGCCCGACATCGGCCGGCCTGCGGTGCGGGAACCAGACCTCGGCGGGGCGCCAATCGGGACTGCAAAGCTCGCGCATGACGTTGTGCAGGGTAGCGACCGCGGCATCCCCGACGTGATCGATCGCCTCGCCGCTCGCTTGATGGACGTGCCAAGTCAGCATCGCCGAGTGGCCTTCCACCGTGAGGCTGAGCGTCGCGCCCTGGACGTGAAGATGCGCGTAGCGCACGAAGCTGCGCAGCGCTGTTCCGACGTCCGGCGAGTACTTGAGCAGCAGGCCGATGAGTCCGAACGAATGTAGCCCGTTCTGCTGACCGATGAGGAGTCCGAAATGGAGGCAGCCCGTACGAGCCGCGCAATGGCCGAGGATGCGGTTGCGAGCCGCCACGGAGATCCGTCGCTCGGCATCATCGAACAGTTTCAGGTCGTATCCGAGCTCGCCCAACACTTCCTCGGGATTGGCGCCCAGGGTTCGCAGAAGGCCCGGGATGGCCTTCGCGGTCGCAATTCGGACCATCGGGCCGGGTCGCTCGCGCGGCGTTGTCGGCTTCGCGTTTCGCTTCACTCGAGTGACGCCGTGGTAGAGCGGCATTGAAGGGGTCGAGTTCGCCCGGAATGCGAAGCTCTCCGGATTTGATCTCGCTCAAACAATATCCGATCCGGGATTTCGTTGTCAAAAAATGTGAAATGGATGTCTCTAAATGTGCGTGACGGTCCGAGCCGATCGTGGAAGGTAGTGGCGCTGTGCTCGGTCCCGCGTCGCGTGTTCGCGATTGACGCGCCCGCGAACGCAGCTGCGGGCCATCCGGCCGTCAGTACCACGACGGGTTACCAGAAGCGAAAGGGCGGGGCGTGAAGGTCATCATCGTTGGCGGAGTGGCGGGCGGCGCATCGTGCGCGGCGCGGTTGCGCAGGCTGGACGAAAAGGCCGAAATCCTCATGGTCGAGCGCGGTCCGTACATGTCGTACGCGAACTGCGGCCTGCCCTATCACATATCGGGCGCGATCGCGAAGGAATCGAGCCTGATGGTCGCGAACGAGCAGTTCTTCCGCACGCACTTCGCGATCGACGCGCGGACCCAGTGCGAGGCGATCTCCATCTCGGCCAAGAAGAAGACGGCGGATTTGCGCGACCTGGCGACCGGCAAGGTGACGACGGAGTCCTACGACAAGCTGGTGCTCTCTCCCGGAGCGCCCTCGGTGCGTCCGCCGCTTCCGGGCATCGAGTCGCCGGGAATATTCCAGGTAAGGACCGTGCCCGACGTGCGGGCGATACGCGAATGGATCGAGCGAGGCACGACGTTCCTTGCCGGGATGTACAACTATTCGGGCATGCAGTTCGTACGGCCGACGCGGCGAGCCGTCGTGATCGGCGGCGGCTTCATCGGTCTCGAGACGGCAGAAAACCTGATCCGGGCCGGGTTCGAGGTGACGTTGGTCGAGATGCTCGATCAGGTGCTCGCTCCACTCGACCGGGAGTTTGCCCGCCTCGTCGAGGAACACCTGAAGCGGCATGGCGTGCGACTGGCGCTCGGCGACGGCGTGGCAGCGTTCAAGCCGCTGGAAGGCGGCGCGATCGAGGTGCGGACGAAATCCGGCAAGAAGCATCCGGCCGACATCGTGATCCTCGCGCTCGGGGTGCGACCGGACACTACGCTGGCGAAGTCTGCCGGACTGGCGATCGGCGAGCGCGGGGGCATCCGCGTCGACGAGCACATGCGCACGAGCGATCCGAATATATTCGCCGTCGGCGACGCGGTCGAAGTCCGGGATTTCGTGACTGGTGAGTGGAGCCTCGTGGCGTTGGCCGGGCCGGCGAATCGGCAGGGCCGGATTGCGGCGGACGTGATCGCCGGCCGCGATTCACGCTTTCGCGGCACGCAGGGCACGTCCATCATCGGCTTGTTCGGCGCGGCCGCGGCGTGGACGGGGGCCAGCGAGAAGACCCTCAAGCGGCAGGGCGACGATGACTACGAAAAGATCTATCTCTTTCCGAATTCGCACGCCGGCTATTACCCCGGTGCCAAGCCGCTCGCGCTGAAGTTCATTTTCCGCAAGTCCGACGGTCGCGTGCTCGGCGCCCAGGCGCTCGGCGAGGACGGTCCCGCCGTGGACAAGCGCATCAGCGCGCTGGCTGTGGCGATCCAGATGGGCGCCACGATCTACGACCTCGAGGAGGCCGAGCTTTGCTACGCGCCGCAATTCGGCAGCGCCAAGGATGCGGTCAACTTCGCCGGCATGGTCGCGGCCGACGTCGTCGACGGCGACATGCCGCTCGCGCACTGGTCGGACGCCAAGGGCGCATTCCTGCTCGACGTTCGCCACCCGGTGGAGCTCGTGATCGAGAGCGTGCGAGGGGCCGTCAACATACCGCTGAATGAACTTCGCGCGCGCCTGAGCGAGCTTCCGCGCAATCGCGAGATCCTCGTCTTCTGCCGCTCCGCGCAGCGTGCGTACTACGCGACGCGCATCCTGCTGCAGAACGGATTCAAGGCCCGAAATCTCTCCGGCGGCATGCTTTCGCGGGCATTGTTCGCCACGAGGCGAGAACCAGAAGCCGGCGCGACGCACCAAGAAATTTCGACGGTAGCCATCTGAGTTCAAACAGGAGTGAGCATGACGCACATGAATCGATTCGCGACCGCCGTCGCGAGTGGCCGGGCTCGGTGGTTCCGTTTCATCGTCCTGGGCCTTGCGCTCGCGTTCGCTGCGCAGGCGGGGGCACAGGCGCCGGCGGCCCCGGGGGGCGCCGCGCCGCCACTGTCCGCTGAGGGGCTCCAGGAGCTCGTGGGTCCCATCGCGCTCTACCCCGACGATCTGGTCGGGATCATCCTGCCGGCCTCGACCAATCCGCTGCAGCTCGTGCAGGCGGATCGCTTCCTCGAAAAGCGCAAGGCCGACGCCAAGCTTCCCGTCGACGACAGGTGGGACGACTCGGTGAAGTCGCTGCTCAATTACCCGGACGTCGTGAAGATGATGAGCACCGACCTCGACTGGACGAGCGCGCTGGGCGAGGCGGTCGTTGCCGACCAGGGCGCGGTGATCGAGGCCGTACAGGCCTTCCGGCGCAAGGCGAAGGCGGCGGGAAACCTCAAGTCCGACGACAAGCAGGTCGTGAAGGTCGAGCAGGAGACCGTTTACATCGAGCCGGCCGATCCGCAGGTGATCTACGTGCCGCAATACAACCCCACGACGGTCGTCGTCGCCAGCCCGACCCCTGTCTACGCCTACTACCCGACGCCCTACCCGTCGTACTACTACCCGTATCCACCCGGGGCCGCACTGGCAACCGGTGTCATCTGGGGCGCGGCGATCGGCGCGGCCTGGAGCGGCAACCACTACGGCTGCTGCGGGGACACCAACATCAACGTCAACCGCAACACCAACATCAACCGCTCCGGCGGCGGCAGGACGCAGGCCGGAGGCGGCGCCGCGTGGAAGTCGAACAAGCAGCCCGGACAGGTCAGCGGCTCGATCGGCAAGACGGGCTCCTCGGCGCGTGTGGGCGATGCGCGCGCAGGTGGCGCAGGCGGCGCCGGACGCGCGTCGGCGCAATCTGCCGGCGCCGGTCGTGCTTCCGCGCAGGCCGCAGGTGGCGGAGCAGCGGGGCGCGGCGGCGGTGGCGGTGACGCCTTCGGTGGGTACGGATCGGGGCGGCAAGCTCAGATGGACAGCTCGCGTGGGGCCTCGAGCCGCAGCTCGATGTCGGGCGCGGGGGCACGGCCGACGAGCAGCGGCGCGTCGCGCTCAATGTCGAGTGGCGGCGGTGCGCGCGGCGGCGGTGGCGGCCGCGGCGGCGGCGGCGGTGGACGCGGCGGCGGCGGCCGTCGCTAGAGGCAGGAGGACGCTCATGCGCACATTCCCTTCCATCAAAAGCAAGGTATCAGCCATGAACATCTTTCGCTTCGGGTCATTCCTGCGCGGGCTTGCGCTCGCGCTGATCGTGGTCGTTCCGCTCGCCGCAGCGGCCGCTCCGCAGGAAACATTCGCGACGCCGGAAGCGGCGGCCGATGCGCTGATGGCCGCGCTCAAGGCCGACAGCGATCAGGCGATGGTCGCGATCTTCGGCGAGGAACACAAGGATCTTCTCATCCCCTCCGATCGCGCAGAAGCGAGCGCCACCCGGTCAAAGATTCTCGCGGCCATGCAGACGCTCCGCGTGTTGAAGGAACCCAGCCCCGATCGCCGGGTGCTGGTGATCGGCGAAGAAGCGTGGCCGATGCCCATTCCGATCGTGCGCGTCGGCGACCGCTGGCGCTTCGCCACGGAGGAGGGCGCGGACGAGATCGTCAATCGCCGCATCGGCGCCAACGAGCGTAACGCGATCTACGTTCTGCGCGCGTACATCGACGCGCAGCGTGCGTACGCGGCGCACGATCGTGACGGCGACGGCGTGCTCCAGTATGCGCAGAGAGTCTCCAGCACGCCGGGCAAGCACGACGGCCTCTACTGGCCCGCCGACGCCGCGAAAGGCGAAGAAGCAAGCCCGTTCGGGCCGCTGATCGCGCAAAGCGCTGCCTACGTCGAGGGTCACGCCGCGGGTGACGCGTACCGCGGCTATTACTTCCGGATCCTGACGCGACAGGGAAAAAGTGCGCCCGGCGGCGCCTACAACTACGTAATCAACGGCCGCATGATCGCCGGCTTTGCGATGGTCGCCTACCCGGCCGAGTACGGCCGGAGCGGCGTGATGACGTTCATCGTGAGCCACAACGGCAAGGTCTACGAAAAGGACCGCGGCAAGAACTCGACCGCCACGGGCGCGGCGATGACGACGTTCGATCCGGGGGCCGGCTGGAAAGAAGTGAAACCCTGAATGGCGAAGTTTGCGGCCCGCGAGAAGCGGCCCCGAATTCGGCAACGAGGAGAGCGAGATGGCGGTGTTGCAGCGGTTCCTGAATGGCGGGTCGTCCGTCAAAGTCATGACGGCGCTCGGTGCCGTGGGGCTCGTCGTCTCGCTCGTCGCGTGCGAAGGAGGCAAGGAAGCCGACAAGGCGAAGCAGGCCGCGGCCGCCCCGCCGCCTCCGGCGGTGGTGGTCGAGGAAGTCGTTCAGAAGACGGTGCCGATCTACAGCGAGTACGTGGCCCAGACCGACGCCAAGGAGACCGTGGAGATCCGCGCCCGCGTGCAGGCGTTCCTCGACGCGCAACATTTCGCCGAGGGCACGGTGGTCAAGAAGGACCAGCTGCTGTTCACGCTCGACAAGCGCGAATACGAGGCGAAGCTGCAGCAGGCCAAGGGCGAGCTCGAAATGGCGCTGGCAAAGCTTGGAAAGGCCGAAACGGACGAGCGGCGCCTGAAACCCCTGTCCGAGCGGAAGGCCGTGCCGCAGCAGGACTATGACAACGCGGCCGCGAATCTGCTCTCCGCCCAGGCGGCCGTCTCGGCGGCGCGCTCCGGCGTCACCGGTGCGGAACTCGACCTGAGCTACTGCACGATCCGCTCGCCGATCGAGGGCCTGATCGGCAAGCGCCAGGTGGCGCCCGGAAACCTCGTCGGCAAGGGCGATGCCACGCTGCTCGCGACCGTGTCGAGCATCAATCCGATCCGCGCCAATCTTACGATCAGCGAGACGGACTACCTGCGCTTCATGGCGGGCAGGAAGGAGCGCGGGAATGTGGCCGTGCCACTGGACATGATTCTCTCCGACGGCAATGTCTTCCCGCACAAGGGGAAGATCCTGTTTACGGATCGCGCGATGGACACGAAGACCGGCACGTTTGCGGTCGTCGCCGAGTTTCCGAACCCTGACGGATTGCTGCGTCCTGGCCAGTTCGCCCGCGTCCGGGGATCCGCCGAAACGGTCAAGGACGCAATCCTGATCCCGAAGCGGGCAGTCCAGGACGTCCAGGGCATGAAGAGCGTGCTCGTGGTCGGCGCCGACAACACGGTGGCGCTGCGCACCATACGGCCCGGCGAAACGGTGGGCCCGATGCTCATCGTCCTCGATGGCGTCAAACCCGGCGAACGGGTGATCGTGGAGGGAATCCAGAAGGCGAGACCGGGGAGCAAGGTCAACCCGTCTTCTGCTCCCGCCGAGCCATCCGGAGCGAAGGCGGCCGAGCAAGTCCAGCAAATGCCCGTCGCGCCGGCCCCGGCAAAGACTGGGGGGAAATGATCCGTGGGCCAGTTCTTCATTCGCCGTCCGATCGTCGCGATCGTCATCGCGATCCTGACCGTCCTGCTCGGTGTGGTCGTCATCACCGGGCTGTCGGTCGAGCAGTATCCGTTCCTCGCGCCCCCCAACATACGCGTGACCGCGACCTATCCGGGCGCGTCGGCCGAGGCGGTCGAGCAATCGGTGGCGACGCCGATCGAGCAGGAGGTCAACGGGGTGGACCGGCTCATCTACATGAAGTCGTCGAACACCAGCGACGGCCGGATGCAGCTCGACGTCAACTTCGAAGTCGGCACTGACCAGGACATCGCCAACGTCCTCACGCAGAACCGCGTCTCGGCGGCGCAGGCGCGCCTGCCGGTGGAGGTCACGCAGCAGGGCGTCACCGTCAAGAAGCAGAGCCCCAGCATCCTGATGGTGATCTCGATCTTCTCGCCCACGGACGCCTACGACGCCAACTTCCTGATCAACTACGCCGGCATCAACCTGCGCGACCAGCTGCTGCGCATCCCTGGGATCGCGCAGGTGGACCTTTTCGGCGGAACCGATTACGGGATGCGGATCTGGTTCAACCCCGACAAGATGTCGAAGCTCGGCCTCGTTCCCGCGGACGTCATCAACGCGATCAAGGAGCAGAACCTGCAGGCGCCATCTGGCAAGGTCGGCGCCGCGCCCACGCCCAAGGACCAGGAGTTCACCAGCACGGTGAGCGCGCCCGGCCGCCTCGTCACGCCCGAGGAATTCGAAAACGTCATCGTCCGGCAGACCGAGACCGGCGCTGTCGTCCGCATCAAGGACATCGGCCGGGCCGAGCTGGGCTCGCAGGACTACAACGCGATCGGACGGCTCAACGGCAAGCCCGCCGGCGCGATGGCAGTCTACCTGCTGCCCGGTGCGAACCAGCTCAAGGCCGCCGAGACGATCTATGCAACGATGGAGCGGGCGAAGGGGCTGTTCCCGCCGGGAATGGATTACAAGATCGTCTACGACACCACGCCCGCGGTGCAGGCGTCGATCCACGAGATCCTGAAGACGTTCGTCGAAGCGCTCATCCTGGTGACGCTCGTCGTCTTCATCTTCCTGCAGAACATTCGCGCGACGATCATCCCATTGCTGACCATTCCGGTCTCGCTGATCGGCACATTCATCTTCTTCCCACTTCTCGGGTTCTCCGTCAACACGCTGTCGATGTTCGGCCTGGTGCTCGCCATCGGCATCGTGGTCGATGACGCCATCGTCGTGGTCGAGGCCGTCATCCACCACCTCGAGCACGGGATGACCCCCAAGGAGGCGACCATCAAGGCGATGGAAGAGGTCACTGCGCCGGTGATCGGCATCGCCCTCATCCTCTGCGCGGTGTTCGTGCCGGTCGCAATGCTCGGCGGGCTGGTGGGCAGCATGTACAAGCAGTTCGCGCTGACCATTGCGATCTCTGTTCTGTTGTCGGCCTTCAACGCGCTTTCGCTGACACCCGCGCTCTGCGCGATGCTGCTCAAGCAGCCGAAGCCGATGCGGGGGCCGCTGGGCGCCTTCTTTCGCGGCTTCAACAACGTGTTCGACGCCGCGACCGCCGGCTACGTGAGCGTGTCGCGCCTGCTCGTGCGCCGCGCGCTGCTCACGATCGCGATCGTCGCTGCGGTGGCGATCGGTGCCAGCCTGTTCGCGCGTGTGCTTCCGGCGGGGTTCATCCCGGACGAGGACCAGGGGATTCTCGGCATCAACGTCCAGCTCCCGCCGGGCGCCTCGCTCGAGCGTACGAGCGTCGTGCTGAAGCAGATCGAGGACATCCTGGCCAAGACCGACGGGCTCGATTCCTACCAGACGGTCGGCGGCTACGGAGCCGTGACCAGCACCTTTCAGCCGAACTACGGCACGATCTTCGTGCGGCTGAAGCCGTGGGAGGAGCGCAAGACCGCGGCGTTGCACGTGAACGGCATCATGGGGGGGCTGCGCAAGCAGTTCGCGGCGATTCCCGAGGCGATCATCTTTCCCTTCAACATCCCGACCCTGTCCGGGTTCGGGGCCGCGTCGGGCTTCAACTTCCTCCTCCAGGACCGCAGCGGCTCGCTGACGGTCGAGCAACTCGGCGAGCAGACGCAAAAGTTTCTCGCGGCCGCGAGGCAGCGGCCGGAGCTCGGCACCGTGTTCACCTCGTTCGATCCGAACTATCCGCAGGTCAGGGTGGAGCTCGATCGCGAGAAGGCGCGCACGCTGGGCGTTCCCGTGAACGAGGTGTTCCAGGCGCTGTCGGCGGCTCTGGGCGGCTCCTACGTCAACGACTTCAACCGCTTCGGGCGGCTGTACCGCGTCTACGTGCAGGCCGATGCCGCGCAGCGGCTGAAGGCGGAGGACATCGGCAAGATCCATGTCCGCTCGAAGTCGACGAACGAGATGGTGCCGCTGTCCACGCTGGTGACCATCCGCGACATTTCCGGTAGCGAGTTGACAACCCGGTTCAACCTGCAGCGCTCGGTCGAGATCCAGGGCTCGCCCGCGCCCGGCTTCACCTCCGGGCAAGCGCTTGCGGCGCTGGAGCAGGTGTTCGCCGAGACGATGCCCTCGGAGATGGGCTTCGCCTACTCGTCGATGTCCTACCAGGAGAAAGTCGCGCCGCCAGCGGCGCCGACCTTCATCATGGCCATCGTGTGCGTGTTCCTGCTGCTCGCGGCGCTGTACGAGAGCTGGCGGCTGCCGTGGGCGGTGCTCCTCGGATCGCCGCTCGTCGCGCTGGGCGCCTTCTTCGGCGTCTGGCTGATGGGCTACGACAACAACGTCTACGTGCAGATCGGCCTTGTCATGCTGATCGGACTCGCGGCGAAGAATGCGATCCTGATCGTGGAATTCGCGAAGGCCAAGCGCGATGGCGGAGCGTCGCTCGAGGAGGCGGCCCTCGACTCGGCGCGCCTGCGCTTCCGACCGATCCTGATGACGGCCTTCGCCTTCATCCTGGGCGTCGTGCCGTTGATGCTCGCGACCGGCGCAGGCGCGGGCGCGCAGAACGTGATGGGCACCGGTGTCTTCTGGGGGATGCTGGTCGCTACCGCGCTGGGCGTGTTCATCATTCCGGGCAACTACACGTTCGTCGAAGGACTGGGACGTCGCCGCGAGGCTGCGGCGACGGTGCCCGTGGTGCCGGCCGAGGAAGGAGCCGAGTGATGATCCATCGACGGATTCTTCTGCTCTGCGCCGTCGGCTTGGGTGCCGCCGGCTGCACCGTCGGCCCGGATTACGTGCGGCCCGAGGTTTCGGTTCCGCAGGTCTACCGCGGCGCGGTCACTCCCTCGATCGCCGGCGCGCAGTCGTACGGCGAACTCGCGTGGTGGAGCATCTTTCCCGATCCCGATCTTCAGGAGCTGGTCCGCACGGCTCTGGCGCAGAACTACGATCTGCGCATCGCCGCGACGCGCATCCTGCAGGCGCAGAGTCAGGTCGCGATCGCGCGGTCGCAGCAGTTCCCGACGGTGGACGGCAGCATCAGCGCGCCCTACGTGGGGTACACGGGCTCCGACCGTCCTTCGACGTTTCTCGACAACAGCTTCCAGCCGCAGGCCGGGCTCGACGTCGCGTGGGAGCTGGATTTCTGGGGCAAGTACAAGCGGAACACCGAGTCCGCACGTGCCGAACTCCTCGCCAGCGAGGACGCGCGCTACGTGGTGATGGCCACACTGGTGAGCGAGGTGGGCCAGGCATATCTCACGCTCCGGGCTCTGGACCTCACGCTGGAAATCTCGAGGCGCACAGTAACCTCGCGAACACAGTCACTCGACCTCGTGCAGGCCCGACTCGAGGGCGGCGTGGCCGGTGTGCTCGATCTGCGTCAGGCCGAGACGCTGCTCTACACGGCGACCAAGACGATTCCCGAGATCCAGCGCCAGATCGAGCAGACCGAGAACTTCATCAGCACCCTGCTCGGACAGGATCCCGGGCCGATCAGGCGCGGACGCCCTCTCGAGCAGCAGATCGCGGCACCAGCGCTGCCGCCGGGCGTTCCGTCCGATCTCCTCACGAGACGGCCGGACATACGCAGGGCGGAGCAACAGCTCGTGTCCGCGAACGCACAGATCGGCGTGGCCAAGGCGCAGCTGTATCCGCAGATCACCATCTCCGGGTTTGCCGGCGCAGGCGGCGCGACGCTCAACGGCTCGAACTTCGGGCCCTTCGGGATCTTCAGCGCGTTGCCGGCCATCACGCTACCCATATTCAACATGGGGCGCCTGCAGGCCAACGTCGAGTACAACGACGCGGTCGCTCAGGAAGCGGGTCTGCGCTACCGACAGACGCTACTGCAGGCGTTCCGCGAAGTGTCGGACGCGCTTGTCGATATCCGGAAGCGGCAGGAGTTCCGGCAGCAGGAGGAACTTCTCGTCAAGGCTCTTCAGGATGCAAGCCAGGTCGCGAACATGCGCTATGAGGGAGGGGTGTCAAGCTACCTGGAGGTCCTGGATACCGAGCGCCAGCTCTTCGACGCGGAGATTCAATTGGTCCAGGCGAAACGGGACGAGTACGCGAGCGTGATCCAGCTCTACAAGGCGCTCGGCGGCGGATGGCAGGCCGACACTTCTGAAAAGGTCGCGGCCCGCTAGCCTGGTTCCGCCAATCCCACTTGGGATGCGCTCGCGCGCGAGAAAGACCGCCGGTGTCCCGACGGGAAGCAGAGGATCCACCCGCCTATGGACCTCGGGTCCTGCGTCGCGTTGACGCAAATCAACGGGAAACCGCCAACCGGCAAGTAGAGTTCAAACGGTCCGTAGCTACGGCGCGGACAGCGGCCGTGTTGTCGAAATGGGAATTCGACTTGGATCCGAAGCGCGGCGCAGCGATTCCGTGGCGCACTCGTGCCATGCCGGTGCGGCGGCGTTGTGCGAGCACGGCCGTCTGCCGTCATTCAGTGTAGGATGACCGCCGCGACCGTGGCCCTAACGTCCGGCAGTGGCGCCGCTCCACGCAGGATGCGACCTCGCCGGCGGAGACCGGCTGGCGCCATCTCGCTGGACCCTGCATACCCCTGAGAGATTTGCTTGCCATGAAATCCCGGATTCCCAAGCGAATATCGTCGGCCGCTGCCGTCGCCGCGCTCGTTGTCCTGGGCTTTCCACCGGCCGCCCAGGCATCGTTCCTCCCGCCGGAGATGATGGACACTGCGGCGATGGGCCTCGCGTGGTTCGTCATCATCTTCGTGCCGATTGGCGCCATCGTGCTGTTCTGGCTGGTGCACGTCCTGCCGGAGAAGATCGCCCACAAGCGCCACCATCCGCAGCGGGACGCGATCCACACCCTGTGCCTCTTGTCATTGGTGTTCGGCGGGCTGCTGTGGCCGATCGCCTGGCTCTGGGCCTACACGAAGCCGGTCGCCTACCGCGGGGCGTACGGCACCGAGAAGCACGAGGATTATTACCACGAGCTCGGTCAGAAGGCGCAGGCAGGTGAGCTCCTCGAAGACGAGCTCGCGCACCTGCGCGAGGAGCTCGATACGATGGCCGCCAGGGGCACGCTGACGGCGGAGCTCAAGATCCTGCGGAGAGACCTGGCTGCGGCGACGGCCGCGCAGGCTGCGCAGGCGGCGTCCGGCGGGTCCGCCGCGAAGGCGGGGGGCGCCTGATGGAAGCCCTGCTCCTTGGAATCTATGCGTTCTTCGTCTGGCTGATCTTCATCAAGTTCAAATGGCTGCCGTGGAACACGGCAACGCAGGTCACGGTCGTCATCATCCCGATCGTCGCGCTGACGGCGCTGGTTCTGGCGCTCAACGTGGTGGCCCCGTCGACAGCCGACATTCGCGTCATCAAGTACGTCGTGCAGGTCATCCCGCAGGTGCGCGGGCGGGTGATCGAAGTGCCGGTCGAGCCCAACCGGCTGGTCAAGAAAGGCGAGCTGCTGTTCAAGATCGACCCGACCCAGTATCAGAACGACCTCAACGTCGCCAAGGCGAAGCTGGCGGCCGATGAGGCCAAGCTTGCGCAGGCCGGCGCGGGCCTCGTCGAATCATCGGCCGGCGCGCGGCAGTTGCAGGAACAGCTGAAATCCGCGAGCGGAGAGGTAGCGGCGCTCCAGCCCAGACTGGAGCTTGCGCGGCTGCGGGTCCGGCAGAACCGCGAGCTCGTCGCGACCGGCGCCGGCGATCGCTTTGCGCTGGAGCAGGCCGAGGCCAACGTGACCGACCTGGAAGCGCAACTCGCGACGGCGACGGCGAACGAGGCGCAGGTCTCGCAGAAGCTGTCGGGACAGGTGAACGGCGAGCAGGCGTCGGTCGCCGGGGCACGGGCGCAGGTCGCGACCGCGAAGGCGCAGGTCGACCTGAGCCGGGCCGACCTCGCGAACGCGCAGTGGAACCTCGACCAGACGTCGGTCTATGCGCCCGCCAGCGGCTACGCGATCAACGTCCAGCTGCGGCCGGGCTCGTTCGTGACCGCGTTTCCGGTGGCGCCGGCGATGAGCTTCGTCGAGGAAACCTACCAGGTGATCGGGCTCTACGCGCAGAACGAGCTGCCGTTCGTCGAGCCGGGCAACGAGGCGGAGTTCGCCTTGACGATGTACCCGGGGCGGATCATCAAGGCGAAGGTGGATTCCATCGTCTGGGCGCAGGGCCAGGGCCAGATCGCGCAGTCGGGCACGCTGCCGCAGACCGGCGCATATCCGCAGGTGCCAGGCCGGTTCCCCGTCAAGTTCGACGTGGAGGAGCGCGATCGCGATCTGTTCCTCGCCGCCGGCGCGGAAGGCCACGGCGCGATCTACACCGACCATGCGCACGCGATCCACATCCTGCGCATGGTGATCCTGCGGATCGGCGCCATTACCGATTACCTCGTGCTGAAGCTGCACTGATGCGAGCGCGAATCGGCTCCCCGCAGATTCTTGCGGCCTTCCTCGCGGCCGGAGTCGCGGGCTGCGCGCTCAACCCCCCACCCTCGACCGACGAGCTGCAGAAGCAGGCGCTGCCGCATACGACGATCCCGGGGGCGTGGAAGGCGAGCGGTGGAGCGGCCGCGCCGGTGGCGGACCCGTGGCTTGCGTCGTTCAGCGATCCGGCGCTGACTGCACTCGTCACGGAAGCGCTGGCCTACAACGCCGACCTGCAGGTGACGGCCGCGCGCGTCGAGCAGGCCTCCGGCTACGTTAAGGTGGCGAGCGGCGCGCTGTGGCCGTCGGTGGGCGTCGCAGGCCTCGCCGGCGGCAAGTCGGGCGGCAGCGGCGGGCTGGACGGGATCTGGCTCAATGCGTCGCTCGAGCTCGACATCTGGGGCCGCCTGCGCTACGGGCGCGCGGCGGCGGAGGAGCAGGCCGCGGCGTTCGCCGCCGACTACGCGTACGCGCGCCAGTCGCTGGCGGCCACGGTCGCCAAGAGCTGGTTCCTGGCGATCGAGGCGGGGCTGCAGCGCGCGATCGCGCAGGACGCCGTACGCTCCGCGGACGCGTTGCTGGGCGTCGCGCAGAACCGGTTGCGCATCGGCAAC
Source organism: uncultured beta proteobacterium (assembly GCA_963734055.1). Classification (GTDB taxonomy): domain Bacteria; phylum Pseudomonadota; class Gammaproteobacteria; order Burkholderiales; family Casimicrobiaceae; genus CAIWHR01. Next base: position 385,904 of record CAVTFQ010000003.1, read on the forward strand.
GGCAACGAGCAGGCGGTGGCGGAGGCGCGCGCGAGCGCCGGCACGTACCGCGACCGGTTGCGCGAGATCGAGCTGGCGCGCGAGCAGGCGATGCGCGCGCTCGAAATCCTCCTCGGTCGCTACCCGGCCGCGGAGATCACCGTCGCCGATCGGCTCTCAACGATGCCTCCGCCCGCGCCGGTCGGCATGCCGTCGGAACTGCTCGAGCGCCGGCCCGACGTCGTCGCCGCGGAGCGCCGCGTCGCCGCCGCGTTCGATCGCGTGGGCGAGGCGCGCGCTGCGATGCTCCCGCGCATCAGCCTGACCGCCGGGGGCAGCAGCGTGTCGAGCGACCTGATCGTGCTGAAGGACACGAGCAACCCCATCTGGAGCTTCGGCGGCAACCTGATCGCGCCTCTGTATCAGGGCGGCGCGCTCCGCGCGCAGGTCGAGATCCGGTCCGCCGAGCAGAAGCAGGCGGTCGCCGAGTACGCGCGTGCGGGGCAGCGGGCGTTCGGCGAGGTCGAAAATGCGCTGGCCGCCGAGAACGCTCTGCGCGACCGCTACGTCATTCTCGAGGCGACGACCCGCGACAGCGCGCGCGCGCTCGAGCTCGTGCAGATCCAGTATCGCGTAGGCACCGTGGATCTGCGTGCGGTCGAGCAGAATCAGCTCGCCCTGTATTCGGCCCGCATCGCGCTCCTGCGCGTGCAAACCGAGCGGCTGGCGCAGCGGGTCAACCTGTACCTGGCGCTCGGCGGCGGCTTCGACCTGCCGGCGATGGAACCGGTGGCCGCGCAGTGACGCATCGGCCGACGTGAACGCTGCCGATCCGGCAATTGAATCGATGGAGATCAAGATGGCGAAGAAGAACGTGCAAACGAAGGGGGCGGCAAAGGGCAAGAAAAGCGGGAAAGCCGAAGAGAGCGCGAACGTGGCTCCGGGCGCCGAGCTCTCCGGCAAGGACTACGACAAGGAACTGAAGAAGCTCCACGTCGAGCTCGTCAAGCTGCAGGAGTGGGTCAAGCACGCGGGCCTCAAGGTCTGCATCGTGTTCGAGGGCCGCGACGGCGCCGGCAAGGGCGGAACGATCAAGGCCATCACCGAAAGGGTAAGCCCGCGCGTGTTCCGCGTGGTCGCGCTGCCGACGCCGACCGAGCGCGAGAAGTCGCAGATGTACGCGCAGCGCTACGTGCCGCACTTTCCGGCCGCGGGTGAGGTCGTGATCTTCGACCGCAGCTGGTACAACCGCGCCGGCGTCGAGCGCGTGATGGGCTTCTGCACCGAGGAGCAGGCGCAGGGTTTCCTGAAAGTCCTGCCGCTGTTCGAGAGGCTGATGGTCAACTCCGGCATCATCCTGCTCAAGTACTGGCTGGAGGTGGACCCCGCCGAGCAGGCGCGGCGGCTCGCAGCGCGCATCGACGACGGCCGCAAGATCTGGAAGCTCTCGCCGATGGACATCAAGTCCTACACGCGCTGGGACGACTATACGAGGGTGCGCGACGAGATGTTCGCCGCTACCGACACCGCCTGGGCGCCGTGGTTCGTGGCGAATTCCGACGACAAGAGGCGGGTGCGGCTCAACATCATTTCGCACCTCCTCTCGCGGATCCCGTACAAGGCCCCGCCGCGCGAGAAGGTGAAGCTGCCGAAGCGCAAGGTACGGCCGCAGGCGCCGCCCGGATCGGTCAAGGTCGTCCCCGAGAAGTTCTGACCTTGGCTCGCGGCGCTTCCGCGCGCCGCGCCGACGCCTTCGCGCCGAAGCGCCGCCGGTACCACCGCGAGAAGGCACTCGGCGCGGAGAAACCGAGCAGCGACGAGATCTCGGTGAGCGCCCGGCGCGGCTCCTTCACGTAGCGCACGGCGAGCTCGACGCGGACGGCCTCCATGATCTGCGAGAACGTCCGACCCTCGGCCGCCAGGTGGCGATGGATCGTCCGGCGGTCGATGCCCAGGTGCTGGGCGGCCCGGTCGATCGTGCAGGCGCCGGTCGGAAGGAGCATCACGACCAGTTCGCGCACCTGCGAGGTCATGTCGGCCGCGCGCCCCGCCGGCGCCGCCTCCAGCATCTGCCGCGCCATTCGCGCGATCCCCGGATCGGCGTCGGGATTGGATCGCTCGAGGTCGCTCCGTGCGCACACGATGCCGTTGAAGTCGTGGCCGAATTCGACGTTACGGCCAAAGACGCGCTCGTGGACGCGCCGATCGGCGGGCGCGTCGTGCGCGAAGCAGACGCGTCGCGGACGCCAGTCGGCGCCCAGGAAGATGCGCAGGATGCGGAACGCGACGCCGATCGCGAGCTCGGTCGACTGTCGAATCTGGCCTGACCCTCCCACGATCAGTTCCTCGCGCAGCACGACCACGTCGCCGGCTTCCTCTACGGTCAGGAACAACGCCTCGTTCAGGCGATTGCCGTAGCGGGCGAGCGTTTCGACGGCGAGGCGCAGCGTCGGCTGCTCGCGGATGAGCAGTCCGAGGGGGCCCAGGTTCGACAGGCGCCGCGCCTCGGCCATCAGCAGGCCGAAGGAAGCCGTGCCGCTGCGGTCGGCGGACGCCTCGAGCAGGGCCCGAACCGCGTCGATCGGAATCTTGATCTCCGGCTCGCGCAGGCACCGTGCCGGCAGCCCGAATTCGGCGAGCATCCGCTGGGGATCGAGCCCGACCTTGCGCGCGACCTCGGCGTAATTCGTGAGGCTGGCGCTGCGGATAAGTCCGATCATCATTTACATCGCGGCTGTCCCCAAGAGTCAAGTCTATGTCACGCCGGGTCAATCCGGAAGGCCGGGGATTGCCCACAATGCGGCCATCTCGCCATGGCCCATCCGATGCACATCGCAGACTTCGACCCGGCGGACTACCGCCCGGTAGCCCGCCGCACCGCGTGGTCGGTCTTCGCGATCCTGTTCCTGCTGATGGTCGTCGATTACATCGATCGCCAGGTCGTGGTTTCCATGTTCCCCCATCTCAAGGCGCAATGGAGCCTGTCCGACAGCCAGCTCGGCGGCCTCGTCTCCGTCGTATCGGTCACGGTCGCGCTCGGCGCGGTTCCGCTGTCGCTCCTGGCCGACCGCTGGAGCCGCGTCAAGAGCATCTTCCTCATGGCGCTCGTGTGGAGCCTCGCGACCATCGCCTGCGCGTTTGCGGGGAGCTACGGTCATCTTCTGGGCGCGCGCAGCGTCGTCGGATTGGGTGAGGCCGCGTACGGCACGGTCGGTGCGGCGCTGATCGCGAGCTTCTTCCCGCCCCGGATGCGGAGCACCGTGCTGGGCGCATTCCTGTTCGCCGGTATCGTGGGTTCGGTGTTCGGCGTGATGCTCGGCGGCGTGATCGCCGAGCGCTGGGGCTGGCAGGCGGGCTTCGGTTCGGTAGGAATACCGGGGCTCTTTCTCGCCGTGCTCTTCCTGCTGCTGGTGCGGGACTACAAGACGATTCCGCTTCCTCGACGGGGGCACGCCGACGGCGGAGTCAAGGTCACGGCAAGCGCCGTGATCGCCGAGCTGCGCCGGCCGCGCACTGCGCTCGTCACTTGTCTCGGCGCGGGCCTCAACCTGCTCGTCGTCTCCACGACGTGGGCCTGGCTGCCGAGCTACTTCAATCGCTTCTACGGAATCGCGCCCGACCAGGCCGGCCTCAAGACCGCGCTCGTCGTGCTGGTCGGCGGTCTCGGGGCGCTGATGTGGAGCGTGGTCTCCGACCGGCTGACGCCGCGTCTGCCTCGTGCCAGGCTGCTCGTTCCGGCCGCGACGGCAGTGCTGACCACCGTGTTCATGGTGGCGGCTTTCGCCGTATTTCCGCCGGGCAACGCGCAATACGCGCTGATCATCGCCGGCGGCCTGATGATGGCCGGCAGCGTGGGCCCGACGGACGCGGTCGTGATCGACGTGATCCATCCCGGGCTGCGGGCCACGGCGGTGTCGATCCTGTCGTTGACGCGCAACCTGTTCGGCCTCGCCGGCGGCCCGCTCCTCGCCGGCGCGCTCTCCGATACGTATGGCCTGGATTTCGCGCTGTCGGTCGTACCGCTGTTCTGCCTGCTCGCGGCCGTGCTGTACCTGATCGCATCGCGCAGCTACGAAGCGGACCTCAGGGGCGCGGCGTCCCTCGGGCAGGTGCCGAGCACCGCAGCTGCACCGCAGGCGCCACAACAACTCGCCACCGGAAACGCTCCATGAAACCCGACGATCTCCTCAAGCCCTCCCGACCGGTTGCCTCGCGCAAACGCGCGAGCGGCAACTGGAATCCCGATTGGGAGCCGTTCGCCAAGCTGGATCCGGCCTGGACCGAAAAGGTGATCGCGATGGCGATCGCGCCGGCGGTCGCCGGAGCGCTCGACGCGAAGACGATCGAGCTCGTGGGCATCGCGCTCGACGCGTCGTGCACCCACATGTACGCGCCCGGCGTCCGCCGGCACATCCAGCGCGCTCTCAAGGCAGGCGCGACGAAGGGAGAGATCACGGCCGTGCTGCAGCTCGCCAGCCTGCAAGGAATCCACAGCATGTGCCTCGCCGCGCCGATCCTCCTCGAGGAGCTCGACGCGCACGCGCAATCGAACGACCAACCCGAACCTCCAAAGGATATGGCATGAACTTCCTCGACGGATCCCTGTTCCCCGAAAACCAGGACAAGCTCGTCATCACCGCTGCACCGTACGGCCCCGAGTGGGTGCCTTCGGACTTTCCGGAGGACATTCCCGTCACCATGGAAGCGCAGGTCCAGAAGGCGGTGGACTGCTACAACGCGGGCGCCACCGTGCTGCACCTGCACGTGCGCGAGCTCGATGGCAAAGGCTCCAAGCGCCTGTCCAAGTTCAACGAGCTGATCGCCGGCGTGCGCAAGGCCGTGCCGGACCTGATCATCCAGGTCGGCGGCTCGATCTCCTTCGCGCCCGAGACTGAAGGCGCCAGCGCCAAGTGGCTGTCCGATGACACCCGCCACATGCTGGCCGAGCTCGATCCCAAGCCGGATCAGGTCACCGTCACCGTCAACACCACGCAGATGAACGTCGTGGAGCAGATGGAAATCGAGGACATCGCCGGCACGTCGCTGGCGGAGCCGCAGAACTACCAGGCCTACCGCGAGATGATCGTCCCCTCCGCTCCGGGCTGGGTCGAGGAGCACGTGCGCCGCCTGAGCGCCGCCGGCATCCAGAGCGCCTTCCAGTTCTACAACATCAACAGCTACGAGACGGTGGAGCGCATGATCCGCCGCGGCGTCTACAAGGGCCCGCTGGTGATGAACTGGGTGGCGATCGGCGGCGGCATGGACCAGCCCACGATCTACAGCCTGGCCCACTTCCTGCGCGCCATCCCCGACGGCTCGATGCTGACCGTGGAAAGCAGCATGCGCAACGTGCTGCCGATCAACATGATGGGCCTGGCGATGGGCCTGCACGTGCGCTGCGGCATCGAGGACAACCTCTGGAACCAGTCGCGCACGGCGAAGATGACCACCGTGCAGCAGATCGAGCAGCTGGTGCGCATCTCCCGCGAGTTCGGCCGCGAGGTGGCCACCGGCAAGGAAGCACGCGAGATCTGCAAGATCGGCGTGTTCTACGACACGGTGGAAGAGACGCTGGCCGCCAACGGTTTCGCCCCGAACGCCAAGGGCCGGCAGCAGGGCTTCCTGCGCAAGGCCGCGTGAGATGACCATGGCCCAAGCGATTCGCATCCACGCGACCGGCGGACCGGAAGTGCTCCGGCTCGAGGAGGTCGCCGTCGGTAATCCCGGACCCGGCCAGGCGCGGCTGCGCCACGTCGCCGTCGGCCTCAACTTCGCCGACACCTATTTCCGCACGGGCCTCTATCCGGTGCCGCTGCCGAACGGCATCGGCGTCGAGGCGGCCGGCGTCGTCGAAGCGGTCGGCGAAGGCGTGACGAACGTCGCGCCCGGTGATCGGGTGACCTACACCGGCTTCCTCAACACGCTCGGCGCCTACAGCACGGAGCGGGTGATCCCGGCGGCACCGCTGATCAAGCTGCCTCCCGCGATCTCCTGCGAGACGGCGGCGGCGATGACGATGCGCGGGCTCACGTCCGCCTATCTCATGCGCCGGATCTGGCCGCTGCAGGCGGGCCAGACCATTCTGTTGCACGCCGCCGCGGGCGGCGTGGGACTGATCGTGTCGCAGTGGGCCAAGGTCCTCGGGCTGACGGTGATCGGCACCGTCTCGTCGGAGGCGAAGGCGGAGGTTGCACGGGCGCACGGCTGCGATCACGTCATCGACTACACCCGCGAGGATGTCGCCAAGCGCGTGCGCGAGTTGACGAACGGCATCGGCGTGAACGTCGTGTTCGACAGCGTAGGCAAGAGCACCTTCGCGGCATCGCTCGATTCGCTCAAGAGGCGCGGCCTCCTCGTATGCGTGGGCACCGCCTCGGGTCCGATTCCGCCGATCGATGCGACACAGCTCGCGGTCAAGGGGTCCGTGTACGTTACGCGGCCGGCGCTCGCCGACTACATCGCCGATCCCGCGGAGAAGAGCGCGCTCGCCGGCGAGCTCTTCGACCACGTCGCCGCGGGACGCATCCGGGTCGAGATCAACCAGCGCTACCGCCTGCCGGACGCGGCGCAGGCACACCGCGACCTCGAGTCGCGCAAGACGACCGGGTCGTCGATCTTTGTGATCTAGGAGGATGCAATGACGGACACTACGACGCTCGCGACGGCTCCCGCGCAGATCTCCACTCGCGGCTCGCTCAAGGTCGAGCCGCTGACGTGCACGATCGGAGCGGAGCTCTCCAACGTGAGCCTCGGCGCCGCCTCGCGCGACCTCGGGCTCGTTGCCGAGATTCGCGCCCTGCTGCTCAGGCACAAGGTCCTGTTCTTCCGCGACCAGGACATCGCGCGCGCCGAGCACGTGGCCTTCGCCCGGCACTTCGGCGAGCTGGAGGACCATCCGGTGGCCGGCAGCGATCCGGACAATCCGGGCCTCGTGCGGATCTACAAGTCGCCCGACGCCCCCATCGACCGCTACGAGAACGCCTGGCACACCGACGCCACGTGGCGCGAGAAGCCGCCATTCGGCTGCGTGTTGCGCTGCATCGAGTGCCCGCCGGTCGGCGGCGACACGATGTGGGCCAACATGGCCGAGGCCTACAAGCGGTTGCCGGAGGACATCAAGGCGAAGATCGCGGACCTGCGCGCGCGCCACAGCATCGAGGCCTCGTTCGGCGCCGCGATGCCGATCGAGAAGCGCCTCGCGCTGAAGGCGCAATACCCGGATGCCGAGCATCCCGTCGTGCGCACGCACCCGGAGACCGGCGAGAAGATCCTCTTCGTCAACGCGTTCACGACGCACTTCACCAACTACCACACGCCCGCCAACGTGCGCTTCGGCCAGGACGCGAATCCCGGCGCGAGCCACCTGCTCAACTACCTGATCAGCCAGGCGTTCATCCCCGAGTTCCAGGTGCGCTGGCGCTGGAAGCCGAACAGCATGGCCATGTGGGACAACCGGTCCACGCAACATTACGCGGTGATGGACTATCCGCCCTGCCATCGCAAGATGGAGCGCGCGGGAATCATCGGCGACAAGCCGTTCTGACGCCGCCGACATCCGCCAGGAGCAAGCTCATGTACCGCCATCTGATGGTCCCGCTCGATGACTCGCCGCTGTCGGCCGACTCGGTCGGCCGCGCCGTCGAGCTCGCCCGCGCGCTTGGCGCGAGGGTGACGTTCTTCCACGCGCAGGCGGACTACGGGGCGTCGAGCCTCGGTGCTCTCGAGCGCGTGATGTCGCCGGCGGCGTTCAACGAGCACGTCGCAGGGGAGGCGCGCGCGATCCTCGCCAAGGCCGAGGTCGTCGCCCGGACGGCGGGCGTGCCCTACGACTCCGCGGTCATTACCAGCGATCGGCCGTACGAGGCGATCCTCGGCGCCGCCGAAGCGCGCGGCTGCGACCTGATCTTCATTGCCTCGCACGGTCGCCGCGGGATCAAGGGGCTGATGCTCGGATCCGAGACGCAGAAGCTGCTGCAGCACACCACGATTCCCGTCCTCGTGTCCGCGGTCGAGAGCAACCTGCCCGCGGCCGAAATCCAAGCGCCCCTCGCGGTGATCCGCGACGAGCATCGGTCGCTTGCCGCGGTCATCCATGGACTCGAATACCTCGTCCGCCAGGCGCGCGACGGTGGCGCGGTGCCGTCGTTCCCTCTGCTGCGGGCGATGCTGCACTACATCAAGGCGTTCCCCGAGGCGCTCCATCACCCGAAGGAGGACGCGTACCTCTTCCGCAAGCTTCGCGCGCGCACGCACGAATTCGACGCGACGCTCGACGAGCTCGAGCGCCAGCACCTCGAAGGTCACGCGCATGTCGGGGAGCTCGAGCAGAGCATCGCCGCCTACGAAGCGGATCCGACCGGAGGGCTCGCGCGCTTCGCGGCGGCAGTGGAAACGTTCGCGAGGGCGCAGGGCGAGCACATGGCGCTCGAGTCCAAGGTGATCATTCCCGCCGCGCGGGCGCACCTGACCGATGGCGACTGGATGGAGATCGGTGCCGCGTTCGCGGGGAACTCCGATCCGCGGTTCTCGGTGGACAACGACGAGGAGTTCCGGCAGCTGTTCGCGCGGATCATGAACCTCGCGCCGGAGCTGGTGGTCGGTCAGGCGGAGCGCGGCTGAGATGTTCACGCTGAACAGCTTCGCGGCCGAGATCACCGAAGCGTGATTGCTATCGAATAGCCGCAACACGAATCGCAGCACCGCGGGCCCTCCACGGAAGCCCGGGGCAGGGCCGGCTCGCGCCGGAAAAACGCCGCACACGACAACGCATCGACGCAGCATCGACATTTCGCAGAGGAGATTGACGACATGCAACACCAAATCACAACGCCTTGCCGCGCCCGGTTCCGGCGCCGCGTCGCCTCGCTGGCGGTCGCGTCCACGCTCGCGGCCGCCGGCGCAGCGCAGGCCTTCGAGGTCCCGCTCGAAAATCCCGACCTTGCGGTGCGGTGGGACAACACCGTCCGCTACAACCTCGGCGTCCGGGCGCAGTCGCAGGACCCCGCGATCCTCGGTGCGCCGAACTACGACGACGGCGACCGCAACTTCGGCAACCACTCGATCGTGACCAACCGGTTCGACGTGCTGTCCGAGCTCGACGTGGTCTGGCGCCGCCAATTCGGATTCCGCACCAGCGCGGCGGCGTGGTACGACTTCGCCTACAGCAACCTCGACAACGCATCCAATGCGACCGCGAACACGCTGGTCAACGGACTGCCGGTCGCCGGCGCGTTGAGTCCCTACACGAAGCGCTACGCGAAGGGAGTGTCGGGCGAGTTTCTCGACGCCTTCGCCTTCGCCAACTTCGACCTCTTCGACATTCCGTTCAACGTCAAGGTCGGCCAGCACACGGTCTATTGGGGCGACAGCCTGCTCCTGGGCGGCGCGATCCACGGCGTGTCGTACGGGCAGAATCCGCTCGACGTCTGGAAGGGCTTCGCGACACCCGGTAGCGAGGCGAAGGAACTGTTCCGGCCGCGCGGCGGGATCACGCTTCAGGCGCAGCCGACGAACGATCTGTCGGTCGCCGCCCAGTGGTTCTACAACTGGCAGGCCGATCGCATCCCGGAGTCGGGGAGCTACCTGACGATACAGGACCCGCTCAACCTGGGCGGCGACTCGTTCATCTTCGGACCCAATCCGCTCGCCGCCGCAAATCCGGCAGCCCCCCAGTACCTGCGCCTCTGGCGCGGTTACGACATCAAGCCGCCCGCCAACTCGGGCAGCCTCGGCGACTGGGGACTGTCCGCGCGCTGGAGCCCGGAGTGGCTCGACGGCACGCTGGGCGCCTACTATCGCAACACGACCGACGTCTTTCCGCAGGCGATGGCGACGCCCGGTGTCATCGCGGCGCCGGCGGCGGCATGCTCGCCGCGCGGGGGCACGCCGCTCCCCGGCGGCACGCTTTGCTTCGTCAATCCCAACGCCACGACGATCGCCGACCTGCAGAAGTACGGCAAGCTCGGGCTCTACAACGGCGCCTACGGCGACAACATTCACATCTACGGCCTGACGCTCGCCAAGAACATCGCCGGCGTCAGCGTGGGCGCGGAGGTTTCCTACCGCCAGAACATGCCGCTCGTCAGTGATCCCGTGAACGTGCTGCCTGCGGCGTTCGTGCCGCTCGCACCCGGATCCATCGCCACGACGGCGGTCCCCTCGTCGGGCACGCCGGGGGCGCTGGGCGACACGTGGCACGGCGTCCTGAACGGCGTCAACATCTTCCCCAAGACCATGTTCTTCGATATCGCGACGCTGGCGGGCGAGCTCACGTGGATGCAGTGGGCGAAGGTCACCCAGAACGAGGCCGTGTTCAAGGGACGCAGCAACTACACGGCAATCGACAAGGCGTCGAAGAATTACGTCGGGCTCGCGTTCAACTTCACGCCGACCTGGTTCCAGGTTCTTCCCGGCGTCGACCTGCTTGCGCCGCTCACGTGGAGCCAGGGCATCTCCGGCAACTCGGCGGTCGCGTTCGGCGGCAGCGAGGACGGCGGCAACTGGAGCGCCGGCATCGCGGCCGACATCTATCAGAAATACCGGATCGACCTCAAGTACAACGGCTACTACGGCAACTATTCGACCAATCCCACGGCGGCCACGCCCGCCGGCGGCGTGATGGGCGTGCCCAACGGCGCGAACTCATCGCTGTCCGACCGCGGCTGGGTGTCGCTGACGTTCAAGACCACCTTCTGACGAGGAGTACAGACATGTTTCGCAAATCCCTGATGGCGCTCGCCATCGCCTCGCTCGCCGCCGGGAGCGCGCTCGCCGCGGTTTCGGCCGACGAGGCGAAGCAGCTCGGCACGACGCTGACCGCGATCGGCGCCGAAAAGGCCGGCAACAAGGACGGCACGATTCCCGAATACACCGGGGGCATCAAGCCGCCGGCCGACTACAAGGCGGGCAGCGGCTTCCGGCCCGATCCCTTCGCCAGCGAGAAACCGCGCCTCGTGATCACCGGCAAGGATGCGGCGGCGCAGGCCGACAAGCTCACCGAAGGTACCAAGGAGCTACTCAAGCGCTATCCGACGATGCGGGTCGACGTCTACCCGACGCACCGGACCGTGGCGATGCCGCAGCGCGTGATCGACAATACCGTCAAGAACGCGACGGCCGCGAAGGCGGTCGACGGCGGCCTCGCCGTCGAGAACGCGATGGCCGGCTTCCCGTTCCCGATCCCGAAGACCGGGCAGGAGGCGATGTGGAACCACCTGCTGCGCTACAACGGTCTCGGCTACGACAACGTCAAGTACGACAACTTCAACGTCGACTCGGCTGGCGTGGCGACGCTGTCGACGACGGGCGAAGCCAACTGGGCATGGCCGATCTACGATCCCAAGCGCACGACCGCGCTGAGCGCGTCGGAGCCGTACTGGCAGGCGAAGATAGCCTACACGGGGCCGGCGCGCCGCGCCGGCGAGGGCCTGATGCTCTGGGACGCGGTCAACCCGCTCAAGGAGCCGCGCAAGGCCTGGCAATACCTGCCCGGGCAGCGCCGGGTGAAGCTCGCGCCGGACCTCGCCTACGACACGCCGAACGCGGCGACCGCGGGCGCGTCGACGTGGGACGACCTGTCCGTGTTCAATGGCGCGATGGATCGCTTCAACTGGAAGCTCGTCGGCAAGAAGGAGATGTACATCCCCTACGGCAGCTACCGGCTGACCTATCACAAGACGGCCGCCGACGTCACTAAGCCCAATCACATCAATCCGGACCTCGTGCGCTGGGAGCTGCACCGCGTCTGGGTCGTCGAAGCGACGCTCAAGCAAGGCGCGCGGCACGTCTACGCCAAGCGCGTGTTCTACCTCGACGAGGACAGCTGGCTCGCCGTCGCCTCCGACGAGTACGACGCGCACGGCGCGCTCTTCCGGGCGAGCTTCGCGTTCCCGTCGTACAGCTACGACGTCCAGGCGAACTTCGGCGACACGACGGTGATTTACGATTTCACGTCGGGTCTGTACGCGTTGACCGGCCTGTTCGGCCCGTACAGGGGACTCAAGTACATGGCCGAGCTGCCGCGGCAAAGCGCCTGGAGCCCCGAGGCGCTGGCCGGAGCCGGCATCCGCTGACGCCGCATTTCAACGCAGGTCTCCCGGCGCGGCGCACCATTCGTTCCGCGCCGGCGAGGCCGACATCGACTCCATCATGAACAAGCTCCGGATCGCCGGCACGCTGCTTCTTGCCGCCTGCGCCGCTTCGATCGCCGCGCCGGTTGCCGGCGCGGCCTTCACCGACGTGCTCGACACGCCCGCGCGAATGTCGCCGCTCGCGAGCCGGAGCCCGCTGCTGGCGGTGACCCGGGTCGGAGAGCGGGTCGTGGCGGTGGGCCCACGCGGGCACGTCGTGGTCTCGGACGACCGGGGCGCGACGTGGAAGCAGGCGAAGGTCCCGGTGAGCTCGGACCTCGTCGCCGTGTACTTCGTCGATGCCAAGCAGGGCTGGGCCGTCGGGCACGACGGAGTCGTCCTCCACACCGCGGACGCGGGCGAAACGTGGCAGCTCCAGCTCGACGGCCGCAAGGCGAACGAGCTGCTCGTCGCGGCGATGGAGCGCAAGGCGACCGCCGAGCCCACCTCCGAGGAAGCGAAAGCCCTGCTGGCCGAGGCTCGGCGCTACCAGGAGCAGGGACCGGACAAGCCGTTCCTCGACGTCTGGTTCGCCGATGCCGCCAACGGTTACATCGTCGGCGCCTACAACCTGATCTTCCGCACGGCCGACGGCGGCAAGTCCTGGGAGCCTTGGTTCGACCGTACCGACAACCCGAAATTCTTCAATCTCTACGGAATCCGTCCGGCGAGCGGCGAGCTGTTCATCGCCGGCGAGGGCGGCCTCGTCCTTCGGCTCGACCCCGCGGCACAACGGTTCAAGGCCGTTGCGGTGCCTTACACCGGGAGCTTCTTCGGACTGACCGAGGCGCAGGGCGCGATCCTCGTCTTCGGGCTGCGGGGCAATGTGTTCCGCAGCGACGACCGCGGCGGCACCTGGCACAAGGTCGATGCCGGCCTGTCGGCCAGCGTCGTGGCCGCAGCGCGCACCGCATCGAACGCGACCTTGCTCGCCGACGTGGGCGGGCGCATCGCGGCGACCGACGACGGCGGGCGCACGTTCCGCAAGCTGACGCTAAAACAGCCGGTGCCGCTCGCCGCGCTCGCCGACACGGGCCAGGGACGGCTCGCGCTGGCAGGCCCGCGCGGCGTCGCCGTCACGGAATCGGAGGCGCGCTGACGGCGTCGTCGCACGCCGCTCGCGGAATCCCATCATGGCCCACGCTGCCGACAACCTCGACCAGATGCCGGTCGTCCGCGAGCTCGCGGACTTCGATCGAACCTCGGGCAACCTGCTCGAGCGACTGGTGTTCAACAACCGGCTGGCGATGATCGTCGTTTGCGCGATCGTGACCGTCGCGCTCGGCTACTTCGCAGCGACGAAGCTCGTGCTGAACGCGAGCTTCGAGAAGATGATTCCGCAGAGCCAGCCCTACATCAAGAACTATCTCACCTACCAGAAGGACCTGCGCGGCCTGGGGAACGCCATCCGCGTGGTCGTCGAGAACACCGACGGCGACATCTTCGATCCGCAGTACCTCGAAGCGCTGAAGCAGATCAACGACGAGCTGTTCCTGACCCGCGGCGTCGATCGCGCGTGGGTCAAGTCGTTGTGGACCGCGGGCGTTCGCTGGACCGAAGTGACCGAGGAAGGCTTCCAGGGCGGCCCGGTGATGCCGAACGGCTACGACGGCTCGCCGAAGAGCGTCGAGCAGCTGAAGCAGAACATCGCGCGCTCGGGGATCGTCGGGAGCCTGGTCGCCAACAACTTCAAGTCGAGCATGATCTTCGTGCCGCTGCTCGACAAGGAGCCGGGCACCGGCAAGCCGATCGACTACCAGGGGCTGTCGAAGGTGCTCGAGGAGAACATCCGCGCCAAGTACGAGCTCGCCAAGAGCGTCGACCGGACGGTGAAGAGCAAGGAGACGCCGAGGATCAGGATCCACGTGATCGGCTTCGCCAAGTTGATCGGCGAGCTGATCGACGGCCTGCTCAAGGTGATGATGTTCTTCGGAATCGCGGCGCTGATCGCCACCGCGATCATCTATCTGTACACGCGGTGCATCCGCAGCACGACCCTGGTCATCGCCTGCTCGCTGGTGGCGGTGATCTGGCAGCTCGGCCTGGTCGCGCTCTTCGGCTTCGAGCTCGACCCCTTCTCGATCCTGGTGCCGTTCCTCGTGTTCGCAATCGGCGTGTCGCACGGCGCGCAGAAGATGAACGGCATCATGCAGGACATCGGCCGCGGCACGCAGAAGCTGGTCGCGGCGCGCTACACGTTCCGACGTCTCTTCCTCGCGGGCCTGACGGCGCTGCTTGCGGATGCCGTCGGCTTCGGCGTCCTGATGGTGATCGACATCCCGGTCATCAAGGAGCTCGCGATGACCGCGAGCGTCGGGGTCGCCGTGCTGATCTTCACCAACCTGCTGCTGCTGCCCGTGCTGTTGTCCTACACCGGCGTGAGCGCGAAGGCGGCGCAGCGCAGCCTGCGCGAGGAGCGCGAGGAGACCGCGGGCAAGGGTCTGGGGGCGCTGTGGGGCCTGCTCGACAGGTTCACTACCCGCGGCTGGGCGCTGGGCGCGATCGGCGTGTCGGCCGCGCTGGCGGTCGCCGGCTTCGCGGTGAGCACGCACCTCAAGATCGGCGACCTCGATCCGGGTGCGCCGGAGCTGCGGCCCGACTCGCGCTACAACCAGGACAACGCCTACATCACGCAGAACTACGCGCTGTCCTCCGACCAGTTCGCGGTGATCGTCAAGACCGACAAGGAGGGCTGCCTCAAGTATCCGACGCTGATCGACGCCGACCGGCTCGCGTGGCAGTTGAAGCAGGTTCCCGGCGTGCAGACGACCGTGTCGCTCCCGGACGCCGTGCGCCAGATCACCGCCGGCTCGTTCGAAGGCAACCCCAAGTGGCTGACGATCAACCGCAACCAGGACGTGCTCAACTACGCCGCGCAGCAGGCATCGGTCAACAATCCCGACCTGTTCAACACGGCGTGCTCGGTCATGCCGGTCATCGCGTACCTGTCCGATCACAAGGCCGAGACGCTCGACCGCGTGGTGCGCGCGGCGGCCGAGTTCTCCGCCGAGCATAGCGACAAGGACCGCGAATTCCTGCTGGCCGCCGGCAGCGCCGGCATCGAGGCCGCGACCAACATCGTGGTCGAGCAGGCGAACCGGACCATGCTGCTCTACGTTTACGCGGCGGTGATCGCGCTGTGCTTCATCACGTTCCGCAGCTGGCGGGCGGTGGTCGTGGCCGTCGTGCCGCTCGCGCTGACGTCGATCCTGTGCGAGGCGCTGATGGTCGCGCTGGGGATCGGCGTCAAGGTGGCGACGCTGCCCGTGATCGCGCTGGGCGTGGGGATCGGCGTCGACTACGCCCTCTACCTGCTGTCGGTGCAGCTCGCGCAACAGCGCGCCGGCGTGCCGCTGACCGAGGCGTACCAGAAGGCCGTCCAGTTCACGGGCAAGGTCGTCGCGCTGGTCGGCGTCACCCTCGCCGCCGGCGTGATCACGTGGGCGTTCTCGCCGATCAAGTTCCAGGCCGACATGGGGATCCTCCTCACGTTCATGTTCGTGTGGAACATGATCGGCGCCCTGGTGCTGATCCCCGCGCTGTCCCACTTCCTCCTGCCGACGTCCGCAGTGCGGGCGCGGCGGCGATAACCGGCGACGGAGGACCGCATGACATCGACGGGGTACCGGATGGCGACGCTCGCCGAGTTCGCGGGCCGCGAAATCGGCGTGTCGGATTGGCACGTCGTCGACCAGCGCCGGATCGACGAGTTCGCCGATTGCACCGGCGACCGACAGTGGATCCACGTCGACGTCGAGCGGGCCAGGCGCGAGAGCCCGTACGGCGGCACGATCGCCCATGGGTACCTCACGCTTTCGCTCGCTGCTTCGCTCTCGATCGAGGCCGGCGTGATTCCGCCGGACGCGGCGGCGGCGCTCAACTACGGACTCGACAAGGTCCGCTTCGTCGCACCGGTGAAGGCGGGGAGCCGCGTGCGCAATCGCGTCGTTCTGCTGGCGGTGGAGCCGAAAGGCGCCGGCCGTGTGCTCCTCAAGCTGCAGAACACGATCGAGATCGAGGGCGAGACGAAGCCGGCGCTCCTCGCCGAGTCGCTGGCGCTGCTGATGGCCGCGCCGGTGGCGTGACGGGGCGTGACGACGATGACTGCGACCGTCAGACATTCCACGAAGCGTGGCGCCAGGCGGGCGCCGCGTGTCCCGTCGGCGCCACGCCGGCCGGCACGCAAGCCGCCGGCGGCGCTCGTCGAGCAGGCGGCGCGGAACACGCTGGCGGCGAACCCGCTGATCGGATTCGGCCGCAAGGACGTGTCAGCCGCGGCGACGGCACTGGTTGGCCAACTCGCGCGGCGTCCGGGCGTGGTGACTAAGCGCTACGCCGGCTTCATGGCCGAGCTCACGCGCGTCGCGGCCGGGCGCTCGACGCTGGGTGCGCAGCCCGGCGACCGCCGGTTCGCCGACCATGCGTGGACGGACAACGCGGTGTTCCGGCGGCTCCTGCAGGCGCACGTCGCTCTGGGCGACTCCCTCAACCGCTGCGTCGACGACGCAGGCATGGACGCGCGAAACGCGGAACGTGCGCGCTTTGCCGTGTCGCTCTTCGTCGACGCCCTCGCGCCGACCAACTTCCTCGCCGGCAATCCGGCCGCGTTGCGCAAGCTCGCCGACACGAAGGGCGTGAGCGTGATCCGCGGCTTCGCCAACTTCGTCGAGGACCTCGCGAGCGGCCGCGGCCTGCCGCGGCAGGTGGACGCGCGGCCGTTCACCGTCGGCAGGAACGTCGCGACGACGCCGGGCGCCGTGGTCTTCCGCAACGAGCTCCTCGAGCTCATCCAGTACGCGCCGGTCACGCCGCGCGTGCACGCGCGCCCGCTCCTGATCGTGCCGCCGCAGATCAACAAGTTCTACGTCTTCGACCTCGGGCCGTCGAACAGCCTCGTGCGCTGGTCGCTCGAGGGCGGCGTGCAGACGTTCGTCGTGAGCTGGCGAAATCCGACGGCCCGGCACGCGGAGTGCGGGCTCGACGCGTATGTCACGGCGCTCGAGCAGGCAGTCGACGCGATGCGCGGGGTGAGCGGTGCTCCCGATGTCAACGTGTTCGGCGCGTGCTCGGGCGGGATCACGCTGACGGCGCTTCTCGCCTGGCTCGCGGCCGTCGACCGGCGCAAGGTCAGGAGCGCGACGCTGGCCGTGTGCGTGCTCGACACCGCGGCCGCGCGGGACACGACCGCCAGCCTGTTCGTGACGCCGGCGACCATTGCCGCCGCGCGAGCCTCCTCGCACAAGCGGGGTGTGCTCGAAGGCAGCGAGCTCGCGCGCATGTTCGCGTGGATGCGGCCCAACGACCTCGTCTGGAACTACGTCGTCAACAACTACCTGCTGGGCAACGATCCGCCCGCGCACGACATCCTGTTCTGGAACAGCGACACGACGCGGCTGCCGGCGCGGCTGCACGCCGACTTTCTCGCGCTGTACGAAGGGAATCCGTTTCCCCGCGCGGGCGCGCTGCGCGTGCGCCGGCGCAAGGTCGACGCCGCGAAGATCGGCATGGACACCTACGTCATCGGCGGCCTCACCGATCACATCACGCCGTGGCAGGCCGTCTACCGGACCGCGCGGCTCTGCGGCGGCGCGCGGAGCACGTTCGTCCTTTCCAACGGAGGCCACGTGCAGAGCCTCGTCAATCCGGCCGGGAACCCGCGCTCGTGGTTCATGGCGGGCCGTGCGCGCGGCACGAGCGCGGAATCCTGGCTCGGGCGGCAGCGGAAGACCGAAGGCAGCTGGTGGCCGCACTGGCGCGAGTGGATCAAGGCGCGGTCGGGGTCCACGAAATCCGCGCCGGCATCGCTTGGCAGCGCACGGCATCCCGCGACCGTCGCGGCACCCGGCGCGTACGTGCTCGAGCGATGATGGCGCGGCGACGGAACTCGCGCGGATCGCGTGCCATGCGCATCGAGACGGCCCGCATCACCGGGCATCGGATCCGGTATGCGACGCGACCGGGTGACGCCGCGCGTCCGCCGCTCCTGCTCCTGAACGGCCTCGGCGCGAACATCGAGCTCGCGCAGCCTTTCATCGACGCGCTGCCGGGGCCGTCCGTCGTCATCTTCGACGTGCCGGGAGTGGGCGGCTCCCCGACGCCGCTGTCGCCGTACCGGCCCGGCAGCGTGGCCAGGCTCGCCGAAGGCCTGCTCGATCATCTCGGCTATTACCACGCGGACGTGCTCGGCGTGTCGTGGGGCGGTGCGATCGCGCAGCAGTTCGCGATCGTGAATCCGCATCGCTGCCGCCGGCTCGTGCTCGCCGCGACGTCGCCCGGTGCATTCATGGTGCCGGCGCATCCGTCGGTGCTGTTCAAGATGGCGACGCCGCGGCGCTACGTCGACCGCGCGCATGCGCACCGGATCGCCGGCGACGTCTACGGCGGCGTGTTCCGCCGCGATCCTGCGGCGGTCGCGGCGACACTGCGCCACGTTCGCTTCTCGAGCCGGGGCGGCTATTACCTCCAGCTCGCCGCCGCGTTCGGCTGGACGAGCCTGCCGTGGCTGTGGGCGCTGCGCCAGCCGACGCTGATCATGGCCGGTGCCGACGATCCGCTCGTCCCCAAAGCCAACGCCCGCTTGCTGCAATGGCTGATTCCGGACGCGCGGCTCGAGATCGTCGACTGCGGCCACCTCTTCCTCGTCACGCGCCCGGCCGAGTCCGCGCGCATCGTCGAATCCTTCCTGACGGAGCCCGCCCGCGTCCCGCGCAAGACGCGGCGCGCCGCGGCGGCTCCCGAACTTTCACCACGGAGAAACCCATGAACCCCCTTGCCATCGCGCGCACGCCGTCGGCCTGCGACGCATCGCTTTCGATCGGTCAGATCCTCGCCTACGGCGTCGCCCGGGCGCCCGCGCAGGAAATCGTCTACGCCGACCGGCTGCGCTACACGTATGCGACGCTCGCCGAGCGCGTGAACCGCCTCGCCTCGGCGCTCGCGGCGCTGGGCGTCGAGCCCGGCGCCACGGTTGCCATCATGGACTGGGACAGCCATCGCTACCTCGAGTGCTTCTTCGCGGTGCCGATGATGGGCGCGGTCCTCCACACGGTGAACGTGCGGATCTCGCCCGAGCAGGTGCTCTACACGATCAATCACGCGAAGGACGACGTGATCCTCGTCAACGCCGAGTTCCTGCCGCTGCTCGAGGGCATCCGCGGCAAGATTCGTCCCGGCGTCCGCTTCGTGCTGATCAACGACGGCGCACCGTCGCCCAAGACGGCGATCGAGTTCGCTGCGGAGTACGAGTCGATGCTCGCCGGCGCCTCCGCCGCCTACGATTTCCCCGCGCTCCCCGAGGACACCCGCGCGACGACGTTTTACACCACCGGGACCACGGGGCTCCCGAAAGGCGTCTACTACAGCCATCGCCAGCTCGTGCTGCACACGCTCGGCGTCTCGCAGGTCTTGGCGCACGCGCCGCACGCCTCATTCGGTGCGCGCGACGTCTACATGCCAGTCACGCCGATGTTCCACGTCCACGCGTGGGGCCTGCCGTACGTCGCGACTCTTTTGGGCGTGAAGCAGGTCTACCCGGGACGCTATGTGCCGGACGTGCTGCTCGGCCTCATCGCGCGCGAAGGTGTCACCTTCTCGCACTGCGTACCGACGATCCTGCAGATGTTGCTCGCGAGCCCCGCGCTGCGCGAAGGGAACCTGCACGGCTGGAAGGTCGTGATCGGCGGCTCGGCCCTGCCGCTGCCGCTCGCGCGCGCGGCGGTCGACAAGGGGGTCGACGTCATCGGCGGCTACGGCATGTCGGAGACGTGCCCGATCCTCACGCTCGCGCACCTTACGCCGGAGCTCATGGCCGCGGGCGCCGAGCGAAGCGTTCCGGTGCGATGCAAGGCCGGACGCCCGATCCCGTTCGTGCAGCTGCGCATCGTCGACGCCGACATGAACGACGTGCCGCACGACGGCGCGAGCCAGGGCGAGGTCGTCGTGCGCGCGCCGTGGCTCACGCAGGGTTATCTCGACGAGCCCGAGCGTTCCGAGGAGCTGTGGCGCGGCGGCTGGCTCCACACCGGCGACGTCGGCGTGATCGACGCCGACGGCTACCTCAAGATCGTGGACCGGATCAAGGACGTCGTGAAGACGGGCGGCGAGTGGGTGTCCTCGCTCGACATCGAAGACCTGATCCTGCGGGTCCCGGGCGTGGCGGAGACGGCGGTCATCGGCGTGCCGGACGACAAGTGGGGCGAGCGCCCGGTCGCGCTCGTCGTGCTGAAGGCCGGCGGCGACGCGCCGACGGCGGAAGCCATCCGCGCGCACGTCGCCGATTGCGCGACGCGCGGCGCGGTCTCGAAGTACGCGGTCCCGGACCGGGTGTACTTCGTCGATGCGATCCCGAAGACGAGCGTGGGCAAGCTCGACAAGAAGCTGATCCGCGCGAAGCTGCCGGAGCTCATGCCGACAGCTGCGGAAGTGCGCTAGCGTTCCCGGAGACAGCGATGAGCCAGTATCAAGCACCGCTCGCCGACATGCGGTTCGTCATGAACGAGCTCGCCGGACTCGACGCGATCGCCGCGCTGCCGGGCTACGAGGACGCGAGCGCCGAGACCGTCGCCGCGATCCTCGAGGAAGCCGCCAGGTTCGCGGGCGGCGTCCTCGATCCTCTCAACCGAAGCGGAGACCGCGAAGGCGCGCGCTGGCAGGAAGACGGCAGCGTGTCCACTCCGGCCGGATTCAAGGACGCCTATCGTCAGTTCTGCGAGCTCGGCTGGAACGGCCTCGCCAAGAGTCCGGAGTTCGGCGGGCAGGGCATGCCGCGGCTCGTCGCGGCGGCCGTCGACGAGATGTGGAATGCGTCGAACATGGGCTTCGAGCTCTGCCCGATGCTGACGGCAGGCGCCATCGAGGCGATCGAGCTCAACGGCTCCGACGAGCTCAAGCGCACTTACCTGCCGAAGATGGTGTCCGGCGAATGGACCGGCACGATGAATCTCACCGAGCCGCAGGCCGGCTCGGACCTGGCGGCGATCCGCACGAAGGCGGTCCCGCAGGACGACGGCACTTACAAGGTCTATGGCAGCAAGATCTTCATCACGTACGGCGAGCACGACTTCACGAGCAACATCGTGCATCTCGTGCTCGCGCGCACGCCGGACGCTCCGGCCGGGACCAAGGGCATCTCGCTCTTCGTCGTTCCCAAGTTCCTTCCGAACGCCGACGGCAGCCCCGGCGAGCGCAACGACGTCCGCTGCGTGTCGCTCGAGCACAAGCTCGGGATCCACGCGAGCCCGACGGCGGTGCTCGCGTTCGGGGACAACGGCGGCGCCATCGGTCATCTCGTCGGCGTCGAAAACCGCGGCCTCGAATACATGTTCGTGATGATGAACCTCGCGCGGTTCGGCGTCGGGATGCAGGGCGTGGGTCTCGCGGATCGCGCGTACCAGCGCGCGGTGACGTACGCGCGCGAGCGCGTGCAGGGGCGCGTCGCCGGGGCCGCGCCCGGTCCCGGGGCGACCGGCATCATCGGCCATCCCGACGTGCGGAGGATGCTGCTCACGATGCGCGCCTGCACCGAGGCAGCGCGCGCGCTGGGCTACGTGACGGCGGCGGCGCTCGATCGCGCGCACCGGCACCCCGACGCCGCAGTCCGTGAACGCGAGCTCGCGTTCGCCGAGCTGATGATCCCCATCGTCAAGGGCTGGAGCACCGAGATGGCGCAGCACGTCGCGTCGCTCGGCGTGCAGGTTCACGGCGGCATGGGATACATCGAGGAATCCGGCGCGGCGCAGTATCTGCGCGACGCGCGGATCACGACGATCTACGAGGGCACGACGGGCATCCAGGCCAACGACCTCATCGGGCGGAAGATCGCGCGCGACGGCGGCAAGGCGCTGGCTGCCACGATCACGACGATGCGCGACACCGGACGCAGGCTCCTCGATTCCGGACAGGGCGAGCTCGAGGTGATCGGCACCCGGCTCCTGACGGCGGTCGATGCGCTGGAGGAGGCCGCGCAATTCGTCGTGGGCCGGTTCCGGCAGGATCCCCGCGCAGTGCTGGCCGGCGCGGCGCCGTTTCTCGAGCTCGCCGGCATCGTCTGCGGCGGCGCGGAGCTGGCGCGTGCCTCGCTCGTCGCCGCGAGGATGCTCGCAGCCGGTCAAGGCGACGACATCTACCTGCGGGCGAAGATCGCGACGACGCGCCACTTCGCCGATCACTGCCTCACGCACGCCCCGGGACTGCGCGACACGGTCACGGGCGGCGCGGAGAGCGTGCTCGCGTTCGCCGAAGAAGCCTTCTGAGCGCCCGACGTGGACCCTGCTTCGACTCCGACGATCCTGTTCGTTCCGGGCTTGCGCGACCACGTGCCCGACCATTGGCAGACGCTCCTCGAGACAAGGATTCCCAACGCGCGGTCGGTGCCGCGTATGGAGCGCGACAAGCTCTCCTGCCCGGCATGGGTCGATGCGCTCGACCGGTCTCTCGCCGCAATCGAGGGGCCGGTGATCCTGGTGGCCCACAGCGCCGGCGTGATGATCACCGTACATTGGGCGCAGCGGCACGAGCGCGCGATCCATGGCGCGCTGCTCGCGGCGCCGCCCGACTTCGAATCACCGCTGCCCGACGGCTATCCCACCCAGGACGTGCTGCGACAGAATGGTTGGCTGCCCACGCCGCGCACGAAGCTGCCCTTCCGGAGCCTCGTCGCCGCCAGCACCAACGATCCGCTGGCACGGCTCGATCGCGTCGCCGAGCTTGCTTCGTCGTGGGGCAGCCGGCTCGTGAACGTCGGGGCGGTCGGTCACCTGAATCCCGCCGCCGGATTCGGCGAATGGCCCCAGGCGGAAGACCTCATTCGCGAGTTGCTCGCACAGGAAAGGCCGTAGGCCCGCGAGGTCGAGCAGGTTGCGCTCGATCAAGGAACGGTGCCGGCAGCGATGCCAGACTGAACTCTTCGCGTCTCGGGAGAGTCGTCCCTCCAAGCCGGTGCGCTGACCGAGTCATGCCCGGGCGGCGTGGGCGATTCCGGTAGAATCAAGGGCTCGCTTCATTTCCATTCCATTGAGGAGTCATTCCATGCGCCATTGGATCACCGCTGCTTCGATCGCCGTCGGCATCGCCGTCGCCGGCATCGCGTCCGCCCAGACCGGCTCCGTTGCGGTGGGTAAGGCGCCCGGCAAGGGCGGCATCGCCCAGACGGTCCAGCTGACCGCCACGATCACCGCGATCGACAAGGCCACGCGCGACATCACGCTCAAGGGCCCGCAGGGGAACGAGGTCGTGGTGACCGCGGGTGACGAAGTGAAGAATTTCGACAAGTTGAAGGTTGGCGACCAGGTCGACCTCCAATACGTCGAGGCGCTCACGCTCGAGCTGAAGAAGGGCGGCGGCATGGTGGTCGCGCGCACGGAGAAATCGGGCATGGCGGGCGCCAAGCCGGGCGAGAAGCCGGCGGGCGCCGTCGGGCGGCAGGTCACGATCGTTGCCGACGTCGTGGGTCTCGATCCGGCGAGGCAGGTCGTCACGCTCAAGGGACCGCATCGCACGGTCGACCTGCACGTCGCCGATCCCGCTCAGTTCAAGCGCATCGCGAAGGGCGACCAGGTCGAGGCGACGTTCACGCAGGCGCTCGCCGTCTCCGTCGAACCGAAGAAGTAACCTGTTGGCGGGGCACGGGCGCCAGCGCTCGTGCCTTGGAACACGGACGCTCGCGCGCGCTCTCGCGCGCCGCGGCCGAGCGCGGGGGAGGGGCGTGAGCGATTCCCATGAATGGTCGATCGCCGAGACGCTGAAGAACGGCGTCGCGGTGACGATCCGGACGCTCCGTCCGGGCGACCGCGACAGGATCGCCGACGCGGTACGGCAACTCGACCGCGATTCGATCTACACCCGCCTGTTCACGTACCGGACCGAGCTGACCGAGGCCGGTCTCGACCGGATCATGGCCGTCGATCCGGGGCGGGACCTGATGCTCGTGGTCACGGTTGGCGCAGGGGCGCAGGAGACCGTCATCGCGACGGGCCGTTTCATCGCCGCCCCGGGCAACGGCGTACCGCGAAGCGGGGAAATCGCGTTCGTCGTCGAGGAGGACTATCAGGGGCTGGGCATCGCCGGCCGCCTGCTGCGTCACCTCGCGGACCTCGCGCGAGCCAAGGGGGTCGCCACGTTCGTGGCCGACGTGCTGGCGGAGAACAAGGCGATGCTCGCCGTCTTCGCCAGGAGCGGACTGCCGATGCGGCAGCGGCGCGAGGGCGGTGTCGTCCAGGTGACGCTGTCGCTCGCCGAGGCCGCCGCATAACGCGAAGCCTGATGAACACGATGCGGCACCCGACGCGAATTGACGGACGGATACGCCGTGCAATCGCCGTCGCGGGCCTGCTCACACTGGCAGCGTGCAGTCGTGCGCCAGCACCGCCGGCTCCAGCAGGCGCCGATGGCTGGCGCGAGTTTCAGGGCTCGTGGATCGCCACCGGGGCGCGCCACACGATCAAGCTCGGCGCCGATCGCCGCGCCTCGGTGGTCAGCCTGTCGGGATCGATGGTGCTCACGGGATCGTCGGGACCCGGCGCGGGTTTTCGCGCCGACGCGATCGCTCTCGGCGACACCGCGACGGGCGCCGTCGGCCGCGCGGTGTGGACGGACGAGCGCGGCGATCAGGTCTGGAGCGAGTTTCGCGGCGATGGCACCGCGACGGGCGCCCGAATCGCCGGGACGTTCATCGGCGGAACGGGGCGCTATGCGGGCGCCATCGGCACCTACGAGTTCACGTGGCAGTACGTGCTCGAAGCGGAGGACGGCACGGTGCAGGGACGCGCCGTCGGACTCTCGGGTCGCGTGCGCCTCGGGTCGCCGCCGACCACGCAGGGGGCCAAGTGATGGAGCGCGCCATCCTCTACGCCAAGCGCGCGATTCCGTTCGCGATCGTGTTCGGCATCTGGTTCACGCCGGTGCCGGCCGGGCTCACGGCCCCCGCCTGGGACCTGTTCGCGGTCTTCGTCGCCGCCATCGCCTCGGTGCTGCTCGGCGCCTTTCCTCTGCTGACATCCACGATGCTCGCGGTGGCGGCGGTGGTCATCACCGGCACGATCACTCCGGCGCAGGCATTCAGCGGCTTCGCGAACACGAGCGTGCTGCTCGTCGTGATCGCGTTCATCGTCGCCCAGGCGGTCGTGAAGTGCGGGCTCGGTCATCGGATCAGCCTCTTCATGGTGAGCCGCTTCGGCCAGTCATCGCTCGGACTCGCGTACAGCATCGTGTTGACGGACGCCGTGATCGCGCCCGCGTTTCCCAGCAACACGGCGCGCGGCGGCGTCATCTATCCGGTCGTGCTGAGCGTCGCTCAGGGCGCCGGCTCGCAGCCGGACGGCACCGAGGCCCGACGGCTGGGTGCCTATCTGATGTTCTGCGGCATGGCGAGCCTCGCCGTCTCCTCCGCTTTGTGGATGACGGCGACGTCGGCCAATCCGATCGGCGTGCAGGTGGCGAAGCAATTCGGAGTCGACATCGGTTTCGGCAGGTGGCTGGTGACGGCGGCGGTGCCCGCGCTGGTCGCGATCCTTCTCTTGCCTCTGGTCGTGGCCAAACTGTTCTCGCCCGGCGTACGTGCGACGCCCGAGGCGCCGGCCGCTGCGCGCGCGGAGCTCGCCGCGATGGGCGCGCTGTCTCGCAACGAGTGGATCACGGCGGTGGCCTTCGCGCTGATGGTCGCGGGTTGGATCTTCGCCGACGCCCTGAAGCTCAACGTCACGAGCGTCGCGTTCGCCGGACTGGGCCTGCTGCTGATGACCAACGTGCTGACGCTCGACGACATCGCCGAGCAGGGCGAGACGCTGGGCACGTTCCTGTGGCTCGCCGTGCTGTTCGCGCTCTCGGGCCAGCTGAACGAGCTCGGCTTCATGAGCTACGCCGGCGAGCGCCTCGCCTTCGGTCTTTCCGGGCTGTCGTGGCCCGTGACCTACGTCGCCCTGGTCGTGCTCTACGTAATCATCCACTACATGTTCGTGAGCCAGTCCTCCCAGGTCCTCGCGCTCATGGGCGTCTTCCTCGACGTCGGAATCCGGGGTGGCGTTCCGCCGCCGCTGATGGCTTTCGCGCTGCTCTTCGCGAGCAGCTATTTCTCGGTCATCACGCCGCAGGGCGGAAGCCAGAACGTCATCTTCGTCGCGAGCGGCTACCTGACGCAGCGCGAGCTCTACCGCCTGGGTCTCGCGATGACGCTCTTCTTCCTCGCGATCTTCATGGTCGTCGGGACGCCCTGGATCATGCTCGTCAATTGACGAAGCGTTTCTCTGCGCCGGGCCCGGAGCGCGGCGTCAGAACTCGAGACCGAGGGAAACGATGACGTAGCGACTGCCGGAATCCGGGTTGAACGCGTAGACGCCGAGGGTCGCCTTGCCGGCGGTCACCTGACCGAAGATCCCGCGCTGCAGGTCGCGGCCGGTGTCGACCGTATGCGTTCGCTGCCCGACGAGGCCGACCCGGAGCCAGTCGAGGGGCTTCCAGCCGAGCTCGGTCCACGAGTAGTAATAGCTCGCACTGCTCTCGTCGAGGTCGCGAACGTACTCGGCCTCGACGTAGACATCGAACGATCGCCAGCCGAGGCTCGCCTCGAGCCCCGGCACGACGCCGCGAGCGGCTCCGAACAGCCCGCCGATGATCGGCGTCAGCTCGTAGCTCACCGTGTCGCCGCCCGCGAACTTCCAGCCGACGAAGGCCGACCCGGAATCGCGCGCCTCGTAGTTGTAGCGCGCTTCGAGATGCAGCGGGCCGCGGTCGAGCGACCCGACGCCGACGCCGAAGTCGGGCTGGTCTCGCATCGCATAGTAGTAGCCGGTGATGGCCCCCGACCACGCGGGTTCGGCGGGGGTGGCGGTCTCGGCGCAAAGCGCCGGCCCGGACCACGCCAGAAACGCGAGTGCAAGCCGGCCGAGCGCCGCCGATCTCATCCGCCGAGCGCCTTCACCGCCGCGATCAGGACCGCGCCGAATACCGCCATGCCGAGCCCGGGACGCAGCGGCTTCGGATACCCGGAGTAACGCCCGAACGCGAAGCCGGCCAGGAACAGCATGACGAGCGTGACAGCCTGGGACCAGTGCATCGCCTTCGCCGCGTCGTCGGTCAGCAGGAAGGGGACGACCACCGGGAACGTCGCGAGGACCACCATCACGAAGACGCCGAAGGCCTCGAGAAAATCGCGCGGCCGCACGACTCCGAGACGGTCGACTTGCAGCTCGAGCAATCGCCGACGCATGCCCTCGAG
The DNA here is from genome assembly GCA_963734055.1 of uncultured beta proteobacterium. Classification (GTDB taxonomy): domain Bacteria; phylum Pseudomonadota; class Gammaproteobacteria; order Burkholderiales; family Casimicrobiaceae; genus CAIWHR01. Next base: position 413,219 of record CAVTFQ010000003.1, read on the forward strand.
CTCGTCGGCGCCGACGAGCGCGGCGATGTGATCGGGCAGCGCCTGCGCGATCAGGCCGTGCGCGTCGTTCGGCTCGGCCTGCGCGATCCGTCGTGCCAGCGTCTGGTTGCGCGTTCGCTCGGTCACGGTCCGGACCACGTACATCACCGCGTCGACCAGTCCCCACGCAAGGTTGCAGCCCAACGCCGCCCACATCACGGTGCCGATCTCGTCCCGGCCGGCCGTGGCGATCGAGAGCGAGCCGACGATCGTGACCGCCATGATCAGGCCGAACAGGATTTCCGAGATCCGGTCGACCGGGTTCAGCAACCGTCGGCGCTCATCGGCGATGATTCCCATGGCATTGGTCCAATGTTGTCGCCGACCTCGTTCGTTGTCACACTAGCGACAAAACGCAGTCGCCTTGCGCCCTTTGCGCGATTATGGCGTAAATCCGGCCGATGACTCCGAAGCCCACCGACCCCGCTCCGCCGGCCGCCGCAGGCGCCCCGTCCCTGTGGCACCGCGGTCGCCGCTTCGTCAAGGGCAAGCTGTCCTGGAACCGCCTCTTCGGCGCGTCGAGCTACCTCAAGTCGGCGCTCTGGACGGTCCCGCTCATCGCGATCGCGATCGAGCTCGTGACGGCGCCCCTCCTGCATCGTATCGACGCCTGGCTCGGATGGCAGTTCGCGCGGCTCGCGGTCGCCGGCGCGCAGGCGATGTACCAGACGGTCATCACGCTCACGCTGTCGTTCGTGGTGTTCACGTTCGGCTCGCTGCTCGTGGCGATCCAGATCGCCGGCGGGCAGCTCACGCCGCGGATCATCGCGACGACGCTCCTGCGCGACAACGTCGTGCGCTACAGCGTCGGCCTGTTCGTCTTCACGCTGGTTCTCGCGGTCGGCGCGCTGAATCGCTTGGAGGAGCCCGTCCCCCAGTTCGTCGGGCTGGTCGTCGGCGCGTTAGGGGTCGCCTGCATCGCCGACTTCCTGTTCCTGATCGACTACGCGGCGCGGCTCCTGCGCCCGGTCAGCATCGTCGCGCGGATCGGCGACGAGGGCATCGAGGTGATCAAGTCCGTCTATCCGCATCCGACGGAACGGGCGGACTCGAGCGAGCTGCGGAGCGAGCTCGGCGCGCCCGGTCGCCTCGTCACCCATCGGGGTCGGTCGGAGATCGTGCTGGCGATCGATCTGCCGACGCTCATCGCATTGGCGCAGCAGCACGACGGCGTGATCGAGTTCATGCCGCAGGTCGGCGACTTCGTCGCGGCCGACGAGCCGCTGTTCGCGCTGTACCGTGGCGCGGTTGCGATCGCCGACGAGGCTCTGCGCGCCAACGTGGCCTTCGGATCCGAGCGGACGCTCGAGCAGGATCCTATGTTCGCCTTCCGGATCCTGGTCGACATCGGGCTCAAGGCGCTCTCGCCGGCAATCAATGATCCGACCACGGGCGTGCTCGCGATCGACCAGGTGCACCGGCTGCTCCGGTTCCTGGGAAAGCGGCGCCTGCGACTCGACGTGATGCTGGACGCGGCCGGCCGACCGCGTGTGATCTTCCGGACGCCGAACTGGGAGGATTTCGTGCAGGTCGCGTGCAACGAGATCCGCGCCTGCGGGGCGGCCAACGTGCAGATCGCACGACGGCTGCGCGCGATGCTCCAGAATCTCGTCCAGGTCCTGCCGCCGTATCGGCACGCCACGCTGAACGAGGAGCTCGACGCGCTGGACCGGACGATCGAGAGGCTCTACAGCCTTCCCGGGGACCTCGCGCTCGCGCGCATTCCCGACGCCCAGGGTCTCGGCGGCTCGCCTGCGCCGCAGGTGACGGCGAAGCCATGATGGCGCTCGTCTCTGAACCTCTGTTCGGAAGGCCAGCGAGCGCATTGGTGCCTGCGTGATCGCATCGATGCGTCGTCGGGCCCCATGCCTATAGAAGGGCCCGTTCCGGGCTGGATTCTTTCGATCGCCGCGGCCGCGACGCTGTTCGCCGTCATGTTCGACCTGGGGCTCGCAATCGTTCCAGGCGAGTTCCGCTGGGTCGTGCGGCACCCCGTGCTGCTCTTGAAGGCGCTGTTCGCGGTGCTGGTCGCGGTGCCGGCGCTGGCACTCGTCGTCACGCGGGCACTGGACCTCCCGCGGCCGGTCGAGATCGGCATCGTCCTGATGGCGATCTCGCCCGGCGCGCCGGTGGCGCTGCGCCGCTCGATGGGCGCAGGCGGCCACCGGACGTTCGCGCCCGCGCTGCAGATCGCGGTGGCGCTGCTCGCCGTCGTCTCGATGCCGCTGTCGATCGCCGTGCTCAACGAATACTACAGCGGACAGGCAGTCGTCGACCCCCAGCACCTCGCGCGCCAGGTCTTCTTCGCCCAGCTGCTTCCGCTCGGGCTCGGCATGGCGATGAATCGGCTGGCGAACGCGGCCGCGGCGTGGGTCGAACCGAGGCTTCGTCGGCTCGGAAGTGTGTTGCTGATCGTGCTTCTGGTGCTGGTGCTGATCGACATCTGGCAGGTCGTGATCGGCGCGGGCTGGCGCGCCGTGCTGGCCATCGTGCTGGTCACCGCGCTCGCGCTGGCCGTCGGGCATCTGCTCGGCGGCCCCGAGCCGGCGACGCGGACCGCGACGGCCATCTGCAGCGCGGCGCGCAACCCCGGACTCGCGCTGCTGGTCGCGACGCTCAACCGCGCCCCGCCCGCGATCACCGCCACGGTGCTCGCGTACCTCGTGATCGCCGCCGTCACGCTGATCCCGTACGTATTCTGGCGCCGGCGCGCCGTGGCGCCCGCGCAGGACGGCGATTGACGCGGTCGGATATCAGAGCCCGCCGCCCCAGCGGTACTGCCACGCGACTCCGAGCAGGTCGTAATTGTTGGCGGTGCGCGCCGATACGCCGCTGCTCGCATAAGCCTTGACCGAGTTGTTGCGGTCGACGGGGAACGACAGCGTCGCGCCGACACGCCAGTTCTGCTGCAGATCGCGGTTCCGGGTGCCGTCGAGCGTGGTTCGGCCACCGCTGAAATACGTTGCGTCGAGCGAGCCCCAGATGCCGGAGCGGAAGCTGTAGATGGCGTGGCCCTGCAGGGCATAGAGGGGGTCCTGCGAGCGGGTGCTGCCGCCGTAGAAGTCGTCGTTGTCGGTGAACAGGACCGCCGCGGCCGTGACCTCCAGCGTCCAGGGCCCGACCGTCTTCGATGCGCCGACTTCCGGCTTGAACGCCCAGCGATGGGCGCCGATGTTGACGACACGGCTGTCGTCGTACTGGCCCCACGGCGCCGACACGCGCAGGCTCACACCGACGATCAGGTCCTGCTGCCAGTCGACGAATTCCGGAAGCGTGAGCGCCGGCGCGCCGTACAGGTTGACCGAAACGCGGAACGCGGGATCGCCGCATCCGTTAACGACGCGGTCGATGGGTTGGCCCAGGTAGTTGGCGGACCCGGACAGCCACGTGTACGGCACGAGGACGTCCACCTTGCCGGACGTGCCCCAGAAGTCGACGACCCTTGCGTAGCCAAGGACGGCGTTCGACGTGTGCAGGTTCGGATCGGTGACCGGCAACGCGGTATCGAAGGCGATCCCGCCGCGCGTGTACGCGTAACCCGCGACGAGGAAGTTCACGCCGACCGGCGCATTCGAATAGGCGCGGGGCTCGATATCCTGGCTGCGGGCGCTCGTCGCGAGGGCCATGAGCAGCGCCGCCGCCAGCGCCGTCGTCGAACGCGCCGTCGCGGGGCGACGGGCATCGAAAACCGATGCCGCGAGGGCTTCTACCGAGGCCATGCTGGTGGGGCCATTCTAGCCCGAAGCCTGCGGTTGCGACGCGGGCATGCAAGGATGCGCAGGCCCAGATTGACGCCCGTCAACGGATGGTCATGGGGCAACCGCTAGAATGGCCGCTGATTGCGGCTGATCGCGGCGGCGCATGCCGGCGGCCGACCACCTTCCCAAGCGAGGTCCTAGCATGAAATCCACGACAAAATTGAGCCGCAGCTACGACATCGCGACCAAGGTCGCTCTCGTCCTGCAGAAGCGCGCCAAGATTGCGCAAGAGCACTTCCAGGACCGCTTGCAGAAGGCCTGGGCCGGCAATGTCTCGAACATGACTACCGTGCCGGCGACCCCCTGGGACGCGTGGTCCGCGTGGTACGGGTACGCGTCGGACGTCGCGCAGCGCTCGGTCCTGTTCCTCGACACGCTGCGCCAGCGCGGGAACAACTTCGTCGAGCACACGCGGCAGGGAATGCCGCCGGTCCTGCACTTCGACTACGAGACGGTCGTCGACGGTCGCAAGCTCGCGCGGCCGGTCAACTACGCACTCGTCAGGATCGTGCCGCCCGAAGGGGTCGTCATCGACCCGAAGCGGCGCCCGTACGTGATCATCGATCCGCGCGCGGGCCACGGCCCTGGCATCGGCGGCTTCAAGGACGACTCGCAGGTTGGAGTCGCGCTGCGCAGCGGGCATCCCGTGTACTTCGTGATCTTCTTTCGCGACCCCGAGCCGGGCCAGACGATGCTCGACGTCTGCCGCGCCGAACAGGAGTTCGTCCGCAAGGTGCGCGCGCTCCATCCGGCGAGCCCGAAGCCCGCGATCGTGGGCAACTGCCAAGGTGGCTGGGCGGCGATGATGCTCGCGGCGTCCGATCCCGACGACACCGGCCCGATCGTGATCAACGGCGCGCCGATGTCCTACTGGGGCGGCGCGTGGACCGAGGGCGCGGGCGACAACCCGATGCGCTACTCCGGCGGCAACCTCGGCGGCACATGGCTCGCCTCGCTCACGTCGGACCTGGGCGACGGCATCTTCGACGGCGCGTACCTGGTCGAGAATTTCGAGAATCTGAACCCGGCCAACACCTTCTGGGACAAGTACTACCACCTCTTCGCGAACGTCGACACCGAGCCGCCGCGCTTCCTCGAGTTCGAGCGCTGGTGGGGCGGGTTCTACCTGATGAACCGCGAGGAGATCGAGTGGATCACGCGCAATCTCTTCGTCGGCAACAAGCTGTGGACGGGCGGCACGCAGGGCACGGGCGGCAAGGCGTTCGACCTGCGCTCGATCAAGGCGCCGATCGTCCTGTTTGCGTCGATGGGCGACAACATCACGCCGCCGCAGCAGGCGTTCAACTGGGTCGCCGACGTCTACGGCTCGACCGACGAGATCAAGGCGCGCGGCCAGACGATCGTCGGCCTGCTCCATCGGGACGTCGGCCACCTCGGCATCTTCGTTTCCGGCAAGGTCGCGAAGAAAGAGCACGCGCAGATCGTTTCGGTCCTGCAGTCGATCGAGGCGCTGCCGCCGGGACTCTGGGGCATGGCGATCAGCGAGCGCAAGGGCGCCGACGGGAAGGTCGAATACGCCGTCGAGTTCGAGGAGCGCGAGCTCGAGGAAGTCGTCGGCCGGCTGAATCGCTTCGACCGTGTCGACGAGCAGCCCTTCGAAGCGGTCGCGGCAGTGTCGGAATTCAATCAGCGTGCCTACGAGCTGTTCGCGCAACCGTTCGTCCAGTCCATGTCGAACGAGCTCGGCGCGAAGGTTCGCCGGCAGTTCCATCCGCTGCGCGCGCAGCGGTGGTCGTTCTCCGACCTGAACCCCTGGATGGCCTGGGTCGCGCCGGCGGCGGAGGCCGTCCGCGCGATGCGCGCGGCGCCGGACGAGCGTGACGCAAGTCCGCTCCGCGGTGTCGAAAAGGCCGGGGCGGAAACCATCAGCGCATCGCTCGACTACTATCGCGAGCTGCGCGATGCGCTTTCCGAGGCGACGTTCTTCCAGACTTACGGCAACGTGTTCTCGCTTTACCTGGCCGACAAGGCGGGAGGCGCACGCGAGAGCGAGGTCGTCGCCGAAGCTCGCGAGCTGCCGTACGTCAAGGAAGCGCTCGCGGCGATCGACAAGGGCGGTTATCCCGAGGCGGTCGCGCGCGCGGCGGCGCTGCTCGCGCGGCACGGGACGCCGCTCCCGCTGTCGTGGATCGAGACCCGGAAGGAGCTCGCCGACGATTACCGCGAGCTCCTGCCCGATCTTCCCCCGGACGTGAGACGGCGCGTCCGCGGCGAGCAGGACATCATCGTTCGCTACGAGCGCGATCGCGCGATCGAGACGATGCCGGCGCTGCTCGCGGACCCGGCGGACCGGGAACGGCTGCTGGAGCTCGTGACGCGACTCCTGGCCGACGAGCGCATTCAGGCCGCGCGTCCCACCGCGGAACAGACCGCGATGCTCGAGGCCCTGCGGCGGGCACTCGCGCGCGAACCCGCGGCAGCGGGTCGCGCCAAGAGTGCGGCGCGCCCGCGTACGCGCGTGCGGACCGCATCGAAACGCGGCCGTGAGGAACGCAATGGCACGCGCGCACGTTAAGTACCAGCGGCTCATCGACTTCTGCAAGGCGCTGCCGCCGACGCCGGTGGCGGTCGCGCATCCGTGCGACGAGAGCTCGTTGCGCAGCGCGGTCGACGCCGCAGCCATGGGGCTGATCACGCCGATCCTGGTCGGCCCGCGGCCGCGGATCGAGGCGGTCGCGAAGGAGCACGGGCTCGACATCACCGCCTTCGAGATCGTCGACGCGGCGCACAGCCACGAGTCGGCCGCCCGCGCGGTTGCACTCGTGCGCGAAGGCAGGGCGGAGGCACTCATGAAGGGGAGCCTCCACACCGACGAGCTGATGGGCGAGGTCGTGAAGCGCGACACGGGGCTTCGCACCGCGCGACGCGTCAGCCACTGCTTCATCATGGACGTGCCGACCTACGCCGAGACGCTCATCGTCACTGACGCCGCCGTCAACATCGCGCCGACGATGGAGGACAAGGTCGACATCATCCAGAACGCGATCGACCTCGCGCACGCGCTGCAGTTTCAGGAGGTGCGGGTCGCGATCCTGTCGGCGATGGAGACGGTCAACCCGAAGGTGCCGTCGACCGTCGAGGCCGCGGCGCTGTGCAAGATGGCGGACCGGAAGCAGATCACCGGTGCCATCCTCGACGGGCCGCTCGCGCTCGACAATGCGATCAGCCTGGAATCAGCCGAGATCAAGAAGATCGATTCGCCGGTCGCGGGACGCGCCAACGTGCTCGTCGTTCCCGATCTCGAGGCGGGCAACATGCTCGCGAAGAGCCTGTCGTTCCTTGCGGACGCCGATGCCGCCGGCATCGTGCTCGGCGCGCGCGTGCCGATCATCCTCACGAGCCGCGCCGATTCGGTGATGACCCGTCTCGCGTCGTGCGCGATCGCAGCGCTGGTCGCGAAGGCCAAGCGCGACGCCGGGACGAAGACGGTCGCTTGAACCGATGGATGCGATCGTCGTCGTCAACGCCGGCTCGTCGAGCCTCAAGTTCTCGTTGTTCGCCGCGGCCGACGGCGAGCTCGCGCTGACGGCGCGCGGGCAGGCGGAGGGGCTCTATACGTCGCCGCGCTTCGTTGCGAAGGACGCGGCCGGCAGCGCCCTGGACGAGCGGTCCTGGGGCGAGGGCACGAAGCTCGGCCACGACGGCGCGCTGGAGTACCTCATATCGTTCCTGCGCGAGCGGTTCTCCGAACACCGCTTGACGGCCGTCGGCCATCGCGTCGTGCACGGCGGCCTCGAGTACGCCGAGCCGACCCGCGTCGATGCAGGGGTGCTCGCGGCGCTCGAAAAGTACGTGCCGCTCGCGCCGCTCCACCAGCCGCACAATCTGGCCCCCATCCGCGCACTGCTCGCCCGCGCGCCGGACCTTCCGCAAATCGCCTGCTTCGACACGGCGTTCCACCGTCGCCAGCCCGCGGTCGCGCAGGCCTTTGCGCTGCCGAAGTCGATCACCGAGCGAGGCGTGCGCCGCTACGGCTTCCACGGGTTGTCCTACGAATACATCGCCCACGCCCTGCCGCAATACGACGCGCGCGCGGCCACGGGCAAGGTGGTGGTGCTCCATCTCGGCAATGGCGCCAGCATGTGCGCGATCGCGGGCGGGACGAGCATCGCGAGCACGATGGGCTTCACCGCGGCGGACGGCTTGCCGATGGGCACGCGTTGCGGCAGCCTCGACCCGGGCGTGATGCTCTACCTGATGGACGAGCTCGCCATGGATGCGCGGGCGATCGAGAAGCTCATCTATCAGCAGTCGGGGCTGCTCGGCGTCTCGGGGATCTCGAGCGACATGCGGACGCTCGAGGCGAGCGCCGACCCTGCCGCGAAGGCCGCGATCGATCTCTTCGTCTACCGGATCGGCCGCGAGCTGGGTTCGCTCGCGGCGGCACTCGGCGGGCTCGACGCGATCGTCTTCACCGCGGGCATCGGCGAGAACAGCGCGCGGCTGCGGGAGCGCGTGTGCGCCGACGCCGCGTGGCTCGGCGTCGAGCTCGATCGCGACGCGAACGCAGGCGGCGGCCCGCGCATTTCGACCACCGGGAGCCGCGTCGCCGCGTGGGTGATCCCGACCAACGAGGAACTGATGATCGCGCGCCACACACGCCGCGTGCTGGCGGCGCGCTGAAAGGAACACGGATGACCCTCGACATTCCACGTCCGGTGCTCAAGGACCGGAAGGCGCTCGTCGTCGGCGTCGCGAACGAGCACTCGATCGCCTGGGGCTGCGCGAAAGCGTTCCGCGAGCTCGGCGCCGAGCTCGCGATCACCTACATCAACGAGAAGACGAGGACCTACGTCGAGCCGCTCGCGAAGGAGCTGGGCGCGCCCATCTTCATGCCGCTCGACGTGGCCGTGCCCGGCCAGCTCGAGGCCGTGTTCGAGGCCATCAGCCGGAAGTGGGGCGCGCTCGACATGCTCGTGCATTCGATCGCCTTTGCGCCGAAGGCGGACCTGCAGGGCCCGCTGCTCGAGTGCTCCGCCGATGGCTTCAAGCAGGCGATGGACATCTCGTGCCACTCGTTCGTGCGGATGGCGCGCCTCGCCGCGCCGCTGATGAAGGACGGCGGGACCCTGTTCGCCATGAGCTACTACGGCGCCAACAAGGTGGTCCCGAATTACAACGTGATGGGGCCCGTGAAGGCAGCGCTCGAGGCGTGCTGCCGTTACCTCGCCTACGAGCTCGGCGGGAAGGGCATCCGTGTGCACGCGATCTCGCCCGGCCCGCTCAAGACGCGTGCCGCGTCGGGACTCAGGGACTTCGACCTGCTGCTCACGGAGGCCGCGCAGCGCGCACCGATCGGCGAGCTCGTGGACATCATGGACGTCGGCTTCACCTGCGCCTACCTCGCGACGCCGTTCGCCAGGCGACTGTCGGGGGAAACCCTCTACGTCGACGGCGGTGTCAACATCATGGCTTGAGCGCGCGAGCGCGAAGGCCCCAAAGGAGCAATCATGGAACGACTTTGGATCGCGAACGTTGCCCCGGGGACGAGCGACGATGAGATCAAGGCGCTGGTCGCCAAGTATTCGCACGATCCGATGGAGTGCATCGAGCTCGAGCGCGTCGAGGGCGACGGCAGCCGCCCGGCGGTCCTGATGACCTTCACCGGCAAGAAGTTCGACACCCTCGGCAACCTGGCGCTGCGCCTCAACGGCATGTACTGGAAGGGCCGCGCGCTCGGCTGCTCGACGACGCTCGGCTGAGCGCTGCTACGGCGCGGCGACGGCGACGAGGTCGTGCTCGGCCGCCGCAGTGACCCGCACCCGCGCGAACGACCCCACGGCGAGCTTGCGGCCACCCGCAACGCGAACGGTCCCGTCGATCTCGGGCGCATCGGCCGCCGATCGCGCGATGGCGATGTCGCCGTCGTGCGCGTCGACCAACACCGTCATCGTCCGCCCCACCTGGCGCGCGAGACGCCGCGCCGAAATGCGCGCCTGCGTCGCCATGAACCGCGCGCGCCGCTCTTCCTTGAGGTCGTCCGCGACCGGGTCGGGCAACGCGTTCGCTGCGGCGCCTTCGACCGGCGAATAGGCGAAGCAGCCCACGCGGTCGAGCTCGGCCGCTTCGAGAAACGCGAGCAGCTCGTCGAACTCGCGTTCGGTCTCGCCCGGAAAACCGACGATGAAGGTGCTGCGGATCACGAGATCGGGGCGCGCCTCGCGCCATGCCTCGATGCGGCGGAGCGTGCCCTCGGCGTTCGCCGGGCGCTTCATCAGCTTCAGGATTCGCGGCGACGCGTGCTGGAACGGAACGTCGAGGTAGGGGAGGAGCCCGCCATGCGCGGGGTCCGCGGTCATCCGCGCCACGACCTCGTCGACGTGCGGATACGGGTAGACGTAATGGAGGCGCACCCATGCGCCATGCGATCGCGCGAGCGCGTCGAGCGCGGTCGCAAGCTCCGTCACCCGCGTCCTGACCGGCCGGCCCTGCCAGAACCCGGTCCGGTAACGGACGTCGACGCCGTAGGCGCTCGTGTCCTGCGAGATCACGAGGATCTCGCGAACGCCGGCGCGCAGGAGCCGCTCCGCCTCCGCCATGACCTCGCCGAGCGGCCGGCTGACGAGATCGCCGCGCATCGACGGGATGATGCAGAACGTGCAGCGGTGGTTGCAGCCCTCGCTGATCTTGAGATACGCGTAGTGCGACGGCGTGAGCTTGACTCCCTGGGGCGGGACGAGGTCGACGAAGGGGTCGTGCGGCCGCGGCAGGTGGGCGTGCACGGCCGCCAGCACCTCCGCCGTCGCGTGCGGACCCGTCACCGCAAGCACCTTCGGATGCGCTTCACGGACGAACCGGCCGCCGTCTTTCGCGCCGAGACAGCCGGTGACGATCACCTTGCCGTTCTCGGCGAGCGCCTCGCCGATGGCGTCGAGCGATTCGGCGATCGCGGCGTCGATGAAGCCGCAGGTGTTGACGACGACGAGATCCGCGCCGGCGTAGCTCGGGTCGATCGCGTAACCCTCCGCGCCGAGCTGCGTGACGATCTGCTCGGAATCGACGAGTGCCTTCGGACAGCCCAGCGACACGAATCCCACGCGCGGAGGAGGGGCGACACCGCCCCGGGAGCTTCGTGCCCCCGACTTGCTCATCTCAGGCCAAGACGGCGCGCGCGATTGCGCCGCAGCAAGGAAGCCGTCACCGCGTACTTGTTGCGCCGCGTTCGGCGCCTCAGCGCTTCTTCTCGTCGTCGGCGGTCTGCGGTGCGGCGCCGAAGTTCGGGAACGGGAACGCCGCGAACATGCCGCGCGTCTGGTCCTGCATCCGCTGCTGCATGTCCATGAACAGCTTGGCGCTCTGCTCGAGGTAGTTGCCGAGCATGCCCTGCATCGCCGGCGCCTGCATCTGCATGAACTGCTTCCAGAGGTCCGGGGTCAGCATCATCTTGTCGCCGTAGATCTGCTTCGCCTGGTCCTGCAGCTTCTTCTGGATCGCGAGGAACGCCTTCACGTTCTGCTCGATGTAGCTGCCCATGATCGTCTGCTGGGCGCTGCCGTAGAAGCGGATCATCTGCGCGAGCATCTCCGAGCTGAACATCGGCATCCCGCCGGCCTCCTCCTCGAGGATGATCTGCAGCAGGATGGCGCGCGAGAGGTCGTCGCCGCTCTTGGCGTCGATGACCTGGAATTCGATGTTGTCGAGCACCATCTGCTTCACGTCGGCGAGCGTGATGTAGCCGCTGTTCGCGGTGTCGTAGAGGCGCCGGTTCGGGTACTTCTTGATGATGCGGGGGGTCTCGCTCATGCCGGCCTCGGAGATAGAAGTCTGATATTATAACCTGCTGATTTATCGGATGTTTGATTTCCTTGCCGCACTGCGGAAACCAGGATTGGTGCAGTGCAACAAAAAAACCTTGACTTGGGAGATTTCCGTCCCTACAATGGGTTTGTGCGATGCAGCAATCGCGGGCCGGCGGTGAATGGATTCCCGGGCGCGCGAGGGCATCGGAACCCGTTTACCGGCGACGAACCCACTGACGAAAGGACATCCCATGTACAACGCCACCGAGCAGTTTGCTGAACTCAACAAGGCCAGCGTCGCGCAAGCGACCAAGCTGGCCGCGCTCGCCATCGAGAACGCCGAAAAGCTCGCCCGCCTGAACCTGAGCGCCGCCAAGGCTGCGCTGGCGCAGGGCGTCGAAGGTGCGACGGCCGCGACGGCGGTGAAGGACGTGCAGGACCTGATGGCGCTTCGCGCCCGCTACGCCGAAACCGGCGTGCAGGTCGCGCTCGGCTATTCGAAGAGCCTCTACGAGATGGCCTCCGAAGCGCAAGCCCAGTACTCGGCGCTCGCCGAAGAGGCGTGGTCGGCTTACACGAAGGGCGTCGCGTCGTGGGTCGAGAAGGCCAGCAAGGCCGCACCCGCCGGCTCGGACGTCGGTTTCAACGCGCTCAAGTCGACGGTCGCTGCGACGACCGCCGCCTTCGACCAGTTCCAGAAGGCCACGAAGCAGGTCGTGAACCTGGCCGACGCCTCGGTCCGCGCCGCCGCAGCGAACGCGTCGAAGGTCGCGCCGAAGGGCCGCCGCGCCGCGTAACGCCGAAGCCCGCATCCGCCACCCGATCGGCGGCGGAGCGGAAAAGGACGTCTCCTTCTGTATCTTTCTCCTCCTCCTGAGAGATACAGCCTCCAGCCCCGGCCTCGTGCCGGGGTTTTTTTTCGTGCAGCGTTTCCGTCGACCTCCGGACGGCCGTTCGGTCGGCCCGCTGAATCAAAGAGTTGCCCGGCGCGCGGGGCAGGCCCCGATTAGGTCGATCACTCTAACCGCCCGTGGGATTATTCATTTCCCTGCAACGTCCGCGAGTCAAGCTGTCCACCTCGCGTCGTCGCGGGTCCCTGTATCTTCAACCTCCTCCTGGAAGATACAGTCTCGCCCCGGCAGGGCAACCTGCGGGGCGTTTTTTTGGCTGCCGGGGCGGTCGCCACGCGACGCCTCGCGGCTGCCCCATCTTTTGCGAGCGGCCAAAATGAAACGGCCCCGCCGGAGCGGGGCCGCCCTCTGCGTTCGGAATCCTTACTGCCGGATTCGGCGGCGGAACGCCGCCAGCCCGACCAGCCCAAGTCCGAGCAGAGCGACGCTGCCCGGCTCAGGCACGGCGGCCACCGAGTCGTAGCTGAAATTCATGAACCGGAGGCCGGCAGGATCGGTGTTGTCCCGGAACGTCACGCCCGCAAACGTTCCCAGGCCCGTGAAGCTGTACACGGCGTACCCGGCGAGCCCGCTGAAGGTGATGCTGTTGACCAGCGTCCCGTCCAGCGCAAACAAGTCGGCGGTGACCGAGCCGCCATCGCCGGATCCCATGGTCCACTCGAGCGAATCGGCATTGCCTGCGAGAAGCAGGGACAGCGGAGCGGCGTTGCCGGGTTGAGAAAGGAGCGAATTCCCCGCGGGCGAAACGCCGGGAGCCCACGCGGCGACATCGATCGTGCCCGAAGGCGCAAGCGTGAGAGGATTCGTCGGAGCGCCCGATATGCCGGTCCCGGAGACCGTTTGCCCGGCGAACGACTGAGCGAAGCTGCCGCCCACTCCGGCTATCAGCGAGCCGGTGACGGCACCGCTCAGATCGATAGTGACGATACTGGCAAACGCCTGGGACGCTGCCCCGAAAACCGCCAACACGACAACCAAGACGATGCGCCGGATCATATGACCTCCCCCTCGATATCCGCCCGTAATCCAGCAATAGCCGGGCCAACGGCGGAAATCGTCGCTTAATCAACTCGTTGTCGCGGAAAGACGGTTGGCGGCCGCCTTGACATGTAAGGCAGACCGACACTTCAGGACCAGGCAAGGGTGCGGTACGACGATTGCCATCGCGCGATGAACTTCGGGGCGACGACCGTCGCGCGCGGTGCCGTGCAGCTTGCCGATCGCGGCTTCCGGGGTTCCGGCCTCGACTATAGTGCGGGACACGCGGTCGAGCGCCCCGGGAGAACGGATGAGAACATTGATTTGCGCAGTCCTGGTCCTGCTGCTCGCCGGCTGCATTCCGATCGGCATCCGCGGTTCGACGCAGTGGGCCGGAACGAACGCTCCTGCGACGAGCCGCTGACGCGCGGCGGCCGCAAAGACTAGCGCACGCTCCCCGCGCCGGCGAGGCGTCAGAACATGTGCTGGCCGCCGTTGATCGCGATGTTGGCGCCGGTCACGAACGCCGCTTCCTCGCTCGCGAGGTAGGCGACGAGCCCGGCGACTTCCTCGGGCTTGCCGAGCCGTCCCATCGGGATCTGCGGGATGATCTTGGTGTCGAGCACGTCCTGCGGAATCGCCATCACCATCTTCGTCCCGATGTAGCCGGGCGAGATCGTATTGACGGTGACGCCCTTCCGCGCGACCTCCAGCGCGAGGGCCTTCGTGAAGCCGTGCATGCCGGCCTTCGCCGCCGAGTAGTTGACCTGCCCGAACGCGCCCTTCTGGCCGTTGACGGACGAGATGTTGATGATCCGGCCCCAGCCGCGCTCGACCATCCCGTCGCACACCTGCTTCGTCATGTTGAAGCACGAGTCGAGATTGGTCTTCATCACGGCGTCCCAGTTGACCTTGTCCATCTTCTTGAACGTCGAGTCGCGCGTGATGCCGGCGTTGTTGATCAGCACGTCGATCGGACCCACTTCCTTCGTGACCTGCGCGACGCACGCGACGCTCGAGTCCCAGTCGGCGACGTCGCACGGGTAGGCGCGGAAGCCGTAGCCCATCTTGTTCATGCCGTCGAGCCATTCCTTCGTCCTCGTATTGCCCGGCGAGTGCGTGGTGACGACCTTGTAGCCGAGCGCGGCGAGCTTGATGCAGATCGCTTCGCCGAGTCCGCCCATGCCCCCCGTGACGAGCGCGACGCGCGAGATCTTCAATGGCATGTCCTTTCTCCTCGTTGGCTGCCGCCGGTGGCGCGGCGTTCGCGTTTTGCGCCGGTCCCCAAGCCGCGGAACCGAACAATCATCTTAACTCACCCGACGCGCGACGGGCGCGAGCGGGACGGACGCGTCGGCCGGCTCGCGCACGTAGCGTCCCGGCGCCGGGTCGAGCGGCGGAAAGGCGGTGTTGCCCGGAGCGCGTGGCGCGCGCCGCAGCGGGCCGCCGTGCTGCGCGAGCCACGCGCTCCAGTGCGGCCACCAGCTGCCGGCCCGACGCAGGGCGCGCCCGAGCCAGTCTTCGGCGTCGTCGGTGACGAGCGCGTTGGTCCAGTGGTGGCGCCGCTCGGGCTCGGGCGGGTTGATCACGCCCGCGATGTGCCCCGACGCGCCCAGCACGAACGTGACGTCTCCCCCCAGGAGCGCCGTGGTCCGGTACGCCGAGCGCCACGGCACGATGTGGTCGCCCTGCGACGCGTAGACGTAGGCCGGCATCGTCACGCGCGCGAGATCGATCCGCTCGCCCGCCATCGTCAGCGCGCCGTGCTCGATCAGCCTGTTGTCGAGGTACATGTTGCGCAGGTAGTACGCATACATCGGGCCGGGCAGGTTGGCCGAATCGCCGTTCCAGTGGAGGAGGTCGAAGGCCGGCGGCGTCTCGCCTTTCAGATAGTTGCGCACGACGTAGTTCCACACGAGATCGTTCGCGCGGAGGCTCGCGAACGCGCCGGCGAGCTCGCTGCCGTGGACGCGCTGGCCATCGAGGAGCGCCGGCTCGCGCGCCGCGAGGTGCTCGCGCGAGATGTAGACCCCGATCTCGCCAGGGTCGGCGAAGTCGAGCATCGTCGTCAGGAACGTCGCGCTCTCTACGCTGCGGTCTTGGCGCGCGGCGAGGGCGGCGAGCGCGCACGCGAGCTGCGTGCCGCCGACGCAGAAGCCCAGTGCGTTGACCGTCGGGCTCCCGGTGATCTTCTTCGCGACGTCGATCGCCGTGAATGCCTGTTGGAGGTAATCGTCCCAGCCGAGGCGGCCGAGCTCGGGCGGCACGTTGCGCCACGAAATGATGAACACCGTGTGACCCTGTGCGACGGCATAGCGGACGAAGGAGTTCGCCGGCTGCAGATCCAGGATGTAGTACTTGTTGATGCACGGCGGGACGATGACGAGCGGGCGCCGGTGGACGCGCGCGGTCGTCGGCGCGTACTGGATCAGCTCGATCAGCGGATTGCGGAGGACGACGTGTCCCGGCGTGACCGCGAGGTTGCGGCCGACCTCGAACGCGCGCGCGTCGCTCATCGAGATGCGGCCGTTGCCGAAATCAGCGGTGAGGTTGACGAGGCCCTGCGCGAAGCTCCAGCCGTCGGTCGCGAGCGCGCGCTCGATCACCTCGGGGTTCGTGCCCGCGAAGTTGGTCGGCGCGAGCGCGTCGACGCATTGCCGCACCATGAACGTGAGCCGCCGCTTGTCGTGGTCGGGCATCTCGGTCAGCGCAGCGAGCTCGGTCAGGTAGGCGCTCGCCAGCAGGTACGACTGGCGAAGGAGCGCGAAGAACGGAAGCTCGTGCCACGCGCGTCCGTCGAAGCGGTGATCGCTGGCGGGCGTGGCGACGACCTCGGGAAATGACGTTGCCGCCTCCGGCGCGGCAAGGGCGGATTGTGCCGCGCGCCACAGCGCTTCCCACTGGCGTTGATAGCGCGCGTCCAGCGCGGCCCGCGCCGCGGGATCGACGAACCCGACCGTGGTCGGAAGCGGCAGAGCGATATCCGGCAGCGGTGCGAACGCTGGCCTGCCGCCGGACGCGACGCGCTGCGCCGCCTGCGTCCACCATTGCGCCCACTGCGCGCCGAGATCGGCCCAGGCGCGGGCGAGATCGGGCGCCGGCGCGGGAGACGTCATCGGAATCGAGGGAAAGATACGGCGGTGGAAAGCGCGGGGCAGGCCGCGATCGACGCGATGGTAACGCGCCGCCTCCTGCCGGACAACGGCGCGACGTTCAGTGCTCGAGCGCCGCGTGCGCGAGGGCGATGACGCCGATGCCGAGCGCGATGAGCGCGAGCTGGCGCACGGTCTCCATCGGCTCGGGCCGACGGTGGAGGCTCGGGATCAGGTCGGCGACCGCGACGTACAGCAGGCTCGCGGCGGCGATCGCGAGCACGGTCGGCAGGATCTGCTCCATGCCGGCCAGCGCGTACCAGCCGGCGAGCGCGCCCACGAGCGTCGCCGCGCCCACCGCGACGTTGTAGGCGAAAGCGCGACTGCGCGCGTAGCCGGAATGGATGAGCACGGCGAAGTCGCCGACCTGCTGGGGGACCGCGTGCGCGACGATGGCGACCGTCGTCGCCACGCCGAGCTCGCGCGCGGCGAGGAACGCCGCGGCGATCACGACGCCATCGCAGAAGTTGTGCACGCTCGTGCCGATCAGGATCATGAGTCCGGATCGCCCCTGGTCGGCGCCGCCGTGCGCGTGCAGCGCGTGCGCGTGCTCGGTTTCCTCCGCGTCCGCGTCGTGGCGGTCGTGGCCGTGCGCGTGCCGCCACAGCACGAGCTTCTCGAGGAGGAAGAACGCGAGCAGCCCGCAGAGCACGGTGATCATCACGCGCTCGGCGCCGCCGGTCTCGAGCGCGTGCGGCAGGAGCTCGAGGAAGACCGCGCCCAGGAGCGCGCCGACGGCGAACGAGACGAGCCGCGAGATCCACGCGGGGTGGAGCGCGAGCGTTCCCGCGGCGGCGAGCGTCGCGAGGACGCCGCCCGTCAGCGCGGCCAGCACGATTTCGGCGAGAACGGTCACGGGGGCACCGGAAGGGCGCGCGGATTATACGGGCCCGTCCTAGGAGCCTGTCGGACTTGCTTTCACGTATGCGTTGCCGGGCCCAAAAGCGCGGGATGCGAGGCGGGAGGCGAAGCCGATATTGGGAATATCGGCGAGCCGAGCAACGAAGCAGACGCGCTTTTGGGCAGCAACCCGAAGGGACGGGGCGCTCCGGGCGCGCTTCTGCGTTACTCGCCCTCGCCATACGCCCGGTAGGGCTTCGGGCTCGCGCCTTGAAATGCGCCCGGATCGCCTCCGTCGCATGCGCGAAAACAAGTCCGACAGGCTCCTAGGATGCCGGAGCGAGCCACACGAGCGCGGCCATGCGCCCGCCCCCGCGATCGCGCCGCCAAGAGTAGAAGCGCGCGGTATCCGACACGGTGCAGGCGTCGTCCTCGGCGATCGCGCGGACGCCGCAAGCGGCAAGCCGCCGCCGCGCGAGCGCCCGCAGGTCGGCGTGCCACTTGCCAGGTGCGCCCGGCACGAAAGCCTGGCCGGCACTGACGTCGGCGCCGACAAAGGCCGCGCGGACTTCGCCGCCGACCTCGAACGCCGCCGGACCGATGGCCGGCCCGAGCCATGCCACGAGCCGGTCCGCGCTCGCCCCGAGATCGGCGAGGCTGGCGACCGTGCGCTCGACGACGCCCGCGGCGAGACCGCGCCACCCCGCGTGCGCGATCCCGACGGCTGTACCGGCTCGATCGGCGAGAAGCACGGGCAGGCAGTCGGCGACGAGCACGGCGCAGACGACCCCATGTTCGCGCGTGGCGGCGCCGTCGGCGATCGGAGGCTCGGCCGCGGGTCGCGCGCGATGCACGGCGACGCCGGTGCCGTGCACTTGCCGCAGCCATCGCGGCGCAGCGGGGAGGTGCACGCCGAGCCGTCGCCGGTTCTCGGCGACGGCTGCATCGGCGTCGCCCACGTGGGCGCCGAGATTGAGCGACGCGTACGGACCGGTGCTGACCCCGCCGTTGCGCGTTGTCATGAGCGCGCCGACGTTCGCGGGCGCCTCCCACGTCGGGACGATCCAGTCGCAGCCGGCGGCGGCGAGCCGCTTCGCGGTCGTCGTCACGGCTTCGCTCGCGCACGCAGCGATAGGACGAGCTGCGCGAAATCGGCGGGCAGCGGCGACCGCCACTCGCGTACGCGCCGGGTCGACGGGTGGACGAGCGCAAGGCGCGCGGCATGCAGCGCCTGCCGGCCGAAGGGCACTACCGGACCCTTCCGGCCGTAGGCGGGATCGCCGACGAGCGGGTGCCCGAGCGAAGCCAGGTGAACCCGGATCTGATGCGTGCGACCCGTGTCGAGACGGCACGCGAGAAGCGTG
Organism: uncultured beta proteobacterium; assembly: GCA_963734055.1. GTDB lineage: Bacteria > Pseudomonadota > Gammaproteobacteria > Burkholderiales > Casimicrobiaceae > CAIWHR01. Next base: position 432,021 of record CAVTFQ010000003.1, read on the forward strand.
GCGACCCCGAAGCGCTCGACGATCGCGTAATGCGTGCGCGCGGGCCGGCCGCTCGCCACGACCGCCATCGTCGTGCGCCGCGTCGGATGCCGGCCGATCGGCGCCTCGACGGTGCCGCCGCGGCGGAGGTCGCCCGCGGCGAGTGCCAGATACTCGCGCAGGACCGTGCGCGCCGCGAGCTGCCGCACGAGGTCGATGTGCGCCGACAGCGTCCTCGCGACGACGAGGAGCCCGCTCGTGTCCTTGTCGAGGCGGTGGACGATCCCCGCGCGCGGGATGGCCGCGAGCTCGGGGGCGTGATGGAGCAGCGCGTTCTGCAGCGTTCCGCTCCGGTTGCCCGCGCCGGGATGAACGACGAGGCCCGCCGGCTTGTCGACGACGATCAGCGTGTCGTCCTCGAAGACGATCGCAAGGGCGATCGCCTCGGCCGCGGGCGCGTCCGGGTCGGGCTCCGCGAGCGCGTGCACGACGACACGCTCGCCGCCGCGAACGCGACGCGTCGGGGGCGCGACCGCGCCGTCGAGCGTGACGCGCCCGCCGTCGATCCACGCGCGGAGCCGGCTGCGCGAGTAGCGCGGCAGCGCACGGGCGAGCGCCGCATCGAAGCGGCTGCCCGCCGCCTCGGCTGCGAGCCGAAGCTCGTGCGTGGCGGGACCTTCGGCGGGCGGCGGCGGATCCGCGATCGACGCGGGCGCGTGCCGGGAAGAAGAGCGCAAACAGGCCCCGCGGAATCGAGAATGGCGTCCGTTATAATGAACGCGTTGTCCGGAAGTCCAGGATCCGCATGGCCGGAACGTCGACGCCTTTCCCTCGCACGCCAAGGAACTGCCTGCGCCTGCTCGCGGTGGCCGCGCTCGCGCTCGTGCTCGCCGCTTGCGGGTTGCTGCCCGAGGTACAGGACGAGACGGCCGGGTGGTCGGCCGACAAGCTCTACTCGACCGCGCACGACGCGCTGGTTCAGGGCAATTATACGCGCGCGGTGAAGTTCTTCGAGCAGCTCGAGGCGCGCTTTCCCTACGGCCGTTATGCGCAGCAGGCGATCCTCGAGTCCGCCTACGCGAACTACCGCGCCGGCGAGACCGCCGCCGCGGTCGCGTTGGCCGACCGTTTCATCCGCACGTACCCGAACCACCCGAACGTCGACTACGCGTACTACCTGAAGGGCCTCGTCTATTTCCGCGAGGACCAGGGGCTCCTGGGTTACGTCTATGAGCTCGATCTGTCCGAGCGCGAGCCCAAGGCGATGCGCGAATCGTTCGCGGCGTTCAAGGAGCTCGTCGCCAAATTTCCGGAAAGCAGATACACCCCGGATTCGAACGACCGGATGCGCTATCTCACGAATTCGCTGGCGCTCTACGAGGTCAAGGTCGCGCGCTACTACTACAACCGCGGCGCGTACGTCGCCGCGGTGAACCGCGCGCAGACGGCGATCGTCACGTATCCGCGCACGCCGGCCAACGAGGATGCGCTCGAAATCCTCGCGCAGAGCTACGACAAGCTCGAGTTGCCGAAGCTCCGCGACGACGCGGAGCGGGTGCTGAAGCAGACGTTTCCCGAGAGCAAGTACGTGACCGGCGAATCCGACCGGCCGTGGTGGAAGTTCTGGCAAAAGTAGGGTCAGACCCTACATTCGCTGCGACTAACCCGACCTTGCGTCGTAGGGTCTGACCCTACTTTTCGCGAGGCGCGAAGAACGCCTCGACATCCGCGATCTCGCGCGTGCGCCGCATCGGCGGCAGGCTCTTCCAGATGCGGCGGCCGTAGGGCTTGTCGATCAGCCGCGGGTCGCCTATCACCAGCACGCCGCGGTCCGTCTCCGTGCGGATCAGGCGGCCTGCGCCCTGCTTGAGCGCGATCGCCGCCTGCGGCACCTGCACCTCGAAGAACGGATTGCCGCCGGCCGCGCGCAGGTGCTCGAGGCGTGCGGCGAGCAGCGGGTCGTCCGGCGGCGCGAACGGCAGCTTGTCGATCACGACGACCGACAGCGCGTCGCCCGGGACGTCGACACCCTCCCAGAAGCTCGCGCTGCCGAGCAGCACGGCGTTGCCGAGCTCGCGGAAGCGTGCGAGCAGCTCGCTCTTCGATCCCTCGCCCTGCGCGAGCAGCGGCCAGGCGAGCTTCTCGCAGGCGACGGCGCGGGCCAGCATCTCGCGCGCGACGTCGAGCGCGCGCAGCGTCGTGAACAGCAGGAATGCGCGGCCGCCGCTCGCCCGGAGCACTGGAAGCGCGGCGCGGACGACAGCCTCGGTGTGCTCGCGCGAGTTCGGCGGCGGCAGGTCGCGCGGCACGTACAACAGTGCCTGCGTCCGATAATCGAACGGCGAGTCCCAGGCGCCGGTCCGCGCGTCGGCCAGACCCAGCTCGCGCTGATAGAGCGAGAAGTCGCCGCCGACGGCCAGCGTGGCCGACGTCAGGATCCACGCGCGACCGGACGCGGTGACCTGGTTCGAGAAGACCTCGGCGACCGACAGCGGCGACGCGTGCAGCTGGAAGCCCAGCATGGTCACGTCGACCCAGCGCACCCATTCGGACGCCCCGTCGTCCGCTCCGGTGTCGGGGACGTCGTCGCGGAGGCCGCGCTGCCATCGGGCCAGGGCGGACGCCGCCTCCGTCGCGCGCGCCGCGCACTGGCCCAGCTCCTCGCTGCGCTCCGCGTAGCGGCCGAGCTCGGCGGCGAGGCGATCGAGTGCCGCCGCGAGCTCGCCCAGGGCGGGCGCGAACCCCTCGCGCTCGGCCGCGACGCGCTGCGTGAGCTTCGCCGGCACGTCACCGAGTGTGAGCCGCACGCGACGGATCGCGGGGGCGAGCGCCTCGGCGGCGTCAGGGAGCTCGGCCACCTCGCGCGCGCCGGTCCGCGCCGCGATCTCCGCGTCGCGGGCGAGCTCGGCCAGGCGGCCCGCGGTCACCTGTTCGCCGAAGAACAGCGTCGCGGTGTCGGGCAGCTGGTGCGCCTCGTCGAGGATCACCGTGTTGCACGCCGGCAGGAGCTCGGCGAGACCCTCGTCGCGCAGCATGACGTCGGCGAAGAACAGATGGTGGTTGATGACGACGACGTCGGCCTCGAGCGCCGCCTTCCGCGCCTTGAGCACGAAGCAGTCGGAATGGAACGCGCAGCGGCTGCCGAGGCAGTTGTCGCGCGTGGAGGTGACCTGCGGCCAGATCGTCGCGTTGTCGGGCACGTCGGCGAGCTCGCCGCGATCGCCGGTCGCGCTCGCGTGGGCGAAGGCGACGATCTTCGGCAGGTGGCGCGCGTCTTCGCGCGACGGCAGCCGGCCCAGGGCTGCGGTCTGCTCGAGGTGGTGATGGCAGACATAGTTCGCGCGACCCTTGAGGAGCGCGAGCGTCACCGGGACGCCGAGCGCGGCGCGCACGAGCGGCAGGTCGCGCTGGAAGAGCTGGTCCTGCAGCGTCTTGGTGCCCGTCGACACGATGACCTTGCCGCCGTACAGCAGGGCGGGGACGAGGTACGCGAACGTCTTGCCGGTGCCGGTTCCGGCCTCGGCGACGAGCGGCGTGCGGTCGGCCATCGCGCGCGCGACGGCCTCGGCCATCGCGAGCTGCTGCGGCCGCAGCCGGAAACCGGGCAGTGCGCGGGCGAGCGCGCCCCCTTCGCCGAAGATCGCAGCGAGCGCCGGATCGGCGGCCGTCACGCGATCCGGAAGATCGAGCGAGGCGTCGGTCAGTGTTTCGCCTTCGCTTTCCGGCGCGCGGCCGGCGCGGCCGGCGCCGGTGTGGTCTTCGACTTCACGACGGCGATGATTTCCTTGATGCCGGCGATGCGCTCCTTGAACTTGTCGTAGGGCACCATCGTGCGCGCCTTGTAGTCGTCGTCCGACTCGCCCGGCTGCCACGTGAGTCCGGCCATCGACGCGAGCCAGTAGTCCTGCAGGGCCTTCATCGCCTCGGTCGCTTGCCGCGAGATCGCCGCGTCCTTCAGCGCCGCCTGATACGGCTTGGCCATGTGCTGCTTCTGCTTCATCAGGCAGTACTCGCTCTTGGCGCCGTTCGTGCCCTCCGTCGACTTGTCGTAGCCGAACTCGATGATCTCGATGCTCTTCACGTGCTTGCACATGGTGTAGAGATGCGCGACGGCGTCGAAATAGCAGTCGAGCGGTGGCCCGCCGTCGGCGTTCGGGCAGATGTAGTTGTACGCGGGCCCCGGATTGCCGCCGATCGTCTCGGCGTGCACGGGAAGCGCGAGGATTGCGAGGACGGCGAGGGCGACGGCGGGTATCGGCATGCGGTTCACGTGGGTAAGTGGGTGAAGGGAAATACCGAATGCTACCCGCGAGCGGCAGGGCGGCTCAAGCCGGTCGATCGGCCGAGGGCCGCGCGTCGCCGGAAGCCGGTTCCCAGTGCTCGATCACGAGCTGGAGCCCGATCGTCCCGTTCCACTCGTTCGGGTCCGGCCGGTAGACCGCGCGAATCGCCGGCGGAAGGGCGTCCGCGTGGTTGAACAGGATGCCCGCATACGGAGCGTCCACGGCCGCTCCGGGCCGCCGCAGCACGAGCCTCGAGTGACGCCCGCCGACGATCCGCTGATCGGACACGTCGAACACGTCGTCGAAGGTGGGCCATGGAAATCCCTGGCCCCAGACGCCGGCGGCGAGCGCCTGCGCGAGCTCGAGCGTCAGCTCGGCGGGCGCGAGCGCCCCATCCGTTTCGCGGACCCGCGCGAGCTGCGCGGGCGAGAGTTGCTCGCGCGCGACTCCCTCGAAGATCGCCGCGAACCGCTCGAAGCCGGCGTCCGCGATGGAGAGTCCCGCCGCGTACGCGTGGCCCCCGAAGCGCGTGACGACGCCCGGCGCGCGCTTCGCGACAAGATCGAGCGCGTCGCGCAGGTGAAACCCCGGAATGGACCGGCCCGAGCCCTTGAGCTCGCCGCCGCTGCCGCGCGCGAAGACGATCGCGGGACGGTGGTACCGGTCCTTGAGGCGCGACGCGACGATGCCGACGACGCCCTGGTGCCACTCGGCGCGGAACAGGCAGAGCGTGTAGGCGCCCTCGACTCCCGCGTCCGCGGCGATGTCGGCGAGCGCCTCCTCCTGCATCGTCGCCTCGACGTCGCGGCGTTCGCGGTTCAGGCGGTCGAGCTCCGTCGCGAGCGGCAGCGCCGCGACCTGCGTCGGCGCGAGGAGGCACCGGATGCCGACCGTCATGTCGGCGAGGCGGCCCGCGGCGTTGAGGCGCGGGCCGGCGACGAAGCCCAGGTCGTAGGTCGTCGCGCGGCGCGCATCGCGGCCTGCCGCCGCGAACAGCGCCTCGACGCCGGGCTGGCAGCGGCCGGCGCGAATGCGCGCGATGCCCTGCGCGACGAGCGCACGATTGATCCCGTCGAGGCGCACGACATCAGCCACGGTGCCCAGAGCGACCAGGTCGAGCAGCGTCGCTAGATTTGGTTCGGGTCCGCGCGTGAACGCGCCGCGCTCGCGCAAGAGCGCGCGCACGGCGGTCAGCACGTAGAACATCACGCCGACCCCGGCCAGGTGCTTGCCCGGAAATCCGCAGCCCGGCTGGTTCGGATTGACGATCAGCGCGGGCGCGGGGAGCGTCGAGGCGGGCAGGTGATGGTCGGTGATCAGAACGTCGATGCCGCGCGCCACGGCCGCCGCGACGCCATCGTGGCTCGCGATGCCGTTGTCGACGGTGACGATCAGGCGCGGAGTGCGCGCCGCGGCGTCGGCGACGATTTCGGGCGTGAGGCCGTAGCCGTACTCGAAGCGGTTCGGCACGAGGAAGTCGACGTCGGCGCCGAGCGCCGCGAGCCCGCGTACGGCGACGGCGCACGCGGTCGCGCCGTCGGCATCGTAGTCGGCGACGACGACGATGCGCTCGCGTGCGGCGATCGCGTCAGCGAGCCGCGCCGCGGCGCCTTCGATGCCCTTGAGGAGCGCGAACGAGGGCAGGCGCACGAGATCGGTGTCGAGCTCGGCCGAGGACGCGATGCCGCGCGCGGCGAACACGCGCGCGAGCACCGGATCGATGCCCGACGCGGCGAGCGTTCGCGCCGCCAGCGGCACGTCGCGCCGGACGATGTCGATCATGAGGGAGCCCGTGCTCCCGCGAGCGCCTGCGCGAGCTCCGGGCGGGCGAGCGACCGGATGAGACGGCGCCACGATCCCGGACGGCGGGCGGTCCACGCGACGGCGCCGTCGCCGCCGTCGGCGACGATCGTCACCGCCTGCAGCCGGCCGCGCGCGAGCGCGAGCCAAGCCGGACGGGCCCAGGTGCGCTCGACGACCGCGATGTCCGGCGGAGCGGCCAGCACGACGACGATCGTCTGTGCGCCGGTCGCGGCGGAAAGAGCGGCGTCGAACCCGGCCGGGACGGCGCGGGCCGAAGCCCCCGCGTGCCTCGCGAGCGCGACGGCGGTCCCGCGGTCGGCGAAGGTGGCCACGGCCCGCGCTGCGCCGGTGGACGGCGGCATCCTGCCGCCTTCGTAGACCCAGACGCCGTTCGCGACGGCCCGCCCCGCGGCCTCGCGCGCCGCATTGACGGGGTGGCCGTGCAGCAGCATCTCCATCTCGTTCTGCCAGCGCCGCCACGTGCCGGCCGACGGGCCGGTCGGCAGGAGCTCGCGCACCATCCGCCCCGTCACGACGGCGAGCGGATGAGTGCGCAATGCGAGGGGAGGCGAGGCGCGGAGGAACCACGCGTCGCGTTGCGGCGCCACGAAGGCGAGGCCGTCGTCGGCGAAGTGCGCGTTCAGCGCCGCGACGAGCGCTGCGGCATCGGTGTCGGCAAGGTCGCGCACCGGTCCGACGAGGCGCACGTCATCGTGTCCCGCTTCGAGCGTTACCGGATCGGCGGCGAGCCAGAACGCGTCACCGGGATCGACGCCCAGCGACGCCGCACGGATCGGCGCGAGCGGCCAGTCGTCGCCCCGCGCAATGCCGTAGTGCGCGGCGAGAGCCGCGTCGAGTCCGTCGGGCTCGCGCGCGGGTATCCCGCCTGCCGCGATCAGGCGCGCGAGGTGCGGTGCCTCCGAGCCGCGCTCCGCTTCCGGCGCGAGCAGGCCGGGAAGCGAAAGGACGAGATCCATCACAGTTGCGGGCGCGAGCGTGCGGCCGAGTCTAGCATGCAATAATGCCGAGGCCGCAGCACGACGCGTCGCGGCGCCGCACCGTCACCCGGACCGCTTACTCCCTTGTCGCCGTACGAGCTCGCCGTCGGATTGCGCTACACGCGCGCGCGCCGCGGCGCGGGCCGCAACACGTTCATCTCGTTCATCGCGCTCATGTCGATGGCCGGCATCGCGCTCGGCGTCGCGGCGCTGATCGTCGTGCTGTCGGTGATGAATGGGTTCCAGGACGAGCTCCGGACGCGGATCCTCTCCGTCGCGTCGCACATCGAGATCCAGGGCCTGCCGTCGCTGGCCGACGAAGCGGCCGTCGCGCGCGTCGCGCTCGAGGACCCGCGCGTGCGTGCGGCGGCGCCGTACGTGCTCGGGCAGGCGATGCTTTCGGCCGGCGGGGTGAACCGCGGGGCGCTCGTTCGCGGCATCGATCCGGCCCGCGAGAAGACCGTCGCCGACATCGGACAGCACATGCGCGCGGGAAGTCTCGACGCGCTGCGGCCGGGCGGCTGGGGCATCGTCCTCGGCGCGGATCTCGCCCGTGCGCTCGGCGTGCGCCTGGGCGACTCGGTCGTCGTCATCACGCCGCAGGGGACGTTCACGGCCGCGGGCACGCTCCCGCGCGTGAAGAGCTTCACCGTGGTCGGCGTGTTCGAGATCGGAATGTACGAGTTCGACAGCGGCCTCGCGCTGATCGACCTCGACGACGCGCAGAAGCTCTACCGGATCGAGGGCGTCTCCGGCGTGCGCCTGAAGCTCGCCGACCTGTACGCGGCGCCGCGCGTCGCGCGCGACCTCGCGGGACGTCTCCACGTCGACGCGGAAGTGCGCGACTGGACGCTCTCGCACGCGAATTTCTTCCGCGCCGTGCAGATCGAGAAGCGGATGATGTTCCTCATCCTGACGCTGATCGTCGCGGTGGCGGCGTTCAACATCGTCTCGGCGCAGGTGATGACCGTCACCGACAAGGAGGCGGACATCGCGATCCTGCGAACGCAGGGCGCGTCGCCGGCGTCGATCACCGCGATCTTCATGATCCAGGGCGGCCTGATCGGCGTGATCGGCACGCTGCTCGGCGTCGTCGGCGGCATCCTGCTCGCGCTCAACGTCGGCACCGTGGTGCCCGCGATCGAGCGGCTCTTCCGCGTCCAGTTCCTCGACAAGACCGTCTACTACATCAGCGAGCTGCCGTCGAACCTGCAGGCCGGGGATGTCGTGACGATCGCCGGCATTGCGCTCGTGCTCGCGCTGCTCGCGACGATCTATCCGGCGTGGCGGGCGGCGAAGGTGAACCCGGCCGAGGCGCTCCGCTATGAATGAGGGGCGGGCATCGGGCTCGGTCGTCGAGTGCCGCGGCCTCGCCAAGACCTATCGCAGCGGGCCGCTCGAAGTGACGGTGCTGCTCGGCGTCGATCTCGCCGTCGCGCGCGGCGAGCGGGTCGCGATCGTCGGCGCCTCCGGCTCGGGCAAGAGCACGCTCCTCCACCTCCTGGGCGGGCTCGATGCGCCGACGGCGGGCGAGGTGCGCGTCGACGGTGCGCTGCTCGCCAGCCTCTCCGAGCGCGAGCGCGGGCGCGTGCGCAACCGCGCGCTCGGGTTCGTCTACCAGTTCCACCATCTGCTGCCCGAATTCTCGGCGCTCGAGAACGTCGCGATGCCGCTCGCGATCCGCCGCGAGGCGCCCGCCGCCGCACGCGCTGCCGCCTCCGCGATGCTGGAGCGCGTCGGCCTCGGCCATCGCCTCGCGCATCGTCCGGGGGAATTGTCGGGCGGAGAAAGGCAGCGCGTCGCGCTCGCCCGCGCGCTGGTCACGTCCCCGCAGTGCGTGCTCGCGGACGAGCCGACCGGCAACCTCGACCGGCGCACCGCGGGCGACGTGTTCGCCCTCATGCTCGAGCTGAACCGCGCGGCCGGCACGAGCCTCGTCATCGTCACGCACGATCCGGATCTGGCCGCGCGCACCGACCGGACGCTGCACCTCGTCGACGGCGTCTTGCGGTAGCGAAAAAAGTAGGGTCTGACCCTACTTTTCCGTCAGACCGCGAGCGGCGGCTCGTCCATGAGCGCCACCTGCTCGCGCAGCTCGAGAATCCGGTCCTGCCAGTAGCGCCCGGTTCCGAACCAGGGGAACGCCGCGGGAAACGCCGGGTCGTCCCAGCGCATCGCGAGCCATGCCGAATAGTGGAGGAGGCGCAGCGTGCGGAGCGCCTCGACCAGATGGAGCTCGCGTGGATCGAACTCCGCAAAGTCCTCGTAGCCGTCGAGCACGGCCGCGAGCGCCTGCGCCATCGCCGCGCGATCGCCAGAGAGCAGCATCCAGAGGTCCTGCACCGCGGGACCGGAACGCGCGTCGTCGAAGTCGACGAAGTGCGGCCCGCCGTCGGTCCAGAGCACGTTGCCGGCGTGACAGTCGCCGTGGAGCCGCAGGACCATGACGTCGCCCGCGCGGTCGAACGCGCGGCGGACGCCTTCGAGCGCGAGCGCGGCGATGCGGGTCCACGCGGGGAGAAGGTCCGCGGCGATGAAATCGCGCGACAGCAGGAAGTCGCGCGGCGCGACACCGAACGACTCGACGTCGAGTCTGGGCCTCACGCGAAAGGGTGCCTGCGCGCCGACCGCATGGATGCGGCCGAGAAAGCGACCGAGCCACTCGAGCGTTGCGCGATCCTCGAGCTCGGGCGCGCGACCGCCGCACTTCGGGTACACGGCGACGCGGAATCCGCCGCCCGCGTGGAGCGTGTCGCCGCCCGCGACGAGCGGCGCGACCACCGGGATCTCGTGCCGCGCGAGCTCGGCGACGAACGCATGCTCTTCCCGAATCTGCTCGTCCGTCCAGCGCCCCGGGCGGTAGAACTTCGCGACGACGGGAGGGCCGTCGTCACGCCAGATCTGGTAGACCCGATTCTCGTAGCTGCCGAGCGGCAGCAGGCGACCGTCGCCGCGGAAGCCGATCGCGTCGAGGGCGTCGAGCACGACGTCGGGCGTGAGCGCCGCGTAGGGATGAGAGGCGGCGTCGCTCATCGCGTCAATATTCGACCGGTACCGGATCGAGCGAACGCCAGAGGTACCACGTCGCGACGCTGCGCCAGGGTCGCCACGGCGTCGCGATCGCGTGCAGGGCCTCGCCTGCGAGACGCTCGCCGTCGTTGTAGTGGTGCGCGATCGCCTTCTGCACTCCGATGTCGCCGATCGGGAAGACGTCGGTGCGAAGCTCGTGGAAGATGAGGAACATCTCGGCCGTCCAGCGTCCGATACCCTTGACGTCGGTCAGACGCTCGATGAGCGCCTCGTCGTCCAGCGCGGACCAGGTCGCCGGATCGAGCGCGCCGGTCGCGAAGTGCCGCGCGAGATCGCGGAGGTAATCCGCCTTGCGTTCCGACAGCCCGCAGCGACGCAGCGAGTCGCGGCGCATGCGGCTCACGCGTCGCGCGTCGAGCGGCCCGCCGCCAGCGCCGGCCGCCGTGGCGAAGCGCTCCCAGATCGTCTGTGCGGCCTTGACCGAGATCTGCTGGCCGACGATCGCGCGGGCCAGCGTCGTGAGCGGGTCGCCGCGGCGAACGAGGTGGATGCCCGGAACGGCGCGGATCAGTCCGCGCATCACCGGATCGGCGCGGCGGAGCGCGCGGGTGGCGTCGTCCCAGTAGGCGGGTTTCATCGCGCGGGTTCCCTCGATTGCGACCGGGCGGCGTGGCCGGAAACAAGGTGAAAATGGTACATTACGCGCCTTTTGTTTGCGGGGATTGGCAATGCGCGGTCGAGGGTCGCTCTGGCAGCTGACGAAACACGTCGCAGCCGTCGCCCTCGCCGCCGCGCTGGCCGCGCCGGCGCCCGCATTCGCCGCGCCCGATCCGAACAAGGTCCTGCACTACTACTTCCCGACCGGGGAGAGCGGCTTCGATCCGGTTCGCATCTCCGACGTCTATTCGGCGACCGTCATCGAGGGGATCTTCGAGCGACTCCTGACCTACGACTACCTCGCGCGGCCGTCGAAGCTCGTGCCGATGCTGGCCGAGTCGATGCCCGAGGTCGCCGACAACGGCAAGACCTTCACGTTTCACCTCCGGAAGGGCGTCTACTTCGCGCCGGACCCGATCTTCAAGGGGAAGAAGCGCGAGCTCGTCGCGCAGGACGTCGTCTACTCGTACCTCCGGTTCATGGACCCGGCGAACCGGGCGCCGTATGCGTTCCTCCTTGAAGGGAAGATCGTCGGACTCGACGAGCACGCGGCAGCGGCCAAGAAGAGCGGGAAGTTCGACTACGACGCGAAGATCCCCGGAATCGAGGCGGTCGACCGCTACACGGTGCGCTTCCGGCTCAAGGAGACCGACTACAACTTCCTGTTCGTCGCCGCGCACATCTCGCTCGGGATCGTCGCCCGCGAGGTGATCGAGGGTTACGCCGCCGACACCATGGCGCACCCCGTCGGGACGGGCCCGTACATGCTGACGGGCTGGACCCGCCGCTCGAAGATCGTCCTCGAGTCGAATCCCGAGTATCGCGGATTCACCTGGGACTTCGCCGTGTCGGAGCCCGCGTGGGACGAGCAGCTGGTGAAGGACATGCGCGGCAAGCAGATGCCGCAGGTGGGGAAGGTCGAGATCACGATCATCGAAGAAGCGCAGTCGCTATGGCTCGCGTTTCAGCAGAAGCAGATCGACTACCTCAATTTGCCGTCCACGTTCGCGCCGACCGCGCTCGACGGCGACCGGCTCAAGCCTGCCCTGGCCGCCGAGGGGATCCGGCTCTACCGGACGCCGGACCCGGACATGACGTACACGGCGTTCAACATCCGCGATCCCGTGATCGGCGGCTTCGCGAAGGAGAAGATCGCGCTCCGGCGCGCGATGGCGATGGCGTACAACATCGACGACGAGATCAAGGTCGTGCGCAAGGGCCAGGCCGTCGCGCTGCAGATGCCGATCCCGGCGGGGGTGATCGGCCACGATCCGTCGTATCGCGGCGTCAACCAGTACGATCCGGTTACGGCCAACAAGCTGCTCGATTATTTCGGCTACAAGAAGGGCAAGGACGGCTGGCGGACGCTGCCCGACGGCAAGCCGCTCCTGATCCGCCTCGCGACCGAGCCGAGCAGCACGCAGCGAGAGCTCGACGAGGTCTGGCAGAGGTCGCTCGCAGCCATCGGCGTGCGGATGGAGCAGGCGGTGGCGCCCTTCGTCGACAACGTGCAGGCGTCGAAGGCCTGCGAGCTCCAGATGTGGGGGCAGGGCTGGATCGCCGACTACCCGGACGGAGACAACTTCCTGCAGCTGCTCTACGGCCCCAACATCGGCCAGAGCAACCCCGGGTGCTACGAGTCGAAGGCCTTCGACCGGTTCTACGAGCAGTCGCGCGCGCTCCCCGACTCACCCGCGCGCAACCACCTCTACCTCGAGATGTCGCGACAGATGGAGGTGGATGCCGCGTGGAGCCTCCACATCTCGCGGATCAGGAGCGAGCTGATCCGGCCCTGGGTGCTGGGCTACAAGAAGCATCCGATCCTGCAGGCGGATTGGCAGTACCTCGACGTCGTTCCCCATTGACATGATCCTCGAAGCCTTCCTGCGCCACGCCGTCGCGTCGCGCGCGGCGCGCGGTCGCCGCCTCCTTGCGCTCGCCGCCGCGCTGGCCATCCTTCCGCTGCCGGCCATTGCGGCGGACATGAACAAGGTGATCCGGTCCGTCTTTCCGGCAGGCGAGGAGGGCTTCGATCCCGCGGCGGCGCACGATCTCTATTCCGGCACCGTCGAGCAGGCGATCTTCGAGACGCTCCTGTCCTACGATTACCTTGCGCGCCCCTCGAAGCTCGTCCCGCTGACCGCGGAGGCGCTGCCGCAGATCACCGACAACGGCCAGACGTACACGATCCGGATCAGGAAGGGCATCCACTTCACGCCCGATCCCGCGTTCAAGGGTGTGACGCGAGAGCTCGTCGCCGACGATTACGTCTATTCCCTCAAGCGGCTCATGGATCCGGCGATCCGCTCGCCGTGGGCCTGGCTGCTCGAAGGCAAGGTCGTGGGCCTGGACGAGGTCGCCGAGAAGGCGAAGCAGGCCGGCGGCAAGTTCGACTACAGCGCCAAGGTCCCGGGCCTCGAGGCGATCGACCGCTACACGCTGCGGATCCGGCTGAATCAACCCGACTACAACCTCTCCTACGTGCTCGCGCACGAGCCGACGAGCGCGGTCGCGCGCGAGGTCGTCGCTGCGTACGGGGACGAAGGCGGCCGGATCATGTCGAACCCGGTAGGCACCGGTCCCTACAAGCTCGCCAAGTGGATCCGCTCGTCGAAGATCTTCCTCGAGGCGAATCCCGACTACCGCGGCTTCATCTGGGACTTCAAGGCGGGCAGCGACCCCGAGGATGCGCGGATCGTGGCCGAGATGAAGGGCAAGCAGATGCCGCAGGTCGGCCGCGTCGAGATCAGCATCATGGAGGAGGACCAGTCGCGCCTGCTCGCGTTCCAGAACGGCGAGCTCGACCTCATGAACATGGAGGGTCCGCTCGCGCCGAAGGTGCTGAACGGCGGCACGCTCGTGCCCGAGATGCAGAAGAAGGGCGTGCGCCTCTCGCGCTTCGTCGATCCGGAGATCAGCTACCACTACTGGAACCTGATGGACCCGGTCGTCGGCGGCCTCACCAAGGAGAAGATCGCATTGCGGCGCGCGATGGCGATGGCCTACCCGGTCGACGAGGAGATCCGCGTCGTGCGCAACAACCAGGCGGTCGAGGCACAGTACCCGATCCCGCCCGGCGTCGTCGGCCACGATCCCGCCTACCGGTCGAGCGTGAAATACGACCCCGCGACGGCCAACGCGCTCCTCGACAAGTTCGGCTACAAGAAGGGCGCCGACGGCTGGCGCACGCTGCCCGACGGCAAGCCGCTCGTCATCCGCTACGCGTCGCGGCCCGATTCGCTCGGCCGCCAGATGGACGAGATGTGGAAGAAGGCGTTCGACGGCATCGGCATCCGGATGGAGGTGCAGAAGGACAAGTTCGCCGAGCTCCTGAAGCTCGAGAAGCAGTGCAAGCTCATGATGCGCACGGCCTCCTGGATCGCCGACTACCCGGACGCCGACAACTTCATGCAGCTTCTCTACGGCAAGAACATCTATCAGAGCAACAATGCCTGCGCCAAGATCCCCGAGTACGACAGGCTCTACGAGCAGAGCATCCGGATCCCCGCCGGTCCTGAGCGCGACCGGCTCTACCACGAAATGACCAGGGTGATCGAGACCTACGCGCCCTGGCGGCTCGACATCAGCCGCTACCGGAACATGCTTGTGCAGCCGCGTGTCCTGGGGTACAAGAAGCACCCGATCCTCCACTCCGAGTGGCAGTTCATCGACGTCGCGCCGGAGCGCAAGTGACGGGCGCCGGGGAAAGGGGCAGGATGGCGGACGCGGCAGGCGGCACGCCGCGACGAAGCAGCGGGTGTCCGGGCCGGTGATCCCGGCCGGATCCGGACGAGACGTTCGACGGACGGGCCGGACCGCGCGCGATCCGCGCGGTCGGAGGAGGCGAATCAGGCGATGACCGCATACATCATCCGGCGGCTGTGGCAGATGATCCCGACGATGCTCGGCGTCATCCTGCTCGTGTTCATCCTGTTCAACGCGGTGGGCGGCGACCCGGCGTACGTGCTGGCCGGCAAGATCTCGAACAAGGAGCAGATCGAGAACATCCGCCGCCAGCTCGGCGTCGACCAGCCCTACTATGTCCAGCTCGGGATCTTCATCAAGCAGGTCGTGACCGCCGACTTCGGCGCGTCGTGGAGCACGAACGAGCAGGTGTCGAATATCCTCGCGACGCGCCTCGGGCCGTCGCTGACGGTGGTCGTTCCGCTCACGATCCTCGACGCCTTGTTCTCGATCGCGCTGGCGCTCGCCGTCGCCTACGTCCGCGGTTCGCTCACCGACCGGATGGTGATGATCGTCTGCACGATCGGGCTGTCGGTCTCGATCCTCGTCTACATCATCGTCTTCCAGTACTTCTTCGCCTACCAGCTCGGCTGGTTCCCGGTGCAGGGCTGGGGCAACACGTTCTGGGAGAACCTGTTCAAGTACGCGTCGCTGCCGATCCTGATCGGCCTCGCGGTGAGCATCGCCCCGAGCCTGCGCCTCTACCGGACGTTCGTGCTCGACGAAATCAACCAGGATTACGTCCGCACGGCGCGCGCGAAGGGCCTCTCCGAGAATCGGATCATGTGGCTGCACGTGCTGCGCAATGCGTCGATCCCCATCATCACCAACCTCATGGCCAACCTGCCGGGGCTGCTGCTCGGCGCGTTCCTGCTCGAGCGCTTCTTCTCGATTCCGGGGATCGGCCGCGAGGTGATCCTCGCCGTCGAGCGCTCGGACTTCCCCGTCATCAAGGCGCTGACGGTCTACGTCGCCTTCGCGACGATGGCGTCCAACCTGCTCGCGGACCTGCTCTACAAGGCGGTCGACCCGCGGGTCCAGCTCAAGTGACGGGGACGACGATGGCCACCGCATTGAAGTCGATCACCCCCATCGCGCGCGAAGTCCCGCACACGGTCTCGCCGGGGCTCTGGGCGCTCGCGTGGAAGCGCCTGCAGTCCGACCACGTGGGCATGGTCTCGCTCGCGATCGTCGTCGCGTTCCTGGTGCTCATGGTGCTGTCGGGCACCGGTCTCGTCGCCCGCGACTGGAACCGCGAGGTCGGCGTCAACTACGCGCCGCCTTCGTTCATCGGCGCGGACGTCGAGGCCGGCACGCCGGCGGCGCCGGAGTCCCAGCCGTCGGCCCCGGTCCCGGCCTCCGAGTACAAGTCGAGCGTCGTCGACCCGCTCGCCGACGTCCTGGCCGAAATCCGTGGCGAGAAGGCGGCAGCGGCGGCGCCCGCGGCCGCCGACGAAGGCAAGACCGTGGATCCGCTCGCCGACGTGATGGCCGACATCCGGGCGGACGCCAAGGGCGCCAAGCCCGAGGTCGTCGAGGCGCGCGCGCCGACGCTGCTCTTCGGCGGCGACAAGTGGGGTCGCGACGTCGTCAAGAAGACGATCAAGGGCTCGGAGACCTCGATCTTCGTCGGGCTCGCTTCGGCCGCGGTCGCCGTGTTCATCGGCACGGTCTTCGGAGCGCTTGCCGGCTACTACGGCAAGTGGGTCGACGACTTCTTCAACTGGTTCTACAGCATCTTCAACTCGATTCCCTACCTGCTGCTCATCCTCGCTTTCGCGGCAGTGCTCCAGCAGAAGGGGATGATAACGATCATCCTGATTCTCGGCCTCGCCGGGTGGACCGGCGTGTTCCGCCTGATCCGCGGCGAATACCTGAAGCACAAGGCACGCGAGTACGTGCAGGCGGCCGACGCGATCGGCGCATCGAACGCGCGGCGGATGTTCGTCCACATCTTCCCCAACGTGAGCCACGTGGTGCTGGTCCAGCTGTCGATCCTGACCGTCGGCTTCATCAAGGCCGAGGTGATCCTGTCGTTCCTGGGCTTCGGCGTGCCGGTCGACGTCGTCTCGTGGGGCTCGATGCTGAACGAGGCGCAGAACGAGCTGATCCTGGGCAAGTGGTGGCAGCTCGTCGCGGCGACCGCCGCCATGGCGACGCTCGTCACCGCGTTCTCGCTCTTCACCGACGCGCTCCGCGACGCGCTCGATCCCAAGCTCAAGGGAAGGATGGGCGCGTAATCATGGCCGATCAGCACAGCAGCGGCGATACGCTGGTCCGCGTCCGCGACCTCAAAGTCTCGTTCCAGATCGACAAGGGGACGATCTTCGAGGCCGTCAAGGGGGTCTCGTTCGACATCCCGCGCAACACGACTGTGGCGCTCGTCGGCGAGTCCGGCAGCGGCAAGTCCGTGACCTCGCTCGCGATCCTCGGGCTGCTGCCGCCGGAGAACTCGATCGTCGACCCGGCGAGCCAGATCCTGTTCGAAGGGCACGATCTCGCGAAGCTCGATCCGACCAAGCTGCGCGAGCTCCGCGGCGCCGACATCTCGATGATCTTCCAGGAGCCGATGACGTCGCTGAACCCCGTGTTCACGGTCGGCTTTCAGCTGACGGAGGTGCTGCGGCTGCACATGGGGATGAAGTCCGCGCAGGCCAGAAAGCGGGCGATCGCGCTGCTCGAGGAGGTCGGCATCCCGGACCCCGAATACAAGATCAACGCGTATCCGTCGCAGATGTCGGGCGGGCAGCAGCAGCGGGTGATGATCGCGATGGCGATCGCCTGCGAGCCCAAGCTCCTGATCGCCGACGAGCCGACCACGGCGCTCGACGTGACGATCCAGAAGCAGATTCTCGACCTGATCGGTGCGCTGCAGAAGAAGCACCAGATGTCGGTGCTCTTCATCACGCACGACCTGGCCGTCGTGGGCGAGATTGCCGACTACCTCGTCGTGATGCGCAACGGCGAGATCAGGGAGCAGGGGCCGGCCAAGAGCGTGTTCGAGTCCCCGCAGGACCCGTACACGCAGGCGCTCCTCAAGTGCCGTCCGCAGCTCGAGCGGCGTCCGCGCCGGCTGCCCGTCATCGAGGACTACATGGAGGGCGGCACGCACGGCTCGCGCGACATGACCGAGCGCGTCCGCGGGGCGAAGCCGTCCGACCCGATCGTGCTCGACGTGCGCAACCTGGGCAAGAACTTCTACTCGCGCGAGGGGCTCTTCGGGAAGCGGACCTTCGAGGCGGTCAAGGACGTGTCGTTCCAGCTGCCGAAGGGCAAGACGCTCGGGCTCGTCGGCGAATCGGGATCGGGGAAGACGACGGTCGGCCTCACGCTGATGCGGCTCCACGAGGCGACCAGCGGGGAGGCGATCTTCGAGGGCAGGGACATCCTGTCGATGTCGGCGAAGGAATTCATGCCCTGGCGGCGGCGGATCCAGATCATCTTCCAGAATCCGTATGCCTCGCTCAACCCGCGCTTCACGGTCGGTCACATCCTGACCGAGCCGATGGAGATCCACGGCATCGGCGCGAACGCGCAGGAGCGCACCGACCTCGCATTCGAGCTCCTGCAGAAGGTCGGCCTGCCCGAGGTCTCGTACTACAAGTATCCGCACGAGTTCTCGGGCGGGCAGCGGCAGCGGATCGCCGTCGCGCGCTGCCTCACGATGAAGCCCGACATCCTGATCTGCGACGAATCCGTGTCGGCGCTCGACGTCTCGGTGCAGGCGCAGGTGCTGAACCTGCTCTCCGATCTTCAGGACGAGTTTGGGCTCTCCTACATCTTCATCTCGCACGACCTTGCGGTCGTCAAGTACATCTCCGACGAGATCCTGGTGATGAGCGAGGGCAAGGTGGTCGAGATCGCGAACTCGGACGAACTCTACCGCCATCCGCGCGAGGCCTACACGCAGCGGCTGATCGCATCCATCCCGAAGGGGTGGCACGGCGGCCACGCGCGGGCCGGTCACGCCGACTGACGGCACGCAGCGCGAGCGCGGAGGCCGCCGACGGGCGTCAGCGACGCGCCAACCGGTCGCGCGCGATCCCGAACGTCGCGACGTGCATCATCCGAGCTTGCCCTACGTCGAAGTGTAGAATTCGACGATGCGGCTCGCCGTTCCTTTCATCAAGCTCCCGCTCCGTTTTGACGCGGCGCGGCTGCGCGCGGAGATCGCGCAATTCGCTAATTCCGACTGGCGTCCGCATCCGCAGGGAACCCCGGGGAACTCGGCTCTGCCCTTCATTGCGCTGCGGGGTAATCCACTCGACGACGGTACGGCCGGTCCGATGCGCCCGACACCGCACTTGGCGCGTTGTCCCTATGTGCAAGAGGTGCTCGCCGCACTGGACGCTCCCCTCGGCCGCACCCGGCTCATGAAGCTTGACGCAGGGGCTGAAGTTACGCCCCACGTGGATGTCGCCTACTACTGGCAACAGCGTGTCCGGGTCCATGTGCCCGTGGTGACGTTTCCCGACGTTTCGTTTCTTTGCGGTGACGCGACGACTCACATGGCTGAAGGCGAATGCTGGGTTTTCGATACGTGGCGGATGCACAACGTCGTAAACCCGACGAGTCGCGAGCGCATCCATCTCGTCGCCGATACCGTGGGAAGTGAAGCGTTTTGGCGACTGGCCGCCACGGCCGCGCCGACGCGCGAGATGCCTTTTGTCCCCTACGCCAGACCATCCTTGCGATTCGAGTCGTCCAACTACCCTGTGGTGATGTCGCCCTGGGAAATTGAGACCCTCTGGGCGGGCTGGCTGGCCGACGCCTATGCGGGGCCCTCCGATCGCAGCGCAATCGAAAGGCTCCACGCCGCCGTCGAACCGTTGATCCGCGAGTGGCGAGGGGTCTGGGCCGAATACGGCGATGACGCTTCGGGCTGGCCCCGATATCTCGCGCTGATTGCGCGGCTGGCGGAGATCGCGAAAACCCTTGGTGGAGCGGTCGCACTCCCCAATGAAGTGGATCTCGCGCGCGTGATCCAAGTGGGTCTGATTCCTGCCCTGCACTCGCCGGCGCTCGCGCTGCGCGGCGCGCCCCCCGTTCGCAGCCTTGAGCCGGTGCCGACGGAAGCCGCGCACCCGCCTGCCGCGGTGCCGATCGCGCCCCGGTCGGCCGCGCCACGATTCGAGCGTCCCGTGGTCATCCTTGCCGCGCCGCGTTCCGGCAGTTCGCTCGTGTTCGAGACGCTTGCGCACAGTCCCGATCTCTACACGGTGGGCGGAGAAAGCCACCAGCAATTCGAGTCGATACCCGCATTGCGCGCGGACGCGCATGCCTACCAGTCCGGTCGACTGGACCGGCGCGATGCGGCGCCGGAGGTCCTTGCTGCGCTCAGGCAGAGTTTCGCGCAATCCCTCCGCGACCGCGATGGCAAGCCTCCGTCGGCGGCCGCCGGCGCGGTGCGTCTGCTGGAAAAGACGCCCAAGAATGCATTGCGTCTGCCGTTGCTCGACGTGCTGTTTCCCGACGCGCTTTACATCTTCCTCTACCGCGAGCCGCAGGAGAATGTGAGCAGCATCATCGAAGGATGGGAATCCGGCCGATTTGTCATGTACCCGAACCTGCCGGGTTGGCCGGGACCGCCGTGGTCCTTCCTGCTCGTTCCGGGCTGGCGCGACCTTGCGCGGCAACCGCTCGCAGCCATCGCGGCGGCCCAGTGGACGCGGACGCTGGCGATCCTGCTCGATGATCTGGAGACCGTTCCCCGGAGGCGCGTCTTTGCGCTCACCTATCGCGATTTTCTGACCGATCCCGCCGGGAACATCGCCCGGATATGTGCCTTCGCCGGCATCGGCTGGGACCGCAAGCTTCCCGACCTTCTGCCCCTTTCGAACCACACGGTCAGTCCGCCCCACCCCGACAAGTGGCGGCGCCACGAGGCGGCCATTGCACCCTACCTCCCGGCGCTGCGCGCGACCGACGAGCGGGCACGTGCGTTCCTGTCCTCGATTCGGAGCCGTCCACGGGAATCTGCGCCGATCATCGCGAGCTTCACATTGCAGAAGTGGTGATCCTCGCGCCTCTTGCGGCGCCGCAGCGCGACCGCGAGCGGAGTTTGTGGTGCTTGAACTTGCCGAGTCCGGCGAGGCGAGGGCTATCCGCGTCGACGGGGCCCGCTGCGCCGGTCGCGGGCGCTAGAGCGTAAACGTCATCTCGGAGAGCAGCGCGCCCGGGAGTCGCATCGACGAAAGCTGCCGCTCGCAATAGGTGTCGCTCGCGAGCAGGAGCTCCGTTTCGGCGGTCAGCGCCTCGAGGTTCGGGCCGAGCATCCGGAACAGCGTGTCGTCGAAGCGCAGCACATCGACCGGCGCGACGATGCGGCCTTCCTCGACCCAGAAGGTGGCGAAGCGCGTCATCCCGGTGATCCGCGCGGCGGGCCGGTCTGAATAGTTGAGGTAGTGCAGGTTGCCGACAAAGAGGCCGGTGCCGAGCGCCGCCAGCACGTCGTTGGACGCGAGCGTTCCCGGCGCCATCGACAGCGCCTCCGGCCCCTCGAAGCCGTTGGCGCCGTTCGCGGGGAGCCCGAATTCGCGCGCGGTCCGCGGCGAGACGAGCGAGCCGACGAGCCGGCCCCCTTCGATCAACGGGATCCGCGCCGGCCGCACGAAGCCTTCCGCCTGGAATGCGGGCGCCACCCCCTCGGAGGTCGCCTCCGCGAGCGACACGCGCGGGTCGAACCTTTGCGGATCGTCGCCCTGCATCCGCGTGAAGCTCGACTGTTTGGTCGCGAGCGCGCGCGCCGAGAAGCCGCCCCAGCACATCATCGACGCGACTTCCTCCATCGCCGCCGACGTGAGGAACACGCGGTACTTGCCCGGCGCCAGCGCCTTCGCCGCGCGCGTCATGTGCTCGAGCTCGGCCCGCGCCTCGTCCACCTTCGCGGCGAGCGCGGCAGGGTCCCAGCTGAAGGCCGCCAGCGCCGACTTCACCGCCTTGTCGGCACGGTGATATAGACTCCACTGGAAGTTGAACGCGTGCGCCTCGTGCCAGTTACGCTGGCCGTGCGAATTGGCGAATCCGCGATAGACCGGTCCGCCCGCGTAGAGGCCGACCAGGTCCGTCCCGCGCGCGGATTCGAGCGCAGCGTCGACGATCGTTTCCGCAGGCGGCAGCGGCCCGCCGCGTGATTCGCGCGAGGAGTGCACCTCGGTCGCGATGAGGAGATGGGGATCGTCAGCCGCATCGGCGAGCGCGGCGCGCGAGGCCGCCACTGCCGCTGCGATCGCCGCCCGGTCCGCCGCCGGGTCGCCGGTGAGCGAAAGGTGGTAGGTCGCGTGCCGTGCACCCTGGATGAGATCGAGGCCGAGGTAGCGCTGGACGACGCTGCCGGGCTGCCGCACCTTGCCGCGGTTCATCCGGACGAAGTCGGAGCATTCCGCGGAGAAATACGCGGTGCACGTCTCGCGGGCGTGCACGAGGCCGTCGAGCATCGCGGCGACGTCGTGGAAATAGGACTCCATCGTGCCCGCCGGAGCGGCCTCCTCGCGCGGCACCATCAGGCGGCCTCCGAACGGCAATTGATCTGCGTTGCGCCCCGGCGTCGACCGCAGGCAATCGCGCGCGGACGGGCCTCGGCTTCGCCGCGGCCTCCGCGCCGCAGTGCCATCTCGTTGCAACGCATGGGTCGGCCGCGCGCGCTCGGGGGCGCGCCCTCCGGGCCTGGGCTTCGCCCCCCTCGCGCACGCGTCCCGCTCATGCCTCTCCCCCGAATACCGACACGCCCGTGAAAACGCACGCCGGCGACGCGTGGCCCACGCGGATCGCCTGGCCGGGCTCGCCCTTGCCGCAGTGCGGCGTTCCCAGGACCTGCGCGGTTTCGGCGTTCCCGACGCGCGCGAGGCTCCGCCAGAAGCTCGCGCTGATCCCGCGGTAGTTGGGATTCTTGACGACCGCGCCGAGGCGGCCGTTCTCGATCAGGCGCCCGCGCTCGCAGCCGAACTGGAACTTGTTGCGCGAGTCGTCGATCGACCACGAGCAATTCGTTTCCATCAGCACGCCGCGCTCGATGCCCGCGATCATCTCGTCCATCGTCGCGTCACCGGGCTCGAGGTTCAGGTTCGCCATCCGGTCGATCGGCGGCCGGTTCCAGCCGTCGGCGCGCGCGTTGGACGTGCCGGGAAGACCGGCGCGCGCCTGCGAGATCGCGCCGCCCAGCGGCCGCTCGAGGATGCCCTTGCGGATCAGGTGAACCTTCTCCGCCTTCGTCCCGTCGTCGTCCCAGCCGTAGCTCGCGAGCTCCTCGGTCCGCGTCGGGTCGAACGTGACGTCGAGCAGCTCGGACCCGTATCGGTACGAGCCGAACATGTCGGGCGTGACGAAGCTCGTTCCGGCGAAATTGCGCTCGTCACCGAGGATCCGGTCGAGCTCGAGCGGATGCCCGATCGACTCGTGGATCTGCAGGATCATCTGGTCGGGGGCGAGCAGCACGTCCATGGTCCCGGTGGGGCAGTTCGGCGCGGCGAGGAGCTCGAGCGCTTCCCCGGCGATCCGGCGCGCGCCTCCGACGAACCCGAAACGCGCGAGGATCTCGTCGCCGCCCTGCTGGCAGATGCCGCGGTAGCCGTGCAGCGTTCGGGTCTGCGTGTCGCCGTCGGCATGCGCGCTCACCGACATGCTCGGCAGCAGGAACCGGTAGCGCTGGATCAGGTCGCCTCCTTCGGAGGTGACGAGGCGATGCAACGCGTGGCGCACCTCCATGCACGCCTCCCAGTCGACGATCCTCGCGTCGATCGCCGCGGCCTGGGACTCGGCCATGAGCAGGTCGAACCATTCGCGCCGCGAGCGCGACCTGGCGCCGAGCGACGGCGACGCGTACTCGCCGCGCGCGGCGGAACGCGGCAACGTCCGCGAATCCATGAGCGCGAACTTCGCCGTGCCGCGCGCCCACGCGGCCGCGCGGTCGAGCGCGGCGCGGAGCCCGGCGGCCGAGGTGTCGCCGGTCGCCGCGTAACCATACCCGCCGTCCGCGTAGACGGTCGCCATCGCGCCGCGGTCGACGCTTGCGCAGAGCGGCAGCGCGACATCCTTGCGGACGGTGTAGGTCTCGCTCGTCTCCTCGACGAGCCGGAGCGACCAGAAGTCGACCCTCGGCGGGGCGAGCGTGGAGAGATCGGGCAGGGCGAAGCGGTCGGCGTCGGGCATTCGGATCTCGAAGTCCTGGCGGAGCGCCGCGCCGGGATCGCCGGCGGCGCGAAAGGCGCGGATTATATCAGCGGCTAGCCGCGCTCATCAGATCGTCGAGCTCCGCCCGTAGCGCGCCAAGGTGACGCTCGTAGTTTCGTGCACGGCCGGACGCGCGCTGATAGAGCGGTTCGCGGACCTGCCACGCGCTGGCCGTCTTGACGGCGTTGCGGACCTGGTGAAACGCCATGCAGTCGTCTTCCCAGTCGAGCCCGCAGAATGCGAGCAGCTTCGCGACGGCAGGCCGCGGCTCGCGGACGAAGAGGTCGTAGTCGAAGTCCAGGATGTCGGCGCCGAACAGCGATTTCCAGTGCTGCATGAGCCTTCGATACTGGCGATAGTAGTGGGCCGTGTCCATCAGATCGAGTGCGTAGCCCATGCTGTGGTCGAGGTGGAGGAAGTGGATCGACAGGCAGTTGTCGACTGCATTGCGGGTCGTGTGGATGATCTTCGCGTCCGGGAACAGCCGCTTGATGAGGCCCAGGTACAGGAAGTTGTCCGGCCGCTTGTCGGTCACGTGCGGCGCGTCCGGGAACAAGGTCGCGAGTTCGGAGAGGTAGCGCGCGGACAGCGCCGCGAGGTCTGCCGGCGCGACGTGCGCCATGCGCGCCGGGAAGGGGGCGAGCGCCCTCTGCACGAGCGCGGAGATGAGGCCGAGCTCGCCGCCCGCGCTCACCTTCGAATGCCCGGCGAGCACCTGCTCGGTCAGGGTCGAGCCCGATCGGAACATGCCGCAGACGAAGATCGGACGGGCCGGCGGTCCGCCCGCGGTGTACGGGCCCCGTCCGGGCGTGAAGGTCGCGATCAGCTGGTCGATGAACGCCTCGTGCCGGCGCCGGTCGTAGAGCACCGCTCGCGGCCCGGCGCTTTCGCGGCTGTGCCGGTTGGCGGCGGCGAAGGCGTCGAACGCCTGGTCGTACGCGCCGCATCCGTCGAGCACCCTTCCGAGCGCGAAACCCAGGCTCGCGCGGTCGGAAGCCGTCGCGCCGGGTCGCGCGATCGCCT
Source organism: uncultured beta proteobacterium (assembly GCA_963734055.1). Lineage (GTDB taxonomy): Bacteria > Pseudomonadota > Gammaproteobacteria > Burkholderiales > Casimicrobiaceae > CAIWHR01. Next base: position 456,706 of record CAVTFQ010000003.1, read on the forward strand.
GCCGCAGGCGGCCCACGATCGGATCGTCGGAGGCGGTCACGCGCTTGACATCGGCGTAGCGGGCGAGTCCTTCCGCGGATTGCGGGTCGACGGCGAGGAGCTGCTCGTAGGTCGCGATCGCGGCGTCGCGCTCGCCCAGGTCGGTCATCAGGTTCGCGAGGTTGAAGAGCGCCGGCGCATATCGCGGATTGAGCGCGAGCGCCGCGCGCAGCTCCTGCAGGGCCTCGCGATCGCGCCGCAGGCAATCCGAGAAGATCACGCCGCGATTGAGATGGACCTCTTCCGGCCGCGAGACGCCGCGCGCGAGCGCCTGCTCGTAGCTCGCGAGCGCCTGGTCGAAGCGCCCCGCCCTGCGCTGCAGCACGGCGAGGTTGTACCAGCTGTCGGCGTGGTTCGGCCAGCGTTGCAGGAGGCGCGCGTAAGCCGCCTCCGCTTCGGCGCCGCGGCCGGCGCGCTCGAGCCCCACCGCCTCGCGAAAGGCGGTGTGCGCGTCGGGGTCGTTCGTCACGGTGGGATCGGCGGGAGTCGGTCGGCGAAGGCGGCCGATCGCCCGCGATTCTAACCGCCGGCAGCACGGCTCCAGCTGTGAACATTCAAGACGTTGTTTGGATGATCCATGAAACCGGCGAAGTCGTCATTCCCGCGAACGCGGGAATCCAGTGACTTGGGTCCTGGCAGGTGACAGTACAACAACGTCACCGGGTCCCCGCCTTCGGGGGGGCGACGGAGAATGGATGCGGCCGGCGCATTGGTCGTGGATACGACGTGTCGATGATCTAGTGAATCGAAATGGACTTGATCCGCGCGAGCTTCGCCGCGTAGAGCGCGCGCTCGCGGTTCGTATCGCTGTACTCGAGCGCCAGGGCGAGCTGCTTCTTGGCATGGTCGACGTCGCCGAGCGCGAGGTAGGACTGGGCGAGCCAGAAGCGGAACTCGTGGTAATACGGCGCGCGGTCGACCTCCTTCGCGAACAGGTCGCGCGCCTGCACGAAATTCCGCTCGCGAAGGGCGTTCATGCCGAGCATGAAGTAGCTGAACGGCGGGTGCGGGTCCAGCTCCGCAAGGCGGCGGGCGAGCGCCGCGGCTTCGGTCCGCCGACCCTGCGCCTCGAGCACCGGCACGAGGTTGGACATCACGTGCGTGTTTTCGGGGTCGCGCTCGAGGACATAGGAGAACGTCCGCTCGGCGTCCGCGAGGTCACCCTTCCGCCGATAGACGACACCAAGCGTGTTGTAGGCGCTCATGAACTTAGGGTCCCGTCCGATTGCCGCGCGCGCCCACCAGTACGCGTCGTCGACCCGGCCCGCCGCCAGCGCCTCGGCGGAGCGGTTGTTCATGAACATCGCGACGACCGTCTCTTCGGCGATCGGGTGTGTGCTCGCGCGCGCGGCGCCCTGCGTCGGCACGAAATCGACGGTCAGGAGATCGCTCCGGTGCGAGCCCACGTCCGCGATCCTCTCGCCCAGAGTGACGTTGACGTGGCCGATGATGAACTGCATGTCGCCGCTCCGGCCGAGCGTCTCGTCCGCGGTCACGGTCTGAAACCGGACCGGAAGGTCGAGACTCTTTGCGAACGCCGCCGTCATGATCACGAGCGAGAGGCAGTTGCCCGAGCGCACGCTGAACGCCTGCGCCGCGTTGCGCGTCATCGTCGATTCGTATTCGAGCCTCAGCAGCCCGGGAGTCATCAAGGCGTCGACCAGGCCCTGCCGGGCGCCCCGGACGCGCAAGAGCGGGGCGATGTCGGCGCTCACGTACTCCTTCATCTCGGGACTGAGCGCGAACACGTCGTCCCCGTTGATGCGCTCGGTGGGCGCCTGGAACAGCCGATCGTCGAAGAGGCTCGTGGGCGCCGAGGTGGGGGGCGCGCTGACACACGCGGCCAATGTCGGGACGAGAAGGGCGACGGCCCACCCTTTCATTCGACGTCTCCTCGCGCGGCTCGGCATCACTTTGGGGGCGGAGCCTCCGTGGCGGCGAACCCGTGCGCACGATTCTAGCGCCGCCCGCGGGTTCCGGCGCAAGCGGCGCCCCCGGATTGTCGGGTCGATCCCGCCGCAGGTCGATTCACCGCTGGCCCGCGTCGCCGTCCTCGCCGCCGGCCCCGCGAGCGAGGGCCTCGAGCGAAGGTCCGACCACGCGCACGATCCGCCAATCGGGCAGCAGTGTCGCGCCCAGCGATCGATAGAACTCGATCGCGGGGGCGTTCCAATCCAGGACCGCCCATTCGAAGCGGCCGCACCCGCGTTCGACGGCGAGGGTCGCCAGCGCGCGCAGCAGGGACCGCGCGCACCCCCGCCGGCGGTACCCGGGCAGCACGAAGAGATCCTCGAGCCAGAGCCCGGGGCGGCCAAGGAAGGTTGAGAAATTATGGAAAAACAAGGCGAAGGCGACAGGCTTTGCATCTTTTACCGCAAGCAGGACCTCGGCGGCGGGTCGCGGGCCGAACAGCGCTCGTTCCAGGTCCGGTTTTGCTGCGATGCACAAGTGCGCGAGCCTCTCGTATTCCGCCAAGGCCCGAATCATCGCGACGATCGCGTCGACGTCGCGAGGCTCTGCCGGCCGGATCTCGAAGAGCGACTCCGTGGTCCCGGACTTCACCGCAGCTTCACTCTATAGAGGGACGAACCCGGCCCGGAACGCCAGAGGCCAATCGCAGCGGACCCGCGGATGCACGGCGCTCGCAAGTTCCGCAGCCCGCCCGTCGCTCGGTCGGCCTTGCCCGCGAGGCATTTTGCGTTGCGGTAACGCCACTCACGCGGGTAGGTGCGGAACAGCATCGCCACGTTAACCCGCTCGACGTTGTGCGATGCACATCATCTCGATTGGTATTTTTGCAACAACGGGCGATATCAGGCTTGAAGTTGCCAAGGATTTTCGTTGCCGCCGAAATTGGCGCTGCGGTAATGTTCGGGTGCCTGCAGCAACGGGAATCAATCTCGTTATCCGTTGCGCGCCATTATTTTCCTGGGGGACTCCATTATGAACAGGATGCACCGGAAGAAGCTGTCCGTGGCCGTGATGAACGCGCTCAACGCGGGCGTCGTCGTCGGCCTGGCGACGCCGTTGGCCTACGCGCAGCAGACGCCGCCGACCGAGCCGCAGAAGATCGAGCGGATCGAGGTCACCGGCTCCCGGATTCCGTCGCCGACGCTCACGAGCGAAAGCCCGGTCAACGTGATCAGCTCCCAGGAGATCGCGTATACGGGTCTCACGTCGACGTCCGACATCCTGAATCAGCTGCCGCAGGTCGTCCCCGGTCAGGGGAGCAACATCTCGAACGGGGCCACGGGCACTGCCACGGTTGACCTCCGCGGTCTCGGGCCGAACCGGACGCTGGTGCTGATCGATGGCAAGCGCGTGCCGGCGGGATCGCCGCTCCAGGGCGGGTGGGCGACGAACATCAACGCCATTCCGGCCCCGCTGATCCAGCGCATCGAAGTGCTCTCCGGGGGCGCGTCGTCGATCTACGGGTCGGACGCCATCGCCGGGGTGGTCAACTTCATCATGAACGACCACTTCGAAGGCGTCCAGCTCGACTGGAACGGCAATGGCTACAACCACCAACAGCACAGCTGGATGGGCGACCTCGTTGCCCAGAAGCATCAGACGAACCCGGCGCAGTTCTCCGTTCCCGGGAACGTCGACCTCGACGGCAACACGCAGAGTTTTTCCGTCACGGCGGGCAGCAACTTCGCGAACGGGAAGGGCAACGCGACGATCTACTTCGAATGGCGGAACCAGGATGCGGTCCTGCAGAGCACCCGCGACCACAGCGCGTGCTCGCTGGTCGGTCAGTTCCCAACCGCGAAGCCCACCGCATCGAACCCGATGGCGAACGGCTATGCGTGCGGCGGCTCCAGCACGAGCTATCCGGGACGGTTCTTGGGCAGCAGCTTCGACCTCACCATCGCGAATCCGGCCGGCGACGTCCGGCCCTACGTCGGCTCGCAGGATCAATACAATTTCGCGCCGGCCAATTACTGGCAGCGCCCCGACACGCGCTACCTGTTCAACGCGTTCATGCACTACGACGTGCTGCCGCAGGTGCGGACGTACGCCGAGTTCGACTACATGAACGACCACACGACAGCGCAGATCGCGCCCAGTGGGGCATTCCTGCAGCCGTTCACGTTGCACAACGAGAACCCGCTCCTGTCCCAGAACTTCAAGGACGCGGTGGGGCTGTCGGCCACCCATCCCGATGCGACCTTCTACATCGGCCGCCGCAACATCGAGGGCGGTGGACGTCAGGACGACTTCACGCTCAACAACTTCCGCGTGGTGCTCGGCGCGAAGGGCAGCGTCCTGGACGACAAGTGGGACTACAACGCGTGGTGGCAGTCGGGTCGGAATACGTTGGGGCGAACCTATCTCAACGACTTCTCGGTGGACCGTCTGAACAAGTCCTTCGATGTCATCACGGACCCCGCAACCGGCCTGCCCGCCTGTAGGTCGGCTGTCAACGGGACGGACAACCGCTGCGTGCCGTGGGACATCTTCCACATCGGCGGTGTCACCCAGGCGGCCCTGAATTACCTGCAGACACCGGGCTTCATGACCGGTTACACGGCGCAGAGCGTGGTCGGTGTCACCGTGTCGTCCGATCTCGGCTCGTCGTATGGGTGGACGCTGCCCTGGGCGAGGGACGGCGTCGGCTTCGCCGCCGGTATCGAGCGCCGGGTCGAGAAGCTCACCAACTCTGTCGATGCCGAATTCGGCACGGGCGACCTTGCGGGCCAGGGCGGCGCGACGATCAGTGTCAACGGCCAGTTCACCGTCGTGGAGCCCTACGCCGAAGTCCGGGTGCCGGTCATTCAGCGGCAGCCGTGGGCGTACGACCTGACGTTTACCGGCGCGTACCGCTACTCGAGCTACAGCACCGACAAGACGACCAACAGCTACGGTCTCGGCGCCGATTGGTCGATCGTCAAGGAGGCGAAGCTCCGCGGCAGCTACCAGCAGGCCGTTCGTGCGGCGAACGTCATCGAGCTCTTCCTTGGGACAGGCTATAACCTGTGGGACGGCACGGACCCGTGCTCCGGGGCCACGCCTGCGGCGACGCTGGCGCAGTGCCTGAGGACCGGAGCGACGGCAGCCCAATACGGGAGCATCCCGGGCAGCCCCGCGGGCCAATACAACCAGCTGCAGAGCGGCAATCCGAACCTCAATCCGGAGACAGCAAAGACCTACACGCTCGGCGGTGTGCTGCAGTACCCGAATTGGAGCGCGACGGTCGACTACTGGCACTACAAGATCGAGGGCGTGATCGGGACCATCCTGCCGCAGCAGGCGCTCACCAACTGCGTCAACATTGGCCTCAACTGCGAGCTGATCCACCGTGAATTGAGCAACAACGGCAATCTCTGGGTCCCGAATGCCGGGTACATCGCCGCCTTCAACCAGAACCTGGGCAGCTATCTGACGGACGGCATCGACGTGACGGCCAACTACACGCAGCCGATCGACAAGTGGGGCAGCCTTGCGTTCAACCTCCTCGGAACCTGGGTCAACCAGTTCATCGTGGAGCCGATCCCGGGGTTGGGCACCTACGACTGCGCGGGCCTGTATGGTCCTTCCTGCAACAATGGGTCCGCTGCGGTGGTCCCGACGTGGCGTTCCCGGCTCATGGGAATCTGGAACACGCCGTGGGACTGGAACATGGCGATTACGTGGCGTTACATCAGCGGCGTCGACGTCACGTTCAGCAGCGACAACCCGTTGATCAGCGGAGGTTACGCGCCGTCCGATGGCTCGATCAGCGCCCAGCAGTACTTCGACCTCGCGTTCCAGTGGAACGCGACCAAGAACTTCACGCTCCGCGCTGGCGTCAACAACATCTTCGACAAGGATCCGCCGCTCGTGTCGTCCACCGCAAACACCGGTGGAACGGGCTTGCCCTCGGTCGCGGGGCCGTCGACGTTCGGCAACGGCAACACGTTCCCGCAGGTCTACGACACGCTCGGACGGACACTCTTCGTCAACGTCACGGCAAAGTTCTGACCCAAACGCGTAGCGCTCTGTCCTCGACGGCGGGCTTCGGCCCGCCGTTTTTCGGGGCTCGGGCTGCCGACGGCCCTCGCGCAACGGAGCTTCTGCGCGGGCTAGCCTAGGGAGGGCGAGGGCGTCTCGGCGCCGGCTTCGTGCAGGGCGCCGAGAAGCGGCGACAGATGCCGCCCGTAGCGGTGGCTGCGTCCCTTGAACGCGCCGACGGGTTGCCGGACCTGCACTGCGCTCATCGTGGCAACGATCCTGTTGCTCTCCGAAAAGCGTCGGCAGGCCTCCTGCCACTCGAGCCCGCAGAACCGCAGCAGATCCGGCGCCGCGCGGTCGAAGTCGGCCACAAGCTCCTCGTACCGGATCGTCAGGAACCGATCTCCCAGCACGCGCTGCCAGTGCGCCATGAGCTTCGCGTATTGACCGTAGTAATGGCCGATGTCCGCGAGCCGGTTCGCAAACGACGCGAACTTGGGGAACGCGTTACGGAAGATCGACAGGCTCGTCTCGACCGGGTCGCGGCGAACGTGGACGACGCGGGCATGGGGAAACAGCGCGAAGATCATGCCCAGCGCGTCGATATTCCACGGATTCTTGTCGGTGACGGCTACGAATCCCCGCAGCTCGGGAAGCTCACGCCAGTAGGCGTCGCACCACCGCTGCCTCATGGCTTCCGTGATCACGTACGGGGGCGAGCGTTGTAACGAGGCGAACTCCTGCATGATCGTGGGCATCGCCTGGCGCTCGCCGCACGCGAGGACGGCGGAATGGGCGCCAATGATGCTTTCGACGAGCGTCGTCCCGGATCGGGGCATGCCGACGACGAATATCGGCGTCGGCCTCGCCTCGGTCGGGACCAGGGGTGGGGCGGTGGAGAACGCCGACATGAGCCACTCGACCTCCCGTTCGCGCAGGACGCGGTCGTAGGTGATCCCTTCACGCTGGGCGCGCTGCGCGCTCAATTCGTTCGCCTGCACATAGGCGGCGAAGGCTCTGTCGAAGTCGCTTTGCGCGTCGAGGCAATCGGCGAGCGCGAACGAAGCGGCGATCCGGTCCTCGGCGCGAGCGCTCGCGTCCTCGGCGAGGCGCGCGAGCCGAGCGTATTCGTCTCCGGCAATGTGTCCGCCCGAGACCTGGACCAGCACCTTGAACGCGGCGCCGTCGCGGGGATCGACCGCGATCGCTCGCCGGGCGTACGCCAGCGCTTGGTCGAACCGTCCCGCGTACATGGCCAGCGTGGCCTTGGCGGAGAGCATGTGCGCGCACTGCGGATCGAGTCGTTCGGCGTCGTCGAGCGCGCGCGCGGCCTCGTCGTAGGCGAGCGCCATCATGCAGAGCCGGCCGTAGGTGGCGAGATTCGCCGCGCACGAGCCGCCGAGATCGAGGAACGTCCGGTAGCTCTGCCTGGCGCCGGCCAGGTAACCCGTTTCCCACTGGGCCCTCGCGGCGAACATCCACGGCAACGGGTTCCGCGGCTCCGCGCGCAGCCATGACTGCGCCGTCTCCGCAAGATCGTCCCACGCGGCATCGCGCTCGTGAATTTCAGCGTAGAGGCGCAGGATCGCCACGTGGCCGGGCGCGAGCGGTGCGGCCTGGTCGAGCAGCGCGCGGGCCTTCGCAGCGGAGCCCGCGTCGAAGTTCGCCCTCGCGCACTTGAAGAGCAGCGACGGGTCGTCCGGCTTGAGTTCGAGCGCCTGGTGGAAGTGGCGGGCAGCTTCCGAAAACCGGCTCGCCCTCGCTTTTAACTCGCCGAGTCTTTCCCAGATCCACCACTGTCCCGGCGTATCCGCCGCGAGCGCTTCGACGAGGGCGATCGCGCCGGCGACGTCACCCGTTCCCGCCATCGCCTCCGCCAGGTTCGTGCGTAGTCCCGGGTTGGGCGGGTCGAGGTCGACGGCCCGCCGCAGGAGCGGCAGGGCCTCGTCCGGGCGGTTGAGCTGGAGCAGCATGAGGCCGCAGACGCTGTTGGTCTCGGCGTGATCGGGGGTGAGCGAGAGCGCGGCCCGATAGTACGCGAGGGCCTCGTCGGCGCGACCGCTCCGCTGCGCCGCGTGCCCGAGCGCGATCGCTTCCCGCCAGGTCACCCCGGACATACGCTCTGCCTCGGCGCGCGGCGCCGGCATCTCGGCCCTACGCGGATTCGGCAGGAGCGGGCGCCACCGCCGTGAATTCGTTCAGCCCCGCGGCCAAGGCGGTGATCAGCGCGCGCTCCGCCGCGGTCAGCGCAGGGTGCCAGACGTCGAAGAGCAGCACGACCCGCGGCTTGTCGCTCATGTTCCACGCCTCGTGCTCGATCGTGTCGTCGACGACGAACGCCTGGCCCGGCACCCACTCGCGGTTCGTATTCCCCACGCGGAATCCGCATTGCTCGGGAACGATCAGCGGCACGTGACAGACGAGCCGCACGTTGGACACGCCCGTCTGCGGCGGAATGCGGGTGCCGGGCTTCAGGAGCGAGAACATCGCCGACGGCGTGCGCCCCGGCTCATCGGGCTGCGGCGCACCCTCGAGCAGCTCCACCGTGAGCGGGCAACGGGCGGCGTTCTCTGCGACGAGCTTCCCCATCTTGAAGAGGTGGAACGCACTCCAACCCGTGGAGTTGTTGGACTCGGCCAACGGGCGGTGCGGCACGTCCTGCGGGTACGGGATGCAGGGCGTGAAGCCTTCCTCGGCGGCGAGGACGTTCAGGACCTCGGTGCGAATCGCGTCGGTCGCGGCCTCGAACCGCTCGAGCCACGGAAACAGTGCCCGGTCGAAGAATTCGATCGGGGCGAGTCCCGGGTAGTGGAAAATCGTCGGGCGCGAATCGTAGCGTCGCTTTCGTCCCACTAGGATGTCGACCGAATCGCGGAAGCGCCTCAAGTCCTCGCCCGCGAACGTCGTGCAATGGGCGTCGAGATACTGGTCGAGAAACGCCCCGCGATCGCGATTGTATTGGTCGATGCGCTCGTTCGCCTCTACGATCGCCGGGCGAAGCTCGGGACGTACGCTATCGAGCGGCGGCGCCACGGCGGCGGCCGCGCTGTAGGCCACGGCGGCCTCGTGCATCCTGCCTTGCCGCTCGAGCAGGTTGGCCCGGAGAATGAGGGCGACGAGTTCGCCGGGATCGCGGGTCAGCGCCTGTCGGATCGCCGTCTCCTCGGCCGGCTCGTCCTGCAGGTTGCGGCAGGTGATGGCGAGATGGATCCATTGGTGCGGATCCGAGCCATCGACGTCGACGATTCGCTGGAACGCGACGCGGGCCGACGGCATGTCTCCCGCACGGAATGCGCGCTGCCCCAGCACCGACAGCGTGCGGACGTGGTTCGGATCGAGTTGGAGGATCCGGCCCCAGAGCTTCTGCGCCTCGTCGTCCCGCCCCGTCTGCGCGGCCTGAAACGCCTGCGCCTCTAGCGCGTTGATCTCCGGAAGTCGGCTGCGGACGTCGGTCGTGGATTCCATCGGCATTCTCAGATCGACCAAACGGGCTTCTCGCCGCGGTAGGCGTCGACCGCCTCGAACATCGCGGTTACGAGCGCGCGCTCCTCTTCCGACAGCTCCGGGCGCCAGATCTCGAACAACAGGATGACACGGGCGTGGTCGCTGCGGTTCCACGCTTCGTGCTCGATCGTGTCGTCGAATACCCACGCTTTCCCCTCTTCCGGAACGCGGGTGTCGTTGCCGACGCGAAGGGCGCATCCGGGCGGCACGATCAGCGGCAGATGGCAGATCAGGCGCGCGTTCGTGAGCCCGGTGTGCGGGGGGATCCACGCGCCCGGACGCAGCAGCGAGAACAGGACCGACGGCGAGCGACTCTTCGCCCAGACTTGCGGCGCCTGGGCGAGGGCGTCGAGCGTCTTCGGGCAGCGCGCGGCATGGTCGAGGACGATCTCGCCGTCCTTCCACAGGTAGTAGGCGCTCCAGCTCGGATTGCCCTCCAGCCCGGCGTGGTCCCGCCGCGGCCGTCCCGGCACGTGCTGGACATAGGGTACGAACGAGCGCGCATCATCGGCGGCAGCGGCCTTCAGCTCCGTGCGAATCTCGGCGGTCGCCGCCTCGATCTCGTCGAGCCAGGGGAAGTCCTCGCGGTCGTAGAACTGGATCTGAGGAAGTCCCGGGAAGAAATAGATCGTAGGCTGCTGAAAGAACGTCTTCCTTCGACCCACGAGGATGTCGAGCGACTGCCTGAACCGGGCGGTGGAACGGCCGTTGTCGAGCCCGTGGCGAACGAGCCGGTCGACGAGGAATCCTTCAAACTCACCGGCGTAGCGCTCGCACATCGCCTTCGCGCGCTTCACTTCGTCGCGCAGCGCGGCTGGCATCTCGTCGCCCGGTGGCGCGACCCGGACCGCGAACTGGTAGAACGACGCGGCCGCGCGCGTGTCGCCGAGCTCGGCGAGCAGGTCCGCCTTGAGGATCACCGCGCCGAGATTCCGCGGCTCGAGCGCGAGTGCCTTGTCGAGCGCGGCGAGCGCGATCGGCGCGTCGCCGAGGCTCCGGCAGGCTTGGGCGAGTCCGAGATAGCTCGCGACGTCGGCCTGGCCGGCGTCGATGACGCGTTCGAACGAAGCGCGCGCGGTGCGTGCGTCGCCCTGCCGCAGCGCGGCGGCGCCGGACTGCACGAGGGCGCGTGCATCGATGGGAGCCGAGGCCATGGAAAGCGGATCGAACCATTCGCCGGGCGGCGCGTGATCGGCCGCCCTGACGCGGACGAAAGGATAGCATCCGCTGGGAACCGGCCGGAACCGCGTGTACGATTCCGGAGCGTTTCCAACTGCGGACGGGATCCAGCGTGTTCCTCAAGATCAAGAACCTCCTGACGCCTGCCGAGATCGCGCGGCTCGTCGCGCTCTCGCGGGAGATCCGCTTCGTCGACGGGCGGGCGTCGAATCCCGCGAACACGTCAAAGAGCAACCTGCAGGCCGATCTCGGCGATCCGCGCTATGTCGAATCGGTGCAGATCGTGAGCAACGCGCTGGGACGCTCGCGCGAGTTCACGGACTTCGCGATGCCCAAGCGCATCGCGCCACCGCTCCTGTGCCGCTACGAGCCGGGAATGAAATACGGCGGCCACGCCGACGCGGCGCTGATCCAGCTCGGCAACGCGCGACTGCGCTCCGACCTCTCGTGCACCGTGTTCATCAACGACCCAGCCACCTACGAGGGGGGCGAGCTGTCGATCGAGATCGGCAACCTGGCCATTCCGATCAAGGGCGCGGCCGGCGAGGCGATCGTCTACCCGTCGACGACCCTGCACGAAGTCGTGCCGGTGCGCTCCGGGCAGCGTCTCGTGTCGATCACGTTCATCGAGAGCTACATCGCCGACGAGCACCAGCGGACGCAGGTCTACGAATTGAACGAGATCGCAGCGCTCGAGGGGACCACGATGCGATGGGAGAGCCGCGTACGCCTCGACGTCGTCCGGCAGAACCTCATCCGGATGTGGTCGACGACGTGACGACTTCCGCGACCGCGGGGTTCGCCTGCGCGAGGCGCTCGAGCCACGCAAGTCCCCGCGAGATCTCCTCGCGATGGTCGCGCCGCGCATCGCGGAGGATCTCGGCGCGCACCTGCGGTGTGTACGCGTACTCGGGCGCCTTCGAGTAGCGGGTGAGCACCGGGCTCTGTCCGACCGTCGCCAGGTAGCGCGCGTCGGCCGGGAGGCCGAAATGGCCGAGGATGCGCCCCATGCTTTCGGTGACGCTCGCGAGAAACCGGTCGAAGTCGAGGGCGATGACCCGTTCCGGGAACGCCGTGACCGCGTCGCGCCGGGCGCGGGACTCGACGAGCCAGCTCAGTGCGGCAAGCTCCCCGATCGACATCGCGTGCAGCGGCGGGAGAGGCGCCGTGACGCTCGCTTGAAGCCGGCGGATGCGTTCGGGGCCGTGCCCGCGAAGGTCGAGCAGCGAGTTCTGCCCCGCCAGCAGCGTCGCCAGATAAGGTTCGGCGTCGAGGTTCAGGTAGACCGCACGGGAGGCCGTGCGCCGTTCCAGGATCGGTCCCGCGATCCGGCCGGCGCTGCTCGTCGCCTTGACGACGACGCTCTGAGTCGCGCGATACCCGCGGGACCACAGCGTCGCGAAGACTCCGAGCGCGGCGTCGAACTGCGCATGGCTCAAGAGCGATTCCGGGCGGCCCAGCACGTCGTGCGCCTCGGCGAGCGTCCGCAGCGGCAGGGGCTCCCGCAACGACAGCACCGCCCCCGTTTCGTCGAGCAGCCGGCTCAGGAGCGTCGAACCGACGTGCCCGGTATGAAAGATGAAATGGAGCGGGCCGGTGCCGGTCGCGCGGCGCGCGGCCTCGACGACGCCGCCGAAGGGAATCCAGGCTCCCTGGAGTCCTGGCCCCAGGATTCGGTCATCGAGGAAGCTCGCGGCGCGATAGGCGGGTTCGTCCAGCCGGACGACGAGAGCGCTTTCGCGCACGAAGTCGAGCTTCTGCGGATACGCATCGGGCGATGCCGGCAATTGCGCCAGCAGGACGTCCTGCAGCGAGGGAGAAGGCCGTGTCGCCAAGTCGGGAATTCCGTCGGTAGCTTGCGCCACCTTGCCGGACGCGATCAGAATGATGAGCTGGCCGGCGCGAATAATTCGTGCCGAGACGATGTTGGCATCATAAGCGTTTCGTGAAGGAGCCTGCCATGAGGACACCACGGTTGTTCGTTCCGCTGCTCGCCGCCCTCGCCGCCGCGACATTCGCTCCTGCGTTCGCGGCGACCGACCCGGCGCAGGCCGAGGGCTTGGCTGCGGTCAAGTCGCCGACGCTGGACGAGGTCTACCTGCGGCCGGCGGTCGACGTCGCGGGCTACCGCAAGGTGATCGTCGAGCCGGCCCGCGTCGAGACCGAGAAGGGCTGGCGCAAGTCCATCAACCAGCAGCGCGAGCCATCGCGCTGGCTCACGGCCGGGGACGAGAGGGAGATGGTCGCCTCGGCGGCCGCAGGGATGACGAAGGCCGTGAGCGCGGCGTTCGCGGCACAGGGCTTCGAGGTCGTCACGGCGCCCGGAGCGGGCGTGCTGCGCGTGGCCCCGAGCACCGTGGACCTGTTCGTCAATGCGCCCGATGCGATCACGCCGGTCCGGCAGGGCCAGATCACGCAGCATGAGGCCGGCAACGCGACGCTCATGCTCGACATCCGCGATTCGGTCAGCGGAATGCTCGTGGGCCGCGTGGTCGACCGGAACACGGCGCGTCAGGTTGGGCGCTTCAACACGGTGAGCCTGGTCTCGAACCAGTTCTGGTTCGACGCGATGTTCTCGGCGTGGGCGCGGAACTGTGCGACCGAGCTCGCGATGGCCAACACCACGCCGTGACATGCGACGTGTCGCGGCGTCCATCCGGCGTCGCTACTTGATGCGGTTGACCTTGACGAGGATTTTGCGGCCGTCGATGGTCAGGTTGTAGCTGCCGAGGAAGCCGCGCTCGATCTTGACCGACATCTTCGACCCGCGCGCCGGGTCGAGCACCTGCGTCGTGTCGCTGTCGAGCTGCCGCCAGACCTGGCCGTTCTCGAGGATGAAGACGGCCTTGCCGTGCGCGGTCTTCGCGAATTCGAGCACCGGCGACGCGATCTCGTTGAGCTCCTCCGGCGCCGGCTCCGGCGGGGGCTTGCCAAACTCCTCCGGCTTTGTCACCGGCTGTGGGCGCGATAAGCCGAACCAGTCGAGGAAGCTTTTCGAAGGCGTCTCCGGCGCGGGCGCGGCCAACACGTTCTTCACGCGCGCCATCGCGGCGTCGAAACATTTGAGCCGCTCGCCCGCGTCGGCGACGTCCGCGCATTTGGCGATCTCGGCGAGCGCGTCGCGCGAGGCGTCCGCGTGTGCCGGCGGGGCGGCGAGGGCCGCAAGCAGCGCGAGCAGCAGAATTCGCATCGGGGGCGGCGCAACCTCGCCGGGGGGGCTGGCGCGAAAGCTACTTTACGAGGGGAATCGCGCTGGCGAGGTCGTAGTCCTGGAACGCGCGGATCTTCGACTCGAGCTGCAGGTAACGCGCCGCCTTCTTCGGCGGCAGCACTTTCAACACGCCTTTCTGCATCGTCTGCCGCGCCTTGAGCTCGTTCTGGTCGGCCTCCATCATTTCCTTCGCGAGCTGCTTCGCGAACTGGTCCGACATCGGACGGTCGCGCGCGACTATATCCTCGACTGCGAGCGCGATCTGCCGGTTCGCCGCATTCAGTGCGCGCTGGTACTTGTCATAAATGGGCCAGAATTTGGTGGCTTCCTGCGGCGTGAGCTCGAGCGTCGAGGCGACCAGCGCCCGCTTGTCGGCCTTCACGGCGCTGCGCAGCGACTGCATGTCGTTCGCGGCAGTAGCGGCGGGAGCCTGCGCCCAAGCCGAGGCGGTGGCGAGCGCGACAATGAAGAGGAAGGCGGACGCAATTCGGTGGCTCATCGTGGTTCCCTGAGGTGGTTGCCGGCGGCCGCGAGCGCAGCGCGAGCGGCGCGGCGCCTTGCGCGGCGCGTCGGCCGGTAGATCGTTCTCCCTGCCCGCTGGACATCGCGGATTCGATGTTGGCATAATAGCAGGCTTTTTTCGGCCAGCCGAAGGTCCTCCGCGCGAACCCTGACCGCGCAGCGCCGCCCCGAGCGTCGGGCGGGCTCGCGCGGCGACTCCGCGGGCCGCGGCAGGGAATTCCTTGAACGGTTTTGCATTTTCGCTTGGACGCCATTAGCATCAGCCCCCTGCACCGGGAGGGCCTCGCGGCGCGCAACATCGCTTCGCGGCGGGTGGGAGCCCGCCGATGTCGCTTGCGCCGGCCGAGAGCGCCGGACACGTTGCGCCCGGTCGAATCCATCTGATCCGAATCCACCTTTGCCTGGAGACTCCATGTTGAAGACGACCCGCCTGGCCGCGCTGGCCGCGGTCCTGTTCGTGGCCGCGTCCGCCGCGGTCGTCCCGCCCACCGCGTCGGCGCAGACGCCGCCCGCGGCCCCGTCCGCTGCCCCCGAAGCTCCGGCTGCCGCGGCGCCGACCGCCGCCCCGGCTCCGGCGGCGAAGCCCGCAGGCGTGAAAGCGACCGAAATCGTCGACAATCCCTACGGTCTCGAGGCGCTGTGGAAGGGCGGCGACATGGTCGCGAAGACCACGCTGCTGATCCTGGTCGTCATGTCGATGGGAAGCTGGTACATCATCATCACCAAGGTGTACGAGCAGCACAAGATGCTGCGCCACGGCAGGAATGCCGAGAAGACGTTCTGGAAGGCGCCGAGCGTGAAGCAGGGCGCGGAAGGCCTGAAGAAGGCGAGCCCGTATCGCTTCATCGCCGAGACCGGCCTCGAGGCGACGGCGCGCCATACCGGACTCTTCGGCGGCGTCGACATGAACGAATGGATCAGCATGTCGATCCAGCGCGCGATCGACAACGTGCAGAGCCGCACGCAGGACGGGCTCGCGTTCCTGGCGACGGTCGGCTCGACCGCCCCGTTCGTCGGGCTGTTCGGCACGGTCTGGGGCATCTATCACGCGCTGACGGCGATCGGCATCGCCGGGCAGGCGTCGATCGACAAGGTGGCGGGGCCCGTCGGCGAGGCGCTCATCATGACGGCGTTCGGCCTCGCCGTCGCCGTGCCCGCGGTGCTCGGCTACAACTGGCTCGTCCGCCGCAACAAGGGCGTGATGGAGCAGGTGCGCTCGTTCGGCTCCGAGCTGCACGCGGTGCTGCTGTCGAGCCCGAAGTCCCCCGCGAAGGCGTGACGTCATGGCGATGAGCGTCGGCCCCGCGAGCGGCGACGAGGAAGAGGCGATCTCGACGATCAACACGACGCCGCTGGTCGACGTGATGCTGGTGCTGCTGATCATCTTCCTGATCACGATCCCGGTGGTCGTCACCTCGATTCCGGTCGAGCTGCCGAAGGAACGCAACGAGATCCGCGAGACCAAGCCGGAGAACATCGTGCTGTCGGTCGACCAGGGGGACAACATCTACTGGAACGACCTCAGGATCGGGTCGACCGCGGCGCTGATCGACCGCCTGAAGAAGATATCGGTGCTCTCGCCGCAGCCGGAGGTGCAGATCCGCGGCGACGGCCGGGCCAAGTACACGGGCGTCGGGCGCATCATCTACGCGTGCCAGCGGGCCGGCATTGCGAAGGTCGCCTTCATCACCGAGCCGCCCCCGCGCGGCGGCTGACGACGTCGCGGACGAGCGAGAGGAATCCCCAATGGCAATGAGCGTAGGCAAGGCCGGGCAGGAGCCCGAAGTGATGATCGACATCAACACCACGCCGCTCATCGACGTGATGCTCGTGCTGCTCGTGATGCTGATCATCACGATCCCGATCCAGCTGCATGCGGTGAACCTCAACATGCCGATCGGCAACCCGCCGCCGCCGCTCGTGCCGCCGGAGGTCGTCAAGATCGACGTCGACCCGACGAGCACCGTGTACTGGAACGGCGAGGCGGTGCCCTCGCGGGAGGCGCTCGAGCAGCTGCTCGCGGCGGCGTCCGTGCAGCCGGTGCAGCCGGAGCTTCATCTGCGCCCGGACAAGAACTCGCGCTACGAGGTGGTCGCCGGCGTGATGGCGTCGGCGCAGAGGCTCGGACTCACCAAGATCGGAATCGTCGGCAGCGAGCAGTTCATCGAAGAGTAGCGAACTGCGCGGTCAGAGGACGGGAGTCGACACGGACATGGATTACGCACGGCAGCAGAGGAACCCCACCCGGCACGCGTTCGGAATGATGGTCGTCATCCTGGTGCACGTCGTCGTCATCTACGCGCTCGTCACCGGCCTCGCCCGCAAGGCGGTGCAGGTGATCAAGAAGCCGCTGGAGACATCGATCATCGAGGAGATCAAGCTGCCGCCGCCGCCGCCACCGCCGCCCAAGAAGATCGAGCTGCCCAAGCCGCCGCCGCCGGAAACCTACGTGCCCCCGCCGGACATCCCGGTGACGACCGCACCGACCGGACCGACGATCACGGTCACGACGCCGGAGCCGCCGAAAGCGCCGCCGGTCATCGAGGCCCCGAAGCCGCCGCCCCCGCCGCCGCCACCGAAACCGGCGATACGGCGCGGCATCCAGCGGATCGGCGGGGACAATCCGGAATTCCCGAAGGCGGCGATCCGGGCGGGCATCGAGAAAGGACACGTCGTCGCGCGGCTCAACATCGACGAGAACGGCAACGTCACCGATGTGACGATCGTGTCGGCGGATCCGCCGCGCCACTTCGACAAGGAAGTCATCTACGCGCTCAAGACGTGGAAGTTCCGCGCCGAAGGCGAGAAGTACGTCGGCGAGGTCGAGATCAACTTCAAGCTGACGGACTAGTGTCCAACGACGAATGCGCCGGCCGCATGCATTCTCGCGGACCCAGTGACGGTGTACCGTCGCCCGCAAAGACCAAGTCACTGGATTCCCGCGTTCGCGGGAATGACGAGTAGCGAGTCGACACTCGCGCCCGGCAGCGCAAGTAACGATCCGATGGAGGAACGACGGGCGGCGCCCCTGGGTCGGGCGGGTGCCCGCGCTCCGAAAATGAGTTCCGCGAGGGACTTCTAGCCGCGGCGCACCGCCCAGACCATCGCCGTCCAGCTGCCGACGCCGAGCGCGACAACGGTGGCGACGATCTGCGCGAGCGACACCGGGTGGCCGGCCACGACGCGGAAGTATTCGCGCGCGAAGTCGGCGTAGGCCCCCGGGAAGGCGATGACGGCGCCGACGCCGGCGGCCGTCCACAGGCCCATCACCGCACGCTTCCGCCACGCCGGGAGCGGCGCCGCGAGCGGAGCGGGCAACTTTGCCATCACGCGCGCGGTGAAGCCGTCATCGGCGAGGTAGCTTGCACGGTGCTCGCGACCCTCCGTGCGCAACGCGGCGTCGAGCCAGTCGTCCGCGGGAGACGTCGGGAGGAGGGGGCGGTCGCTCATGGGCGAATCATCCTATTCCGCCGACCAGGACGCAAGCTGCGCCTTGAGCTTCTGCTTCGCCCGGAGGATGTGCGTCTTGACCGTCCCCACCGGGCAGTTCAGCACGTAGGCGGCCTCCTCGTGCGACAGGTCGTTGTGGTAGCACTGGACGATCGCGGCCCGCTCGTTCTCGCTCAGTACGGCCATCGCGCGTTCCATGTCGAGCCGCAGCGTCGCCCCGCGCGTGGCGTCGCCCCCGGCTTCGCCCGACCCGTACGCCTCGTTGTCTTCATCGCCCGCGACGTCCGGGTCCCGGTCGCCGAGGAGCTCCTCCTTGCGCTTCCGCGCCTCCGCTAGGAACGCGTTGGTCGCGATGCGGTAGAGCCAGGTCGAGAACTGCGCCTCCTGGCGGAACGATTTGAGGTTGCGGTAGGCGAGCATGAACGTTTCCTGGGCAAGGTCGTCGGCGAGCGCGTGGTTGCCTGCGGTCAGCCTCCGCAGCGTCGCCCGGACCGCGGACTGATGGCGGCGCACGAGCTCCGAGAACGCGTGCCGGTCATCCTGGACGATGACCCGGGCGATGAGCTGGGCATCCGTGACGGACGGCTCGACCATCCGTGTCCGCGAATCATGCCTTGCCGTCCGTCCCGCCGGACGGGGGTACCGCCGGGGCCGCGCCGGCGCCGCTGCCCTTCGACGGGAACTGCCGATCCTCGAACCACCATAGGACGATGTAGCCGATGCCCACGAACAGAAGCACGAGGCCGAGCCCGTTGGGCGAGCCGTCGTCGAGCATCGAATAGAACGCGAGGCCGAGCCCGATTCCGCCGAGAATCACGCCCTTGCGGAGATCGGACCATGCGGCGCGGCGGCGGATCTGTTTCGCCTGCTCGTAGATCGGCGAGGCCGAGGGCGCCGCGGCGAGGGCGCCGTTGGGACTGCCTGCGAGCGCGCCCAGCGCCTCGGCCGGCGGTACGACGCCCTTCTCGGCGAGCTTTAGCATCGTCTCGTTCAGCATCCGGTTCTTGCGCATCCGGTACCACAGGATCAGCGCGAGCACGATCACCGGGGACAGGAAGACGATCGCGACGATCGCGATGACCATTCCGGCGAACTCGGGCTCGCTGTGGATGAAGTCGTTGAAGGAATCGTATTCGCGATCGTTGCCGAAGCCACCGACGTGGACGCGCTTGTGCTTGCCCTTGCCGACGCCGACGATGGGGCTCGCCGGCTGGGCGTCCTCGTCGGCCGTCGCGTCGGCGTCGGGCTGCGCCGGCGCGGTCGCGTCGATCGTCACCGTGTGGTCGTCGGTCTTGATGTTGATCGTCGCCGACCGCGCCGTCCCTTTCTGCTTGGGTGCTCCGGCGTCGGTGGCGGAATCGGACGGTCCCGCGCCGGCTGCCGGCGCCGGCGGAGCGCTCGGCTGGGCATGGACCGCGGGCGTACGCGGGGCGAGGGCCACCGTCAGCGCAAGGAGCAGGGCGGTGCCGAGCACGAGGCGCCGGACGAGCCGGGGCGAGGTGACGGCGAGCGTTGCGGGGGTCATCGGGTCTCCCTGGGGCGTCTCATTGCCTTTGGATGCGGCGGGCGGTCCCGGCAGATTCAAAGGTTGAGCCGGCCGGACCGCCGGGCGGAGCAGCCCCGGGGTGCGTGCTATTATTCCCGAAAACCGGGGGCTCGCGCGAAAATCGGCCGGCACGCGCCGAATCGCACAGTTTCAGTTCGGGGACGGGCTCGGTCGACCCTAATACATAGGCATAAGGGGAACGGGCATCCTCTTGATTTCGCATACGCACGTCCACCGCCGCGCCGACCGTCGGTCCCCTCCGGCGTGGCTCGCGTGGGTGGTGTTTTTAGCGATCGCACTCGCGCTCGGCGGCCCCCCGCCCGCCGCGCTCGCTGCGGACGAGCCGGTCACGCTCAATTTCGTCAACGCCGACATCGAGGCGGTCATCAAGGCCGTCGCCGAAATCACCGGCCGCAATTTCGTCGTCGATCCGAAGGTCAAGGGGACGATCAACATCATCTCCGCGCGGCCCGTGCCGCGGAACCTCGTCTATCCGACGCTTCTTTCCGCGCTGCGCATGCAGGGCTTCGCCGCGGTCGAGGGCGAAGGAGGGGTGGTCAAGATCATCCCCGAGGCCGAAGCGAAGCAGCAGGGCGGGACCGTGGCGGCCGGCGCCCTCGCCGGCGGTGGCGACCGGCTCGTGACGCAGGTGGTGACGTTACGCTACGAATCCGCGGCGCAGCTCGTCAACGTGCTGCGCCCGCTGATCACGCCCAACAACACGATCGCCGCGTATCCCAACGGCAACGCGCTGATCATCACCGACTACGCGGACAACGTGAAGCGCCTGGACCGCGTGATCGCATCGCTCGACCAGCCGCCGGGTGGCGAGCCGATCGTCGTGCCGCTGCGCCATGCGTCGGCGATCGATCTCGTGCCGCTCCTGAATCGCCTCATCGCCGATGCGGCGACCGCAAGCGCCGCCGGCGCGCCGCCCGACGCGCAGCAGCGCGTCACCGTCATCGCCGATCCAAGATCCAATGCGATCCTGGTGCGTGCCGACAACCCGGGCCGCATCGCGCGGATGCGCCAGCTGATCGAGCAGCTCGACACGCCGGGGCGTCCGGGCGGCAACATGTTCATCGTCTACCTCAAGAACGCCGAAGCCGCGCGCGTGGCGCAGACACTGCGCGCCATGCTGACGGGCAGCGCGGAGGGCGGCCCGCCCGCCGGCGGCGCGGGCCTGTCGCCGCTGCCTGCGGCCTCGATGATCGGCGCGCCGGCCACGGCCGCCGGAGCGGCGCCGCCGCCGTCCGCGCAGGCGCCGTTCACGTCGTCGAC
Source organism: uncultured beta proteobacterium (assembly GCA_963734055.1). Lineage (GTDB taxonomy): Bacteria > Pseudomonadota > Gammaproteobacteria > Burkholderiales > Casimicrobiaceae > CAIWHR01. The sequence goes on from CAVTFQ010000003.1 coordinate 477,372, forward strand.
GCAGACGGCGTTCGCGGCGGGCGGCGCGACGATCACCGCGGACACCGCGAACAACGCACTCGTGATCATGGCGCCCGAGCCCGTCTACAACAACCTGCGCGCGATCATCGAAAAGCTGGACGTGCGGCGCGCGCAGGTGTTCGTCGAGGCGCTGATCTGCGAGGTGTCCGCCGACAAGGCCGCCGAGTTCGGCATCCAGTGGCAGGCGCTGTCCGGCTACAACTCGACGCAGACGCGCGTGATCGGCGGCACCAACTTCACGCCGCGCGGCAGCGGCAACAACATCATCGACGTCGCCGTCAATCCGGGCTCGGTTGGCCAGGGTCTCGCGCTCGGCGTGATGAAAGGCACGGTGACGATTCCCGGCCTGGGCACGATCACCAATCTCGCGTTCCTCGCGCGCGCGCTCGAGACGCAGGTCAACGCGAACATCCTGTCGACGCCCACCTTGCTCACGCTCGACAACGAGGAGGCGCGGATCCTCGTCGGACAGAACATCCCGCTGCTGACCGGCAGCTACGCGACGACCGGCAACACGACGACGGTCACGCCGTTCCAGACCTTCGAGCGCAAGGACATCGGCCTCATGCTGCGAGTGAAGCCGCAGATCACCGAGGGCGGCACCGTGCGGCTCGTCGTCTACCAGGAGGTCTCGCGTATCGACCCCACGCTGTCGACGTCGCAGAGCGTCGTGCTCAACAAGCGCGTGCTCGAATCCTCGGTCGTCGTCGACGACAGCCAGGTCGTCGTCCTGGGCGGGCTGATCGACGACCAGCTCACCGACGGGACCGACTCCGTTCCGCTGCTCGGGCAGATCCCGATTGCGGGCGCGCTGTTCCGTTACGACGCGCGGCGCCGCGTGAAGACCAACCTGCTCGTGTTCCTGAAACCCTCGGTGCTGCGCACGTCGGCCGACGGCCGCGCGATCACCTCCGAGCGCTACGACTACCTGATGGGCGAGCAGGAACGCAATCCGCTGCCGGAGCGGCTGTTCTGGCGGGACAAGACGCAGCCGACGCTGCCGCCCGAGGGCGTGATGCCGGGAACGCCCGGCGCCCTGCCGCCACCCGCGCCGCCGCCGCCACCCGGTCCCGGATACTGGGGGGTCCCCGATTCGCCGGCGCCGGGTACGCCTCCGGCCCGGCCGTAGCAACCGATCGCCGCCGATGCCCGAGAGCATCGCCCCCGCGTCCGCCGAATCCTTCACGCAACGCGTGAGCTACGCGTTCGCGAGGGCGCAGGGCGTGCTCGCGCTCGGCGAGGAAGGCGGCGCCGTCGTCGTGCTGACGCGCCCCGACGCGACGATCGAGGGCCTGGCCGAGCTGAAGCGCGTGCTGCAGCGGCCCCTGTCCACGCGCGCGGTCGACGCCGAGCGCTTCGCCGCCGAACTCTCGCGCGCCTACAACGTCGCCGGGGGCGGCGTCGCGCAGATGAGGGAGGATCTCTCCCGCGAGACCGACCTCGCGCGGCTCATGCAGGACCTCCCGCCGGCCGAGGACCTGCTCGACAGCGGCACGCAGGCCCCAGTCATCCGGATGATCAACGCGCTCCTGCTGCAGGCGCTGCGCGAGCGCGCGTCCGACCTCCACTTCGAGCCGTACGAGGCGCGCTCCGTCGTGCGGTTCCGCGTGGACGGCGTGCTGCGCGACGTGATCGAGCCGCCGCGCGCACTGCACGCGGCGCTCGTCTCGCGCCTCAAGATCATGGCGAGCCTCGACATCGCCGAGAAGCGCCTGCCGCAGGACGGCCGCATCGCGCTTCGTCTCGGCGACCGCCAGGTCGACGTCCGCGTGTCGACGCTGCCGACCGGTCCCGGCGAGCGCGTGGTGCTGCGGCTGCTCGACCAGGACGCGGCGCGCCTCGACCTGACGGCACTCGGCATGAGCGCGCCGACGCTCGCGGCCGTCGATCGGCTGATCCGCGAGCCGCACGGCATCGTGCTCGTCACGGGTCCCACGGGCTCGGGCAAGACGACGACGCTCTACGCGGCGCTGTCGCGCCTGCCGCGCGGCACGCTCAACATGATGACGGTCGAGGACCCGATCGAGTATGCGCTCGACGGCGTCGGCCAGACGCAGGTGAATCCGAGGATCGAGCTCGACTTCGCGCGGGCGCTCCGCGCGATCCTGCGCCAGGACCCCGACATCATCATGATCGGCGAGATCCGCGACCTCGAGACGGCGCAGATCGCGGTGCAGGCGTCGCTCACCGGCCATCTCGTGCTCGCGACGCTGCACACGAACGACGCGGCCTCCGCGGTCACGCGCCTCACCGACATGGGCGTCGAGCCGTACCTGCTCGCGTCGTCGCTCCTCGGCGTGCTCGCGCAGCGGCTCGTGCGCACGCTTTGCCCGGCGTGCCGCGCCGCCGCCGCGCCCACCGACGGGGAAGCGGCGATCCTGCGCGAGCTCGGCCTGCCCGCCGCGACGCCGCTCGCGGCGCCCGTCGGCTGCGAGGCGTGCAACGACACCGGCTATCGGGGCCGCACCGGGCGTCTACGAGCTGATCGAGGTCGACGACGCGCTGCGGCGCCTGATCCACGACCGCGTCTCGGAGCGCGACGTGCGCGCCGCGGCGCTCGGGCACGGGATGACGCCGCTGCGGCGGGACGGCGCGCGCTGGCTCGCGTCGGGCGCGACGTCGCTCGCGGAGCTCGTGCGCGTCACCCGCGAGGGCTGACGGCGAGGCCGTTGGCGGGCTCGGGTTCCATGGCCGCGTTCCGCTACGAGGCCGTCGACGCGCGCGGCAAGGCGACGCGCGGGCGTGCTCGACGCGGAGACCGAGCGCCAGGTGCGCGACCGGCTGCGCGGCCTTGGCCTGTTTCCGACGGCCATCGAGGCCGCCCGCGCTGCGGACACCGGCGCCGTCGATCGCACCCGGCTGCCTGCCGGCTCGCTCGCTCTCGTCACCCGGCTTCTCGCGACGCTCGTGCGCTCGGGGATGCCGCTCGACCAGGCGCTCTCCGCGGTGGCGGAGCAGGCCGACGATCCGCGCGCGGCGAAGCTTTTCACCGGCTTGCGCGCCCAGGTCGCCGCCGGCGAATCGCTCGCCGTCGCGCTGTCGCGCTGGCCGCGGACCTTTTCCGAACTCTACCGCGGCCTCGTCGCGGTCGGCGGCGAAACCGGACGGCTGCCCGAAGTGCTCGCGCGCCTCGCCGAATATCTGGAGGCTCGCCAGGCGCTGCGGCAGCGGTTCACGCTCGCGCTCGTCTACCCGGCGCTCGTGACGGGCATCGCGCTCGCGGTGATCGCGGTGCTGCTCGCCTACGTCGTCCCGCAGGTCGTGTCGGTCTACCAGCAAAGCCGGCAGACGCTGCCGTTCCTCACGCAGGCGCTGATCGCCGTCAGCGCGTTCTTCCGCGCGACCGGGTGGTTCTGGCTCGCCGCGATCGTCGCGGCGATCGTCGCGTTCGGGCTCGCCAATCGTCGTCCCGCGTTCCGCCTGCGCTGGCACGCGGCGCTCCTCCGCGCGCCGGTCGCCGGACGTCTCGCCGCGGCGATCGACACGGCCCGCTTTGCGAGCACGCTCGCGATCCTCACGGCGAGCGGCGCGCCGCTCCTGCGCGCGCTCGATGCGGCGCGCGACGTCGTCTGGGCGCTGCCGCTGCGGCAGGCCGCCGGCGCCGCGGCGAAGCTGGTCCGCGAGGGCGTCACGCTGGCGCGCGCGCTCCGCGAGCAGAGGCTCTTTCCGCCGGTGCTGATCCATCTCGTCGGCAACGGAGAGGCGAGCGGCCAGCTCGCGCCCATGCTCGAGCGCGCGGCAGCGCTGCTCGAGCAGGAAGCGGAACGGCGGCTCACATGGTTCGCGGCGCTCGTGCAGCCGGTGCTGATCGTCGCGATGGGCGCGATCGTGCTGGTGCTGGTCCTTGCCGTCATGCTGCCGATCGTGTCGATGAACCAGCTCATTCGCTGACCGGGCCCCTGCGCGAGTGCCGGCCGGCGTAGAATCGTGCGCTTCGCGAGCCCCGTCCCGTTCATGATTCGACCCAGCGCCTCCCGCCGCCGCCTGCTTGGAGTCGGCGTCGCGTGGGCGCTCGCCGGCCTGGCCCGCGCGGCGGAGCCGCCGTCGGCGCTGCCGACCGACTTCGATCCGGCCCGCAACCCCAGCCGCGACCTCGAGGTTGCGCTCAGGATCGCGCACGCCGCCGGGCGGCGCGTGCTGGTCGAGGTCGGCGGCGAGTGGTGCTCGTGGTGCCACACCCTCGACCGCTTCTTCGAGGCAAACCCGGATCTCCGGCGCTACCGCGACGCGAACTACGTCTGGCTCAAGGTCAACTGGTCCCCGGAGAACACGAACCAGGCGTTTCTGCGCCGCTATCCGCCGGTTCCGGGCTATCCGCATTTCTTCGTGCTCGACGGCAGCGGACGGCTCGCGCACTCGCAGGCCACGAGCGAGCTCGAGGCACAGAAGAGCTACGATCCCGCGGCGATGTACGCGTTCCTGGTCAAGTGGGCGCCGCGGCGCTAGTGTCCCGTTCCGGCAGAACGCCAGCGCGCTCCCGCTGCCGTGCGAGGGCCCAGGCCACGTGCTCGCGGACGAGCGCCGAGGCGTCGCCAGCGCGCGCCTCGAGGGCCGCGACGATGCCCCGATCGCAGGGCGCGTTGCCGAGCGCGACCGCGAGGTTCCTGAGCCAGCGCCCGTAGCCGATGCGCCGGATGGCGCTGCCCGCGGTCCGAGCCTCGAATTCCGCCTCGGTCCAGCGGAAGAGGGCGATCAGCTCGGCGTCGTCGAGGCCGTGACGGACGCCGAAGCCGATCTCGGTCGCGGCCGTCGCGTAGCGGTTCCACGGACAGGCGAGCTGGCAGTCGTCGCAGCCGTAGATCCGGTTGCCGACGAGCGGTCTCAACTCCTCCGGAATGCTGCCGGCGTGCTCGATTGTCAGGTAGGAGATGCAGCGGCGCGCGTCGAGCTCGTAAGGCGCGACGATCGCGCCGGTCGGGCAGGCGTCGATGCACGCGGTGCACGTTCCGCAATGCGGCGACTGCGGCGGCGTCGCCGGCAGGGGCAGGCTCGTGTAGAGCTCGCCCAGGAAGAACCAGGAGCCCGCCTCGCGCGTGAGCAAGAGCGTGTGCTTGCCGCGCCAGCCGATCCCCGCGCGCGCGGCGAGGGCGACCTCGAGCACGGGTGCGCTGTCGGTGAACACGCGATAGCCGAACGGGCCCACCTCGCCTTCGATCCGGTCGGCGAGACGCTGGAGCTTCGCGCGGAGCACCTTGTGGTAATCGCGTCCCACCGCGTAGCGCGCGACGTACGCCCTGGCGGGATCCGCGAGCACCGCTTCGCTCGCTCGCGCGCCGGGCGGCAGGTAGTTCATCCGCACCGTGATCACCGACAGCGTGCCCGGCACGAGCTCCGCCGGACGCGCCCGGCGGGCGCCGTGCCGTGCCATATAATCCATCGTGCCGTGGCGGCCCGCGGCGAGCCACGCGAGCAGGCGGGCCTCGTCGCCGGCGAGATCGGTGCCCGCGACGCCGAGTTCGTCGAAGCCAAGTGCGCGCGCCCAGCCGCGGATCCGGCGCACGAGATCGTGGCCGTCGCGCGGCTCGGCCGCCCCGTGCCGGGCGCCTGGGGTCGTCATGCGGAGAGCGTACACCGCATCCGGGAACGTCGATGCCGACCGCCTCCCTTCACCTCCCGAACGCTGCCGCCACCGAGGCGGCCGGTGCGCGCCTCGCGTCGCGTCTGCACCCGGGCCTGGTCGTGACGCTCGCGGGCGACCTCGGCACCGGCAAGACGACGCTCGTGCGCGGCTGCCTCCGCGCACTCGGCTGGCGAGGACCGGTGAAAAGCCCTACCTACACGTTGGTTGAACATTATCCGTTGTCGAGCTTATACTTTTATCACTTTGATTTTTATCGGTTCGCCGATCCAAGCGAATGGGAAACGGCGGGACTCGCCGAATGCTTTCGCGACGACAGCGTCTGCGTCGTCGAATGGCCGGAGCGCGTGGGTACGCTGCTGCCGACCCCCGACCTCGCGCTCGTCCTCGCGCACTGCGCCAACCGCGAAGGGCGCGAGCTCGCGCTTCGCTCGCACACGGAGCCAGGTGAGCAATGCTTGAGCGCGATCGCCGCGCGGGCGCCCGTCGGGCGCTAGTTCGCGTCTCCCTCGAGCGCCGGCGCGCATTCCGCTGGCTGCTCTTGCCTGCCGCGCAACTCGCGCTCCCGCCGCTCGCGTGGGGCGCGTTGGCGCGGGTCGCGTCAGCACGTCTCTGGCCTTCGCGCGAGTACACGCGCGTGATCATCGAGGCGCCCGCGCCGATCGCGCATCGGCTCGTCACGCAGCGCGAGCCGCCGCGGGTCGCGCTGGAGCTCGACGGCGTCGACGACACGACCGAGCTCGAGGTCCTGCCGTTCCGGCTGCAGGCCACCGATCCCTACATTGCAGCCATCGCGTTCACGGTGCCGACGCAAGGCTCGGTGCGACTTCTCGTCGACCTCAAGACCGAGACCCGGCCGCAGCTCTTCGCGCTTGCGCCCGTCGCCGGGTTCGGGTATCGAATCGTGCTCGACCTGTATCCGCTCGCGCCGGTCGATCCGCTGATGGCGGCGCTCGAGGAAAGACGGGCCGACGAAGCCGGCCGCGCCGGGGCGTCTCCGGATCGTCCGGCGCGGCCGAGCCGCGACGCGCGGAGGCAAGGTCGCCGCAAGATCGTCATCGCGATCGACCCCGGCCACGGCGGCGAGGACCCCGGAGCGATCGGCCGGCGCGGCACGTACGAGAAGCACGTCGTGCTTGCGATCGCAAAGAAGCTCAGGGGCCGCATCGACGCCGAGTCCGGCATGCGCGCCGTGCTCACGCGCGACGACGACTTCTACGTGCCGCTCGCGATGCGCGTGCGCAAGGCGCAGGCCGTGCAGGCGGACCTGTTCGTGTCGATTCACGCCGACGCCTTCCGCGAGCGGAGTGCGCGCGGCTCCTCGGTGTTCGCTCTGTCGGAGCACGGGGCCACGAGCGCCGCGGCGAAATGGCTCGCACAGAAAGAGAACTCCGCCGATCTGATCGGCGGAGTCAATCTCGACGCGCGCGATCCGGTGCTCGCCCGCACGCTGATCGACCTCTCGCAGACGGCGCAGATCAGCGACAGCCTGAAGGTTGGCCGCCAGGTGCTCGACGGCATCGGCACCGTGAATGCGCTGCATCGCGGCGAGGTCGAGCAGGCCGGATTCGCGGTGCTGAAGGCGCCCGACATCCCGTCGATCCTGGTCGAGACCGCGTTCATCTCGAATCCCGACGAGGAGCTCAAGCTGCGCAGCGAGCGCCATCAGGCGCAGTTCGCGCAGTCGATCCACGACGGGATCCGGCGCTATTTCGCGGGCAATCCGCCGCTCGCCCGGTCGAGGAGCGGCGACGCGTGACGCGTCAGCCGGCCGCCGGCCGGCGGCCGCCGCGGCCGAACCACATCATCCCGGCGGCGATCGCCGCGAGCACGGCGACGTAGAACACGATCTGCATGCCCGCCGGCCGGGCCTCGTAGCCGACGAGGCTGTGCAGGAGCGTGCCGACGATCGAGTTCTGCGGCAGCACGCCCGAGGTGTCCCACAGCGGGGTCGAGAGGCCGGGCAGGAGGTCCGCCTGGATCAGGAAGCGTGCGGCCTGCGACGCCATGCCGGCGGCGAGGAACAGGACGAGAACGCCGGTGGCGGTGAAGAACCAGCGCAGCGGAATGCGGAGCAGTCCCTTGTAGACGATCCACCCGAGCACCGCGCCCGCGGCGACGCCCGCGGCGCCCCCGGCGAGCATCGCCACCGCTTCGCTCCCGGCAGACGCGGCGACGCCGTAGAGGAACAGCACGGTCTCCGAGCCTTCCCGGAGCACCGCGAGGCCCACGACCACGAGCAGCACCGAGCATTCGCGGCGGCCGTCGCGGATGGCGGTGCCGACGGCGCGCGCGTCGGCAGCTAGGGCCGCGCCGTGCGACGACATCCAGAGGTTGTGCCACGCGAGCATGACGACGGCAAGGCCCAGCACCGTCGCGTTGAAGAGCTCCTGTCCCGCGCCGCTCGCGAGCTCTGCGATCCGTTCCGTGCCGAGCGCGACGATGCCGGACCCCACGAGCCCCGCGACGACGCCGGCCGCGAGCCACCGATTGCGTCCCGGCACCGTCCGCGTCGCGGCGGCGACGATGCCGATGATCAGCGCCGCTTCGAGGACTTCGCGGAAGACGATGACGGCGGTGGCGAACATGGCTGCGTCCGGACCAGCCTACTTGGCGATGATCGCGCCCTTCGCGGTCTGCTCGTGGTATTCGCCGACGAAGGCATAGCTCCCGGGCTTGAGGGGGCCGATGTTGATCGTCACCGACGCTTTGCCGGCGATCACCTTTTCCCGGTTGAGCGAGTGGCTCTCGAACTCCTCGGGCGTCGCGTCGCGGTTCTCGACGACGAGCTTGAGCTTCCTGCCGGCGGGAACGGTCAGCTCCGCCGGGTCGAACTTGTGATCCTGGATCACGAGCTTGAATTCGTCGTCCGCGGCGAGTGCGGCGGGGGCCGCGAAGGCGGCGACGGCGACAACGAGGAGAAGAGGCAACACGTGGCGCATGGTCGGGCGGGCGGAAGGTATCGAATGTGATAATGATAATGATTCGCATTCGTGATGGCAAGCCCCTTCGCGTGCGGGGCTCGGTCCCGATCTCAGGGCCGGCCCAGCGTCTGCGGATCGAAGGCGAGCGCCTGCCGGCGCAGCTCGCGGTCGAGTGCCTCGACGTTGTCCGCGCGAACCCGGTGCCGCTCGGCGCAGGCCTCGGCGGTCAGCCAGTCGTTGACCGCCGGCGCGAAGTGGTAGAGGTCCGTGTAGCGGTCGAGGTCGTGCGTGACCTCGGCCACACCCTGGAGATCGACGACGCGCACGTTGGGGAGGTCCCGCGTGATCGCATGGACCCAGTACTTGAACGCGAGCGAGGTTTCGAGCTGGTCGCGCTGGACGAAATCGGCCCAGACAACGATCGAGTAAGGTGGCCAGACGAGGACGAACTGGGTGCCGGGGTGCGCCGTGAACAGCGGCATCAGGTTGTGCCGGAAGCTCGCCTGCATGCCCCGGAGGTCGCGCGGCGGCTGCTTGAACTGCGCGTTGAGATCGCGCGGGTCGAGTCGCTTCACGACCTCGTCCCGCCCGAAGCGCTTCTCGTCCGCCCACCACCACGGCGCATCCGCATCGGTGCGGAAGCGCTCGCTCCGATCGCCGCTCACGATCCGCCAGGAGCGGACAAGCACGCTCCACGACAGGAGGTAGGGCAGGTCGTTCGCGGGGTTGCGGTCGTAGAAGTAGGCGGGCAGCGGGCCCGCGAGCGGGTTGCGCTGATCGGGGGCGCCCGAGAACGCGTTGAAGTCGAGGATCAGGATCGCGCGCGCGAACGGCTTCGCGGCAAGCGCGGTCGACACGATCAGCGCCTGCTCGCTCGCGGTCAGCGCCGGCATCGCGACGTTGAGCCCGGTGCCGCCGCAGGCGTGGCCGATCGCGCTGTTCCTCGTGTTCTCGACGATCGACGAGCCGGACAGGAGCGTGTCGTAGGACGCGTGCTTCGCGAGGCCCGGCGCGATGTAGCGGTGGAACGACGTGTAGAAGCGCGGCGGATATGCGTGGGCGAGCCGGTATTGCTGGAAGGGATCGACCCACGCGTTGAAGGCGCCGATCGCCGCAAGGATCGCGACGGCGACACCGAGGGCCGCGGCCAGCCAGCGTCGGTGAAGGGCGATCGTCGGATCGAGGTCGGCCATCGCCTTCGGCGGCGTCAGAAGTTGAAATAGAGGAACGGCGTCACGCGCGCGAGCTGCAACACGCAGAGCGGCAGCGCCAGCGCGACGAAGGCGCCGCTCGCCACGGTCGGCTTGAACGACTCCGCGAGCGCGTTCGAGTTGGCGCGACGGAACACGACGAGGAGGCCGATCGCCGGCGGGACGAGCGCCCACGCCGGCGGAACGACCAGCGCGGCGGCGACCCGCGCGGTGGTTTCGGTGAGCCAGGCCTGCGCCGGCATCGCCGGCGCCGGGTTGCCGCCCGCCATCGCGGTCAGCATCGCGAGCGCGCCCTCGAGCGACGTCGCGCGGAAGAACACCCAGCTCACCATCACGAACAGGAACGTGAGCGCCCACGCCATCGCGCGCGGGAGCGGGACGCCCATCCGGCCCCAGGCGCGGCAGACGATCATCGCCGCACCGTGCAGGAGTCCCCACAGCACGAACGTCCACGCCGCGCCGTGCCAGAGGCCTCCCAGCAGGAACGTCGCGAGGACGTTGGCCGCGGTGCGCGCGTCGCCGCCGCGGTTGCCGCCGAGCGGAATGTAGAGGTACTCGCGGAGGAAACGGGAGAGCGTGATGTGCCAGCGGTGCCAGAAATCGCGGATGTCGGTCGCGCGGTAGGGCGAGTCGAAGTTGATCGGCATCCGGATGTTGAACATCCGCGCGGCGCCGAGCGCCATGTCGGTGTAACCCGAGAAGTCGAAATAGATCTGCATCGTGTAGGCGAGGACCGCGGCCCACGCCGCCGGTGCCGCGAGCGTCGCCGGCGCAGCGAAGCCCGCATCGGCGATCGGCGCGAAGGTGTCGGCGATCAGCACCTTCTTCACGAGGCCGATCGCGAGCAGGAACAGCCCGGCCGCAAGGTGGTCCCACTGCGGCCGCTTGTTCGTGGCCTGCGCGAACTGCGGCATCATCTCGCTGTGATGGAGGATCGGTCCCGCCAGCAGGTGCGGGAAGAACGTCACGAACAGCGCGTAGTTGACGAACACCGGCTCCTGCGCCTTGCGCCGGTGGACGTCGACCAGGTAGGCGATCTGCGTGAACGTGAAGAAGCTGATGCCGAGCGGCAGCGCGAGGTGCAGGAGATGCGGGGTCTCGCCGATGACGCGGGCGGCGTTGGCAAGGAAGAAGTCGGCGTACTTGAACACGCCGAGGAGTGCCAGGTTCAGGGCGACGCCGAGAGCGAGCATCGCGGCTCCCGCGCCGCGGCGCAGCGCCGCCGCCACGGCGAAGTTGAAGACGATGCTGCCGGCGATGAGCGGCAGGTGCCACGGATTCCACCAGCCGTAGAAGAACAGCGACGCGAGCGTGAGCCATGCCTGCGCCGCGAGCGGGCGCCGGCCGAGCAGGAAGAAGACGACGAGGGTTCCCGGCAGGAACCAGATCAGGTATTCGTAGCTGTTGAACAGCATCGCGGGGGCGTCCGGGGATACCGCGCTCGACCGTGGCCGGCCGAGGGCGAGCGGCTCGGGCCCGCGAGGCCTGCACGCGTATGGTAACCCGTCGCCCGGCGCATCCCGGGTCGACGCGGCAAACGGTAGAATCGACACCCGTGGTTCGCTTCTTCGTCCTCTTCCTGGTCCTGCAGGCGGTGCTCTTCGGCGCCGAGCTGACCCCGTGGGTGCAGGCCGCGCTCGTCGTGCCGTGGACCAACACGCTCGCGTCGGTCAGCGCCTCCATCGTGACCCTGTTCGATCCGGGGGTCGTCGCGACCGGCAAGGTGCTGCAGAGCAAGGTCAACGGCTTCGCCGTTTCGATCGAGTCCGGGTGCAACGGCGTCGAGGCGACGATCGTCCTGGTCGCCGCGATCCTCGCGTTTCCCGCCCCGTGGAAGCGCCGCTTGCTTGGCCTCGCCGTCGGCATCGTCGCGGTCCAGGGCCTCAACATCGTCCGCGTGATCAGCCTCTTCTACCTGGGGCAGTGGAATCTCCAGGCGTTCGAGTGGGCGCACCTCTACGTCTGGCAGGCGCTGATCATGCTCGACGTGCTGGTGGTCTGGCTGATCTGGGTGCGCACGCTGCCGGCGAGCCGCGCCGCACCGGTCGCCGCGCCTCTCTGATGCGCACGCCGCTCGGTCGCTTCGTGCTGAAGGTGCTCGCGTGGCTGCCGGCGATGTTCGTCGTCTGGTACTTCGGCGCGCCAGTCCTGCTCTATCCGGTGAATATCCTCGTCGCGCTCGTGGCGCACGCCGGACTGTCCGACATCGTCTCCGGGATCGAGCAGAACGCGGCGGTCTTCACCTTCGCGACGACGCTGAAGCCGGGCGCCGCGCTCGGCACGACGGCCCTCATCACGGTCGACGTCGACGGGCTTCTCTACGCGTTCGGGATGCCGCTCTACGCGGCGCTCGTCGTCGCCGCACGCGAGCCGAGCTGGCCGCGCACGCTCGCGCTCGGCTACGCCGTGCAGTTGCCGTTCATCGCCTGGGGCGTGCTCGCCGACTTCCTGAAGAACGTCGCGATCACGTCGGGGCCGCTCGTGGCGTCGCAAACCGGGTTCGCCGCGTGGCAGCGCGAGGCCATTGCCTTCGCCTTCCAGTTCGGCTCGCTGATCCTGCCGACCGTCGTGCCCGCCGTCACCTGGGTGCTCACGCACCGGACGTTCCTCGAGCGGCTGCGCGTGCCGTCCGCGCCGGGCGCGGCGCCTACACCCCCGCGCTGATCGTGTGCCCGGCGCCCTCGAGCGCGGCAATCGCCGCGTGCCGCTGCGCGGCGGGAACGAGGACGTAATCGGTGTCGTAGGTGGCCACGGCGAAGAGCGAGACGTGCGCGGCCGCGAGCGGCGCCGTCACGCTCGCGAGGATTCCCGTCTGGTCGAGCGGCAGCGGTCCCTCGAAGCGCAGCAGTCGCCAGCCGCGGCTCGCCGCGACCTCGCTCGGCACGGACGCTTCCGCGCAGACGACGGACAGCTCGTCCGCGGTGCGCGTCATCGACCACCACGAGCCGCCGGTCGCCCACGCGGGCGGCAGATCGCGCGGTCCGAGGCGGCAGATCGCCATCGGCTCGTCGGTGAGCACGAGCCGGAGCCGCGGCGGATGGCCGCGCAGCATCATCGGTCGACCGAAGCCTTGCGCTGCCGCTCGCGCTCGCGCAACACGCGCCGCTGGACCTTGCCGGTCGTCGTCATCGGCAGCTCCTCGATGAACTCGATCTCCTTCGGGTACTCGTACGGCGCCAGGTACTTGCGCACGTGCTGCCGGATGTCGTCCTCGAGCGCGATGCTGGGCTCCGTCCCCGGCGCGAGCACGATGAACGCCTTGACGACATTGCCGCGCGTCTCGTCGGGCGAAGGGACGACCGCGGCGTTGACGACCGCCGGGTGGCGGACCAGGCAGTTCTCGATCTCGGAAGGCCCGATCCGGTAGCCGGCCGCCTTGAACATGTCGTCGGCTCGGCCCTGGTACCAGAGGTAGCCGTCGGCGTCGCGCTTCGCGAGATCGCCGGTCCGGCACCAGTCGCCGGTGAACTTCTTTGCCGTCCCCTCGGGATTGCCGAAGTATTCGAGGAAGAACACCGGGTCGTGCGTGCCGTCGGGCGCGATGCGGTTGACCGCGACTTCGCCGATCTCGTCGTCTCCGACGACGCGACCGTCGTCGTCGATCACCTCGATCCGGTGGCCGGGGTAGGGCCGTCCCATCGAGCCGGGCTTCGCCGGCCACAGCTCGTGCGAGTTGCCCACGATGTAGTTCATCTCGGTCTGCCCGAACATCTCGTTGATCGTGACGCCGAGCGCCTCCCGGGCCCAGTCGAACACTGCGGTGCCCACGGCCTCGCCCGCGCTCATGACCGTGCGGAGGTTGACGTCGAAGCGCTCCTTCGGACGCGGGCACGCTTTCATCATCATCTTGAGCGCCGTCGGGAACAGGAAGGTGTTCCGGATCCCGTATTTCTCGATCAGCGCGAGCGCGCGCTCCGGGTCGAAGCGGCCGCGGTAGCCGACGATCGGCTGGCCAAAATAGAGGGTCGGCAGCAGGGCATCCATGAGACCTCCCGTCCACGCCCAGTCGGCTGGCGACCAGAAGAGGTCGCCGGGCTGCGGAAAGCCGTCGTGCGAGTGGACGAATCCGGGCAGGTTGCCGATCAGGCACTGCTGCGGCATCAGCGCGCCCTTGGGGGGTCCCGTGGTGCCGCTCGTGTACACGAGATACGCGGGATCCGTCGCGGCGAGCTCCGGCCCCGTGAAGTGGGGCGAACCGCGTGCCTGCAGCGTCTCCCACGGCGTCACGCCGGTCTCCCGCGCGCCGGCGACGCCGACGACGTGCGCGACGCCGGGACAGCGCTCGCGGATCGCGGCGACGGCCGGCAGCGACTGCGGATCGACCAGCACGACCTTCGTCTCCGAGTGCGAGAGCCGGTATTCGAGCGCTTCGGGGCCGAACAGGAACGAGAGCGGGACCGCGACCGCGCCCAGCTGGTTGATCGCGACGTGCGCGACGACGGTCTCCGGCCGCTGCGGCAGGACCAGCGCCACCTTATCGCCGCGGACGACGCCGAGGGCCGCGAGGGCATTCGAGAGACGGTTCGCCTGCTGCCGCACGTCCCAGAAGGTGAGCGCGGCCGTCGCGCCTCCCTCGTCTTCCCAGTAGAGCGCGAAGCGCGCACGGTCGGGCGCCCAGCGGCCGCAGCACGCCCGCGCGACCGAGAAGCCTGGCGGAACGTCCCACCGGTACGCCCGATGGATCTCCGCGTAACGGTCGGTCGTCATCCGATGCGCGTCAGCCGCGGCGGGCAGTGGCGGAGTGCTCGAACGGCTCGACGGCCGTCCAGACCCAGTCCGGTTGCTGCTCGAGGAGCCGGCCGAGCCGGATCGCGTGCATCGCCTGCGGCATCTGCAGCTTGAATCGCTTCGCCGGCTGGTATTCGATCGCCGGCATGATCAGCGACTGGACCGCGGAACCGCCCTCGCGCTTGCGCAGCGACAGGTAGAGCCCCTGGAAGATCCGGCCGTTGATCGTCGTCGCCTCACCGTCGACGTCGTAGTCGGCCTCCTCGGCCTTCCGCTGCTCGACCAGGTCGACGCTCGACAAGGCGTTGGCGATGACCTGGAGGCCGATCTCGGCGCGATCGGAGGTGAGGCGCCGCATCCGGCGCACGATGCCGAGCGCCCAGACGTGCTGTCCGTGCGGGCGCAGCGCGGCGAGCGTGCCGAGCGTAACCGCGTTGGCGACGCTCATCGGCGCGAGCAGCCGGAACCCCGTCTGGCTCACGTCCTTCACTTCCCACGGTCCACCGGGAGTCGCGTAGGTGGCGAGCCGCCGCTGCGCCTGCTCGAGCCGCCGATCGACCTCGTTGCGCGCGCGGCCGAACACCGCGAGCTCCATCGTCCCGCCGAAGCTCTTGCCCGGATCGAGCGCGGGCGTCGGTGACCGCTGCTCCTCCCGCAGGTATCCCGAGATCTTGCTGAAGCCGACGATCGCATCCACGGTCCCCGCTGCCGAGGTGCGCTCGCCGCGCCGGGCAAAGGGCTTGAACTCCGGGTCGACCTGCGAGGCGAGCTTCGTGAAGAGCGCGAGCTGCTCGCTCCGGCGCGCCGTCCGCTCGGAGAGCGGCTGGCTCTTGATCTTCTGCTCGAGCATCGCGACGTTCTGTAGCAGAAGCGCGTGCAGCGGGCGGGTGTCGAGGAAAAGAACGCGGCCCTCGAGCGGCGCCGGCGTACGGCGGCGAAGCCCGGTCCGGCTGCCCAGGTCGACGTAGAAGGAGGTGACTGACGACGGCTCCAGGGTGAGCCGGAGCGGCTGGCACCATTCGTCGAGATGGGTTGCGACCCAGTCGACGTGCCTCGGTGTCATGTTGCCCGAGTTCACGAGCTGCAGGATGAGCGCGACCAGGTACTCGTGCTCGACGGTCGTCGTCTCGCCCTCCGCGTTGACCACGATGTGGCGGCGCTCGATCTGCCGCGAGCACGCGAGCGTGAAGTGCTCGTGCAGTTCGGTCCATTTCGCGGGAATCCACTGCTCGTACCGGTAGAGCCGGATCCTCGCGTCGAGGCCCAGGTGCTGGATCTGCCGCGCGAGGAGCTCGGGCAGGAGCGCCTGCCACTTGCTGCTCTGCGCGTGCGCCGAAAGCTCGCGCTCGAACGCGGCGTAGCAGGCGAGAAATCCCTGCGTCAGGTCGAACAGCGCCTGCCAGAGCTGGCTCTCGATCCGGGACGAGCGACTCGCGTGCTCGAGATACTGCGCCGACAGCGTGCGGCGGAGGCCCTGCGTGTCGAGGTCGATGCGGAAGACGGCTTCGAGCCCCTGTGGCGTGTGCCGCGCGTTGGGCTCGCCGAGCCGCGCGAGCGCGGCTTGAACATCGTGCTGGGTCGCGACGGGATCGTTGCCCGGGAGCGAGGCGTACCACCGCTCGGCCGCCTTGGCGTCCGCGAGGGGGTCCTTCTGGTCCTTGCCGATCCCGAACATCCGCTATCGCCTTTAGGTTGCGCTGGTGCGGCACTCCGCATGAATCGCGCCAAAGCCTCGGCCATAGCGAAGATTCGACGCCCAAGGCGCGGCGGCTGAAATCGGTCGCGTTCACCGCCGGGCCGACGCGAAAATCCATTGCTAATTCCGATGGTTGCGACAGCGCTCCCCGATGCTTCGATGATCGCCCAAAGACCCGCGGGGATCAATAGCCGGGCAAATTCCCTGGCATGCATCGTGCATCATACCGACCGTGCTCCACAGAATGGCGCCTCGCGGCGGAGGTCCGAAGCGGACTGCAGCGAAGCGACGGACGTGTAGCCACCCCCATCCGGCGCTCGGATATACTTGTGCAGCACAGGATGCGTACGGATACTGACGACTAGGGTAAGGAAAAGACACCGATGGGCATCCTGATCAAGGCGCCGACCCGGCGCAACGAACCGGCGATCGGCCCGACCGAGGCACGCGACGCCACTGCGGAGTCGCGCGGCCACGCGCACATCCGCGAAGTCGTTCGCATCACCGGCCTGCGCCGCGAGCAGCTCTACATGTGGCAGCGACGCTACGGCTTCCCGGCGCCGCTGCGCGACGCCTTCGGCGACCGCGTCTACCCGGCCGACCAGGTCGCGCGCCTCAAATTGATTAAACAACTCTTGTCGGAGGGTTGGCGAGCGGGTGCCGTTGTGCCGCTCGCCGAATCCGCGCTGCAGTCGATGATGGGGCTGGCCGTCGAGGCGCCCGCGCCGCTGCCCGGCGAGATCGAGACCGCGGTCAAGCTGCTCGGCTCCCACCGCGTCGGCGAGCTGCAGAACCACCTGTCGAAGCTGCTGGTGGGGCAGGGGCTCCGCAAGTTCCTCGAGTCGACGCTGATCCCGCTGAACGAGGCGGTGCACGAACGCGTCGTCCGCGGCGAGATGCAGAATTTCCAGGAGCTCCGCTTCGCCGATCTCGCGCAGCGGCTCTTGCGCGACGTGACGCGGCTCGTCCGTCCGACGCGCGACGCGCGGCAGATCCTGCTCGCGACGCCGCCCAACGATCCGAATCAGCTCGGCCTCGCGATCCTCGAGCTCCTGCTGTTCACCGACGGCATCAACTGCCTGACGCTCGGTGCCGGCGTGCCGGCGCAGGAAATCGCGGGTGCCGCCGAGGCCTACAAGGTCGCGCTCGTGGTGCTGCTGTTCGACCGCGGCATCTCGGGCAAGATCGCCGGGCAGGAGATCCGCTCGCTGCGCAACGCGCTGCCGGAAAGCCTGCCGCTCATCGTCAGCGGGCGCGCGGTGAACCTGCTCGCCAAGCCGATCGCCAACGTCCGCACCGCCGCCGACTTCAGCTCGATCATGGCGACGATGCGCGAGCTCGGGGTGGTGCCGCAGACGCCCGTCGCGATGCTGAGCCCGCTCGCCGACAGCCCGGCGCGCGCATAACCCTGCCGTCATTGCGGTAGCCCGACCCGCCGCGGGCTGCTACGCTCGCGGCGTGAATGTCTTCCCCTTTCTCGGCAGCCGCGTGCCGCGCTACGTCTGGCACGCGATCGGGCTCGCGCTTGCGGCGCTCCTCGCGTGGGCCGTCTGGCGCGGCTATCAGAACCCGGACCTGCTGCTCGACTTCTCCGCGCTCAGGCTCTGCTAGCCTTCCTCGAGGAAGTCCTCGAGCTTCCGGCGGTCGCGCTTGGTCGGTCGTCCGGGAAGACGCGGTTGTGCCGCGTCGGCCGCGCGCCGGGCAAGTTCCTCCTGCTCGCGCGCGACGACGCTCGCGTTGGTCTCGCGGTAGAGCCGCGCCGCCTCCGTCGCCGACCCCCGCCGGTCGGCGCATGCGGTCACCACGACCTCGACGACGATGCCGCGCCTGCGGACCGAGACGAGCGCGCCCTCGCGCAGCCCGTGCGCGGGCTTGACGCGCTCGCCGTCGAGCCGCGCCTGACCGGCGTCGATCGCCTGGGCGGCGAGGCTTCGCGTCTTGTAGAAGCGCGCCGCCCACAGCCACTTGTCGAAGCGTACGCGCTCAGCGCTCGCCGTCGGCAGCCGGGACATAGGCGAGCATCCACTCCGCGGTCGCCAGGGCTTCCGCGTAGCCCTCGGCGGCGAGCGCCGACGCCACGCGAGCGCGATCGACGGGCGGGCGGTTCTGCGAGAGTTTGAACTTCGCGTCGAGCCTTCGCACCCTGATCCGGAAGCCGACGATCACCGCGACCAGCGCGTCGAGCTGCGCGCGGTCGAGACCCGGCTGCCACGGCGCAGGGCGGTTCGACTCGAAGCGTTGGATCAGCGCATCGAGGATGGCGCGCGTCTCCGCCGCGTCGCCGGCGAGTTCCAGCACTCCGTGAGCGTGGACGACCGCGTAGTTCCACGTCGGCACGGCCGTCGCGGGCTCCGCATACCATGACGGCGAGACGTACGCGTGCGGTCCGTGGAAGATGGCGATCGACTCGCGACCGCCCGCGCCTCCGGCGTGCGGATTCGCGCGCGCGAAGTGGCCGAGCAGGGTGCCGTGGGGCTCGCAGTCGGCGACGTGGAGCAGCGGCACATGCGAGACGAACGGTTCCGGCGCCGAAGGCGTCACGAGCGTCGCGAACGGATGGTCGTGCAGAAGGCGCGCGACCGCGGCGCGATCGCGAACGTGGAAGTGGCCGGGGACGTACAGGCTCATCGCGGCGGGCGGCAGCTCAGTGGCGAACGGCACCGCGGTTGGGCGCGAAGAGGGCGCGCGCGTCCTCCGCGACGAACGTGTAATGGCGGTTGCAGAATTCGCACGTCACGCCGACCAGGCCCTGCTCGGCGAGGATGCTCTCGACCTCCGCGCGCCCGATCAGGCGCAAGGCGTTGGCCACGCGCTCCTCGGAGCAGCTGCACGAGAACGACGCGGTCCGCGCCTTGAACAGCCGGACGTCGTCGTCGGGAAAATGCGCCTGCAGGAGCTCGGGCGCGGCGCGGGGCTCGAGCAGCGCTTCCGGCGTAAGCCCCTCGACGCGCGCCGCGGCGCGTTCCCAGGTCGCGTCGTCGTCGGCGGTGGCGCCGGGGAGCCGCTGCAGCAGGAGCCCGCGCGCGCGCCGGCCGTCGGTCGCGATCGCCATCCGGCTGTCGATCTGCTCCGACGTGCGGAGGTAGTGCTCGATCAGGGCCGCGACCGACGCCGCCTCGAGGGCGACCACGCCCTGGTAGAGCGGGCCGCCGTCCTTCGGATCGAGCGTGATCACGAGCCGGCCGTGCTCCGGGCCGCCCGCGAGCTCCGCGAGCGACGCGCCCGCGGGCAGCGCGGCCGCCGCGTCCTTCCATTGTGCCGTCGCACGGAGGGCGAGCGTCGCGTCGCACTCGACGACGAGCAGGCGGACGGGCCCGTCGCCCTGGAGCTGCACGATCAGTGCACCCTTGAACTTGAGCGTCGACGCGAGCAGCGCCGCGGCCGCGAGCAGCTCCGCGAGGACGTGCCGCAGCGCCGGCGGGTAGGGATGACAATCGAGGATCTCGCGGCACGCGCCGTCGAGGCTCACGAGCGCCCCGCGCACCGCTGCGTGCTCGAGCACGAAGCGCGCGAGCGCGTTGGCGAACGGCGGATTCGGCGCCAAGCTCGACCGCTCCCCCTAGGTGTCAATCGTCAACACGTTGTTTCCGCGACGAATGCGCCGGTCGCATGCATTCTCCGTCGTCCCCGCGGAGGCGGGGACCCAGTGACGTTGGACTGTCGCCTGCCGTGACCCAAGTCGCTGGATTCCCGCGTTCGCGGGAATGACGACTGCACAGGATTCATGCATCGCTAGAAGCAACCTCTTGAGTGTTCACACCTAGCCGCTTGCCGCGACCGTGTAGAGCGTGAGCGGCAGGCCGGAGTTCTTGTCGAACGTGGTGCCCGCATCGATGCCGACGCGGGCGATCTCCTCGGCCGAGCGGAGGCGGTCGTACATCGCGTGCATCGCGCCGATCGCGAACTCGCGACCGGTCCCGGCCGCCCAGAAGCGCGTGTACTCGAAGACCTCGCGCATCGAGAACACGCCGAAGATCCCGCGCGCGTTGGCGATCAGCGCCGTCACCTGCGTCGACTCGTAGGGATCGTCTTCTTCTTCCTTGGGGTTGAGGAAGTGCTGCTCCTTCAGGATGGGATGCAGCTTGCGGAACGTCTCGAAGATCGCGGCCTTGTTCGAGAAGTCGAGGTCGCCGTGCTTGGCGAGCAGGCTCTCGAACACGAGCTGGTGCGCCGCACTCCCGCAGAGGCCGATGTAGGTGCCGCGGCAGCGGACGATCTTCTCGGGCGTGCGGTCGTAGTCGGCGGTGAGGCGGGTGTCGCCAAACGTCGTCAGCGAGTCGGCAGCGATGGCGATGGTGTCGTCCTTGCGAACGACAACGAGCGTGGTCATAGTTTCGTAAGCGGTGAGGTGCGTCGCCGCCTGCGTCGGAAGTCCGGGGGCCTGCGGTCCTGCATAACGTCGAGAAGTCCGGTGGCTGCGGCCCCACCTGAGCTGACCGGCCCGCCGCTTTGGCCCTGCGAGAACGACAAATCGCGTCCCGGCGGGTCCGGTTCAGCGAAGCCGCAATTATACGCCGCGCGATGCTTCCGTCCGGAACTCGGCCGGCGCCGGAAGCATGGGCACCGGCGGAAGGCGCGCGGGATTCCACGACGCAAGCGCGGATCGCCAGAACTCGTCGACGGTCGCCGGCGCGGCCGAACCTCCGGGCAGGCTCTGGTCGAGGAAGCGCCAGGCGGCGACGAGCGCGGGCAGCGGGACCTCGGGCACCGGCGCCGCGAGCGTCTGCTTCGACAGCTTGAGCCCCGCCGCGTCGATGGCGATCGGCACGTGGAGATACGATGGCGTCGCGATTCCGAGATGGCGCTGCAGCAGAATCTGCCTTGCGGTCGACGCGATCAGGTCGGATCCGCGCACGACGTCCGTGATGCCCTGCTCGGCGTCGTCGACGACGACCGCGAGCTGGTACGCGAAGAGTCCGTCGGCGCGCTTGACGACGAAGTCGCCGACTTCGCGCGCGAGATCCTGCGTCTGCGGGCCCTGAAGCCGATCGCGCCAGTCGACGCGCGCTCTGCCGACGCGAAAGCGCAGCGCACGGGCCGTCCGCTGCGCGCGGTCCGGTGGAATGCCGTCGCGGCAGATGCCGGCGTAGACGCGCTCACCGCCGGCGCCGATTGGCGCGCCCGCGAGCTCCCGTCGCGTGCAAGCGCACTCGTAGACGTCGCCGTGCGCGCGCAGGCGATCGAGCGCAGCCGCGTACACGTCGCCGCGTTCGGATTGCCGGACGACGGGTCCGTTCCACGCGAAGCCGTAGCGCTCGAGCGCCGACAGGATCGCGCGCTCCGCCCCCGGGCGCGCGCGCGGCAGGTCGACGTCCTCGATGCGCACGAGCCATTCCCCGCCCGCGGCGCGCGCATCGCAATAGCTCGCGACGGCCGCGATCAGCGAGCCGAAATGCAGGGGTCCGGTGGGAGACGGGGCGAAACGTCCGCGCGGGCTCACCGCGCGCCGGTGAAGGTCACCGGGACGCTCTGCGGAGACGAGCCGGGCGCGTACTGCCAATAGCGCGCGACCGTCGCCATGACGCCGGTCGGATACTCGGGACGTCCGAGGCTGCCGTTGTAGCGCCCGAGTGCACGGTAGAGGTCGCCGCCTTCGAGGTCGAGGTAGTGACGCAGGATCACGCAGCCGTAGCGCAGATTCGTGCGCAGGTGAAACAGATTGTTGTGCTCGCCGCTGCCGATGAGCCCGGTCCAGAACGGCATCACCTGCATGTAGCCTCGCGCGCCGGCGCTCGAGATCGCGTACTTGTGGAACGCGCTCTCGTACTGGATCACGCCGAGGACGAGCTGCGGATCGAGCCCCGCACGCGTCGCCTCGTAGTGGAGCGTCGAGAGGAATTCCTCGCGCGTGCGGCCATCGGTGACCTTGGGCGAGAGCCGGCGCGACATCTCGTCCATCCAGGGGCGAATGTCGGGGCGATAGCCGTAATCGACCGGGACCGGCCGGTCCGAGATCGCCGCCGAGAGGACGGTGACGACCGAGGGCGCGAGCTGCTCCTCGGCCTGGGCGCCGGCGCGGGCGGAAAGCGGCGACAGCGCGAGCACCGCCGCGCCGGCCGCGCCGGCCCACCGTCGCCAAGTGCCGAAAAACGTCATGCCGAAAGCTTCCCCCGGATGAAGGTGCCGATGTCCGCGACCGGCACCGCGGCGGCGCCCGCCGTCTCTGGCGACCCGCCGCGCGCCTGGTATTCGACGTTGCCGTCCTTGAGGCTGCGCTCGCCGATCGTAATGCGATGCGGGATGCCGATCAACTCCAGGTCTGCAAACATCACGCCAGGGCGCTCGCCGCGGTCGTCCAGCAGCACCTCGACGCCGGCCCCCTCGAGTTCGTCGTGGAGCCGGTCGGCGAGCGTCCGGACCGCTTCGCTCCGGTCGTAGCCCACCGGCGCGATCGCCACCGTGAACGGCGCGAGCGGCTCGGGCCAGACGATGCCCTTCCCATCGTGGTTCTGCTCGATCGCGGCGGCGACGACCCGGGTGATGCCGATCCCGTAGCAGCCCATTTCGATCAGCCGGCTCTGGCCCTGCGCATCGAGATAGGTCGCGTCCATGTCCTGGGAGTAGCGGGTCCCGAGCGCGAACACGTGGCCGACCTCGATGCCGCGCAGGATCTCGAGCGTTCCCTTGCCGTCGGGAGAGGGGTCGCCGGCGACGACGTTGCGCACGTCGGCGATGGCGTCGGGCTCCCGGCAGTCGCGGCCGAAGTTGACGCCGCGCAGGTGAAAACCCGCCTCGTTCGCGCCGCAGACGAAGTCGCTCATCGCGGCGACGGTGCGATCGGCGATCAGCGTGAGCTCCTTCGGAATCCCCGCGGGTCCGAGATAGCCGGGTTGGCACCCCGTCGCGGCGACGATCTCGGCCTCGCTCGCCCAGCGGAACTTCTCGAGCCCCGCCACCTTGCCGACCTTGACCTCGTTCAGCGCGTGGTCGCCGCGGATCAGCAGCATCCAGATGCGCGGAGGCCGGCCCTCGACCTCCGTCGCGAGCATGATGCACTTGACGGTGCGCGCGAGCGGAAGGCCGAGGAGCTCCGCGACGTCCTCGCACCTCTCGCGGCCCGGCGTCGGCACCTTCTGCATCGGCTCTGCGGGCGCGGCGCGCGCGGCCGCCGGAGCGACCGCCTCGGCCAGCTCGACGTTCGCGGCGTAGTCCGACGCGCGGCACCAGGCGATCGCGTCCTCGCCGGAATCGGCCAGCACCTGGAACTCGTGCGAGGCGCTGCCGCCGATCTGCCCCGTGTCGGCGGCGACCGCGCGGAACGTGAGGCCCATCCGCGTGAAGATCCGCGCGTAGGCGTCGTACATGGCCTGATACGACCTGAGCATGGCGTCGCGATCGACGTCGAACGAGTACGCGTCCTTCATCACGAACTCGCGCGAGCGCATCACGCCGAAGCGCGGACGGACCTCGTCGCGGAACTTGGTCTGGATGTGATAGAAGTTGATCGGCAGCTGCTTGTAGCTCCGGAGATCCTTGCGCGCGATGTCGGTGATGACCTCCTCGGAAGTCGGCTGCACGATGAAATCGCGGTCGTGCCGGTCCCGAAGGCGCAGGAGCTCGGGGCCGTACTTGCTAAAGCGACCGGTTTCCTGCCAGAGCTCCGCGGGCTGCACGAGCGGCATCAGCAGTTCGATCGCGCCGGCGCGGTTCATCTCCTCGCGCACGATCGCCTCGACCTTGCGCATCACGCGGAGCCCGAGCGGCAGCCACGTGTAGATCCCCGCGGCGAGCCGCTTGATCATGCCGGCGCGCAGCATGAGGCGATGGCTGACGAGCTCGGCTTCGGCCGGAGCCTCCTTCAGCGTCGGAATGAAATAGCGGGAAACGCGCATGGCGCTGTTTTTGTTGGAAAAAGGTGAAATTGTACCGGAACGGCCGCGATCGGGGCATCCCGGCCTCCGCCTCGCCGGTCAGAGCGAGAGCCCCTGCTTCGCGGCGAGCTTGCGCGCCCTCGCGATCATCGCCTCGCCATTCGC
Source organism: uncultured beta proteobacterium (assembly GCA_963734055.1). Taxonomy (GTDB): domain Bacteria; phylum Pseudomonadota; class Gammaproteobacteria; order Burkholderiales; family Casimicrobiaceae; genus CAIWHR01. The sequence goes on from CAVTFQ010000003.1 coordinate 501,506, forward strand.
GGTGCGGCCCGCGTCGCGCAGTGCCGTGCCCCAGTGCAGCAGGGTGCGCGCGTTCGCGGGATCGATCTTCTCTGCCTCGGCGAATTTGGCAAACGCTTCGTCTGTGCGGCCCTGCGCGGCCAGCGCGCGCGCCCATCCACTCAAACAGTCGCCGGTGGGCGCATCCTGCGCGTGGAGCCGGCGGAACTTCGCGAGCGCGCCTTCGGCGTCGCCCTTCGCGAGCAGCGCCTCCCCCCAGCACTGCCAGTTGAGCGAGCGCAGCGACCAGCGCCTGGTGCCGGACTCCGCGAGCGCTGCCGCTTCGTCGAAGCGTTGCTGGCGGAGGCGCACCGCGGCCAGCGCCGCGAACGCCGCCGACTCCAGCGGATAGCGCGCGTAGAGGTCTTCCGCGAACCGCACCGCGTCGTCGAGGCGGCCGGCATCGATGAGCGCGCAGACGTAGATGTGGGTGCCGGTCCAGCCCGGCCCCCGGGCGCGGAAGAAGCTTTGGAAAGCGGCGACAGCGTCCCGAGGCCGGTGCATCCGCCACAGGCAGAACGCGAGCCCGTAGGTCGCGTAGACGTGCCGGCGACGGAGCGCGAGCACGCGCCGGAACTGGCGCAGCGCGATCCGATAGCGCCCCAGGATCACGTTGCACCACGCCAATGCGGGTGCGCTGCGTCGGAGCGAGCGGCCGCGAGCTCGCGGCGTCGACGATACGTAGGGCCTCGTCGGTGCGGCCGGTGCGGACGAGCGCCGTCATGAACTCTTCCGTCACCGGGCTCTGCAGCCCGGGATCGGCTTCGAATCCGCGACGCAGCACGGCGAGCGCGGCCTCGTCCTCCCCTCGATTGAGGAACAGGAGGCCCTGGAGGTTGCACGCCCAAGGCGCTTCGTCGGGGCGCGTCTCGAGCACGTGCCGCAGCGCTTCCTCCGTGCGCGGGAAGTCGGGCCCCGGCAGCTCCTGCTCGATGTAGTACGACGCGAGCACGTACGGATCGGTGAGCCGCACCGCTTCCTCGGCGCCGGCGGCCACGATGGGCGCGACGTCGATCGCGGTCCGGGGCCGACCCTGCGTGATGCGCGCGCCGTCGCGACGCCGCAGCTGCAGCGTGAACGCGTCGCCGTCGCGCGTGATCTCGCCGGCGAGCCGCTGGTCGGGCCGGTCGAACAGCTGCCGGAAATAGCGCGCGAACGTCTTGATCGACAGCTGGCCGACGGGTATGTGGATGTCCGCCTGCTGCGCCGAGGCGACGTGGCCGCGGCGCGGCTTCTGCGTGCTCGCGACGTTCTGGATCGTGTGGATCGCGTCCAGGAGCCGCTCGGTGACGACCGCAGGCGTATAGCCGCGCTCGGCGAGCTCGCGGGGGACTTCGAGCGGATCGAGGACGATCGTGCTGCGCCTGAGCTCGCGCCAGAGCGCGTAGACGAGCGCGCCGAGGAGCGCGATCAGCGCGAGCGAGAGCAGGATCGTGAAGACCGCGGCGACGTTCTGCGCGAGCCACGGCAGGACGTCGCGCTCGGCGCCCTCGGTGCCGAAGCCGAACAAGAGCGGGACGGTCGCGCCGCCGGCCTTCGATGCGCGCAGCGTCGTGCGGGTCACGCCGGAAGCATAACAAAATGGCAGAAGGAGCCGGGGGCACCCGACTGCGGCGCCCCCGGCAGGCGGGGCGAGATAGGCCCCGCGTCGACCGGCCGCCCGCAGCCAACGTCGCCGCGGCGAGGCCGGAATTTGCGTCAACGGACCACGATCACCGGCAGCTTCGAATGCGTGAGCACCTTCTGCGTCTCGCTGCCGAGCAGCACCGCCGAGATGCCGCGCCGCCCGTGCGACGCCATCACGATCGCGTCGCACTTGTGCTTCTTCGCCGCGGCGAGGATCGCTTCCCACGGCGCCGGCGCGATCGAATACGTCGTCTTGCACTCGACCCCGGACGCGGCTGCCTTCGTCGCCGCCGCGTCGAGAATCTTCTGCGCGTCCTCCGCGGCCAGCTTCGCGTATTCCTTGCGCGTCACCGGTTCGTAGACGACGCCGTCGGCGTACGCGGGCATCGGGTAGTCGGGCGCCGCGTAGAACGCGGTGAGCTTCGCGCCCACCGCCTGCGCGAGCGAGATCGCGTGCGCGATCGCCTTGTCCGAGAGCTTCGATCCGTCGGTCGCAATCAGCAGGTTCTTGTACATGGCCTATCCCGAGCAGTCCCTGGTGAATTCATTCTCCCCTCGCATCATCGCCCTCGCGTTGACCGAAATCAATGGGGACTTGCCCTCGGTCAAGGTCCGGCCCGAAGCGGATTGACCCGTCCCGGAGCGGCCCGTAGATTGCACCCGATGTCCGATGCACCCGTCATTGCCGCGTCGTCGTCGCCCGTGACGGTCTCGAAGGCGAGCGAGCCCGCGTGCGCGCTTCCGCCCGCACGCTGCTTCCACTGCGGCAAGCCCAACCCGCACCCCCCGCGATGGCGCGCGGTGCTGACGGGCGCGCCGCGTGACTTCTGCTGCGCGGGCTGCCTGGGCATCGCGCAGACGATCCACGCGGCCGGCCTCGACGCGTTCTACGATCGGCGCACCGAGCCCGCCGACCGGCCGCCCGAGGCGAGCGACGGCGCCGACGAATTCACGCCGTGGGACGACCTCGCGACGCAGGCGGAATTCGTCCGCGAGCTGGCGGACGGAAAGAGCGAAGTATCGCTGCTGCTCGAGGGCATCCACTGCGGCGCGTGCGTCTGGCTGATCGAGCGCTGGCTCCTGCGGCGGCCGGGTGTCGCGGCCGTCGACGTCAACTTCGCGACGCGCCGCGCGCGCGTCGTCTACGACCCGGGACGGGAGCGCCTGTCCGGCGTGCTGCGCGCGGTGGCCGCCGTCGGCTATCACGCCTATCCCTACGATCCGGCCCGACGCGAGGCGCTGGTGCAGCGCGAATCGCGGACGCTGCTCCTGCGGATGGCCGTGGCTCTGCTCGCGATGATGCAGGTGATGATGTTTGCCGTCCCCACCTACATCACGGTCGACGGCGTCGAGCCGGCGCACCGGCTGCTGCTCGAGTGGGCGAGCCTCACGCTGACGCTGCCGGTGCTCTTCTACTCCGCCGCGCCGTTCTTCCGCGGCGCATGGCGGGATGCGCGCGTGCGACGGCCCGGCATGGACGTGCCCGTCGCGCTCGGCGTCGCTGCCGCGTTCGGCGCGAGCGCATGGGCGACGCTCTCCGGAGGGGGCGCCGTCTACTACGACTCGGTCACCATGTTCGTCGCGCTGCTTCTCGTCGCGCGCTACGTCGAGCTCGCCGCACGCCGCCGCGCGGGCGACGCGGTCGAGGTGGTCGCGCGGGCGCGGCCCGCGCGCGCCGAGCGCTTCGTCGACTGGCCGGCGCGGCGCGAGGTCGAGGCGGTGGCCGCGTCGGCGCTCGCGCCGGGTGACCTCGTGCTCGTCCGCGCGGGCGCGACGGTTCCGGCGGACGGCGACGTCGTCGAGGGTGGAGCGAGCGTCGAGGAGGCGATCCTCACCGGCGAATCGCGACCGCTGCATCGTGCGACGGGCGACGCCGTGCTCGCGGGCAGCGTCGTGCGCGACGATGCGCTCGTCGTCCGCGTCGCGGCGGCGGGGGAAGCCACGCGGCTCGCCGCGATCGAGCGGCTCGTCACGCGCGCGGCGGGCGAGCGGCCGCGCGTCGCCCGCCTCGCGGACCGCGTCGCCGGGCGATTCGTGGCGCTCCTGCTCGTGCTGGCGGTCGCCACCGCGCTCATCTGGGGATTCCTCGAGCCCGCCCGCGCGCTCGCCGTCACCTTTGCCGTGCTCGTCGTGTCGTGCCCGTGCGCGCTGTCGCTGGCCACGCCCGCGGCGCTCGCCGCGGCGGCTGGCGCTCTCGCCCGACGGCACGTCGTCGTGGCTCGCGCCGACGCGCTGGAGGCCCTTGCCCGGGTCACGCACGTCGTGTTCGACAAGACCGGAACCCTGACTGCGGGCCGGGTGACGCTCGCCGACGTTCCGTGGCATCGCGAGGACACCGCGTCTGCCGCGGCGATCGCGCTCGCCGCCGCGCTCGAAGCGCAGTCGGAGCACCCGCTCGCGCAGGCTTTCCGCGAGGCCGCGCAGGGACAGGCGCTTCCCCGCGTCGAGGAATTGCACGTCGTCGCGGGCCACGGCGTCGAAGGCGTGGTCGGGGGCCGGGTCGTGCGTCTGGGCCGACCCGCGTTCGTGACCGCCCTCTCCGGCGCGGCGTTGCCTGCCTGCAACGAGACGCCGGACCCTGCGGCCACGCTCGTCGCGCTCGGCGATGGGTGCGGCGTCGCGGCCCTGTTCGCGCTGTCGGATGCGTTGCGACCGGGCGCGGCGGAACTGGTCGCCGCGCTCGCCTCGATGCGGGTCGTCCCGATGATCCTGTCCGGCGACCGCAGCGCGACCGTCGAGGCGGTCGCGGCGCGGCTCGGGATCGCCGATGCGCGCGGCGACGCGGCGCCCGAGGACAAGCGCGCGGCCGTCGCCAAGCTGCAGGCAGGGGGCGCCGTCGTGGCGATGATCGGCGACGGCATCAACGACGCGCCCTCGCTCGCGCAGGCACAGGTGTCGCTGAGCCTGGGCAGCGCGACGCCGCTCGCGCAGTGGACGGCGGACATCGTCGTGCTCTCCGACGACCTGCAACTCGTCGCCGGCACGCTCTCGCATGCACGCCGCACGTTCCGCATCGTGCGCGAGAACCTCGGGTGGGCGTTCGTCTACAACGCGATCGCGATCCCCGCGGCCGCGTTCGGCTACGTGACGCCGCTCGCCGCCGCAGCCGGAATGTCCCTCTCCTCGATCATCGTCGTGGCGAACGCACTGCGCGTCGCGAGAATGCGCGGGCCCGGTACATGAGCCGATCCGCATGGACGTCCTGATCCTGCTCATTCCGCTGTCGGTCGTGCTCGTGCTCCTCGTGGGTGCCGGATTCTGGTGGTCGGTCAAGAGCGGCCAGTACGACGATCTCGAGGGGCCCGCGCATCGGATCCTCGCCGACGACGACAGCGGCGCCGCGCCGGAGAGCCATTGCGGGAAAGACGCCGCTGCCCCAACGCAGGGGGAGGGTTTGACCGAGGTCAAACAAGGGCGGGAGCGGCCTCCTTAACATCGCGCGTCTGCGTGACACTGGCAGGGTTGGCGCGCGGACCGGCGCGCAGCGAGTCATCGGCGCGAGACAACTTTCAGCGGGGGCGATCGACGATGGGTGCGGCAAGCGCTGCGACATTCAACTACAAGGTGGTGCGCCAGTTTGCGATCATGACGGTCGTCTGGGGCATCGTCGGGATGCTGGTCGGCGTGATCGTCGCGGCCCAGCTGCTCCTGCCGGACTTCTTCCTCTGGGATGGAGTCTCCTGGCTTTCCTACGGGCGGCTGCGGCCGCTGCACACGAACGCCGTGATCTTCGCGTTCGGGGGCTGCGCGCTGTTCGCGACCTCGTACTACGTCGTCCAGCGCACCTGCCAGGTGCGGCTCTTCGGCGACGCGCTGGCCTCGTTCACGTTCTGGGGCTGGCAGGCGGTGATCGTCCTGGCCGCGGTGACGCTGCCGCTCGGCTATACCTCGGGCAAGGAATACGCCGAGCTCGAATGGCCGATCGACATCCTGATCACGCTCGTGTGGGTCTCCTACGCGATCGTGTTCTTCGGGACGATCGTGCTGCGGAAGACGCCGCACATCTATGTCGCGAACTGGTTCTTCGGCGCGTTCATTCTGACGATCGCGGTGCTGCATCTCGTCAACAGCGCGGAGGTTCCGGTCTCGTTCTGGCCGATGAAGTCGTACTCGGCGTACGCCGGGACGCAGGATGCGATGGTGCAGTGGTGGTACGGGCACAACGCGGTCGGCTTCTTCCTGACCGCGGGCTTCCTCGGGATGATGTACTACTTCGTGCCGAAGCAGGCCGGCCGGCCGATCTACAGCTACCGCCTCTCCGTGGTCCACTTCTGGGCGCTGATCTTCACGTACATGTGGGCGGGTCCGCACCACCTGCACTACACGGCGCTGCCGGACTGGACGCAGTCCCTCGGCATGCTGTTCTCGCTGATCCTGCTCGCGCCGTCCTGGGGCGGCATGATCAACGGGATCATGACGTTGTCCGGCGCATGGCACAAGCTGCGCGACGACCCGATCCTCAAGTTCCTGATCGTGTCGCTCTCGTTCTACGGAATGAGCACGTTCGAGGGCCCGATGATGTCGATCAAGACCGTGAACGCGCTGTCGCACTACACGGACTGGACCATCGGCCACGTGCACTCCGGCGCGCTCGGCTGGGTCGCGTTCATCACGATCGGCTGCATCTACTACCTGATCCCGCGGATGTTCGGCAAGACCGAGATGTGGTCGATCCGGTTGATCACGCTCCACTTCTGGATCGCGACGATCGGGGTCGTCCTCTACATCGCCTCGATGTGGATCGCGGGCGTGATGCAGGGCCTCATGTGGCGCGCGGTCAACGCCGACGGCACGCTCACCTACGCGTTCGTCGAAGGCGTCAAGGCCACTTACCCGTTCTACGCGATCCGGCTCTTGGGCGGCATGCTGTTCCTCGCCGGCATGCTGATCATGGCCTGGAACGTGATCAAGACGGTCGCCGGCGGAAGCGCGGTCGAGGCGCCGATCCCGGCCGCCGCGCCGGCGCACGCGTGAGGAGCGGACGATGAAGCTCAACCAGGAAATGCTCGAGCGGAACGTCGGCTGGATGATCGTCTGCATCGTCCTGCTCGTGAGCGTGGGCGGTCTCGCCGAAATCGTGCCGCTCTACTTCCAGAAGTCGACGACGGAGCCGACCAAGGGCGTGCTGCCGTACACGGCGCTCCAGCTGGCCGGCCGCGACGTGTACCTCCGCGAGGGGTGCTACAACTGCCATTCGCAGATGATCCGGCCGTTCCGGGCCGAGACCGAGCGCTACGGCCACTACTCGGTGGCGGGGGAGTCGGTCTACGACCATCCGTTCCAGTGGGGCAGCAAGCGCACCGGGCCCGATCTCGCGCGCGTCGGGGGCCGCTACTCGGACGACTGGCATCGCGTCCACCTCAACAATCCGCGCGACGTCGTCCCCGAATCGAACATGCCGGCCTATCCATGGCTTACGAAGGCGCCGGCGTCGGCCGGCAACCTCGGCGACAAGATGCGCGCGCTTCGTCGCGTCGGGGTGCCGTACACCGACGATCAGATCGCGAAGGCCGAAGAGGAAGTCAAGGGCAAGACCGAGCAGGACGCGCTGGTGGCGTACCTGCAGAACCTCGGTCTCGCGCTGCCGAGCGTGAGGTAGCCATGAGCGACTACAGCATGATCGGCATCGCGACGACAGTGCTCTCGTTCCTCGCCTTCCTCGCCATCGTGGGATGGGCCTACAGCCGGAAGCGCGCGACGGCGTTCGCCGACGCGGCGAACGCGCCATTCGCGCTGCCCGACGACGCGGGCACGGACATCGGAGAGCGGCGGTCATGAGCGACTTCACATCGGGATTCTGGAGCTGGTACGTCATCGTCCTCACGCTGGGCGGGATCGCCTACTGCGCGTGGCTCCTGTGGGTCACGGGTCGCATGCGCGTCAAGGCGGACGCGGCACCGGCAGCCGCCCCCGGCGGCAAGCAGGTCGAGCTCACCGGTCACACGTGGGACGGCGACCTCGCCGAATACAACAATCCGCTGCCGCGCTGGTGGATGTGGCTGTTCTGGATCACGATCGCCTACGGGCTCGCGTACCTCGCCGCGTATCCCGGCCTCGGCAACTTCCGGGGCCTTCTCGGATGGACCTCGGCCGGCGCGTGGAAGGCGGAGACGGACGAGACCGAAGCGCGCCTCCGTCCGCTCTACGAGAAATACGCCGGGATGGAGCTGCCCGCGATCGCGGCGGACGTGCAGGGGCGCGCGATGGGCGAGCGGATCTTCCTCGTCAACTGCGCGCCGTGCCACGGCTCCGACGCGCGCGGCGGGAAGGGGTTTCCGAATCTGACCGACAACGACTGGCTCTACGGCGGCGATCCCGCGACGATCGTCGCCAGCGTCACCAACGGCCGCATGGGCGTGATGCCACCGCTCGGCCCGGGGCTCGGCGAGGATGGCGTGAAGAACGTGGTGGCGTACGTTCGCTCGCTGTCGGGCCTGCCGAGCGACGGGCTCAGGGCGCAGCTCGGCAAGCCCCTGTTCGAGCAGACCTGCTCGGCGTGTCACGGGATGGAGGGCAAGGGGAACCCGGCGCTCGGCGCGCCGAACCTGACCGACAAGACCTGGCTGTACGACAGCAGCGAGGCGACGATTGCCTACGGCATCAACAACGGCCGCCACATCGGCATGTCGCCCGAGCATCCGCCGATGCCGTCGTTCAAGGACACGCTGGGGCAGGGCCCGCTCGGGCCGGCGAGGATCAATCTCGTCGCCGCGTACGTCTGGGGGCTGTCGAACAAGCCCGCGGGCAAATGACGATGCGCCTCGCCCGCGGCCCCCGGAAGCGTCGGTGGCCGCGGCGCGCAATGCCGGCGCGCTCCGCCCGCGCCGTGCACTTTCGCCCAAGCCCCGCATGACGGCGACGCCCCTGCCGTGAACGCCAACGATCCCTCCGTCGTCCCGCTCGTCGCCGCGCCGGCGGCCGAGGAAGTCTCGCTCCTCGAGATCCGCAGGAAGATCTACGTGCGCGCGGTGCACGGCTGGTTCGCGCAGTGGCGCTGGGGCCTCGTGTTCGCGACGCAGATTCTCTTCTACGGCTTGCCCTGGCTCACGTGGAACGGCCGGCAGGCGATCCTCTTCGAGATCGCCGAGCGCAAGTTCTACATCTTCGGGCTCGTGCTCTGGCCGCAGGACGTGATCTACCTTACCGCGCTGCTCGTGATCGCCGCGTACTCGCTGTTCCTGTTCACGGCCGTCGCGGGGCGCGTCTGGTGCGGCTATGCCTGCCCGCAGACGGTCTACACGCTGATCTTCCAGTGGATCGAGCGCAGGATCGAGGGCGAGCGCGCGGCGCGGATGAAGCTCGACAGCTCCGCGCTGTCGGCCTCGAAGGTTGCGACGAAGGCGGCCAAGCACCTCGCGTGGCTCGCGATCGCGCTGTGGACCGGCTACACGTTCGTGGGCTATTTCTCGCCGATCCGCGACCTCGGCCTCCGCGCGATCGCGTGGCGGCTGGGGCCGTGGGAGACGTTCTGGATCCTGTTCTACGGGTTTGCGACCTACGGCAACGCGGGCTTCATGCGCGAGCAGGTGTGCAAGTACATGTGCCCGTACGCGCGGTTCCAGTCGGCGATGTTCGACCGCGACACGCTGATCATCGCCTACGACCGCGAGCGCGGCGAGCCGCGCGGCCCGCGCAGCCGCAAGGTGGATCCCGCCGCCGCGAGCCTCGGCCACTGCGTCGACTGCAACATCTGCGTCCAGGTCTGCCCGACCGGCATCGACATCCGCAAGGGTCTCCAGTACGAGTGCATCGGCTGTGCGGCGTGCATCGACGGGTGCGACCAGGTGATGGACAAGATGGGCTACCCGAAGGGGCTCATCCGCTACGCGTCGGAGAACGCGCTCGAGCGGCACCTCGATCGCAGCGCGATGTGGCGGCGGATGCTGCGGCCGCGGACGCTGATCTACACGAGCCTGCTCGCGGTCATCATCGCCGCGATGGGCGTTTCGCTCGCACTCAGGAACCCGCTCAAGGTCGACGTGATCCGCGACCGCGGCGCGCTCGCGCGCGAGGCCGCGCCCGGCGTGATCGAGAACGTCTACCGGATCCAGATCATGAACACCGACGAGGCCGCACGCTCGTTCACGATCGCGGCCGAGGGAATTCCCGGTCTCAAGGTCGAAGGCGTCGAGCAGCCGCTCGCGGTCGCCGCGGCAGGGTCGCGGCTCATCCCGGTCCGGGTGCAGGCTCCGACCGACGCCGCCAAGCCCGGCTCGAACGCGATCGAGTTCGTCGTGCGGTCGAGCGACGAGCCCGCGCTCGTCCGTCGCGAGAAATCGACGTTCCTCCTGCCGCGATGACGATGGCTGCCGACACGCTGCCTCCCGCGCCGTGGTATCGCCAGCGCTGGCCGTGGTTCCTGATCGCCGGCCCGGCGATCGTCGTCGTCGCGGCGCTATACACCGCCTGGCTCGCGGCGACGACCGACGATGGCGTCATCGCCGACGACTACTACAAGCGCGGGCTTCTCGTGAACAGGGAGATCGACCGCTTCGCCCGGGCGCGCGCGCTCGGGTTGGCCGCGACGCTGCGCGTGACGCCCGACGGCGCCGCGACGCTCGTGCTTCGCGGCTCGGACGACCCGGCCGCGGCGCCGCCGGCGGTGCGGCTCCTGCTCGCCCATCCGACGCGCGCCGGCCGGGATCGTAACGCGGTGCTGACGCGCGGCCCGGACGGCGTGTACGTCGGGACGATCGGGCCGAGGCCCGGCGGGCGGTGGCTCGTCACCGTCGAGGCCGACGCGTGGCGGCTGCCGACGATACCCACGACCGACGGGCTCGACGTGCTGGTGATCGATCCCGATTCCGCGAGGAGAGGACAATGACGACCGACGGCACCTTCGGACACCGGATCATGTGGGTGATGTGGCCGGCATTCCTCGTGGCCGGGATCGCCGAGGCGATCTTCTTCACGATCTTCGATCCCTTCGAGCTGCACTTCTTCGGCGCGCCGCTCGAGCTCTCGCGCTCGGCGATCTACACGATGGGATTCTTCGGCTTCTGGGCGCTCGGGATCGCGTCGTCCGCGCTGACGGTGTTCCTCGAGCGCTCGCCGTGGGAGGTCAACCGGTGCCCGCTGGAGCCGCTCGCGCGCCCCGACGGATGCCCGAAGCGCGAGGAGGCCGACGCGTGCTGCGGACCGGGCGAGGCCGTGCGACGGTGAGGGGTCGCGGCCTCCGCGCCGCCCAGCCGACCCGATGAGCCGAACTGTCGGCCGCATGCGGCGACTCGCGATTGCTCGCATCCCCAAGCAGGCTTGGGGCCCCTGCTCGCCGCTCGCGCCGCTACCCCCGCTGCCCGACGAGCTGCTTGAGCGCGGTGGGGTCGAGCAGCTTGACCGCGCGACCCTGCACCTGGATCAGGCCCTCTTCCTGGAAACGCGAGAAGAGGCGGCTCACGGTTTCGAGCTTGAGCCCGAGGTAGCTGCCGATCTCCTCGCGCGTCATCCGCAGCACGTACTCGGTCGACGAGTAGCCGCGACGCTTGTAGCGGTCGGCGAGGGAGAGCAGGAAGACGGCAAGGCGCTCCTCGGCGCGCATGCTGCCGAGCAGCAGCATGACATTCTGGTCGCGCGAGATCTCCCGCGACAGGAGCTTGTGCAGGTTGTGCTGGAGCGGCGGCACGGCGCGGGCCATTTCCTCGATCCGCTCGAACGGGAGCACGCAGACGTCGGTGTCCTCGAGCGCGATCGCCTGGCAACCGTGACGATCCGTGCCGATGCCGTCGAGCCCGATGATGTCGCCGAGCATGTGGTAGCCCGAGACCTGCTCGCGGCCGTCCTCGGCCAGCACCGTCGTCTTGAGCGAGCCGATGCGGATCGCGTACAGCGCGGTGAAGGGCTCGCCCGCGCGGTAGAGCGTGTCGCCCTTGCGGAGCTTGATGCGGTTGCCGAGGAGCGCGTCGATCTGCTTCAGATCCTCGGTCTCGAGTCCCATGGGCAGGCACAACTCGCGCATGCTGCACGTCGAGCAGTGGACCTTGAGGTCCCGGAGCGAAATGACCGACGCCGACCCGCCCTGGCCGGTCGGGCGCGAAGAAAGCGGCGCGGCGGGATGGGGGTCGGCGGGTGCCAAGGACTTCGCGGGAAAGGTCATGCTTTCGGTGCGGTCGCCGCGGTGCGGCAAACGAGCGCAGTCTAATGCCAAATCGGTACGTTGGCCATAAGCTTCTTCGGTTCGGGTGCGTGTCATCCCCTTGCCGATGAGGCCCGCGGCATATTGTCGCACATGGATTCGCTATCGCTTTCCGCGCTGACCGGGGCGCTGCTCGCGGGCCTTCTGGGCGGCGCCCACTGTGTCGCGATGTGCGGGGGCTTCGTTGCAGCCTTGTCGGGTGCGGCTATGCCCGCATCCGGCGAGGGGGCACCTCTGTTGTCGGTTCGGGCGCTCGCGCGACGCCAGTTGCCGTACAACCTGGGGCGGATCACGACCTACGCGGCGCTGGGCGCGCTCGTGGGCGGCGTCGGGGGCGCGGCGCTCGGCACCGACGAGTGGCCCACCGTCCAGCGTGTGCTCTACGTCATTGCCAATCTCTTCCTCCTGGCGCTCGCGTTTGCGATCGCCGGTCGCGGCCTCACCGGCGAGTGGCTCCAACGCATCGGCGCCACGGTGTTCTCGCGCGTCGTTCCCGCCGTGCGGCCGCTCGTCGGGCGAAATACGGCATCGGCGCGCTTCACGCTTGGCACGATCTGGGGGCTCGTCCCGTGCGGGCTCGTCTACAGCGTGCTGCCGATCGCGCTCTTCGCCGGAAACGCGCCGGCAGGAGCGCTCGTCATGCTCGCCTTCGGATTGGGGACGCTGCCGAACCTGCTTGCCGCGGGGTGGCTCGTCACCGGCGCGCGATCCTGGCTCGACGCGCGAGTCCTTCGCTATGGAGCCGCGACGCTGCTCGCCGGGTTCGCGGCGCTCGGCCTCTGGCGGGCGCTGTCGGGAGCGCTCCCTTCGGGTCACGGCGCGTTCTGCTTCTGAAGCGCGAGCGCCCGCAGTGCCGACTACAATCGGCGCATGACGGACATGAGCGCTCTCGCCGATCCGCGCGAATTTCCTCGATCCGCGGTCGCGGCCGCCGCCCGCCTCCATGCGCACGCCCGCGATGCCCTCGCGGCGGCGACGCGGCAGGAAACCGATGCGCTGGACCGCGCGATCCGCAGCGCGCTCGCGGCGATGCTTGCGGGCGACGGCGAGGAGATCGCCGCGCTCTTCGCGACCGCGCCGGCGGTCGACGTTGCGCGCCACCTTTGGCGCCAGCTCGACGCCGCGTGGCGCGAAAGTGACGGCGACGGATCGCTGGTGTTCGAGGTGTTCGCGATTCCCGTCGTCGTCGTGATCGCAGGCGGGGACGCGGGCGGGGTGCATCATCCGGGCCTTCTCGCCGACCCGGCTCGCTTGGGCGCGATCCTGCGCGAGCACGGCGCGCCCGGCGGCAGCGAAACCTTCTCGCTGTCGCCCGCGCTCGTCGGCGCCGACGCGATCGACCTCGCGCGCCTGCCCGGGCTCTTCGGCTGGCGGCGTCTTCCGGCGTCGCCCGCGGACACCCCGTCGCTGCCGCGCGCGCTGTTGCCCGCGCCCATGACGCCGCGCGGATCCGATGAAAGCGCGTACCTGCGATTCGTCGTCGGGACGACGATCGCCCGCGCAGGCATCGATCATCTTTCCGATCCGAAGGTCGGGCGGTGGGGGCTGCCCTTCACGAAGGAACTGTCGCGGCAACTCGCGGTGCCCGGCGCATCGGTGCTGGCACTGCCGCGCGCGCCCCAGCGTCCGCTCCCCGCACTCGCCGTCGGGCGCGCCGCGCAGCGCGAGGTGTCGGCGCAGCTCTTCGCGAGCAATGCGATCAGGAAGCTCCGCGCAGCCGCGGGCGAGCCGACGGCCGTGATCAGCGCGCATCGCGCGCCGGGCGCACCCGGCGGCGGCGAGTTGCGACTGTCGTTGTCCGCGCCGTTCGCCCCGCGTGAAGCCGAGGGCTTTCGCTGCCCGCTCTACCCGATCGACCGGGTGGTCGACGTGGCGACGATGCTCGCGGACCTTCTGGCCGACTGCCGCGTTGCCGACGTCCGCATCGCGCCCGGCGTGCACCCGGACCGCGATCCTGCGACCCGTCGGATGCTGCTGTTCAAGCCGGACACGCTGCCGGTATCGCCTATGCGCTGAGGCGTGCCCGCCGCGGTCACCTCCGGCGGAGGATGCACACCGACTGGCCGACAGGGCCGAGCGTCGCCCGGCGCTCGAAGGTGGGGCCGTTGGGAAAGACGACCGCATGCGGGAGCTCGACGTGCGCCTCGTCGCCGGCGTGGAATTTCTCGATCGTCACGGGCAGGTGCGCCGCCCACGCCTCGATCGCGTCCCGGGAGTGGAAGGCGATGGCGGGCGCCGCTTCCGCCCGCTCGGGATCGAGTGCCCTCTCGAAGTACTGCCAGTGCCGGTCGACGGCGAACTCGAGAAACGTGAACACGATGCGCCCCCCGGGCCGCGCGACCCGCGCGGCCTCCGCGAGGTAGCGATACGAGTCCGTGGCGGGCAGGTGCGTGAACACGGAGAAGAAGCAGACGAAGTCGGCGGCGGCGTCCTGCTCCGGAATGACGACGTCGCGGACGGTCTCGAAGCGCCAATCGGGGCGTCCCGCGAGTTCCCGCGCGTGATCGACCAGGTCGGGCACGACATCGGTGCCGAGGTAGCGTCCGGTGAGATACGAGGCAAGATGCTTCGCGAGCCGCCCGGCGCCGCAGCCGACGTCGACCAGGTCGTGCGACGCCAGGAGTCCGTTCTGCACGAGGAACGCGCGCAGGATCACGCCGACGGGATCGAAATAGCGCCCGATGGCCGCTTCGAGCGCGCGGTCGGCGCCCTGCTCGCGCTTGAGGCGCTCGACGAAAGCGGGGTAGCTCAAGGGCGGCATCGCCCCGCCAGAATAGCAGAGCGTCGCTACGCGATCGCCGGGAACGCGTCGCGCGCGGCCTCGCGCCGCCGGACGCGGCCGACGCCGCTGATGTCCTGCGTCACTTTCGGATCGCCGAGGTACTCGACGCTGCCCGCACCCGAGATCGCGACCTTGAGCGTCTTGGCGACGTTCACGAGTACCTTTCCTGCGCCGCTCACCGCGACGCGTGCGCTGTCGCTCGCGAGTTCCGCCGCGCGGTAGTCGCCCGCACCGGAGATCGCGATCCGCTGCTCGAGCGCGCGACCGGCCACTTCGGCCTTCACGGCGCCCGATGCCCCGAGCGCGAGCTCGTTCACGTCGAGCCCCGCGATGTGCAGCGTCGCCTCGCCCGACACCGAGACCGCGAGCTTGTCCGCCTTCCAGCCATCGGCCCTGAGCTTGACCGCGCCGGACACGTCGACGTGATCGAGGTCGCGGAAGGTGACGGTGGCTCGGACCGGCCGCGGGCCGCCGCCGAACAGGAACGAGAAGAATCCGCGCGAAGTCGCGCTGTCCACGTGCAGGATGCCGTCGCGCACCTCGACCCGAACGCGGTCACGCTGCTTGGCGGAAGTCTCGTAGCGCACCGATTCCGCGGCGCCCTGGACCAGCGTCACCTCGGCGATCCCGTCCACCGCGAGCTTCGTGAACGGCGGCAGCGAACGCTCCTCGGTCACGATCTCGCCGCCCAGTCCGATGCTGTGGCTCCGGAATCCGCGGTCCAGCACGTACCACGCCGCCGCGACCGCGGCCGCGATCGCAAACAGGATGACGAGGGGCAGGATGAGGCGCTTCATCGCGATGCTCGGGACCCGGTGCCCGTTGGATGCGGGAAGGACCGCGGCCGGATTCAGGTCCTCGGACGCCAGCCGGACTCAGCCCCGATCCTCGGGGACGAGTTCGCCGCGGTACCGGCGGGCCTTGCGGACGTAGACGTCGACCCCTTCCCGGATGCGGGCGACCTCGTCGTCCGTCACCTCGCGCACGACGCGCGCCGGACTGCCGACGACGAGCGACCGGTCGGGGATCGTCCGGCCCTCGGGGATCAGCGCGCCGGCGCCGACGATGCACTCGCGGCCGACGACGGCGCCGTTCAGGACGATCGCCTGGATGCCGACGAGCGACCCGGCGCCGATCGTGCAGCCGTGCAGCATCACCTGGTGCCCGATCGTCACGCCGGGGCCGATCGCAAGCGGATACCCGGGGTCGGTGTGCAGCACCGAGCCGTCCTGCACGTTCGATCGTGCGCCGATCGTGATCGGCTCGTTGTCGCCGCGAACCACCGCCCCGAACCAGACCGACGATTCGGGCTCGAGCACGACCGAGCCGACGACGGCGGCCGTCGGTGCGACGAAGTGACCCTCGCCACGCAGCACGACGCGGTGGTCGCCGATCGCGTAGACGGTCACGGGAGGCAGCTTGTCATCGAGCGCAGGCATCGTCAGGGTGCCACGAAACGGATGTCGCCGTACCAGCCGTCGGCCGACTCCCCGGTGTTGTCGGTATCGGTGAGCACGCCGACCCCGATCATCCGGCCGGGCTCCTCGCCGAAGGCGCGCCGGAAGTCGTCGAAGGCGTTGCGGTGGACCGTCTGCCAGGCCCCGACGCCGACGGCCCCGGCGGTCGCGACGATCATCCGGACGCGCCCCGTGTTCGGGTTCGCAATCACCGTGCCGACCGGGACCTTGCCGGACCAGATGTACATGAGTGTCGCATAAGGGACCTCCCGGCCGGCGATCCTGTCGCCCAGGCTCAGCGCCGCCCGATCGCGGAACGAGAGCTTCGAGCGGTCGCCGTCGAACTCAAGGATAACCCGCACGGGCGAATCCTCCCTGGCCGCGATTTCGTTGTCCTGCTCGTCGATGAGCCGGGCGATCTTCCAGCGCCATTCGATGACCGGCGCCGCGCGGAGGTCGAAGTTCGTGTCGTGGCGGAGCGAGCTCGCCGCGGCGTCGGCGCGCGCGTGCAGCACGATCGTCCCCTGATCGTCGACGAGCGCGTACCGGGTTGGCTTCTTGCCCGGCGCGATCCTGAACGGTTCCCAGGGCGCCGGCAGCGCGGTCCCCGCCTTGCCGGTGGAGAAAGGGGACACAAGCGGCGCCGCTTCGATTGAGGTCTGTCCTGCGGACTCCGGCGCGGCGGCGACGGCCGCGGCGGCGACCAGCGCAACGCAGGCTCGCATGGGGGCGTACGGGAACGGCTCCGGGGCAGCGCCATGATAGCGCGCCGGGCGCCGCTATAATCGGGCGTGTCCCTCCCGTCCGTTCCCGCATGAACCTCGATCGCGTGCCCGCCGGCCGGGACGTTCCGAACGACTGCAACGTGATCGTCGAGATCCCCATGCGGGCGGATCCGATCAAGTACGAAGTCGACAAAGAGACGGGAGCCGTCTTCGTCGATCGGTTCATGGCGACGGCGATGCACTATCCGTGCAACTACGGCTATATCCCGCGGACGCTGGCGGACGACGGCGACCCTGCCGACGTGCTGGTGCTGTCGCCGATGCCGCTCATCACCGGCGTCGTCGTCCGCTGCCGGCCGATCGGAATGCTGAAGATGGACGACGAACACGGCGGCGACGCCAAGATTCTCGCGGTGCCCGTCGACGAGCTGTCGTCGCTCTACCGCAACATCCAGTCCCCGCGCGACCTCCCGGAGCTGACGACGCGCCAGATCGCGCACTTCTTCGAGCACTACAAGGACCTGGAGCCCGGCAAGTGGGTGCGAATATCGACCTGGGTCGGTGCCGAGGAAGCGAAGCGCGAGATCGTGGAGAGCGTCGCCCGATTCGAGCAGACGGTCGCGCGCTGACGCGGAGCCTAATCGTCGCGAACGATGCGGGTTCCCGCAAGCCGGTCGTGCAGGAATCGACGGTCCGGGTCGACGAACGCCCATAGAAAGTTGAACGCGACGAGCCACAGCGCGTGCGTGCCCTGGCCCCATGGGCGCAGCGTGATGAAGACCGCGAGCGCGAGCGCGGGCCCGACCCACGCGGCCAGGTAGCGGACGAGCGCCCTGCGCGGGCCGACCGCGCCCCCGCCGACGGGCACGAGGCGCAGGCCCCAGGTCTTCATCGGCAGCGTCCGCCGCCCCCCGCTCCAGCTCGCGACGTAATACGCGGCACCCGCGCCGAACACGAGCGCGAACGACAGCACGCGCGCGGGGAGATCCGGAACGCGCAGTGCGGATCCGTCCGGCGCGGCCGGCCGCGAGAGCGGAATCGTGAGGAAGCCGACCACGAGGACCAGCGCGGCGTAGAGCAGGAACTCGTAAGCGAGCGCGGCGAGACGCCGCGGCAACGGGGCTTCGGGCACGAGGTCGTCCGGCGACCGGCCCTCGCTCGGGCCGGCCGGCGCGGGCGAGCTCACGCGCCCGTCACCGCTGCGCGGGCGCCGGGTACGGGGCCGCGGGCCCGACCGGCGTGGGTTGCGGAGCCGGTGGCGCGCGCTGCGGCGGGGGCGCGAGCGTCGGTGCCGGCCGCACGCGAGTGCCACCGGGCGCGGCCGAGGGGGGCGGCGCCGGCTTCGCCGCCAACTCGCGCCGGGTCTCAGGCGGCAAGGTCTGGTACTGCTCCCATTTCTGCCGCACGTCCTGCTTCCGGTCCGGCGGCAGCTGCTTCATCGATTTGTACTGCTCGCGCGCCGCGGCGCGCTGCTCCGGCGTGAGCTGCACCCACGCGCCCATTTGCCGCTCGAGGCGCTGCTGCTCGTGGACCGTCATCTGGGGATAGCGTTGCGCGAGGCTGCGCCACTTCTGCTTGCGCTGGGCGTCGAGCTTGTCCCATTCGGGGGCGATCGGCGCCAGGATCTGGCGTTCCCGCGGCGGGAGGTCGGCCCACGCCGGCGAGCGCGCCAGCGGCTGACCGAGGGCGCTCGCCACGGGAGCGGCCGCGAGCGCGAGCGTGAAAACCAGAATCAGTTCTCGTCGGACACGTGCTTCAGCCAATTCTGGAATCCCCGGTCCAGGTACGCGTCGATCGGCAGGTCGGAGGACAGGATCGCGGCGTCCGTTTCCTCGATGTCCCGCAGCTGTTGGTAGGCCTGCCACTGCTGATAGCCGAAAAGTGCGCCGAGCGCGACGAGAATGCCCAGAACCACGCCGGTGCCGAGTCGGGAGCGGGAGTTGCCGCCGGCTTCGCCCTGGCCCGCGCCGGCGAGCGCGAGCTCGGAACGCGCCTCCCGCTGTGGATCGGCCAGGCGGGCGAGCGCCGCCTGCCTCGCGAGCTGGAGCTTGTAGACGGTGCCGGCCCTCAGCTCTCCCGCGCCGCGGTCCAGGTAAGTGGTTATTTTCTTGGCGAAATCGCGTTCGTCGATCATGGCGCAATCCCCTTGGCCTTGAGCAGCGAGGCCAGCGCGGCGACGGCGCGCGAGCAATGGGTCTTCACGCTGCCTTCCGAACAGCCCATCGCGGCGGCCGTCTCTGCGACGTCCAGTTCTTCCCAGTAACGCAAGAGAAAGGCTTCCCGTTGACGTCCGGGCAGTCGCGCCAACGCCTCCTCGATCAGCCGCACAACCTGCACTTGCTCGAGCTGCTCCGCGGGATCTGCCGCCAGGTTCGAGTCCGATTTCGCCGGCAGTGTTTCCAGCGGATCGAAATCTTCGTCCTTTTCGTCGCCTTTCCCCAGCGCGGAGAGCACGGTTGTCCACGTCGAGCGCACCTTCTGGCGGCGGAAGTGGTCGTGGATCGTGTTCTGCAGGATCCGCTGGAAGAGCATTGGCAGCTCGGCCACCGGCTTTTGCGCATATTTCTCGGTCAGCTTGAGCATCGCATCCTGCACGACATCGAGCGCCGCGGCCTCGTCGCGGACGGCGAACATCGCGTGCTTGAACGCCCGGCGTTCGACTTCCGCGAGAAACGCCGATAGTTCTTGGGTGGAGGCCAGTGGCGGGTCCGTCTCGGTCGCTGCAGCGCCGATTATAGGGCGGGGTCCTCGCATCCCCGTTGTGCGGTGCAACCACCTTGACCGGCAAGGGCGACGCGGGTATGGTTCCAACGTCGGTCGAAGGCGGCCGATGCTGTAGTGCAACAACGGCCGATTGCGCCCCCTCCGGCGATGCCACGAGCGTCACCGGAGACTCCCTTGGGGCGGGGCCGAGCACTCCAAACGCGGTCTTCTACCCGATCCAAGCGTTGGTGGGCGCGTCCATCCCTTTGCGCGCCAAGCAGTCCGGGAAAGCCTCGCGCGTCGCGGACGCGGGGGCGGGGTCGCCAATTCGCATAGGGCCAAGGCCATGCAACTCACGGGTGCCGAAATCGTCATCCGCTGCCTCCAGGAAGAGGGCGTCGAGTACGTCTTCGGGTATCCGGGGGGTGCGGTCCTCAACATCTACGACGAGTTTTTCAAGCAGGACAAGGTCAAGCACGTGCTCGTCCGCCACGAGCAGGGTGCGGTCCATGCGGCCGACGGCTACTCGCGATCGAGCCACAAGGTCGGCGTCGCGCTGGTGACGTCGGGGCCGGGCGTGACGAACGCGGTGACCGGCATCGCGACCGCGTACATGGACTCGATCCCGATGGTCGTGATCACCGGGCAGGTGCCGACGCACGCCATCGGCCAGGACGCGTTCCAGGAGTGCGACACCGTCGGCATCACGCGGCCGTGCGTCAAGCACAACTTCCTCGTGAAAGACGTGAAGGACGTCGCGACGACGATCAAGAAGGCGTTCTATCTCGCCTCGACGGGGCGTCCCGGTCCCGTCCTCGTCGACATCCCGAAGGACGTGACGCAGGCGAAGGCCGAGTTCGCCTACCCGAAGACCATTTCGCTCCGTTCCTACAACCCGGTGACCAAGGGCCACGCCGGACAGATCAAGAAGGCGGTGCAGCTCCTGCTCGACGCGAAGCGGCCGATGATCTACACCGGCGGTGGCGTGATCCTGAACAACGCCGCGCCGCAGTTGACGCGCCTCGTGCGCCTCCTGGGCTTTCCCTGCACCAACACGCTGATGGGGCTCGGCGGCTTTCCGGGCACCGATCCGCAGTTCACCGGGCTTCCCGGCATGCACGGGACCTACGAGTCCAACATGGCGATGCAGCACTGCGACGTGCTGATCGCGATCGGCGCGCGCTTCGACGACCGCGTGATCGGCAACCCGGCGCACTTCTTCCGGAGCGACCGCAGGATCATTCACATCGACATCGACCCGTCGTCGATCAGCAAGCGCGTGAAGGTCGACGTGCCGATCGTCGGCTACGTCGCCGACGTGTTGGACGAGATGATCCGGCTGCTCGAGTCGTCGCCGCAGCGGCCCGACCCCGTGGCGCTCAAGGCGTGGTGGGCCGAGATCAAGGACTGGCAGCGCAAGGACTGCCTCCGCTACGACACGAAGAGCGCGCTGATCAAGCCGCAGTTCGTCGTGCAGAAGCTCTACGAGATCACGAAGGGGGACGCGTTCGTCACTTCCGACGTGGGCCAGCACCAGATGTGGGTCGCGCAGTACTACAAGTTCGACAAGCCGCGGCGCTGGATCAACTCGGGCGGGCTCGGCACGATGGGCTTCGGGCTGCCCGCCGCGATGGGCGTCAGGCTCGTCAATCCGGACGCGACCGTCGTCTGCGTGACCGGCGAAGCGTCGATCCAGATGTGCATCCAGGAACTCTCGACCTGCAAGCAGTACCACCTGCCGATCAAGATCGTGAACCTGAACAACCGCTACATGGGGATGGTGCGGCAGTGGCAGGAGTTCTTCTACGGCAACCGCTACGCGGAGTCGTACATGGACGCGTTGCCGGACTTCGTCAAGTTGGCCGAGGCCTACGGCCACGTCGGGATCAAGGTCGAGAAGCCTGGTGATGTCGAAGGCGCGCTCAAGGAGGCGTTCAAGCTCAAGGACCGGCTCGTGTTCCTCGATTTCATCACCGACCAGACGGAGAACGTGTTCCCGATGGTTCCCGGCGGCAAGGGACTGACCGAGATGATCCTCGCCGAGGAGCTGTGATGAGGCACATCCTCTCCATCCTCGTCGAGAACGAGGCGGGCGCGCTGTCGCGGATCTCGGGGCTCTTCTCGGCGCGCGGGTACAACATCGAATCGCTGACGGTGGCGCCGACCGAGGACACGACGATGTCGCGGATGACCATCGTCACCACCGGCTCCGACGACGTCATCGAGCAGATCACGAAGCAGCTGAACAAGCTCGTCGACGTGGTCAAGGTCGTCGACCTGACCGAGGGCAACCACATCGAGCGCGAGCTGATGCTCGTGAAAGTGCGGGCCGCCGGCAAGGACCGCGAGGAGATGAAGCGGCTGGCCGACATCTTCCGCGGCAGCATCCTCGATGTCACCGACAAGAGCTACACGATCGAGCTCACCGGCACCGGCGTGAAGCTCGACGCGTTCCTGCAGGCGATCGAGCCCGGCGTGATCCTCGAGACGGTGCGGACCGGCGCGTCGGGCATCGGCCGCGGCGAGCGGATTCTCCGCGTTTAGCTCCCAACCAAGGACGAAGCTCATGAAGGTTTACTACGAAAAGGATGCCGACCTCTCGCTCATCAAGGGGAAGAAAGTCACGATCGTCGGCTACGGCTCGCAGGGGCACGCGCACGCGCTGAACCTGAACGACTCGGGCGTCAAGGTGACCGTCGGCCTGCGCAAGGGCGGCGCGTCGTGGGACAAGGCGAAGAAGGCCGGCCTCAAGGTCGCCGAGGTCGCGGACGCGGTGAAGACGGCCGACGTGGTGATGATGCTGATGCCCGACGAGCACATCGCCGCGACGTACAAGACCGAGGTCGAGCCGCACATCCGGAAGGGCGCGACGCTCGCGTTCGCGCACGGCTTCAACATCCACTACGGGCAGGTCGTGCCGCGCGCGGACCTCGACGTCGTGATGATCGCGCCGAAGGCGCCCGGGCACACCGTCCGCTCGACCTACGTCGCGGGCGGCGGCGTGCCGATGCTGATCGCGGTGCACCAGGACGCCTCGAAGAAGGCACGCGACGTCGCGCTGTCCTACGCGGCGGCCATCGGCGGCGCGCGCGCGGGCGTCATCGAGACCAATTTCCGCGAGGAGACCGAGACCGACCTCTTCGGCGAGCAGACCGTGCTCTGCGGCGGGCTGGTCGAGCTCATCAAGGCGGGCTACGAGACGCTGACGGAGGCCGGCTACGCCCCCGAGATGGCTTACTTCGAATGCCTGCATGAGGTCAAGCTCATCGTCGACCTGATCTACGAGGGCGGGATCGCGAACATGAACTACTCGATCTCGAACAACGCGGAGTACGGCGAGTATGCCACCGGTCCCAGGATCATCACCGCGGAGACGAAGCTGGCGATGCGCGAGGCGCTGGCCCGGATCCAGAGCGGCGAATACGCGAGGGACTTCATCCTCGAGAACCGCGCCGGCGCGCCGACGCTCCTGTCGCGCCGCCGGCTCACGGCCGAGCACCCGATCGAGCAGGTCGGCGCCAAGCTTCGCTCGATGATGCCGTGGATCCGCAAGAACAAGCTCGTCGACCAGGCGAGGAACTGATGACCGGGCGCGCGACGACGAAGCGAGGGCCCATGCAACGACGCATCGACAGGCAAGGGGGCTGGGTGGGTCTCATCATGCTGCTGATCGTGGTGCTCATCGTCGGCTGGCTCGCGAAGGACGCGCTCCGCGACTACGGCCTGCTGCCCGCGCAGGACGAGGAGGCCGCGGAGTCGCGGGAGCCCACCGGCCTGCAGCGGAGCCCGACTCCCGCCGCGGTGTCCGAGAGCCCGCCGGGCGGTGCGTCGACGTCGTACCAGCGGCCGCTCGAGCGCGCCCGCAGCGTCGAGAGCACGGTGACGCGCGGCGCCGAGGCGCAGGGACAGCGCATCGACGACGCCACGCGGTGACGCGGCTCCTGCCGACCGCGCGGCCGAAGTGAAGCCCGTGGCGGCGCCGTGTCCGCTGAGCCACTGTTAGAATCGTCGCGTTCCTGCGAGCGCCCGTGTCGAAAGGCTATCCGCACCCGTTGATCGCCCGCGAAGGCTGGCCGTTCGTCGGCGTGGCGCTCGCGGCCGCGCTCGCGCTTTCGGCGCTGCAGTGGTGGGTCCCGGCGGCGCTCGCCTGGCTCGCCTTCGCCTTCGTCGTCCAGTTCTTCCGCGACCCTCCTCGGACGGCCCCGGTCACGCCGAATGCGGTCCTTTCACCCGCCGACGGGCGCATCGTCAAGGTCGAGCGCACGCGCGATCCGTACCTCGACCGCGACGCGCTCCAGATCAGCGTGTTCATGAACGTCTTCAACGTCCACTCGAACCGCAGTCCGGTCGACGGCCGGGTCGTCGAGGCGTGGTATCACCCGGGAAACTTTCTCAACGCGGCGCTCGACAAGGCGTCCGCCGACAACGAGCGCAGCGCGCTCCACCTGCGCACGCCGGCCGGCGACGACGTCACGTGCGTGCAGATCGCCGGGCTGATCGCGAGGCGCATCCTCTGCTACGCCAAGGCCGGCGACACGCTCGCGCGCGGCCAGCGCTACGGCTTCATCCGTTTCGGGTCCCGGGTGGACGTCTACGTCGCTCCCTCGGCCGCGCCCAGCGTCGCCGTCGGCGACGTCGTCTACGCGACGGAGACCGTGCTCGCCTTGTTGAGCGGCCGCTGACCCGACGGCCGCCCGCGACGGGCAGCGGCCCCGGTTTGTGCTAGCCTGATCCGCACCATGGTCGACTTCGACACCCAGCGCGCGCTCAGGAAGAACCGAGTCCGGCGTCGCGGGATCTACATCCTGCCGAACCTGTTCACGCTCGCCGCGCTGTTCGCGGGCTTCTACGCGATCGTGCAGGCGATGAACCTGCGCTTCGACCAGGCGGCGGCGGCGATCTTCGTCGCGATGGTGCTGGACGGCCTCGACGGTCGCGTAGCGCGGCTCACGCGCACGCAGAGTGCCTTCGGCGCCGAGTTCGACAGCCTCGCGGACATGGTGAGCTTCGGCGCCGCGCCGGCGCTGATCGTCTACGAGTGGACGCTGAAGGGGATGGGCAAGCTCGGCTGGATCGCCGCGTTCATCTACGTCGCCGGCGCGGCGCTCAGGCTCGCGCGGTTCAACACGATGCTCGAGGTCGCCGACAAGCGCTGGTTCACCGGGATGCCGAGCCCGGCGGCGGCGGCGCTCGTCGCCGGGATGGTGTGGATCTTCGACGACTACAACGTCGATCCGGGGGGGCTCAAGGGCTGGGCGCTTGCGGTTACGGTGTTCGCCGGCCTCACGATGGTGAGCAACGTCCCGTATTACAGCTTCAAGTCGATCAACCTCAGGAAAAGCGTGCCCTTCCTCGCGATCCTCGCGTTCGTGCTCGCGATCGCGCTGCTCTCCTACCAGCCACCCCTCGTGCTGTTCGCCGGCTTCGTCGCCTACGCGATCTCCGGCTACGTCGGCCTCGCGTGGTCCAAGCTGCGGCGCCGGCCGCCGGTTTCGCCGGCGTAGCGGCGCGACGGGCGGGCGGAGCCGTCGCCGGGCTCCGCCAGGAGCAGCGCCGCAACCTCTTGCTTTGGCGGCGGAACTGCGGTTATAGTGCATCGCAATGAGCAGCTTTCTCACCGCCGGCCGTCTCGCGCTTCTTGCGCCGACCCCCCTCACGGGCGGCCTGCTGCTGCTGCTGCGCCTCGCGCGCAGATAACCCACACCCCTCAATTCGAGCTGCACAGAACGAGCGCCCGCCGGGAAGCCGGGGGCGGTTCCCTCATCACGTGACGCGCTTCGAGAGCGAACCATGACCATCGACCCGACCCAGAAGTACCGGCCCTTCGCCTCCGTGGCATTGCCCGACCGGCAATGGCCTTCCCGTACGATCGCCGCGCCGCCGGTGTGGTGCAGCGTCGACCTGCGCGACGGCAACCAGGCGCTGATCGAGCCGATGGACGCCGAGCGCAAGCTCCGGATGTTCAGGCTCCTCGTGCGGATGGGCTACAAGGAGATCGAGATCGGCTTTCCGGCGGCGTCGCAGACCGATTTCGACTTCGCGCGCCAGCTGGTCGACGAAAAGCTGATTCCCGACGACGTGACGGTCCAGGTGCTCACGCAGTCGCGCGAGCCGATCATTCGCCGCACGTTCGACGCGCTCGCCGGATTCAGGCGCGTGATCGTCCACCTGTACAACTCGACGTCGGAGACGCAGCGGCGCGTCGTGTTCGGGCTCGACCGCGCCGGCATCCGCGACATCGCGGTGTCCGGCGCGAAGCTGATCCGCGACTGCGCGGCGGCGCGGCCGGAGACCGACTGGGTCTTCCAGTATTCGCCCGAGAGCTTCACCGGCACCGAGCTCGATTTCGCCGCCGAGGTCTGCGATGCGGTGAACGACGTCTGGCAGCCGACGCCCGCGCGCAAGGTGATCATCAATCTCCCGGCGACCGTCGAGATGGCGACGCCCAACGTCTACGCCGACCAGATCGAATGGATGTCGCGGCGGCTCGCGCGCCGCGATTCGATCGTGCTGTCGGTGCATCCCCACAACGACCGCGGCTGCGGCGTCGCGGCGGCGGAGCTTGCGCTCCTCGCCGGGGCGCAGCGGATCGAAGGCTGCCTCTTCGGCAACGGCGAGCGCACGGGCAACGTCTGTCTCGTGACGCTCGGCCTCAACCTGTTCACGCAGGGCATCGATCCCGGGATCGATTTCTCCGACATCAACGACGTGATCCGCACGGTCGAGTACTGCAACCAGCTGCCGATCCATCCGCGCCACCCGTACGGCGGCGACCTCGTGTTCACCGCGTTCTCCGGCTCCCACCAGGATGCGATCAGGAAGGGACTGGCCGAGCGGGCGGCGGCGGTGGCGGGCGGCAACCTCGTCTGGGATGTCCCGTACCTGCCGATCGATCCGGCGGACGTCGGGCGCACCTACGACGCCGTGATCCGCGTCAACAGCCAGTCGGGGAAGGGCGGCGTCGCCTACCTGCTCGAGCGCGATTACGGTCTCTCGTTGCCGCGGCTTCTGCAGATCGAATTCAGCCGGGTGATCCAGAAGATCGCCGACGCAACCGGCAAGGAGCTCGCGTCCGCCGAGATCCGCGCCGTGTTCGATCGCGAGTACGTCGCGGCGACGCTGCCCGTCGCCTTCGTCGGCTACCGTGCGCAGCATGCGACGGACGGGACGGTCGAGCAGCTGGCGGCGCACCTTGCGGTCGACGGCGTCGAGTGGCGGATCACCGGCACCGGCAACGGTCCCGTCGACGCCTTCGTCCACGCGCTGCGCACGCACGGCGGCTTCGACATCCACGTGCAGGGCTACAGCGAACACGCGGTGGGTGCCGGCGAGGACGCGACGGCGGTCGCCTACGTGCAGCTCCGGATCGGCGCCGAGCAGACCGTCTACGGCGTCGGGCTCGATGCGAACATCGTCACCGCGACGCTGCGCGCGGTGCTGAGCGCGATCAACCGCGGCATCGCGCAAGGGATGCTCGCGCTGCCGCAGGTTCGCCGCGTGAGCTTCGCCTGACGTCTCGCGCGTGGGGGCCGTGCGGGGCGCGCGTCGAGCGCGCCCGCGGGCCCGGATCGGGTAAAATAAGGCAGCGATTTCAGCCGTTGCCGGTGCCGACCCGCGGGCTTCCGCCCCGCAGGCCGCGCGTCCGAACTTTCCCCGAGCGAGCCTTCCGATGAGCCAGCCCACCTACGGTCCCGGGATCGAGATCACCGGCCGCATCACTCCCGAGTACGCAGAGATCCTGACGCCCGAGGCGGTGGCGTTCGCGGCCCGGTTGCAGCGGACGTTCGGCGACCGCCGCGCCAAGCTGCTCGCGCGCCGCGCGCAGCGCCAGGCCGAACTCGACGCAGGCAAGCTGCCGGATTTTCTCCCCGAGACGAAGGCGATCCGGGATGGCAGCTGGACGTGTGCGCCGTACCCCGCCGACATCGCGGACCGTCGCGTCGAGATCACCGGTCCCGTGGACCGCAAGATGATCGTGAATGCGCTCAATTCGGGCGCAAGCGTGTTCATGGCCGACTTCGAGGACGCGAACACGCCGAAGTGGGACAACAACCTCCAGGGGCACCTGAATCTGCGCGACGCCATCCGCCGCCGGATCGAGTTCGTCTCGCCGGAAGGCAAGCAGTACCGGTTGAACGAGAAGACCGCGGTGCTGTTCGTCCGCCCGCGCGGCTGGCACCTGCCGGAGAAGCACGTGCGGATCGACGGGCAGCCGATGTCGGGCGGCATCTTCGACTTCGCGCTCTACTTCTTCCACAACGCGAAGGAGCTGGTCGCCCGCCGCACCGGGCCCTACTTCTACCTGCCGAAGCTCGAGAGCCATCTCGAGGCCCGGCTTTGGAACGACATCTTCGTCGCGGCCGAGCGCGAACTCGGCGTCGCGCCCGGCACGATCAAGGCGACCGTGCTGATCGAGACGCTGCTGGCCGCCTTCGAGATGGACGAGATCCTCTACGAGCTGCGCGAGCACTCGGCGGGCCTCAACTGCGGGCGCTGGGACTACATCTTCTCGTGCATCAAGAAGTTCCGCAGCAACAAGGACTTCTGCCTCGCCGACCGCGCGCTGGTCACGATGACGACGCACTTCATGAAGAGCTACGCCGAGCTCCTGATCAAGACCTGCCACCGCCGCAACATCCACGCGATGGGCGGAATGGCCGCCCAGATCCCGGTCAAGAACGACGAGACCGCGAATGCCGAGGCGTTCGCGAAGGTGAAGGCCGACAAGGAGCGCGAGGCGACCTATGGGCACGACGGCACCTGGGTCGCGCACCCGGGCCTCGTGCCGGTCGCGAAGGAGGTGTTCGACCGGCTCATGCCAGCACCGAACCAGATCGCGGCCAAGAAGCGCGACGACGTGCACGTCACCGCCGCCGACCTGATCCACTGGGAGCCCGAGAAGCCGATCACCGAGAAGGGGCTGCGCCTCAACATCAACGTCGCGATCCAGTACATCGGCGCGTGGCTGGCGGGGCAGGGTGCCGTGCCGATCTTCAACCTGATGGAGGACGCGGCGACCGCTGAAATCTCGCGCTCGCAGGTGTGGCAATGGATCCGCTCGCCCAAGGGCGTCCTCGACGACGGACGCAAGGTCACGAAGGCGATGGTCGCGGCGATGATCCCCGAGGAGCTCGCGAAGATCCGCTCGCTCCTGGGTGCCTCGTTCGCCGCGGGCAAGTACGACGATGCGGCGAAGATCTTTGCCGATCTGGTCGACAACGATACCTTCGTCGAATTCCTGACGCTCCCCGCCTACGAGCGGATCGACTAGGAACTGCGGCGTTCGGCCGCAGCGCGCGAGCCGGTTTGACCTGAGGCAAGGCGCCCGTCCTCGAATTGCGTGATAATTAGCTTAAAGTTATCGAACGCATTGTAACAATCAATTGGACGTATGGGTGGGGCGGGCGGACAATCGCCCTGTCGCCGGCGGAATCCCGGGCCGGCGCCGGTCGAAGGCCCCGGCTCCGCCGGCGGCCGGAAGCAGGCGTAGTCCATTCGAGGAGAGCCAGATGAAGAGTCTCAAGGGCACCAAGACGCACGACAACCTGAAGGCCGCGTTCGCCGGCGAATCGCAGGCGAACCGGCGTTATCTGTATTTCGCGAACAAGGCGGACGTCGAAGGCCAGAACGACGTCGCCGCGGTATTTCGCTCGACAGCCGAGGGCGAAACGGGCCATGCGCACGGTCACCTGGACTATCTCGCGCAGGTGGGCGACCCGGCCACCGATCTGCCGATCGGCGCGACGCGCGCGAACCTCAAGGCCTCGATCGCCGGCGAAACGCACGAGTACACCGACATGTACCCCGGCATGGCGAAGGCGGCGCGCGGCGAGGGCTTCGACGAGATCGCCGACTGGTTCGAGACGCTCGCGAAGGCCGAGCGCTCGCACGCGAACCGCTTCCAGAAAGCCTTGGACGCATTAGCGGATTAGGCTTGTCAGGCGCGATGGAGCGTCGCCCGAACCGCGACGCTCATCGCGCACGTCCGCATTGGAGCGCCGTTGGAAGGCACGGCGCTCAACGCGGACGCACGGGACGCCGTAGTGGAAGTAGCGTGGTCGCTGCGGTGCCTTCGTTCTTGTTGATGTTTCGGACGTAAAGAAGAATGAACACCCGCGAAGGCAGCCTCGAAGCGCCCACCCGGCATCCGGTCGACTGGCGCAACCCTGATTTCTACGATCAGGCCTCGCTCGACCGCGAGCTCGAGCGCGTCTTCGACATCTGCCACGGCTGCCGCCGCTGCGTGAGCCTGTGCCAGGCGTTCCCGACGCTGTTCGACCTCGTCGACGGGAGCAGCACGATGGAGGTCGACGGCGTCGCGAAGTCGGACTTCGTCAAGGTCGTCGACCAGTGCTACCTCTGCGACGTCTGCTACATGACGAAGTGTCCCTACGTGCCGCCGCACCCGTGGAACGTGGATTTTCCGCACCTGATGCTGCGGGCGAAGGCGGTCAAGTTCCGGAAGGGTGAGACGACGTTCCGGGACCGGCTCCTGACCGGCACCGATCGCCTGGGCCGCCTCGCGACGATCCCGGTCGTCGTGAAGATGGTCAACAAGACGAACGCGACGCCGGCACTTCGCAAGGCGATGGAACGGACGCTTGGCGTCGCGAAGGAAGCCTGGCTGCCGCCGTACGCGTCGCCGACGTTCCGCCGCTCGGCGCCGGCCTCGCCCGAGCGGCCCGTGCGCGACGGCACGCGCACGCCCGGCAAGGTCGTCGTGTTCTCGACGTGCTACGTCAACTACAACGAGCCGGGCATCGGCCGCGACCTCCTGGCCGTGCTCGCGCACAACGAGATTCCCTATGCCGTCGTGGAGAAGGAGGCCTGCTGCGGGATGCCGAAGCTCGAGCTCGGCGACTTCGAGACGGTCGAAAAGCTCAAGAACGTCAATATTCCGACGCTCGCCGCGTACGCGCGGGACGGGTTCGCGATCATGACCGCGGTCCCGTCGTGCACGCTCATGTTCAAGCAGGAGCTGCCGCTCCTGTTTCCCGAGGATCCCGAGGTGCGCGCGGTCGCCGAGGCGATGTTCGATCCTTTCGAGTATTTCGTGCTGCGCGACAAGGACGGGCTCCTCAAGACCGAATTCAAAGAGCCGCTCGGCAAGGTGAGCTATCACATCCCCTGCCATTCGCGCGTGCAGAACGTGGGGCAGAAGACGCGCGAAGTGCTCGAGTGGATTCCCGGCACCACGGTCAATACGGTCGAGCGCTGCGCCGGTCATGACGGCACCTACGGCGTGAAGCGCGAATTCTATGCGGCGTCGATGAAGATCGGCCGTCCGGTCTTCCGGCAGATGGCGCAGGACGGTCCGGACTACGTGAGCTCGGACTGTCCGATCGCCGGACGCCGGATCCTGCAGGGGATCGAAGAGGGCGGCGAGCCGCACCATGCGCGCAAGGAGCACCCGCTCACGCTCCTGCGGATCGCCTACGGGCTCTGAAGGGAGAAGGCAATGGCTCACGAAGGCTATCACGAGCCCGTCGACCGGCTGTCGCCCGCGACGATGGACTTCCACCGTGCAGTGCAGTCGCTGATCGAGGAGCTCGAGGCCATCGACTGGTACCACCAGCGCGTCGATGCCTGCACCGATCCCGCGCTCAAGGCGATCCTCGCGCACAACCGCGACGAGGAGGTCGAGCACGCGGCGATGACGCTCGAGTGGATACGCCGGCACAACGCGACGTTCGACCGCGAGCTCCGCGAGACGCTGTTCAAGGACGGCCCGATCACGGGCCAGCATTGAGGCGCCGACGATGACCGCGATCACCCGCGAATCGCTGCTGTCGCTCGAGGCGTATGCGCGCGAGCGGCCGGCATTCCGGGCGCGCGTGCTCGAGCACAAGCGCCCCCGCACCGTGCATCTGGGCGAGCACGTGACGCTGCTGTTCGAGGACGAGCTCACCGTGCGCTACCAGATCCAGGAGATGCTCCGGATCGAGAAGACGTTCGAGGAAGAGGGCATTCGCGACGAGGTCGCGGCCTACAGCGCGCTCGTGCCCGACGGCACGAATTTCAAGGCGACGATGCTGATCGAGTACGAGGACGTCGCGGCACGGCGTGCCGCGCTGGCGACGCTCAAGGGCGTCGAGCGCAGGACCTGGGTCGCGGCGGAGGGCGGCGAGCGCGTCTACGCGATCGCCGACGAGGACCTCGAGCGCGAGAACGAGGAGAAGACCTCGGCCGTCCACTTCCTGCGCTTCGAGCTGCCGCGCGCCACCATCGCGGCGCTCAAGGGTGGGGCGAAGCTCGCAGTCGGGATCGACCACCCCGGCTGCACGTTCACGATCCCCGCGGTGGCCGAGGAGACACGGGCCGCGCTCGTGGCCGATCTCAGGTAGGCCGCTTCAGGCGGTAGCGATAGTCGATCGTCGGCTCGTCGCGCAGCGTCGTCACGATGTTGCGCGTCCGGCGCGCGAAGCCGAGCGACTCGACGAGGCAGCGTGCCGGCACGTTCCGGAAGTCGGTGTCGGCGCGGATCTCGGCGGCGTCGTAGGCCCGCCACAGGTGTTCGATGACGGCCGTGCAGGCTTCGTGCGCGATCCCGCGCCGGGCGAACGCCGTGAACACGTAGAAGGCCAGGAATACGACCCGATCCGGCCGCACCGTCGCCTCGACGAGCCCGGCGTAGGTCCCGCTGTCGTTGACGCGTACGGCCCAGTTGAGCCAAAGCTCGCCGCCCGGCGCGTACGGATCCGCGATGCGCGCGAAACGGCTCTCGAGCTCGGCCACGTCCTTCGGCGGCTCGGCGTTGACCCAGAGGTACAGCGTGGGATCGGCGAACCCGCTGAACATCGGGCCGGCATGCGCGGGCGTGAGCGGCTCGAGCGTGAGCCGGGCGGTCGCGAGCGGGCCCCCGACGTAGAGCAGCGGCGCCTTCATCAGGGCAGGCCCTGCGTCCGGAGCGCGGACCACCGCTCGCGCGTGATGCTCCACACCCACATCTCCTCGGCGGGCCCTCCGCGATGCGACCTCTTCTCGCGCCGCGCGAGCGCCATCCCGCATTTCTCGAGCACGCGTCCCGAGGCCGGATTGCGCGCGAGGTGCGTCGCCCCCAACGCCTCGATTTCGAGGCCGAGAAAGGCCATCGCGACGAGCGCCCGCAGCGCCGTCGTCGCGTAGCCGCGGGCCCAGTACGGGCGCCCGATCCAGTAGCCGAGGTTGCCGTCGGGGTCGATCGAGCTGCGGAGGTCGATGGCGCCGACCAGAGCATCGTCGTCGGTTCGGGTGATCGCGTACGTCCAGGCGGACCCGCACTCGCGCGCGTCGCGGTGGGAAGCGATCCACGCTGCCGCGGCGCTCGCGGGATAGGGGTGTGGAATGGCGGCCGTCGGCAGTGCGACCGCGGCGTCGCCGCAGAGCTCCGTGACCCGCGCAGCGTCGCCGGGCAGGAAGGCCCGCAGGACGACGGGGAACGACGTGATGCGCTCGGGCAGGGCCAAGGAGGGGAATCTAGGATCAGGTCGCGCGCGATTGCGACGGGGAATTTTCGGGATGGGATGCGCGAAACGAGGCGCAGCGAAGGCTGGTTCCCCTCGCAAGCCGAGGGACAAAGCAGGCCGCCTGATCAGAGGATCCTCGGTCGCGGGGCGTCAGTCGCGGAAGTTGCCGAACTGCAGCGGGAAGTCGGTGACCTGTGCCCGCACGAGCGCGATCGCGCTCTGCAGGTCGTCGCGCTTCGCGCCGGAGACGCGCACCGCATCGCCCTGGATGCTGGCCTGGACTTTGAGGCGGCTGTCCTTGATCAGGCGGACGATCCGCTTCGCGAGCTCGGCTTCGACGCCCGTGCGAACCGTGACCGCCTGCTTGACCTTGTTGCCCGAGACCTTCTCGACCGTGCCGTACTGGAGCGCGCGGAGGTCGATGCCACGCTTGCCGAGCTTCCCCGTGAGGATGTCGGTCACCTGCCTGAGCTTGAAGTCGTCGTCGGCGTGGAGGGTGAGCGTCTTGTCGGCGTGCTCGACGCGCGCGTTCGAGCCCTTGAAGTCGAACCGCGTGCCGAGCTCCTTGTTCGCCTGGTCGAGTGCGTTCCTGACTTCGACCTGGTTGACTTCGGAGACGATGTCGAACGAGGGCATGGCGGTCAAAGTCTACAACAACGGGGCTGCCGCTGCGGTGCGACCCTGCGTCGCGCCGTCATCCGTCGTCGAGCGTCCGCGGGTACGACGCCTTCAGGAGTCGCGAGAGGGCGCGGTCGGCGAGCCGCCGGCCGCCCGTCTGGCAGCGCGCGCAGTAGTTGCACTCGTTCTCCGCGTACACGATGCGCTGGACCGGCGCTCCGCACGCCGGGCACGGCTGGCCGTAGCGTCCGTGCACGGCCATCTCGGGACGGAACGCGGTGACGTTGTCCGGGAATCGCGTCCCCGCTTCGGCGCGGAGCCGCGCCGTCCATTCGCCGAGAACTTCGCGGGTCGCGGCGAACAGCCGCGCGACCTCGTCGTCGGTGAGCTTGCCGGTCAGAGCGAGCGGCGAGAGCTTCGCGCGGTGCAGGATCTCGTCGGAGTAGGCGTTGCCGATGCCGCTCAGGAGCGCAGGATCGGTCAGCGCGCGCTTGATCGTGTGACTTTCGCTGCGCAGGCGGGAGGCGAACGCCGCGGCGTCGCACGCGAGCACGTCGAGCCCGCCCGGGTCGAAGGCCGCCACCGCCGCTTCGCCGCGCACGACGTGGAGCGACGCGCGTCGCTTCGTGCCGGCCTCGGTGAGCACGAGGGCGCCGCGCGGGAACTCGAAGCGGGCGAGCGTGATGCGCGCCGGCGGCTTGGCGCCGGGCTCGAGCCAGCGCAGCCGGCCCGCGATCATCAGGTGGACGACGACGAAGAGCTCGTCGTCGAGCACGAATACGATCCGCTTGCCGAGCCGGCGGATCTCGCGCACGCGCTTCCCGACGGCCTCCGCGATCGGCGGCATCGCCGTGCGCAGCACGAACGGGTGGTGGATCCGGATCGCCACGATCGGCTCGCCGGTCGCGCGTGCGGCGAGCGCGTCGCGATACGCCTCGAGATCGGGGAGTTCCGGCATCGCTCGAGACGCAGCGCGTACGCGGGCAAGGGCGGTTCGTCGGGCGGAGGTCGTTTCCCGCGGTCGGCCGTGTGCCTACCCGATGAAACCGACCTTTTCGTGCGAGCTGTCGCAGAAGGGCTTCGTCTGCGAGTGGCCGCATCGGCAAAGCCGCGTGTTCTCGCTGCAGGCGGTGCGGCCGTCGGCGCCTTCGACGATCAGCGGGCCCCGGCATTCGAGGGGACCATTCGGCGTCACGATCAATGTTACTCGCGCAGACGGGGTGCACGTTCCCGCCGGCGTGCCGATCGGCAGGGAGCCGGCATCGCGAAAGCCGATCTTCGTGTGCGTGCCATCGCAATACGGCTTGTTGCGCGACGTTCCGCAGCGGCACACGACGACCGTCGTGCGCGAGGTCGCGGGCGGTCTCGCGCCGGCGACAGCGACGTCGCCGGTGATCACGTTCGGCCCGTCCGGGCGAACCTTGACCACGGTCACGGCAATTCCCATCGCGAGATCGGGTGCTCGGCTAAAATGACGCATCTTACGCCCGCGCCGCTCGGCGAATCTCCATGTCGCACATCCTGCAGGACCTTCCCGTCGGACAGAAAGTCGGCATCGCGTTCTCCGGCGGTCTCGACACCAGCGCGGCGCTGCACTGGATGCGCGCGAAGGGCGCGATCCCGTACGCGTACACGGCGAATCTCGGGCAGCCGGACGAGACCGACTACGACGAGATTCCCCGCAAGGCGAAGGCCTACGGCGCGGAACTCGCGCGGCTCGTCGACTGCCGCGCCGCGCTCGTCGCGGAAGGGATCGTCGCGCTGCAGGCGAGCGCGTTTCACGTCGCGACGGCGGGAATGCCCTATTTCAACACGACGCCGATCGGGCGCGCGGTGACCGGCACGATGCTCGTGGTCGCGATGCGCGAGGACGACGTCCACGTCTGGGGAGACGGCAGCACCTACAAGGGCAACGACATCGAGCGTTTCTACCGCTACGGGCTGCTCGCCAATCCCGAGCTCCGCATCTACAAGCCGTGGCTCGACCCGGCGTTCATCGACGAGCTCGGCGGCCGCAAGGAGATGTCGGAATACCTCAATCGCGCCGGCTTCGGCTACCGGATGAGCACCGAGAAGGCGTACTCGACGGACTCGAACCTGCTCGGCGCGACGCACGAGGCGAAGGACCTCGAGTTCCTCGACAAGGGCGTCCGGATCGTCGCGCCGATCATGGGCGTCGCGTTCTGGCGCGACGACGTGGCGGTGAAGGCGGAGACCGTCGCAGTGCGCTTCGAGGAAGGCCGGCCGGTCGCGCTCAACGGCATGACGTTCGCCGACGACGTCGCGCTCTTGCTCGAAGCGAATGCGATCGGCGGCCGCCACGGCCTCGGCATGAGCGACCAGATCGAGAACCGGATCATCGAGGCCAAGAGCCGCGGCATCTACGAGGCCCCCGGCATGGCGCTCCTGCACATCGCCTACGAGCGCCTCGTCACCGGCATCCACAACGAGGACACGATCGAGCAGTACCGCGACAACGGCCGTCGGCTGGGCCGCCTCCTCTACCAGGGGCGCTGGTTCGATCCGCAGGCGATGATGCTGCGCGAGACGGCACAGCGCTGGGTCGCGCGCGCCGTGACCGGCGAGGTGACGCTCGAGCTGCGCCGCGGGAACGACTGGTCGATCCTCGACACGACGAGCCCGAACCTCACCTACAAGCCCGAGCGGCTGACGATGGAGAAGGGCGCGGCGTTCTTCACGCCGCAGGACCGGATCGGGCAACTGACCATGCGCAACCTCGACATCGCCGACACGCGCGAGAAGCTCGTCACCTATGTGAAGACCGGCCTCCTGCGACCGGCTGCCGACTCGCCGCTGCCGCGGCTGACCGACGGCGACACGCCGGGCGAAAAGTAGGGTCAGACCCGACTTTGACCGCCGCTTGAGCGCCGAAAGTAGGGTCTGACCCAGTAGTGTCCCAACGTTGGGGGTTTGATGGTCTGTAAGTTGCTGATCAAAAAAGCGTAATCAATGAAATTTCTTGGTCTCGATTTGAACTGCGGACGCCGGTTGGTCTGACCCTACTTTTCTAATCGACCTTCAACCCGACCTTCCGGATCACGGGCGCCCACGTCGCCGTCTCGCGCCGGATCAGATTGCCGAAATCCTCGGGCGTGCCGCCGATCAGATCGAAGCCCTGCGCGTTCATTCGCTGCACGACGTCGGGTTGCCTGAGGATCGCGTTGATCTCGGCGTTGAGCCTGGCGATCGCCGGCTTCGGCGTGCCGGCGGGCACCATGATCCCGTTCCACGCGAGCGCCTCGAAGCCCGGGTAGCCGGACTCGGCGATCGCGGGCAGCGCGGGCAGGAGCGGAAAGCGCTTCGCCGTCGTGACCGCGATCGCCCGGAGCTTGCCCGCCTGGATCTGCGGCTGCAAGGGCTGCATCACGGCGAACATCATCTGCGTCTCGCCCTGGACCGTCGCGGTCACGGCCGGCGGCGAACCGTTGAACGGCACGTGCACGGCGTCGAATCCGGCCATCGTCTTCAACAGCTCCATGTTGAGGTGCGACGAGCTGCCGTTGCCGACCGACGCGTAGCTGAGCTTCCCCGGATTCGCCTTGGCATAGGCGACGAGCTCGGCGAGCGACTTCACGGGCAAGGACGCGTTCACCGCGAGCACGTTGGGCTGGCTCGACGTGATGATGACGGGTGCGAGGTCCTTCTGCACGTCGTAGGGAAGTTTCTGCAGGAGCGGGCCGAACGCGAGCGGTCCGTTGAATCCGAGCAGCATCGTGTAGCCGTCGGGCGCGGCCTTCGCGACCTCGGCGGTCGCGACGGTCCCGCCGGCCGCAGGCTTGTTCTCGACGATCACCGGTTGTCCGAGGCGGTCCTTCAACTTGTCGCCGATCACCCGTGCGAGCGTGTCGAGCGAGCTACCCGGGCCCGCGGCGACGACGAACTTGATCGGCTTGTCGGGCCACGTCTGCGGGAAGGCGGCAACGGACGCGCAGAGCGATGCGGCGAGGAGAAGGAGTCTAAGCAGGCGCATGGCAGACCGCCTCGATGTTGTGTCCATCCGGATCGAGCACGAACGCGCCGTAGTAGTTTGCGTGATAGTGCGGCCGCAGGCCCGGCGCACCGTTGTCGCGGCCGCCGGCGGCGAGCGCCGCTTGGTAGAACGCGTCGACCTGCGCGCGCGTTTCGGCGCGAAACGCCACGTGAACATGGGACACGGCGCCCAAGGCCTTGCCCATCCAGAAATCGGGCTTGGGCGGGATGCCGAAGCCCGCTGCATCGCCGAACTCCATGATGACCACATAGCCGAGCGGCGCGAGCGCCGCACGATAGAACGCCTTGCTCTTCGCGGCATCGGAAACGGCAACACCGGTGTGATCGATCATCGTCTTCGCTCCGTCACGGATTTACGCGCCCGCAGACGAGGTACTCCAGCAGGGCCTTCTGTGCATGCAGCCGATTTTGGCTCCGGCCGCTCGCGTCCGCTCGCTTAACGTTTGCTGCGCTCACGTTAGCCTCGCCGAAATCGGCGGCGTGTGGGTGTCGCTCATGGTGTGACGCGCCCGCAGACGAGGTATTCCAGCAGGGCCTTCTGTGCATGCAGCCGATTTTGGCTCCGGCCGCTCGCGTCCGCTCGCTTAACGTTCGCTGCGCTCACGTTAGCCTCGCCGAAATCGGCGGCGTGTGGGTGTCGCTCATGGTGTGACGCGACCGCAGACGAGGTATTCCAGCAGGGCCTTCTGTGCATGAGCCGATTTTGGCTCCGCCTGCGTCCGCTCGCTTAACGTTCGCTGCGCTCACGTTAGCCTCGCCGAAATCGGCGGCGTGTGGGTGTCGCTCATGGTGTGACGCGACCGCAGACGAGGTATTCCAGCAGTGCCTTCTGTGCATGCAGCCGATTTTCGGCTTCGTCCCAGACGACGCTCTGCGGGCCGTCGATGACCTCGGCGGTCACCTCCTCGCCGCGATGCGCGGGCAGGCAGTGCATGAACAGCGCATCCGGCTTGGCGCCGCGCATCATGGCCGCGTCGACGCGATGGGCGGCAAAGGCGCGCCTGCGCGCTTCGTTCTCGGCTTCGAACCCCATGCTCGTCCACACGTCGGTGGTCACGAGGTCGGCGCCCCGGCAGGCGTCGTGGGGGTCCGCGCACTCGACGAAGCGCGCGGCCTCGGCGGGGCCGACGCGCGTGCGGTCGACGGTGTAGCCGGCGGGAGCCGCGATCCGGACGTCGAAACCGAGCGTCGCGGCAGCCTGCAGCCAGGTGTAGCACATGTTGTTGGCGTCGCCGATCCACGCCACCGTGCGCCCGGCGATCGAGCCACGGTGCTCGACATAAGTATAGATGTCCGCGAGGATCTGGCAGGGGTGGTATTCGTTGGTGAGTCCGTTGATCACCGGCACCCTCGAGTGTGCGGCGAAGCGCTCGATGATCGCCTGCTCGAACGTGCGGATCATCAGGACGTCGACCATCCGCGAGATCACCCGCGCGACGTCCTCGATCGGCTCGCCGCGCGAGAGCTGGGTGTCGCCGCGGTTCAGGTTGATCGCGATCCCGCCCAGCTGGTTCATCCCCGCTTCGAACGAGACGCGCGTGCGCGTGGAAGCCTTCTCGAACACCATCGCGAGGGTGCGGTCGCGCAGCGGCTGGTAGATCTCGTAGCGCTTGAACCGCTCCTTGATCCAGCGCGTGCGCGCGAACAGGTGGGCGAACTCCTCCTGCGTGAAATCGCGGAACTGGAGGAAGTGCCGGGGCGGGGCGGCGGGCATGGCCGGGACCGACGTCGCGAGCGCAGACGGCGGAATCCTGTCAAATCAACATATTAGCATGGTGATCGCCGTCCACGGGGAAGGGCATCGGTTGACACGTGTCAAGGACGCGGACGCCCGCCGGGGCTACCCTCGCCCGATCGCACGTGGCAAAACGACGCCGCACGGCTGACCGCCCAATTGACGACCGAATGCACCGCACCTCCCGCCGCGACGCATGAGTTGCCGCCGCTCGTGATTCGCGGCCGCCGTGCGTTGCCGATCGTGCAGGGCGGCATGGGCGTCGGCATCTCCGCCCACCGGCTCGCGGGCAGCGTCGCGGGGCTGGGTGCCGTCGGCACCATCGCGAGCATCGACCTTCGCCGACACCACGCGGATCTGATGACCGAGAGCGCCCGCGCCGACAAGGCCGCGGTGACCGCCGCCAACATGACCGCGCTCGACCGCGAGATCCGCGGTGCGAAAGCGCTCGCCGGCGGACGGGGCCTCGTCGCGGTGAACATCATGCGCGCCGTTACCGACTACGCCTCGGCGGTCCGGCAGGCGTGCGCGAGCGGCGCGGATGCGATCGTGATGGGCGCGGGGCTGCCCCTCGACCTGCCCGATCTCGCGGCGGATCATCCCGACGTTGCGCTGATTCCGCTCCTGTCGGACGCGCGCGGCATCCAGCTCGTGATCAAGAAGTGGGCGCGCAAGGGCAGGTTGCCGGACGCGATCGTGATCGAGCACCCGCGCTACGCCGGCGGCCACCTCGGCGCGGCGAAGATCGACGACCTCGCCGATCCGCGCTTCGATTTCGAGCGCGTCCTGCCCGATGTCCACGCGTTCTTCCGCGCCGAGGGCATTGCCGGCGACGCGATCCCGCTCATCCCCGCCGGCGGCATCAACTCGCACGAGCGGATCCGCGAGCTGCTCGCGCAGGGCGCGTCCGCGGTGCAGCTCGGCACCGCATTCGCCGTCACGCTGGAAGGCGACGCCGATCTCGCGTTCAAGCGCGTTCTCGCGGGCGCGGGGCCGGACGACATCGTCGAGTTCATGAGCGTGGCCGGGCTTCCCGCGCGTGCAGTGCGCACGCCCTGGCTCGAGACCTACCTGCGCTACCTGCCGAAGCTCACCGCGGCGGCGCGCAAGAAGTCGCGCTGCTCGCTCAAGTGGGACTGCCTGATCCAGTGCGGACTGCGCGACGGCGTGGCGAAGATCGGCCAGTTCTGCATCGACACGCAGCTCGCCGCGGCGCTGCGCGGCGACGTGGCGAAGGGGCTGTTCTTCCGTGGCGGCGCGGCGCTGCCGTTCGGCAGCGAGATCCGGCCGGTGCGCGACCTGATCACCTATCTGCTGACCGGACGCGACCCGGCGCGCATGTGCCGCCCGGGCTGATTCGCGACCTCAGTGCCGCAAGTTCACGACCGCAGGTTTCGCTCCGGGCGGCCGCAGCGGCGAAGGCGCCCCGTTGGCCAGGATGTAGAGATCCACGTGGCCCGCGCGCCATGCCGCCTCGAGGTCGCGCTCGACGGCGGCGAGTGACTCGTCGTCCGCGTCCGCAAGCTCGCGGATCCCGTAGCCGCGATTGCGGCCGTGAAGCTTGGCGAGGTAGAGCGCCATGTCGGCGAGCGCGATCGCGCGCTCCCACGGCAGCGGATCCTCGCGCGGCGGCAGCGGCATCGGCACGAATCCGACGGAGGCCGTGATCGGGATACGCGTGCCCTGGTAGACGAAAGGCTGGGACGCGACGGCGTCCATGATCCGCACGGCGATCTCGTCGAGGCGGCCCGCCTGCGTCGCCGCGACGTAGACGAGGAACTCCTCGCCGCCCCAGCGCACGATCATGTCGGTCTCGCGCAGCGTCTCGCGCAGGCGCGACGCGACGTCGACGAGCACCGCGTCGCCCGCCGCGTGCCCGTGGCGATCGTTGATTTCCTTGAAGTGGTCGAGGTCGATCAAGAGCAGCGCCTCGGTCGTCCGCGCGTCCGTGCGGCGGCGCTCGCCGTGCACCTCGGCGTGGCCGATGAAGTCCTGGAAGAAACGGCGGTTGTAGAGCGCGGTCAGCGGATCGCGGCTGCTCTGGAAGGAGAGCTCGCGGTTCTTCTCGCCGAGGAGCCGGTTGGTCGCACGGAGCTTCCGGTAGAGGACGGCGACGATCACGAACGAGAGCCCGAACACGAATGCGAGAAGCCACCATCCGCGCTGCTGCAGCGTCTGCGTGCGGAGCTCGGCCGACTTGACGTCGTTGTCCCGGTTCAGGAGCTCGATCTCGCGCTGGCGCCGGTCCGATTCGTACTTCTCCTGCAATTCCAAAACCACGCGCTCGTGCGTCGCCTGCGCGATCTCCTCGTTCAGCTTGCGCTCGCGATGGAACAGCGCC
The DNA here is from genome assembly GCA_963734055.1 of uncultured beta proteobacterium. Lineage (GTDB taxonomy): Bacteria > Pseudomonadota > Gammaproteobacteria > Burkholderiales > Casimicrobiaceae > CAIWHR01. The sequence continues at coordinate 543,099 of CAVTFQ010000003.1, forward strand.
AGCGCGCCCTTGTGGTCGCCGGCCCGCTCGAGATACTGCCCGTATTCGCCCAGCAGTCCCGCGATTTCGGCGGTTGCGCCGCCTCGCTCGTAGCCGGCGAGCGCCTCGTCGGTGAGCCGCTTGCCCTCCTGCACGCGGGAGAGCCCGAACAGAGCGAAACCCATGTTCGCCTTGGAGGTCGACACGAGCGTCGCGTCGCCCAGCTCTGCGGCGACCTCGAGCGAGCGGCGCGCGAGGTCGAATGCCTCCTTGAAGCGGTGCCTCCGCAGCATGATGTCGGACAGGTTCACGAGCGCGCGCGATTCGGCGATCTTCGACTGCGACTTCCGGGCGATCGAGAGCGCCTCCTGCATCGCCGCGAGCTCGCGCTCCGGGCGCTCGAGCAGCTCGCACGCATACGATTCGGCCATCCGTGCGTTGACCATTGCATAGGCGCTGCCCGAAGCCTCGGCCGACTTCCAGGCGTCGAGGCTCGCGTCGAGCGCACGGCTGGCCTGCTTGAGGTCGAGATACAGGATGGAGAGCTGGTAGAGGACCGCCGAGCGCCGGTATGCGTTGTCGAGCAGCTCGGCGCGCCCGAGCGCTTCGTGGAGCGCCGCCATGGCCTCGTCGCGGCGTCCGCGCGCCCGCGCGGTCGTGCCGACCGCCATCAGCGCCCAATGCACGAGCAGCGGCTCGTCCTGCGTCTGGACCATCATTCGCGCCTGTGCGCCAAGCGCGTTGGCCATCCCCGCATCGCCGATCGACCACTGGATGGCGCTGCGGACGAGCAGCGCCGTCGGGAGGCCCAGCGGATCCGCACCGGTGCGCGCCTCGGCTTCGAGGTGATCGGCGAAGGCCTGCGCCTCGGCGATCTGGCCGGCGAGGACGAGCGCGTGCCCCTGAAGCGCGCGAAGGCGCCGCCGCTCCGTCGGGATGCCGTCGGTCCTGGGGAGGAGGGCTGCGATCTCGGCCAGCGCCCGCTTGGGGTGTCCCGGGAGGTACGCTTCGATCTCGCCGGCACGGCGCGCGGTTTCGCTGTCGCCCGTCGCCGGCATGGCAAGGGGGGCGCAAGCGAGCGAAAGGACTGCGAGCACGGCGCCTGCGGCACGGCGAACCCATGCGCGCCGCGCCGCACGGCGATCGACGCTGCGCAGGGCGGGCGCAGGCTGCCGCAATTCGGTCTCGCAAAGCATCGGTCGGATCTAAAACCCGGATTTCGTCAGGGATTTGCCCATAGATAAGCAAGCCCCATGCCGATAAAGGGTGAACAAAAAAGGCGCCCGCGGGCGCCTTTCCTGGGATGACCGCTTGGGCGGCGCTAGGCCAACGCCTTGATGGCCTGCGCGAGGCGCGATTTCGTCCGCGATGCGGCGTTGCGGTGGACGATCTTCTTGTCCGCGATGCGATCGATCACGGACTGCGAGGCCTCGAACTGCTTCCGGGCGGCCGCCTTGTCACCGGCGGCGATTGCCTTTCTCACCTTCTTGATTGCGGTGCGCAGCGCCGAGCGCAGTCCGGTATTGCGGCGGTTGGTCGCCTCGGCCTGGCGCGCGCGCTTGCGAGCTTGGGCACTGTTGGCCATGTCGGGGAATCCTGTATTTGGAGAACCGGAAAAAGACCAAGCATAATAGCAGCTTATCGAGGCCCGCGCAATGGGCCCGCCTGTTGCGACGCCTCCCTGACGGCTCTCTTGCGAACCTGCGTTTTCCGCCCTGCGTTGCACGCCACGGCCGGCCGGTCGGACGCTCGCCGTTGAAGCTCCTGCGCGCGCTGTCGACCGTGAGCGGCATGACGCTGCTCTCACGGATCACCGGGCTCGTCCGCGAGAGCCTGAAGGCGACCGTCTTCGGCGCCGGGCTGCAGATGGACGCGTTCGAGGCCGCGTTCCGGCTGCCCAACATCCTGCGCCGGCTGTTCGCCGAGGGTGCCTTCTCCCAGGCCTTCGTTCCGATCTTTGCCGAGTATCGCCGCCAGCGCGGCGACGCCGAGACGAAGGCGCTCGCGGGCCGCGTCGGCACGCTCCTCGCCGTTGCGTTGCTCGCGGTCTCCGCGCTCGGCGTTCTCGCGGCGCCGGCGCTCGTCTACCTGCTCGCGTCGGGATTCGCGCAGACGCCCGGCAAGGTCGACCTGACCGCCCAGATGATCCGGATCGTGTTTCCCTACATCCTCTTCGTGTCGCTCGTCTCCCTCTCGGGCGGCGTGCTCAACGTCTACCGGCGCTTCGCGATTCCCGCGGTCACGCCCGTGCTGCTCAATGTCGGCATCATCGGCGGCGCGCTCTTTCTCGCGCCGTACTGCGACCCCCCGGTCACGGCGCTCGCCTGGGGCGTGCTGATCGGCGGCGCGGCGCAGCTCGCGCTGCAGCTCCGGCCGCTCGCAGCCATCGGCATGCTGCCACGGCCGCGGTTCGACTGGCGCGACGAGGGCGTCCGCCGCGTGCTCCGCGCGATGGGGCCCGCGGTCATCGGCGTGTCCGCGGCGCAGATCTCCGCGCTGATCAACACCCAGCTCGCGGCGCTTCTCGGCAACGGTCGCATCTCCTGGATCACGTACGCGGACCGGCTGATGGAATTTCCGAGCGCGCTCCTGGGCGTCGCGCTCGGCACCGTGCTCCTGCCGTCGCTCGCGAAGCATCACGCGGACGCGAACCCCGGCGAGTACAGCTCGCTGCTCGATTGGGGGCTGCGGCTCGCGTTCCTGCTCGCACTGCCGGCAGCGGTCGCACTGTGGATCCTCGCGACGCCGATGATCGCCACGCTGTACCAGTATGGGCGGTTCACGGCGAACGACGTGCTGCAGACGCGCGATGCGCTCCTCGGCTACACGGTCGGTCTGCTCGGCTTCATCCTGGTGAAGATCCTGGCTCCCGGGTTCTACGCGCGGCAGGACATGAAGACGCCGGTGAAGATCGCCTTTGTAACGGTGCTCTTTGCGCAGACGCTCGCGCTGATCCTCATGTTCCGCATCGGCCACGCCGGGCTCACGCTGTCGACCTCGCTCGGTTCGTGCCTCAACGCGGCGCTCCTGTTCTGGTTCCTGCGCCGGCGTGGCGTATACGCGCCCCGCGCGGGATGGCTCGTGTTCGTCTCGAAGCTCGCGCTCGCGCTGTTCGTGCTCGCGTTCGTGCTGATCGCCATCGTCGGGCCGCCATCGCTGTGGCTCACGGGGACGCTGTGGACCAAGGTCGCGCGTCTCGCGTGGGTGTGCGCGGCCGGCGGCGCTGCGTACTTCGGCGCGCTCTGGCTCCTGGGCTTCCGGCTCAGCGATTTCGACCTGCGGGAGGCGGAGGCCGACCCCACCGCCGCCATCGACCCCGGGGACGAGTAGCGAGAGGAGCCGGGAGCAGGCGCCCGAAAAGTAGGGTCAGACCCTACTATTGGCTGTTCCCGCCGAACGATCGAAAAGTAGGGTCTGACCCTACTTTTCCCGATCAGTTGAGTCGGTGCGAGGCCGTGGTGTGCGGGGCAGCGCGCCGCCGCCCCGCGTCAGGCGTTCTCGCCCGTCTTGCGGTGGGGGCAGCGCGGCTTCACGCACTCGGCGTAGAGATAGAGCGCGTGCTCGGCGATCTGGAACCCCCGCTCCTGCGCGACCTTCGCCTGCCGCTTCTCGATCTCCGGATCGTAGAACTCCTCGACCCGCCCGCACTGAAGACAGACGAGGTGATCGTGGTGGCGGCCCTCGTTCAGCTCGAAGACCGATTTGCCGGATTCGAAATGATGGCGCGTGAGGAGTCCCGCCTGCTCGAACTGGGTGAGCACGCGGTAGACCGTGGCGAGGCCGATGTCGAGGCCCTCGCTCAGGAGCTGGCGGTAGACGTCCTCGGCGGTCAGGTGCCGCACCTTCGACGCCTCGAACAGGTTGATGATCTTGAGGCGGGGCGCGGTGGCCTTGAGGCCCGCGTTCTTGAGGTCGTGCGGCGAGGTCATCGGGCGCGCTCCAGGGCAAGGGCTGCGGCGGCGGGCGGCGCGGCGACGGCGCGCCGGGCGGCGCGTCGCGTCGAGGCCCGCGGCTATAATAGCGCTTAGCTCTTCCCCCTCCAACGACGTGCCCTTCCGTCTCCCCGTAGCATCGTCGAGCGCTGCGCTCGCGCTCGCAGCCGTGCTCACCGCAGGCTGCGCGACGGTCGACACCTATGCGCCGACGCTGCGCTCGTTCGGTGTCTACAAGCTCGACATCAACCAGGGCAACTACATCTCGCAGGACATGGTCGACAAGCTCAAGGTCGGCCAGAGTCGGCAGCAGGTGCGGCTGATCCTCGGCACCCCGCTCGTCGTGACGATCTTCCGCGACGATCGCTGGGACTACACGTACCTGTTCAACCGGCAGGGCCGGATCGTCGAGCAACGCAATTTCTCCGTCTATTTCGTCGACGAGAAAGTCGCGCGCTGGGAAGGCGACGAGGCGCCGCCCTCGGCCACCGAGCTCAACCGCGAGGCCGCGGCGCGGACCGCCCATGAAATGAAGTGGGGCGAGCAGCGGTCCTGGTGGGACAGCATTCTCGACGTCTTCAGGCAGTGACCATGTCGATCCGGGTCGCGATCGCCGGCGCGGGCGGGCGCATGGGCCAGGCCCTGACCGAGGCGGTGCTCGCCGATCCGAAGCTCGCGCTGACGGCGGCGCTCGACGTCCCGAAGAGTCCGCTCGCGGGGCAGGACGCCGGGCTGCGTTTCGGTCGCGCGACCGGCGTCGTCGTCGGTGTCGACCCCGACGCGGCCGCACGAGCGGCCGACGTGCTGATCGATTTCACGCGGCCGGAGGGCACGATGGCGCACCTGGAGGCGTGCGTGCGCCACGGCACCGGCGCGGTCGTCGGAACGACCGGACTCGACGACGCGCAGAGGGCGCGCCTCCGGGTATTCGCCGAGCGGATTCCGATCGTCCTCGCGCCGAACATGAGCGTCGGCGTCAACGTGCTCCTGTCGCTCGTCGAAACCGCGGCCCGGCAGCTCGGCCCCGGATACGACATCGAGATCGTCGAGATGCACCACCGGCACAAGGTCGACGCGCCCTCCGGCACCGCGATCGCGCTCGGCGAAGCGGCGGCTCGAGGGACGGGACGCGCGCTCGCGGACGCCGCCGTCTACGCGCGGCACGGCCTCACGGGCGAGCGCAAGCCGGGCACGATCGGCTTCGCGGCGCTGCGTGGCGGCGACGTCGTCGGCGAGCACACGGTCGTCTTCGCGGGTGCGGGCGAGCGGCTCGAGCTCGTGCACAGGGCCGCGTCGCGGCAGAACTTTGCGGCCGGCGCGCTCCGTGCCGTGCACTTCGTCGCGGCGCGCAGGACCTCTGCCCGGGCGGGACTCGCCGACATGCGGGACGTGCTGGGGCTTTCGTAGCGCCGTGACGCCGACGGCGCATCCGTTCGACCTCGGCGGCGCGCTGGCGGTCGTCACCGGCGGCGGATCCGGGCTCGGCTTCGCGATCGCGGAGGGATTGGGCCGCGCCGGCGCCCGCGTCGTCGTCAATGGCCGTAACCCGGCCAAGCTCGAGGCGGCGACGGACCGGCTCGCGCGCATGGGCGTGACCGCCGCCGCGGCACCGTTCGACGTCACGGACCCGCAAGCGGTCGCCGCTGGGATCGCAACGATCGCGCGGGAGCATGGCGCGGTCGACATCCTGGTCAACAACGCGGCGATGAACCGGCGCCAGCCGCTCGAGCAGTTCTCGTTCGAGCAGTGGCGCGAGCTGCAGGCGGCGAATTTCGACGGGCCGTTCCTCGTAACCCGCGCCGTCATTCCCGCGATGAAGGAGCGACGGCGCGGCAAGATCGTCAACGTCTGCTCGCTCGCGTCCGATCTCGGGCGACCGAACATCGTGGCGTATGCGGCGAGCAAGGGCGGTCTCCGGATGCTGACGCGAGCGCTCGCGGTCGAGCTCGCACCATGGAACGTGCAGGTCAACGGCATCGCGCCGGGCTTCTTCCGGACCGAGATGAACGCGGAGCTGATCGCGAACGCCGAATTCTCGTCCTGGGTCGAGCGGCGCACGCCGGCCGGGCGCTGGGGCGAACCCGCGGAGATCGCCGGCGCCGCCGTGTTTCTCGCATCGTCCGCCGCCGCTTACGTCACCGGGCATCTCCTGTACGTGGACGGGGGCTTTTCGGCGGCGTACTAGGCGAAGCGGGCGAGTGGCGCTCACGCCGCGACGCCGGTATAATTAGCGGCCTCAGGCGGGAACGACCTCACGGGCGTTCCCGCTTCGCACGTCCGGAGCCTGCGCGGCCCCCGCGCGCGACTCCGGCCATCAAGGCGACCCGACATGCCCGACACGACCGCCGCCTCGTCACGCGCACGGCTGCTGCCGGTCGCGGGCAATGGCTCGGTGGCGGTCCTCGCGCTCGCCGACGGCACGGTGTTTCGCGGCGCGGCGATCGGCGCTCCCGGCCACTCGGTGGGTGAGGTCGTGTTCAACACCGCGATGACGGGCTACGAGGAGATCCTGACCGATCCCTCGTATGCGGGCCAGATCGTGACGCTCACGTATCCGCACATCGGCAACGTCGGCGTGAACGCCGAGGACGTCGAGTCGCGGCGCGTGTTCGCCGCGGGGCTCGTGATCCGCGACCTGCCACGCACCGTGTCGAGCTTCCGCTCGAGCGGCGACCTCGCCGCGTATCTCGCGGCCAACGGAGTCGTCGGCATCAGCGACCTCGACACGCGACGCCTCACGCGCATCCTCCGCGAGCGCGGCGCGCAGAACGGCTGCGTGTACGCTGCGCCGACGATCGGCGAGGCCGAGGTCGCCGACGCGATCGCGCGCGCGCGCGCTGCGCCGTCGATGGCGGGGCTCGATCTCGCGCGCGTCGTGACCTGCACCGAGCCTTATGCATGGACCGGCGGCACCTGGGCGCTGGGCGAGGGCTATCGCGCCGCTCCGACGCCACGGTTCCACGTCGTCGCCTACGACTTCGGCGTGAAGCACAACATCCTGCGCCTCCTGGCCGAACGGGGCTGCCGGATCACGGTGGTGCCGGCGCAGACGGCCGCCGCCGAAGTGCGCGCGCTCGGGCCCGACGGCGTCTTCCTGTCGAACGGCCCCGGCGATCCGGAGCCGTGCACGTACGCGATCGAGTCGATCCGCTCGCTCGTCGAAGGCGGCCTGCCCACCTTCGGCATCTGCCTCGGCCATCAGCTCCTCGGCCTCGCGTCGGGCGGGCGGACGCTCAAGATGAAGTTCGGCCACCACGGGGCGAACCATCCCGTGCTCGACCGCGACACGGGGCAGGTGCTGATCACGAGCCAGAACCACGGCTTCGCCGTCGATCCGGCATCGCTGCCGCGAGACGTGCGCGTGACGCACGTCTCGCTGTTCGATGGCAGCCTGCAGGGCATTGCGCGCACGGACCGGCCGGCGTTCGGCTTCCAGGGACACCCCGAGGCGAGCCCGGGGCCGCACGACATCCGCTACCTGTTCGACCGCTTCATCAAGCTGATGGAAAAGAAATAGCCATGCCCAGGCGGACCGACCTCGAGAGCATTCTCATCATCGGCGCCGGCCCGATCATCATCGGGCAGGCGTGCGAGTTCGACTACTCGGGCGCGCAGGCGTGCAAGGCGCTGCGCGAGGAAGGCTACCGCGTCATCCTGGTCAACTCGAACCCGGCGACGATCATGACGGACCCCGAGATGGCGGACGTCACCTACATCGAGCCGATCACCTGGCCGATGATCGCGAAGATCATCGAGCGCGAGCGCCCCGATGCGCTCCTGCCTACGATGGGCGGGCAGACGGCGCTCAACTGCGCGCTCGACCTCGCGCGCGAAGGCGTGCTGACGAAGTTCGACGTCGAGCTGATCGGTGCCTCGAAGAAGGCGATCGACAAGGCCGAGGACCGCGAGAAGTTCAAGGCGGCGATGACCCGCATCGGTCTCGAGAGCGCGCGCTCGGGCATTGCCCACGACCTCGAGCAGGCGCTGGAAGTGCAGGCGCAGATCGGCTTCCCCGCCGTGATCCGGCCGTCGTTCACGCTCGGCGGCACGGGCGGCGGCATTGCCTACAACAAGGACGAGTTCGTCGACCTCTGCAAGCGCGGTCTCGATCTCTCGCCGACGCGCGAGCTCCTGATCGAGGAGTCGCTCCTCGGCTGGAAAGAGTTCGAGATGGAGGTCGTCCGCGACCGCAAGGACAACTGCATCATCGTCTGCTCGATCGAGAACGTCGACCCGATGGGGGTCCACACCGGCGACTCGATCACCGTGGCGCCGGCGCAGACCTTGACCGACAAGGAGTACCAGATCATGCGCAACGCCGCGATCGCGGTGCTGCGCGAGGTCGGCGTCGACACCGGCGGCTCGAACGTCCAGTTCGCCATCAATCCCGCCGACGGGCGGATGATCGTGATCGAGATGAACCCGCGCGTGTCGCGGTCGTCCGCGCTCGCGTCGAAGGCCACCGGCTTTCCGATTGCCAAGATTGCCGCGAAGCTCGCCGTCGGCTACACGCTCGACGAGCTCAGGAACGACATCACCGGCGGGCAGACCCCGGCGTCCTTCGAGCCGACGATCGACTACGTCGTGACCAAGGTTCCCCGCTTCGCCTTCGAGAAATTCAGGCAGGCGGACGACCGCCTCACCACGCAGATGAAATCGGTCGGCGAGGTGATGGCGATCGGCCGCACGTTCCAGGAGTCGCTGCAAAAGGCGCTCCGGGGCCTCGAGGTCGGCGTCGACGGCTTCAATCTGAAGACGGTCGACCCCGAGAAGATCGAGGACGAGCTCGCCTACCCGCGCGCCGAGCGCCTGTGGTACGTCGCCGACGCGTTCGGAGTCGGGATGACGCTCGAGGAAGTGCACCGGCACACGAAGATCGATCCGTGGTTCCTCGCGCAGATCAAGGAGATCGTCGACACCGAGCTCGCGCTCGAGAAGCGGCAGCTCGGCGGGCTCTCCGCGACCGAACTCCGCGGCCTCAAGCGGATGGGCTTCTCCGACCGGCGGCTCGCCCACCTGCTCAAGGCGACCGACGCCGACATCCGCGCGCGCCGGCACGCGCTCGGCATCCGGCCGGTCTACAAGCGCGTCGACACGTGCGCCGCCGAATTCGCGACCAGGACCGCGTATATGTATTCGACCTACGAGGAGGAGTGCGAGGCGGCGCCCACCGACCGCAAGAAGGTGATCGTGCTCGGCGGGGGGCCCAACCGGATCGGGCAGGGAATCGAGTTCGACTACTGTTGCGTGCACGCGGCGATGGCGCTGCGCGAGGACGGTTTCGAGACGATCATGATCAACTGCAATCCGGAGACGGTCTCGACCGACTACGACACCTCGGACCGGCTCTACTTCGAACCGCTGACGCTCGAGGACGTGCTCGAGATCGTCCACCTCGAGCAGCCGTTCGGCGTCATCGTCCAGTACGGGGGACAGACGCCGTTGAAGCTCGCGCGCGACCTCGAGCGGAACGGCGTGCCGATCATCGGCACCTCGCCCGACATGATCGACATGGCCGAGGACCGCGAGCGCTTCCAGCAGATGCTGCACCGGCTCGGGCTCAAGCAGCCGCCCAACCGCACCGCGCGGACCGAAGCCGGCGCGCTGGCCGCGGCCGGCGAGATCGGCTACCCGCTCGTGGTCCGGCCGTCGTACGTGCTCGGCGGGCGCGCGATGGAGATCGTCCACGAGCAGCGCGACCTCGAGCGCTACATGCGCGAGGCCGTCAAGGTGTCGAACGACAGCCCGGTGCTGCTCGACCGCTTCCTGAGCGACGCGATCGAGGTGGACGTCGACGCGCTGGCCGACGGCACCGACGTGGTGATCGGCGGCATCATGGAGCACATCGAGCAGGCCGGCGTGCACTCCGGCGATTCGGCGTGCTCGCTGCCGCCCTTCTCGCTGTCCCCGGCGACGCAGGACGAGCTCCGCCGGCAGACGGCGGCGATGGCGAAGGCGCTCGACGTCGTCGGGCTCATGAACGTCCAGTTCGCGATCCAGCGCAACGACGGCGAGGACGTCGTGTTCGTGCTCGAGGTCAACCCGCGCGCGTCGCGGACCGTGCCGTACGTCTCCAAGGCGACCGGGCGGCCGCTCGCGAAGATCGCGGCGCGGTGCATGGTGGGGCGCACGCTGCGCGAGCAGGGCGTCACCGGCGAGATCGTGCCGCCGTACTGGTCGGTCAAGGAGGCCGTGTTTCCGTTCATCAAGTTCCAGGGCGTCGACACGATCCTCGGTCCGGAGATGAAGTCGACGGGCGAGGTGATGGGGGTCGGCGACTCGTTCGCGGAGGCGTTCCTGAAAAGCCAGCTCGCGGCGAACGTGAAGCTGCCTTCGAAGGGCAGGGTGTTCGTCAGCGTGAAGGACGGCGACAAGGCGCGTGCCGTCGAGATCGCGCAGCTCTTCGCCGGTCTCGGCTTCACGATCGTCGCGACGCGCGGAACGGCGGCGGCGCTCGCCGCGGCGGGGGTCGCCGTCACGCCGGTGAACAAGGTCCACGAAGGGCAGCCGCACATCGTCGACATGATGAAGAACGACGAGATCGCGCTCGTCGTCAATACGGTGCAGGAAAAGCGGACGGCGATCCGCGACAGCTTCCATATCCGCCGCGAGGCGCTCACCGACCAGATCCCGACCTACACCACGCTCGCCGGTGCGCGCGCTGCGGCGGTGGGTCTCGCGCGGATGGGCGAGCTCCTCCCCTACTCGATGCAGGCGCTGCACCAGCGGCTCGGCTGACGCGATGACGAACAAATTCCCCATGACGATCGAGGGCGCGCGGCGGTTGCGCGACGAGCTCCAGCGCCTGAAGACGGTCGACCGGCTGGCGGTCAGCCGCGCGCTCGCCGAGGCGCGCTCGCACGGCGACATCTCGGAGAACGCCGACTACGACGCCGCGAAGGAGCGACAAGGCCTTATCGAGGCCCGGATCCGCGACATCGAGCACAAGCTCGCCGGCGCCCAGGTGATCGACCCGGCCACGATCGCGGACGCCGGCGGGCACGTCGTGTTCGGCGCGACGGTCGAGCTCGAGGACAGCGCGAGCGGTGAACGAGTCACCTACCAGATCGTCGGCGACGACGAAGCCGACCTGAAGCACGGCAAGATCTCGGTGAGCTCGCCGATCGCGCGCGCGCTCATCGGCAAGTCCGAGGGCGACACCGTCGAGGTGAAGGCGCCGGCCGGCATCCGCGAGTACGGGGTGCTTGCGGTCCGCTACACCTGAGGCCAGGGCCCGACGCGACCCGGCGCGGCAGCCCGGGACTCGGGCGAGCCTCCGCTTCCGCGCCCCTTGCGCGGGCAACCGGCTGATGCGGCGGGCAAATCAACGTCGGCCCGCGGGCTGGCACTGGGCTTGCTTGATGCATGCTCCGTCGATCTCGTGACGGCTCCCCGCATGGCCACGATTGCCCCGGCAGCAGCGAATCTTCGCGCCACGACGGTGGACGTGACACATCGTTCGTCGGCCGTCGAAGCCCAGCAGGCGGTGCGGATGCGCCGATTCGTCATGGCGTCGGCCTCCTACCTGGCGGGCATTCCGCTGCTCCTGCTTGCGTACTCGCTCGGGTTCGTCGCGCTCGCGCCGGCACTCGCGATCATCGCCGCGGTGGTCGTCGTCAACGCCGGCTTCTACCTGCTGATCCGCGCCGGCGGCAATCTCCGTTTCGCGGATCCGAGCCTCACGTGGCCGCAGATCATCGCGGCGACGACGATGGTGATGGCCTCCGCGTACGCCCTCGACGCGGAACGCGGGGCGGCGCTGGTCCTCTGCCCCGTGCTCCTCACGTTCGGGATGTTCCGCTTCACGACGCGGCAGTTCATGGCGGCGGCGGGGATCGTGCTCGCGGGCTACGCGGGCGTCGTGCTGCTGCTGCAGACGTTCAAGCCGCACGTCGTGAGCCTGACGTCGGAGGCGTTCCGGATCGCGGTGCTCGCCTGCGTGCTGCCGTGCTTCGCGCTCGCGGGCGGCAAGATCAGCGGGATGCGTGCGCGCCTGCGCCGGAGCAACGAAGAGCTCGGCACGGCGCTGGCGACGATCCGGCAGCTCGCGACGCACGACACCCTCACGGGTCTTCCGAACCGCGCGCTCTTCACCGAGAGCCTCAATCGCGCCCTCGCGCGCGCCGAGCGCCACGGCTGGCCCATCGCGCTGTTCTTCATGGATCTCGACCGGTTCAAGAACCTGAACGACACGCTCGGCCACCAGCTCGGCGACGAGGCGCTCAAGGAAGCGGCGCGCCGACTGTCGTCGTGCATCCGCGAGAGCGACGTCTCGGCGCGCCTCGGCGGCGACGAGTTCGTCCTGCTGGTCGAGGAATACGAGGGGCCGACCGTGCTGATCGAGATCGCCGAGCGGATCCTCGCGGCGATCTACCAGCCGCTCGCGCTCGGCGGGCACGAGATCAACCTGTCGGTCTCGATCGGGATCTGCACCTTCCCGGCCGACGCCCGCGACGCGGGCACGCTCCTGTCGAACGCCGACATCGCGCTCTATCAGGCAAAGGAGCACGGGCGAAACCGCTTCCGCTTCTACTCGCCGCGCCACAACGCGCACACGGTCGAGCGGCTCGCACTCGAGACGGGCCTCCGCTACGCGATCGAGCGCGACGAGCTCGTGCTCTTGTTCCAGCCGAAGATCGCGATCGCCACGGGGCGCATCGCGGGCGTCGAGGCGCTCGTCCGCTGGCAGCACCCCGAGCTCGGCCTCCTGCGTCCCGACCGCTTCATTCCGCTCGCCGAGGAGACGGGGCTGATCGCGCCGATCGGGCTCTGGGTGCTCCGGACGGCGTGCGCCAGCGCGCGGGCGTGGCGCGAGGCCGGTATGCCGTTGCCGGTCGCCGTCAACCTGTCCGCGCGCCAGTTCCACGACGGCCGGCTCGTCGCCGACATCGCCGCGATCCTGGCGGCGGCGGGGCTCGAGCCGGGCGACCTCGAGCTCGAGATCACCGAAAGCACGGTCATGCAGAACCCGGAACAGGCGGTCACGCTGATGGACGAGCTCCGCCGCCTCGGCGTCCGGCTGGCCATGGACGACTTCGGGATCGGCTATTCGTCGATCGGGCACCTGAAGCGGTTCCCGATCGACAGCCTGAAGCTCGACCGGACGTTCGTGCGCGATCTCCCCGACGATCCCAACGACGTCGCGATCACGCGCGCGGTGATCGCGATGGCGCACGCGCTGTCGATTCGCGTGATCGCCGAAGGCGTCGAGCAGCAGGCTCAGCTCGAGCTCCTGCGCAGCGAGGGCTGCGACGAGTTCCAGGGCTACTTCTGCCAGCCGCCGCTGACCGGGGAGGAGCTCGTCCGCTTCGTCCGGGCTGGCGGGGGCCTTGCCGCCTCGGGCGGGGGTGATGCGTCCGCGCCGCGCGTGCCGCAGCGCGTCGAAGACCGTTCACCCGGGAACGTGCGCAAGCTCCGCGGGGGTGACGACACCGTCGTGCCGTTTACGCGCGGCGGTCGCTGATCGCCTTGCGTCGCCGGCGCGCCCCGGACGCGCCCCGGACGCTCGAGGCCGACTTGCCGTGCGGCTTGCCCTCGCGCATCCCCGGAGCCGCCGTCTTGCCGACGGACGCCGCGCTGCGCCGCCGCCTCGATCCGGCCGGCGTCTCGAATGGCGTCTTGCCGCGCGGGGGCCGCGCGGGCGCGCGCGGGAGAGGCGACCGTGGCCGTCGCGCCTGGGGCGCCTTCTTGGCCGCCGACTTCTCCTTGCGCACCACGGGCTTGGCCGCGGGCGTGGACTCCTCCGGCGCCGGGCGAAAGACGATCAGCAGCTTGCCGAGATGCTGAACGGAGGCGGCGCCGAGCTCCGCGCAGATCCGCGCGAGCAGCGCTTCGCGCTCGGCGCGCGAATCGACGAACACGCGGATCTTGATGAGCTCGTGCGCGGCGAGGTTCACGTCGATCTCGTGCAGCACGCCCGGCGTGAGCCCGTGCTGGCCGATGCTGACGACGGGGTGCAGGTGGTGCGCCTTCGCGCGGAGAGCGCGCCGCGCCGCCGGTGTTAGAGTCTCCATCCCTGCATTCTACCGGCGGCACCGTGCCGTCGCCGTCCCGTGGCCAAGCCCGCGACACGCGCGAAGAAGAACAAATTCGGCAAGGCCTGGTTGGACCAGCACCTGAACGACCCGTGGGTTCGCGAAGCGACGCGCCTCGGCTATCGATCGCGGGCCGCGTTCAAGCTCCTCGAGCTCGCCGAACGCGACCATCTGTTCCGACCCGGCATGAGCGTCGTCGACCTGGGCGCGGCTCCGGGGAGCTGGACGCAGGTGCTCAGGGAAAAGCTGGGGCGGGGAGCGCGCATCGTGGCGCTCGACCTGCTCGACCTCGCGCCGCTTCCGGGCGTGAGTCACGTCAAGGCCGACTTCCGCGACGATGCCGGTCTCCTGGCGCTCGAGCGTGCGCTCGGCGGGCGCAAGGTCGACCTTGTCGTTTCGGACCTCGCCCCCAATCTCTCGGGCATCGAGTCGGCGGACCAGGCGCGGGCGGTCCACCTGGGCGAGCTGGCGATCGAATTCGCGACGCGATGGCTCGAACCCGGGGGCGATCTCGTGGTCAAGGCCTTTCAGGGAGAGGGATTCCCGGACCTGCAACGGGAGGTGCAACGGCATTTCGCGAAGGTCTATGTCCGCAAACCGAAGGCTTCGCGCGACCGGAGCCGAGAGGTTTATCTCGTGGCAAAGGGGCTCAAAACCGCCGCCTGACCGTTTTTTCGCAGCGAATGTCGCCTTTCGGAGACGTTGCGGCAATGTACAGGTGGTCCGGGGCGTCATGAAGGTTTAAAATCGATATCCCGGCGCATCCGTCGCCCGAGCCGGGTCGCAACAGGGGGACGGGGCCGCGGCGGCCTGCAGCCGGGAAGGAGCAACGTTTGAACAACCTCTTGAAGAACATCGGAATCTGGCTCGTCATCGGGCTCGTCGTCATCACGGTCGTCAAGCAGTTCGACTCGCGTCAGACGACTCGCGACACGGTTCCGTATTCCGATTTCATGGAAAAGGTCCGCTCGGGCGGCGTGGAGGCGGCGCAGATCGAGGGCCGCAAGATCGTCTGGACCTCGTCGGCCGACAAGAAGAAGTTCGTCACCTACAGCCCGAACGACCTCTGGATGGTGAGCGACCTCCTCAAGTACAACGTCAAGGTCGACAGCAAGCAGGACGAGGAGCAGAGCTTCCTCGCGCAGGTCTTCATCTCGTGGTTCCCGATGCTGCTCCTGATCGGCGTGTGGATCTTCTTCATGCGGCAGATGCAGGGCGGCGGGCGCGGCGGCGCGTTCAGCTTCGGCAAGAGCAAGGCCAAGATGCTGGACGAGTCGAACAACACCATCACGTTCGCCGACGTGGCCGGCTGCGACGAGGCGAAGGAGGAGGTGTCCGAGCTGGTCGAGTTCCTGCGCGACCCGACCAAGTTCCAGAAGCTCGGCGGCCGCATCCCGCGCGGCGTGCTGATGGTGGGCTCGCCGGGCACCGGCAAGACGCTGCTCGCGAAGGCGATCGCCGGCGAGGCCAAGGTGCCGTTCTTCTCGATTTCCGGCTCCGACTTCGTCGAGATGTTCGTCGGCGTCGGCGCGGCACGCGTGCGCGACATGTTCGAGCAGGCGAAGAAGAACGCGCCGTGCATCGTGTTCATCGACGAGATCGACGCCGTCGGGCGCCAGCGTGGAGCGGGGCTGGGCGGCGGCAACGACGAGCGCGAGCAGACGCTGAACCAGCTCCTGGTCGAGATGGACGGCTTCGAGGGCAATGCCGGCGTCATCGTGATCGCCGCGACCAACCGGCCCGACGTGCTCGACCCGGCGCTGATGCGGCCGGGCCGCTTCGACCGCCAGGTCGTCGTCCCGCTGCCCGACATCCGCGGCCGCGAGCAGATCCTGCTCGTCCACATGCGCAAGGTGCCGATGGCCACCGACGTGAAGGCGGAGATCATCGCCCGCGGCACGCCCGGCTTCTCCGGCGCGGATCTCGCGAACCTCGTCAACGAGGCGGCTCTGTTCGCCGCGCGCCGCAACAAGCGGCTCGTCGACATGGACGACTTCGAGATGGCGAAGGACAAGATCGTGATGGGCGCCGAGCGCCGCTCGATCGTGATGCCGGAGGAGGAGCGCCGCAACACGGCGTTCCACGAATCCGGCCATGCGCTCGTCGCCAAGCTCCTGCCGAAGACCGATCCGGTGCACAAGGTCACGATCATCCCGCGCGGGCGCGCGCTCGGCGTGACGATGCAGCTGCCCGAGCAGGACCGCTACAGCATGGATCGCAATCACATGCTGAACATGATCGCGGTGCTCTTCGGCGGCCGGATCGCCGAGGAGATCTTCATGAACCAGATGACCACCGGCGCCTCGAACGACTTCGAACGCGCGACCGAGCTCGCGCGAAACATGGTGACGCGCTACGGGATGTCGGACCTGCTGGGCCCGATGGTCTACGGCGAGAACGAGGGCGAGGTGTTCCTCGGACGCTCGATCACGACGCACAAGAACGTCTCGGAGGAGACGATGCGCAAGGTCGACAGCGAGATCCGGAAGATCATCGACCAGCAGTACGCGGTCGCGCGGAAGCTGATCGAGGACAACCACGACAAGGTCGAGGCGATGGCGAAGGCGCTGCTCGAGATGGAGACCATCGACTCCGACCAGATCGACGACATCATGGCCGGCCGGCCGCCGCGGCCGCCGAAGCCGTCGGGATCGAGCGCAGGCGCGGCGACGCCGGGCACGACGATCGGTCCCGAGGCGGCGCCGACCGCGAACCCAGCCTGACAAAAGTAGGGTCAGACCCGACTTTCCGCCCATTGCCGGCCGCATTCGCCGCGACTCTCGAAAGTCGGGTCTGACCCTACTTTTCGACCGATGTTGAGGTGCGGCGCTCACACGCTCGATCTCGCCGAGCCGCGCGTGATGGGCATCCTCAACGTCACGCCCGACTCGTTCTACGACGGCGGGCGGCACGGCGACCTCGGACACGCAATCGCCCATGCGCGGCAGATGGCCGCCGACGGCGCGGCGATCATCGACGTCGGCGGCGAATCGACGCGGCCGGGTGCCGATGCGATTCCCGAGGACGAGGAATTGCGGCGGGTGGTGCCGGTCGTCGGCGCGCTCGCGCGCGACGGCTTCCTCGTCTCGGTCGACACGCGACGTCCCGCCGTGATGCGCGCGGCGATCGTGGCGGGCGCCGCAATGGTGAACGACGTCTCTGCGCTGCGCGAACCCGCCGCGCTCGAGACCGTCGCCGGGTCGGACGCCGCCGTGTGCCTCATGCACATGCAGGGCGAGCCGCGGACCATGCAGGAGGCGCCGGGTTACGGCGACGTCGCCGCCGAGGTCGCCGCGTTCCTCGCCGCGCGGGTTCGCGCCTGCGAGCGTGCGGGGATCGCGCGCGAGCGGATCGTCGTGGATCCGGGCTTTGGCTTCGGCAAGACGCTGGGGCATAATCTGCAGCTGATGCGCGCGCTGCCGCGGATCGCGGCGGCGGCGGGCTGTCCGCTGCTCGTCGGGCTCTCGCGCAAGGGGTCGCTCGGGACGATCACCGGCCGAACGGTCGAGGAGCGTCTGCCCGCGAGCCTCGCCGCGGCACTCGCCGCCGTCGCACGCGGCGCGGCGATTGTCCGCGTGCACGACGTGCGCGAAACGGTCGACGCGCTCAAGGTGTGGCGCGCCTTCGAGCACGGTTGAATCCACGACGACGCGAACTTCGACGATGACGCGCCAATACTTCGGCACCGATGGCGTCCGCGGCCGGGTCGGCGATCCTCCGATCACGCCCGAGCTCGTGCTGAAGCTCGGCTGGGCGGCGGGCCGCGTGCTCGCCGCCGAGCCGGCGCGACCCGGCGCCCGTCCCGCGGTGCTGATCGGCAAGGACACGCGTATCTCGGGCTACCTGCTCGAGGCGGCGCTCGAGTCCGGGCTGTCCGCGGCGGGCGTCGACGTCTACCTGTCGGGACCGCTGCCGACGCCGGCCGTCGCCTATCTCACGCGCGCGCTCCGCCTGTCGGCCGGCATCGTCGTCAGCGCGTCGCACAATCCCTACGACGACAACGGCATCAAGTTCTTCGGCGCGAATGGCGCCAAGCTCGCGGACGCGGTCGAGCATGCGATCGAGCGCACGATGGCGGAGCCGCTGGCCTGCGTCGCGTCGGCCGAACTCGGGAAGGCGCGCCGCATCGACGACGCCGCCGGGCGCTACATCGAGTTCTGCAAGAGCACGTTTCCGAACGAGCGCGACCTGAAGGGCCTGCGGATCGTCGTCGACTGCGCGCACGGCGCGGGCTATCACGTCGCGCCGCCCGTGTTCGACGAGCTCGGCGCCGACGTGATCGCAGTCGGTGCCGATCCGAACGGCACGAACATCAACGAGGGCGTCGGCGCCACGCATCCGGAGCACCTGCGCCAGGCGGTGCTCGAGCACCGCGCCGACCTCGGCATCGCGCTCGACGGCGACGGCGACCGGCTGCTGATGGCCGACGCCGAGGGCCGGCTCTACGACGGCGACCAGCTGCTCTACATCATCGCCGCGGACTACCTCGCGCGAGGCGCGCTCGGCGGCGGAGTCGTCGGCACGCTGATGAGCAACCTCGGGTTCGAGCAGGCGCTCGGCCGCGCCGGCATCGCGCTCGAGCGGGCGCCGGTCGGCGACCGTTACGTGCTGGAGCGAATGATCGAGAAGCGGTGGCAGCTCGGCGGCGAGAATTCCGGCCACCTGCTCTGCCTCGACAAGCATTCGACCGGCGACGCGATCATCGCCGCGCTCGCGGTGCTGCGGGCGCTCCCCGGCGGGAGGCCGTCGCTCGCGGCCGCGGCCGCTCCGGTCACGCTGTTCCCGCAGCGACTGATCAACGTGCGGCTGCCGAAGGGCTTCGACTGGAAGGGCAGTGCGGCGATTCGGGCGGCCGAGGCCGACGCGCGCGCGACGCTCGGCGACGGCGGCCGGATCCTGCTGCGCCCCTCGGGCACCGAGCCCGTCCTTCGGGTGATGGTCGAGGCGGCCGACCGCGCGCTCGCGGACCGCTGCGCACAGCGCGTCGCGGATTCCATCGCCGCGACGCTCGCCGCGGCCGCGGACTGACCGCGGCCGGCCCCTGCCGATGATCGAAGCGTCGACCGCCGCGGCATCGCGCGCGCCGGCCGCGTTCGAGGCGTGGCTCGACATGCTCCGCGGTACGCACTCTCCCGACGATCTCGCGTCCTTCGGTGCCGCCGACGCGTACGCGCGCTCGCGCGTTCCCGACGCCGCAGCGCGCGGCGAAGGCACCGCCGCGATCCTGGCCGGACTCCACCTCGACGCGACGACGCTCCGCGCCGCACTCCTCGTCGGGCTGCCCGCGGCGGGCGCCTTCGACCAGGAGGACGTGGCCGCTCGCTTCGGCGCCGACGTCGCCGCGCTGGTCGCCGGCGTCGGGCGCATGGAGGAGATCCGCGCCGCGCCCGCAGCCGGTGACGCGGCGGAGCGCGCGGCGCAGGCCGAGCGGCTGCGCAAGATGCTGCTGGCGATGGTCGAGGACATCCGCGTCGTGCTGATCAAGCTCGCGGAGCGCACGCAGGCGCTGCACCAGCTCGTCGCGGGCGGCCCGGCGGCCGCCGATGCGCGCACGCGCGCGGCGCGCGAGGTGCAGGACCTCTTCGCGCCGCTCGCGAACCGCCTCGGCGTGTGGCAGCTCAAGTGGGAGCTCGAGGACCTCGCGCTCCGCGCGCTCGAGCCCGCCGCGTACAAGTCGATCGCCGCGATGCTCGACGAGCGGCGGAGCGACCGGGAACGCTACATCGACAGCGTGATCGACGTGCTGCGCGCCGAGCTCGCGGCGACGGGTCTCCGCGCGGAGGTGACCGGGCGGCCCAAGCACATCTACAGCATCTGGAACAAGATGCGGCGCAAGGAAGTCGGCATCGACGCGCTCTACGACATCCGCGCCGTC
Organism: uncultured beta proteobacterium; assembly: GCA_963734055.1. GTDB lineage: Bacteria > Pseudomonadota > Gammaproteobacteria > Burkholderiales > Casimicrobiaceae > CAIWHR01. The sequence goes on from CAVTFQ010000003.1 coordinate 562,919, forward strand.
CGCATCCTCGTGCCCGAGCTGCGCGACTGCTACACGGCGCTCGGCGTGGTCCACCACCTGTGGACGCCGGTGCCGGGCGAGTTCGACGACTACATCGCGCGGCCGAAGACGAACAGCTACCGCTCGCTGCACACCGCGGTGATCGGCCCCGAGGGCAAGGCCCTCGAGGTGCAGATCCGCACGTTCGACATGCACCAGGAGTCCGAGTACGGCGTCGCCGCGCACTGGCGCTACAAGGAGGGCGCGCAGAAGGGGGTGCGGCGCGACCCGGGATTCGAGGACCGGCTGGCCTGGCTGCGGCAGGTGCTCGACTGGAAGGACACGGTCGCGGGCGCCTCCGACGCGCTCGCCGCGTTCCGCACGAGCCTCTTCACCGACACGATCTACGTGCTCACGCCGCAGGGCAAGGTCGTCGACCTGCCGAAGGCCGCGACGCCGGTCGACTTCGCTTACGCCGTGCACACGAGCCTCGGGCCATCGGTGCCGCGGCGCGCGCGTCGACGGCGCGATGGTGCCGCTCAACTTCGCGCTCAAGAACGGGCAGCGCGTCGAGATCGTCGCGACGAAGCAGGGGGGGCCGTCGCGCGACTGGGTCAACCCCGAGCTCGGCTACGTGACGAGCCACCGCGCGCGGACCAAGGTCCGGCAATGGTTCAAGCAGCAGCAGCAGGAGGAGACGCTCGCGCACGGCCGGGCGGTCGTCGAACGCGAGCTGGCTCGCGCCGGCGCGACCGCCGTGAATCTCGACACGGTCGCGGTCAAGGCCGGCTTCGAGCGGGCCGACGACCTCTTCGCGGCGGTCGGCCGCGAGGAGGTCAACACGCGGCAGCTGCAGACCGCGATCAAGGCGGTCGTCCAGCCGGCACCGGCGCCGGCGCCCGAAGCCGAGCCCGGGCTCCTGCGGCAGAGCAAGGCCGCGGGCGCGGGCAGCGGCATCCTCGTCGTCGGCGTCGACCGGCTGATGACCGTGCTCGCGCGATGCTGCAAGCCGGCGCCGCCGGATCCGATCGTCGGCTTCGTGACTCGCGGGAAGGGCGTGACGATCCATCGCCAGAGCTGCACGAACGTCGGGCGGCTCCGCGGGCGGGAGCCCGAGCGCCTCATCAGCGCCGACTGGGGCGCGCCGCGCGACGAGGTGTTCCCGGTCGACGTCGTGCTCGAAGCCGCGGACCGGCAGGGACTGCTGCGCGACGTCTCCGAAGTGTTCTCGCGCGAGCGGATCAACGTGACCGCCGCCAACACGCTGACGCGCGACATGCGCACGCGAATGGCGTTCACGCTCGAGGTCAGGAGCCTCGACGCGCTCGCCCGCGCGCTCGCGCTCGTCCGCGACGTGCCCGGCGTCGTGTCCGCGACGCGGCGCTGACGTTCAGCCGGCGGCGTCGAGCCCGGCCAGCGCGCGCGGATACAGCTCGGCGAGCGATTGCGGACTGTCCGCCTCGAGCCCGAGGTCGCGGACGAGGCCATCGCGGAGCCGGTAGATCCACGCGTGGATGGTGAGCGGCTGGCCGCGCCGCCACGCATCCTGCACGATCGTCGTCCGTGCGACGTGCCGGGCCTGCTCGATCACGTTCAACTCGCACAGGCGGTCGACGCGCGCCGCCGGATCGGGCAGCGCGTCGAGCATCGCCGCGTGGAGCGCCGCGACGTCCTGCACGTGCCGCAGCCAGTTGTCGATGAGCCCGAGCGGCTTCCCCTCGTGGGCCGCGCGGACGCCGCCGCAGCCGTAGTGGCCGACGACGATCACGTGCTCCACCTTGAGCGCCTCGACCGCGTATTGCAGCACCGACAGGCAGTTCAAGTCGGTGTGCACGACGACGTTGGCGACGTTGCGATGGACGAAAAGCTCGCCTGGCGCGAGGTCCGTGATGTCGGTCGCGGGAACGCGGCTGTCGGCGCATCCGATCCAGAGATACTTCGGCGCCTGCTGCTCGGCGAGCTCGACGAAGAAGTCGGGATGGTGGACGCGCAGCCTTGCGGCCCAGGCGCGGTTTCGTTCGAGAAGGTGGCGGAGCGATGACACGGAGGGCTCGCGAGTGGTGTTCAGGCAGCGGTGGTGACGAGGCGCACGGCAAGGCCAGCGGCGCCGGACGCGAGGATGACAGGAATCACGCCCGCGTTGAAGCGGAACAGCACCGCGACCGCGATGGCGCCGATCGCGAGCGCCACGGGGTCGAGTCCCGCAAGCGCCGCGCCCGGAACCCAGCCGCCGGGCCAGAGCACGTGCCATGCGAAGAACACGGCCAGGTTGACGATCACGCCGACGACGGCCGCCGTGATGCCCGACAGCGGCGCCGTGAACCTCTGCTGCCCGTGCGTCGTCTCGATCAACGGTCCGCCGGCCAGGATGAACAGGAACGAGGGGAGGAACGTGAAGAACGTCGCGACGCACGCGCCGGCGATCCCCGCAAGCGCCAGCGAATCCGGGCCGAAGAGCGCCCGCGTAAAGCCGCCGACGAAACCGACGAACGCGACGACCATGATCAGCGGGCCGGGCGTCGTCTCGCCCAGCGCGAGCCCGTCGATCATCTGGGCCGGAGTGAGCCACGCGTACGTCTCCACCGCGCCCTGGTAGACGTAGGGCAGGACGGCATACGCGCCGCCGAACGTGAGCAGCGCCGCCTTGGTGAAGAACCACGCCATCAGCGGCAGCGGCGCGTTCCCGCCGTAGCTCGCGACGAGGAGCGCCAGCGCAAGGAGCCACAGGGCGACGCAGGCGACGATCGCCGCGCCGAGCCGCGACCCGCGGAAGCGCGCGTGCCCGGGCGTCGGCGTGTCGTCGTCGATCACCGCGGGGGCGTGCGTGCCCGGCAGCGCCCGGTCGCCGCCGCCGACCGCGAATTCCGCCGGCGCGATGCGCCCTCCGAGGTAGCCGATGACGCCCGCGGCGAGGACGATCGCCGGGAACGGTACGTGGAAGGCGAAGATCGCGACGAACGCCGCCGCGGCGATCGCCCACCGCGTCGGGCGCCTGAGCGCGCGCGAGCCGATCCGCCACGCGGCGTGGAGCACGATGGCGACGACGGCGGGCTTGATCCCGTAGAGGAGGCCGGCGACCGTCGGCACGTCGCCGTAGGCCATGTAGAGCCAGGAGAGCGCGATCAGGATGACGAGCGAGGGCAGCACGAAGAGGGCGCCGGCCACGACGCCGCCCCACGTGCGATGCAGGAGCCAGCCGATGTAGGTGGCGAGCTGCTGCGCCTCGGGCCCGGGGAGCACCATGCAGTAGTTGAGCGCGTGGAGGAAGCGCCGCTCGGAGATCCAGCGCCGACGGTCGACCAGGTCGTGATGCATGATCGCGATCTGGCCCGCCGGCCCCCCGAACGACACGAAGCCGAGCCGGAGCCAGTAGCGGAAGGCCTCCGCGCGAGTCGGCGCCGGCGGCGGACCGGGCGGCCGCGTCCTCCGTCATGCGCCGACCGGCGTGGCCACGTCGCGCGATGGCACGGGCGGCCCGGCGCGGCTCTGCGCGGGGCGCGATCTCAGAGCAGACCCTCGAGCAGCTGCACGTCGACCTGCTCGCCGGCCGCAACGTTGCCGGTCTCGGCGGGCAGCACGATGAAGCAGTTCGCGCGCGACATCGACGACAGGATGCCCGAGCCCTGGTCCCCGGTCGTGCGCACGGTCCACGCGCCCGCGCCGTCCGGAGCGAGGATGCCGCGCTGGAACTCGGTGCGCCCCGGCAGCTTGCGGATCGGCGTCGCGAGCGGAACCTTGAACGTCGGCAGCGGCGCGACCGCGCGCCGTCCTTGCAGGATCCGGAGCGCGTCCTGCACGAACTCGTAGAAGGTCACCATCACCGCGACCGGATTGCCGGGCAGCCCGAAAAAATGCGCGCCACCGAGCCGGCCGTAGGTGAGCGGTCGCCCGGGCTTCATCGCGATCTTCCAGAAGACGACCTCGCCCATGCGGCCGAGCAGGTCCTTCACGAAGTCCGCATCGCCCACGGAAACGCCGCCCGACGTGATGACGACGTCGGCGCTCGCGGCGGCGGCCGCGAACGCGCGCTCGAGCGCGTCGGGCGCGTCGGGCACGACGCCCATGTCGATCGCCTCGCAGCGGAGCCGCGCGAGCATCCCGTGGAGCGTGTAGCGGTTGCTGTCGTAGATCTCGCCCGCCGCGAGCGGCGTGCCGACCGACTTGAGCTCGTCGCCGGTGGAGAAGTACGCGACGCGCAGCTTGCGGTAGACGGTGACCTCGCCGATGCCGAGCGAAGCCAGCATTCCGAGCTCCGCGGCGCGGACCGGTTGACCCGCCTCGAACACCATCTCGCCGCGCTTGAGATCCTCGCCCGCGAAGCGGCGGTTCGTGCCGGCCTTCGCCACGGCCCCCGCGGCGATCCGCACCCGCTCGCCATCGGCGCTCGCGCGCTCCTGCATCACCACGGTGTCGGCGCCTGCCGGCATCACGCCGCCCGTGAAGATGCGCACGCACTGTCCCGCGCCCACGGTCGCCGTCGACGGCTTCCCCGCGAACGATTCGCCGACGCGCTCGAGCGTCGTCTCGCGGTCCGGCGCGAGATCGGCGAAGCGCACCGCGTAGCCGTCCATCGCGGAATTGTCGTGGCCGGGCACGTTCACCGGCGACACGATGTCGGTCGCGAGCACCCGGTCGAGCGCCTGGCGGATGTGGACCCGCTCGGTGGCCGTGACCGGCTCGAGCACCGTCCGGATCAGCGCCCGCGCGCGGTCCACCGGCATCGAGTTCGGATCGTAGTCGTCCGCGCAGGACGGGTCGCGCAGCGATTTCGACGGGGACATTCGCGGGCTCCCGGGGGCAACGGCCGCGACGCGGCCGTCCGCCGCGCATTGTAATCCGCGGCCGATCAGGATCGTGTCGCCGCCGCCAGCTCGTCGACCGTGTTGATGTTGCGGAAGGCATCCGCCTCGTCGTCGAACGGAACCTCGACCACGGCGAGCGTCGCGTACCACGCGTCGATCTTGCGGCCGCCGGCCTCGAGGAACGCGGCGAGGTGGGAGAAGACGTCCCGCCGCACGAGGCAGAAGACGGGATGCGGCTGATCGAAGGTCTTCGCGACGGCGAGCTGCGCGTCACGCGCCGCCATCGCGGCGGCGAGGCGCGGGACCAGATCGGCGGGCAGGTACGGCGAGTCGCACGGCACCGTCGCCGCGAACTCGCGCGTCGCGCGCGCGAGCCCGGCGTGCAATCCCGCGAGCGGCCCTGCGAAGCCGCCGATCGCGTCGGCGACGACCGGGTCGCCGAACGCCGCATAGCGCTCCGCGTTCTGGTTCGCATTGATCAGAACATCGGCGACCTGCGGCCGCAGGCGCTCGAGCACGTGCGCCACCATCGGGCGGCCGTCGAGCGCGACGAGGCCCTTGTCGATGCCGCCCATCCGCCGTCCCTGGCCGCCGGCGAGCACGATGCCGGTCACGCGCTCGCGGACGATCGGAGATTGCCTCCTCGCGCTGGCGGGGCTCATGGCCGCGGGGGGTCCTTGAGCTCCGGCAGCCAGCCGACGTGCTCCGGATAGAAGGCGTGACCCTGCGGCGCGCGGTCGACGGGATCGTCGAAGGCAGCCAGGGGCACATGCGTTTCGCCGGGCCACTTCGCGCCCTCGAAGAAGAGCTTGGTCCCGCAGGCGCGGCAGAACCTGCGGAACGTACCAGGCGAGGATTCGTGCTCGGCGACGAGATCGGCGCCCTCGGTGATCGCCACCTGCGGCGCTGGGAATCCGACCCACGTGACGAACGCGGCGCCGTGCGCGCGCCGGCAGCTCGCGCAGTGGCAGTGCGCGACGAAACGCGACGGGAAGCGCGCGACGAAGCGCACGCGGCCGCAATGACAGCGGCCGCGCGCCTCTCCGGACGGCGCGGTCGCCGCGGTCATCGGACGAACCGCCCGGCGCCGGTGAACAGCAGGAAGTGGCGGCCCGTGGCGCGGCCGATCATCGTCATCCCGACCTTCTCGGCGATCTCGTGGCCCATCTGGGTCAGGCCCGAGCGCGAGACGAGGAACGGAATCCCCATCTGCGCCGCCTTGATCACCATCTCGGAGGTGAGGCGGCCCGTCGTGTAGAAGAGCTTGTCGCCGCCCTCGATCCGGTCGAGCCACATCTGGCCCGCGATCGCGTCGACGGCGTTGTGGCGGCCGACGTCCTCGACGAACATCAGGATGTCCGCGCTCGTCGCGTCGTGGGAAGCGAGCGCGCAGCCGTGCACGGCGCCGGCCTGCTTGTAGATCGTCTCGTGCAGTCGCACGCGGTCGAGCAGCCCGAAAAGCGCCGCCTGCGTGAGCTTCGCGTCGGCGGGCAGCTGCACCGCGTCGATCTCCTCCATCAGGTCGCCGAAGACCGTGCCCTGGCCGCAGCCCGAGGTCTTCGTGCGCTTCGCGGTCTTCGCCTCGAGGTCGGCGAGGCCGTTCCGGGTCGTGATCGAGACGGCGTTGACATCCCAGTCGACCTGCACCGACACGATGTCGTCGATCCGGTCGATGAGCCGCTGGTTCCGCAGGTAGCCGATCGCCAGCGCCTCGGGTGCGGCGCCGAGCGTCATCAGCGTGAGCAGCTCCTGCTTGTCGACGTAGAGCGTGAGCGGGTGCTCGCCGGCGATCGCGGTCTCGCGCGTGGCGCCGGTCTCGTCGACGGCGCCGACGGTGAACGTCGACGGCCGCGCGGCGTTCGTGAGCACTGGGCGGTACGGGGAATGGGCCCCCACGCTTGCGGCTGGCGCCGCTGCGCTGCCCCCCGAGGGGGAGCTATTCGCGCCTTGGGGCGGCCCGGCGGCGCTCATGGGTGCGTTCATTTCTTCTTGGCGCCGGTCGCGACGCGGAGCCACGCCATCAGTGGCAGCAGGTCACGGAAGTAGCCCGCGATCGCGCGGGCGAGATCGCGGGGCGGGCGCCGCGAGAGGTCCACTTCGGTCATGCCGAAGTAGTGCCGCTGCTTGATCGCTTCGATGTGCGGTGCGTCCGCCGAAAATCCCTTCGGCGGCCGCGACAGCGCGTCCTCGTCGGCCAGTCCCCCATAGGTCGACTTGAAGCGCCGATCGCGCAGCACGCGCGAGAGCGCAACGGGATGCGCGGCGATGTGCCGGCGGATCTTCTGCAGGATCGGCGGGTGGGGACGGTAGATCCCTCCGCCGACCTGCAGCGTGCCCGTGTGGTCGATGTGGAAGTAGTAGCCCGGAGCGAGCCCGCGCTTGGACCGGTCGCCGAGCGCCGCGCTGAAGTGCGTCTTGTACGGGGTCTTGTCCTTCGTGAAGCGCGTGTCCCGGTAGATCCGGAACATCGATTTCTTCACGTCGACGGGGCCGAGATCGCGATCGAACGCCGCGACCTGCACGGCGAGTTGACCCACGAGCTCCTCGAACTCCTCCCGCAGGATGTCGTAGGCCGGCTTGTTCCAGACGAACCACGGCCGGTTGTTGTTCCGGCGGAGGCCGTCCAGAAACTCGATCAGGGCGGGGACGTGCATCGAGTAGGGCCGCGCCGGCAGCGCGGCGGAATCGGCGATCAGCCGCCGATGTAGCTCATCTCGACCTTCGGGAGGCGCGCCGTGTTGGCCGTGCGGATTTCCGAGTAGCGGTCGTCGCGGCGCCGCCAGACGGCGGCGATCGCGCGCCCGATCTGCGCGTCGTCGAAGCCGCCGCGGACGAGCGCACGGAGATCGTAGCCCTCGGTCCCGAACAGGCATGTGTACAGCCGGCCGTCCGTCGAGAGGCGGGCGCGCGAGCAATCGCGGCAGAAGGCCTGCGTCACCGATGCGATCACGCCGATCTCGCCTTTGCCGTCGCGATAGCGCCAGCGCTCGGCCACTTCGCCCGCATAGTTGGGATCGACGGGCGCGAGCGGGAACTCGGCGTCGATGCGGCGCACGATCTCCGCGGCGGGCACGACGTCGTCGAGCCGCCAGCCGTTGGTGGCGCCGACATCCATGAACTCGATGAAGCGGACGATGTGCCCGGTGTCGCGGAAGTGCCGCGCGATGGCGACGACGTCGCCGTCGTTCATCCCGCGCTTCACGACCATGTTGATCTTCACCGGCGCGAGGCCGGCGGCGGCCGCGGCGTCGATCCCTTCGAGCACCCGGGCCACGGGAAAGTCGGCGTCGTTCATCGCGCGGAAGGTCGCGTCGTCGAGCGAGTCGAGGCTCACCGTGACGCGCGTCAGGCCCGCATCGCGAAGCGCCTTCGCCTTCTTCGCGAGGAGCGAGCCGTTGGTCGTCAGCGTGAGGTCCGCGGCGCCGGCCCGCGCGAGGAGCTCGACCAGCCGCTCCACGTTGCGCCGGAGGAGCGGCTCGCCGCCCGTGAGGCGGAGCTTCGCCACGCCGCGCTCGACGAACAGGCGGGCGACGCGTGCGATCTCCTCGAACGTCAGGAGTTCCGCGTGCGGCAGGAACCGGTAGTCCGCGTCGAAGACGTCGCGCGGCATGCAGTACACGCAGCGGAAGTTGCAGCGGTCGGTGACCGAGATCCGGAGGTCGTGGAGCGGGCGTCCGCGCTTGTCGGCGAGCGGACGCGGGTCGGCCTCCGGGGCGAGCGCGGCCTCGCGCAGGAACGCGTCGTACGCAGCGCGCCGGACGTCGGGCGCAGTTGCTGCGCGGGCGTCGGTCAGCGGAATGATCGGGGCCATGCGGCGCAGGCGGCAGATTGGAGTGATCGGCGACGTACGATGTTAGCAGAGCGGCGCGGGTGCTGGTGTATGATCGCGCCGGATGCACGTGTGCACTTCGACTGCGGACCGGCTTCAGCAAAGTCCATGACCTCCGTGCGGCTTCCCGTCGCCGTGATTTTTCAGCGTACGCCGCTCGATAACCGTTGGGTCAGCGAGCGCTGGGATCCGGTCGCCGTGCTCCCGGTGGCGGAGGATGCGCCGACCCGCCACGTTCCCGCGAAGATCTGCGACGATCCGAAACGGACGCAATGGCTCTTCGACGGCCATGTGCTCGAGCTCCACCGTTCCGAGGCAGAAGGCTATTACCTGAACCTCACCGCGCCGGAACCGAAAGTCTTCGTCATGTGGCGCCGCGAGGAGAGCGGCGGCGAACCGCCGCTGTTTCCAGTCATCGTCACCGTGAGCTACAACGAGGCGGCGCGGATGCTCGACGGCGGCGAGCAGGTCGACGCCGTGCCGCTGCCGGACGACATCCGTTTGTGGATGCAACCGTTCGTGACCGCCAACTACACGCCGGAGCCGCGGCAGAAGATTCGGCGCAACGATCCGTTCGCCGACGAGTCGCGCCCTCGACGCGGTCGCCATTGACGATGATGGGTGCCGACGACAAGACGCCCCAAGCCTTTTCGCTCAAGCGCTGGTCGCGCGTGAAGCGCGAAGCGGCGCGTGCGGGGACGTCCCCCGCGGCGGCGGCGGAGAACAGGACGTCCGCGGCAGCGTCGCCCGCCCCGCCCGCCGCGGCGGCGGCGCCCGGTGCCGCCGCAGCGGTTCCAGAGGCGCAACCGCTGCCGCCGATCGAATCGCTGACGATCGATTCGGATTTTGCCGCCTTCCTGCAGCCGGCGGTCGAGGAAACGCTGAAGCGAAAGGCGCTGAAGAAGCTCTTCGCCGACCCGCGCTTCAATGTGATGGACGGGCTCGACGTCTACATCGACGATTACTCCAAGCCCGATCCGCTCGACCCGAACCTCGCGCGCAAGCTGGCGCAATTGGTCTTCGACGCGGAGCCGGCGCCGGACGACCCGCCGCGGGTCGCCGCTGTGGAGCACCCGGGAGGAGCTTCGGCGGTGCAGCCTCCTGAAGCGGCGGCCGCGCAAGCGCCGCCCGCCTCGCTTGAGCAGCATGGCGGCGATCCGGCCGCCGACCCCGGATCGGCGGCGACCGATGGGCACCACCGCCCGGCAGCCCCCGCCGGCGGATCGCGATGAGCCTCGCCGACAAGAATCTGCACCTCTGTTCGTGCAACGGCACGATGCCACTCGACGCGGCCGCGCTCGCACGCGCGCTCGAGCTCTCCGCGCCCCCGCCGGTCAAGACGATGCTGTGCCAAAAGGAGCTTGCCGCGTTCGCGGAACGCGCCGGCGGCGATGTCGTCGTCGGCTGCACGCAGGAGGCGCGGCTGTTCGGCGAGGTCGCCGAGGAGGGCGGCAAGGCGCAGACGATTCGCTTCGTGAATCTGCGCGAAACGGGGGGGTGGTCGGCGGAAGCGAGGGCCGCGACGCCGAAGATCGCCGCGCTCCTTGCACTGGCGGCACTGCCCGAGCCCGATCCGGTGCCCCGGGTCACGTATCGCTCCGAAGGCCGGGTGCTGATCGTCGGTCCGGCCGAGGCCGCGCTCCATTGGGCGACCGTGCTGTCGCAGCAGCTGGCGGTCACCGTGCTCGTTACGGGGCGCGCGACCGGAGCCGAGCTTCCGGCCGAGCGTACGTTCCCCGTCTACTCGGGCCGACTCACCGGGCTCTCCGGCTGGCTCGGCGCGTTCGACGCGGCGTGGGCGCAGGAGAATCCGATCGATCTCGATCTCTGCACCCGCTGCAACGCCTGCATCCGGGCGTGCCCCGAGCATGCGATCGATTTCAGCTATCAGATCGACCTCGACGCCTGCCGCGCGCACCGGAAATGCGTCGCCGCGTGCGGTGCTACGGCGGCGATCGATTTCGAGCGGCGTGACAGCGCGCGCGAAGAGCGCTTCGATCTCGTGCTCGATCTGCAGCGGGCGCCGCAACTGCGGATGCATCAGCCGCCGGAGGGATATTTCGCGCCCGGGGCAGACCCGGTCGCGCAGGCTGCAGCAGTCGCAGGGCTCGCGCCCTACACCGGCGAATTCGAAAAGCCACGGTATTTCGGCTACAAGGCTTCGATCTGTGCGCACAGCCGGGCAGGGAAGCGGGGCTGCAACCAATGCCTGGACGTCTGCTCGACTGCGGCCATTGCCGCGGACGGCGACCACGTCAAGGTCGAGCCGCACCTGTGCATGGGCTGTGGCGCATGCGCGACGGTATGTCCTTCGGGAGCCATGACGTATGCCTACCCGTCGGTGCCGGATCTCGGCCGGCGCCTGCGGACGCTCCTTGCAACCTACGCACGGGCCGGCGGTCGCGACGCGTGCCTCTTGATTCACGCCCAGGACGGCCGAGCGGCGATCGCGGCTCTCGCCCGCCGCGGCCGCGGCCTGCCGGCCCGCGTCATTCCGCTCGAAGTGCACCACGTGGCTTCGGTCGGGCTCGACGTGTGGCTTGCCGCCCTGGCACACGGTGCCTCCCAGGTCGCAGTGCTCGCCACCGGCAGCGAAGCGCCGCAGTACCGCGAGGCGCTCGAGCGCCAGATGGCGATCGCCGACACGATCGCGCAAGCGCTGGGCTATCAGGGTCAGCACTTCCGCGTGTTCGACGGCGCTGCGCCAAAAGCGCTGGACGACGCCCTCTGGTCGTGGCAATCCGCGCTCGGGGTTCGCGTCGCGGCGACCTTCGGCTTCGCCGCCGACAAGCGCACGACCGCGGCGCTGGCCATCGACCATCTGGCGCAGCACGCCCCGGTGCCGCAACGGGAAATCCCCCTGCCGGCGGGCGCTCCTTTCGGCGCGGTCGTTGTCGATCGCGAAACCTGCACGATGTGCCTCGCGTGCGTCGGCTCGTGCCCCGAAGGCGCCCTCCTCGACAACGTCGAGACGCCGCAGCTGCGGTTGATCGAGTCGAAATGCGTCCAGTGCGGCCTCTGCCAAGTCACCTGTCCCGAGGGGTCGATCGCGCTCGTGCCGCGGCTGTTGCTTGGCCGCGAGGCGCGAGAGCCGCGCGTGCTGAACGAGGCGGCGATCGCCAAGTGCACCGTCTGCGGCAAGCCTCTTGGCACCGAGAAGATGTTGGCAGCCATGCTGGGGCGGCTCGCCGGGCATTCGATGTTTGCCGCGTCGGGTGCGCTCGATCGTTTGCGGATGTGCGCCGATTGCCGGGTCATCGACCTCATGAAGAGCGAGAAAGGCGTCGACGTGCGCGATGTCTGAAGAGCGGGTCGTCGCTCCGCCCGATCTCGCGCCCGAGGACCAGGCTCGGGCCGATTTCTATGCACTGCTCGCGCGCCTCTTCGCCGAGGCGCCCGACGCGGCACTTCTTGCCGCCATCGCCAATGCCGAACCACTCGCGCTGCCGGCTGAATCCGGCGATCGGGTGGAGGAGGGTGGAATCGCCGCGGCATGGGACGCCTTGCGCGCGGCAAGCGGCATCGTCGGCGCCGGGGCCGCCGCGGAGGAGTTCCAGACCCTGTTCGTCGGCGTCGGGAGGAGCGAGGTCAGTCCCTATGCGACTCACTACCTGCGGCCCCAGTCGGGGCGCCCGCTGTCCGAACTCCGTGCCGCGCTCGCCGAGCTGGGGCTCGCGCGCAGAGCGCAGAAAAGCGAGTTCGAGGACCATCTGGCAATCGTGCTGGAAACCATGCGGATGCTGGTCGCTGGCGACGGTGACCGACCCCCGGCGGCCATTCCCCGGCAGCGTGCCTTCTTCGACCGTTTCGTTGCGCCGTGGGCTTTCGATTGTTGCACTGCAATACGCGAGAACGCTCTTGCCAACTACTACGGCCGGGTAGCAGAATTCACACGTTGCTTCTTGGCGCTCGAACGTGACTCGTTCGCCATCGAATGATTATACAAACGTCACGCGGTCCATTCGGAGCCACGCATGCGCCCCGCGCGCAGCGGCCTACCGCAGTTCCCGGAGCATCGAATCGAACTTTTCCCGAGCTCGCCTTAAGCGAGCGGGCCGCGTGCAGCATGCGAACGCCGACTGTAGGGTCCGCCTTACATACAGTGGTAACAAAGCGGCAGAGACTGGGACGATGCGGAGGCGGGCGCTCGGGTGCCGAAACGGCGCGACAGTGGACGGATCACGGCGTGTGCGGTAGCTGCTTGCGTCGCCGTCGCCGCGCCAGCACGATGCGAATCTAGGAGGAGGAAGGATCATGCTGCTGACCAAGAAGAGTGACATCGCTGCAGCCGGTCCGCGTCTTCGCCGCCTTGCCGGAGTTCCTCTACCGGCGATGGATCGGCGGACGTTTCTGAAGCGTTCGGGCCTCGCGGCTGGGGCCGGAGCGTTCGCGAGCCAGATCCCCTACGGCGCCATCGGCCCCGCCGAGGCCGCCGAGGCGAAGGAGGGGGATGCAGCGAAGTCCGAGGTCAAGCGCACCGTGTGCACGCACTGCTCGGTGGGCTGCTCGATCGACGCGACGGTGGTCAACGGTGTCTGGACGCGTCAGGAGCCGGTGTTCGAATCGCCGCTCAACATGGGGTCCCACTGCGCCAAGGGCGCCTCGGTTCGCGAGCACGGCATGCACGAGAACTCGATGCGGCTCAAGTCCCCGATGAAGCTCGTCAACGGCAAGTACCAGAAGATCAGCTGGGAAACCGCGATCAACGAGATCGGCGACCGGATGCTGGCGATCCGCAAGGAATCGGGCCCCGACGCCGTGTTCTGGGTCGGCAGCTCGAAGCACGGCAACGAGCAGTCGTATCTGCTGCGCAAGTTCGTGTCGTTCTGGGGCACCAACAACTGCGACCACCAGGCGCGGATTTGCCACTCGACGACGGTCGCCGGGGTCGCCAACACCTGGGGCTACGGCGCGATGACGAACTCCTACAACGACATGCAGTACACGAAATGCGCGTTGTACATCGGCAGCAACGCGGCGGAGGCCCACCCGGTGTCGCTCGTGCACATGCTGCACGCCAAGGAGAACGGCGCCAAGATGATCGTCTGCGATCCCCGGTTCACGAGGACCGCGGCGAAAGCCGACGAATATGTCCGCCTGCGTTCGGGCAGCGACGTCGCGTTCATGTTCGGCATGCTCTATCACATCTTCAAGAACGGCTGGGAGGACAAGCAGTACCTGCACGATCGCGTCTACGGGATGGACAAGGTCCGCGACGAGGTCATGACCAAATGGACGCCGGACAAGGTCGAGGAGGTCACCGGAGTCCCCGAGGCGCAGGTGTACATGGTCGCCGAGGCGATGGCGAAGAACAGGCCCTCGACGGTGGTCTGGTGCATGGGCCAGACCCAGCACACGATCGGCAACGCGATGGTGCGGGCCACCTGCATCGTGCAGCTTGCGCTCGGCAACATCGGCAAGGCGGGCGGCGGCGCGAACATCTTCCGCGGGCACGACAACGTCCAGGGCGCGACCGACGTCGGTCCGAACCCGGACTCGCTGCCCGGCTACTACGGCGTCGCGGCGGGTTCGTGGAAGCACTGGGCGGGGGTATGGGGCGTCGATTACGACTTCCTGAAGAAGCAGTACGCCGAAGGCATGATGGAGAAGCCCGGCATCACCGTGTCGCGCTGGATCGACGGCGTGCTCCTGGCGAACGACACAATCGACCAGGGGCCGAACCTGCGCGCCCTCGTCTTCTGGGGCCACGCGCCCAACAGCCAGACCAGAGGCATGGAAATGCAGGCGGCGATGCACGCGCTCGATCTGCTGGTCGTCATCGATCCGTATCCGTCGGCGACGGCGGCAATGTCGGCGATGCCACCCGACGAGCGGGCAATGAAAGTGCTGAACGATGCCGGCAAGAAGGTGAACCCCAACCGCGCCGTTTACCTCCTCCCCGCGTGCACGCAGTTCGAGACGATCGGGTCGGTCACCGCCTCGAACCGCTCGCTGCAGTGGCGCGAACGTGTGATCAGTCCGATGTTCGAATCGCAGACCGATCATGCGATCATGCTCGCGTTCGCGAAAAAGTTCGGCTGGGACAAGGAGTTCGCGAAGAACTACAAGATCGTCAAGCCCGATCCGGACAAGATGGAAGAGCCGGAGATCGAATCCATCCTCCGCGAGTTGAATCGGGGCACGTGGACCATCGGCTACACCGGACAGTCGCCGGAGCGGCTCAAGCTCCACATGAAGAACCAGGCGACGTTCGACGTGAAGTCGCTGCGCGCGAATGGAGGCCCGTGCGACGGCGACTACTACGGGCTGCCGTGGCCGTGCTACGGCACGCCCGAGATCAAGCATCCGGGGTCGCCGAATCTCTACGACGAGTCGCGCACGCTGATGGACGGCGGCGGCTGCTTCCGCGCGAACTTCGGCGTCGAGCGCGATGGCGTGAACCTGCTCGCCGAGGACGGCTCGTATCCCAAAGGGTCCGAGCTCACGACGGGGTATCCGGAGTTCGACCACACTCTGCTGAAGAAGCTTGGCTGGTGGGACGACTTGACCGACGCCGAGAAGAAGGCCGCCGAAGGGAAGAACTGGAAGACCGACGTCTCCGGCGGCATACAGCGCGTCGCGATGAAGCACGGCTGCCATCCTTTCGGCAACGCGAAGGCACGCGCCGTCGTGTGGAACTTCCCCGACCCGATTCCCCAGCACCGCGAGCCGCTTTACTCGCCGCGCCCGGATCTCGTCGCCAAGTACCCGACGCACGACGACAAGAAGGCGTTCTGGCGGTTGCCGACGCTCTACAAGACGCTGCAGGAGGCGAACGTCAAGAACGGAATCGCCGAGAAATTCCCGCTCATCCTCACCAGCGGGCGGCTGGTCGAGTACGAGGGTGGCGGCGAAGAGACGCGCAGCAACCCGTGGCTCGCCGAGCTGCAGCAGGAGAACTTCATCGAGATCAGTCCGAAGGACGCGAACGACCGCGGCGTCAAGAACGGCGAGTACGTATGGGTCAAGTCGCCTACCGGCGCGCAGATCAAGGTCAAGGCGATGGTGACCGATCGCGTTGCCCCGGGCACGACGTTCATCCCGTTCCACTTCTCCGGCTGGTGGATGGGCAAGGACATGCTCGGGTACTACCCCGAAGGCGCGCACCCGCTGGTTCGGGCCGAGGCGGTCAATACGGCCACCACGTACGGCTACGACTCGGTGACGATGATGCAGGAAACGAAGACGACGCTCTGCCAGGTCGCCAAGATCGCGTGATGGCGCACGCCGATTCGCGGAGGAGACAATAATGGCCCGAATGAAGTTTCTGTGCGACGCCGAGCGCTGCATCGAATGCAACGCGTGCGTCACCGCGTGCAAGCAGGAGCACGACATCCCCTGGGGCGTCAACCGCCGCCGCGTGGTCACCATCAACGACGGCGTGCCCGGCGAGCGCTCGATGTCGGTGGCGTGCATGCACTGCTCCGACGCGCCCTGCATCGCCGTCTGCCCGGTCGACTGCATCTATCATTCCGACGATGGGGTGGTGCTGCACGACAAGGACCTGTGCATCGGCTGCGGCTACTGCTTCTACGCCTGCCCCTTCGGGGCGCCGCAGTTTCCGCAAGCCGGCGCGTTCGGCGTCCGCGGCAAGATGGACAAATGCACCTTCTGCGCCGGCGGGCCCGAACCCAACAATTCCGAAGCCGAATTCGTGAAATACGGTCGCAACCGACTCGCGGAGGGCAAGCTTCCCGCGTGCGCGGAGATGTGCTCGACCAAGGCGCTGCTCGGCGGCGACGGAGATGTGATTGCCGAGATCTACAGGCAGCGGGTTACCGTGCGCGGGAAGGGGAGCGAAGTGTGGGGCTGGACGACTGCATATGGCCGGCCCGAGGCAACCAAGGAGCAGCAGCAGCCGGCGACGAAGCCGGCGGGGGGCAAATCATGATCAACAGTCGCAAGCGCGAATTCCTGAAGCTCGCGGGCGCCTCGGTCGCGGCGGTGGCCGGAAGCGGGCTAGCCGGCTGCGGCGAGCGTCCGCAGGTCGTACAGTTCAAGCAGGGGACCTACCAGGGCAAGGCCGATCAGGCACCCTACGCGTCGGCGCCGTGGAACGGGGACAAGCGCGAGTGGGAGCGGACGCTCGCTACGCGCGCGCAGGGTCAGAACGAGTACGTCCGGATCCGCACCTGACGGAACGCGAAGGAGGCATGGTGGCTCGATTCATCGTGGTCTCCGCGGCGCTCGTGCTGGTCGCGGGGCTTGCGTTCGCGCAGAGCCCGGCGGTCAATCCGGCCGAGGCGGGACAGGCGAAAGCCGAGCAAAGGCGCGAGAACACGCAGCCCCTCAACAACGCGCCCGTGTGGCGGGAAGTGCGCTCGGGCGAGCCGCAGTACACGTCGGTCGTCGGCCGCGAGACCAACAACCTGATCCAGAGCCAGGGGCAGACGTGGCGGGCTTTGCGCGTGCCGATCGTGTTCTGGGGGGGCATCCTGCTCGCCCTCGCAGTTGGCGGGCTCGCGGTGTTCTACCTCTGGCGGGGGATGCTGGCGTCTCCGCGGAAGCCCGGCGATCGCATCATCGAGCGCTTTTCGCCGATGGACCGCTACGCGCACTGGTTCGTCGCGATCGTGTGGGTCACGCTCGCGATCACGGGCCTCATCCTGTCGCTCGGGAAGTCGGTGCTGCTGCCGCTGATCGGCTACACGCTGTTCTCGTGGCTGGCGACGCTTGCCAAGAACCTGCACAACTTCATCGGGCCGTTGCTCATCATCGGGGTGCCGTGGCTCTTCCTGCGCTTCGTCCGCGACAACGGCGTCAGCGGCGAGGACGTCCGCTGGTTCACGCACATCACCGGCTACTTCAAGGGGCACGAGTATCCGTCGGGCCGGTTCAACGCCGGCGAGAAAGCGGTGTTCTGGCTGGTCCTGGTCGTCGCGTCGACGGTGCTGATCGTCACGGGCCTGATCCTGCTCTTCCCGAACTTCGACCAGACGCGCTCGACGATGCAGGTCATGAACATCATCCACATGCTCGCCGCCTATCTCTCGATCGCGCTGGCGCTCGTCCACATCTATCTCGGCACGCTCGGCATGGAAGGGGCGTATCGCGCGATGCGCGACGGCTACGTCGACGCCTCGTGGGCGGAGCATCATCACCTGCGCTGGTACCAGAGAGTCGCGGAAGGCAAGGCGCGCCAGAAGTTCGTCGCGCCCGGCGACGTCAAGACTGGCGAAGGCGTCGTCGGCCGCGCACGGACGGCATAACGCAGGGCAAGGGGGAGCGAATGATCACGCTACGTGCATTGATCGCCGCAGGACTCGTCGTCTTCATGTTCGGCGCTGCGGTGGCGAAGCTGCCGCCGCCCCCGCCCATGACGGATGCGCAGAAGGCGGCCGCCGAAGAAAAGCAAGCGAAGGGCGCCGCTTCCGCCGCGGCCGCGAAGGCGCAGCTGGCGAAGGCCGAGGATCGCGTGGTCGCCCGCTACTTCGCGGAAATGAAGGCAAAGGGCAAGGCGGTCACGTCGCCGCAGATGTCCTCGACCACGACGTCCGCGCCGGCCGCCACGCCGGCGAAGCCCGCGCCCAAGAAGTAGCGTCGGCTGCGTCCGCGAAAAAGGGCCCGCTTCGGGTCCTTCTTCATTGGAGCCAAACGTCGCACCTGCGTGCCTTCGGCAAGGTCGCGCGCCCGAACCCGGTATAATCGGCGGGACGGAGAGTTGGCCGAGTGGTCGAAGGCGCCTGACTCGAAATCAGGTTTAGGGCAACCTAACGGGGGTTCGAATCCCTCACTCTCCGCCAGATCTCAGAATGCAAGCATATGATATGCTTGCATTTTTTTGTCAACGCCGCCCGAATCTGGCCTCCGTTACCCGCACTGTTACCCGGACCGCTTTCGAAGCGTCCCGCGCTCGCCTCATTTCTATCGACACGGCTCGCTGCCACATGCCTGCTCAGCCGACGAACGGATGTCCAAGGTGTGGCGACATGATCTTGCTCGGGACAATACTTCGATCGACATGTGGGCAGGCTGAGTCGGCGGGACTACACGTCCCGAGGCGATCAGATCACGGTCGACACGTTCATCGAACGCTGGCGGGGATCAAGGGGGATCATCACTGATGGCCAAGACGACTTTCGACACCAATCCCGTGCTGCTCTTCACGCTTCTCAGGGCTTGCGAGGACGGTACGCTAACTCGCCGCCTATCTGCAAACGCACTGCATCCCCGTGCCCGAACTCTATGCCAACGACTTCCATGGTTTCATGAAAGCGCGACAAGAGCTGCTGCTTGATCTTATTTCGCGAACCACCGGCCATGCCGTTTCCGCAACGGTGGAAGCCGCTGAGGAAGGTGACGACATTCCCGCTTCCATCGCCCACGACAGCGGACTCGTACTTGTAGAAGCGGATTGACCATGCATTGGATCGCCCCCTCCGAAAAGGACAGCGCCACCGTCACGCTGGAAAGACGCCTTTGGGATGCCGCCGACCAGTTCCGCGCTAACTCGGGTCTCAAGGCGCAGGAGTACTCCGGCCCGATCCTCGGGCTGATCTTCCTGCGCTTTGCCGATGTGCGCTTTGCCGCCCATCGAACCAAGCTCGCATCAGACCACACCACCTCGCGACGCGGCAGCCGCGTCGATGAACCCGCCGCGTATCACGCCGAAGGTGTCCTCTACCTCAGCCCCGAAGCCCGGTTCGACTTTCTGCTGACGTTGCCCGAGGCCGCCGACATCGGTGCCAAGGTCAACGCCGCGATGCGCGAGATCGAGAAGCAGAACCCGCAGCTCGCAGGCGTCCTGCCAAAGACTTACAACCTCTTCACGAGCACGCTGCTCAAGGAACTGCTCAAGAAGGTTTCTGAGATTCCGGCATCGTCGGTTACGACGCCTTCGGGCGTATCTACGAATACTTCCTCGGTGAGTTCGCGCGCACCGAAGGCCAGAAGGGCGGCGAGTTCTACACGCCGAGCAGCATCGTGCGCCTCATCACGGAGGTCATCGAGCCCTTTCACGGTCGCATCCTTGACCCAGCGTGCGGCTCCGGCGGCATGTTCGTGCAGTCGGCGCGCTTCGTCGCCGAGCACCAGAAGAACCCGTCGGCCGAACTTGCCATCTGCGGCGTCGAGAAGACCGATGAGACCGGTCGCCTGTGCCGCCTGAACCTCGCCGTGCATGGGCTGGAGGGCGACATTCGCCATGG
Organism: uncultured beta proteobacterium; assembly: GCA_963734055.1. Taxonomy (GTDB): domain Bacteria; phylum Pseudomonadota; class Gammaproteobacteria; order Burkholderiales; family Casimicrobiaceae; genus CAIWHR01. Next base: position 582,676 of record CAVTFQ010000003.1, read on the forward strand.
CGGCAACGTCAACAGCTACTACGACGATCCGCACAACGCCACCGGCCAGTTCGACTTCGTCCTGGCCAATCCGCCGTTCAACGTCAACGCGGTGGACAAGGAGCGGCTCAAGGACCTGGTTGGCGCAGGCCGCCGTTTCCCTTCGGACTCCCGCGCACCGACAACGCGAACTACCTCTGGATTCAGCTTTTTTACTCGGCGCTGAACGCCAATGGACGCGCAGGCTTCGTCATGGCCAACTCTGCTTCGGATGCCCGCGCCTCCGAGCAGGAGTTGCGTCAGAAGCTGATCGAGGCGCGAGCGGTGGACGTGATGGTCGCAGTTGGCCCCAACATGTTCTACACGGTCATCCTGCCATGCACGCTCTGGTTCCTTGACCGCGGAAAAGCCCAAACGAAACGCGCCGACACCGTGCTTTTCATCGACGCCCGCCACATCTACCGGCAGGTGGATCGCGCACACCGCGACTGGACGCCTGCGCAGATCGGCTTCATCGCCAACGTGGTCGCGGCTGTATCGCGGCGAGGCGCTCGACTACACGTTGGGCGGCGATGAGGCCGAAGCGAAGATCAAGGAGGTCTTCGGCAAGAAACCGAACTATTCCGACGTGCTGGGCCTATGCAAGGCCGCGACCATAAAGCAGATCCAAGCCCAGGGCTGGTCGCTCAACCCTGGCGCTATGTCGGTGTCGCCCCCGGCGAGGAAGTGAGCGACGAGGACTTCAAGGAACAACTCGAATCACTCAATGAGGAACTGGAGTCCCTCAACGCGCAGGCCCGGGACTTGGAGCAAAGCATCGCCGCGAACGTGGCGACGATTCTGGGGGCCTGAGCTATGGCTAATTGGCCTCCGGTGCGCCTTGGCGAAATCTGCCAAATCTATTCCGGTTACGCTTTTCGGAGCCAGGACCTTGGAGACAGCGGCATCCCAGTCATCAAGATTGCGAACATCCAGAACAAGCGAGTCAGTCCGAAATGCGCGGATCATCTGCCAGAGAACCTGTGCGTGCAAAAGCTGAACCGCTATTTTTTGGAGCCAGACGACACGTTAGTTGCTATGACCGGTGCGGGAAGTGTCGGCAAGATCGGGAAGATGCCTCGCGTAGAAGGGAAGTATCTGGTGAACCAACGAGTGGGCATCATTCGGCCAGACAAGTCGCGCTGTGACTCCACTTTCGTCTACTGCGCACTGTCGCAGGACTGCTACGAAAGGAAGCTTTACGGCCTCGGACTTGGCGCGGGCCAACCCAACGTCAGCGCCAAACAAATCGGCGATCTCGAAATCCCGTTTCCACCGCTCGCGATTCAGCGACGGATCGCGAACATGCTGCGGGATTACGACGAACTCATCGAGAACAGTCAGCGGCGCATCTACAACTTGAAGCGATGGCCCGTGTCCTTTACCGGGAAGCGTTGAGTGACCGCGTTGCCCCGCCAGAATCGTAAGTCCATTATGGAGTGCGACTACTGGTCATTCATTTCCGAAAACGTCGGCGTATACGACGGTGTCAAGAAGTACTACGCAACTGCCGATGTCGAGGGTCTTGCAATTAACGGGGCAGGAATCGGCTACGTGTTCTCTAACAAGCCGAGTCGCGCTCAAAAGCAACCTGTGCCTCACTCGGTGTGGTTCGCTCGAATGAAGGACGCCTACAAGATTGCCTGGTACAGCGACGTCAACGCAAGGAATGCCGAGGCATCCATGTTGTCCTCGGGGTTTGCAGGATTCCGAGCGAGAGACTCTGAGCTTTGGCCGCTTCTATTTCTCACCATCAGTTCAGCGGAGTTCCATGCGCAGAAAGACATCTATTGCACGGGTGCCACGCAGATGTCACTCACGAATGAGGGGCTCGCACGAATAACGGTCGTACTTCCGTGTGAGCCCGCTGCACGCCTTTTGGGGCGACGCGCAAAGCCAATGCTGCACCAGATGCTCGTGCTCCAGTTGAGAATCGACGCCCTCCGCCGCACCCGCGATCTTTTGCTGCCTCGCCTACTCTCCGGCCAGACTGAGGTGAAGGTCGCCTGAGCGATGAGTCCGCACGCCTACACCGAGGACAGCTTGTCGAGCAGCCCGCCATCGGGCTGTTCGCGGCGCTCGGCTGGCAGACGGTGTCGGCGCTTGAGGAAATCTTCGGCGCGGGCGGCACCCTCGGCCGCGAGACCACGGGCGAGGTCGTGCTGGTCGCCCGGCTGCGCGCGGCGCTCAGCAGCTCAACCCGACGCTGCCGCCGAGGCCATCGCAGCCGCCGTCGATGAGCTGACCCGCGACCGTTCGGCGATGAGCCTGGAAGCCGCGAACCGCGAGGTCTACGGCTGCTCAAGGACGGCATCCGGTCTCGGTGCCCGACCGCGAGCACGGCGGCCAGAAGACCGAGCGGCTGCGCGTCATCGATTGGGAGAACCCGGCGAACAACGATTTCCTGCTGGTCAGCCAGTTCAGCGTCACCGGCGCGCTCTACACCTGCCGGCCCGATCTGGTCGGCTTCGTCAACGGCCTGCCGCTTGGTGGTGATCGAGCTGAAGAAGCCGGCGTGCCGGCGCGCGCGGCGTTCGACGACAACCTCACCCGCTACAAGCAGCGAGATCCCGGCGCTGTTCTGGTACAACGCGCTGCTCATCGCCTCCAACGGCACCGACAGCCGCGTCGGCTCGCTCACGGCCGACTGGGAGCGGTTCTTCGAGTGGAAGCGCGTCGAGCGCGAGGACGAGCCGCGCCGGGTGTCGCTGGAGGTGATGCTGCGCGGCACCTGCGACCGCGACGCGCCTGCTCGATCTGGTGGAGAACTTCACGCTGTTCTCCGAGCACAAGGCCGGGCTGGTCAAGATCCTCGCCCAGAACCATCAGTTCCTCGGCGTGAACAACGCCATCGCCTCGATGCTCGAAGCCCGCAAGCGGGGCCATGGCCGCGGCGGCGTGTTCTGGCAGACGCAGGGCAGCGGCAAGAGCTTCTCGATGGTGTTCTTCGCGCAGAAGGTGCTGCGCAAGGCTGACCGGGCAACTGGACGTTCGTCGTCGTCACCGACCGCGTGGAACTGGACGACCAGATCGCCAAGACCTTCAAGGCCGCGGGCGCGGTGAGCGAGGCCGAGGGCGACCAGTGCCACGCCGCGAGCGGCGCGCACCTGCGCGAGCTGCTGCGCGGGAATCACCGCTACGTCTTCACGCTGATCCACAAGTTCCAGACGCCGGAGCTGCTCTGCGACCGCCCCGACGTCATCGTGCTGACCGACGAGGCGCACCGCAGCCAGTACGACACGCTGGCGCTGAACATGCGCGCGGCCCTGCCCAAGGCGCTGTTCCTCGCCTTCACCGGCACGCCGCTGATCGCCGGCGAGGAGCGCACCAGGGAGGTCTTCGGCGACTACGTCTCGATCTACGACTTCCAGCAGTCGGTCGAGGACGGCGCGACCGTGCCGCTGTTCTACGAGAACCGCACGCCGGAGCTGCAGCTCGTCAACCCGGACCTGAACGACGACATCTACGACCTGATCGAGGACGGCGGAGCTCGACCCCGAGCAGGAAGCGAAGCTCGAACGGGAACTCGGCCGGCAGTACCACCTGATCACCCGCGACGACCGGCTGGAGACGGTCGCCAAGGACATCGTGCGGCACTTCCTCGGGCGCGGCTTCATCGGCAAGGCGATGGTGGTGTCCATCGACAAGGCCACCGCGCTGCGGATGCACGACAAGGTGCGGAAGCACTGGGCAGGCGGAGACGGCACGGGTGGAGAAGGAGCTGGCGAGCTGCCTACGACCGGTGGCGACACGCCGGAGCAGGCACGACGCGACCGCGCAGGCTGAGCTGCAGCGCGGCTCGATGTGCTGACGACCACCGACATGGCGCTGATCGTGTCGCCCGGCCAGAACGAGATCGAGCAGATGAAGAAGCTGGGCCTCGACATCGTGCCGCACCGCAAGCGGATGAACGAGTCGAAGCCGCGGCTGGACGAGAAGTTCAAGGACCCGGACGACCCGCTGCGGCTCGTGTTCGTCTGCGCCATGTGGCTGACCGGCTTCGACGCGCCGAGTTGCTCGACGGTCTATCTCGACAAGCCGATGCGGAACCACACGCTGATGCAGACCATCGCGCGCGCGAACCGCGTGTTTCCCGGCAAGCACAGCGGCCTGATCGTGGACTACGCCAACGTCTTCGCCTCGCTGGAAAAGGCGCTGGCCATCTACGGCGCGGGCAAGGGCGGCAAGACCCCGGTCCGGGACAAGCAGCAGCTGGTCGAGGAACTGCGCAAGGCCGTGGACGATGCGACGGCGTTCTGCGCCAGCCACGGCGTGATCCTCGCCGCCATCGAAGCTTGCCGCTCGGAAGCTTGGACCGCCTGCAGCGGATTGACGATGCCGTGAACGCGCTCATCTCGCCCGATCCGCTGCGCAGGGAGTTCCTCGCCCACGAGCGGCTGGTGAGCACGCTGTATCAGGCGGTCAAGCCAGACCCGGCGGCGTTGGAGTTCGCCGGCCGCGTCGCCTGCATCGCGACCATGGCCGACGCGATCCGGGCCAAGCTCAACCCGAACCCGGCGGACATCTCGCGGTGTCATGGGCGCAGATCAACGACGCTGCTGGACGGCTCCATCACCGGCCATGACAATCCGCGAAGCGTGGCCCGCCGGCGCATCGACCTGTCCAAGATCGACTTCGAGGCGCTCGCGAAGCGGTTCAACAAGTCGAAGCACAAGAACACCGACCTGGAGGTGCTCAAGGCCGCCATCCGCGCCCAGCTGGAGAAGCTGATCCAGCTGAACCGGACCCGCGCCGACTTCCTGAGAAGTTCGAGGAGCTGATCGAGAGCTACAACGCCGGCAGCCGGAACATCGAGGAGCTGTTCGAGGAACTGCTGACGCTCAGCCGACAGCCTGACCGACGAGCAACAGCGGCACGTCCGCGAGAACATGAGCGAGGAGGAGCTGGTCATCTTCGACATCCTCACCCGGCCCGCGCCCGAGCTGAGCGACGGAGGAGCGCGCCGAGGTGAAGAAGGTGGCCCGCGAGCTGCTGACCAAGCTGAAAGCGTTGCTAGTGCTTGACTGGCGCCAGAAGTCCAGCGCACGGTCACAACTGAAACTGGCCATCGAAGACGTCCTCGACACCGGCCTGCCCCGCGCCTATACACCCGAGATGTACCGGCAGAAGTGCTCGGCGGTTTTCGAGCACGTCTATGAGTGCTATCCAGAGCGAAATGTTGGGGTGTACGCCCAACCATAGCGATGCACCAGACCTGACCGTATCCCCAGATCGCTCCTTGCCGCCATGGCCCAAGGGAAGCTGGGTCCACTCGCGATATCCTCAATGCCGCGGGCCGTAGCGCGTAGCGCCGTGGTAACCTACGGGCGGGGGGCGCTAGGCAGACTTTTTGCCGTTGTTTCGCGGCATGTGACGACAACGTCGGAGCCATTGCCTCGTCCGACGCTCATAGTCCCACAATTTGGGTCGCCTTATATTGCGTAAGAGTGCCTAGCGTACCCCCAACTACACTCACGAGCCTCAAATCCATCTCGAGTCTTGCGCAGCTCGCGCACATGCTCGGCTATAGACCTCATACGCTGTCGTATTTGATCTACAAGATTCCCCCAGCCGCGCGATACACGCTATTCACGATCCCGAAGCGTTCCGGCGGAACACGTACTATTTCCGCGCCGATTCCCGAACTGCGCGCTCTTCAACGAAAGCTTTCGGATTTGCTGCAGGATTGCGTTGATGAGATCAGTGCTTCAAAGCCACGTCGACGCGTAATTGCTCATGGATTTGTTCGGGGGTGCTCAATCCGGAGCAATGCCGTGGAGCACCGGGCGAGGCGCTTCGTATTCAATGTAGACATCGCTGATTTCTTCCCAGAAATCAACTTTGGACGCGTGCGCGGGTTCTTTATAAAGAACGCTGAGTTTCAGCTTCACGACTCAGTGGCCACCGTGCTGGCACAAATCGCGTGTCACCAGGGGCGGCTACCGCAGGGTGCGCCGTCATCTCCGGTCATCGCCAACCTAGTTGCCCATGTCCTAGATATCCGATTGGCTCAGCTCGCGCGTCGATGGGGATGTTCATATACGCGTTACGCGGATGATCTGACATTCTCAACTAACCAGAAGGCATTCCCGGAGTCAATTGCGAGGCGTGTGGGGGCTCACACATGGGAAGCTGGAAATGCTCTTGTTAAGGTCGTGGAAAAATGCGGCTTTGAACTGAATACTTCCAAGACCAGGATGCAGTATCGTGATTCCCGACAAGAGGTTACAGGGTTGGTCGTCAATCAACGCGTGAACGCGCGACGCGAGTATCGGCGGTCAATCCGGGCGATGACTGATCGTCTCGTCAAGACCGGCACATTTCAGTTGAACGGACCACATCCGGTCGTAGGCAGGCTGGCGCAACTGGAAGGCATGATCGGATTCGTTGAATGGCTAGATCGAAACGTTTCTCCGGTTCGAGGCGATGGGAGACATGACCCGAGCTCCCTCGAAAAGGTCTATAAGCGATTTCTGATCTACAAGCACTTTTGGGCTGCACCATTACCAACAATTCTATGCGAAGGTAAGACGGACAACATCTATATACGCGGAGCAATTCGTCGGCTTGCCCTAACGCATGCGAAACTAGCACAGTTAAAGCCAGATGGGTCACTGGAATTCAAGGTGCGTCTATTCAATTACACGTATACGGCGCAGCGCATTTTGAACATATCGGGCGGGGTTCACGCGTTGAAGGTGTTCGCTAGCGCGTACATCAAAGCGGCCGAGAGTTCTAAACCACCCAAGGATCAGCAACCCGTGATTTTGTTGTTGGATAACGACAAGGGCGGGAAGGACTTCTACTCATTCGTCAAGAGCCACAGCGGGTCCCATTGCTCTGGACTGGACCCGTACTACCACGTTGCGGAAAACCTTTACGTCGTCTTCACGCCGATTGCGGTCGGCGCAGAGAGCAAGATTGAGGATTTCTTCGATCCTGCTGTCTTGGCGACGAAGTTGAACGGGAAGTCGTTCAATCCAAAGAACGAGGGTGTCGACACGGACACCGAATACGGTAAATGGGTCTTCGCTCAACAGGTCGTGAAGCCAAGCGTGGGCTCCATTGACTTCGGCAAGTTTGATCCGATCCTGACTAGGCTGGAATCTGCCATCGCGGCGCACAAGGCTCACGCCAGCGTCCCGTAGTTCGAGCGCCCTGTCGACGACCGCTTTGGGGTCGAAAGCGCCACAGTCCGATCCCCCGCGGGCAACGACTGCAATCCGTTTGAAGCGTTCGCCCTTGTCACCGTCGGCCAAAGACAACTGCTAGCCCAACGCGACCGGATGATGGCTGCCGCGATCTGACGCGGGCCGTCAGATCAACGACACCTCGCTCTCTAAACCCGATTCGGGTAACCGGACGGGTAATGGCGCGAGCAACGTGCACACCGATTAGATACAAGATGCGCTTTTCCAACGACTTGGGAAGGGCGCAATGGCGGAGAGTCTCTCCGGCACAGACCTCCCCTTGTCCATCTCGACGTCGAACGGAGTATCGCCTAGTCCGTTCTCATCGACCGTCACGTCGGGCCGCGTTAAGGCCAACGGGCCTGCCGCAGCGGGTATCTTGCAATGCCCGAGATCGACTCCTTGCTGCCTTGAGCTTCACGTTACCAGCGGCGGCAATGCGCGTAACCGGCCGTTCAGTCGCGGCTCATCACCTGGCGCTATCGGCCACAACCCGCCGTTGAGTAGTTGGAGGCACAGGTCAGCTCCAGGCTGATTGCTGCCCGTCGGCATTCGGCAGCTTGCTGCCTCTCATGTCCCAAGATGGCGCACACAATGGGCTCCGGGATGCTCAGGCGACACGGAATACATGTCGATCTCCCCTTGCGGGTTGGGCTATTCGTACCTGTTCTCGGGGCACTTGCCTCCTCGGCTTAGGCAGCTCCGATCCATACACCGCCTGTTTGCCCGTCAAGTTTCCTCGTACATCGCCGGCTAGCAATTCGTCTAGGCACTGTGCGCTAGCAACTTGAGCATCATTTCAAATATCTCGTCCGCCGTTCTTCGTTCAAGCGGTTCATCGCTGCCCTTCACGCTATGGTCGCCAAGATCGCTCGATCCACGCGCTTCTCTTGTTAACCCGCGCGTTACCACACTTCCGCGAAGGAATATTCAGACCGCATGGATATGCGCTCAGAAAGGCGTCGCACAAGACTCGCCCCGTCAACAAGGCCCCGACATTCGGCAAGCACTGCAATGGATTCACCCAGATGAACACGGATGAGCGACGAGTTGAGCAGCTTCGCAACATCTAGCGTTGATGTGAGCTTCTTCACGAAATCGACACGCTCTCCCAATGCGACCCGCGCGCTGACTAGATCCAGCGTGGAAAGTGCAGATCGGGTCACATTCCCGACCGAATCCGCCAGAGCGACCGCATCTTCGGCATACGCTGCAGCGTCTAAGAAATGCTCCTTTCTGTACGCGAGCTGCGATAGCAATCCAAGGGCGTCCGCGACATATACCGGAGCCTTTGCCTCTTGAGCAAGGGCTAGTGCTGTCGTGAGTGTGCTATGAGCCCTGTCCAAGTCGCCCGTTCCCAGCAAGGCCGTCGCAAGTCCAAGACGCACAGACGCGAGTCGCTTGGATCACCAATGCTGATAGCGAGTTGCTCTGCTTGCTCGAATGTTCGCAACGACGAATCAAATCTGCCCCCCCATACGTCGAGCCACGCCAATCCGCTAATCGCGCGGCACCAATCCTCGGTACCTCTATCGTGGCCATTCGCCGCAATGATGCCTTGCACCAAGCGCCTTCCTGGTTGAATCCATCCACGGTAAAGCCAGTACTCCTTCATCGGCGGAATGAATTGTAGTTGCCTCCGAAACGCAGTCGGCGCTTCACTTTCTCGAAACTGCATTGCGCGACGCAAATTGAGTGCCTCCGCTTCCATGGTCGCGAGCCATTCGTCTTGGCGGGATGCGGATAGCTGGGGGCCTGCTTCTCGTGCTAGCCGCAAAAAGAACTCCTGGTGTCGTAACAACGCTCGGCTTTGCTCTTCCGAATTGGGGAAGAGGAATGGCGCTAACTCAGGGATCGAAGAATGGCAGTAAGAGCCATTTGTCGAAGCATCAAACGTAACTAGCGACTTCGCGGCTAAACTTGTCATTGCAAGGTGTACATCTTCTGAATCCATGCCGGGTCGCACGCATACCGCGTGCGCGGCCTCGGCGGTCCATCCACCGCGAAACACAGTCAGCGCGGCAAGAACCGCAAGCTCCTTCGGACCCATGAGCGAAACTGCCAATCGGAGTGCCCGCAGAAGTGAGGCCACTTCGTCTGCATGCGGCACCTGCTTTACATCGTTGGATTGATAAGCCTTCGAAAGGCGCTCTTCTAGTTCCGGCAACGCACAAGTGCTTGCATGGGACGCGACAATTTCAATTGCCAATGGGACGCCTTGGAGCAGTTCGCAGATTCGCTCAATCGCCTGCCGCGGAACCAAATCGGCTCGGAATCGAACGCCCGCGAGGTGCGCCCGCTCACAGAACAGCCTTGCGGCCTCGGACATACCTAGTACGGCATATACGTCATCTCCATTCGACATCCGCGTTGCCAAGCCGAAGCAACGGCAGATTACGTCGTTTTGATGGCCCGTACGATGCCGTGCGGTACATATGACACGGACACCGGGACAATGACGTACGAGCTGCTCGACGAATTCGTAGCATGTCGCTGCTTGATCGTCACAGTTGTCAAGCAGCAAAAGGGCCTGTTTGTGCTCGAGCGTCCGGTGAATGTCTTCCTCGTCAGCCGCGTATCCGGCATCTTCTAGCAGCAAGGCGCTGGCAATCCTCTCGACAAGATCACCTCGGTGTTCCGCGCCGTATAAGTCTGCCCTCCAAGTGCCGTCGCTGAACCGGTGCGACATGCGCGTGACAACTTCGTTGGCGAGACGACTCTTGCCAATACCTGCAGGCCCGTTTATCGATACCGCCGGGAATGATTCGAGTAGCCGCTCAACGTCGTCAA
>CAVTFQ010000004.1:0-659065 GCA_963734055.1 uncultured beta proteobacterium
GCGGAATCGGCACCACGAACTTCGCGCCCCAATCGCGCACAAAACTCATGGACGTGCTGATCTCGTCCTTCAGATTCCACGGCAGGATGAATATGTAATCCGGCCGCGCATCGCGGATCGCCTCGGGGTCGAGGATCGGAATGTGCGTGCCCGGCGTGTACTTGCCCTGCTTCAGCGGATTGCGATCCACCGTGAAGTCGATGAAATCCGTGCGAATGCCGCAGTAGTTGAGCAGCGTGTTGCCCTTCCCCGGAGCTCCATAGCCGACAATCCTCTTTCCTTCTCGCTTCGCGGCGATAAGAAACTCCAGAATCGCGCGTTTGGCTTCCTTGACCCGTTCCTCGAAATGGCCGTAGGTCGCAAGTTCGCCGAGCCCTTCCTCCATTTCCCTGGCACGGAGCTCCTCCACGGTCGGCAATGTCGGATGGCGTCCGTCGTCGTCGTGGCAGGCATAGATTCGCAGGGAGCCGCCGTGAGTCGATAGTTCCTCGACATCGAACAGGCGAAGGCCGTGATGCCTGAATATGCGCTCCACGACGAAGAACGCCAGATAACTGAAGTGCTCATGGTAGATCGTGTCGAACTGGTTCTCCCGCATCAGTTGCATCAGATGCGGGAACTCCATCGTGATGACGCCACCCGCTTTGAGCAGTACCTTCATCCCTCCGACGAAGTCATTGATGTCGGGCACATGTGCGAGGACATTGTTTCCCAATAGCAGGTCGGGTTCACCGAAAGCGCGTTTGATCTTCTCCGCGGTAGCGACGCCGAAAAACTCGACGGTAGTCCGTATTCCCCTACCCTCGGCAATCAGCGCCACGTTGGCTGCCGGCTCAACCCCCAACACCGGAACATTGGCCGCGACGAAGTGTTGCAGCAGGTAGCCGTCGTTGCTCGCGATCTCCGTCACCAGGCTGCGCGCATCTAGTCCGAACCGCTCGCGCATCTTCACGGTGTATCGGCGGGCGTGCTCCACCCAGCTGTCGGAGTAGGAGGACAGATACGCGTAGTCCGTGAAGATCTCCGAAGGCGCGACGAATTCCTCGAGCTGGACCAGAAAGCAGTTGTCGCAGACGTACGCGTGGAGCGGGTAGAACGGCTCCATCTGATTCAGTTGGTCCGGGGCGATGTGGGTCTGACACAGCGGAGACATCCCAAGGTCGATAAACGTCGTGACCAGAGCGTCCCCGCAAAATCGACAGTGCGGGCAATGGACCGCGCCCTGCACATCATCGACGGCGGAATTGTGTTGAATGCCAGCGGCGGCGACGGGTGACATGTTCTTGCGATCCTCCGATACCAGAACCTATCCGGATGCACGAGCCCTGTCGAAACAACTTGACCTGCACAAGCCATGATGACCGGCAACAGTCATCCAGGCGGTCGAAAATAGCACAAACAAAGGGCCTGTGCACACGCGCCCCTAGGCTGCCCGGCACTTGAGTTCCGCATGCAAACAAAACAAAATAGCGACCAACGCAAACCATCCGACGACCTGCCATTCGGGCACAAGAAAAGGGTCAAATGAAAGTCTTCGTTACCGGCGTCAATGGATACGTGGGTGCCGTCCTCGCTCCCTACCTGATCGAGCGCGGCCTTTCGGTCCTGGCGCTCGACACCGGCTACTACCGCGACGGCTGGCTCTACAGCGACAACAGGCACTACGCCTGTAGCCCACAGACACTCAACAAGGATCTGCGGCAGATTACCGAGCAGGATCTCGAGGGTTGCGATGCGATCGCGCATCTGGCCGAGCTCTCCAATGATCCGCTCGGCCAGAACAAGCCCGAGGTGACGCACCGAATCAACCACAAGGGGTCAGTTACGCTGGCGGAGAAGGCACGTGCGGTCGGCATCCGGCGCTTTGTCTATGCATCCTCCTGCAGCGTGTACGGCGCCGGGACCGGTGACTTCCTGGACGAATCCTGCGCGACCAATCCGCAGACAACGTATGCCGAGTGCAAGGTCCTGGTCGAACGGGACGTCGGCAAGATGGCAGGGCCGGATTTCTGCCCGGTCTTCCTGCGCAATGCGACGGCATACGGTCCGTCACCCCGGATGCGCTTCGACATCGTGTTGAACGACCTTTCCGCGCTGGCCTGGACCACCAAGCGGATTGCCATGGTGAGCGACGGCAGCCCATGGCGGCCGCTCGTGCACGTCGAGGACATGTGCGAGGCGATCTATCGCTCCCTTGTCGCACCTGAGGAAGCCGTGAAGGGAAAGGTTTTCAACGTCGGCCAGAACTCCGAGAACTACCGGATCCGCGAAATCGCCCAGATCGTGGCCGACGAGTTCCCCGGCTGCGAGGTGACCGTCGGTCCCAGTGGGGGCGACAATCGAAGCTATCGCGTCAACTTCGACCGCATCCATCGTGAATTGCCCGGCTTCACGTGCCGCTTCACGGCCCGCGACGGCGCAAAGCAACTGCGCGAAGTGTTCGAACGCATACAGATGACGCCGGAAACATATCAGTTCCGCGCATTTACCCGGCTGAAGCAGCTTCGCTATCTGCAGACCACGCAGCAGATCGACGACGAGTTCTATTGGCGCTGAAATGCGGTTCACGGCGCTCGGCATCCATCGAGCTACGCTGGTAAGTCCGGAGCGCAACCCGGACGACCGGGGCTTCTTCGCGCGAACGTTCTGCACGCGGGAGTTTGATGCCGCGGGTCTGTCGACAGAAGTCGTTCAGGCAAGCGTTTCCTTCAACACGCGTCGTGGGACGGTGCGGGGCATGCATTTCCAGTGGCCTCCCTCACGCGAAGCCAAGCTCGTGCGCTGCGTGAGGGGCCGTCTGCTCGACGTTCTGCTGGATCTTCGCCCTGAGTCACCCACCTACCTTCGACACGTCTCGGTGCAGCTGGACGAGGACAATCGGGATGCCGTCTTCATTCCTCACGGGATCGCCCACGGATTCCAGACGCTGTCCGACGAGACGGAAGTTCTTTATCAGATGACCGATGCCTACGCACCGGAGCTCGCGACCGGCGTCCGATGGAACGACCCGGCTTTCGCGATCGAGTGGCCAATGAGCACGGGGATCGTGATATCCGATCGCGATGCGCACTATCCGGATTTCGATCGGAATGCATTCGAGCTCGAACTCGCGCGCCGCTCCGGAGCCCGTGCGTGAAAAGGCGGTCGGACATTGGTTTCGTTGGAATGCGCTCGGGGAGCGCTCCGGCATGAGCACCGAGACGGAATGGACGGGTGCGGATCTGCACGCGTTCGCGTCCAGCCTATATCCGATCTGCCGAAGCATCACCGGTCAGGGCGTGAGGCAATCGCTCGCCCTGATCGGCGAGCACATTCCGCTCCTGGTCCGAGAGGTACCCAGCGGCACCCAAGTCTACGATTGGGAGGTGCCTCTCGAATGGAACATCGAGGATGCCTTCGTGGCGACGGCCGGCGGCGAGCGCATCGTCGACTTCCGGAAGCACAACCTGCATATCGTCAGCTACTCGGAGCCGATCGCCAAGACCCTGCCTTTGAGCGAACTTGAGCTGCAGCTGCACTCTCTTCCCGAGCATCCGGAGTGGATTCCGTATCGCACGAGTTATTACCAGCGCGCGTGGGGATTCTGCCTTTCCCACGCGACGCGTGCGAAATTGCGCGCCGGCAAGTATCGGGTCGAAATCAATAGCTCGCTGGCGCGCGGTTCGCTGACCTACGGGGAATTCGCCATCGCCGGCCGCAGCCGCGAAGAGATACTGTTCTTCACTCACGTCTGCCATCCATCGTTGGCGAACGACAACACGAGCGGCATGGCCGTCGCGACGGCTCTGGCTCATTGGATCGCGAGCGCGCCGCGCCGGTACAGCTATCGATTCGTCTTTGCCCCCGGTACGATCGGCTCGCTTTGCTGGCTGAAGCGGAACGAGACGAGGCTCGATCGCGTGCGTGGCGGCTTGGTGCTGGGTCTCCTCGGTGACCCGGGTGCGTTGACCTACAAGGCGAGTCGCGACGGGGACACGGAGACGGACGCCATCGCCACCTACGTGCTTTCACAGCTGGACCAGAGGAGCAATGTCATTCCGTTTTCGCCCTACGGCTACGACGAGCGACAGCTATGTTCGCCGGGCTTCAACCTGCCAGTGGGCAGACTGACGCGGTCTCCCAACGGCGGCTATCCTCAATACCACAGCTCGGCGGATGATCTCGCGCTCATCCGCCCGGAGTTCCTCGCGCAGAGCCTGGCGGCGTGTAAGCTGTTCGTGACCGTTGCCGAAGACAATGGCCGCTACGTCAATCGGAGCCCGAAGGGCGAGCCTCGGCTGGGCAAGCGGGGACTCTACGGAGCGATCGGCGGCACGAGCCCGCGCGAACGCGAGCACGCGATGCTTTGGGTCCTTAACCAATCCGACGGCTCGAAATCGCTGCTGGACATTGCCCGACGCGCCGGCCTGGGATTCGATGTCGTTCGGGATGCCGCGGTTGCGTTGGAAGGGGCCGGGCTGCTTCGAGCCGAGGACCGCGCCGAAGCGGGCACCCAAACGGGCCTCGCCGTTGCGCGAGGGCGGCAACCGCCAGCCCAAGACTGCCGGCCATCGACCCGCCGCACGTGGCCGACCGGCCCAACGTCGCAGAAAGGGAGCCAAGCCATGAAGGTCGTCATCTTCTGCGGGGGGCTCGGCACCCGATTGCGCGAGCACTCCGATACCATCCCCAAGCCGCTGGTCAATGTCGGCTTTCGGCCGATCCTTTGGCACCTGATGCGCTACTACGCGCACTATGGCCATACCGAGTTCATTCTGGCCCTCGGTTATCGTGGTGACCTGGTGCGTGATTATTTTCTGCGCTATGACGAGGCGATGACGAATGACTTCACTCTCTCCGGCAAGGATCGTCGCGTCGAACTGCATTCCCGCGACCTGGACGACTGGAAGATCACGTTCGTGGACACCGGATTGCACAGCAACATCGGCCAGAGGTTGATGCGCGTGCGCAAGTATGTGGAGAACGAAGAGGTCTTTCTCGCGAACTATGCGGACGGGCTCTCGGATCTTCCGCTCGACCGGCAGATCGAGGAATTTCGTCGGCACAATGTGGTTGCGAGCCTCGCAGCGGTCCGCAGCGGCCAGAGCTTTCACGCCGTGCATTCGGAGGGCGACGGCCTTGTCACGCATCTGGGGGCCATGCCCGACCAGCCCATCTGGGTCAACGGCGGATTCTTCGTGATGCGGCCGGCCATCTTCGATTACATGCGGGAAGGCGAGGAACTGGTGGAGGAGCCGTTTCGTCGCCTGATTGCCGAGCACAAACTCGCGACCTTCCGCTGGGATGGATTCTGGCAGTGCATGGACACGTTCAAGGACAAGATCAGCCTCGATCGCATGGAGGCGCGGGGCGACTGCCCCTGGATGATCTGGAAGCATCATCCGGCGCGTACTCCCGAGTAGCGATTGCCCGGCCCGCCATGCTCGAGCTCATTCTCGATTCCGGTCGGCGCCGCGCATTTAGGGTCCTGTGCGTAGGCGCCCACTGCGACGACATCGAGATCGGCTGTGGCGCGACGCTACGCGTCCTCCAGGCGCGCGGTCAGAAACCGGTGATCGACTGGGTCGTGCTGAGCGGAACGGAAGAACGGCGCGACGAGACCCGGCGCGCGATGCGCTCGTTGGTACGCCCTGCCTGTCGCGGTGAGTTGCTCTTCGGCGAGTTTCCGGATGGCCAGTTTCCGGCCGCGTATGCCGACATCAAGAACTTCTGTGAGTCGCTCAAGCGCTTGCCCGACCCGGATCTGATCCTCTGTCACGAGCGCGAAGACCGCCATCAGGATCACCGCGTCGTCAACGAGATGATCTGGAATACTTTCCGCAGGAACGTCGTGCTCGAGTACGAGATCCCCAAATGGGATGGCGGACTCGGACACCCCAATGTCTACGTTCCGGTGAGCGCCAAGGATGCCGCCGCGAAGGTCGATGCGCTGGTGAAGTCGCATCGTTCCCAGGCCGGCCGGGACTGGTTCACCCGGGATACGTTCATGGCGATGCTCCGGCTGCGCGGCCTCGAGTGTCGCTCACCCAGCGGCTATGCGGAGGCGTTCCACGGTCGCAAGCTCGTTTTCAAAGGCTTCTAGACGCAATTGCGACTGCAGGCTGTACGATTGATTGCCCGAGCGAAACTGGCTCAACCTAGTGTGCCGAGTTTGAAATTCATGGCATATCTGCATGTCGTCGTTCCCGCGAAGAGCCTGCCCCCGACCTGATCGGGGGCGGGAACCCAGTGTCTTTGAAAGTCACTAATGGGATGGTCGCCCCCTTCCCGATACGGCATCAGAGTGCCACAGTGGAAATTGTGGAATGTCCACTGACACGAGAGGAGGCGACCGCTATGAAGATTACGACGATTGGGCTCGATCTGGCAAAGAGCGTCTTTCAGGTCCACGGCGTGGACGAGCGCGGCAAGGTGGGGTTGAGGAAGCAGCTCAAGCGGGCGCAGGTGCCGTCGTTCTTCGCCAACCTGTCGCCGTGCCTGATTGGGATGGAGGCGTGCGCGAGCGCGCATTACTGGGCGCGCAAGCTGCAGCAGTTCGGACATACGGCGAAGCTGATGCCGCGCAATACGTCAAGCCCTACGTGAAGAGTAACAAGAATGACGCCGCCGACGCCGAGGCGATCTGCGAAGCGGTGGGCCGGCCGAACATGCGCTTCGTGGCGGTCAAGACGGCGGAGCAGCAGGCGATCCTGGCCGTGCATCGTGCGCGCCAGGCTCTGGTGAAGGCGCGCACCGCACAGGCGAACCAGATTCGGGGCTTGCTGGCCGAGTTCGGGGTCGTGCTGCCGCAAGGCCTTGCGCAGCTGGGCCAGCGCCTGCCGGTGATGCTGGAGGACGGCGAGAACGAGCTGCCGGGAAGCTTTCGCCAGTTGCTGGCCCGCTTGGGCGAGAACCTGGCGCACCTGCAGCGCCAGGGGGAGGAACTCGAGCGCGAGATTCAACGTTGGCACGGGGACAGCGAAGCGAGCCGGCGGCTGGCGGCGATCCCGGGCATTGGCGTGCTGGGCGCGAGCGCGCTGGTGGCCACGGTGGGTAACGCGCACAGCTTCGCCCATGGGCGCCAGCTGGCCGCCTGGTTGGGGATGGTGCCCAAGCAAGCCTCGAGCGGCGGCAAGACCACCCTGCTCGGGATGAGCAAGCGCGGCGACAGCTACCTGCGCACGCTGCTCATCCATGGCGCGCGCTCGGTGCTGCGGCAAGTCGAGTGCCATCCCGAGCGGGCCGACCCGTGGCTGCGGCAGCTGCTGGCGCGCCGGCCCAAGAATGTCGTGGCGGTAGCGCTGGCCAACAAGAACGCCCGCATCGCGTGGGCCTTGCTCGCCCACGGGCGCGACTATCAGCCCCAGTACCGGGCAGCGGACGCCTGAAGCAGCGCGGGCTCGCCGTCGGGTAAGGACACCGTTGGATTGATTGAAGGAGTGAAGCCACTGATTGCTCAGGCAAACGTGACGTGATGGCAAAACAGGTCGGACCGTGACCGGGCTAAGCTGCGGAACCCAGCGCTACTTCGAGTGCGCGTCACTGATGAGCTCCCGGTCAGCGTATTCCATCAGGGCCCGAGGCCTTCGCTGGCCTCAATACAGGCCGGATGTATGGCTGCAATCACTACCTGCTCGCGATCGCAAATCGAATGCTTGGCAAAACGGGGGCGACAGTATGGGTTCCGGCTCGCGCCCGCGTCGCGGGCGCGTCCGGAACGACGTGGAGTTGTGCAACGTACTTGCAATTCACGATACTAGGCGTGCGGCGTTACTATTTGCCCGGTGCCGAAGTGCGGAATGTTCGCCGCACTCCGGGAATGTGTAGCGACTAGGGCAGCAAACCGTAGACGGTCAGCTGGCTCATCGAGCCCACGAAGACCTTGCCGTTGGCGATCAGCGGAACGCTGAACTTCGCCGCGACGTCCAGCGTATCGCGCGTGCCGGCCTGATCGCTGTTATATAACTGCACAGCAAGATTGGTGGCATCGTAGGCACGAAGTCCGCCCGCGGCGACCGAGCCATTGCGCTGCACCGCCCAGAGAATTCCGTTGCTGGCCCCATTGGAGGATGCCGCAATGGCGCCACCCGGGTAGGTGTATACCTCCGACGTCTTCGACGTGGGTACTACGGGGAGCAATCCGTTGCTCAGTTGGAACGCCATCAGCGTATCGTTCACCGGTCCAAAGTACACCGTCCCATTGAGATAAACGGGCGCGTTGTAGTTTCCTGGCTCCGGCGTGCCGTTGGGGAAGATGTTCACCAGGGACTGGACAATCTGGTTGTCGTTGCTCGGATTGTAGTGACCCATGTTGTCCCGATCGACCACGTGAATCGTCTCGTTCTTGCCCGCACTCAGCGCCAGGTGAGGATGCAGTCCAGGCTGATCGGGGAGCAGCGTCAGCCCACTCGACCCAAGATCGAAATTCGCTGCTTCGAGGGCCGCCTGATAGCTTGGCGTGAAGTAATCAACCACCGAGCCGGTCGGACCGAGCTTCACGAAGCTGTCCCCAAAGTTGGTTCCGCTCGCGTTGAACGTGCCGTTGGCGCTGATGTAGTAGACGTTACCCGAAGCATCGCCCGCAAGCCCGGCACCACTTTGCCAGATGCCACCGCCGCTACCATTGGGCGTGGCGTTGTGCGCCATGACCCGCTGCAGCGTCGTAGCGTTGTATCCCAGTACCCATCCATGGTACGGCTGCTGGTCGCCGTGAGACCCGAACGCCATGTAGACGACGCCGTTGCTCAGCAGCAGCGCCGGGCGCTGGTTCTCGCGCAGGGGATCGAACGCTATCTGTCCGCCTACTGAGCCGGTTCCGGTTCCCGGAACGCTGGCCTGGATCACGACCGGACCGCCGAACTTTTCGGCACCGGTAGCAATATCGAGAGCGTGCAATCGCTGGACATAGTTCGTCCCGCCCGACACTTCCTTCGTCTTGGCCACGACGTAGAGAGTCCTGGTCGATGGATCGATTACCGGCGTGCCCGTAATTCCGATTTCGCCAGCGATATCGCAACATTCGCCGGTATCGTTTGCCGGAACGGTGGTCACACCAGCCGCGGGATTGATGAAGCTCGTTTTCCACAGCGGCGTCGCGCTCTGTCCATCGGCGTCGAACGCGTAGACGCTGTCGTGCTCCGTGGCAGCATAGACGACGTTGCGTAGTCCGACGCCAGGAATGTTCACGTTGGCGACATAAAGCGCCGATGCGTGCATCGTGCCATCCAGCTGCCAGGTAAACAGCTTCCCGAATATTGTCGAATTGACGGTAGCCGGCGAAAGGACAGTCTCGTTGACGTTCGCGCCAGTGCGGAAATTGTCGTTGTGATGCGTGAATTTTCCAGCGTAGGTCGTGACGTAGACGGTTGCATTTGCCGATTGCGAGAGGTCCGCGCTGGTCGCCGTCACGGTATGCACGCCCGCGCTGCTCGCCGGCGTGTAGACCCCATCGGCCGTAATCGTTCCCAACGAGACGTTACCACCAACGATTCCGTCTACGGACCAGAGTAACACCGATCGGATTGCCGCCGGTCACCAGGAACTGCCGGGTTTCTATCGGAGTCAGCGCCGCAATCGAAGGCTGGATCGTGAGCCCGGTATATGCCTCCGCCACGTTGGAGTACGCGCTAATATTGCTTCCGCCATCGACCGCTTGCACGCGATACCGAAAGTCGTGTTTGAAATGACGGTCGTATCGCTGAACGTCGTCGTCGACGTACGTTGCGATAAGGCGAAATTGGCGCAGCCGAGTGCCTTGGCATCGCTCGATACGGTAGTTCGAAATTCCGAGGGTGCTCTGCGCGGCGGTCCAACTCAAGTTGACTTGGTTGCCGCTGACCACCGTTGCCGTCAAGATTTGTCGGTGGAATGATCGAGCTGCCGATCGGTGCCATTCATATCGGCCTGGATTTCCGCCTGTGCAAGGGCGCGGTTGTAGATCCGAACCTCGTCGATTGCCCCCTGGAAGAACTGCCCGTAGATGCTGTCGCCGCCGATCTGCAAGGGATTGGTCGACGTGGCTATCCCTCCTGTCTGAGCCTGACTTGATATGAGCAAACCGTTGTAGTACAGGCGCAATGCGGCACCGTCGTACGTTGCGGCAATGTGCGACCACACGTTGGTCGGAAGGACCGCCGATCCATAGAGAGTTCCGTTCCCGCCGGCGAAGGTGCCGCCAGTCGCGATGACACCTCCATTGTTCGAAGACCCCTCAAGATAGTAGTTGTCGTTACCTTTGTAGATCACATCGCGCCACGCACCCGAGCGACGTTGACGGGTTGACCCACGCTTCGAGCGTCATGGCCGACGTCAGCCTGAGTGATGCAGAGTCGTTGATCGTCACCAAGGCATTCGTGCCGTTGAAAACCAGCGCGCTGCCGTACTTGCCCGCGGTCGGTCCACGCGCCATTCGCCATAACCCGTGATTGCCATTCCCTGACAGGTCGACGACCGTCGTTCCGGTTCCCTCGTCGAAGGAATATGAAGCCACCAAGCCCAAGCTCGCGGCTGCCGTCGTGGCGCTCGCCTCGTTGGACGGCGCGCTCACATTCCCTGCACCGTCGAGGGCCTGCAGCAATATAGCGATAGGTAGTACCCGGCAGAAGTCCGTTCGAATCGTTGAACGTGGTAGCGGGGCAGCCTGCTGGACGAGATGCACGAAGTTCGGGCAATCCGCCGCCGCGCCGGTCTGCTGGCATCGCGATAGACGGTAGAACGCCACGCCTACGTTGTCGGTGGACGGCGATCCAACTCAGGTTGATCTGACTTGTGCTGATCGCGGTCGCCGATGAGCCCGCTTGGGGCGGTCGGCGGCATCGGTATCCGGAGCCAGCGTCGTGGCGCTCGCTACATTCGAGAAGGCGCTCAAATTGCCCGCAGCGTCAGTCGCCAAAACCCGGTAGCTGTAGCTGGTGTTCGCGATCAGGCCGCTGTCGGCGAAGGTGGTCCCACTCGGGGTCGCCATTTCCGCAAAGCTGCTGCACCCCGGTCCCTGGCAACGCTCGACCCGGTAGCCAGTCACCCCGACGTTGTCGGTCGACGCCGTCCAGCTCAGGTCGATTCCACTGCCGCTAATCGCCGTCGCCACCAGCCCCGACGGCGCGGTCGGCGCCGTCGTGTCCGGCACGCCGCTCGCCGCCTTGAATGCCACCATCTGCATGACCCACGCGCCGGCATAACTTAGCGTTGCGCTCGCGCCATAACTTCCGACCGCGGTCACGATCCGGTCTTCCGCGATGTCCCCATTGGGCGTAGTGACCACCCGACTGGTGAACCCCGCGCCGGGCGCGCTCGTGAACGTGGTCACCATGTTGGCGGCAAACAGCAGATCGTTTGCGTTGGTGGTGAGCACCGCCGATGTGCTGCTGGTCGCGCTCGACCCCGAGGCCGCTGCCGTCACATCGACGGGGCTGACTGCATCAATGCCGCCGTATTCGAGAATACGGACATCGACATATTGGGCCGGAACGTCGAACTGCACCGTGACGACATTGGCGTTGACGGCGGCCGCCACAATGTTCTTCGCGTAGTAGATCGACTGGCTTAATTGCCCGCTTACTGCCGTCGGCCCGACCGCTCGCGTGTAGACGTTGCCCATCGAGTCGGTGACCGACTTGACTGCCGCAGTGCTGTCATTCCAGCCCACCGCGACGACGTTAAGATTTCCGGCCGTCTGTGCCGACGTATACGTCACCGATACCGACGACTGCGGCGACGGCGGTACCGCGGAGCCACTTTGAATGAACGCGATCGTGCCAACCGATGTTGTTGTCGTCGCGCTCGCCGTGTTCGAGTACCCGCTCAGATTCCCCGCTGCGTCGGTCGCCCGCACCCGGTAGCTGTAGCTGGTGTTCGCCAGCAGACCACTGTCGGCAAACGTGGTCCCGCCAGGCGTCCCCACCTGCGCAAAGCTGCTGCAGCCTGCCCCCTGGCAGCGCTCCACCCGGTACCCCGTCACCCCCACGTTGTCCGTCGACGCCGTCCAGCTCAGATTGATCCCGCCGCTGCCCGCCGCCGTCGCCGTGAGCCCCGTCGGCGCGCTCGGCGGCGTCGAGTCCGCCGCCGTAGTCGCGCTCGCCGTGTTCGAGTACCCGCTCAGATTCCCCGCTGCGTCGGTCGCCCGCACCCGGTAGCTGTAGCTGGTGTTCGCCAGCAGACCACTGTCGGCAAACGTGGTCCCGCCAGGCGTCCCCACCTGCGCAAAGCTGCTGCAGCCTGCCCCCTGGCAGCGCTCCACCCGGTACCCCGTCACCCCCACGTTGTCCGTCGACGCCGTCCAGCTCAGATTGATCCCGCCGCTGCCCGCCGCCGTCGCCGTGAGCCCCGTCGGCGCGCTCGGCGGCGTCGAGTCCGCCGCCGTAGTCGCGCTCGCCGTGTTCGAGTACCCGCTCAGATTCCCCGCTGCGTCGGTCGCCCGCACCCGGTAGCTGTAGCTGGTGTTCGCCAGCAGACCACTGTCGGCAAACGTGGTCCCGCCAGGCGTCCCCACCTGCGCAAAGCTGCTGCAGCCTGCCCCCTGGCAGCGCTCCACCCGGTACCCCGTCACCCCCACGTTGTCCGTCGACGCCGTCCAGCTCAGATTGATCCCGCCGCTGCCCGCCGCCGTCGCCGTGAGCCCCGTCGGCGCGCTCGGCGGCGTCGAGTCCGCCGCCGTAGTCGCGCTCGCCGTGTTCGAGTACCCGCTCAGATTCCCCGCTGCGTCGGTCGCCCGCACCCGGTAGCTGTAGCTGGTGTTCGCCAGCAGACCACTGTCGGCAAACGTGGTCCCGCCAGGCGTCCCCACCTGCGCAAAGCTGCTGCAGCCTGCCCCCTGGCAGCGCTCCACCCGGTACCCCGTCACCCCCACGTTGTCCGTCGACGCCGTCCAGCTCAGATTGATCCCGCCGCTGCCCGCCGCCGTCGCCGTGAGCCCCGTCGGCGCGCTCGGCGGCGTCGAGTCGGCCGCCGTAGTCGCGCTCGCCGTGTTCGAGTACCCGCTCAGATTCCCCGCTGCGTCGGTCGCCCGCACCCGGTAGCTGTAGCTGGTGTTCGCCAGCAGACCACTGTCGGCAAACGTGGTCCCGCCAGGCGTCCCCACCTGCGCAAAGCTGCTGCAGCCTGCCCCCTGGCAGCGCTCCACCCGGTACCCCGTCACCCCCACGTTGTCCGTCGACGCCGTCCAGCTCAGATTGATCCCGCCGCTGCCCGCCGCCGTCGCCGTGAGCCCCGTCGGCGCGCTCGGCGGCGTCGAGTCCGCCGTGCCACCCGCGGCCTTGAACGCCACCATCTGCATGATCCACGCACCGCCATAACTTAGCTTTGCGCTCGCGCTATAACTTCCGACCGCGGTCACTATCTGATCTTCCGCTATGTCCCCGTCCGGTGTCGTGACCACACGACTCGTGAATCCGGCGCCGGGCGCGCTCGTGAACGTGGTCACCATGTTGGCGGCAAACAGCAGGTCGTTCGCGTTGGTCGTGGTCACCGCCAGCGTGCTGCTGGTCGCGCTGGAGCCCGCCAGCGCCGCCGTGACATCCACCGGACTCACGGTATCAATGCCGCTGTATTCGAGAATGCGAATATCGGCGTATTGCGCCGGAACGTTGAATTGCACCGTGACGACGTTGGCGTTGGCCGCCGCCGCCGCAATGTTCTTCGCGTAATAGATCGACTGGCTCAGTTGTCCGGAACGGATCGTTGGCCCAACCGCGCGGACATAGACGTTTCCGCCGGAGTCGGTAACCGAGTTGACCACCGCGGTGCTGTCGTTCCAACCCACCGCAACGACGTTCAGATTTCCGGCGGTCTGTGCCCCCGTGTATGTCACCGATACTGACAACTGCGGCGATTGCGGCGTCGCAAAATTGCGCTGGATGAACGTGATCGCGGCGCTCGCGTGTCCGGCGATCAGGCTCATCAGACATATTGCCAAGGCGCCAAATCGCCAGCGCCCAAGTGGGCGGACGAAGGAGCGGGCAGACGTGGTAACGCCGCCAGGAACAGCGGCATCCTGATAGGTATGGTTACTCACGGCGGCCCCCTAGAAATCGTCAGATACGACGGCGCCCAATCGGCTCGCAACCCTGTCGGGCTGAATCGTCGTCTGGCGGCGAAAACGTACCCCTATCGCCTCATCTCGCCCAGATTCCTTCGCGAATGATGTTGCTCCGGTTTTCGGAGCATTTCAAGCTCTGTGAAACGACGACAAGCAAGCGTGAAGGCGGCGCGGCCTTCATTTGTGGTACTCAACATTGGCGGCTTTCCCCTGAGGCGCGCCACACTGGGAGCGAGATCCGCGACCCCTCCCGTCGGAGGCGCCCCGCCGCTTAGGACTCGTTGAGCCCGTCCTTGAGCGCTCGTTTCTGCCGTGTTACGTTCCACGGTCGACATCAATTGCCAAAAACAGACAACATCGATCTTGCACGTTTAGAAATCCGCAGTCTCGACAGAGGATCGGCGCGCAGCGCAATGAAAGATCTGAAAGCAAGGACCCTTCGGGGAGGTTTGGCAAGAGTCGGGTCGCAGACGGCAAACCTCGCCCTTCGGCTAGGGTCCCTTATAATTCTCGCGCGCCTTCTCGATCCCAAAGACTTCGGGCTCGTAGCCATGGTCGCCGTACTCACGGGAGTCCTGAGTCTGTTTCGGGATTTCGGACTTTCTACGGCGACGGTTCAGCGGACGAGTGTCACTGAGGAACAACTATCGACGCTCTTTTGGATCAACGTGCTCGTTGGCACGCTATTGACCTGCGTGGCATTGGCCAGTGCGACGTTCGTCGCTGACTTCTATGACGAGCCTCGCTTGCGCTGGATTACGTACGCACTCGCTTGCGTTTTTATCTTCAATGGCCTCGGAGTGCAGCATTCGGCACTGCTGCAGCGCCAGATGCGCTTCACGACACTCGCCGCGATTGACACGGGGTCCGTGGCCGCGAGCGTGGCCGTAGGAATCGGGGCCGCCATGTATGGATTGGGGTATTGGGCTCTGGTCGGCATGACGTTGGTCGCCCCGTTGGTCTACAGCATTTCGGTTTGGCTGGCTTCCTCCTGGATTCCTGGGATGCCACATCGCAAAGTCGGCATCGGTTCGATATTGCGGTTTGGCGGTACCGTCACACTCAATAGTATCGTCGTGTATGTCGCCTACAACCTGGAGAAGGTGCTGCTGGGACGATTCTGGGGGGCGGAAGCGCTCGGCATCTACGGAAGGGCCTACCAGCTCGTGAACCTCCCGATCGAGAACCTGAATACGGCGGTCGGGGAGGTGGCTTTCTCGGCCCTGTCGCGGGTCAAGGATGATGCCACGCGTCTCAAGAATTACTTTCTCAAGGGCTACTCTCTTGTCGTATCGATAACGCTGCCGATCACGATTGCTTGCATCCTCTTCGCCGACGACCTGATCTTCGTGGTCCTCGGTCCCAAGTGGTCGGAGGCGACTCCGATCTTTCGCTTGTTGGCTCCGACGATTTTGGTATTTGCCATGATCAACCCAATGTGGTGGCTGTTGGCATCGAAGGGGCTAGTGGGCCGCAGTTTGAAGATCGGCCTTGTTCTCGCTCCATTGGTGATGGCAAGCTATGTCGTGGGCTTGCCATATGGACCGAAGGGTGTCGCTCTCGCCTATTCGACAATCATGACGCTATGGGTGATTCCTCATCTCGCATGGTGTACTCATGGAACCGGAGTTTCGCTCGGAGACATTGTCGTGGCGATAGGCCGACCATTGCTTTCGGCAATCGTTGCGGCAGCAGTGGCTGCGGTCGTGGTTCTGCTCCTTCCCGATTCCTTTTCAGCCGTGGGGAGGCTGCTTCTGGGCGTCACTGTCCTATTGGCTACGTTTGTCGGGATGCTGTTCTACGCCATGGGACAGAAAGCCTTCTACCTGGATCTGGTCCGTAGCATGACGCACCGGGCCACACAAGAAGATGGCAGCAACGCAGGCGTCATATAAACCGATCTCCGAGCCGCAGTACAGCGCCCAGATGACGTGCGAACAAACGTGAAGAACGAGCGAAAATTGAGGGTAGGTGAGTGGGTAGAGGTCCGGAGCAAGGAAGAAATCCTGCGGACGCTCGATGCCAACGCGGAGCTTGACGGGATGCCGTTCATGCCCGAGATGTTTTCCTTTTGCGGAAAGAGATTCCAGGTCTACAAGCGCGCGCACAAGACCTGCGATACCGTATTTCCGACTCGAGGGCGCTGGGTGCATCGGGCAGTCCATCTCGACACGCGCTGTGACGGTCAGGCGCATGGTGGCTGCCAAGCCGGGTGCCTGATCTTTTGGAAGGAAGCGTGGCTGAAACGCGACAAACCCAGCTCGACATACAGAGAGCCCGAACCTGCGAAGGCCCGATCCATCGCTCCAGTTGGCTCGTTGCGGAGCGCTATTGACGAGTCCGATGTCCTAGCTCGCGCCCAGGGATCCGTCGACATGCAGGGCGGGGCGACCACATACGTCTGCCAAGCGACGCGACTCCCCTACGCAACATCGCGCTTGGATTGGTGGGATATTCGGCAGTACGTCGAAGACTATACGTCGGGAAATGTAAGCTTCAAGCACATGCTCACCGGCTTCATTTATTCGATCTATTACAACCTGAGTCAGGCCGGTATCGGATTGGGCCGTCCGATGCGCTGGTTATACGATAGGCTCTGTCCGCTATGGCGTGGATCGCCGTTCCCTCGCAAGAGCGGGGTCATTCCGGAGGGGGAGCACTACACCAACGGAGTCCCTCGATCTGCAACCTGGCGAGTGCGTACGCGTGAAGCCGCAACAGGAGATTCTTCGGACGCTCAACACCGCAAGCAAGAATCGAGGCATGTACTGGGATGCCGAAATGGTGCCCTACTGCGGGAAGACCTACAGGGTCCTCAAGCGTGTGACTCGGATCGTCGACGAGAGGACGGGCACCATGCAGGTGATGAAGAGTCCCTGCATCATCCTGGAATCAGTTGTATGCCGGGCTCGATACAGCGGATGTCGGATGTTTTGCCCAAGGAGCATCTATCCGTATTGGAGAGAGATCTGGCTCGAGAGGGTTGGATCTACGGGCCCGGGCGCCGGTCAGTCGGGAGATCCGGGCTCGCATCAGCTCTAGAGTCGCGGTTGGTGCACTAGCGCCTCTGAACTGCATTCAATCTCAAACGAGGCCGAATGGCCAAGGCAAATCTGCCGGTCCTTGTGGGCTCGAATTCACGCGCGTGTACACGACCCAGTAGGGCCTCCGATCGGTCTTAGCGCATGCCGAAACCAACCCGGATGGGGCTATCGGGCTTTCTAGCACTCGTCTGCACGGTCGCGGCGCTTGCCGCACCTTCGTTTCCGGTCAGATACAGCGCGGACCAGCGATACCTCGTCGATCAGAGCAATGTGCCGCTCCCTGTCTTGGGGCGCACGGCCTGGTTCGTGCTGTCTGTTCCTTCAGGTGACTATCATGCATTTATAGATGACACTGCGGCTCGCGGCTTCACTGCGGTAGAGTTGCACGTCATCAATCATGATCCGCGTGGCAACAATCCGCCCTTCAATGGCTCCGGTCAACCGCCCTTTCTCAAACGGCTCAGCGGGGCCACTTGGGACGGCTCGCTTTCATACGACAACATCAACAAAGAAGCGCCCGATTTCACTACACCGAACGAAGCCTATTGGATCCTTGTAGATGAGTTTCTGGCGCGTTGCGAGCTCAATGGCCTCTTGGTCTTTCTGTTCCCCGCATACGTTGGCGCCAAGGGAAGTGACCAGGGATGGATGCAGGAGATGCTGGCCAATGGCACTGAACGGATGCACTCTTACGGCGCCTGGATTGCGACCCGGTACAGGAATCAGAGGAACATTGTCTGGATGATGGGTGGAGACATGGGTACGCCACCGCACGCGTTCGATTCGATCCAGACCGACGTCGAGGCCGCCCTCCTCGCCGGCCTCAACAATGTGCAAGGACAGCAGTCCACGCTAACGAGCGCGGAGTGGACTTCGGAATCGATCGCAACGGACCAATCCACTTTTGCATCGTCGATGACGCTTAACGGTGCATACTCATGGTCCGGTGACGTGGTTCGTCAGGGTCGTCGTGCGTACGAACACGCTCACGCAATACCGGCGTTCCTCCTCGAAGAGCCCTACGATGAAGAGGGACCTGACGGAAGCGCGGTTAACCCGAATGCCACGCAGCCCGTGCGACGTTTCCAATGGTGGGGCTGGCTTTCCACGATAGGCGGTTACATCGCTGGAAATGGCTATGTATGGCCTTTCCGCACCCCGACTTGGTTCCAATGGCGGGGCTGGCGGTCCGCTCTCAAGGGCTACATCTCTGGCGCAGGCCATGTTTGGCCGTTCCGTGCGGGATGGCGCGATCACCTTGATACGCGGGGTTCACGGGACATGGCGCACCTAAACGCCTTCATCAAATCCATCGCGTGGTACAAGCTCGTTCCGTCGGGTTTGGCCGGTATGTCGAATCTGATCCCGACAGGCGGCTCGCAGGTAGAGTCAAGCGCGTATGTTGCCGCGGCCGCGGCGCCGGATGGAACGCTTATGGTCGCCTACATTCCGCCCGCCCACGTGGGATCGATCTCGGTGGACATGGCAGCGATGCGCGGCCCGGCGCTGGCACGCTGGTTCGATCCAACGAGTGGGGCATTCCGCGACATCGGAAGCGCACTCCCCAACACAGGGACGCGCTCATTTACTCCGCCGGGCCCCAACAGCGCGGGCGAAAAGGATTGGGTGCTGTTGCTCGAAACTCCAGAACCAAAAAACGAGTGGAATCCCGCGCCCCGCGGACAGGGAAAATGAGTGCCAAACGCAGCCATCGCTCAGCACCGCCGTCGGAACGAATCGCGGTCGTCACGGGCGCGAGCAGCGGGATCGGGCGCGCCGTTGCCGTCGCATTGGCGCGGACGGGCTACACGGTGTACGCAATCGGCAGGAATGGGAATCGGCTCGCGAAAACCGTTGCCGATGCGCAATCGTTTTCGCGAGCCATCGCCTTTCCGCTCGACTTGACGAGCGACGAGAGTCTCTCTTCGCTCGTGGATTTTATAGTCAGGGATGGGGGACGCGTCGACGTCCTATTCCATGGCGCGGGCATCATCCACCAGGATTTGCTCCAACGCGCTCGCGTCGAGCATTTCGACCAACAGTACGGAATCAACGTGCGGGCGCCCTACGTGCTGACGCAACGATTGCTGCCCCTATTGATCAAGGCGCGCGGTCAGATCGTGTTCGTCAACTCCAGTGCGGGTCTCGCCGTGAATCGGCCTGAGATCGCACAGTACGCAGCGACGAAGCATGCGTTGAAGGCCCTTGCCGATAGCCTACGGGCAGAGGTGAATCCGAAGGGGGTGAGGGTTCTCTCGATTTATCTCGGACGCACGGCGACCGCAATGCAGGAAACGCTATTCAAGCAGGAGGACAAGCCCTATCACGCCGAAAGCCTCCTGCAGCCGGAGGACGTGGCAACCATGGTGCTCGCCGCACTCGCGCTTCCGTCCACCGCAGAGGCTACCGACATTTCCATTCGCCCAATGGTCAAGGCGTAGGGCAATAGGATTCCAACGCTCGACGACAAACGAGCGAGCCGATCGCAAACGGCTTTCTGCTGGCGCCTTGGTCGGCTGCTTGAACGCGGCAGCAGGTCAAGCGGCGCGAGTCGCCCGCGAAACTTACTTGCCCTTGCCCGGCGGCTTGCCCGGCGGCTTGCCGCGGCGGCTTGCCCGGCGGGGGCCCTTGCCCGACCCCGCCGCGGCAAATTGGGGGGCGGCCGCGAGAGTTAGGATGGCCGGCGCGACGTACACGGCCTTCTTGACGAAGGCTCGACGAGAAGACCGTTGCGTTTCCGTTCTCTTTGTCATGTCATCGCCCCCCATCGGTGCGTGAGAATCCCAGATTGCTCGTGAACCGCGGGGCCGAACCTGCAGTAGCCCATGCGTCCACCAAATGAGCTGCGACGTACCCCTCGAACTTCACATTCCCCGCCGGAGATCGTTCGAGGATCGCCGCCGCATTCAGCGAGTCTTCTGGGAATCGCCCTTTTGCATGATCGGGCTAAGTCGCACCGTCACGCCTGAGTACGACCAATATTGTCCTGAGCAGGATCTTCAAGTCAAGCGCGAGCGACCACTCGCGGATGTACCGAAGATCCATTCTTACCATGTCGTCGAACGACACCCTGCCCCTTCCGCCCACCTGCCAGAGGCCCGTGATTCCGGGCTTGGCCTCAAGCACCCTTCTGAGATGCCAGGGTTCATAGACCTCGGCCTCGTAGGGAAGGGGCGGCCGCGGGCCGACCAGGCTCATGTCGCCCTTGAGCACGCTGAAGAGCTGCGGAAGCTCATCGATGCTGGTCTTGCGAATGAACTTGCCGACTGGCGTGATCCTGGGATCGGATTCCAGCTTGGCCCACGCCTTGTTCGCCCCATCCTGCCCGGCACCGTCGCGGCCGGCCTTGATGATCGCCGTCACGTGTTCCCGGTGGATTTCGCTGCCGGTATTGCAGCGCATCGACCGAAACTTGTAGAAAGCGAAAGGAACACCCCGCCTTCCCAATCGGACTTGCCTGTAAATGATCGGCCCAGGCGATGTCACCGCAATCAGCGCGGTCGTCACCAGCATTAGTGGCGACAACAGCAGGATCGCAGTGGCTGCGCCAACGATGTCGATGCCGCGCTTGACAAGATCCGCTGCACCGGGTGTCGCTGGATGATCCAGGAACACGGGGTCGAAGTCCGCTCCGTTCTGGTGTCCCGTCGCCAAGCTGTCAAAGATGCGATCGGGATACGTGCCCGTGGAACTCGTAAAAGCAAGATCGCTGGCCCGCAGGCCCACCTTTTCCACGAATCGCTCGGTCCCCTGCGCGTTCGTATCGGGCAGGAGAATAGCGACAAGATGGTCGCTGAGGTGACCCAGAACGTCGGTTTCTCTCTTGCTTTCGTGAATGAGCCGAAGTCGCTCTATGGCATCCGGCTTGCGCCGCCCCGTTCGTCGTCGAAGTGAAAGAGTGCGATGGATAGAGGAGTCTTCGTGCGCTCCGTGCGTCGCTTCTCGTATCGGACGAGTCGCAGGAACTCATGCCTGGGGAGAACGTCTCGCAGGTGCTCGTGCCTTCGGTCGGCCCGGCGACGGAGGTCGCTTGCGGGCGCGTGGTGGCCCTTCGTCGCCTTTTCGGGATCCCTGGAAACGACCTCCCACGGGCTCGAGCGCGCTGAACGGCGCTGTGTGCCGGCAGGCTGATTCCCGTCGCCCCGAGCGCGGTGCGGCGCAGGATGTTCCTGCGCGGCCACGCTTTCGTCAAATCCGAAGCTGTAGCGCGTGCCTACGTTCAAATCAACGCCCATCGAAGTTTTGGGTTCAGGCATTCTTGCCGAAGAGCAGACATACGCTCCGACGGGCGCCCAATGGTCAGGCGCCGCGACGTTGCAAACTGGTTGTCGAATACAGACCTGCCGGGCTGCGAGGCTAACTTGACCCGGATGAACGCTCCCTAGACTTGTAAGAACTGCCAGATGAGCCTTCCTTGGCAAGATGCATACCAGAGATCGTTTCATCTATGAAACAAACGGTTGCCGGCTGTGCGCGCAGCGAGAATTCTTCGAGTGTAAGAGATATCGACAGTCTCGCCTTCATCCACCTGCGGGGGCACGGGAGCAGACCTGACCGCCACCGGCCGGGGGAACAGCGCGGACGAGAATCAGCGCGCTTCGCGCGCGCGGTCTGCGAGCATTTCGGAGACCGTAGTTGCGTCAATTGTCGGCTTCTGGTCGGCGAAGCCATAGGCGAGGGCAGTGTCGCAGAGCAGATTGACGACTCGGGGGATTCCGCCGCTGCCGCTGTAGACCACATCACATGCTTCGGCGGTGAAGAGATCCTCCCGGGCCGGGCCCGCCAGGCGGAGGCGGTGACGGATGTAGTCCCGGGTCTGGTCCTTGTCGAGCGGCTCGAGCATGTAATCGACGGCCACGCGTTGCGCGAGCTGCCGCATCTGGGGAAGGCGCAATGTCTCTCGGAGCGAAAGCTGCCCGACCAGCACCGTCTGAAGGAGCATCGTTCGGCCGGCGTTGACGTTGGAGAAAAGGCGCAGTTCCTCGAGGACGTCTGCCGAGAGCGCCTGCGCTTCATCGATGACGAGCACTGCGCGCTTGTTGAGGGCCTCGAGGCGCTTGAGGTATCCGACAAGCGCCTGCTGCATGCCGATCTTGTCCAGACCCTGGTAGTCGAGCCCGAATTCCGACAGCATCCATTGCAGGAGTTCGGTGAAGGTGCCTGTGGTACCTGTGATCATGCCCACGGAGATCCACGGCTCGTGCTGGCTCAGGAGATAGCGCAGCAGCGTGGTCTTGCCGGTGCCGATGTCGCCGCACACGACACAGAACATGGCCCGGTTGTGCAGGCTGTAGGCCAGCAATGCCAGCGCCGTCCCGTGCTGGCGCGAGAGGAACATGAACTCCTCCTGCGGCAGCAGCGCGAACGGCTTGACCTTGAAACCGTAGAACCGCTCGTACACGGGCGCTAGCTGTCAATCGTCAACAACAGTTGTATCCACGGCGAATGCGCCGGTCGCATGCATTCTCCGTCGTCCCCGCCCCCGACTGACCCACTCGGGGGCAGGCTCCGGCGGGGACCCGGTGACGTTGGACTGTCGCCTGCAATGACCGAAGTCGCTGGATTCCCGCGTTCGCGGGAATGACGACTGCACAGGATTCATGCATCGTAGAAACAACGTCTTGAATGTTCACGGCTAGCTCTCATCGCCGAAGAGCCGCTGGAGCAGCCCCGGCTCCGGCCGCTTGATGGGCTCGGGCTCGGGAAGCTCGCGTGACTTGTTCAGCACGATTCCCATCAGGTTCGAGTGCTGCAACAGCTCGCACGAGCGCTCGATGTCTTCCCGCGTCGTCTTGCGCTCCTCGACCAGCATGATCGTCGCGTCCATGTAGGCGGAAAGCGCCAACGTGTCCGCACCGGCCAGAATGGGCGGCACGTCGAACACGATGAGACGGTCGCGATAACGGCCGCGAAGCTCGCGCACCAGGTCGGCCATCATCGGCGAACGCATCAATTCCGAGGTATTCGCAACGGGAGCTCCGCCGGGGAGGATCACAAGGTTGCCGATGTTGGGATGGATCAAGAGATCTTCGAGGGCCGCGTTGCCCATGAGATAGTCCGAAAGGCCCGGCCCCGGCTCCAGCTCCAGCATGTGGCGCAGGTCGGGATCGCGCAGGTCAGCGTCGACCAGGAGGGCCGTATAGTCAACCTCCATGGAGAAGCTCATTGCGAGGTTGAGGGCGACAGTGGACTTGCCGGCGCCCTTGTTGGGGCTCGTCACGGCGAGCGTCTGCCACGCGTTTTGTCGCATCTGCATCAGTACCTGCGTTCGCAGGAGCCGAAATGCATCTGCCGACGTGTCATCGCGCACCGAGATCACGCGATGGCGTTCGAGCACGCTGGGCGAGATCTCGACACTCCGAGTCCGCGTGTAGACGATGCGCCGAGGCGAGCTCCCCGGGAGCGCGGTCGCAGGAGTT
This sequence comes from uncultured beta proteobacterium, assembly GCA_963734055.1. GTDB lineage: Bacteria > Pseudomonadota > Gammaproteobacteria > Burkholderiales > Casimicrobiaceae > CAIWHR01. The sequence continues at coordinate 23,475 of CAVTFQ010000004.1, forward strand.
GACCTTGGCACCGGGCCGAACAGGTCTTGCCCTTGCGTCTCCGCGTCCAATGCGCGCTGGACAGCGATGGCGATCTTCTCCATGTCGGGTTACCAGACCGCGATCCTGCGGACTACGGAATCGAACAGCGCGGGCAGCGGCTTCGCGAAGAAATGCAGCCCGAGGAGGAAGATGACCCCGGCCACCGCGCTCAAGCCCAATCAGCATCACGGTTCGCCGTCGCTTGCCCATCTGTTCCCGGCGGGTCTCGATGTAAGGTATGGCGGTCAGGATCGGGACAGGTGTAATGCGAGCGAGCTCCAACGGCCCCTTCACCGAGGGGTCGAGCGCCTCGCGCAGCAAGGCGAGACCAAGTCCGCTGCCCAGCGACGCGACGAGGCCGATCAGCGCAATGGCGGGGCGGTTCGGGCTGAACGGCTTATCGGGGAGAATTGCCGGTTCGCCCAGACTGAAGCGCTCGGCCTTGCTATCCTTCTCGAGTTCAACCGCGCCCTCCGCCTGCATCTGTTTGGCCTTGATCTCGCGGTAGCGCGTCTGCGCGTTGCCATAGTCGCGCGTCAGTTCGCTGTACTCGCGCTCGACTTCCGGGATTTGGAGCAGCCGCGCGTCGTAGGTGCGCTGTTTCGCGCGGAGCTCGTCCTGGAGCGAGGAGAGCTGCTTGATCTCGCGCTTCGCGCTTTCGAGTTGCGCGGCCAGCACGATGTAGGCTGGATTGTCGGCGGACTGGATCGTGTTGACATCCGGTCGCGGGTTGCCGGTTCTCGATGCCGCCGCGGTCTTGCCTTCCTGCGCCGTCAGCGCCGCGATGGAACGCTTGAGGCGCTGAACGTCGGGGTGATCGTCCCCGTAGCGTTCCTTGAGCGCGGCCAGTTCGGCCTCGAGCTTCTTCTGCTGCTCCGCCGCGTCGGACTTGCCCGGAGCGCCTGTCTCGACTTTGAGCGCGGCAATCTCCCGCTGAAGGCGACGGACGTCGGGATGGTCGGCGCCATACACGGCGGAGATGCTGGCGTATTGCGCCTGCAGCGCGCGCAGGCGTTCGTCTGGCGTCAGCACACGATCGCCTCCCGCGCCGGTCGCGGACGAGTGCGTTGGGCTTGACGAAGGCCAATTGGGCTTCCAGGGACAGCTTTCGGTCCTGGAGCAGGGACAGCTCCCGTTCGACGCGCTGCAGTTCGGACGCCGTCCGATCGGCAAGCTGCACGTTGACGGCCGAAGAGTCCGGCATGCGGCCCACGTTGCGGCGCTTGAACGCCGCCATCTTCGCTTCGATCTCCTGGATCTGCTTGGCCAGGCGATCGGCCTCCTGCGCGAGGAAGCTGTTGGTCTCGGCGACGCTCTGCTGGCGCGCCTTGACGTTCTCGTTCAAGTAAAGCGCGGCCAGGTCATTCACGACATTCTGCGCGTCGTCCGGCTGCGGGGCATCGTACGAAATCTTGAAGGCGATCGTAGCGTTCACACGGCGTCCGCTGCTTCGGTCCGAAATGTCGGCGTTGACAGTGGCGAGCTTGATGTCCTTGCGCATTCGCTCGACGATGTCTTCGCTGGACATACGTTTGCGCAACTTTTCGTACAGGTCGTACTTGTCGATGAGCTGCAACAGCACCGCCCGCGTCATCACCTGTTGGCTGATGACCTGGATCCGCTCGTCGGCGAAGCTTGTAATCGTGGAGCGCACAAGGTCGGGAGGAACCTCCTGCTCCTGCACCAGAATGGTCGCGGAGGAGCGATAGACGGGGGGCAGGGAGAGCGCGACCAGGATGCCGACCGCGGAGAGCACCGCAGTGACCGTAAAGATCTGGACTCTGTGCCGCCGAAGCGCCGCAAGATATTCCCGGAGCGCTCTTGCCGCTCCCTACTTGCCAAATATGTACATCTTCCACGGTTACAATTCCAAAGTGATGCGGCCAGCGCACGCAGCCGGATCGATCCAAGCGGCGGCAGCCTGGTGCTTGACGCCGAAGTATGTCATAGGCGATTCGCATAGGACTTACCCTAGGGGATGGTGAACGGATCGAACGGCGAAGTCCCCGCTGGCGGGGTCTCCGATGAGGCGCCCGGTGACCCCAGCGAGCCCGCCGGCAGCGAAAGGGGTCCAGCCCCCGGCAAACTCTGCGCCTCCGTAGGCCGCCCGACCCAACCAGTGAACGAGGCGCCGGGCCAGTTGTAGGCGATGGTCACGAATCCGAGGTTCGATATTGGCTCAGACGAGCTTTGCGAATATTGAGCGCGCACATAGCGGTAACCAGCGTCAAGCCTCCACCGTTCCGCAAGTTGGTACGAAACGCCGATCTCACCCTGGTAGTAGTCGTTGTTGTACGAACTGTTTTGCACCGCCGGAAAGATCGTGCGTGTGTAGCTTGCCCCGAGTCGACCGGTAAGACGATCCGAAAACGCGTACTTGAGCGAAGCACCAGCGCTGTCGCTCTTGCTTAGAGCCCCGGCACCGCTGGGAGCCAGGCTCTCGGAGAGGCCGACGTAGAGCAGCGCGCGCTCGGAGAATTCGTAGCTGATCGATCCCCCGTACAGACCGCCGGACGCGCGGCGCCGGTCATTCGTCGAGATGGACACCGGCTGGACAATTCCGCTATCGCACTGGTCTTGCGGCGCCGGACACACGAGCACGCTTTGCAAGGCAGTGGTGTCGCTCCAGAAGCCGCCCGCCGAAAGCGAGATCGTCAGTTGCGGGGTGAACCGGTGCACAACTCCGATCGTCGTCGTTACCGCGTTGTCGTCGGTGATATTGCTGCTATAGGCAGGAATAAGCGGCCATTAACGTCACCTGGGTGTTCTCCGAGTACGCGTAATCGGCGCTGCCACCGGCGTTGTAGCCATGGTTGTTCGGAGAATGTTGCGCCATCTCCCAACGCTGTCGTAGCGATTGTCGTAAGCCCCGAACCGATGCGCCTAGCGACCAGCGTTCGGTGAGCGCATAGCTGTACGCGCCGGCCACCGAGGCGGAGTTGGTGAAGGCGAGCACGAGCGGCGCTCCCGGCTGCCCGCTTTCGTTCTGCAGAGTTGGGGATCGCACAAACGATGCGCTTCCTTTCCAGGTGGAGAGCGCGTCGCGCACCGAGCCGTCCAGCTCGAAACGGCCGCTCAGATAATCGACGTTCGACGAGAGACCCCATACTTTGTTGCCGCCGACCGCGACGAGCTGCCGCGACTTCACTGGCTTCGGTTCGGCGGACCGCGGTCACGAACGGAGTGATGGACGCGGTAAGTCCGGATTGCGTATCGGTGGGTGTAAAGAAATAGTTGTCGTTGAACTCGACCCGCGCCGTGCCGCCGCTTCGTACCGACCACTCCTGCGCAGCAGCATGCGAGGGCATGAGCGCAGTGGCGCCGGCAACAAGCGCGCAGGCAACGTGCAGCGTCGTTTCCTTGAGCATGGCGGCGCTTTGAACTAGGGCACGACGACCACGTCGCCCGTCCGGAGCTGAACGTTCTCCTCGAGCTTCTGCCCGCGGATCACGTCGCCATACTCGAAGGGGAGCACCACCTGACGGTCGCCATCGCGGCGCATGACGCGGATATTGTTGCTGTCGGCAAACGGCGTCAGGCCACCCGCCATGCTGAGCGCCTGAAGGACATCGACGTAGCGCCCGACGGGGAACTCACCGGGTTTGTTGACTTTCCCGATGACGTAGATGCGCTGACTGCCCGTCTTCAGAATCGTGACCGTCACGACGGGGTCGGGGATGTACTTGTCGAGGCGCTTCGTAATCTCGTCGCGGATCTCGTGCACCGTCCTGCCCGCGACTCGCACCTCGCCGACCAGCGGGTACGAAATGCCTCCGTCGGGACGCACCAGCACCTCTTTCTTCAGCGTGTCCTCGCGCCACACCGAGATCTCGAGCGTGTCCTCCGGCCCCACGCGGTAGCCTGACGAATCGACACCAGGCGTGGGCGCGATCGTCGCGGACTTCGCATCCGCGGGCGCTTGCGAAGATGCATTCGGCGCGCCGCCCAGCAGTCCCGTCAACGCAACGACGGCGAGGAGGAAACTTCTTTGGATGCCCGCTGCCATGATCGGGTCCTCTTTGCAATTGAGGGGTCGAAGCAAGACTACCGATTGTTACAGCGACAGGAAAGGTCGACTGTCAGCGCGGGCCGATGGATAGCAGAGCAGTGCGAATTGTTGCACTGATCACTTGTTACGCACAACATGTAGATCTGTCAGTTGCCCGTGATCGCAGCCGTTACCACCTCGACATTCTTCTCATCGCCATTCGAATCCGCCTGTAAGATTTTACGACAGAGTACCTACATGCGACGTAGCTGGGCCACCACGAGACCGAAAAGATGGCTGGGTCGGTTGGGTCGGCGCGCCACAGAAGCCATTTGACCCGGACGACGCGGATCACGATACTCGAATGTCCTCGGAATCTGGAAAAGGCGGCGGAGGTGGATCGTGGGACGCCGACTGACTCTCCTCTTGGCGGTGATCGCCGTCGCCGCTAACGCGACGCCGGTCACGCTCGTCTGGGATCCCCCCGTCGGATACGTGCCCGCGGGGTACGTCGTGGGCTACGGCGAAGTGAGTGGTCTGTATTCGACCGAGATCGACGTCGGCGCGGCGCGAACCTTCACGGTCCCCGACCTCGTAAGCGGCAGGACGTACTACTTCAGCGTGAAGGCCTACGCGGGGGGCGAATCGAGTGCGTGGGCAAGCGAAGTTGCCGTTGCCGCGCTCAACGAACCGCCGCCTCTGTCAGTCCTGTACTCGCCGGCGGTCGGGCTCTGGTCCAACGCCGACGAAATCGGTACCGGATACGCGCTCGATTTCAAGCACGGAGTGCTCGTCGTCACCGTCTATTCGTACAAGGCCAGCGGGGAACCGCAGTGGTACATCGCCTCGGGCCCGATCGTGGGCGCGACCTTCACGTCGCGACTGGACAAGTTCATTGGGGGGCAATGCATCGGTTGCGCATACACGGGCGCGCCGGTGGCCGCCGGAAGCGACGGTACGATTACGATCGTTTTCTCGTCCGCGACTTCGGCGACGGTCTACCTTCCCGGAGGTCGCATTGTTCCGATTCGGCCAACGCCGTTCTGATGGAGCGGTGGAGTGCAATCACGACCTCATTGCAGGGCGCCTGACGATGACCTAATTGAGCGTTTGCCGCTCCCGCTGGTCGCTTAACGTTCGCTTCGCTCACGTTAGCAAACGCCGAAGTAGCGCATCACAGGCGATCCAAACGGGGTGGTTACTACGGAGTCGGCGAGTCTCGCGCGGCCCGCGACCGGCAAGTGCCCCCAAGCTACTTCCTTCGGTTCTCAATACGCCGAAGCGACAACGCCCACAGGGACGCGGGCCACCTGCGACCAAGGCAACACCTAGCCCACGTCGTAACTATGCAATCGCATATTTATGACTGGCCGTGGCGGCCCCAACGAATAAAACTATGTTAGCGCATAGATTATATTGTGTATTGCCGGAAACCCTTGTATAATCTATGCAACGGGATAGATATCACGACAACCGATGCGCGTCGCTATTACCACTCCTGTCGAGTTAGGGCAAGTCGTCCGCGCGGTCCGCAAAACGCAGCGCTTGCGCGTGGATGATGCGGCCGCTTTCGCCGGGGTCGGACCCGTGTTCGCCATGGACGTTGAGCATGGGAAGACCACGGTCCAGCTCGGCTTGGTCCTGCGGCTGCTCGCGGAGCTCGGGCTCAAGCTGGAGGTCGACCTGCCAGATGCTGCGGCACCGATGCTCGACCAGCTTAAGGCAAAGGGCTTGCGCCCACGCAAGCCGCGGGCGGCGAAGCGCGCAGAGCCGCAGTGAGCGCGCGCGCGCTGCACGCCTACGTCAACACGCGCGCGGTCGGCGTGCTGCGCGAGAGCGACGACGTGTGGGCATTCCAGTACGACCCCGAGTGGGTCCACGACCCGCAGGGCTTTGCCCTGTCGCCCGCGCTACCCCGGCAGATCGAACCACTCACGGACGGCGCCAGCGTGCGGCCGGTGCAGTGGTATTTCGACAACCTGCTGCCCGAGGAGGGCTTGCGCACCGTCTACGCGCGCGAGGCCAACCTGCCAAGCGAGGACGCCTTCGGGCTCCTGGCTTACTTCGGCGCTGAGTCCGCCGGCTCGTTGACCCTGCTACCGCCCGGTAGCACGCCAGTATCCAGCGGCGCGCGGCGCGCGCTCACCGACGCGGATCTCTCGGCCCGTATCCGCGAACTCCCGCGGGAGCCCCTCATCCATGCCGCCCCGAAAAACATGTCGGTCGCCGGCGCCCAACACAAGTTGCTGGTGGTGCTTGACGCAGACCAGCTCTACGAACCGCTCCCCGGAGGGGTTTCCACCCACCTCCTGAAACCGAACCACCCCGACGCTGTTTGCGCCCACTCGGTCATCAACGAGTACTTCACCATGGAGCTCGCACGCGGCGTCGGGTTGCCGGTGCCGCAGGTGTTTCGCCGCTACGTCCCGGAACCGGTGTACGTCGTGGCGCGCTTTGACCGCGTGAGCGCCGACGGCGAGGTGCGCCGGCTGCACGCCATCGACAGCTGCCAACTCTTGAACCGCGCGCGCACGTTCAAGTACCAGGCGGCTACGGTGAGCGCGCTGACCGACATCGCGCACGCGTGCCGTAGTCGCGCCGCGGCGCGTCTATGGCTCTACCGCTGGCTGGTGTTCAATCTGCTGGTCGGCAATGCCGACAATCACCTGAAGAACATTTCCGCACTGGTGAGCTCCGCCGGCATCGACCTCGCCCCGGCCTACGACCTGCTCTCAACGGCGGTCTACACCACCCGGGCCATGAACGAACAGCCGACTTGGCCGCAGGTGGAGCTCGCAATTCCCTTGCCCGGCGCCCTTAACTTCGCCGCGCTCAGCCGTGACGCCGTGCGGGCCGCGGCGGCCGAGCTCGAGATTCCGACGCCCATCGCGCTGCGCGAGCTGGACCGAATGCTGACCAGGGTGCCGACCGCGGCAGAAGCGCTGGTCACTCGTATCGAAGCCGAGAATCACGCGCTCGCGCCGGCCGCTAATGCGAATTTCGCCGGCGAACTGCGTCTGGTGCGCGCCATTCGCTCCATCGTCATCGGCGACACTGTTGGGCGGCTGCAAGTCTGACGACGACCTACTAATAATCGAGCGTTTGCCGCTCCCGCTGGTTAGCAAACGCCGAAGTAGGCCGCATCACCGACGACCCAAACAACGAAGCCCGACCAGATGGCCGGGCTTCGTTGTTTGAGGGTGCCTGACGATGACCTACTTTCGCATGGGTGATCCACACTATCATCGGCGTGCCGCCGTTTCACGGTCCTGTTCGGGATGGGAAGGAGTGGGGCCAGCGGGCTATGGTCGTCAGGCGTTGACGGTTGGCTGCCGAGACCGGCAGCCGCATTCGGAAGAAGTAGAAAGGTTGGATTGCGCAAACACCGATAACCAAACTGAGCGGTCAGCACTCACGGTTATGGGGTCAAGCCGCACGGGCAATTAGTACCGGTTAGCTTAACGCGTTACCGCGCTTCCACACCCGGCCTATCAACGTGGTGGTCTGCCACGACCCTTCAGGGGGATCAAGTCCCCGGGAGATCTCATCTTCAGGCACGTTTCCCGCTTAGATGCTTTCAGCGGTTATCGCTTCCGCACATAGCTACCCGGCAATGCGACTGGCGTCACAACCGGTACACCAGCGGTGCGTCCACTCCGGTCCTCTCGTACTAGGAGCAGCCCCCGTCAAATCTCCAGCGCCCACGGCAGATAGGGACCAAACTGTCTCACGACGTTTTGAACCCAGCTCACGTACCACTTTAAATGGCGAACAGCCATACCCTTGGGACCGGCTACAGCCCCAGGATGTGATGAGCCGACATCGAGGTGCCAAACACCGCCGTCGATATGAACTCTTGGGCGGTATCAGCCTGTTATCCCCGGCGTACCTTTTATCCGTTAAGCGATGGCCCTTCCATACAGAACCACCGGATCACTATGTCCTGCTTTCGCACCTGCTCGCCTTGTCAGGCTCGCAGTCAAGCTTCCTTGTGCCATTGCACTATCAGTACGATGTCCGACCGTACCTAGGAAACCTTCGAGCTCCTCCGTTACGCTTTGGGAGGAGACCGCCCCAGTCAAACTGCCTACCATGCACGGTCCCCGATCCAGTTAATGGACCCAGGTTAGAACCGCAATGACACCAGGCTGGTATTTCAACGTTGCCTCCACGCCATCTAGCGACAGCGCTTCAAAGGCTCCCAGCTATCCTACACAGGTCCCATCACAGTCCAATGCAAAGCTACAGTAAAGGTGCACGGGGTCTTTCCGTCTTGCCGCGGGGAGATTGCATCTTCACAAACACTTCAACTTCGCTGAGTCTCAGGAGGAGACAGTGTGGCCATCGTTACGCCATTCGTGCAGGTCGGAACTTACCCGACAAGGAATTTCGCTCAGTTGGTCTTGAATGTTTCCAGACAAGCTGGGCTCTATCTTGAATGTCCTCTATTCATCTGGGCCGCGATCGAACGAATTCGCTCGATACCTTCCGGCGTCAGATGGTTCCCCGCTTCCATGAGAAGCAAAACGTCGCGAAACTTGAGGAAATCGACGTTCTTTCTCGTTTTCAGCGGATGCTTGACGAAGAATGGAACGATGTGCTCCAAGAGATGCTTGATGCTGCGCACCCGATACGCCATCCGATCGCCGTGGTTCACGCGAACCACTCCGCAACCGAAGTGCGCCTTGAGTGCGTGGAGAATCTGCACATCGCGCTCGTGTTGCACGACGGTGAATTCCGGTAGTACTTGAAATCCGGCGGTCATTTCCGCGTGGGAGTTGATGCCCACGTGAAAGCAACCTTCACCGTCCACGAAGCCTGTAATCCACTGCGCGTCCAGCTTCATTGGACATTCCCGAACGTAGAGTCTCTGAGGGTTCCTGTGGCAATCCAGGTCTTCCCTGCGGATTGTCCCCATGTCCGTTGGATTTTTACTGCCCGGAGGTCCGGACGAGTACCAAACGGTTTTCGAGGAGTTTCCCGCATATGGTTCGGTTTTACTAAGGCTAGCTTTCGTTAACCTTAGGACCGTTATAGTTACGGCCGCCGTTTACCGGGGCTTCGATCAAGAGCTTGCACCCCATCACTTAACCTTCCGGCACCGGGCAGGCGTCACACCCTATACGTCGACTTTCGTCTTTGCAGAGTGCTGTGTTTTTGTTAAACAGTCGCAGCCACCATTTCTCTGCGGCCCCTCTCGGCTCCGGATGTACTCCTTCACCTAATAGGGGCGCACCTTATCCCGAAGTTACGGTGCTAATTTGCCGAGTTCCTTCTCCTGAGTTCTCTCAAGCGCCTTAGAATTTTCATCCTGCCCACCTGTGTCGGTTTGCGGTACGGTCAATTCGAGACTGAAGCTTAGGGGCTTTTCCTGGAAGCGGGGTATCACGCACTTCAGGCCGGCAAGCCGGCCCTCGTCATCACGCCTCGGCTAAGACCCCCGGATTTGCCAAAGGGCCACGCCTACACGCTTCAACCGGGACGTCCAACACCCGGCTGCGCTAACCTTCTCCGTCCCCCCATCGCATCTCGAATCGGTGCAGGAATATTGACCTGCTTCCCATCGGCTACGACTCTCGTCCTCACCTTAGGGGCCGACTCACCCTGCGCCGATGAACGTGGCGCAGGAAACCTTGGGCTTTCGGCGAGCGGGCCTTTCACCCGCTTTATCGCTACTCATGTCAGCATTCGCACTTCCGATACCTCCAGCAGCCCTCTCGAGCCACCTTCAACGGCCTACGGAACGCTCTCCTACCATCTCAGCCGTCAGCTATCTGCTGTCAGCTATCAGCAACACCCTGCGCCACCTTCCGAATGAGCCCCTGCAGCATCCCGGAGATCGCTTCATATTCACGCGTCCACCGGTCCACCGCAGTTTCATCGACGTAGCCCAGGTCCAGGCAATAGCGCGACCAGATCTGCATCTCGTCGCTCGATCCAAGCGCCATCACGAGAAAGCGCTTGAAATCGACTTGCGAAGCCACGCGCCTCGCGTATCCCTCGGCCAGGTTCACGCAAATCGATTTGCTCGCCCGGCGAATTTGATCCGCCATGGCGAATTGCTCGATCTGCGGGAATGCCAGGCTTGCACGGTGAATCTCCAGCGATACCGCATAGGCTCGCTGAAACACCAGCAAGTCGGTTACCCGGCTTCGGCTCATTGCCCGGTTGGTTGTTGCTGATAGCAGACAGCTGATAGCTGACAGCTGAAATCCGCGATTTCGGTGCCTAGCTTGAGCCCCGTTACATCTTCCGCGCAGGACGACTCGACCAGTGAGCTATTACGCTTTCTTTAAATGATGGCTGCTTCTAAGCCAACATCCTGGCTGTCTGAGCCTTCCCACCTCGTTTCCCACTTAGCTAGATCTTGGGGACCTTAATCGGCGGTCTGGGTTGTTTCCCTCTCGACACCGGACGTTAGCACCCGATGTCTGTCTCCCAGGCTCGCACTCGACGGTATTCGGAGTTTGCTATGGCGCGGCAAGTCACAATGACCCCCGCAACCATTACAGTGCTCTACCCCCGTCGGTGATACCTGAGGCACTACCTAAATAGTTTTCGGAGAGAACCAGCTATTTCCGGATTTGATTAGCCTTTCACCCCTACCCACAGCTCATCCCCGTCTTTTTCAACAGACGTGGGTTCGGACCTCCAGTGAGTGTTACCCCACCTTCATCCTGGCCATGGGTAGATCATCCGGTTTCGGGTCTACGCCATGTGACTAAGTCGCCCTGTTCGGACTCGCTTTCGCTGCGCCTCCCCTATTCGGTTAAGCTCGCCACACAACGTAAGTCGCTGACCCATTATACAAAAGGTACGCCGTCACTCCGTGCTTCAACGGCTCTGCCGTTGCTCCAAGCTGTCCGCTGTCGGCTGTCAGCATTCAGCAACAGCAACCCCACGCGCATGCTTGCGCCCGGTCTTGCTGATAGCTGATAGCTGGAAGCTGGCGGCTGGACAGGAGGAGCGAGTGCTTCAATCGCAGAGCGGTTGAAGCACGGAGCTCCGACTGTTTGTATGCATGCGGTTTCAGGATCTATTTCACTCCCCTCCCGGGGTTCTTTTCGCCTTTCCCTCACGGTACTGGTTCACTATCGGTCGATCACGAGTATTTAGCCTTGGAGGATGGTCCCCCCATCTTCAGACAGGATTTCACGTGTCCCGCCCTACTTGTCTCGCGCCTGGTTCCACACTCATCTCTTCGGTTACGGGGCTGTCACCCACTGCGGCCGCCCTTTCCAGAGCGTTCTCCTGAGATAAGTGCTAAATCGCGACGGCTGATCCCATTTCGCTCGCCACTACTCTGGGAATCTCGGTTGATTTCTGTTCCTCCGGCTACTGAGATGTTTCAGTTCACCGGGTTCGCTCTACCCTGCCTATGAATTCAGCAGGGAGTGACCCTTGCGGGCCGGGTTTCCCCATTCGGACATCTGCGGATCATTGCTCGCTTGCCAGCTCCCCGCAGCTTTTCGCAGGCTGCCACGTCCTTCATCGCCTGTGATCGCCAAGGCATCCACCACATGCACTTAGTCGCTTGACCCCATAACGCTGAGCGCTGACACACGCCTAGCGGTTACGGGTGTTTGCGCTACCCGCGCCTTCCGAACTCGAAAAGGCACGGGTCGATACAATCCAACCCGATCTCGCCCCGACTTCGCCGGGACCGGCTCGCGCCGGCACCTGCTCGTCAGAGCAAGACCTCTACTTCTTCCTGATTGTTAAAGAACAACCGATAACTTCCGGCCAAAAGCCAGAGCCAAACGCGCCTCGCTTGGCTCTGCATTCTGTGCCTCTGTTGGTGGAGCTGATCGGGATCGAACCGACGACCCCCTGCTTGCAAAGCAGGTGCTCTCCCAGCTGAGCTACAGCCCCTTCGGCTGCCGATAAGCTCGCCAGCTTTCGCTGCTCGGCGCCTCGTGTAGCTTTCGGTCTACACGACGGCACACTCGCGCCTCGCCGGTTCGCTTCTTGCTGACGCTCGCGCAGCCTGAGTAGCTGATCCTGGTGGGTCTGGATGGATTCGAACCATCGACCCCCGCCTTATCAAGACGGTGCTCTAACCAACTGAGCTACAGGCCCGTGTCCGCTGACAGCGGCAGCATTCAGCCCTCAGCTACAGCCTCCCGTGCCGCGCGATCTGCTCTTGCCGACAGCCGATAGCTGATAGCGGACAGCTGAATACAACCGATAAGCGTGGGCGCTGAAACGCCGGTTTTCCGAGAAAGGAGGTGATCCAGCCGCACCTTCCGATACGGCTACCTTGTTACGACTTCACCCCAGTCACGAAACGCACCGTGGCAACCGCCCTCCTTGCGGTTAGGCTAGCTGCTTCTGGTACATCCCGCTCCCATGGTGTGACGGGCGGTGTGTACAAGACCCGGGAACGTATTCACCGCGGCATGCTGATCCGCGATTACTAGCGATTCCGACTTCATGCAGTCGAGTTGCAGACTGCAATCCGGACTACGACCGGCTTTATCGGGATTGGCTCCCCCTCGCGGGTTGGCAACCCTCTGTACCGGCCATTGTATGACGTGTGAAGCCCTACCCATAAGGGCCATGAGGACTTGACGTCATCCCCACCTTCCTCCGGTTTGTCACCGGCAGTCTCCCTAGAGTGCCCTTGCGTAGCAACTAGGGACAAGGGTTGCGCTCGTTGCGGGACTTAACCCAACATCTCACGACACGAGCTGACGACAGCCATGCAGCACCTGTGTACCGGTTCCCTTTCGGGCACCCCCGCCTTTCAGCAGGCTTCCGGACATGTCAAGGGTAGGTAAGGTTTTTCGCGTTGCATCGAATTAATCCACATCATCCACCGCTTGTGCGGGTCCCCGTCAATTCCTTTGAGTTTTAACCTTGCGGCCGTACTCCCCAGGCGGTCAACTTCACGCGTTAGCTACGGTACTGAGAAATCGCTTCCCCAACACCCAGTTGACATCGTTTAGGGCGTGGACTACCAGGGTATCTAATCCTGTTTGCTCCCCACGCTTTCGTGCCTGAGCGTCAGTGTCAGCCCAGGGGGTTGCCTTCGCCATCGGTGTTCCTCCGCATCTCTACGCATTTCACTGCTACACGCGGAATTCCACCCCCCTCTGCCACACTCAAGCCCGCCAGTTTCCACGGCCATTCCCAGGTTAAGCCCGGGGATTTCACCGCAGACACAACGGACCGCCTACGCACGCTTTACGCCCAGTAATTCCGATTAACGCTCGCACCCTACGTATTACCGCGGCTGCTGGCACGTAGTTAGCCGGTGCTTATTCTTCCGGTACCGTCAAATGCCCCGCGTATTAGGCGGAGCCTTTTCTTCCCGGACAAAAGCGGTTTACAACCCGAAGGCCTTCTTCCCGCACGCGGCATGGCTGGATCAGGGTTTCCCCCATTGTCCAAAATTCCCCACTGCTGCCTCCCGTAGGAGTCTGGGCCGTGTCTCAGTCCCAGTGTGGCTGATCATCCTCTCAGACCAGCTACCGATCGTCGCCTTGGTAAGCCATTACCTCACCAACAAGCTAATCGGGCATCGGCCGCTCCCATAGCGCGAGGTCCTTGCGGATCCCCCGCTTTCCTCCGTAGAGCATATGCGGTATTAGCGCCGGTTTCCCGGCGTTATCCCCCACTACGGGGTACGTTCCGATGCATTACTCACCCGTTCGCCGCTCGCCGCCAGGGTTGCCCCCGCGCTGCCGCACGACTTGCATGTGTAAAGCATGCCGCCAGCGTTCAATCTGAGCCAGGATCAAACTCTTCAGTTTGACCTTTACAAGTAACTCAATCGACGTTGGCCCCATCCCGGCTCCCCGGTTTGCACCGCGAAGACGGGACAAGACAATGCGCCTTCGTCCCTTGCGAAACGAAAGCGACTTTGCGTCGCGTGAGCACCTTAGTTTCCTTTACGCCCTGACGGACCCGGCTTGCGCCGATCCCGCCCTGGCTCCGGTCACCCCAGCGCCCACACTTATCGGTTGTGAATTGTTAAAGAGCAGGCCGGTTTGTCGCGCCAAGTCGAAGCGGGCGGGATGGGTCCGGCAAAGAGGTGGAATTATACAACGATTCGGGGGTGGGTCAACACCCCTTTCATGCCCCGGACTGCAAGGGCTCGGCCTCCCGGCACTTCAAAACCGCTGCGCCAGGAGTGAAATCCCTCCCCGCTGCTAGAATTCGTCAGGCACGCTGCCGGGCGCGGTGAGCATCGGCTCCACGGCCCGGCCCCGCGGCCTCCTTCGACCGCCCGTGCCGCGCTCCGTTCTCATCGTCAAGCTGGCCGCGATCGGAGACGTCGTCATGGCGCTTCCGATGATCACGGCGCTCCGCGCGCAGGAAGAAGCGATCCGCATCACCTGGCTCTGCGGCACGACGGTCGCGCCGCTCCTCGAACGCGTCGAAGGCATCGACGAGCTCGTCGCCGTCGACGACGTGGCGGTGCTCTCGGGCAACCCGGCGCAGAAAGCGCAGGCGGTGATGGCGGGCTGGTCGACGCTCGCCGGCCGCCGCTTCGATCTCGTGCTCACCGCGCACTCCGATCCGCGCTACCGGATGCTCGCCGCGCGCGTGCGGGCGCGCGAACGGCGCTGGCTCGGCGAGAAGAGCCCGCGACCGCGCCTCGTCGCCGGCCGCGCCCACAGCGACGAATACGTGCGCCTCGTGACCGGGGTCGACGACGGCCGCGCCATTCGCTACGCGACGCCGCCGTTTCGCGCGGAACTGGATGCGGGCATCGCCCTGCAGCTGGAGCGGCTCGCCGCCCGCCGCCTCGTCGCGCTCGCGCCCGGCGGCGCGCGCAATCCGGCGCGCGACAATCCGCTGCGGCGGTGGCCGCTCGAGCGCTACGCGGCGCTCGCGCGCCTGCTCGCCGCGAGGGGAGACGCCGTGATCCTGACCGGCAGCGCGGACGACGCCTGGATCCGGCCCGCCTTTGCCGGCGTCGACGCGCTCGACCTCGTCGGCGCGACGACGCTGCCCGGTCTTGCCGCCCTCTACGCGCGCTGCAGCGCCGTCGTGACCCACGATTCCGGTCCGCTGCACGTCGCTCGCCTCGTCGACGCGCCGATCGTCGCCCTGTTCGGACCGACGCTCCCCGCGAGCGTCATGCGCGAGACGCCGCGCGTCGTCCCTCTCTGGCCGGGCGCGGCGCTGCCGTGCGCGCCGTGCTACGACGGGCTGGACTTCGCCGCGTGCGAGTCGAACCGCTGCCTGCAGTTGATCGCGCCCGAAGCGGTCGTCGCGGAGATCGACGCGCTGCGCGCGCGCGGAGTTTGACGATGCGCGTCGCCCTGGTCCACGAATGGCTCGACACCTGGGGCGGTGGCGAGGCGGTGCTGGCCGAGACTCCTGCGCGTCTTTCCCGGCGCCGACGTCTATACGCTGGTCGATTTCCTGAGTCCGGACGACCGGGCGCGCCTCGGTTCCGCTCGCATCGAGACCTCGCCCCTGGCCGCAATGCCGGGCGCGCGCCGCTGGTTCCGCTACGCGGCCGTGCTGCGGCCGCAGGTGATCGAGCGGTTCGACCTCTCGCGCTACGACGTCGTCGTCTCCGATTCGCACGCGATCGCGAAGGGCGCCCGCACCGGGCCGGGCCAGGTTCACGTCTGCTACTGCCACACGCCGGCTCGGTTCGCGTGGACGATGGCGTCGACGTACGCCGACCACGCCGCCGCCGACGCGCCTTGGCGCCGCCCCTTCGTCGACTTCGCGCTGGCGCGCTTTCGCCGGTGGGACCGCGCGGCCTCGGCGCGCGTCGACCGCTTCGTCGCGAACTCGCGCCACATCGCGGCCGCGATCGCGCGCTGCTACGGACGCGAAGCCGACGTCGTCTACCCGCCGGTCGACGTCGACCGCTTCATCGCGGCCGCCGCGACGCGCAATCCGGAAGAGCCGCGGAACGACTACATCACCGTCTCGCGCCTCGTGCCCTACAAGCGGATCGACCTTCTGGTCGAAACGTTCCGGGCGCTGCCCGAGCGCCGGCTGGTCGTGGTCGGCGACGGTCCGGAGCGCCCGCGGCTCGAGGCGCTCGGCGTTCCGAACGTCGAGTTCACGGGGCAGCAGGACAACGCCGAAACCGCGCGCCGCGTGGCCAATGCGCGGGCGTTCCTGTTCGCGGCCGAGGAGGATTTCGGCATCGCGCCAGTCGAGGCGCAGGCCGCGGGGATCCCGGTGATCGCCTATGGGCAGGGCGGCGCGCGCGAAACGGTCCGCGGGCAGGACGACCCACTTCCGACCGGTGCGTTCTTCGATGCGCAGACGCCGCAGGCGGTCGCCGCCGCCGTGCGCGCGTTCGAGGCGGAGCCCGGCCGGATCAGCGCCGCCGCCTGCCGCGACAACGCGCTGCGCTTCGCCCCGGCCCGCTTCCGCGAGGAGATCGCGCGCGTCGTCGACCAGGCCGTCGCTGCGCGGGCCCGCGCGGCCGCCGTCGCGGCGTAGCTGTGAAGGCTCAGGACTTTGTTGCCACGACGCATGAATCCTGCGCAATCGTCATTCCCGCGACACGCAGGCAATCCAGCGACTTGGGTCATTGCAGGCGACGTCCAACGTCGCTGGGTCCCCGCGTCCGCGGGGACGACGGAGGTTGCGTGCGTCTGTCGCACTCCTCTCGGCAACGACGTCCTGACGATTGGCACCGAGCTGTGAACATGCAGGACGTTGTTGCCACGACGCATGAATACTGCACAATCGTCATTCCCGCGAACGCGGGAATCCAGCGACTTGGGTCTTTGCAGGCGACAGTCCAACGTCGCTGGGTCCCCGCGTCCGCGGGGACGACGGAGGTTGGGTGCGTCTGTCGCACTCCTCTCGGCAACGACGTCCTGACGATTGGCACCGAGCTGTGAACATGCAGGACGTTGTTGTCACGACGCATGAATATTGCGCAGCCGTCATTCCCGCACACGCAGGAATCCAGCGATTTGGATCGTTGCAGGCAACAGTCCAACGTCGCTGGGTCCCCGCGTCCGCGGGGACGACGGAGGTTGGGTGCGTCTGTCGCAGCCCTCTCGGCAACGACGTCCTGACGATTGGCACCGAGCTGTGAACATTCAAGACGTTGTTGTCACGACGCATGAACATTGCACAATCGTCATTCCCGCGAACGCGGGAATCCAGCGACTTGGATCTTTGCAGGCGAGCGTCCCACGTCGCTCGGTCCCCGCGTCCGCGGGGACGACGGAGCATGCACGCGACACGCGCACTCGTCGCGGATACGACGTGCTGACGATCGGCACCTAGCCCATGCGCCGCAACCTGCTCAAAGAGAACTCGACGCTCCTCGAAGCGGCGCTGCAGTTCTCGGATCCGCTGTTCGTCGTCGTGGTGGGCGTCGTCGCCTACCACGCGAAATTCGACAGCTGGGATCTGGAGGCGCGCTACGTGACGGCGCTGCTCGCCGTCGCGCTCGTCGCCTTCGTCGTGTTCTCGACCCTCCGGCTGCACCAGTCGCAGCGCGGCATCAGCTTTGCCGAGGAGCTTCGCGGACTCCTCGTCGCGTGGCTCGCGATCGCCGTGATCGGCGTCGTCCTGCTCTTCGTGACGAAGACGGGTCCCCAGTTCTCGCGCGAGTGGGCGATCGTCTGGATGACGAGCGGGTTTGTCGCGCACGCCGCCTCGCGCGCCGCCATGCGCCTCGCCCTGCGGGCGCTGCGCCGGCGCGGGCGCAACCTGCGCCACATCGTCATCGCCGGCGCGGGCCCGCACGGCCGCGAGATCGCCGCGCGCCTGCGCGCCGCGCCGTGGAGCGGTCTCAACGTGCGCGGCTTCTACGACGACTCGTGCGCGGAAGGGATGGTCGACGGTCTCCCGGTCCTGGGGGGCGTCGACCGCATCGCGGCCGATCTCGCGCTCGAGGACGCGGCCGACCAGGTCTGGATCGCGCTGCCGCTGCGCGCCGAGGACCGCATCCGCGAGGTTCTGAACGCGCTGCGGCAGACGACCGCCGTCGTGCGCTTCGTCCCGGACATCCAGAGCTTCCACCTGCTGCACCACTCGGTGACCGAGGTCGTCGGGCTGCCGGTGCTGAACCTCACCGATTCGCCGCATTCCGGCATCGATTCGACGCTGAAGACGCTCGAGGACCTGGTGCTCGGGGCGGTTCTGCTCGTGATCGCGCTGCCGCTGCTCGTCGCGATCGCGATCGGCGTGAAGCTCTCCTCGCCGGGCCCCGTGCTCTACCGCCAGGCGCGCGTCACCTGGAACGGCCAGAGCTTCCCGATGTTCAAGTTCCGCTCGATGCCGCAGGGCTCCGAGGAGGCGTCGGGCCCCGTCTGGTCCCATCGCGGCGAGGAGCGGGCGACGCGGTTCGGCGCGTTCCTGCGCCGCTACAGCCTGGACGAGCTGCCGCAGCTCATCAACGTCCTGCGCGGCGAGATGTCGCTCGTGGGGCCGCGACCCGAGCGGCCGGAATTCGTGCGCGAGTTCCGGGAGCGCATTCCGGGCTACATGCAGAAGCACCTCGTGAAGGCGGGCATCACCGGTTGGGCGCAGGTGAACGACCTGCGCGGCGACAGCGATCTCGAGCAGCGGATACAATACGACCTCTACTACATCGACAACTGGTCGCTCTGGTTCGACTTGCGGATCCTCGCGCTGACCTTGTGGCACATCCTGACGAGCCGGCACGCGCACTAGAGCCCGCGCCCGCAGCGACCGCGATCGGCATCCCGCCCGCGCCGACCGCGACCGCCATCGGCGGCCCGCCCGCTCCCCCGTTCCCCGATCGTCGCGCCATCTACGTCGTACTCGCGCTGTTCGGCGCGTCCGTCGTGGCGCTCCTCGCGCTCTACCTCGCCATCACCATTCCGGACCGCTGGTTCGGCGCCGCGTCGCCGAAGACTTTCGATGCGCGCACGCTCGCCGTCGCCGTCGGCACGGGCGGGATCGACGAGGATGCGCTCGCCGTGACGCCGGATCCGTCGGGAACGATCATCGTCACCGTTGCCCTCGCCATCTCCGCCGGCGACTACCCCGGCGTCGCGTGGCACCTCACCGGGCTTCCGCCGGGCACCGACGCACGCCTCCTGTGGCGCAGCGAGGCGAGACCGGGCCGCACGTTCACGTTCGCCATCCCGCAGGAAGCCGATCGCCTCGCGCCGGTCGTCGTCTCGCGCGACCAGAACTGGATCGGACCGCTGAACGGGCTCGCGCTCGCGCTCCGCCTCCCGACGCCCGAGCAGGTGCGGATCACGGGCGTCACGGTCGATCCGATGACGCTGTCCTCGCAGCTCGCGGGCCGCCTGCGCGACTGGACGACGTTCGAAGCGTGGAGCGGCGCGTCGATCAACACCGTCGTCGGCGGCGCCGACCTCCAGGAGCTGCCGCTCCCGGTGCTGCTCGGGCTCGCCGCGCTGATGGCGGCGGGCGCGGCAGTCGCGCTCGCGCGCTGGCGGCCGGAATGGATCGGCGCGCAGCTGCCGCTCGCGCTCGTGATCATGTTCCTGGCGGGATGGTTCTTGCTCGACCTGCGCTGGCAGTGGAACCTCGCGCGGCAGGTCGTCGTGACGGGACGCACGTACGCGGGCAAGGACTGGCGCGAGAAGCACCTCGCCGCGGAGGACGGGCCCCTGTTCGAGTTCATCGAGAAGGTCCGGGCGAAGCTTCCGCCGGGGCCGGCCCGGGTGTTCATGGCGGCGGATGCCCACTACTTCCGCGGCCGTGGCGCCTATCACCTCTACCCGCACAACGTGTACTTCGATCCGTGGACCAACACGCTGCCGGTGGCAACCGAGCTGCACTCGGGCGACTACCTCGTGGTCTATCACCGGCTCGGCATCCAGTTCGACGCGGCGCAGGGGCTCCTGCGCTGGGACGGAGGGCCGCCGATCGCCGCCGAGCCTTTGCTCGTCGAGCCCGGGGCGGCGCTCTTCCGGATCCGCTAGATGAAACGGCCCCCACGCTCGCCTCGCTCGCTGCCCCCCGAGGGGGCGAGTCAGTCCCTTGGGGCGGCCCGGCGGGACTGACATGGAAATCGTCACGCTCGTCGCCGGTTTGCTCCTGCCATGCGTGCTCGGCGCGGCCGTGCTCGCCGCGCTGCGCGACGACGCAGGCGCGCCCCTCGCGCCCGGCGAGATCGCGTGGATCGTCGGCGCGGGCTACCTCGTCGGCGCGTTCCTCCTGACGTTGTGGATGCGCCTGCTCTCGCTCGCCGGCGTTCCGTTCGGCGCCGTCGCGATCGGCGCGCCGCTCCTGCTCGTCACGATCGCCCTTGCCTTCGTCGTGCACCGCCGGCGGGACGCGGCGACCGGGCGTACGGCGCTCCGCGACCTGCTGCGCGCGCTCGCGGGTCCGCGCGAGCTCGCCCCCGCGGCGCGGCTCGCGTGGCAGATCCTGCTCGCGTGGATCGCGATCCGCTACCTGCTGCTCGGCCTCGAGGTCGCGTGGCAGCCGCTCTATCCGTGGGACGCGTGGATCCAGTGGGCGACCAAGGCGCGCGTGTGGTACGAGGAGGGTGCGATCGTTCCCTTCGCCCGGCGCGCGGCGTGGTTCGCGGCCGACGGCCGCGTCTGGTTCGACGCATCGCCCGAGTACCCGCCGACGCTCCCGCTGCTGCAGGCGTGGGCCTGCATCGCGCTCGGACGCTGGGACGACGTGCTGATGAACTGGCCGTGGTGGCAGTTCTCGGTCGCGCTGACGCTCGCCGTCTACGGGTCCCTGCGCGCCGAGGCGCTCGCCGCGCTTCCGGCGCTCGTGGGCGCCTTCCTCGTCGCGTCGCTGCCGCTCGCGAACGTCCACGTGGCGCTCGCCGGCTACGCGGACCTGCCGATGGCCGCCTACTACGCTGGCGCCGTGCTCGCGTTCCTGCGCTGGACGCGATCGCGCTCCGTCCGTGCCGCCATCGTGGCGCTGTTCCTCGCGGTCGCGTGCACGCAAATCAAGGTCCCCGGCCTCGCCTGGGCGCTGACGCTCGTGCCCGGCGTCGTCGTCGCGCTCTTGCCGCGGCGAGGGCCGCGCTACGTGGTGGTCGGGTTCGCCGTCGCGCTGTTCGCGCTCGCCGTGCTCGCGCAGACGAACCCGGTCATCTTCCACTATCGGCTCCACCTCGACTTCGATCCTGCGTGGCGGGCGCTCGCCGAGACGCACTTCCTGCTCGCGAACTGGCACCTGCTCTGGTACGCGGCGATCGCCGCTGCGCTCCTCGCATGGCGCCAGCTTGCCTCGCCTTCCCTCGCGCCGCTGAGCGCGGTCGCAGTCGCCGGCGCGCTGTTCCTCGTCGTCGTCTTCAGCTTCACCAACGCGCGCCTCTGGGTGACCGAGCAGACGACGATCAACCGCGCGACGCTGCACGTCGCGCCGCTCGCCGTCGTCTTCACGGTCCTCGCGTTCCGGGCGTTCGCCGCGCGGTTCGCCGCGTCGTGGTCGGCGCGCGCCGTGCCCGCGGACGCCGCGCCGCCGGCAGCCTGAGCGGCGCGGACGAGCGCATGCTCGAGCTGCCGGGCGTCACGCTGCTCTGCGCCGACACCGCGAACCATGCACTCGCGCTGCGGGCGATCGAGCGATCCCGCCGGGACATCCGCTTCGGGCGCGCGCTGTTCCTGACCGACGCCCTGCCGCCGGGCCTCGCGGCGCCCGAGGGCCTCGAGATCGCGTCCATCGCGCCGATCGTGTCGCGCGAAGCCTATTCCGCCCTGGTCCTGAAGGGCCTCCGACCCTACGTCGAAACGCCGCACGCGCTCGTGATCCAGTGGGACGGCTACGTCGTGAACCCGGCGGCGTGGGACCCCGCGTTCCTCGACTGCGACTACGTCGGCGCCAAGTGGTACTGGCACGAGGCCGGCACGCGCGTGGGCAACGGCGGGTTCTCGCTGCGCTCGCGCCGGCTCCTCGCCGCGCTCGAAGACCCGCGGATCGTGCTCACCGACGAAGAGGACACGACGATCGGCCGGACGTTCCGGCCGCTGCTCGAACGCGAGCACGGCATCCGCTTCGCCGACGAGGCCCTCGCGGACCGCTTCTCCTTCGAGGCGGCGTATCCGATCGGGCGGCCGTTCGGCTTTCACGGGCTGTTCAACTTCTGCCGCACGGTGCCGCCCGCGGAGATCGCGGCGCTCGCGCCGACCTTCTCCGACGCCATCGCGCGCTCTCCCCAGCTCCTCGCGCTCCTGCGCAACTGCATCGCGATGGCGCAGTGGGACGCCGCGCGCGCGATCGGCGCGCGGATCGTCGCGGCGGCGCCCGAAAACGACGAGGCGAGGTCGCTCCTCGCCGCCGCGGAACGGGCCGCGGCGCAGGCGCCGCCGGCCGGCCGCAACGATCCCTGCCCCTGCGGCAGCGGCAAGCGCTACAAGCACTGCCACGGCGCGCTAGGGGCGGGTGCGAGCCCGGTCCCGCCGGTCGCCGACATCGATGCGCAGGTGCGCGACGCGATGGCCGTCCATCAGCGCGGCGATCTCGAGACTGCCGAGCGCGGCTATCGCGCGGCGCTCGCGGGCGCGCCGGGACATCCGATGGCGACGCACTTCCTCGGCGTCTCGCTGTATCAGCGGGGACGGCTCGAGGAGGCGCTGCCGCTCCTCGAGGCGGCGGTCGCCGCGGTCCCGCAGGAAGCCGAGTTCCACAACAACCTGGGGCTCGCGCTCGCGGCGGCGGACCGGTACGGCGAAGCGATCGCCGCGCACCGGCGGGCGCTCGCGCTGCGGCCCGATCATGCGGCCGCGTGGAGCAACCTGGGGCTCGCGCTGCACGCGGAAAACCGGTTGCCGGAAGCCATCGATGCGTTTCGCCGCGCCATCGCGCTCACTCCCGATTTCGCGCAGGCGCACTGGAACCTGGGCCTCGCGCTCCTCGCGCACCAGGATTTCGAGGAGGGCTGGCGCGAATACGCGTGGCGCCACCGGGCGCCGGAATTCGCGCGCCACGCGCGCGCGTGGCCGGGACCGCGCTGGGATGGCGCGGACGCCGCCGGGCGGACGCTGCTGGTGACCTCCGAGCAGGGACTGGGCGACACCCTGCACTTCATCCGCTTCGTGCAACCGCTCGCGGCGCGCGGGGCGCGCGTCATCGTGACCGCCGAAGCCCCGCTCGTCCGGTTGCTCGCCACCGCGCCGGGCGTGGCCGCCGTTTGCGGCCCGGACGACAAGCCGCCTGCCTACGATGCGCACGTTCCGCTCTTCGACCTCGCCGGCCTCCTGCGGGTGACGCCCACCTCGATACCCGTGATCGTGCCGTACCTTGCCGCGGACGCAGCGCGACGCGCGACGGTGGCGGAAGCGCTGAGCGCACACGCCGGCGCCCGCAAGGTCGGCATCGCGTGGTCGGGGAGCCGCGCGAACACGCTGAACCGCCGTCGATCGATTCCACTCGCCGCGCTGGCGCCGCTGTTCGCACTGCCCGGCATCGCGTGGTTCTCGCTGCAACGGAGCGTCGACGAAGAGGAGATTGCGGGCGTTCCGGCCGCGCGGGCGCTGCATCGCCTGCCGGCGCGGGAAGATTTCGACGGCATGGCGGCACTGGTTGCGGAACTCGACCTCGTCGTCAGCATCGACACCAGCATCGTGCATCTTGGCGGCGCTCTCGGACGGCCGACGTGGATGATGCTCGCGACGGCGACCGACTGGCGGTGGCACACGAGCCACGCCGATACCCCGTGGTATCCGACGGTGCGTCTGTTCCGTCAGCCCCGCGCCGGCGACTGGGACGCGGTCGTCCGCGACGTCGCGGCGGAACTCGCGCGCTGATCATGTCGCCGTCGCCGTTTCACATCGTGCACGTGGTTCCGAGCCCCAGCCTGCACGGCCTCTACGGCTACCGGGAGGTGATCGAGACGCTCCAGTGGGGCCTGACCGCGCTCGGGCACCCGACCACGGTCGCCGAGAACGCGTTCGCGGACGGCCGCATCAACATCGTGTTCGGATTCCAGATGCTCGGCGACGCCGAGCTGGAAGCGGTGCCGCCCGACACGATCGTCTACAACTTCGAGCAGCTGGCGGGGCTCGAGACGAATGCGCTCAAGCCGGCGTACCGCATTGCCGCGCGGCGGCTCCACGTCTGGGACTACAGCGAGCACAACCTCGCGACCTGGGAGCGCCTCGAGCCGGCCCATCGGGTCGTCCACGTTCCGGTGGGTTTCGCTCCGATCCTCGCGCGGATTCCGCGCGACGTGCCGCAGGACATCGACGTCCTGTTCTACGGCGTCCCGAGCCAGCGCCGGCTGGCGCTGTTCAGCCAGCTGTGCCGGACAGGCGCGCGCTGCGTGTTCGCCTGCGGGCTGTACGGCGCGGCCCGCGACGGCCTGATCGCGAGAGCGCGGCTCGTCCTCAACGTCGATCTCAACGACGCGAGGCGCATCTTCGAGGTCGTGCGCGTCTCGTACCTGCTGGCCAATGCGAAGGCGGTCGTGGCCGCGCTGGAGCCGCACACGCTGGTCGAGCCCGACCTCCGCGACGCGGTGGCCTTTGCGCCGATCGACCGCATCACCGGCAAGTGCCTCGAGCTATTGGCCAGCGAACCCGCGCGCCGGCAGCTCGAAGCGCGCGGTGCAGAAGCGATCCGCACCCGCGACATCCGTGCGATCCTCGCGCGCGCGCTCGAAGCCACGGAGCTTCCCGAGCGGTAGGCGCCCGAGCGGAGGCGGCGCCGCGACGCGAATCGGGTCAGGCTTCGCGCACCAGTCGCTCGATCGCGTCGCCGAACGCGCGGACCGGAGCGGAATCACCGAAGATCCTCGCCGCGCCTTCGCGCGTGCGCTGACGCTGCCGGTCACGGAACTCGCGGTCGGTCGCGAGCTGCGCCGCGATCCGTACATAGTGGTCTTCGTCGCGAGCGACGAGATCGTCGAGCCCGGCGAGCTCGAGCATCCCGGCGCTCTGCCGGCCGCGCATGAAGCGCCCGGGCAGCGTGACGATCGGCAGGCCCGCCGCCAGCGCGTCGAGGCTCGTGTTGCCGCCCGACCAGCGCAGCGTGTCGAGCATCGCGTCGCAGCACGCGTTGATGCGCAGGTAGTCGTCGTGGCCGCACTGGGCCAGGAAGATCACGCGCTCGTCCGCCGGCAAGCCCTCGCGCGCGAGCGCCGCGGCGAGGCGGGCGCGGTACTTCGCGGTGAGCGCCGGATGCCGGCCTTCGAAGACGACGAGCCGGGCGGCCGGGACGGCGTGCAGCACGCGCGCGAACAGCGCGTCGCTTTCGGGGTGGATCTTGAACAGCGATTGGGGGCACAGGAAGAGGGGCGCGCCCTCCGGCAGGCCGTAGCGCGCCCGCGTCGCCGCGTCGGGCGGCGGCGGACGCGCGTAGTCGGTCCCGATGCCGGGCAGCGCGATCAGCCGCTCGGAGTAGTGTGCCGGCGCATCGGCAGGCTCCATCGCGGCGCAGGTGAAGTAGGCGTCGATCGTCGCATGTCCGGTCGTCACCGGATGGCCCCAACCCGCACACTGGACGGGAGCGAGACGCAGCGCCGCCAGCGCGAACGTCGGTCCGTTCATCCCGAGCTCGGGATAGACGAGCGCGTCGAGCGCATCGGCGCGGATCGCCGCCGCCATCGCGGAGGGCAGGAGCGACGCGCCCGCGAACGTGCGCACGCGGTCCACGTGCGGCGAGAGATCCCGGAGGAACGGCGTCGCGTCGCGCCGCAGGTGGTAGACGAGGATCTCGAAGCGCGTGCGGTCGAGCCCCGCGATCCAGCTCCGGAAGTAGCGGCCGCACGTCCCGTCGGCGAAGAAGGACGACGCGAAGCCGATGCGGATCCGCGCGCCGCCCGCCGAGCGCGGCAGCGGCTGCCGCCACTGCGGCGCGACGTCGTCGACCGCCCGCGCCATCACCGCGGCGAAGCGCGCCTGCAGCTCCCGATCGTCCTCCCCCTGGTAGGCGAGCAGGAAGTTCGTCCAGCGCAGGTCGTCGATCACGTCGGCGAACGCTCGCCCCCGGACGAGCGACGGCACCTCCGCTTCGAGCGCGGCGATGCCCTCCGCGTAGCGCGCCCGCGCGGCGCCCACGGCAGCCGCATCGACGTACACCATCGGCAGCAGGAGCCGTTCGCCGAACGCGGCCCGCAGGAGCTCGGGCGACCGCGCGCGTGCCTCGGCGTAGTTCCGCCGCGCCGCCTCGAGGTCGTCGCGCTCGGCGAGCGCGCCGGCGAGCGCGAGGAGCGTGTTGGCGTCGCCCGGCTGCGCCGCGTTCGCGCGCGTGTAGAGCTCGACCGCCTCGTCGACGTCGCCGCGCTGGCGGGCGACCGCCGCGAGCGTCCGGATCGTGCGGAGGTCGGGCTTCTGCGCGAGCGCGCGGCGGAACGCGTCGCGCGCCCCGCTCTCGTCGCCGAGATCGAGCAGGATCGCGCCCAAGGTTGCTCCAGGCGAGCGCGTAGTCGGGCTGGGCCACGACCGC
Organism: uncultured beta proteobacterium; assembly: GCA_963734055.1. Taxonomy (GTDB): domain Bacteria; phylum Pseudomonadota; class Gammaproteobacteria; order Burkholderiales; family Casimicrobiaceae; genus CAIWHR01. Next base: position 49,783 of record CAVTFQ010000004.1, read on the forward strand.
GCGCCGCGCGGCGTCGGCCGCATCGTCGATACGGCCGCTGCTCCGCAGCGCGTTGGCGAGATTGTTCCACGCGCGCGCGTACCTCGGGTCGAGCTCGACGGCCGCCGACAGCGCCTGGATCGAGCCGACGACGTCGCCCTGGTCCGCGAGCAGGATGCCAAGCGCGTTGCGCAGTCGCGCATCGCGCGGGTAGCGCTCCACCGCGTGCTCGAGATCGCGGAGGGCGCCGGCGGCGTCGCCCAGCGCTTCGCGCGCCTGCGCGCGGAGGTGCAGCGCCGCGCGGCACTCGTCGGGCGTCGCGCCCGCCGTCGCGAGCACCGCGCTCAGGAGCGGCATCGCCTCGCCGGCGCGGCCGCCGCGCAGGAGCGCCTCCGCCTGGCCGAGCCGCGCGTCAGGCATCCGCCGTCGCCTCCGCGGCGGCGAGCGCCTCGGGGGCCTTGGCCGCGAGCGCCGCGACGTAGGCGCGCTCGAGCGCGCGGGTGTGCGCCACCGTGTCGGTGAGCGGCGAGGCCGCAAGCCCGGCGCGGATCGCGGCGCGGACGTCGCGCATGAACGCGGCGTCGGTCGCGAGCCGCTCTGCGAGGTCGACGTACTCGCTGCCGCTCGAGGCGACCGTCGCGGTGACGCCCAGGTTCGCGAGAATCGAATACGACGTCCGCTCGGCATGGCGGCGGCCCTGCAGCGTGACCACGGGCACGCCCATGTCGAGCGCCTCGAGCGTACCGTTCACGCCGCCGTACGGCATCGGGTCGAGCACGAAATCGATCAACGCGTAGCGCGCCTGGTTCTCGGCGTCGTCGCGCCCCTGCGGCAGGAACAGCACGCGATCGGTGCCGATGCCGGCCGCGGCCATGAGCCTCTCGTAGCTCGGGCGGAGCGCGGGATCGACGGGCGAGAACGCGAGCCGCGCCTGGGGGATCCGCGCGAGCACGTCGCGCCACAGCGTGAGGCAGCGCCGCGAGAACTTGAGCGGGCTCGCGAACGCGCCGATGAGCACCGCGTCGGCCGGAATGCCGAGCGCCGCGCGCTCGAACGGATGGGTCGCGGCCGGCGCCACGTGCCGATACGGATACACGCAGCCGTCCATCGGCAGGAGCGTCTCGATCTGGAAGGTTTCGTTGCCGGGAACGTCGGCGTAGGCGTCCGTCAGCTTGTAGTCGATGGTGCGCAGGCCGACCGTGCCGGCCGAGGCCACGTGGGTGATCTGCACGCGCGCCGGCTTGTACGCGAGGATCCCCGGGCGCGCGCCCTTGGTGTGCGTCGACAGGTCGACCAGCACGTCGAGGTCGTCGGTGGCGATGTCGAGCGCAGCGTCGCGATCGCCCTCCTGGCCGAAGACACGAAAGCGGTCGCCGAGGCCCCGGAATCGCGCGGTCCACTCGTCGTCGACGTCCGCGAGGGAATAGAAGAACAGCTCGAAGCGCTGCCGGTCGTGATGCTCGACCGCGGCCCAGGCCATCTTGCCCATCACGTGGTTGCGCAGGTCGCCGGAGAGGTAGCCGATGCGCAGGCGCCCCGGGCGGCGCTCTCGCGGCGGCGGGAGCGGATCGCCGATCGCCCGGCGCACGACGTCGTCGTACGCCTGCGCGAGGTGGAGCAGGAACGCGGGCTCGACGTCGAAGAAGTGCAGCAGGTAGAGCAGCTCCTCGAGCGCGTCCATGAGCTCCGCCTCGCTCGCCGGCGCGAACCGGTCGCGGCGCAGCCCTTGCAGATAGCGGTCGAGCCTGGCGAAGTCGCCCAGGTGCTGGCACGCGACGAGCGCCTGCACGGCGAGCGGCAGCGCGTCGGGACAGCGCGCCTCGAACCGGCGGAAGTTCTCGAGGTAGGCGTCGATCCGCCCGGACGAGAGCAGGACCTCGCCCAGGTTCCGGTAGGCGGCCACGTTACCGGGGTCGGCGGCGAGCACTTCGCGGTACGCGGTGACGGCCGCATCGGTCATCCGCTGCTCCTGGAACAAGACGCCCAGATTGAAGTGAGCCGCCTGGAATTCGGGGCGGAACAGGAGCGCGCGCTGATAGGCCCGCGCGGCGTCGGCGTAGTGCCGGCACATCTGCAGCGCGACGCCCTGGTTGTAGTGCGTTTCGCCGTCCGTCATGTCGGCCTGCAGCGCACGCGCGAAGGCGCCCGCCGCCGCTGTTCCATCGCGGCGCGCTAGGTGCGCCTGGCCGAGGACGCGCAGGAGCCTCGCGTCGGCGGCCGGAGCCGCCTCGCACAGCGCGACGGCGGCGTCGGCGTCGCCGGCCGCGACAGCCGCGTTGGCCGCCGCGAGCCGCGCTTCGACGTAGCGCGGCGCCGCCTCCAGCGCCGCCTCGAACGCCGCTCGCGCATCGGCATCGCCGTCCTCGCGGCGCGCGACGCCGTCGAGGTAGAGCGCCGGCGCGTAGCCGGGCTGCAACTCCAGGACCCGTGCGTACCCGGCGCGCGCGGCAGCGCGATCTCCCTGCTGGTGCGCGCGGATCGCGTCGGTCCACGCGGCCGCGAGGGCGGCGGCCTCGACCGCACAGTCGCCCGCTCGGTCCCGCGATTCGTGGAGCGCGGCGAGCGCGGCGACGAGTGCTGCCGCGTCGCCAAACGCGCGGTCGACGAGCGGCTCCGCATGCGGGAGCCCGAGCGACGACAGCGTCCAGATCCGGCGCGCCGGCCGCTGCGCGAGGATCGGACCCGCCGCGCCTTCCATCCCCGCGAGATCGACGAGCACGTCGGCGTCCTGCGCGGCGATGGCCCTGGCCGCCGCGGCGTCCGGCGGCGTGGCGAGGACGAATCCGCCCGCGTCCGGCGGCAGTGCCGATTGCGGCGCGCCGAGCACGGCGAACGTGAGCGCGAACGCGTCGCGCGGCAGTGCGTCGATCGCCGCGACCGCGCCGGTCAAGAGGCCGTCGCCCGGGACGAGCACGACCACGCGAGTGGCCGCCCCCGCGACGCGCCGCGGCCAGCCGAGGGGGACTTCCGGCGCGAGCGAAGCTGCGCACCACGCTGCGTAGCTCCGGGCGAACTCGGCCGCGAGCTCCCGCTCGAAGCGCGCGATCGCCACGGCGGCGCGGCGCCAAGCGTCGAGATCGTCCCGCCCGACGGGGTGGTCGCGCAGCATGGCGACCAATGCGTCGCGCACCAGGGCGGCATCGTCGCCCGACTCCGACGCGGCGTGCTCCAGCGCAAGCGCGGCCAAGAGCAGCGGCCCCTGCGCCAGGAGATCGGGCCGTCGCGCGATCCATGCGAGGAGCGAGCTTCGGGCATCGCCGCCCGGCGCGCGATCGAGCGCGAGGGCGAGCGGCGCGGCGAGTGTCGGCACCGACGCGAGCCCGGGTTCCCGCTCGAGGACCTGCGCGATGGCGTCGGCGGCCGCGGGATCCGGGGCGAGGCCGACGATCGCCCGGACCAGCTCTGCCCGCGCATTGCCGGGTGCGAGCGCCAGCACGCGCTCCGCCGCGGCGCGCGCGCTGGCCGCATCGTCCGCGGCAAGCAGCGCTTCGGAGAGCGCCTGCCACGGCGCGAGGTACGCGGGTCGGAGCCGCGCCGCCTCCCGCCACGCCGAGACGGCGTCGGAGGCGAGGCCGAGCTGCCAGAGCACTTCGCCCAGCACGAACTGCGGTTCGGGAGCCGCCGGATCGGCGCGGCTCGCGCGACGGAAGCAGAGCATCGCGTCGACCGGACGTCCCTGCCATTGATGAGCCCGGCCGCGGTCGATCCATTCCGCGCATTCCGAAGCGGCGCTCATCGCGGCGACTCCGGCGCGGGCCTCGCCGCGCGTTCCTCGGCCGCGCGGATGCGCGTCCATGCGAAGGGTGTCCGCCGCGCGGGCCCATTCCCGCTCGCGGCGATCGCCGCATCGTAGTGTGCGAGGGTGCGCTCGGCCATCGCGGCAAGCGTGGGCTGCGGCATGCGCGGCGCGCACGCCGCGGCGGCGGCAAGCTCGTCCGCGTGCTCGGGCGCAACGGCCGCGACGATGCGGGCGAGCATCCGGGCTTCGTCGCGCCACTCGTCCTCGCTCCACACCCAGCCCGCGCCGGTGCCCGCGACCCGCTCCGCCAGTGCGCCGAACGGGGGGACCATGACCGGGCAACCGGCCGCCCACGCCTCCGACAGCGTGAAGCTGAAGGTTTCGGGCCCGGCCGAGGGGTAGGCGACGAGGCGCACGCGGTAGTCGGCGAAGAGCGCCGGCAGTTCCCGCGGCTCGTAGCGGCCGTGGACCGTGAGCACCGAGTCGTCGCTTTGCCACGGTCCGTGCTCAACGTCCATGTAGCCGATCAGCACGAAGCGCACGCGTGCACCGGTGGCCCGCACGAGGTCGGCCAGACGCTCGAGGCGGCGCGCCCCCTTGTCGGGACCGACGGCGCCCAGGACGGCGACGGTCGGAACGCCGTCGTCGGGGAGCGGCAGCGCGCGCCGGTCTCCGCGCGTGGTCGCCGCCGCATCGTCGATTCCATCTCCCGTCGCCATCGCCCACGCGCCCGGCGCGCCGTGCGGGATGACGTCGATCGGCCGATCGGGGTAGTACTTCGCGAGCGTCTCGCAGGTCCAGCGCGACGGCGCGATCAGGAACGACGCCCGGGCGAGGAGCGCGCGATGCCGGTCGCGCCACGCCACGATGTCGACCCCGGCGAACGGGGGCTGCGCGGCGAGGCAGCGGGCGCAGAACGCAGGGTCCGTCTGCGCGCCGCAGTACATCCCGTCGACGCCGAGGAAGAGGATCGTCGGGCACGCGAAGTTGAAGTCGTGAACGGTGTAGCCGTAGGGAAGGTCGAGCGCCGCAAGGGCTTCGATGATGCCGTCGCGGCATCCCGTGATGTTGTGCAGATGGAGGACGTCGATGCGGAACGACGCGCAGAGCGCCTCGACGAACGCGGACCACGGCTCGCCTTCCTCGCGCACGAACTCGAAGCCGCGCACGGCGCCGCCCGGGCCGTGCGCCTCGACCTGCCAGCGCGCGCCCACGGCGATCGCCAGATGGTGGCGGTAGCGGTCGCGCGACGCGTCGATCAGCGCGCGCGCGTGATGCTCGGTGCCGCCGCCGTGGCCGTGGATCACGTGCAGGACGCCCCGCGCGGGGCGCGCGGCGCCGCGGGGATCGACCGCCGGAATCACTTCGCGTCCGCCGGGTCGGGGTCCCAGCGATGCTCGAGGCGAACGAGTCCCATCTCGCGCGAGTCGCCGGTGACCGTGAGCGGCCGCTCGACGTGGTCGAACAGGCGAACCCCCTCGGGATCGAGCGCGTGGGCGCGGATGAAGTACTTGCCGGGCAGGAGCGCGAGTCGCGGCAGCGTCAGCGCGAACGCGTAGCGGTCGCCCGCGATCCGGCGCGGCACGAGGCCGTCCATGTCGGTGGCGACGCCGTAGACCGGCGTGCCGTCCGCGCGCACGATGCCGATCAGCACGACCGGCGCGCGGCCGTCGGGCGAGTACACCTCGCCCGCGAGCGAGAGCGACGAGCCCTGCGCGATCGTCTCGCCGGGGGCGAGCTCGAGCGTCTGCACCGCGTAGATGCCGGCGGCGGCGGCATAGGGCGCCTCGATCGGCTGCCTGCGCTCCGCGCCCTTCTGCTCGTGGTAGGCGAGGTACGCCTGCGTCACGTCCGCCGCGGCGCCGATGCGCTCGACCCGGCCTTCGCGCAGCCACAGCGCGCGGCGGCAGAGCTTCTGCACGTGGTACATGCTGTGCGAGCAGAGCAGGAGCGTGCCCCCGTCGGCCAAGTAGCGCTCCATCCACGCGACGCACTTCTTCTGGAACGACTCGTCGCCGACCGCCAGCACTTCGTCCGTGATGAGCAGGTCGGGCGCGAGCGTCGTCGCCACCGCGAACCCGAGCCGAACGACCATCCCCGACGAGTAATGCTTGATCGGCTCGTCGATGTGGGGGCCGATGTCGGCGAAGGCGATGATCGCCTCGCGCTTCGCGGCGATTTCCGCGGCGGGAAGTCCGAGCAGCGCGGCGGCGAGGTCGATGTTCGCCCGGCCCGTGTATTCCGGATGGAAGCCGGAGCCGAGCTCGAGCAGCGCGCCGACGCGCCCGTCGACGGCGACGCGACCGCGCGTCGGCTGGATCACGCCGGCGACGATCTTGAGCAGCGTCGACTTGCCGGCGCCGTTCTCGCCGATCACGCCCAGCGACTCGCCGCGCGCGAGCTCGAGCGTCACGCGGTCGAGGGCGCGGAACGCGTGGGCGGCCGGGCGCCCGCGCAGCAGATCGGCGACGAGCCTGAGGCGACCGCCGCGGGATGCGACCTTCGCGTAGTCCTTGCCGACGCCGTCGAGCGTGAGCAGCGCGCTCATCGAGTGGCTCACACGAAATCTTCGAAGTGCGGCGAGAGCCGCCGGAAGACCCAGCGCCCCGCGAAGAACAGCGCGAGCGCGACGGCGAGCGCGATCGCGTCGGCGGGACGCGGCGCGATCCGGCCCTCGAGCAGCGCATCGCGGAGCCGGTCGACGAGCCAGCCGAACGGATTCGCGGCGACCCACGGCCGCACGCCGTCCGGAACGAGCGACAGCGGATACAGGATCGGCGTCAGGTACATGACGATCGTCAGGACGGGCGCGAGCACGTGCTCGACATCGCGCACGAACACCTGCAGCGCGGAGAGCGCGAGCGCGATGCCCGCGACGGCGACCGTCAGGATCGCCCAGATCGGCAGCGCGAGGACGAGCCCCGCGAAATGCATCGGCTCGCCGAACGCGGCCAGCGCGGCCAGCACGACGAGATAGCCGGCGAGCTGCAGCGTGAACGTCGCCGCCACCGACGCGTAGACGACAAGCTCGTGGGGAAACGCGACCTTCCTGATCAGCGCGCCGTACGCGGGCACGGCGACGGTCGCGCGGACGAGCCCCTCCTGGGCCGCGAGCCACGGCCACAGCGCGACGGCGACGAACGGGAGGAAGCTCCGGCCGTCGAACGCGCCGACGCGGAACACCGACGTGAACACGAAATGGTAGACCGCGAGCATCAGGAGCGGCTGCACGAACGCCCACAGGAGAGCGCTCGTGCTGCCGAGGTACCGCGTCAGGAGCTCGCGGCGGTAGAAGTTGACGAAGAGCGCGCGGTTGCGGGCGTGCGCGGTGCCGTCCGCGCGAAGGTCGCGCCGCTCCGCAGCGACGTCGCGCGGCGCCGCCCGCTCGGCGGCCGACTCACGCGCCACGCCTGCGCGCGGCGGGCATCGAAACCGCCGACGTGGGCGCCGACTCCGGCCAAATGTCCCGCTGTTCGGCGACGAGTTCGACGAATCCGTTCACGCTCGTCATTGTACGGACGTACGGAAGCCCGTGGGCGGGACGTCGCCGCTTCAGCTGCCGGCCGGCTTGCCGGGCGGCGCACCGGCGGACGGCGCCGAGCGCAGGGCCTCGATCGCCGGCGCGTTGAACTCGATCTCCTTGCCGCCACCGGCCGACCCCGCGGCAGCGGCGCGGGCGGCGTCGATTTGCTGTTGCCGGAGGGCGGCCATGATCGTGGGCTTCACTTCGTCGAACGACTGCGGCACCGGCGGCCGGCGATCGTCGAGACGGATGATCCAGATCCCGTCGCCCGTGCGAACCTCGTCGCTCAAGTCGCCCTTGTTCCTGAGCGCGAAGGCTGCCTGCGCGAGCACCGGCTCGAGATCGGATCGCGCGAGCGGACCTTTGCGGCCGCGCACTTCGCGCGTCACCGGGTCGTCGGACACCGTCGCCGCGAGGTCGCCGATGTCGGCACCCGCCTTGAGCTTCGCGAGCGCGGCGTCGGCGCGCTTGCCGGCTCCCTCGAAGCCGTCCTTCCCGGCCGCGAAGTAGAGCGTCGTGATCATGACGGTCTCCGGCTTGGCGTAGCTGCGCTTGTCGATCTCGTAGAGCTCGCGCGCGCGACGCTCGAACACCTGCTGCCGGGCGTCGAAGTCGCGTGCGGCGGCGTCCTCGGCGGACGCGACGAGCGCCGCCGCGAGGACGCGTTCCTCCTCCTGCCGGATCCGCGTGCGCGTCGTCGGGTCGAGATCGAGCTTCTTGCGCTTCGCCTCGAGCGCGAGCTCGCGCGTCGTCAGCATCCGCTCGAGGAGGCTGTAGCTGCGGCGCAGGTTCGCCGCGAATTCGGCGCGGTCCTTCTCGGGAATGCGCAGGAGCTCGGCGTCCCAGTCGGCGCGCGTGATGACGACGTCGCCGCGGCGCGCGAGGACCGTCTCGGGCGGCTCGGCCGCACCTGCCGGCGAGCCCGCGAGCGCTGCAACGACGAGAACGGCGCCGATCGCGCCCGCGATTGAAGCATGGTGGATCATTCGAAAACCTCGATAAGGATCGATATCGGAGCACGCCGCGGCGCGGCGCAAAAGACGAAGCCCCGCGGCCGGCGCGGGGCTTCGGGGCTGGGCTCGGCCGAGCGTCACGTCCCCGGCGGCTTGCTCCAGTTGATGATCATGTTGCAAGCGCCGGAGCACGACGGCGACACGCCGTCCGTTCCGGTGTTCTTGACGTTGAGGTAATAGCTCGTTCCCGGTATCAGGTTGATCTGTGACGGGTAGTCTTGCCGACCCACCTGAATCGACCCCAGGTTGACCGTATTCGCTCCCGAGAACAGGATCGGGACGCTGTTGGGCGGGACGCTCAGATAGCCGACGGTTCCCACCCAGTCGCAGGAATTCGTGCTCAGCACCGCGTAGCGCGCCGCAGTCGGACCGATGTACTCCGCGAGGTTCAGCGAGCCTGCCGTGCCGGCCGGCGAAGCCGAGGTCGCGGGCACCGTGAGCTTGATCACCAACGCGTCGGAGGAGTTGAAGCCGCCGAGGTCCTGCGTATGGAGCGTCGAAAAGTCCGGCCAGCCAAGATCTTTAAAGATGGTCTTGGTGAAGCCCGGACAGCTCACGCCGCCGGTGCCGCCGCCGCCCGGCGCGGGAACGCCCACGCTCACCGTCTTCGTGTCGCACGCGGATCCGTTGCACGCGACCACCTGCCACGTGTACGTGATCGCTGACGCGCCGGTGTTCGCCGCGAGCGTGTCGGACGGCGTGGCGGTCGCCGGATTCGTCGGCGCGCCGGCGGTGGGCGCGGTGCGCGTCCAGGTGTAGGTCAGGCCCGCGCTCGGGGCGCAGTTCGCATTGAGCGCAACCGTGCCGCCGGCGCTCGTGATCGGCGAGGGCGTCGTCACGGCGGCGGGCGTGCAGACCGGCGGGACCGGCGCGGCGTCGCTCCACGTCACCGTTGCCATCGCCTGGCCGGACAGGCCGGGCGCAGTGGCGGTTACCTGATAGAGGCACGAGACCTTGTCCCCGGCCTTGATGCCGGCGGGCTTCACGATGGCCGTGGTTGGCACGGTCGGAGCCGACGGCGCGCTGCACGTCGCGGCGCTGAACGGCCCGGTGACGAGGCTCCACGTATAGCCGGCGCCGGCAGGCGTGCACGCCGCCGTCAGCGTCGTGTCCTGCGCGGTCGTGGGCGTGGTGAGCCCGGAGATCGAGCACGAGAGCTTCGCGCAGGAGAGCGTGAAGCTGCCGCCCGAGCCCGTGATCTGGAAGCCGGCGCAGTTCGGATCGTTGTAGGTGAGCGTCGCCGCGGCCGCGGGGAGCGCCGTCGCGGTGAGAAGCGCGGTGCCGGTCAGCAGCACGAACGCACGGAATAATGACTTTGTCATGGAATGGCTCCGGGAAACCACCCCGCCGGACCGCGCGGGGTCTCTTGCAAGATTTACATCATTATAGACGGCCCGGCCCGTTTTTTGACCCCGACTTGCACCGCACAACGGACGGGAGCGGCCTTGCGTCAGCACGCGCCAACCGCGCCCGATCTGGCGCGGACGGTGGGTACGACCCTGCGAAACGTTCGGGGCCATCGATCGCCCCGGAGACAAGTCCCTCCGGCCCGGCCGCGCAACGTCGACGGCCACGCGCGACAGGTCCAGAAGGAAAAAAAGGGCGGGACCGAGTCCCGCCCTTCCATGGCTTCGACCAAACGCCTTACTGAATCAGCGACGTGGTCTTGTGCTTGAAGCTCGCGCCGTATGCCGACTGCAGCGTTCCGTCGACCGCCGGAACTGCGCCGTTGTAATACGACATCGTTGCGAAGCCGACGACCGGCAGGCCGTTGAACGTCTGGTTCGTCGTCGAGATCAGCTGGTGGATCGGCGCGGTGGCGCCGCCGACCAAGTTCAGCTGCGCCCAACCGTCCTGATACGCCGTGTTGATGTTCTGCGAGTTCGTCGACCCGAACAGGTTCGAGTTGTTGAACGTGATGATATTCGCTTCCCAGCACAGCGCGGACTTCGGGCTGCCCGGAGCCGGCGGCGAGAATCCACCCGGCGCCGGACCCGGAGACTGTTCCTCGCGATCCCAGTAGAAGATATCCACGTCGTCGCACGCGCCCAGCGGGCCGGCGAAGTTGCGCTGGAACAGCTTGGCCGGGGTGCCCGTGCCGCTCGCGACGTAGAAGCGCTTCGTCGGATAGGTCACGACCCAGTCGGTCAGCGACTTCGTGCCGCTGTCGAGGACGTACTCGTTCATCACGTTGTCGTGCATCAGCGCGGCGCTGACCGCGTCGATGCCGGTCGTCCAGCCGGACAGCACGACCGCGCCGCCCGCGTACGTCTCGGCCTGGTGGCCGGTGACGGTCGCGTCGAGCTGGTTCGTCATATCAGGCTGAATCGAGCCGGCCGGGAACCACAGCGACGGCGGCACGGTGCGGAACGCTTCGAGCGCGACCGCGTCGTAGCCCGTCTCGGCCGAGGCGTTGACGTTGATGATGGTCATCGTGCCGAACAGGCCGCCCGTGCCGACGACCGTGTTGGTCGGGGCGACAGGAGCGACGAGGGCGGCCGGCGTGCAGAGCGGGACGCCGCCGACGTGCGTCGCGGCCACGGCGGTCGCGCCGGTCACGTCACCCATCTCGATGATTTCGACGTAGCCTTCGCGGGTCCGGTCGAGCGAGCTGTCCGCCGAGTCCGGATCCGTCGACGAGTACGTGAAGTTCACGAACGGCGTCGGATTCGCCACGTCGCTCGACACGGTCGGAACCGTGCAGGACTTGTCGAACGTCACGATGCCGGCGCCGTCAGCGGTCGGCAGGATGCCCGCGGTCCAGACGTCGTGCGCCGACAGGTAGAGGTTGAAGTCGAGAACTTCCTTGGAGGCCTTGCCTTCCAGGAACCGGACCTTGACGGCCTTCGCCGACGCCGTCGAGTTGACGACCGACAGCAGCGAATTGAACGTCGGGTTCACGAACGCAATGGGGGGGTTCGTGGTCAGCCTCGTCCGCACCGTGTAGTACGGATAGATCAGGACCTGGCCCAGGCCGTCCGGGTTGACGTGCACCGCCTCCGCGGCTCCCGTCACGCCCAGTGCGCTTACACCCGCGATCGCGGCGTACAGCGACTTCTTGTTGAACGTGTTCATGGTTGGTGGTGACTCCTGTGTTTGCGATTTGCGTTTCAAAGTGATCACTTCAATCCGACAGCATGCGAATCTTATTACAGCTTCTGGAGCTTGTCCAAACGATTTCTCTCTCTACCGGCCGCGCCGAAATGCCCCCCTGTGGAAAATTTGCAACGGCTCTCGGGTCGCGTCCGCTACCAGACGAGCCAAGCTTGTCCTTCGTCGATCACCCAGCGTTCCTCGAGGGGTGTCGCCAATCCTTTCATGAGCCGGTGATCGTAGGTGACGAACATCCGGACCTTGCAGATGGCGCCTTCGCACTCGACCTTCTCGACCTTCGCCTCCCGGTATCCCGATCTCGACTGCTGCTTGAACGCCGCCAGCGACACGATGCCCTTCGAAGCGGGGCTCAGGAACGTGTAGGCCAGATCGAGGTTGCCGTCGATCATGGCCGCCCAGCGGGCCTTCGCACGCTCCGCCACCGCCGCCTGCTTGGCTTCGGTCGGGGAGTCCGCCGTGAGCGTGCCGACGCTCGCGCAACCGGCCAATGCCACGAGAACTACCGCGACGCCCCGCTTCCATCGCAGCCCTGTGCTGCGCACGCGGGCACGCCGCCCGAAACTTTGCAGAACCATCTGGATTGCCCCTGACGAATTACAGGTGAAACGCCGCAGTGCGGGTGTCTCGAGGACCGCTCGTAGAACCGATTCGCTCCGCGGCGCCGCAATCCTCGATTCAAGCCTAACCAATGCCCCTGGCATCGTCAACGGCCTTTCAGGGGTATTGGATTGCTCTAATTTTCCGTTGCACTGCTGCAACAGGATTTTGTCGGGCTTTGGAGACGTTTTCCTGTCGCCATCCGACGACGCTTCTATTAAAAATCATTTACAATCAATGAAGTAGATGGCCTGTCGGCGTGAGCGCGGGATTGAAGACGTCCATAGATTCGTCCAGTTTCTGCATCTTCCGCCGGAGGTCGTCTATGACGTTCTTGAGGTCCAGCTCGGACTCGATCATCCGCGGCGTGATGAATACGACGAGCTCGGTCCGGTTGTTGTCAAGCGTCTGCTCGCCGAAGAGCCCTCCCAGGATGGGGATGCGCGACAGCAGCGGCAGGCCCTGCGACGAATTCTTCTTGGCCTCGTTGATGAGCCCTCCCATCACCATCGTCTGGCCCGACTGCACGGCGACGAGCGACTGCACCGAGCGCGTATTGATCGGCGGCGCATCGCAGGGGTTGATCTGGGCTCCGGGAAGGCTGACCTCGACCTGCACGTCGAGCGTGACGAGCCCGCCCTGGTTGATGTGCGGCGTGACCTGCATCAGCACGCCGGTGTCGATGTACTGCGAGGTCGTCGTCACCACGTTCGTCGTGCTGCCGACCACGCTCTGCTGGCAGATCGGGATCCGGTCGCCCGCCTTGATCGTCGCCTTCTGGTTGTCGAGCGCGGACAGGTGCGGGTTCGCGAGCACCTTCGTGTTGCCGTACTTGTCGAGCAGGTGCAGCGCGGCCTGGATGCCGCCGGGGAAGTTCGCGTTGTTGATGATGTAGACGAACCCCTGCGCGAGCGCGAGCGCCGGATTCGTGGCGGCGGCGGCCGCCGCCGCGGCCGACGGCACGCCCGGATTGATCGGTGTGGTCCGCGTGAAGAGACCGCCCGCGCCGCGGCCGGACGGGGCGGCGTCGCGGAACATCCACTCGACGCCGAATTGGAGCTCGTCCGTCAGCGACACCTCGGCCATCGTCACGTCGATCAGCACCTGCCGCGACGGGACGTCGAGCTTCTTCAGCGCCGCCTCGATCACGCGATACTCCTGCGCGGTGGCGATGATCAGCAGCGTGTTCTGATCCTTGTCGGCGACGACCTGGATGTTGCGCACGACCGCGAGCCCCTCGCCCGCGCGTCCGCCCGCGGCCGTCGCGGCGGTCTGCGAGCCAGGGGCAGGCGTCGTCGTGACGTTGATCGTCGGCTGCACGACGGCCGGCTGCGGCTGGAACGACGGCGGATTCACGATCGTGCCGGCGGGCGTCCCCGGCGCGAGCGTGGGCGGGGGCGTCGCCCCGGCGGGCGGCGCGCGTCCCGTGAACGCCTGCGTGAGGAGCGGCCCGAGCCTCTCGGCGCGCTGGTTCTGCAGGGCGTAGACGTAGAAGCTCGGACCCTCGCCGGTGCCCGCCTGGTCGAGGCGGGCGATCCACTTCTTCACCTCGTCGAGATACGCGGGCTGCGGCGTGATCACGAGCAGCGCGTTCAGGCGCTCGATCGGAATGATGCGCAGGATGCCGGCGAGCGGGCTCGTCGCCTTGTCGCCCACCGCCTTGTCGAGTTCGGCTGCCACGGTCTTCACGTCGGCGTTCTGCAGCGTGAACACGCCCACCGACATGCCGGCCATCCAGTCGATGTCGAACATGTCGATGGTCTCGACGAGATGCTTCAACTCCTGCTCGGTGCCCGACAGGATCAGCATGTTGCGCAGCTCGTCGGGCCGCACGGCGCTCGCGTCCTTGGCGAACGGCTCGAGGATCCGCATCATCTCCCGCACGCCGATGTAGCGAAGCGGAACGATCTGGACGGAGAACCCCGGAGGCAGCGCGCGCTGCGAATTGCCGAGCTGCGGAGTGACGTTGCCGCGGACGGCGGCGGCCTGCGGCACGATCTTGTAGATGCCGCCCTCCTTCACCATCGCCGCGCCGTTCATGCGCAGCAGCATTTCGAGGGTCGCCGGCAGCGCCTCGCGCGTGATCCCCGTCGTCGTGCGCAGCGTCACCGTGCCGCCGACCGACGCGTCTATCGTGTACGCCTCGCCCAGCGTGTCGCCCAGGATGCTGCGGACGACCTCGCGGAGGTCGGCCCCCTCGAAGTTCAGCACGACGCTGTTGCCCGTCGCCTGCACCGGCTGGCCCGGAGGCAGCGCGCCGCCCGCCTGCTGCCCTTTCACGAGGACGCCCGTGCCACGGAAGATCCGCGCCCGCTCCTCGGCGGACGGGAGGCCGGGCTGCAGAGCACGCTTTGCCGCATCGGCGAGGTCGGGCGACATGCCGTTCGTGGCCTTGAGCGGCGTCGTGCGCATCGCCGGGGCGGGAGCCTCGGGCGCCGGCTCCTGCGACGCGCAGGCGGCGAGCAGGAGCGGCAGCGCGCGCGCGAGCGCAAGACGGAAGCGGAATCGAGTGGGCATCGTTGTTGTCCGGGCGGGAAATCGGGGCGCCGGCGTCACTTGGTGACGTTCGGGCTGCGCGTCTGGTACTGGCGATAGACGTCGAGCCAGCGAGGATCGGCGGACGAGGAAGCGCCCGCCGCGGGGGCGGGAGCGGGAGCGACCGGCGGCCGCGTCATCGGAACGTTGCCGTTCTGCGCCGGCAGCGGGTTGCCATCCGGCGTCGAGGTCTGCGCCTGGATGGCCGCCTGCGCCGCGCGCGCGGCGCGGCGCCGCTCGGCGAGCGAAGCTTCGGCGGCCGAGCCGGGGGAGGTCGGTACGGTCCCCGGCTGCGCGGCGGGAACGCCCGCCGCCGCGGGCGGCACGTGCGCCGCCACCGGCATCGCCGGCTGGAGCGTCGGCCTCGGGTTGGGCGCCACGCGCAGCACGAGTTCTTCGGACTCGTCGCCAAGCGCGAGCCGGACCCGGTCCGGCTTCACGTCGGCGACGAGCAGCCCGTTGACCGTCTCGCCCTGAATGACGCGGCGGGCGCGTCCGCCGGCCATCTCGCGGAGGAACGCGGTGTTCTTGCCGCCCACCACCAGCGTTCCGGTCAGCGTGAACTGGCCGCGCTGCATCCGGGACTTCGTCCCGTCACCCGCGAGAACGGGGGCGGGCCGACGCGTGGGGTTGAACAGCGTCCGCTGCACGGTGTCCGTGCGCGCGGCCGTGCCGCCCGGGATCGCGAATTCCGGAAGCAGCGACGTGACCACCGGGCGCGGCTCGACCGGGGCCTCCTGCGCCGGCAGCCGGCGCACCTCGCGCCCGAAATCGGTCTCCCACACGATCAGCGCGAGCGCAACGAGCAGCGGCACCGACCACCACAGCGTCGCCCGGGCGCGGGTCGCGAATTCGTTCATCGTGGCCTCCCTATTTCCTTGCCGCTTCGGCGGGAGTCTTCGCCGGCTCGGCGAAATCGAAGCCGACGATGTCGAGCTGCACATTGACCTCGGGCTCCTGCCCGGGCGCGGGACGAAAGCCGCGGAACGGGTTCAGCGGCCGCAGCGACAGATTCTCGATGACGAGATAGGGCTGCTGGGTCTCGAGCGCGTACAGGATCTTCTGCAGGTTCGGCGTGCTCGCGAAGAACTGCACGTTGAGCCCGATCTGGCGGTACCGGCCGTCATCCTTCGCCGCCTGGTTCTGGCTCGTCGTGATGCGGCCGCCGTTGCCCTCGATGGCCGCGCGCACGAGCTCCTGCAGCTCCGCGCCCGCGAGGTTGGCGGCCATGTTCTTGAGGAAGAACCGCCGAGCATCCTTCGCGCGCATCGCATCGAGCGCCCTCCGGTACTCCGGCGCCTGCGCCGAGACGCGGCGGTACGTGTCGAGGCGCTCCGTGAGCGACGCGATCGCGTCGTCGTAGCGCTTGTGCAGGAGCACCGCCGGCAGCAGCAGGACGGCGAGCGCGAGGAGCGCCGCGACGACGAACAGCGCGATTGCGAGCGCGCGCTGCTGCTTCGCCGGGAGGCGTTCGATGGTCGCGATCATTGCGAGTTGCCCGGCTGCGGCGGGGGCGCGGCGGGAATTTCGGGCGAGACGACGCGCTGCCCGCCGACCACCGACGTCGGCGGTCCGGCCGCGGCCGGCGGCTGGACCGAGCCCGGGGGAGGCGGAATGTCGCGCGGCGCCAGCATGCCGGGAGGCGCCTGCGGCTGCGGAGGAATCACGACCGGCGTGGGTGGCGCCGGCGCGGTGGGAGTGGAGGCTGCCACCGGCGCGGGCGCGGGAGCCGCCACCGGCGGCGTGGCGGGCTGGGACGCGGCGGGAGCAGGCTTCGCGGCTGCCGGTGGGGCAGCGGGCGGCGCTGCGGCGGGCGCCGGCGCGGAGGTGCTCACGAGCTGCAGTGGCGGCGGCGGCGGGACGGGCGCGATCACCGCTCCGAGGTCGAAGATCTCGCCGGGGCCCGGCTGGATCTTGGTCGTCGGCGAGCGTGGCGCGGCTTCCGC
The DNA here is from genome assembly GCA_963734055.1 of uncultured beta proteobacterium. Classification (GTDB taxonomy): domain Bacteria; phylum Pseudomonadota; class Gammaproteobacteria; order Burkholderiales; family Casimicrobiaceae; genus CAIWHR01. The sequence continues at coordinate 66,229 of CAVTFQ010000004.1, forward strand.
GAACGCCTTCGTTTCCTCGAGCACCGAGACGAGCCGGCCGGCATTGGCGCTCTCGCCGCGCAGAAGCAGCTCCCGGCGCGCGTCCTTGCCCTTCGCACCGCCGCGCACGTCGAGCTGCGTGAGCCAGGTGTCGTCCGGCAGCGCTTTCGTGACGTCCTCCAGCACCTGCACGAGGCTCGGGAAGCCGTACTTCCGCGCAAGCACGTAATTGTAGTCGGCGGTCATCGTCTCGAGCTGCTCGCGCAGCGCACTCGCGGCATCGGCCTTCGCGCGCGCCTGCTCCGTCGTGCGCGACAGCTCGATCACGTACTCGCGCTTCTGCCAGATCGGGAGGATCACGGCGACGAGCGCCACGAACGCGAGGAGCGCGAGCGGCGCCCAAAGGCGCCAGCGGCGCCACCATGCGACCGCCGGCCGCTCGGCCGCCGGCAGCAGGTTGAGCCGCGAGCGCGCGGCCGTCGACGGACCATCGGCGCCCGGCGCATCGGGCGTGACGGCGACGACCGCGGCGCCCCAGCTCTCGGCGCGCTTGCGCGCGTCGGTCACCACGCTGCGCAGCGCGGCGGCCCAGTCGACGCGGATCTCGCCCTTTTGCCCATCGCGCGCGAGCACCGCCGCATCGAACCAGAGCTCGTCGGGCTTGAACGGGGTGTGCCGGTCGAGATCGTAGGCGAGCGTCTGCTCCAGGTCCTGCTCCACCGCCGCCGGCAGCACGATCTCCTTGCGCAGGACCTGGCCGGGCGGCAGCGCCACAACGACCTTCGCCGCCTGGACGCCCGCAGCAACGGGCACCTTCGGCAGCCCGTCGAGCGCGGCCCGGCCGGCCTGCTGTACGGTCGCCGGATCGCCTGCGAGCGGAATGCGCGCGGTCGCCGCGAAGGCGAGCGTGCCGTTGGTCGTGCGCGGTTCCCACAGCACGGCGGCGTCGGGGCCGAAGGCGAGCACGGGCCGCAGGAGCTTCCGCTTGACGGCCGCGCGCGAGGCGGCCGGCACGAGCGGTGCGAGCTCGCGCGACCACCAGCGCCAGAACGCGGGCAGCCCGAGCCGCTGCGCGAGATCGCGCAGGCGCTGCTTCAGTTCAGCGAGTCGTCTGGGCATTGTTTTCCGGGACGCCGGAGGCGCCGGCCCCGTCTGCGCTGTCCGGGCCGACGGGCGCGGGCGGCGGCGCGGAGCGCGCACCTTCCTGCCAGAGGAAAGCGATCACGGGCCGCTTGGGATCGACCGACAGCCGCAGCACCGCGTCGCGGACGAAGGTTACACCATCGGGCATGGTCGCCTGCGCGTGGATCCGGTAGATCGGCACCGCGCCGCTCGCGTAGCCCTGAGCCAGCGGGAAGGGCGGCGCCGGAAGCTTGTTCGCAAGCGCCTCCTTGCGCTGCTCGAGGTACGCGTCGACCGCCTCGGGCGTCGCATTGGGGATCGCGAGCAGCACGTCGCGCGACGCGGTCGCCGGATTGATGCCGGCCTGCCGTGCGTACACGGTCACGCTGTCGGAGATCCGCGTCATGAGCCCCGGCGTGACGCCAAGCACCCGCGCGAGCTCGCCGACCGTGTCGAACGACGCGTTCGCGGGCTTGTACGCCTTTCCCGCAGCGCGATAGTCCGCCTCCTCGGCGCCGTTCGGCCGCTTCAGGTCGTCGGGATCCCGCCAGTCCTCCATCGCGGCGACGACGCCGTCCGCCGACGCCGGGTCGAGGCCGCCGATGTTCTGGAAAAGCCCCTTGAGCAGCGGCTCGCTCGCCGTATTGAGGTCGATCCGCGCCGACTCGTCCGTCGCCCACGCGGTGAGCTTCGCCTCGCCGTCGGCCCACGACCGCTCCGTGCCGTCGGCCTGCCAGACGTCGGCGAGATTGCGCGGGCGCGTGAGCTCGAAGGCGAGGCGCTCGACCGCGCCGTCCGCCGCGGCGCGCGCCTGCGCGAGCGACAGCGCGTTGCGCGCCGCCACCGCTTCGCCGTGCATGCTGAAGGCGAAGCCGCTCGCGATGACGGTGAGCATGACGGTGAGCCAGAGCACCGCGATCAGCGCGATGCCCGACTGCCGAGCGCCGCGCGCGCGCATCATCCGGCCGCCACGCAGCGGCCACGCTGCGGATCGTACGCCGCGCACGCGGACTCCGGCGCGCGCCGCGGCTCGATGACGAGCGGAGGCCACGCCGAGCCTTTCTCGGGCTTGACCTCGATCTTCACGAGCAGCGGCAGCCGCTGGGGGTCGTCCCAGCGATCGCGCCAGGTCGGGGCATCGGCGTCGCTCGCGTTCGCGTCCCGGCCGAAATACGAGATGACGAGCTCCGCGATGCCGTCCGCGAGCACCGAGCGATCCGCGTCGGGCGCGAACTGCGGAGCCTCGAGCGCCGTGAGGTCAGGGTAGGTTCGCTCGAGGACGAGCCGGGATTTGTCGCCCTCGCGCACGACCGCGAGCCGGAAGTACCACGCGCCGCCTTCCTGCACGCGCGGCGGAAGCGCGGCCGCGTAGCGAATCTCGTCGCGCTCGCCCGCGAACAGGAGCGGCATGTCGACGACTTTCTTGAGGCGGAGCGGCAGCTCCGCCGTGAGCTGCTCGCGGAGGAACTCCTGCGCCTGCCGCATCGACGCGACGTCGACGGCCTTGCCTTCGCCGACGTCCCAGCTCCGCGCCGCCATGCTGAGCGACCCGGTCAGGAGCGAGGCGATCAGCGCGAGCAGCGCGAGCGCGATGATGAGCTCGATGAGCGTGAAGCCAAGAGCCTGCCCCCGACCTGATCGGGGGCGGGGACCCAGCGCCTTTTGAGCAAGGGAGCGCGGACAACTCATCGCGTCTCCTTTGCGCCGAGACGCGTCGTGGCGAGCGTGAACGTGCGGCGGCCGCCGGAGGGCGCCGCGAACGCGACGTCGACGCTGACCCGGAACAGCCTGAGCGGCAGCGCTTCGGATCCCCGCTCCAGATCCGGGCTCACGCCCGGCGCCGCGTACGGCGCCACCTGCGCCGTCCATTCGATGCGGCCGTCGTCCGCGGTGCCTTGCGTCGTCGCTTCGCGGAGCGGCTGCGCGGAGGCGGTCTCGGCGAGCACGCTCTCCGCGACGAGCACCGCGCGGCTGTAGTCGTCGGCCGCCGCGGCGTTGCCGAGGCCACCCGAGAACAGCCGGAAGAGCGCCGTGCCGACGAGCGCCAGGATCGCGAAGGCGACCAGCACTTCGAGCAGCGAGAAACCGACCGCTCGCGATTTCGCGCAGCGAAAGCGCCTGCGGTCGTCCCCGCGAACGCGGGGACCCAGTGACTTTCGTCGCACGACACTGGATTCCCGCGTGCGCGGGAATGACGGGCGTTTCGTAGCTCGCATCACGCCTCGAAGTCAGTCCAATATCGCGACGCGGCCGGTCAGCCAGTCCACGTCGATGTCGAACTTGCGCTCGCCGGCCGACAGCGTGACGCGCCCGCCCGTCGAGCCGCCGTCGGGATAGAAGCGGATCGCGCCGACGTGCTCGTCGACGATGTCGCTCTGCGCGGTGAAGAGCTTCATCTCGAGCTCGCGCGGAAGCGCATGGACGTGCGGATCGCGCTCGATCTGGAACGTGCGATGCTCGAGGTCGAGCACGAGCCGCGTGTCGGTCCGCGTCGCCACCGCGTCGTCGCGCGCCATCCTGAGGCCGGCCGCGACCTTGCGCGCCGCGCTCCTGAGCTCGGAGTTCGACACGCCGGGGCCGAGCAGCGGAATGGCGATGGACGCGATGATCGCCATGATCACCAGGACGACCAGGAGCTCGATGAGCGTCACGCCGGAGGCCGGCGACCGCTTCCCGCGCGGCTGCCCGCGCGCGTGCCTCATCACGGCGGCTCTGGCTCCGTTCACTGCGAGCTCGAGATGTCCTTGTTGGGGCCCTCGCCGCCTTCCTTGCCGTCGGCGCCGTAGGAGAGGATGTCGTAGGGCGCATTCGCGCCGGGCGACGTGTACTTGTATTCGTTGCCCCACGGGTCCTTCGGCACCGACTGCTTCTTCCAGTACGGACCGTTCCAGTTGCTCACGCCGCTCGGCGCGGAGATGAGCGCCTGCAGGCCCTCCTGCGTCGTGGGGTAACGGCCGATCTCGAGCTTGTAGAGGTCGAGCGTCTGGCCGATCTGCCCGATCTCGATCTTCGCCGCGTCGGCCTTGGCCTTCTCGCCGCGGCCCAGGTAATTGCCGGCGACCACGCTCATGATCACCGCGAGCAGCACGAGCACGACCAGGATCTCGATCAGTGTCATGCCAAGCTCGCGCGCTCGTCTCGTTCGGTTCGGGGACATCGGGCGACCTCTTTCAGATTGCGTTTCGCGCGGGACGGAGTCCGGCGGATCAGTTAGACATGCGTCACTGGACAAGTTCGCTCATGCCCATGACGCCGATCAGGATCGAGAACACGATCGCGCCGATCATCACGGCGAGCGACAGGATGAGCGCCGGCTCGAGCACGGCGAGGAAGCGCTTGATCGCCATCGCGACCTCGCGGTCGTAGACCTCGGCGACCCGGTTCAGCATCTCCTCCAGGCGGCCGGACTCCTCGCCGACCAGGATCATCTGCACGGCGAGTTTCGGATACACGCCGGTGTCGCCCAACGGCCGCGCGAAGCCCTTGCCCTCGCGCAGCCGCGAGACCACGCCGTCGAGCGCGTTGGCGAGCACGCTGTTGGCAAGCGTGTCGCGGACGATGGCGAGCCCCGAGAGCAGCGTCACGCCGTTCGCGAGCAGCGTCGAGAGCGTGCGCGCGAACCGCGCGGTCTCGACCTTGATCATCACGTCGCCGAGGAGCGGCGCGCGCAGGATGCGGGCGTCCCAGCGCCCGCGCACGACCGGATCGCGCAGCCGGCGGCGCATCCAGAGCACGGCGAGCACCGCGAGCGCGGCGATCGCCCACCACCACCGCTTGACGCCGGTGCCGAGGAAGATCACGACCTGGGTCGGCAGCGGCAGCGCGCGGCCCGCCTGCGCGAACGTCTGCTCGAACTGCGGCACGACGTAGGCGAGGATCAGCATCAGCGACAGCACGGCGACCGAGATCAGGATCGTCGGATAGATGAGCGCGGAGATGACGCTCTCGCGCAGCTCCTTGTTGCGCTCCATCGTGTCCGCGAGCCGCGCCAGCACCGTGCCGAGCGCGCCCCCGGCCTCGCCCGCGCGGATGATGTTGACGTAGAAGCGGCCGAATACTTCGCGTCGCGCGTCGAGCGCCTGGGAGAGCGACTTGCCGCCGCGGACGTCGTCGCGGATGCCCTGCAGCAGCACCGCCACCGGCGGCGCGTCGGCCAGGCCGATCAATATCTCGAGCGCGCGGTCGAGCGGCAGCCCCGCGCGGAGCAGCGTCGCGAGCTCGCGCGTCATCGCGAGCAGGTGGTCGCGGGTGACCGCCTTCGGCGCCCACCAGCGGCGTCTCGCGCCGCCGGCGGCAGCGCCGCCGTTGCCTCCGCCGGACGTGGTGCCGGCCGCGCGGGCCACCTGCATCGGCATGAGTCCCTGGTCACGGAGCCGGTCGACGATCTCGGATTCGTTCGCGGCCTCGAGCTCGCCGACCGCAACGCTCCCCGACGCATTGACGGCCTTGTAGCGGAAAATGGGCATCAGGAACCGTCAATCGTCAGAACGTTGTATCCGCGACGAATGCGCCGGTCGCGTGCATTCTTCGTCGTTCCCGCGTTCGCGGGAACGGCGAACGGACAGATTCATCCATCGTGGAAGAAGCGTCTTGAATCTTCACACTCAGCCTTCGCGCGTCACGCGGAGCACTTCCTCGAACGTCGTGATCCCGCGCATCGCCTTGCGCAGGCCGTCCTCGTACATGGTGACCATCCCCTCGCGCACGGCCTCGGCGCGGAGCTCGTTCGAGATCGCGTGTTTCATCACGAGACTCCGCAGCGGATCGCTCATCGGCAGCATCTCGAGAATGCTGATCCGCCCCGCGTAGCCGGTCTGCGCGCATTGCGGGCAGCCCTTCGAGTGGTAGAGCGTGATGTCGCCCTTCGGCGCGAAGCGCGCGAGGCCGAGCTCCTCGACGAGCTCCGGCAGCGCGGTGTAGGGCTCCTTGCACGCATCGCACAGCGTGCGCACGAGCCGCTGCGCCAGGATGCCGATCACGGTGGAGGTGAGCAGGTAATCCTCCACGCCCATGTCGAGGAGGCGGTTGACCGTCGACGGCGCGTCGTTGGTGTGCACGGTCGACAGCACGAGGTGGCCGGTCAGCGCCGACTGGACGGCGATCTGCGCGGTTTCGAGGTCGCGGATCTCGCCGATCATGATCACGTCGGGGTCCTGCCGCACGATCGAGCGCAGCGCGTTCGCGAACGTGAGGTCGATCTGCGGCTTGACCTGGATCTGGTTGATGCCGGGCATCTGGTACTCGACCGGGTCCTCGACGGTCAGGATCTTGACGTCGGGCTGGTTCAGCTTCTCGAGCGCGGTATAGAGCGTCGTCGTCTTGCCCGAGCCGGTGGGCCCGGTCACGAGCAGGATCCCGTGCGGCTGCAGGAGCGCGTCGAGGAACACCCTGAGCGTGTCCTGCTCGAAGCCCAGGCGCTTGAAGTCGAGCGGCACGCCGCCCTTGTCGAGAATCCGCATGACGACCGACTCGCCGTGCATCGTGGGGACCGTCGACACGCGGAGATCGATCTCCTTGCCCTGCACCCGCAGGCGGATCCGGCCGTCCTGCGGCAGCCGGCGCTCGGCGATGTCGAGGTTGGCCATGATCTTCACGCGCGAGATCACGGCGGCCGAGAAGCGTCTCGGCGGCGACTCGACCTCGTGCAGCACGCCGTCGATCCGGTAGCGGACCACGAGCCGGTTCTCGAAGGGCTCGATGTGGATGTCGGACGCGCGCGCCTCGAGCGCATTCGTGATGATGAGCGAGACGAGGCGGATGACGGGCGCTTCCGCCGCGAGGTCTTTCAACTGCTGGACGTCCGCGTCGATCGACAGGTCGTCGCCGCGCTGCTCGACGTCGCCGACGATCTGGCCGACCGCGGTGCGGCCGGCGCCATAGAGACGCTCGAGTGCGGCGTCGAGCTCGGTCGGGACGGCGACGAGCGGCCTCACCTCGCGGCCGGTGACCATCCTGAACGCGCCGATCGTGTACGCGTCGGTCGGGTCGGCCATCGCGAGCGCGAGCTCGCGCTCGTCCTCGCGCACGGGAAGCGCGCGCGCCTCACGCAGGAACCGGGCGGAGATGCGTTCCTCGAGGATCGGGAATTCGGGATAGCCGCCGGCGTCGACGAGCGGCAGGCCGAGCTGCGCGGCCAGCGCCTCGGTCACGTCCCGCTGGGCGCAAAGGCCGAGCGTGACGAGCAGCGTGCCGAGCCGGTCGCCCGATTCCTGCTGCACGCGCAGCGCGCGCTCGAGCCCTGCGGCGTCCAGCTTGCCGCGCTCGATCAGGATTTCGCCTATGCGCTTTCGACTCGCGGTGTCCACGCGTGACGTCGCTCCGGAAGCAAGAGAAAAAACGGTTGATGATAGCATGGCGGACGGGCAAAAATCGCCGCTCGCCCGTATAAATCAAGGCCTTGCGCGTGCCCTCCTCCGCAATCCGTCGCCGCTCCACGACGCCGGCACCCTCGAGTGTCGCCTTCCCCCGACGCCCCTCATTATTGTTGTCGGCTGCAGGATGAAGATCACGATCTCGAGCGATCGGATCTTCCGCCGTTGCGCATCGTGATTGCGCTCCGGATCGTGACACTCGCGATGTGGTATTTGTTCCGCAGCGCGCCGATTGGTACTGTCTCCGATGCCCGACGGAGCGCGTGATCGGAATGCCCGTCGCGCGCTTTTCGCGTGATCGAAACGCTTGCGTTCGCCAGCCGCCATGTCCGCTCCGAAGCTGATCGCGTTCTACCTGCCGCAGTTCTACCCCATCCCGGAGAACGATGCCTGGTGGGGCAAGGGCTTCACCGAGTGGCGCAACGTCGCGCGCGCGCGGCCCAAGTTCGCGGGCCACGAGCAGCCGCGCCTGCCCGCCGATCTCGGCTTCTACGACCTGCGGGTGCCGGAGACGCGCGCCGAGCAGGCGTCCCTCGCGCGAAGTCACGGCATCCACGGCTTCTGCTACTACTACTACTGGTTCAGCGGGCGCCGTCTCCTCGAGCGCCCGCTCGACGAAGTGCACGCAAGCGGCGAGCCCGACTTCCCGTTCTGCATCTGCTGGGCGAACGGTCCGTGGAACCGGCGCTGGGACGGCAGGCCGGACGACGTCCTGATGCCGCTCGAGTACCGGCCCGGTGACGATCGCCGCTTCATCCGCGACGTGATTCCGCTCCTGCAGGATCCGCGCTACATCCGCGTCGGCGAGCGGCCGCTCCTCGTGATCTCGCGTCCCCAGGACATTCCGGACATCGGCCGATGGGTCGATGCGTGGCGGGAAGAATGCGCGGCCACGCGCCTCCCGCCCCCCTATCTGTGCCTCGTCCAGGATGCCGAGGGCGCGGATCCGCGACGCTTTGGTTTCGACGCCGCGATCGAGTTTCCACCGCACGGCCTCGTCGTCTCGGACGTCACCGCCGACGTCGCCGGCCGCGAGCCGGCGTTCACCGGCCGCGTCTGGGATTACGTGTCCGGCGCGAAATGGGCGATCGCGCGGCCGCTGCCCGAGTATCCGTTCTTCCGCGGCGTCATGGCCGGATGGGACAACACGCCGCGGCTGCCGAACAACGGCCACGTGTTCGTGAACGCGCATCCGGCCAACTACCAGCGCTGGCTCGCCGCTATCGTCGCGCAGGCGCGCGCGAAGCCGCAACCGGAGGAACGCCTCGTCTTCGTCAACGCGTGGAACGAGTGGGCCGAGAGCGCATACCTCGAGCCCGACGAGCGCTACGGCCGGCAATGGCTCGAGGCGACGCGCTGCGCAGTGGACGCGCAGTAGCGTGGAGCGTCCCGCCGCTCCCGAGTTGTCGATCGTCGTCTGCAGCATCGACGCGCGCAAGTTCGAGCAGGTATCGCGCAACTACCGCTCGCTCTTCGCCGGGCGCGAGGTCGAGATCATCGGGATCCACGACGCGCGTTCACTGGCCGAGGGCTACACCCGCGGCATTGCGCAAGCGAACGGAACGCGGCTCATCCTCTCGCACGACGACATCGAGATCCTGACGCCCGATTTCGCGGCGCGCATCGACCGCCACCTCGACGACTTCGACCTCGTGGGCATCGCCGGCACGACGCGCCTCGTCTCGGGAAAGTGGGCCGACGCGGGCGATCCGTACGTCTTCACGCTCGTCACATCACCCGATCCCGAGCACGGTGGCTACGCGACGATGATGCTCGGCGGCGGTCCGTTGGTCGTGCCGGGCATCCAGGCACTCGACGGTGTCTGCATGGCCCTGCGCCGGGAGGTCGCGACGGCGATTCCATTCGACGGCGAGACGTTCGACGGCTTCCACCTGTACGACCTCGACTTCAGCTTCCGGGCCCACCGCGCAGGATTCAAACTGGCGGTCTGTCGCGACATCGTGCTGATCCACGAGTCCACCGGCACGTACGACGCGGCGTGGGAGGAGTACAAGCGCCGGTTCGAATCGAAGCACGGCGTGATGCCCGGCAGCGCTGCAAAGGCGCGAATCGGCGCCCGCGCGTCCTTCTCCGCGGCAACACGCGAGGAGGTGCTTCGTCGATGCTCCATTGCGCAGCTTGCAGACGTCGCCGAGCGGATCGGCCGGGCGAACGCGAAGCTCGTGGATTGATCGAAGCGAGCGGGGGGCGGAGCGCGGGGGAGCGCGGCCGATTCCGACTATCGCAAGGTCGCGAACGACTTCTCCGCGAGCGCGACCGTCGTCGCGATATCGTCCGTCGTGTGCGCGATCGACACGAAGCCGGCCTCGTACGCGGACGGCGCGAAGTAGACGCCGCCCTCCAGCATCGCGTGGAAGAAGCGGTTGAAGCGCTCCTTGTCGCAGGCCATCACCGTTTCGTAGGAATCGGGCACGCGCTCGGCGAAGTAGAGGCCGAACATCCCGCCGACCGATTGCGCGGAGAACGCGACGCCCGCGCGCTTCGCGGCAGCGGCCAATCCGTCGGTCAGTGCTTTCGTCTTCGCCGCCAGCGCGTCGTAGAAGCCGGGCGCCTGGATCTCGTTCAGCGTCGCGAGCCCCGCGGCCACCGCCAGCGGATTGCCCGAGAGCGTACCCGCCTGATAGACGGGGCCGAGCGGCGCGATCTTCTCCATGATCGCGCGCCTGCCGCCGAACGCGCCGACCGGCATCCCGCCGCCGATCACCTTGCCGAGGGTCGTGAGATCGGGCGTGATGCCGTAGAGGCCTTGCACCCCGCGCGGGTGCACGCGGAAGCCGGTCATCACCTCGTCGAAGATCAGCACGGCGCCCGCCCGGTCGCACACCGTACGCAGGCCCTGCAGGAACCCCGGCCTCGGCATGATCAGGTTCATGTTGCCCGCGATCGGTTCGACGATGATGCAGGCGATCTCCGCGCCGTCCTTCGCGAATAGCGCCTCGACCGCAGCGAGATCGTTGTAGGGCAGCACGATCGTCTCGTTCGCGATCGCCGGCGGCACGCCGGCCGACGACGGCTGCCCGAACGTCAGGGCGCCGGAGCCTGCTTTCACGAGCAGGCTGTCGCCGTGGCCGTGGTAGCAGCCTTCGAACTTCACGATCTTGCTCCGGCCCGTGAAGCCGCGCGCGAGGCGCAGCGCGCTCATCGTCGCCTCGGTGCCCGACGACACGAGCCGCACCATCTCGACCGACGGGAGGAGCCGGCAGATCGTCTCCGCCATCTCGATCTCGATCGCGGTCGGCGCGCCGAACGACAGCCCCTTGGGCGCGATGTCGACGACGGCCTTCACGACGGCAGGATGCGCGTGGCCGAGGATCGCCGGCCCCCACGAGCCGACGTAGTCGATGTAGCGCTTGCCGTCGGCGTCCCACACGTACGCGCCCTGTCCGCGCTCGAGGAAGCGCGGCGTGCCGCCCACGGAGCGGAAGGCGCGGACCGGCGAATTGACGCCGGCGGGGATCGTGCGCTGGGCGCGCGCAAAGAGCTCGTCGTTGTGGCTCATTTCAATGAACGGGCACGTAGGCGTGCGAAGAAGGAAAGCAGGCCGCGATCGCGCGCGCGGCCGCCTCGATGTCGGGCGCGTCGAACACGGCGGTGATCACCGCGACCGCGTCGACGCCGGCGCGCACGAGCGCCGGGGCGTTCGCCGCGTTGATCCCGCCGATCGCCACGATGGGCACGTCGAGGTCGCGGGCCTCGGCGACGAGCCGCGTCGAAGCGCGGCGCGCGCCCGGCTTGACCGTCGACGGGAAGAAGCTCCCGAACGCGACGTAATCGGCTCCCGCGGCGACCGCCGCGCGCGCGCGCCCGAGATCGTCGTAGCACGACACGCCCACGAGCCGGTCCGGCCCCACGATCTCGCGCGCGGCGACGATCGAAGCGTCGTCCTCGCCGACGTGAACGCCGTCCGCGCCGACTTCCGCCGCGAGCGAGGCGTCGTCGTTCACGATCAGGAGCCCTCCGCGCAGCGCGTGCACGCGCGCGAGCGCGAACGCCTGCGCTCGTTTCAGCGCGATGTCGGCCGTCTTGCTGCGATACTGGATCGCGGACGCGCCGCCCGCGAGCGCGGCACCGACGCGCGCCGCCAGATCGGAGGTATCGGACAGTTCGGGCGTGACGGCGTAGAGGCCGGCGATGCGGCGCGCCCGGGCGCGGCGGCGCGCGAGCGCCTCGTCTTCAATGCGTGCTGCCGGCATCGGCCGCGCGCGTCCCTTCGCTTTCGCTCGCCGGGGCGCTCGAATCGTCGCGCGCCCAGAACAGGCGATCGGGCAGGTACTGGCCCATTCCCGGGCGATAGGCTTTCTTGAGCGCGTGCCACGTGAAGTCCTGGGCCTCGCGCACCGCCTCGGGAAGCTCGAGCCCGTTCGCGAGCATCGCGGCGATCGCGGACGCCAGCGTGCAGCCCGAGCCGTGGTAGTTCCCGGGCAGCCGCGCCCACGAATCGGTGCGCACGACGCCGTCCTTGCCGTAGAGCGTGTTGACCACCTGCGGCGTGGCCTCGTGCGTGCCCGTCACGAGCACGTATTCGGCGCCGAGCTCGATCAGCTTGCGCGCGCAGTCCGCGAGGGAGCCCTCCTCATCCTCGTCGGACTCGACGAGGCGCCGGGCTTCGAACGAATTCGGGGTCAGGATCGTGGTCTGCGGCAGAAGGAGCTCGCGGATCGCGCCGATCATCGCGTCCGTGGCCAGCTCGTCGCCGCGGCCGGACGCGAGCACCGGATCGAGGATCAGCGGCACGTCCGGGTAGTCGGAGACGATCTCGGCGATGGCGGCGATGTTCTCGACGCTGCCGAGCACGCCGATCTTGAAGGCGTCGACCGGCACGTCCTCGAGCAGGCAGCGGGCCTGATCGGCGACCCACTCCGAGTCGAGCGCCTGCAGGCCCTCGACGCCGACCGTGTCCTGCACGGTGATCGCGGTGACGACCGAAAGCGGATGACAGCCCATGCTCGCGAGCGTCAGGATGTCGGCCTGCAGGCCGGCGCCGCCCGAGGGGTCCGAAGCCGCGAAGGTGAGGACGAGCGGCGGAAATTCGGGGTCGCGGTCGGGGGGCATGGCGCGAAGCGCGCGGTGCGCAAGCGTTCGCGCGAGTACCGCGCGGCTTGCTAAAATCGTACGATTCTACTCCAACCCACCTTGCTGATGAAAAAGTACATGTGCCTGATCTGTGGCTGGATCTACGACGAAGCCGCGGGCGCCCCGGACGAAGGCATCGCGCCGGGGACGCGATGGGAGGACGTGCCGCCGAACTGGACTTGCCCCGAATGCGGGGCGCGCAAGGACGACTTCGAGATGGTGGAGTTCTGAAATGGTGGAGTTCTGATGAAGATCCTGCACACGATGCTGCGCGTCGGCGACCTGGAGCGGTCGATCGACTTCTACACGGGCGTGATGGGAATGCAGCTCCTGCGCCGGACCGATCGGCCCGACCAGAAGTACACGCTCGCCTTCGTCGGCTACGGCGACGAGTCAGAGGGCGCCGTGCTCGAGCTCACGTACAACTACGGCGTCGAGCGCTACGACCTCGGCGCCGGGTTCGGTCACATCGCGGTCGCCGTGCCGGACGCCGCCGCGGCGTGCGCCGCGGTGAAGGCGAAAGGCGGGACGGTCACGCGCGAGGCGGGGCCGGTCAAAGGCGGCACGACGGTGATCGCGTTCGTGCGCGACCCCGATGGCTACCTTTTGGAACTGATCGAGGCGTCGAAGCCTTAGCAGTTCGTTGAAATGCGGCTCAATTTGAACACCGGCGCATCCTGAAATGGTTTGTTTGAGCGACAGGACGTGGGATTTCGCCTCGCGCCACCCGGTTCGACCTGGTTTGGCGGTCGTTTCGGGTCGCTTTGGCGTACAGCGGAGACACCTTTCCTGTCGATCACCCGCTTTCCGCGAAGAGTTTCGGCAGCCGACGCAAGTTCACGGCGGTCATGGTCATGGCGAATACCAACTCGGCGCGTTCAATGCCGCGCAGTTTCAGTTGGCGAAGCGTACCGTGCTGCTTGCCATCGCCGAAGATGGTTTCGATCAGCTTGCGAATGATTTGACTGACTGCGTAGCCGGGATGGCGAGTCGTGCGCTCATCGATCGCGCTGGCGCGGTGCTTGGTGTTCTGGGCGACATGCGGTGTCACCCCGATGGCGCGGCAGTCAGCGACGAAGTCAGCGGTGTCATAGCCTTTATCGGCGCCGACGGTCTTGGGCGTTGCTCCGGGCTGCGCCGCCAACATCTCGATGGCGGCCTCGCGTTCCGCCTTGCCGGTCGCGTGGGTCAGCCGGTGGTCGACCACCAGTCCATTGCGATTCTCCATCAGCGCATGGCCCATGTAATACGGCAGCGCCTCGGCATTCTTGCTCTTGCGATAGAGCCGCGCATCGGGATCGGTACGACTTTCATGGGTATCGTTGGTGCGCGGCTGGCCGCGGAAGTTGACCTCGGGATTGCTCTTCGAACCGCTCGCCGGTGGCGGTGGCCCATCCTTGGGCACGACGCTCTTCTGCGAGGCCCAAGCGCGAACCAGCGTGCCGTCCACCGAAAAGTGCTCAGCACTCAACAGCCCTTTCGCGCGGGCCTGCGCCAGCACTTCCTCGAACAGCACCTGGCAGGCGTCATGCTCGATCAACCGATCGCGGTTCTTGGAAAAGGTCGAGTGATCCCACGGATCATCCTGCATCGCCAGCCCGACAAACCAGCGAAACAGCAGGTTGTAGCCCAACTGCTCGATCAGCATCCGTTCGCTGCGTACGCCGTAGAGCACTTGCAGCATCAGCGCCCGCAGCAGCTTCTCCGGCGCGATCGAGTCGCGGCCGGCTGGCGCGTACATCGCGGCAAACAGCGGATCCATGCGCTTGAGCGCCTCGTTCAGGATGTCGCGCACCGGACGCAACGGATGATCCGCCGGCACGTAGCTCTCCAGACTCCGTACCGAGAACAGCGTGTCCTACATGACATCTGGGCCGCGCATCGCTCTGACCTCGAAGGATTGCCGATGAAAACCCTCACCAGAACGATAGACGAAAACCTCGCACTTACAAGCCGAATTTCAACAAACTGTTAGCGCTGCTTTGGAGTTCTTGGACAGCGCTGCGACGGTTGCGCGTCCGCCGCGCTCGCTGAAGCGGCGTCAAGAGTCCGACGCCGCTCACCTCGCGCAGCGCCCCGCGAAACGCGCCTTTGCGTTCAAACTCCGGAACCGTTCGCAGTGCCTTACCCTGCCGCGCTGAGCAATTCCTTGATGTCGTGTGTGAACACGTCGGGCCCCTGCCCGTAGCCGACGTACACGCGGAGCCTGCCGTTCGGGTCGAAGATGAAGGTTCCGGCCGAATGGTCCATCGTGTACGTCCCGGGCGTCTGCCCTGGCTGCTTCTGGTAGACGATCTTGAATTCCTTGGCCGTGCGCGCCGTCGCGTCGGCGTCGCCGTAGAGGCCGACGAAGCGCGGATCGAACGCCGGAACGTATTTCGAGAGCAGGTCCTGCGTGTCGCGCTCCGGATCGATCGTGACGAACAGCACCTGCACCCGGTCGGCGTCGGGGCCGAGGCGCTTCATCGTCTCCGCGAGCTCGGCGAGCGTCGTCGGACAGACGTCCGGGCACTGCGTGTATCCGAAGAACAGGACGACGACCTTGCCGCGGTAGTCGGCGAGCGCGCGCGGCTTGCCGGTGTGATCGATGAGATGGAAGTCGCGGCCGTACGACGTGCCCGTGACGTCGGAGCCCATGAACTTCGGGCCTTCGGGACTGCACGCTGCCGTCGCCAGGAGAGCCGCGGCGACCAGGAGGATGCGCGCAGAGGGCAGCGGCGCGAGCGGCGAGCCGGGGCCCCCGGCGCGCAGCGCCAACGGGGAGCGGGCAATCGCGAGTCGACGCAGGCGGCCGACGACTGTGCGGATCGATTCAACCCAACGGCGCGGAGGCCGTCCCATCAGCGCCAGTAGTGATCGACCAGGAGAACGGAGAACAGCGCCGCCAGGTACCACACGGAGTACTTGAACGTCGCGCGCGCCATCTCGACGCTGTAGTCGCGGTAGAGCTGCACCGCGTAGGCCAGGAACATCGCGCCGAGCGCCAGCGCCCCGGCGAGATACACATAGCCGCTCATCCGGATCGCGAACGGCAGCAGGGTCACCGCGACGAGCGCGACCGTGTAGAGCACGATCATCAGCTGCGTGTAGCGGCGGCCGTGCGTCACCGGCAGCATGGGCAGTCCGGCCCGCGCGTAATCCTGCGCGCGGTAGAGCGCGAGCGACCAGAAGTGCGGCGGCGTCCAGACGAAGATGATGAGGAACAGGAGCAGCGCCTCGGGCGCCACCTCGTTCGTGACCGCGGCCCAGCCCAGCACCGGGGGCATCGCGCCCGAGGCGCCGCCGATCACGATGTTCTGCGGCGTCGCGGGCTTGAGCAGCACCGTGTAGACGATCGCGTAGCCGACGAACGTCGCGAGCGTGAGCCACATCGTCAGCGCGTTGACGAATTGATGGAGCAGGACGAGACCGACGCCGCCGACGAGGACGGCGAACACCAGCGTCGAGGTCGAGGAGATTTCGCCGGCGGGCAGGGGCCGGCGGCGCGTGCGCGCCATCAGCGCGTCGACCTTCTGCTCGACCAGGCAGTTGATGGCGGCGGCCGCGCCCGCGACGAGCGCGATGCCGACGGTGCCGAAGACGAACGGCACGACCGGCGGCAGCCCTGGCACCGCGAGGAACATCCCGATCATCGCGACGAACACGATGAGCGACACCACGCGCGGCTTGGCGAGCGCAAGGAACTGCCGGAACCGGACTTCGGCAAGGGCGAGCGTGGTCATCGAAAGAACCGGGGCCGCGGCGCGGCGGGAGCCGCGGGCGAAGCGCGAATTTTACCACTGCATCTCACGTCGCCGCTAACCGATCCTGGAAGCCTTGAGCAAGCGCGCCAGGTCCTTCGCGAGTCCCTTGATGTCGGGATCGGCGGGATAGGCGAGCACGAGGTTGCCGAGCGGGTCGACGAGCCAGATCCCGTAACCGCCGGGCAGCGCGGCGAGCGTCGCCGCAGGGATCTTCGCGACGATGAGTCCGGGGTCCTGCGCCGCCCAGTCAGGGGGCGGCGTCGCGCCGCCCGCGTCGAGCCACACGCGCGCGATCCGGTCCTGGTCCTTGCCCTGCATCGTGCGCGCCTGCCGTATCGCGTAGAGGGTCTTTTCGCACCCGCTGCCGCAGCCCGCCGCACTCCCCCCCACGAGCACCCAGCGCCCGCGCAGATCCGTGAGACGGAACCCCGTTCCGCCGGGGAGCGCACCCTCGACCGCGGGCGCGGGCGCAGTCGGCAGCAGCGTCCCGTAATTCACCTGCGCGCTGCGCGGGAACAGGTAATAGATCGCATAGGAGGCGATCACCGGAGCGATCGCGACGGCGGCGATCAGCAGGAGGGTGCGCCGGCCGCGCGCGTCCATCCGCGGCGGCGACGGTGCGTCAGTCATCGGCACGGGGCGCGCGTTGCCGCAAGTTCAGGGCGAGCCAGAGCACGAGCGCGAGCGCCGCAAATGCGTACCACTGGAACATGTAGATGCGGTGCTTCTCGACGCCGAAATCGGGCGCCGGCCAGTCGCGCACGAGGCCGTCGTCGGGGATCGGCGCACGCGTCGCCTCGATCAGCATCGGCAGCACCCGAACCCCGGTCGCCGCACTGAAGCGGGCCGGATCGAGGTTCTGCCAGACGTGGCCGGTCGGGGGCGCCGACGCGAGCTCGAAGAAGCCCGCCGAGGGCGTCGCGATGCGTCCGACGACCGTCACCATTCCCGCCGGCGGGATCACGGCCGGCGGCGCGGCGCGCGACGCGCCCTGCCCAACCCAGCCACGGTTGACGAGCACCGTCCGTCCGTCGTCCAGCACGAGCGGCGTGACCACGTGATAGCCGGCGCGTCCCTCGTGGACGCGATTGTCGACCAGCACCTGACGTCGCGCGTCGTACTCACCGGTGGCCACGACGGGACGATAGCGAAGCGCCGTCCAGTCCGCATCGGTCGGGAGCGAAGACATCGGGATCGGCGTCTGCGCCGATGCGACGTCGAACTGCGCGCGGAGCGCCTGCTTCTGCTCCATCCGACGTCCCTGCCACTGACCGGCCGCCACGAAGAGCGCGACCGCGGCGACGGTCGCGAGCGTCGGCAGCGCCCGCGGACGGAACCGGCGTGGCGTTCCGGCGTCTGACGGGGAAGGCGCGTTTGGCATCGCCGCACGCTTCGCGCAGGGCCTGTTCATGCCATGTCCGCATGTGCGAACGGATGGCATGGGGCGCGAATCGAGGCGCCTGACGAAGGGTAGACTGGGCGTTTACGCGAGGAGGGCAACGAAGAGTGGCGCCCCAGGGCGACCGTTCCCTTCGGGTGGCTGCCGAAATGCCCCTGCGCTTCGTTACAAAGCCTAGCTGGGCAGCCGGCCCGGCTTCGTTTTGCGTCTTGCTCAGGGTCATTTCGGCCGTGCCACGCACAAGTGGACATAGCGTGAACAGGCCCTAAACTCGTCCGGCCGGAACCGGAAAACGCATGAAGATCATCGTCGTCGCCGCGCTCTTCGCCGTCATCGCGAGCCTGTTCTCGGCGCTCTACTATCTCTACCGCGATCGCGGCCACGGGACCCGGATGGTGCGGATGCTGGCGGTGCGTGTCGCGCTGTCGGCGAGCCTCGTCGCGTTCCTCGTCATTTCGTACCGGATGGGCTGGATCGCCCCGACCGGCCTTCGCTAGCTGCGAACATTCAGGACGTTGCTTATTGGATGCGTGAATCCCGCGAAGTCGTCATTCCCGCGGACGCGGGAATCCAGTGACTTGGGGTCTTTGCAGCAACAGTACAGCGACGTCACTGGGTCCCCGCCCCCGATCAGGTCGGGGGCAGGCTCTTCGCGGGGACGACGGAGAAATGCATGCGGCCTGCGCACTCGTCGTGGATACAACGTGTTGATGATTGGCAGCCGGCGAAAGGCCGCGCGGCTCGGTTCGCGATCCGACGCGCCGCGGACGGGAGCCGGGCAAAGCGTCGCGAGCGAGGACACAACGACGCGGCCGGTCCGCGCAGCAGCTTTGCACGCTCCCGTCAGAGCCAGTAGACCAGGACGAAGAGAAGGAGCCAGACGACGTCGACGAAGTGCCAGTACCACGACGCCGCCTCGAACCCGAAGTGGTGATCCGGCGTGAAGTGGCCGCGGAGGATGCGCGCCAGCATCACCGACAGCATGATCGCGCCGATCGTCACGTGCGCGCCGTGGAATCCGGTCAGCATGAAGAACGTCGAGCCGTACACGCCCGTCGACAGCTTGAGGTTGAGCTCGCTGTAGGCGTGGAAGTACTCGAAGGCCTGGAAGCCGAGGAACGACAGGCCCAGCACGATCGTCGCGAACAGCCAGACCTTGAGCCGGCCGCGGTGCTCCGCCTTGAGCGCGTGGTGGGCGACGGTCAGCGTGAAGCCGGACGACAGCAGGATGATCGTGTTGAGGAGCGGGATGCCCATCGCCGCCATCGGCGTGAACTGCTCGCGGATGTACGGCCCGACGGTCGGCCAGCCCGACGTGTAGTTCGGCCAGACGAGCTTCGAGGTGAGGCTCCCGAGATCGGGCACGGAAAGGTTGCGGATGTAGAAGAGCGCGCCGAAGAAGGCCGCGAAGAACATCACCTCCGAGAAGATGAACCAGCTCATGCTCCAGCGGAACGAGGCGTCGACCTTCCTGTTGTACCGGTGGCCCTCCGACTCGCCGATCACCTTGCCGAACCAGCCGAACATCATGACCAGCAGCACGCAGAACCCCGCGAGCACGAGCCACGGCCCGGCGGCGATGCTGTTGAACCAGAACGTCGCGCCGAGCGCCATGAGCAGGAGCGCGACCGAGCCGACGACCGGCCAGTGCGACGGCTGGGGAACGTAGTAGTACGGCTTTACGATTTGCTCGGCCATAAGACCTCTAGCGGACCTGGGGCGCGGATGAAACGCGCGCCCCGATTCTGGGTTAGGAACTGCCCTCGACTTCGAAGAACGTGTAGGAGAGCGTGATCGTCCCGATGTCCGCCGGCAGCGAAGGATCGACGACGAACACGACCGGCACCTGCCGCCGCTCGCCCGGCTGCAGCGTCTGCTTCGCGAAGCAGAAGCATTCGAGCTTGCGGAAGTATTGCGCCGCCTGCTGCGGGCCGTAGCTCGGGATCGCCTGCCCCGTCAGCGGCCGGTCGGTGGGATTCCCGATCTCGTAGAGGACCTGCCGGACCTCGCCCGGATGCACGGCGACGACCTTCTCGAGCGGTCGGAACGTCCACGGCAGCTTGCGGACGTTCGAGTCGAACTCGATCCGCACCGCGCGCGAGGCGTCGACCTGCGTGTTCGCCGGCTCGTCGGCGCGCGCGATGTTGCGCAGCCCCGTGACTTCGCAGATCGTCTCGTAGAACGGGACCAGCAGGTAGCCGAAGCCGAACATCGCGACGACGACGACGCAGAGCCTGACGAGGAGCGCCTTGTTGTCGCGGCGCGAGTCGGGGACGTCGCTCATTTCGGCCGGCGCAGGTTCCTGCCGATCGCGAACGCGAGGAACATGAGTACGACCGCCCCCATCACGCCGACGCCGATCACCGGCCCGCCCCACGCGTGCGCGACGATGATGCCGACGAAGAAGACGACGGCGATCGACGCGAACACGAGCGCCGTCCGCAGGTTCGCCGCCTTGCGTTCGTCGGTGGTGGGGTCGGTCGTATCCACTTGATGTTTCGGGCCGCCGGCTTCATCCGGCGGCCCGAGGTCCACGTTATTTGACTACCGGCGGCGTCTCGAACGTGTGGTAGGGCGCCGGCGACGGCACCGTCCACTCGAGCGTCGTCGCGCCCTCCCACGGCCGCGCCGGCGCCTTCTCGCCGTTGCCGCGGATGCACTTCACCACCGTGTAGAGGAAGAGGAACTGCGACAGGCCGAAGCCGAACGCCCCGATCGAGGCGATCATGTTCCAGTCGGCGAATTGCTGCGCGTAGTCGGGGATGCGGCGCGGCATCCCAGCGAGCCCGAGGAAGTGCATCGGGAAGAACGTGACGTTGAAGAAGATGAACGACGCCCAGAAGTGGATCTTGCCGAGCGTCTCGTCGTACATCGTGCCCGTCCACTTCGGGATCCAGTAGTAGATGCCGCCGAAGAATGCGAACAGGCTGCCCGCGACCATCACGTAGTGGAAGTGCGCGACCACGTAGTAGGTGTCCTGCAGCTGGACGTCGACCGGCATGATCGACAGCACGAGGCCGGTGAATCCGCCCATCGTGAACAGGAACAGGAAGCCGATGGCGAACAGCATCGGGGTCTCGAAGGTGAGCGAACCGCGCCACATCGTCGCAAGCCAGTTGAACACCTTCACGCCGGTCGGCACCGCGATCAGCATCGTCGCGTACATGTAGAACAGGATGCCGGCGGTGGGCAGGCCCGTCGTGAACATGTGGTGAGCCCAGACGATGAACGAGAGGATCGCGATTCCGGCGACCGCGTAGACCATCGACGCATAGCCGAACAGCGGCTTCCTTGAGAAGGTCGGCAGGATCTCCGAGATGATCCCGAACGCCGGCAGGATGATGATGTAGACCTCCGGATGGCCGAAGAACCAGAAGACGTGCTGGAACAGCACCGGGTCGCCGCCGCCTGCGGCGTTGAAGAACGACGTGCCGAAGTGGCGGTCGGTGAGCAGCATCGTGACCGCGCCGGCGAGCACCGGCATGACCGCGATCAGCAGGTACGCGGTGATGAGCCACGTCCAGCAGAACAGCGGCATCTTCATCAGCGTCATGCCCGGCGCGCGCAGGTTCAGGATCGTCGTGATGATGTTGATCGAGCCCATGATCGAAGACGCGCCCAGGATGTGGATCGCGAAGATCGTGAGGTCCATCCCCATGCCGTTCTGGATCGTCAGCGGCGGGTAGAGCGTCCAGCCCGCGGACGTGGCGCCCCCCGGCACGAACAGCGACAGCACGAGCAGGATCGCGGCCGGAGGCAGGAGCCAGAAGCTCCAGTTGTTCATCCGCGCGAACGCCATGTCCGGCGCGCCGATCATCATCGGGATCTGCCAGTTGGCGAAGCCGACCGCCGCCGGCATGATCGCGCCGAACACCATGATCAGCCCGTGCAGCGAGGTCATCTGGTTGAAGCGCTCGGGATCGAGGATCTGCAGCCCGGGCTGGAAGAGCTCCGCGCGGATCAGCATCGCCATCGTTCCGCCCACCAGGAACATCGTGAACGAGAACCACAGGTACATCGTGCCGATGTCCTTGTGGTTGGTCGTCGTCAGCCAGCGCACGAGCCCCGTCGGGTGGTGATGCGCGTGATCGTCGTGGGCGTGGCCGGGGGCCGGGTGATCGTGGACGATGCTGCTCATCTTGGTGTCTCCGGAGGAATGGGAGCCGCGGCTACTGCCGCGCGACCTTGATTTCGGACGGCTGCACCGCTTCGCCGGTGTGATTGCCCCAGCTGTTGCGCGTGTAGGTGATCACCGCCGCGATGTCGGTGTCGGACAGCTGCTTCCACGAGGGCATCGCGGTCGGCTTGCCGTCGCGCTCGACGCCGTTCAGCACCGTCTTGATCTGGCCCGCCTTCGGGCCGTTCACCACCTTCGAACCGTCGAGCGGCGGGAAGGCGGGCGGCGCGCCCTTGCCGGTCGCCTGATGGCAGGCGACGCAGTTGGCGGCGTAGACCTTCTCGCCGCGCGCGACCAGGTCCTTCACGTCCCAGACCCTGCCCGGATCGTCGCCGGCCGCGGCGGTCTGCTTCTTCATGTCGTCGACCCACTTCGCGTAGTCTTCCTTCGACTTGACCTCGACGACGATCGGCATGAAGCCGTGCTCCTTGCCGCAGAGCTCCGCGCACTGGCCGCGGTAGGTGCCGACCTGCTCGGCGCGGAACCACGAGTCGCGCACGAAGCCGGGAATCGCGTCCTGCTTGACCCCGAACGCGGGCATCCACCACGAGTGGATCACGTCGCCTGCCGTGATCAGGAGTCGCACCTTCGTATCGACCGGCACGACCATCGGGTGGTCGACCTCGAGCAGGTAGTGCTCGCCCTTCGGCGCCTGGCCGTTGATCTGCGCCATCGGCGTCGCGAGCGTCGAGTAGAAGCCGATCCCCTCCTGCAGGTAGTCGTAGTTCCACTTCCACTGGTAGCCCGTGACCTTGACCGTGAGGCCGGGCTCGGAGGTGTCCTTGAGCGCCAGGATGGTCTTCGTCGCGGGGAACGCCATGAACAGCAGGATCAGGAACGGGATCACGGTCCAGATGATCTCGACCGTCGTGTTCTCGTGGAACGGATGCGCCTCGTGTCCGACCGACTTCCGGTGCTTGAACAGCGAATAGAACATCACGCCGAAGACGCCGATGAAGATGACGACGCAGACCCAGAAGATGAACATGTGGAGGTCGTACATCTGGCGCGCGATCGGCGTGACCGGCGGCTGGAAGTTCCAGTCGTGCGCCGCGAACGCCGCCCGGGAACCGGCCAGCGCGGACGCCGCGGTGGCGATCCCCGTCAGCAGGCGCCTGCCGCGAGCTGTCTTCTTGTAGCGTTCCATGCTTCCCTCGATTGCGTGCTGCAAATCATCCTCCCGGATTCCGGCAACGGCCGGGCCCGTGCGCGCTCGATCCGCGCGCGAGCCGGAATCGTCGGTGATCGGAGGGGGACCCGGCGCCCGGCTTCGCACAGCCCTCGCGGCGGGGGTCGGAGCGGCGGAGTTCGACACGACGATCGAGCCACGATCCGCCCCGGAAAGCCCGCGTCTGCCGCGCCGGATGCTGCAAAAGGCGCGGAATGTTAGCACGGATCGGGGCAGCGTCCATAACTACGCGCCGCCGGTCACGTCAGCCCCAGCCGAGCGTCCGGAGGGCGTCGCGCGGAAGCGAAGCCATGGGCGCTCCTCGCGGCACGAATTCGATGTCGGCGACGAGCGGTGCCGCCAGCCGCTCGGCGATCGCGGCGACGCTCGCCCCGGGCGCTTCCATCTCCGGATCGACGTGGTTGGCGACCCAGCCTGCGAGCGCGACGCCGCGAGCGCCGATCGCGAGCGCGCTCAGGAGCGCATGGTTGATGCATCCGAGGCGGACACCGACGACCAGCAGCACCGGGATGCGCAAGCGCGCGGCCACGTCGAGCATGTCGATCCGCGCCCCGAGCGGCACCAGCACGCCGCCCGCGCCTTCGACCACGACCACGTCCGCGCGCCTCGCGAGCCGCTCATAGGCCGCGGCGATCGCTTCGAGGTCGATCACGAGGCCGGCCCGCGCCGCCGCCACGTGCGGCGCGATCGCCGGCCCGAATCCATAGGGATTGACGTCGGCCGCCGGCGCATCGAGGCCATCCGCGTTCCGAAGTGCGAGCACGTCGGCATTCATCGTCGCGCCGGGAGCGATTCCCGCTGCGACCGGCTTCATCCCGATCGCCCGCCGGCCCGCCGCGCCGAGCGCGCGCAGGAGCGCGGTGGCGACGAATGTCTTGCCGACGCCGGTATCGGTGCCGGTGATGAAGAGCCCGCGGCTCATTTCCGCGACGGCCGCTCGAGCGTCACGATCGCGTGGCCCTCGGCCGTGCGGCGCGGCGCGGCCTTCCAGGCGTGGGCATAGACCACTTCGAACGTCGCCGGAATGCGCCCGTCCGGCGCGCGCCCGGGCGCCGCCTCGAGCGCCGCCAAAGCGCGCTCGAAGCGGCGGCGACCGGTCAATGTCCGGCGGCGCCCCTGCGTCGCGTTGGTCGCGCCGATCGCGTGGAGGTCGCGAACGACCGACGGCGCGTCCGCGTAGGTCAGCGTCAGCATTTCCATCTGCAGGACCGGCTCCGCGAACCCTGCCGCGACGAGCAGGTCGCCGACGTCGTGCATGTCGACGAAGCGGCCGACGTGCGGCTCGGCATCGACGCCGAGGAAGGCCGCCCGGAGTTCCTTGAGCGTGTCGGGCCCGAAGATGCTGAACGTGACGAGCCCGCCCACTTCGAGGACGCGGTGGAGCTCCGCGATCGCGCGCGGCAGGTCGGCGACCCACTGCAGCGTGAGGTTGCTCCACGCGAGCCCGAACGCGCCCGTCGCGAACGGCAGCGCGACGACGTCCCCGCAGACGAACCCCGGGGCGCCCGGCGTGGAGCCCCCGATCGGGGACAGCAGTCGCTGGAGCAGCGACCGGCGCTCGCCCGTGCGCGCCCGCGCCGCCTCGAGCATCGGCAGCGCGATGTCGAGCGCGACGCGCCGTGCCTGCGGATAGCGCGCGGCGAGCTCGGGCAGCGCTTCGCCGGTCCCGCAGCCCGCGTCGAGCATCGCGGCCGGCGCGAGCCGGACGACGTCGAGGCGCCCCATCATCCGCGCGCCGACTTCGCGTTGCAGCACGGCCGCCGTGTCGTAGGTCGCCGCGGCGCGCGCGAAGTGCCGGCGGACCGCGCGCTCGTCGAGCGCGAAGGGATCGGCACCTGGCGATCGTTCAGCGCTCATCGAGAAACGGCGTGACCGCGCGCCCGAATTCGTCCGGATGGGAGAGGAAGGGCACGTGCGCCGCGCCCTCGATGGCGATGAAGCGCCCGCCCGGAATGGCGGCGGCGAGCCAGCGACCCGCCGCCGCCGGCGCGAGCGTGTCGCGGTCGCCGACGATGACGAGCGTCGGTACGGGAACGCGACCTGCGTCGGCGCGAAGGTCGGTCGCCGCGAGGACCGCGAGCGCCTCGCGCAGCACCGGCCGCGAAGGCTCCCCGCGCGCGAAGAGCTCGCGCCGCAGCGACGCGAGCGCGGCGTGGCCATGCTCGCTGCCGCGCATCTGCAGCGTGAGGAAGCGAAGCACCGTCGCCCGCCACGAGACGTGCAGCTCGTCGCCGAACCGCGCGAGCGTCTCGTGCGACAGCGCGCACGTCCAGCCCTCGCCCGCGACGAAACGGGGCGTCGTGCCGACGAGGACGAGGCGCGCGATGCGCCCGGGCCGCGCCAGTGCCCAGGCGAGCGCGAGCTGTCCTCCGAGCGACCAGCCGACCACCGAGACAGGGTGTCGTTCGGCTTCGAACGCCGCATCCAGCGACCGCACGACCGCTGCTGCAGTGAAGGGCGCGTGCGAGGGACTTCGCCCGTGACCCGGCAGGTCGACGGCGTGCACGCGGTGCCCTCGCGCGAGCGCGGCCGGGAGGCCGCCCCACACGCCCGAGTGCATCGCCCAGCCGTGCAGCAACACGAGCGGCGGCCCGTGGCCGGCCGCTTCGACGTGCAGTCCGGCGCTCATCGCACGCCGGCATCGGCCGTCGCGGGCGCGAGCGCCGCGAGCGCGTCGGTCAGCGCATCGACGTCGGGAATCGCGTGCGCCGCCGACAGCGACACGCGCAACCGCGCCTTGCCGTGCGGAACGGTCGGCGGACGGATGGCCGGCACCCAGAAGCCGCGTTCCCACAGCAGGCCGGCGAGCCGGACGGCGGCCCCGGCGTCGCCGACGATGATCGGCTGGATCGCCGTGCGCGATGGCGCGAGCGCATACGGAAGCGCGGCCATGCGGTCGCGGAAGCGGTCGATGAGCACCGCGAGATGAGTGCGCCGACCCGTGTCGTCGCGGATGATCGCGAGGCTCGCGCGCAACGCTTCCGCGAGCAGCGGCGGCGCGGCGGTCGTGTAGACGTAGGGGCGCGCGGTCGCCACGAGCGTCGCAATCACCGCGCGATGCGCCGCGACGAACGCGCCGGCGACGCCGGCGGCCTTGCCGAGCGTGCCCATCGTCACGATTCGCTCCGAGTGGAGCCCGAACTCGGCCACGGTGCCGCGGCCCCCGCCCAGGACT
Organism: uncultured beta proteobacterium; assembly: GCA_963734055.1. Classification (GTDB taxonomy): domain Bacteria; phylum Pseudomonadota; class Gammaproteobacteria; order Burkholderiales; family Casimicrobiaceae; genus CAIWHR01. Next base: position 92,478 of record CAVTFQ010000004.1, read on the forward strand.
CCGAATCCGTGCGCGTCGTCGACGACGAGCCACGCGTCGAACTCCTCCGCGAGGGCGAGCAGATCGGGGAGCGGCGCGAGATCGCCGTCCATGCTGAAGACGGCGTCGGTCGCGATCAGCTTCCGCTGCGCATCGGAGGCCTTGATGCGCGCGCGGAGCGCGCCGACGTCGGCGTGCGGGTAGCGGACGAAATGCGCGCGCGAAAGGATCGCCCCGTCGTTCAGGCACGCGTGGTTGAGGCGGTCCCCGAAGATCGCGTCGCCGCGGCCCGCGAGCGTGGTCAGGACCGCCAGATTCGCGAGGTACCCCGACGAGAACGCAAGCGCCTCGGCGCCGGAGCACGGCGCCGCGAACGCCGCGAGCTCGGCCTCGAGCGCGCCATGCGCCACCGAATGGCCGGAGATCAGGTGCGACGCGCCGGCGCCGACGCCCCAGCGCGCGGCGGCGTCGCGGGCCGCCGCGACGACCGCCGGATGGCTCGCGAGGCCCAGGTAGTCGTTGCTCGCGAACGCGAGGAGCTCGCGGCCGTCGACGACGACGCGCGCGCCCTGCGGCGAAGCGACGGTGCGGCGGCGGCGCTCGAGTCCGGCGGCGGCGCGGGCGGCGAGATCGCGCTCGAGCGAAGCGATGAGCGCGGAGCTCACGGCGCGCTTGCCTCGCGGCGGTCCTACGCGGGAGGCGCGTCCATCGGCGCGAGGCCGAGCTTCGCGAACAGCGCGCGGTCGTCGTCGCCGTCGGGATTGGCGGTCGTCAAGAGCCTGTCGCCGTAGAAGATCGAGTTCGCGCCGGCGAGGAAGCAGAGCGCCTGCACGGCGTCGCCCAGTTCGCGGCGGCCGGCGGACAGCCGGACCATCGCCTTCGGCATCGTCACGCGCGCCACCGCGATCGTGCGGACGAACTCGAGCGGGTCGAGCGCCGGCTCGCCGCCGAAACGCGCGTGGAGCGGCGTGCCCTCGACCTGCACGAGGTGGTTGATCGGCACCGACTCGGGGTACGGGTCGAGGCTCGCGAGCCGCGCGATCAGGCCCGCGCGCTGCAGACGCGACTCGCCCATTCCGACGATGCCGCCGCAGCACACGCGAAGGCCCGCGCCGCGCACGCGCTCGAGCGTCGCGAGCCGGTCGTCGTAGTCGCGCGTCGTGATCACCTCGCCGTAGAACTCCGGCGCGGTGTCGAGATTGTGGTTGTAGTAGTCGAGCCCCGCGTCGCGCAGCGCCTCGGCCTGGCCGTCCTTGAGCAGCCCGAGCGTGCAGCAGGTCTCGAGGCCGAGCGCCTTCACGCCGCGGACCATCTCGAGCACCGGCGCGAGGTCGCGCTCCTTCGGCCCGCGCCACGCGGCCCCCATGCAGAATCGCGTCGCGCCGTGCACTTTCGCCGCGCGCGCGGCCGCGAGCACGACATCGAGACCGGCGAGCGGCTCGTCGGCGACGGCCGTGTGATAGCGCTTCGCTTGCGGGCAGTAGGCGCAGTCCTCGGGGCAGCCGCCGGTCTTGATCGAGAGCAGCGTCGAGAGCTGCACCGCGTTCGGCGCGTGATGCTCGCGATGGACCTGCTGCGCACGGAACAGGAGATCGGAGAACGGCAGCGCGAACAGCGTCTCGACCGCGGCGACCGCCCAGCGCGGCATTCGTTCGGCGGGCGCCGGCCGCGAGCGGGCGATCGTGCTTTCGGCGGATGGCATCGCGAGGAGCTCTCGGCGTAAGGTCCGTTGTCGAAAAAGTGGACGGTCGTCTGCGATTCGGGTCCCGGCGAGTGTATCCCCCTGTCAAATGCTGCAGCCCGATCATTTGACTGCGTCGTCGTGCGCGCGCCCGCGGCGTCGCCTCGTTCGCGCGTGGGCCGACGCGCTCGCGCGCGCCGGGCGCGCCCTGCTGCCGCAACGATGCGCGCTCTGCGTCGCCGCTGCGCACGGCCGCCTCGTGTGCGCGGCCTGCGCGGCCGCGCTGCCGCGCGTCGACGCGGCCTGTCCTTCGTGCGCGCTGCCTTCGCCCGACGGCGACCTTTGCGGCGCGTGCCTCGCGCATCCGCCGCCGTGGTCGCGCGCCATCGCGGCGCTGGTCTACGGGTTCCCTGTCGATCGCCTGCTGGTCGAGCTCAAGTACGGCGGCCGGCTCGCGCTGGCCGAGTGGGCGGGCACGACGCTCGCGGCCTCGGTCGCGCCTTCGCTCGCCGCGCGCCGCCCCGCCGACCGTCCCGATTGCGTCGCCGCGCTGCCGTTGTCGGGCGCGCGGCAGCGCGAGCGCGGGTTCAACCAGGCGCGCGAGATCGCCCGCCGCGTCGCTGCGGAGGTCGACCTGCCGCTCGCGACGCCGCTCAGGCGCGGCGGTCGCGCGCTCCCGCAGACGGCGCTCGCGTGGAAGGAACGCGTGAGGAACGTCCGCGGCGCATTCGCCGTGAGCGGGTCCGTGCGCGGCCTCCGGATCGCGCTCGTCGACGACGTGCTGACGACCGGGGCCACGCTCGCCGAGGCAACGCGCATGCTCCGGCAGGCGGGCGCGGCCGACGTCGAATGCTGGGTCGTCGCGCGCACGCTCGGTCCGGATGCGCGCTGAGCGGCGGCGGTGCTACCCTCGACCGCGATGTTCTCCGTCGTCCTCGTCCATCCCGAGATCCCGCCCAACACCGGGCAACGTGATCCGGCTGACCGCGAACACCGCGACCGAGCTGCACCTGGTCGAGCCGCTCGGGTTCCGGATGGACGACCGCGAGCTCAGGCGGGCCGGGCTCGACTACCACGAATACGCGCGCGTCTTCGTCCACCGCGACTTCGCCGCCTGCCGCGCAGCCATCGACGCGGGGACTGCGCGCCGCTGGTTCGCGTTCACGACGGCCGCCGCAGCGTCGCTCTACGACGCGCGCTTCGCGGCGGGCGATGTCTTCGTCTTCGGCTGCGAGACCTCGGGCCTCCCGCCCGCCGTCCTCGGTCAATTCGCGCCCGCGGCGCGCCTGCGGATTCCAATGCGCCCCGGCGTGCGCAGCCTGAACCTGTCGAACGCCGTCGCGGTCGCCGTCTACGAGGCGTGGCGGCAGGCGGGGTTCGCCGGGGCCGGCTGACTTGCCTATTTCCCAGCGCCGGCCGTCGCCTCGGCGTTCATGCCGAGCGCGTTCATCAGGAAGCGCAGCTCGTAGTCGCGGTCGACGACGCGCTGCTGCTGCGTCTTGCCGGTGCCGTGACCGCTGTCGAAGTCCATGTACAGCAAAAATGGCGAGGTCTGGCCGGGATTGTTCTGCACCGCGGCGACGAATTTCTTCGCGTGCAGCGGGTCGACGCGCGAGTCGTACTCCCCCGCCACGACCAGCGTTTCCGGCAGGTTCACGCCCAGGCGGACGTTCTGGTACGGCGAATAGCGGAGGATCCACCGGAAATCCTCGGCCCGGTCGGGGTCGCCGTATTCGGCGATCCAGTAGCGCGCGATCAGGAACTTGTGGAAGCGCACCATGTCGAGGAGCGGGACCTGGCAGATCGCCGCGCGAAAGAGGTCGGGACGCTGGGTGAGCAACGCGCCGACGGTCAGCCCGCCGTTGCTGCCCCCCTCGACCGCGAGCTTCGCCGGCTGCGTGTATTTCTCCGCGACCAGCCACTCCGCCACCGCCGCCATGTCGTCGAACGTGTTCTGCTTGCGGGCGAACATCGCCTGCTCGTGCCACGTCTCGCCGTACTCGGAGCCGCCGCGCACGCCGGCCTCGACGTACACGCCGCCGCGGCTCAGGAACGGATACCAGCCGCCCACGTAGTACGGCTCGACGGCGACGTTGAAGCCGCCGTACCCCGAGAGCAGCGTCGGGTTGCCGCCGTCCTGCCGGATGTCCTTCCGGTGGACGATGAACACCGGGATCTTCGCGCCGTCCTTCGCCGCGACGTAGACGCGCTTCGACACGAGCGCGGACGTGTCGAACGGCGCGTCGTCCTGCCAGACCTGCTTCCACGCGAACGCAGGCGGGGCGAGCGCGGAGAGCGACGGCGGCGCGACGTGCGAGGCGAGCGCGGCGTAAGGCATGTCGGCGCGGAGGTCGTATTCGAGCGCGACGACGCTGCCGAACACCGGCGGCTCGAGCTCGCGGAGCCGGCGGCCGTCCTGCGCGTAGAGCGCGAGCCGCGCGAGGACGTCGGCGTGCTCGCGCACGAGGATCGCCTCGCGCGTGACGGCGACTTCGTCCATCACCTCCGCGCCCTCGGGGATCAGCGTCGTCCAGTCGGCGTACTCGGGATGCTCGTAGCTGGCCGCCATGAGCTTCCAGTTCGGCGCGTCGCGGTTCGTGCGGAAATAGATGCGGTCGCGGCGGAAGATCGCGTCGGCCTGGAACTTGTCGCTCTGGTAGATCGTCCGGGGCGGCGCGCTGGAGCCGACCGGGCGGATCCTGATCGTGTTCGACCAGAAATCGCCCGTCTCGAACACGGTAACCGGGGCATCCTCGGGCTCGTAGACCTGGCACCAGTTCTTGGCGTCGTCCATCGCGATCAGGAGCTCGTCGGTCGCCCGCTCGGCGCCGAGCCGGTGCCGGTAGCAGCGGTGCGGCTCCTGGCGCGCGTCCGCCTCGGCGGTACGGGGGGAGACGAACGCGTACGCCTCGTCGCGCGCCCACCCAAACCAGCGCAACCCCGTGATGGTCGGCCCGACCTGCGCGCCGGTCGTGGTGTCGACGACGCGGAAGTCCTGGATCTCGGTGCCGCGGGCGTAGATCCCCACCGCGGCGCGCGAGGCGTCGCGGTTGGGCACGACCGCGCCGATCCTCGTCTTGCCCGAAGGATCGATCGCCATCGGATCGACCAGCAGCACCTCGCGGCCGTCGATCCGGGTGTAGAGCTTGGCCTGCGGGTCGCCCCGGCGCGCGCGCCTGAAGAACTCGCGCCCGTTCTTGAAGAACGGTCGCTCCGTATGGTCGCGGTCGTACCAGCGCGCGATCTCGTCGCGCATCCCCGGAACCGGCGGCGCCGCGCGGTCGAGATAGGCGAGCGTCGCCGCATGCTGCGAGCGGCTCCAGGCGAGCACCGCCGGATCCTTGCCGTCCTCGAGCCAGCGATAGCGATCGGTCAGCGTGACGCCGTGCAAGGTCTCGACGACGGGGCGCGCCGGCGTCGCCGGCGGGAAGAACGGCGCGTCGGCGCCTTCCGCCGTCGCGACCATCAGCGCCGCCGCGGTTCCGATCTGCGCGGCGAGAATGCCGGCCCCGAGTCTGCGCATGGCGCCTCCTCCTTCATTCGATTTCGGCCCGCGGCTCGCGCCGCAGGAGCGCGAGCACGGCGTCGCGCGGCGAGAGGCCTTCGTAGAGCACGCGATGAACCGCGTCGACGATCGGCATGTCGAGCGCGTAGTGCGAAGCAAGCCGGCGGACGCCGCGGGCGGCGGCGACGCCTTCGGCGACGTGCCCCAGCTCCGCGAGAATGCGCGGCAGCGCGACGCCGCGCGCGAGCGCCAGCCCCACGCGCCGATTGCGGGAAAGATCGCCGGTGCACGTGAGCACGAGGTCGCCGAGCCCCGCGAGGCCCATCAGCGTTTCGCGCCGGCCGCCGAGCGCTCCCGACAGCCGCCCGGTCTCGGCCAGGCCGCGCGTGATGAGCGCCGCGCGGGCATTGTGGCCGAAGCCGAGCCCGTCGCTCGCGCCCGCGGCGATGGCAAGCACGTTCTTGACCGCGCCGCCGACCTCGACGCCGACGAGATCGTCGCTCTCGTACGCCCGCATCGTGCCGCCGCGAAGCAGGTCGCCGACGGAGGCCGCGAGCGACGGCTCCGTCGCGGCGACCGCGACCGCCGTGGGCAGCCCGCGCGCCACTTCCTCCGCGAAGCTCGGGCCCGACACGACGCCGACGGGGGCCGGCCAGCGCGGCGCCAGGACCTGGTGCGCGAGCGCGACGCCCGCGGGTAGCGCCGGGCTCGCCGCGACCTCGAGCAAGCCCTTCGACAGCCAGACGAGCGGGGCGCGGGCGCCGCGGTCGAGCAGCGCGCCCGCGAGTTCCGGGAGTGCCGCCGAGGGCGTCGCGGCAACGAGCAGATCCGCGCGCGCCGCCGCGGCCAGGTCGGCGGTGATCTCAAGGGACTCGGGGATCGGAATGCCCGGCAGGTAGCGTTCGTTCCGGCGCGACCGCGCCGTCTCGCGGACCAGGTCGGCGTCGCGCGCCCACAGGGAGACCGCTATATCGGCGCGGCGGGCGAGGTGTCCCGCGAGCGCGGTCCCCCACGCGCCCGCGCCCAGCACGGCGACGGAGGTCGTCATCGGCGATTGCGGCGGGCGCCGGGTCGCGAGGCGCGCGGGCGTCCTGCGCGCGTCAGAGCCCGAACACCTGCGTGATGCGCACGAACCCGGTCTGCCCGTCGCGATGGCGGACCTTGACCCAGCCGGGCATCGACGTCGTCGCAGCGGAGTTGGCCGTTTCCGCGAGCTCGAGCAGCACGTTCTGCTCGGCGCGGAAGACGACCGGCGCGCTTTCGTCGGGATTCGCGCGAACGTCGGCGATCGGCACCCGGACGACGAGCATGCGCTTGTCGCCCAGCGCCTTGCGCTCGACCCAGCCGATCGTGCCGCCGACATCGCGGACCTTGCTCCAGCCCTCGACCGGGACGATGACCTCGAGCGGCGTGTCGCGCCCGAGGATGAAGAGCGGCTTCGCCTTCGCCGACGGCGCGTCGTAGAGGATAGTCGCGGGCTCGGCCGTCGACTTGTAATCGGCTGCGCCCGCGCTGCCGGCGAGCGCGGCGAGCGTCACGGCGGCGAGGGCGAGCGCGGCGCGAGCGGCGAGCCGGGGCCCCCGGCGCGAAGCGCCTAGGGGGAGCGAGCGATCGCGAGTCGCCGCAGGCGGCCGACGGTTCAGCTCAACGAGTTCTCCCGGTCGTGCGGAGGCCGCGGCGCGAGCGGAGCGGGGGCCCCGGCGCGAAGCGCCTAGGGGGAGCGAGCGATCGCGAGTCGCCGCAGGCGGCCGACGGTTCAGCTCAACGAGTTCTACCGGTCGTGCGGAGGCCGCGGCGCGAGCGGCGAGCCGGGGGAACGCGCGAGCGGCGAAGCGGGGCCCCGAGCGCGGAGCGCGCAGGGGATCGGAGCCATCGCGAGCGCGGTCGGAGGCCGACCCCTCGGCACCACGATCTGCATAGTCAGCGCGGAGGCCGAACCGGCGCGAAGCGCCTAGGGGGAGCGAGCGATCGCGAGTCGCCGCAGGCGGCCGACGGTTCAGCTCAACGAGTTCTACCGGTCGTGCGGAGGCCGCGGCGCGAGCGGCGAGCCGGGGGAACGCGCGAGCGGCGAAGCGGGGCCCCGAGCGCGGAGCGCGCAGGGGATCGGAGCCATCGCGAGCGCGGTCGGAGGCCGACCCCTCGGCACCACGATCTGCATAGTCAGCGCGGAGGCCGAACCGGCGCGAAGCGCCCAGGGGGAGCGAGCGATCGCGAGTCGCCGCAGGCGGCCGACGGTTCAGCTCAACGAGTTCTCCCGGCCGTGCGGGGGCCGCGCCGCGCCTGGGCATTGCGCCCTCGCTCAGTTCGCCGCGGTCGCCGGCATCGGCTGCTGGGCCTGCGCGAGCTGCTGCTGGTAGAGCGCTTCGAAGTTGATCGGTGCGAGGTGCACGGGCGGGAATCCCGCGCGCCCGACCATGTCCGCCAGCGTCTCGCGAAGGTAGGGGAAGAGCACCGTGGGGCAGTTGATCGCGATGACGGGCTGCAGGTGCTCGGGCGGGATGCCGGCGATGCGGAAGATCCCGGCCTGCGACGCCTCGACCAGGAACAGGGTCTTGTCGCCGGTCTTCGCGGTCAGCGTGACGGTCAGCACACACTCGTACACGTCGGGCTCGATCTGCTCGCCGCGCGTGCGCAGGCCCACCTCGACGTGGGGCTGCTCCGGCGCCTTGAACGACTGCGGCGAACCCGGGCATTCGAGCGACAGGTCCTTGACGTAGACCTTTTCGATCGTGAAGACGACCGCATCGGAAGCAGCGGCGGGGAGCTCGGCCATGGGGCGATCCTTCGGGGGAGGTCAAACGGGCGATTTTACGCGACCTTCGGGGCCCGCGTCAGCCTGCGGCCGTCGCGGGCGCCCCGAGCAGCGGCAGGAGGCCGCCGGCCCGGTCGAGCGCCACCAGGTCCTCGTAACCGCCGACATGGACGTCGCCGACGTAGATCTGCGGCACGGTGCGCCGGCCCGTCCGCTGCATCATCGCGGCGCGCAGCGCGGGATCGAGGTCGACCCGGATCTTCTCGACCCGCGTCACGCCCTTCGCGGCGAGATAGCGTTCGGCCCGGATGCAGAACGGACAGCTCGCCGTCGTGTACATCGTGATCGCGGGGAGGGGTTCGGGCACCGGACGCTCTTCACTTCTCGACCGGCAGGCCGTCCTTCTTCCACGCGGCGAGCCCGCCCTCGAGGCTGTAGACCTGCCTAAAGCCCGCCTTGGCCAGCGCGCCGCCCGCCGCCCGGCTGCGGCGGCCGGTTTCGCAGTACGCGATGACCGGACGCGCCACGTATTTCGCGAGCTCGCTCGTCCGGCCCGCGAGCTGCGAGAGCGGGATGTGAATGGCGGTCGGCAGCCGCCCTCCCTCGTACTCCTTCGGCTCGCGCACGTCGAGCAGCACGGCGTTCTGCCGGTTGATGAGCTGCGTCGCCTCGGCCGCGCTCACGTCCTTCGTCGCCGACCACCGGCCTTGCACGAGCGGCCACGCGAGCATCAGGCCCGACGAGACGAACACGAGGATCAGGACCCAGTTTTCCTGCACGAAGGCCATGGATTCAGTCGGACACGCGATGCGGTAAAGGTAAAATGATAGCGCACGACGGTCGAACGGCCGGCGCGGGATTCGCGTCGCGCGCCGCGTGTCCCGAACCTCGCCATGAGCGCTGCGACTCCCGCCGTCCGTCCTGTCGTCCTGCTGATCCTCGACGGCTTCGGCTGCCGCGCGGACGCCGACGACAACGCCATCACGCGCGCGCGGATGCCGAACTGGGATCGCCTGCTCGCGCACTGCCCGCACACGTCGATCGACGCCTCGGAGCAGGATGTCGGGCTGCCCGAAGGACAGATGGGCAACTCGGAGGTCGGACATCTCAACATCGGCGCCGGGCGCATCGTCTACCAGGACTTCACCCGGATCGACCAGGCGATCGCGACCGGCGAATTCGCACGGAATCCGGTGCTCGCGGACGCCGTCGCCGCGGCGAAGGCAGCCGGTTCCGCGGTGCATGTGCTGGGCCTCGTCTCCCCCGGCGGCGTGCACAGCCACGAGCGGCAGGTGGCGGCGATGGTCGAGCTCGCAGCCGCGGGCGGCGCGCCGCGCGTGTTCGTCCACGCCTTCCTCGACGGCCGCGATACGCCGCCCCGGAGCGCCGCCGCGTCGCTCGCGTTCATGGCCGAGACCTGCGCGAGGCATCCCGGCGCGAGGGTTGCGTCGATCTGCGGCCGCTATTACGCGATGGACCGCGACAAGCGCTGGGAACGCGTCGCCGTCGCCTATGACCTCGTCGTCGACGGGACCGCGCCGTTCAGCGCCGCGAGCGCGGACGCCGCGCTCGCCGCGGCCTACGCCCGCGGCGAAGGCGACGAGTTCGTGCAGCCGACGGTCATCGTCGACGCCGCAGGCAGAAAGGCCGCGATGAGCGACGGCGACGTCGTCGTATTCATGAATTTCCGCGCCGACCGCGCCCGCGAGATTACGCGTGCGCTCACGGACCCGGCCTTTGCCGGCTTCGCGCGGAAGCGCGTGCCGGAGCTCGCGCGCTTCGTCTGCCTCACGAGCTACGGCGACGAGTTCGCGCGCCTGCCCGTCGCGTTCGAGCCGCAGTCAGTCGCCAACGGCTTCGGCGAGTACGTCTCGCGCCTCGGCTTCACGCAGCTCAGGATCGCGGAGACCGAGAAGTACGCGCACGTGACCTACTTCTTCAGCGGAGGCGTCGAGGCGGTCTACCCCGGCGAGGATCGGATCCTGGTCCCATCGCCCAGGGTCGCGACCTACGACCTGCGACCCGAGATGAGCGCCATCGAGGTCACCGACCGGCTCGTCGCCGCGATCGAGAGCGGCAAATACGACGCGGTCATCTGCAATTACGCGAACGGCGACATGGTCGGGCACACGGGAGATTTCGAGGCCGCAAAGAAGGCGATCGAAACGCTCGACGCTTGCATCGGTCGCGTCGTCGCTGCCGCGCGCGGCGTCGGGGGCGAGGTGCTCGTCACCGCCGACCACGGCAACGCCGAGCAGATGTACGACCCCAAGACCCGCCAGCCGCACACGGCCCACACGCTGAATCGGGTGCCCTGCGTCTACGTCGGGCGCGCCGCGACGATGCGAGAGGGCGGCGCGCTGCGCGACATCGCGCCCACCCTGCTCGCGATGATGGGGATCTCCGCGCCTTCGGAAATGACCGGACGCTCGCTGCTCGCATTCTTGTAGGACAATGGAACTCGTCCGTGTCGGCGCTGCCCTACGCAGGGGGTTCGTCCGCAAGCTCGCACGGCGCCCGGCAGAGGGGCGACGCGGCGCCGTCGGTCCGCCCGTTGCCCACGTCGGGCGGCGGGTGATCCGGCCGGGCATTGCTTTCCGATCGGATCACTACGACACTGAGCCACGGGCAGCCTCGGCCCGCGGCTCTTGAGTGTGTGGCGCAAGGCGTCCGTCCGTCGGTTCGGGGGCGTCGCTGCGGAGCAAACGGGGCGTATACTGCGCGATCGGACCCGGGGACGGGCGCCGCTACGCGGCAACTGAGGGCATGACGATGGGCAAGTGGAAGAAAGCGGGGCTGATCGGATTGGGCGCGGTCTTGGGCGTGCTCTTGTCGCTCAACTTCTCGGCAATCGCGCAGCGCGACGCCCGGATGCCGATCCCCTACGAGGACCTGCAGCTTCTCTCGGCGGTCTTCGGCAAGATCAAGTCGGACTACGTCGAGCCGGTGTCCGACGACAAGCTGATCAAGGAAGCCATCAACGGAATGGTGCACGGGCTCGACCCGCATTCCGATTTCCTCGACGCGGAGGCGTTCAAGGACCTCCAGATCTCGACCCAGGGCAAGTTCGGCGGGCTCGGGATCGAAGTCGGCGTTGAAGACGGCATCATCCGCGTGGTCTCTCCCATCGAGGACACGCCGGCTTTCCGTGCCGGAATCAAATCGGGCGACCTCATCGTCAAGATCGACAACGACGCGACGCGCGGCATGCCGCTCTCGAAGGCCGTCGAGAAGATGCGCGGCAAGCCCGGCACGCAGGTGACGCTGACCGTCGTGCGCAAGGACGCGGAGGGACCGCTCACTTTCACGCTGACACGCGAGGACATCCAGGTTCACAGCGTGCGCGCGAAGATGCTGGAGCCCGGTTACGCCTACATCCGCATCCGGCAGTTCCAGGACAAGACCGCCGACGACCTCGCCAGGGAGCTGCGCAATTTCTACAAGCAGGGTGACCTCAAGGGCCTCGTTCTCGATTTGCGCAGCGATCCGGGCGGGCTCCTGAACCAGGCGGTTGCGGTGTCCGCGGCCTTCCTGCCGAAGGATGCGCTTGTCGTCTACACCGATGGACGCACGTCCGAAGCGCGGATGCGGCTCTCGGCGCGCAAGGAGGACTACACGCGCCGCGGCGAGGATTACCTCAAGGATCTGCCGGCCGGGGTGAAGAAGGTCCCGATGGCGGTGCTGGTCGACGGCGGCACGGCGTCGGCGTCGGAGATCGTCGCGGGCGCGTTGCAGGACCACAAGCGCGCGACGGTGCTCGGTGAACAGACGTTCGGCAAGGGTTCCGTGCAGACGATCCTCCCGCTCGGCAACAACGCCGGGCTCAAGCTCACGACGGCGCGCTACTACACACCGTCGGGCCGCTCGATCCAGGCGAAGGGCATCGAGCCCGACATCGTCGTCGACGACGGCCGCGCCTCGCCGCTCGTCAAGGAAGCGAACTTGCAGGGCCATCTCGAAGCCAGCGTCGCCGACGCGAAGTCGCGGGCGGTCGAGGCCGTCAAGGCAATCGACAAGACCCCGGCGAAGACGCCCGAGAAGCCGAGCGTCAGCGAGCCCTCGCCGCCCCGCTTCGAATTCGGCGCCGCGGAGGATTTCCAGCTCGCGCAGGCGCTGAACCTCCTGAAGGGACAGCCGGTCATCGCGTCGGCCAAGGCCGTCGCGCAGGTAAAGCCCGAATAGTCCCCTAGCGTCTGCCGACGACAAACGCCCGGCGTTGCCGGGCGTTTTCGCTTGTACGACCGAAGCGGATCCGGCGGCGGCGCGTTTGTTATCCTGCGCCGACATGGACGACGCGCAGCTTCTCCGTTACAGCCGCCACATCCTGCTGCCCGAGCTCGGCATCGATGCGCAGGAGAAGTTCGCCGCGGCGCACGCGCTGATCGTCGGCGCGGGCGGGCTCGGCGCGCCGGCCGCGCAATTCCTCGCGGCAGCGGGCATCGGGGCGATCACGCTCTGCGATCCCGACGCCGTCGACCTCACGAATCTCCAGCGGCAGATCCTGTTTGCGACGGCGGACGTCGGCGCGCGCAAGGTCGACGCGGCGAAGGCGCGCCTCGCCGCCGTCAATCCCGAGGTGCACATCGAGACGGTTCCCGCGCGCGTCGGGCCGGAGGAGCTCGCGCCGCTCGTCGCGCAGGCCGACGTCGTGCTCGACTGCAGCGACAACTTCGCGACGCGCCACGCGGTCAATCGTGCTTGCGTCGCGGCGAGGAAGCCGCTGGTCTCGGGCGCGGCGATCCGCTTCGACGGACAGGTCGCCGTCTTCGACACCCGCACACCCGGCGCGCCCTGCTACCACTGCCTCTTCGGCGAAGGCGAAGCGCTCGAGGAGACGCGCTGCGCGATCATGGGCGTGTTCGCCCCGCTGGTCGGCATCATCGGCGCGACGCAGGCCGCGGAGGCGCTGAAGCTCGTCGCGGGCGTCGGCGAGACGATCGCCGGGCGCCTGCTGATCCTCGACGCACAATCGATGCGCTGGCGCGACGTGCGCGTCACGCGCGACCCGCATTGCCCGGTGTGCAGCCGCTGATGCGGCGCAGGCGCGCGCGCCGGCGCCGTTAGCCAAACAGAAACCGGCGCTGCAGCTCCCAGCCGTCCTGCGGCATCCGCTTGAAGCCGCTCTTCGCGAAGAGTTGCCAGCGCCCGAGGACGAAGGCGACGAGCACGCCCGCCTCGGCATTGGGATCGCCCGGCCACGCGCCCGCCGCCTGGGCGATGCGCAGCGCCTGCCGCAGCGACGCCTCGATCCGGTCGTAGAGCTGGTTCATCCGCGCCTGCAGGCGCTCGTCCTCGTTGACGAGGGCGTCGCCGATCAGGACGCGCGTCATCCCCGGGTTTTTCTCGGCGAACCCGAGCAGCACGCCGACGATCTGCTGGGCCTGCGCCGCGCCGTCGGTCGTCTCGGCGGCGATCTTGTTGATCAGCGTGAAGAGCGTCGTCTCGATGAACTCGATCAGGCCTTCGAACATCTGCGCCTTGCTCGCGAAGTGCCGGTAGAGCGCGGCTTCGGACACGCTGAGCTTCGCGGCCAGCGCCGCCGTCGTCACCTTGTCGCCGCGCGGGCTCTCGAGCATCGCCGCGAGCGTCTGCAGGATCTGGAGCCGTCGCTCGCCGTGTCGAGCCGCCATCGCCGCCCCTGTCAGCGCGCAGCCCGCGCGTGCGCGGGAGGCGTGTCGTCGGCCCGGATCATCGTTCCCACGCCCTCGTTGGTCAGCACCTCGAGCAGGAGCGCGTGCTCGACGCGGCCGTCGATGATATGGGAGCTCGCCACCCCATTCTTCACGGCGTCGAGCGCCGAGCCGATCTTGGGCAGCATGCCGCCATGGATCGTGCCATCGGCGAAGAGGCGGTCGATTTCACGCGCGGTGAGCCCCGTCAGCAGGTTGCCGTCCTTGTCCAGCACGCCGACCGTGTTCGTCATCAGCACGAGCTTCTCGGCGCGGAGCGTCTCCGCGAGCTTGCCGGCGACAAGGTCGGCGTTGATGTTGTACGCCTCGCCTTCGGCGCCGACGCCGATGGGCGCGACGACGGGAATGAAGTCGCGGGAATCGAGGAGCTGGATGATCTCCGGGTCGATCCGGTCGATCTCGCCGACGAGACCGATGTCGACCAGCTCGCCGTGGTTCGTCTCGCTCGGCAGGAGCATCTTGCGCGCGTGGATGAAGGCGCCGTCCTGCCCCGTCAATCCCACCGCCTTGCCGCCGTGCTGGTTGATGAGGCCGACGATCTCCTGGTTGAGCTCGCCCAGCACCATCTCGACGACGTTCATCACGCTGTCGTCGGTGACCCGCATCCCCTGGCGGAACTCGCTCCTGATACCCATTTTCGTGAGCAGATCGCCAATCTGCGGTCCGCCGCCGTGGACGATCACCGGGTTCATCCCGACGAGCTTGAGCATCACGACGTCGCGGGCGAAGCCGGCCTTGAGCGCCGGCTCGGTCATCGCGTTGCCGCCGTACTTGATGACGATGACCTTGTCGTGGAACCGCTGGATGTACGGCAACGCCTCGGCCAGGATCTGCGCTTTCAGGGCGGCGTTGACGGCGTCGAGCGGCATGGCGGAGCGGCGGCGAACGGCGAGGGGGGAAGCGTCGGGAAGCTCGTCGTCGATTGTACCGGAACCGCCGCCGGCGCCACGGCACGCCCGCCGCGCATGCCGTGGCGGGCGAGTGAGCCCTGACTGAATCGCGCGGCGCCATGAGGAGGCCGGCGCCCGGCCGCGACTTTTTTTGCTATCGTTCGTTCGACCTATGCGGCTCGCGATCATCCGCCAGCGTTACATGCCCGCCGGAGGCGCGGAGCGGTTCTTCGAGGGTGCGCTCGAGGCGCTCCTCGAGCGGAACGTCGCGATCTCGCTCTACACGCGGTCGTGGCCGCAGACCAAGCTCCAGCTGATCGAGCCGGTCATCTGCAACCCGTGGTACGCGGGCAGCCTGTTGCGTGAATGGGGCTTCGCGCGGTCGGCGTGCCGGGCGATCGCACGGTCGAAGGCCAACCTCGTCGAATCGCACGAGCGGCTCCTGTGCTGCGACATCTACCGCGCGCGCGACGGCATCCATGCGGTTCGGCAGGAAGAGCGGATGAAGGGCGCGTCCGGGCTCGCCCGGCTGCGGCTCGCGCTGTCCCCGTACAACCGCTACATGCAGACGATGGAGAAGCGGCTCTTCGCGAGCCCGTGGCTGCAGGCCGTGATCTGCAACTCGGGGATGGTGAAGGACGAGATCCGCGACCGCTTCGCCGTCCCCGAAGCGAAGCTCCACGTCGTCTACAACGCCGTCGACAGCGAGCTGTTCCACCCGCGGCTCCGCGCGCAGCGCGGCGCCGTTCTCGCGCGCCACGGCATCGACGAGGCCGCGACCGTGTTCCTGCTCGCGGGCTCCGGCTACGAGCACAGCGGCGCCGGCGCCGCCATCGAGGCGCTCGCCGAGCTGCCGGCGTCGGCGCGCCTCCTGATCGCGGGGCGCGAGCGCCACGCGCAGCGCTACCACGATCTCGCGCGCACGCTGGGCGTCGCCGAGCGGGTGGTCGTCGCCAGCACCGATCTCGACCTGCGCGCCTGCTACGGCGCGGCCGACGCGTTCGTCCTCCCTACCCTCTACGATCCTTCGCCCGAATCGACGCTCGAGGCGATGGCGTGCGAGCTTCCGGTCGTGACCAGCACGAAGTCGGGCGCCGCCGAGCTCGTGCTCGCCAACGACGCGGGCTGGGTCTGCCCCGCGGGTGACGTCGCCGGGCTCGCCGCCCAGATGCGCACGCTGCTCGACCCCGCGACGCGCGCGCGCCAGGGCGCCAACGCGCGACGCGCGGTGCTGCCGCTGTCGCCGTCGGCGATCACGCTCCAGCTCGTGCTTCTGTACCGCGACCTGCTCGCGGCAACCGTGCAGGCCAAGGCCGCCGGGCGTGCCCTCCGCCGCTCGGGCGCACCGGTGGAGGCTCACGCCTCGACCTCGCCCCCGTCGGGCCCGACGCCGAAGCCCCCGCCCGCTCCGGATCAACCGCCGCCGGAGGTCGTCCTGCCCGCCGCTCCCGACGCCGGGGCGCCGCCGTCCGGCACCGCGAACGACGCCGCGCCGCCCGAAGCACCGGCGCGCTGACGGTTGCGATGAGTCCGCGCCAGGCGTTCCGGCGCATTGCCGATCGCCTGGCCGGCACCGCCCTCGATCGCGCGGTGCGCCGTGCCGCGAGCGGGGACCGACGCGACTTCCTGATCTGCTGGAACCGCGGCCTGGGCGACGTCGCCCTCTGCCTCGTCCCGATCATCGCGCGGGTCCGGCGCGACGTCCCCGGCGCGCGCGTGGTCGTCGTGACGCGCCCGGAACTCGAGGAGCCGTTCCGGATGACCGACGCGGATCGCGTGGTGACGATCCCGGGGCTCGCCCGCGACACCAAGCTCGCCGCCGCCAATCTGCGCGCGCAGGGCCTCGAACCCGACGCGTTCGCCGTCGTCTTCACCGACCCCGACGTCAATCGCTGGCTGCACGGCCGGCGGACCGAGTTTCCTCCCTCGCTGCGGTGGGATCGCGCCTGGGATGCGCTGGCCGACCGTCACGTAGCGTCCTCGCCGGATCGCATCCGGATCGGCGCTCACGTGAGCGCGGAGACTCGCGCGTACTACGGCTACGACAAGGATTGGACGCCGGCGTCGTGGCGGGCGCTGTTCGCCCGCGCAACGGAATGGCCGCGCGCCGAGTGGATCCTCTTCGGACAGGCCCCGGAGCCGCGCTTCGATCTGCCGAACGTGGTCGACCTGCGCGGGCAAACCGGGTACCTCGAGATGGCGTCGGTCATCCGCCATCGCTGCCGGATGCTCGTCGCGCCGGACAGCGGCGTGCTCGCAACGGCGTACTACCTCGACCAGCGCTTTCCGCTCGACATCGTCTCGCTCTGGTCGGATCCGAGGCAGGGCGTCCTCCTGCAGGGATGCCCTTCCCCCAATCCGCTCCTTCGCCACATCCCGCTCGTCGGGCGCGACGAGCAGGCTCGCAACATTCCGGTCGACGACGTCGTCCGTGAACTGCGAGCCGCGCTGGAAGCGGCCGCGTGAGGACTACCGCCGGCGCGGTCCGCGCAGCGGTACGGGTTCCGCGACGAGAGCCTCGCCCTGCGGCGGGCCGGCGGGGATCGGCTTGACCGGCGCGCCCGCCGACGGCGAGTACTCCGGGATCCAGCTCTTGAGCCGCGCGCGCACTTCGGCGTCGTCGGCGGCGCGGTCGCGCTCGCACCACGCGACCATCTGGCCGATCGCGTCGCGGTTCGCCGCGCGCGCCTGCGCGATCCTGAGCTTCGGATGCGGCGTCGGCAGCGTCGCCTCCTCGGACGCGAGCGGCTCCTCGTAGAGCTTCTCGCCGGGCCGCAGTCCGGTGAACACGATCGGCACCAGGTCGGGATCCTTGCCCGAGAGGCGGATCATGTCGTGCGCCAGGTCGACGATGCGCATGGGCTCGCCCATGTCGAGGACGAGGATCTCCCCGCCCTTGCCCTGCAAGCCCGCCTGCAGGAGCAGCTGCGTCGCCTCGGCGAGCGACATGAAATAGCGCGTGATGTCGGGATGGGTGACCGTGACCGGTCCGCCGCGCGCGATCTGTTCCGAGAAGCGCGGGATCACGCTTCCCGCGCTGCCGAACACGTTGCCGAAGCGCACGAGCACGAACTGCGTCCCGCCGCCCTGCAGGCTCTGGCAGACGATTTCCGCGAGCCGCTTGGTCGCGCCCATCACGTTGGTCGGGTTCACCGCCTTGTCGGTCGAGACGAACACGAACTTCTCGACCCTGGCGCCGATCGCCGCGCGCGCGAGGACCCACGTCCCGTAGGCGTTGTTCAGGACCGCCTGCCAGGCGTTCGTCTCCTCCATCAGCGGCACGTGCTTGTAGGCGCCGGCGTGGAACACGATGCTCGGCCGCTCGCGCGCGAGCACCTCGTCGACCAGCGCCGCGTGCTTCACGTCGCCGACGATCGCCGCCACCGGCAGCTGCGGGAACTCGTCGGCGAGCACCATCCGGATCTCGTAGAGCGCCGCCTCGGAGAGATCGAACAGCACGAGCTTGGCCGGCCGGAACCGCGCGATCTGCCGGCAGAGCTCCGCGCCGATCGAGCCGCCCGCACCGGTGACCATCGCCACACGGTTGCCGAGCCACTCGGCGAGCCCCGCGCTGTCGAGCTCGACCGGATCGCGCCCGAGCAGGTCGTCGAGCTCGATCGAGCGGATGGTCGTGAGCTGCGAATGGCCGCTGATCAGTTCCTCGTAGGATGGCACAGTGAGCGCCGCGAGCCCGTTGGCCGCGCAGATCTCGGCGACGCGGCGGCGCACGCCGTGCGCGGCGGACGGCAGCGCGATGATGATCTTGCGCACGCCGTACTTCCGCGCCCAGGCCGGAAGGCTGGCGATCGGCCCGAGCACGCCCACGTTGCGGAGGAGCCGCCCGTGCTTGGCGGGGTCGTCGTCGACGAGACCCACCACGCGCCACTGCCGGCTCCGCGCGAGCTCGAGCGTGAGCCGCGCGCCCGCTTCGCCTGCACCGACCACGAGCACGGGCTCGCCCAGAGCAAGCAGCGGGCTGTAGAGACGGTGCTCCTTCCATATCCGGTAGGCGAAGCGGTTCCCCGCCATCAGGAAGATCAGCACGATCGGATAGAAGATGAGCACGCTGCGCGGCACGATCGCCTGCAGCCGGAGCATCACGAGGACGAGCGGGATCAGGAGCGCCCCCAGGCCGGCCGCGAGCGCGATCCGCTGGAGGTCCGGCATGCTTGCGAAGCGCCACAGCCCGCGGTAGAGGCCGAACGCGAGGAAGATCGCGCCCTGCAGCGGTACGATCCACGCCAGCATCCACGCCATGTCCGGGTAGTAGGGCTCGGCGAAACCGAGATTGAACCGCAGCCAGTAGATCGCGCCCCACGCGAGCGCCGCGGCGCACAGATCGTGGAGGAAGGCGAGCCAGGCGCGCCAATTGTGGGACCGCGGCATCACGAGCGGGATCGCTTTTTCTTCTTCCAATGATAATCAATGCCAGCGAAGAATACCGCCAGGATCACGGCCCACGCCGCGAGCGCCCACGCACCTGCGTCGGGAGCCGCCGACAGCACCGCGACCGCGGTGCACGACGAGCCGGTCGCGAGAACGGCGTAAACCGCGAGCGTTCCGCCATGGCCGGCGCCGAGCTGGTGCAGCCGCTGGTAGTAATGGGTCCGGTGCGCCTCGAGCACCCGCTCGCCGCCCAGGAGCCGACGCAGCAGGGTCACCGAGGCGTCGGCCACGAATGGGAGGAACACGAGCAGGGGAAACCACAGGGGCCACGTCCCGTTCCGACAGCCGGCGAGCCCGAACGTTGCGGCGAGGAACCCGAGCGGCACGGCGCCCACGTCGCCCATGAAGGCGCGGGCGGGGGGCAGGTTGACGGCGAGGAAGGGCACGACAGCCACAGCGAGGGCCACGTAAACCTCAGCGGGCTCCCTGGCCTGCCACGCGGCGAAGCCGTACGCGCCGAACCCCGAGATCGCGGTCGCCGCGGCGAGGCCGTCGCTGCCATCCATGAAATTGAACAGATTGGCCGACCATACGATCACCAGAGTCACGACGACCACGCCCGCGAGCCAGGCGATCGTCTCTCCGGCCGGCGGCCCGGCCAGGGCAACGGCCGTCGCCGCGCCCGCGACGCCGTGAACCGCGAGCCGGACCACGGCGCTGATGCCACGCCAGTCGTCGACGAGGGACACCGCGGCCATGGCGGCCCACGCGGTCAGCCAAGTCGCACTCGCGACCCCCGGGATGGGAGGTGCCGCCAGCGCAACGGGGACGAAGCCGGCCCAGATGGCCAGCCCGCCGACCCGGGGCATCGGCCGTTCGTGGAGCGATCGATCGGTCGGACGGGCCAGCGGCAACCGCTCGGCGCAGGCGCGGAGCACGAAGACGGCTCCCGTCGCCAGCGCGAGCGAGACTGCCGCGGCCGGAAGCAGACCCAGCGCCGCGTCAGGCATGGGCCCGCCGGCGCGCCGCGCGTGCGACGCCCTTCCGGTCGACAATCGCGGACCCGCGCGCGTGGAGACGCGAAGAAAAGCCCTCAAAATCCGGCGCGGCCGGCCTCGGAGGGGCGGCGCCCGGGGAAAAACGCCCATTTCCACGGCCGATCATGACGTTAGCCCGCGTTTTTCATCCTGAATTCGGGGCCCGTTCCGAACGATTGTCCATCGCCGAGCCGTAATTCCTGTCGCGTTTTAGCAACAGGGCATGCATGCCTTCGGCCCCATCGGGAGTTTGCCTTGCCACCGGTGCAAGCGCTTTGGCACAATGAATCCAACTTCTCGACATCGCTGAGAAGGTTCCGATGGCAAGCGCAGAACCCGGCGCCGTCTTATTGCCAATTTTATCTGTTAGAGGAGAGAGTTCATGAACAAAAAGCTCGTCGCTCTGGCCGTCGCAGGCGTGCTTGCCGCCCCGCTGGCGCAAGCGCAGACGGCCAACGTCACGCTGTACGGCCGCGTCAACCTCGACGTCGAATTCGTGAAGGGCTCGATCTACGATAACAACGCGGTGCAGCCGCCGCTTTGCAACAAAACGATCAATTTCGACTGCAACACGACCAACCCCACGGTCTATCGGATGGGCACGAACTCGTCGCGCTTCGGCCTGCGCGGCACCGAATCGCTGGGCGGTGGCCTCAACGCGATCTTCCAGGTCGAGTCGTCGATCGACCCGGCGCACTCGGGCGGGACGCTGGCCGGCCGGGAATCCTACGTCGGCCTGCAGGGCGGCTGGGGCACGTTCAAGATGGGCCGCTTCCTGACGCCGTACGACGACATCCACCCGATCTTCGGCAACGTCCCGACGCTGACGACGTCCATCCTGTCGACCGCGTCGCTGTGGGCGCAGGGCTTCGTGCCGACGAGCTCGGGCGGCTTCGACGATCGCGTCGCCCAGTCGATTCGCTACGACTCGCCGAACCTGTCGGGCTTCACGTTCGAGGCCCAGTACGGGCAGCAGGGCACCAACTACGCGAACCCGGGCGCGCCGATCACGACGCCGACCGTCAACAACGCCTCCATCTTCAGCGGGGGCGTGTTCTACAACAACGGCCCGATCCAGTTGGGTGTCGGCTACACC
The DNA here is from genome assembly GCA_963734055.1 of uncultured beta proteobacterium. Lineage (GTDB taxonomy): Bacteria > Pseudomonadota > Gammaproteobacteria > Burkholderiales > Casimicrobiaceae > CAIWHR01. The sequence continues at coordinate 113,494 of CAVTFQ010000004.1, forward strand.
GGCAACTGGGGCGTTCGCGGGACTCAGGCTGTGGTTGCGCCTCCGGCGACCGATGTGGGTGCGTCCACCGCCGGCAGCAAGCTCAACGACTACGCGTTCTCGGTGGCCGGTGCCTACAACTTCACGATCGTGAAGGTCGGCGCGGTGTACGAAATGCTGAAGTACGACTACCAGGGCCTGTTGGGCGGCGACATCAAGCGCAACTTCTGGGGTGCGAGCCTCACGGGCAACCTCGGCCCGGGCCAGGCGTACCTGTTCTACGGCCAGGCGAACAACGGCACCGGCTCGGCGCCTGACGGCGCTCGCGTCGGCGGTCTCGTCAAGGGCGAGGACACCCGCGCCATCCAGTGGGAAATCAGCTACACGTATCCGCTGTCGAAGCGCACGCTGCTCTACACGGGCTACGTGAAGATCGCCAACAAGGACCACGCCCAGTACAACTTCAACATCAACCCGTACAACCCGGTGAGCTCGAGCGACCCGGCGTACGCGACGGCGGGCGGCAAGCCGGCGGGCTTCGTGATGGGCATGGTCCACTTCTTCTAACGGTTCTGGCAAGCCGCAACACCCACGCAACAGCAGCACGATTCGAAGTGATCACGCGGGCGCCTCCGGGCGCCCGTTTTTTTTCGCCATCCGCTCGGCGGACCGCTGCTACAATCGGCGCGGGAGAAGACATGATCGACGACCTCGTGCTCGGCTTCGACCGCGCGCTGCGTGCGCTCTCGGGACACGCGACCTCCCTGCGGCCGACGCCCGGCGCCAATATCGCGGAGGCGGAGCTCGGTCCCGCCGAGCGGCGGCACGCGGCGGGCCTCATGCGCGTCAACCACACGGGCGAGATCTGCGCGCAGGCGCTCTACGCGGCGCAGGCGCTCACCGCGCGCGACCCCGCGATCCGCGCGCAGTTCGCGCAGGCCGCGCGCGAGGAGGAGGAGCATCTTGCCTGGACGCGGCAGCGCCTGGCCGAGCTGTCCGACCGTCCGTCGTGGCTCAATCCGCTTTGGTATGGAGGCGCGTTCGCGATCGGCCTCGCCGCCGGCGCCGCGAGCGACCGAGTCAATCTCGGTTTCGTCGTCGAAACCGAACGCCAGGTCGAAGACCATCTGACGGGTCACATCGAGCAGTTGCCGGACGCGGACGGGCGGAGTCGCGCGATCGTCGAGCAGATGCGCGACGACGAGGCGCGCCATGGCGCGATGGCGGAGGCGGCCGGGGCGGCCGCGCTGCCCTTTCCCGTGCGTCGCCTCATGCGGGCCGCCGCGGATGTGATGCGGGCGGTCGCGTACCGGGTCTAGCGGCGCGAGCGGCGAGCCGGGGCCCCGGGCGCGGAGCGCCGAGGGGGAGCGAGCGATCGTGAGTCGCCGCAGCGGCCGACGGCGCGACGGAACGATTCAACCTTGCGGAGCGGAGGCCGCGGCGAGCGATTTTCGCCACGTCCGCAGCGCGGCGAGCCGCGCCGCGCGGATCGCCTTCGCCACCGTGTCCTTCGGCGCGACAGCCGACCGCACGCCGCGCGCGATCGCCCCGGCGTCGACGCTTCGCACGGTGGCGAGTGCGTCGCGCGCGAGCGCGGCCGGCGCGTAGTCGCCGCGGCGACCGGGCAGCGACATGGCGTCGCACTCGCAGGCCTCGAGCAGCGTATCGAGCCGCTCGGGCCGGCGCAGCGCGTCGGCCGCGCCGAGCAGGTCGAGCCACGCGGCAGCCCGCAGCTCGCGCGCGCCGTACACGACGCCGTGCCAGCGCGCGACGAGCCGGCCCGCGTCGCGGCATTCGACGGGCACGCGCAGCCGCGCCGACATCCGCTCGGCGAGCCTCACGCTCAGCGCCTCGTGGCCGGCATGGTTCGGCCAGGCGCGCCGCGGCGTCGCGCCCTTGCCGAGGTCGTGGACCAGCACGCCGTAGCGCACCGGCAGCGCGAACTCCTTCGCAGCGGCATAGTCGAGCGCGCGCACGACATGAATGCCGGCATCGATCTCGGGATGATCCTGGACGCGCTGCGGAACGCCGAAGAGGGCGTCGACTTCGGGGAGCAGCGCCGGCAGCGCGCCGCAGTCGCGGAGCACCGCGATCATCCGCGACGGGAAGCGCTCCATCAATCCGGTGGCGAGCTCCTGCCACACGCGCTCCGGCGCGAGCGTCGAGAGCTCGCCCGATGCCGCGAGCCGGCGCAGGAGCGCCTCGGTCTCCGGCGCGACGTCGAAGCCGAACCGCGCGGCGAAGCGCGCGACCCGCAGCACGCGCAGCGGGTCTTCGGCGAATGCCGGCGAGACGTGGCGCAGCACGCCCGACCGCAAGTCGGCGGCGCCGCCGAACGGGTCGATCAGCGCGCCTGTCTCGTCGCGCGCCATCGCGTTGATCGTGAGATCGCGCCGCTCGAGGTCCTGCTCGAGCGTCACCTCGGGCGAGGCGAAGAATTCGAAGCCGCGATAGCCGCGCCCGTGCTTGCGCTCGGTGCGCGCGAGCGCGTACTCCTCCCGCGTCTCGGGATGGAGGAAGACCGGAAAGTCGCGGCCGACCGGCGTGTAGCCGGACGCGACCAGCATCTCCGGCGTCGCGCCCACGACCACCCAGTCGCGATCGCCGGCGGGCCGACCGAGGAGCTCGTCGCGGACCGAGCCGCCGACCCGATAGAACTTCAGCGGTTGCGGGCCGCGCGTCGCGCGCGCCATCGCGTCACCGCCCCCCTTGCGCCCGGTAGGCGTCGTAGCTGCTGCGCGCGGCGGCAGGTCCGAGGTACGTCGGCGCGACGGCCGCGAGCGCCGTCGGCGCGATGCCGAACACGGCCGGAAAGTCGCAGTCGCAGACGCTGTCCATTGCCATCGACGCGAGGTTGTCGCGGCTCATCGGCGTACCCGGAAGGAGCTCGAGGAACCGCGCCTGCAGGCGGCCGGCCCAGTCGGGCAGCTCGACCACCGGACGCTCGTGTTCCGTGAGCCTGCCGACGTACGCGACGAGCTCGCGCAGCGTGAAGACGTCCGGCCCGCAGAGCGGATACCGTTGGCCGATCGTCGCATCGTCGGCGAGTGCGTGCGCGAAGCAACGCGCCACGTCGCCGACATACACCGGCTGGAACCGCGTGCGGGCGCGGGCGAGCGCCATCACCGGGAGATAGCGCATGAGCGACGCGAACAGGTTCAGGAACCGGTCCTCCCGGCCGAAGATCACCGACGGCTCGAAGATCGTCCAGTCGAGCCCCGAGGCCACGACGGCTCCCTCGGCTTCGCCCTTGCTGCGCTGATAGCGGGAAGGTCCCTGCGGGTTGGCGTTGAGCGAGCTCATCTGCAGGAGCCGACGCACGCGGGACCCGCGACACGCGGCGATCACCTTCGCCGCGAGCTCGGCGTGTGCGCGCGCGAACGTGTCCCGCCCGCTCTCGTTCAGGATGCCGACGAGATTGATGACCGCGGACGCCCGTGCGAGGAGCCGGGCGAGCGTCGGCGGATCGTGGATGTCGGCGTCCAGCACCTCGACGGTCGGCAGCAGGATCAGGTGGCGGGCATTCTCGCGCCGCCGAGTCGGGACGACGACGCGCATCCCCGTCTCGACCAGGCGGTTGACGACGTGGCGGCCGACGAAGCCGCTGCCGCCCAGCACCACGACCGAGCCGTCGGCCACCGTCAGGGCGCCTTCGCAGCGAGCGCGCCGGCGCCGTTCTCGGCAGTCGCAGCGCCCCCGCCGTTGCCGCGCGGAGTCACGATGCCAAGCCGGGCCGAGAGCGGCACGTAGGGTTGCTCGAGCTCGCGCGCGTAGAACATCGCGTTGGCGAGCACCTTCTTCACGTACTCGCGCGTCTCGTTGAACGGAATCGACTCCACCCAGATCGCTCCTTCGAGCGGCGCCTCGCCTCGCCACGCCTGCGCGCGGTTCGGCCCCGCGTTGTAGGCCGCGGCGGCGAGCACCGGCATCCCGTCGAGGCGGTCCTGACAGTACCTGAAGTAGAAGGCGCCGAACTGCGTGTTGATCGCGAGGTCCGCGATCTGTCCCGGCCGGTAATCCGTCCTGCCCATCTGTTTCGCGACCCAGCGCGCGGTCGGCGGCATCAGCTGCATGAGGCCCACCGCACCGGCGGAAGAGACGATGTCCGAAGCGAACCGCGACTCTTGCCGCGCGAGACTGAACAGGAGGGCGGGGTCGGCCGCCTGGTCGCGCGCGGCAGCGACGAAATGCTCGCGGTAAGGCATCAGGTAGCGCAGGCCGAAGTCATGGCGCGCGGTGGTCCGCTCGGCGGTATTGATCGCCCGGTCGTAGAGCCCGACGCTCCTGGCATACGCAGCCGCGACGAGCAGCCCCTCGTCGTCGCGCCCGCGCACGACGTACGCCCATTCGCGCTGCGACTCGGGTCGCATGTCGAGCTCGGCGAGCTTCACCGCCCGGCGAACGCCCGGTTGCGCGCCGAACGCGGCGAGGAGCTCGGGCGAAGGGTTCGCCGGCTGGCTCGGGGGCTCGATGCGCTGGCCGAGCGCTTCGGCGCCGAGGAACGCGTAAAAGCCGAATTCGGTGGCGAGGCCACTGTAGAGTGCCCGCGCGTCGTCGCCGCGCCCGCCGGCTTCCAGCGCGCGCGCCTTCCAGTAGCGCCAGCCGGCCTCCAGGGCGAGCGACGGCGGCATCGCCGCGATCGCGGCCTCGACGTCGTGCCACGCGCCCGCGCGCAATGCCGCGCGCGCGCGCCAGGCGCGCTGCGCATCGTTGAGCACGGCTCCTTCCGCCTCGCGATACCAGTCGTTGGCCAGCGGGTGGAGCTGCCGTGCCGCGTGATACGCGAGCCGCGCGTTGCCGTAGAGTCGATCAGCCGCCGGGAGGTGGCCCCGCTGCTTCTCCCAGGCCGCCCGCGCCGCGCCGGCGTCGCGGCGCGCCGCCCGCTCGAGCGCGTAGAGCGCAAGATCGCGTCCGCCAGGCGTCGCCCACGCGAATTCGCCCCTGGCGAGCGCACGGTCCGCATCGCGGTCCACCCGCACGAGATCGCGCGGGGCGATCCGGCTGTTCCCGGGCATCGCGTCGGCTAGCTCGCGGGCGAGGCGCAGGTTGCCGGCTTCCGCCGCGAGCCGGAAGCGGGCACGGCGATCGGCCAGCGTCAACTCGCCGGCATCGATCAGTGCGGAGAAGAGCGGTTCGCAGGCCGCCGGCGGCGTCTGCCCGCTGAACCAGAGCGGCTTCGCCGCGGCGAGCGCCGCTTCGCCTTCGCTTTGGCGGCGGAACTGGATCGCATAGCACGACAGCTCCACGTCCTCGCCGGCCGACGGCGGATACAGCTCGCCGAATGCGTCCCAGTCGCCACGTTTGCCGAAGGCCTTGAGCGCGTCGATGCGAAGACGCTCGGCGAGCGGGGAATCCGGCCACCTGGCGATGAACCCGCGCGCGTCGTCGAGCGTCAGCGCGTCGAGCCGCGAAGCGAGCGCCCAGTACTGGACGTACGACTCGAGAATGTGGCCCGAGAGCTTGGCCGCGAGCGCGTCGAGCCGCGAGCGCTGCCCGTGCTCGAACGCGGCCTTGGCCGCGAGGAAGTCGACGTCCGTCGGCTCCGGCGCCGCCAGCGCAGCCGCCGGGCCCAGCGCGAGCGCACCGAGCGCGACCGCGAAGCGTGCGAGGATTCTCAGCATGGGACACACATTGTCCGCGACGGAGGCTCTCTTCGGCAACCTCCGCGCGCAGCATCCGCTGCCGGACTGCGGACGGAGGTCGAGGTTCGCGCTAGAATCCGCGCCGGGGGGAACGATGCCACAACGCAGGGCCGCACCGCAGGTCGGCGTCGTCATGGGCAGCGACAGCGACTGGGACATCCTGCGGCACGCCGTCGCGCAGCTCGATGCTTTCGGGATCGCGCACGAGGTGCGCGTTCTCTCCGCGCACCGGATGCCCGACGACATGTTCGAGTACGCAGAGGATGCCCTGCCGCGAGGGCTGCGCTGCATCATTGCCGGGGCCGGCGGCGCGGCTCACCTCCCGGGCATGCTGGCCGCAAAGACGATCGTGCCGGTGCTCGGCGTTCCCGTCCCGTCGAAATACCTGCGCGGCGAGGATTCGCTGCTGTCGATCGTCCAGATGCCCAAGGGCATTCCCGTCGCGACCTTCGCGATCGGCGAAGCCGGCGCGGCGAATGCCGGCCTCTTCGCCGCGGCGCTCATCGCCGCAACGGATCCCGCGGTCGCGAAGAAGCTCGCAGCGTTTCGCCTGAAGCAGACGGCCGCCGCGCGCGCGATGCACGTGCCGCACGACGGGAGCAAGTCGGGATCGTGAGTCCGCTGATCGCGCCCGGCGCCTGGCTCGGGCTGCTGGGCGGCGGCCAGCTCGGCCGGATGTTCTGCATGGCCGCCCAGAGTCTCGGCTACAAGGTCGTCGTGCTCGATCCCGGCGCGGCGAGCCCCGCGGGCAGCGTCGCCGACCGGCATCTGCGGGCCGACTACCAGGATCCCGCCGCGCTGCGCGAGCTCGCGGCCCTGGCTGTAGCCGCGACGACCGAATTCGAGAACGTCCCGGCGGCCGCGCTCGACTATCTCGCGCGATCGCTGCGGGTGTCGCCGGCCGCGGCGAGCGTCGCGATCGCCCAGGACCGCATCAGCGAGAAGACGTTCATCGCCGGCCAGGGATTCGCGGTCGCGCCGTTCGCCGTGCTGCGCACCGCCCCCGATGCGCGCACCGCCGATCCCGCGCTTCTCCCGGGGATCGTCAAGAGCGCGCGGCTCGGCTACGACGGCAAGGGCCAGATCCGCGTGCGCGTTCCGGCCGACGTCCCCGCGGCGTTCGCCGAAATGGGCGGCGCGCCGTGCGTACTCGAGCGCTTCGTCACGCTCGCGAGCGAGGTGTCGGTGATCGTCGCCCGCGACGGGCACGGCGAAGCCGTGGCCTGGCCGGTGGCCGAGAACCTGCATCGCGACGGGATCCTCGACGTGTCGATCATGCCCGCGCGCGTGCCGGCGCAACTCGCCGCGCAGGCGCTCGACACGGCGACGACGATCGCCGACAAGCTCGACTACTGCGGCGTCCTCTGCGTCGAGATGTTCGTCGGCGCCGACGGGGCGCTGCTCGTCAACGAGATCGCGCCGCGCCCGCACAACAGCGGCCACTGGTCGATCGACGCCTGCGTGACGTCGCAATTCGAGCAACAGGCACGGGTGCTGGCGGGGCTCCCGCTCGGCGCGACCCGCGCGCACGGCCCGGCCGTGATGGTGAACCTCCTCGGCGACCTGTGGTTCGAAAGCGCCGACGCGCGCGCGCCACGCGAGCCCGACTGGTCGCGCGTGTTGAGGCATCCGCAGGCGAAGCTCCACCTCTACGGCAAGGCGGAGCCGCGGCGGGGACGCAAGATGGGCCACGCGACCTGCCTTGGAGCGACGCTCGCAGATGCGCTCGAGATGGCGCGCGAGATCAAGCGCGATCTCGGCATTCCCGGCGCCGAGCTGCTCTGAAGCGCCCCTGCGATGAGCGCCGCCGCCTCCGCAGGACCGCTCGCCGGCGTGCGGGTCCTCGATCTCACGCGGCTCCTGCCCGGTCCCGTCTGCACGCTCTACCTCGCCGACCTCGGCGCGGACGTCATCAAGGTGGAGGACACGGGCGCCGGCGACTATGCGCGGAACCTCGGCAATCGGCCCGGTACCGTGTCGGCTTTCTATCGCGCGGTGAACCGCGACAAGCGCAGCATCGCGCTCGACCTCAAGCATCCGAAGGGCCGCGCGGCGTTCCTCACGCTTGCGGGCCGTGCCGACGCGATCGTCGAGAGCTTCCGCCCGGGCGTCGTGGCGGGCCTGGGCGTGGGCTACGACGACGTGGCGGCGGTCAACCCGCGCATCGTCTACGCGTCGATCTCGGGCTACGGGCAGGACGGCCCGCGCGCGCAGGCGGCCGGCCACGACATCAACTACCTGGGCTACGCCGGCGTGCTCGACCAGACCGGCGCGCGCGACGGCCCTCCCGCGCTCTGCAACCTGCAGATCGCCGATCTGCTCGGGGGCGCGGCCACGGCCGCGATCGCGCTCCTCGCCGCACTGCTGGGCGCCGAGCGGACGGGCCGCGGCCGCTACGTCGACGTCGCGATGGCCGACGCCTCGCTCGCCCACAACATCTTCGCGCTGCACGCGCTCTCGCAATGGGGGCAGACGCTTCCGCGCGGCGCCGACCTGCTGACGGGCGGCGTGCCGTGCTACGGCGTCTACGGCACGCAGGATGGCCGCTGGCTCGCGGTCGGCGCGCTCGAGGACAAGTTCTGGCAGCGCCTCTGTGCGACGATCGAGAGGCCCGACCTCGGACCCTGCGCATTCGCCCCCGGCGACGAGGGCGAACGCGTGCGGCGCGAGCTCGAAGCCGTCTTCGCCGCGGCGCCGCTCGCGCATTGGGTCGAGCGCTTCGCCGGCGTGGACTGCTGCGTGACGCCGGTGCGCACGCTCGACGAGGCGCTCGCGGATCCGCAGTTCGCCGCACGCGGGATGGTCGTCACGCGGCCGGATGGCTCGCGGCAGTACGCGCCGCCGTGGAAGCTGTCCGGACACGAGTTCATCGTCGCGCGCGAGGCCCCCGCGCAAGGCGAGCACACGGCCGAGGTGCTGCGCGAGGCAGGCTACGACGACGCGGCGATCGAGGCGCTCGCGACCGAGGGCGCGATCGGAACGGCGCGGTCTCGCAGCTCGCACCCCGCCCATTCCCGATAGGCGTCTCGCTCCGCTTCGCGCATTGCACCGTTTTCGCCGCCTTTGTCGCCGTGACGGCAACGTCAGCCCGCGACCGTGGCGCCGGCCCCGCCTAGCTTGCCGTGCCAACCACCTTCGTCTTGCGTTTGCCGGTCGGCGCCGGTTCCGCGCGCTCAGCCCCGACCGGCAGCTCCGCGACGCGTGCGTACTCCGGATCCGTGAAGCGGCACCCCGCGGCGGCGTAGTCGGCGGCCATCGCCGTCGCGTCAGCGCCCCAGAAGAGCGCGTCGCCGAGTGCCAGCGTCGGCACCCCGAACACGCCGCGCGCGATCGCCTCGTCGGTGTTCTTGCGAAGGGCGTCCTTCACTTCCTGCGTCGCGATCAGCCGATCCGCGTCGGACAACGCGAGATCGTGGACGAGCTCCGCCCACTCGATCGGCAGGTCCGGCAGCCGCCCATCGCGCCAGACGAAGCGGAAGATCCGGTGCACCGCGTCCGCCGTGCAGTCGCAGGCGATCGCGAGGCGCAAGAGCGGCAGCGGATTGAACGGGTGCTCGTGCGGAAACTTGAGTGCGATGCCGAGGCGCTTCGCCTGCCACACGCAGAAGCGATAGGTGAACACGCGCTTCGCCGTAATCTCGGCCGGGCCCTTCTGCCCGTTGGCGGCCAGCAGCGCCGCGAACAGCACGGGCCGGTAGCGGATCGCGATGCGCGGCGCGAGCCCCGCGAGCTGCTCGCTCTGCAGGTAGGAGAACGGCGAGACGAAGTCGAAGTACCAGTCCGCGATCATCGCGCCGCGCCGCTCCGTTCGCGACGCGCCGGAAGCGCGGCCATCACCGCCCTCCGCGCGTCGTCGTCGAGCACGCTCCACGCGGCGATCTCGTCGAGCGTGCGGAAGCAGCCACGGCAGAGACCGGTGCGCGGATCCATCTCGCAGACGCTGATGCAGGGCGAGACGATCGCTTCGGCCGGCGCCACGCGCCGGTTCGCCGCCGCGCTCACGTCGCGACCGCCGCCGGACCGGACTTCGCGTCGAGAGCGCGCGCGACGCGGGACGCGGAGGCGCGGCCGAGGGCGTCCGAGATGAAGCGGCCGGCGGCGCGCAACCGCGTCATGTCGACGCCGGTCTCGATGCCGAGCCCGTCGAGCAGGTAGAGCACGTCCTCGCTCGCGAGGTTGCCGGTCGCGCCCTTCGCGTAAGGACAGCCGCCGAGTCCCGCGACCGAGCAGTCGAACGTCGCGACGCCGATTTCCATCGCCGCGTAGACGTTCGCGAGCGCCTGCCCGTAGGTGTCGTGGAAGTGGCCCGCGAGCGCGCTGATCGGCACGCGTTCCCCCACCGTCGCGACGAGCGCCTGGGTGCGACCCGCCGTGCCGACGCCGATCGTGTCGCCGAGCGAGACCTCGTAGGCCCCCATCCGGTGGAGCGCCGCGGCGACGTCGGCGACCTTCGACGGCGCGACCTCGCCTTCGTACGGGCATCCCAGCACGCAGGAGATGTAGCCGCGCACCCGAATCCCGTGGGCGGCGGCCGCCGCGAAGACCGGCTGCGCGCGCTCGAGGCTCTCGGCGATTCCGCAGTTGATGTTGATGCGCGAGAAGGTGTCCGAGGCGGCGACGAACACGGCCACCTCGTCGGCCTTCGCCGCGAGCGCCGCCTCGAAGCCCTTGAGGTTAGGCGTGAGCACCGGATAACGGACGCCGGGCTGGCGACGGATGCCCGCCATCACCGCCGCCGCGTCGGCCATCTGCGGCACCCATTTCGGCGAGACGAACGCGGTGGCTTCGACTGCCGGAAAGCCCGCACCGGAAAGCCGGTCGATCAGCGCGATCTTGACGTCGGTCGGCACCGTCGCCGGCTCGTTCTGCAGGCCGTCGCGCGGTCCGACCTCGACCAGGCGCACGCGTGCGGGGAGTCCCATCAGTAGCCTCGCTCGAGATCGAAGAGTCCCGTGACCGCTTCGCCGCGCTCGAGACAGGCGATCTTCGCCGCGATCTGGGCGACCGCGTCCTCGGGAACGGTGAGTCCCGAGACGTGCGGCGTGACCGCGACGCGCGGGTGGGTCCAGTACGGATGCGTCGGCGGCAGCGGCTCCTCCGCGAACACGTCGAGCGTCGCGCCGGAAAGCTTGCCGCTGTCGAGCAGCGCCAGAAGGTCGGCGTCCACCAGCGTGCGCCCGCGCCCGACATTGACGACGTGCGCCCCATCGGCGAGCCGCCCGAGCGCCGCCGCGTCGACCAGACCCGTCGTCGCCGGCGTGAGGGGCAGCGCGTTCGCGAGAAAATCGAGCCCGGCGAGAAATGCGCCGAAGCGGTCGCGGCCGGCGTAGCACTCGACGCTGTCGATGCTCCGCTGCGCCGTCGCATAGCCGCGCACCGCGAAGCCCTGCGCCGCCAGCGATCTCGCGATCGCGCCGCCGATGACGCCGAGGCCGAGCACGCCGGCGCGGACGGCGGCCGGTGCGCGCTCGCGCCGCTGCTCCCAGCGGGCTTCACGCTGCTGTCGCGCGTACGTGTCCATCCGCTGCGCGAACCTCAATGCGGCGGCGAGCACATAGCGCGCCATCGGCGCCGCCATTCCCGCGTCCTCGAGGCGAACCACCGGCACCCCGCGCGGCAGGTTGGAGAGCCGCAGCAGATGGCCGACACCGGCGCTCGCCGTGAACACCGCCTTGGGCGCCGGTTGTGCGTCGAACACGACGCGGCAGGGCTCCGCCAACACCACGTAGTCGGCCGGAGGCTCGGGACCCCGCACGGGCTGCCCCGGCTCTCGCCGCACGACGCGCGCGCCGGGGAGCGCGTCGCGGAAAAGATCCATCCACGGCTGCGCTTCGGGAGCGGACAGAGTGACGACGACGTGCATGGTGGCCGGCGGGCGGATTACGCGTCGTCGAGGTCGACCAGGTCCGCGCCCTCGGCGACGCGATCGCCGGCACGGTAGTGAACCGCCGCGACGGTGCCCGCTGCCGGCGCGGTGATCGTGTGCTCCATCTTCATCGCCTCGAGGATCACGAGCGGCGCGCCGCGTTCGACTGTCGCCCCCGCCTCGACCAGCACGGCGACGACGGTGCCCGACATCGGGGCCGTGAGGTGGCCGCCGTGCGCCTCCTCGTCGCCGGCGCGCGCGAGCGGGTCCGCGAGCACGAGCCTGCGATGCGCGCCGCGGCAGAACACGTGCCGTTCCTCGCCACGCGGCACGACGGTCGCGTGGAACTCGGCGTTCCCGGCGACGATGTCGAGGCGGCAGCCGTTCGCGCGGCAGGTCGCGGCAACCTTGCCCGCCGGCAACGCCACGCGCCAGGGCGATCCGTCGCCACGGAGTGCGACGTCGTGCCGACGCTCGCCGTCGGCGAAGGTGAGCCCGATGGCGTGCGTGTCGGTGCCGGGCCACCACGAGTCGACGGCGTGCCACGGCGAATGCGGATCGCGCGACGTCAGCGGCTTCGGCGCGACGCGCCGCCACGATCGCCGTCGCCTCGGCCAGCGCGGCGGCGAGCAGCACGTCGTCGGACAGCGGAGGCAGCGGCGGGAAGAGCGCCGCCTGGTGCCGGGCGATGAGACCGGTGTCGACGCGGCCGCCGGCGAAGGCCTCGTGCGCGACGACGCGGGAGAGGAACGCCACGTTGGTCGCGACGCCGACGATCTCGTACGCGCCGAGCGCGTCCGCGAGGCGGCGCAGCGCTGCCGCCCGATCCTCGCCGTGGACGATCAGCTTCGCGATCATCGGGTCGTAGTACGGCGTGATCTCGTCGCCGGCGCGAACGCCGGTGTCGACGCGAACGTCGGCGCCGGTCGGCGGCGCCGAAAGATGCACGAGCCGGCCGATCGACGGCAGGAAGCCGCGCTCCGGGTCCTCCGCGTAGATCCGCGCCTCGATCGCGTGGCCATCGATCGCGAGCTCGTCCTGACGCTTGGGCAGCGGCTCGCCCGACGCGACGCGCAGTTGCCACTCGACCAGGTCGCACCCCGTGATCATTTCGGTGACCGGGTGCTCGACCTGGAGCCGGGTGTTCATTTCCATGAAGTAGAACGCCCCGTCGCGGGCGAAGGTGTCGGCAGCGATGAACTCGACCGTGCCGGCGCCGACGTAGCCGATCGCCTTCGCCGCCGCGACTGCGGCCACGCCCATCGCCCGCCGATGCGCGGGCTTCATGCCCGGCGCCGGCGCCTCCTCGAGCACCTTCTGGTGGCGGCGCTGCACCGAGCAGTCGCGCTCGAACAGGTGGACGGCGTTCCCGTGGGTGTCCGCGAACACCTGGATCTCGATGTGGCGCGGCGCGGTCAGGTATCTCTCGATCAGCACGCGATCGTCACCGAACGCCGACTGCGCCTCGCGCTGCGCGGAGGCGAGCGCGGCGGCGAATTCGTCCGGCCCCTCGACGATCTTCATGCCCTTCCCGCCACCGCCGGCCGTGGCCTTGATCAGCACCGGATAGCCGATCCGTTCGGCCTCCGAGGCGAGCAGCTTCGGGCTCTGGTCGTCGCCGTGATAGCCGGGAACGAGCGGCACGTTCGCGGCGCCCATGATCCGCTTCGCCGCCGACTTGGAGCCCATCGCCGCGATCGCCGAGGGCGGCGGGCCGATGAACACGATGCCCCGCGCGCGCGCAGGCGGCGGCGAAGAGCTCGTTCTCGGAGAGGAAGCCGTAGCCGGGGTGGATGGCCTGCGCGCCGGCTTGCTTCGCGACGGCGATGATCGCGCCGCCGTCGAGATAGCTCTCGCGCGGCGGCGGCGGCCCGAGGCGAAAGGCTTCATCGCACGCCTCGACGTGCAGCGCGTGCGCGTCGGCATCCGAATAGACGGCCACGGTTCGAATGCCGAGGCGCCGCGCGGTCCGCGCAACCCGACAGGCGATCTCGCCGCGATTCGCGATCAGGATCTTGTCAAACATCGGCCGATCCCCTCGCGGCGCCGCCGTCGCCTCCTCCCGTGACCTTGCGCAGCAGCGCGCGGATCGCTTGCGCGACCTTCGTGATCAGCCAGACGGTGAAGGCCACGAGCAGGACGAGGACTGCGAGGGCCGCCAGCGGATAAGCGAACGCGAGCCACAGCACGGTGCCGACGGCGAGCTCCTCGCCGAACGATGCCGCCCAGTTCGAGAAAGGCTCCGGCGACGCGTTGATCACGGCGCGGCTGCCGGCTTTCGCGAAGTGACTGCCGGCCGCGAGCGAGCCCCCGAGGATGGCGGCGGCGAGCGTCGCCGCCGTGGACGAGTCGCCGAACACGCTCGCGGCGAGCGCGGCGCCGGCGGGAATCCGGATGAACGTGTGGACGACGTCCCACACGGTATCGACGCCCGGGATCTTGTCGGCGAAGAATTCGACGAAGAACATGAAGCCCGACGCCGCGAGCACCCACGGGTGCGCGAGCGCCGCGAGCCCGCCGGGAAGCTCGACCCAGTGCAGGTAGCCGAGGCCGCCCAGCACGAACAGCACCGCGTAGAGGCGGATCCCGCTCGCCCAGCCGACGGCCGCGGCCAGCGCGACCAGCTGCCACGTGTCGAACTGATCGAGGCCGGGAATCGAAGGAATCGAGCTCATTTCTTGCCGGCGTCGTCGAGTGCGCCGGGCACCCACGCCGCGCGCCGTTTCCCGAGGAACGCGGCGACACCTTCCTTCGCTTCGGGCGACGCGCGCACCTTGGCGATGCGCGCCGCGGTGTCGGCGATGACGTCGTCGTCGATCGGGCGGTGCGCGATCGCGCGGATCAGCGCCTTCGACTCCGCCTGCGCGTGCGGTCCCGCCTGGAACAGCGCGCCCAGGAGCTCGTCGACGCGGTGGTCGAGCTCGCTCACGAGCGCGAGGTCGTGCACGAGGCCGATCCGCTGCGCCTCGACCGCGGTGAAGCGCTCGGCGGTCAGGAAGTAGCGCCGTGCCATCCGTGCGCCGATCGCCTCGACGACGTACGGTCCGATCGTCGACGGAATGAGGCCGAGCTTCGCCTCGGACAGCGCAAACGTGGCTTCCCGCGCGGCGATCGCGATGTCGCAGCACGCGACGAGGCCGACGCCGCCCCCGTAGGCCGCGCCGTGGACGCGGGCGATCGTCGGCTTGGGCAGCCGGTAGAGGGTGCGCAGCATGTGCGCGAGCGCCATCGCGTCGGCGAGATTCTCGGCGTGGCCGTAGCCTGCCATGCGCTTCATCCAGTTGAGGTCGGCGCCGGCGCAGAAGCTCGCGCCCGCGCCCAGGAGCACGACAGCGCGCACCGCGTCGTCGCGCTCGAAGTCGTTCAGCGCGCGCGTGGTCTCGGCGATCAGCGTCTCGTCGAACGCGTTGTGCACGTCGGGTCGCGCGAGCGCGAGAAAGCCGACCCCGTTGCGGACCTCGACCGAGAGCGCCGTGTAAGCCCCGGTCCGGCCAGCCGAATTCGTCACGCGCCCGGTCTTTGCCATCCCTACATCCTGAAAAGGCCGAACGTCGTCGGCGGAATCGGCCGGTTGAGCGATGCCGAGATCGCAAGGCCCAGCACGCGCCGCGTGTCGGCCGGATCGATGATCCCGTCGTCCCAGAGCCGCGCGCTCGCGAAATACGGATGCCCTTCCTTTTCGTACTGCGCGCGGATCGGTGCCCGGAAGGCCTCCTCGTCCCCGGCGCTCCACGTCTTCCCGCCCGCCTCGATCGCGTCGCGGCGCACGGTCGCGAGCACCGTCGCCGCCTGCTCGCCGCCCATCACCGAGATCCGCGCGTTCGGCCACATCCAGAGGAACCGCGGCGAGAACGCCCGCCCGCACATCCCGTAATTACCCGCGCCGTAGCTGCCGCCGATGATCACGGTGAACTTCGGGACCTGCGCGCAGGACACCGCCGTCACCATCTTGGCACCGTCGCGGGCGATGCCGCCCGCTTCGTACTTCTGCCCGACCATGAAGCCCGTGACGTTCTGCAGGAACACGAGCGGGATCCGCCGCTGCGCGCAGAGCTCGATGA
This sequence comes from uncultured beta proteobacterium, assembly GCA_963734055.1. GTDB lineage: Bacteria > Pseudomonadota > Gammaproteobacteria > Burkholderiales > Casimicrobiaceae > CAIWHR01. The sequence continues at coordinate 129,042 of CAVTFQ010000004.1, forward strand.
AGTGCGCGCCTTTGAGCGCCGACTCGGAGAACAGGATCCCGTTGTTGGCGACGATGCCAACGGGATAGCCCAGGATCCGCGCGAAACCGGTGACGAGCGTGGTCCCGTAGCGCGCCTTGAACTCGTCGAAGTCGCTCGCGTCGACGATCCGCGCGATCACCTCGCGCACGTCGTACGGCTTCCGGATGTCGGCGTTGATGACGCCGTAGAGCTCTTCCGCGGCGTACTTCGGGGGAACGGGCGCGGCGACCTCGAGCTCCACGTGCTTCGGGCGGTTCAGGTGGCCGACGATCCGCCGGGCAAGAGCGAGCGCGTGGCGATCGTTGAGCGCGAGGTGATCGGCCACGCCCGACACGCGCGTGTGGACGTCGGCGCCGCCCAGTTCTTCCGCCGAAACGATCTCGCCGGTCGCGGCTTTCACGAGCGGCGGCCCGCCGAGGAAGATCGTGCCCTGGTTCCTGACGATGATCGACTCGTCGGCCATCGCCGGCACGTACGCGCCCCCCGCCGTGCACGAGCCCATCACGACGGCGATCTGCGGGATGCCGAGCGCCGACATCGTCGCCTGGTTGTAGAAGATGCGGCCGAAGTGGTCGCGGTCGGGGAACACCTCGAACTGGTTCGGCAGGTTGGCGCCGCCCGAGTCGACGAGATAGACGCACGGCAGGCGGTTATCGCGCGCGATCTCCTGCGCCCGCACGTGCTTCTTCACGGTGAGCGGGTAGTACGTGCCGCCCTTGACCGTCGCGTCGTTGCAGACGACGACGCACTCGCGACCGGCGATGCGCCCGATGCCGGTGACGATCCCCGCCGACGCGATGTTGTCGCCGTACATCCCGTACGCGGCGAGCTGCGAGAATTCGAGGAACGGCGACCCCGGATCGACCAGCGCGCCGATGCGCTCGCGCGGCAGGAGCTTGCCGCGCGCGACGTGCTTCGCGCGGGGACCTGCGCCGCCGCCTTCCTCGATCTCGGCGATCTTCGCGTGGAGGTCCGCGACGAGCGCCGCCATCGCAGCGCGATTGTCCGCGAACGTCGCACCGCGAGGATCGAGTTTCGATTCGAGGATCGGCATCAGGCGGCGGGCAGCGGGTGCCCCGGCATCAGCCGGTAAGGGTGCGCCCAGCCGGGTTCGGATTGTATCCGGCCGAGCCAGCCGCGGATGCCCGGATACGCGGCCCAGTGGACGCCGATCTCGTCGTCGAAGAAGAGGTAGCCGCAAAGCGAGAGGTCGGCCATCGTGAGGCGGTCGGCCACGACGTACTCGCGCCCCGCCAGATGCGCGTCGAGCACGCCCCAGGCCGCCTCGGCGCGCTTGCGGAAGACGTCGACGACGGCCGGCTCGGGATTCTTGGTGAACGCGCGCAGGAACCGGTAGGTCGCCGTATAGCTCGTGAGCTTGTGGTTGTCCCAGAGGAGCCAGCGCAGGATCTCGCGCCGCTCCGTGGCGTCGGCCGGCCCGAACTTGCCAAGCGACTCGGCGAGATAGTCGAGGATCACGCCCGACTGCGCGAGCCTGATCCCGCGGTGCTCGAGCACCGGCACCTCGCCCATCACGTTGATCGCGCGATACGCGGGCGTGCGGGTCTCGCCGTTGAAGTAGTCGACGAAGCGCGGCGCCCAGTCGGCGCCCGCGAGGGCGAGCGCCAGCGCCGGCTTGTACGCGTTGCCCGATTGCGCGAAGCAGTAGAGCGTGTAGTCGGCCATGCGCGTGCAACTCCGGTCAGCGTTCGCGCACGACGATCGCGCCCGGCCGGGAGGGTTCGACGCGGATCGCGGGATGCGCGGCGCTCATCGACTCAGAACCCCCCGGTCGCGAGCCACCGGTCGATCTGGTCGAAGCGGTCGAGCCCCCAGAACGGCTCGCCGTCGACGAACACGAAGGGCGAGCCGAACACGCCGCGGCCGATCGCGCCGTCGACTTCGCGCCTGAGCGCCTCCTTGTTCGCGGGGTCTTCGATCGCGGCGCGCGCCTGGTCCGCATCGACGCCTTCCTTCGCCGCGACCGCCGCAGCGTTGTCCGGAACGGAGATGTCGACGTCGTCGACGAAGTAGGCGCGGAAGTACGCTTTCGCGAGCCGCGCTGCGAACGCGGAATCGCGCCCCTTCTGCCAGAGCACGATCCGCGCCGCAGCCTGCGAGGGGATGGGGAAGCGCGACGGCATCCGGAACTCGGGCAGGCCGTGGAAGCGCGCGCTCCGCGCGAAGTCGCGCCGCGAATAGTCGCCCTTGAGCGGAATCTCGGTCAGCGGCGCCGTGCCGGTCTGCCGGAATACGAAACCCAGGAGCATCGGACGCCAGTCGACGCCGCGGCCGTGCTTCGCCGCCAGCGCCTCGATCTTCTGCGACGCCAGATAGCCGTAGGGCGAGGAGAAATCGAAATAGAACTCGAGCGACGCCGCCATGAAAGTCACCCGGCGATCGCGCGACCGATCACGAGCCGCTGGATCTCGCTCGTGCCCTCGTAGATCTGGCAGACGCGAACGTCGCGATAGATCCGCTCGACCGGGAAATCGGACACGTAGCCGTAGCCGCCGTGGACCTGGATCGCCGCCGAGCACACCCGCTCGGCCATCTCCGAGGCGAAGAGCTTCGCCATCGACGCCTCCTTGAGACAGGGTTGCCCCGCGTCGCGCAGCGCCGCGGCGTGCCAGACCATCTGGCGCGCGACCTCGATCTCGGTCGCCATGTCGGCGAGCTTGAAGTTGACCGCCTGGTGGCCGGTGAGCGGCATCCCGAAGCTCGTCCGCTCGCGCCCGTACGCGAGCGCCGCGTCGAACGCCGCACGCGCCATCCCGACCGCCTGCGCCGCGATGCCGATGCGGCCCGCCTCGAGGTTCGAGAGCGCGATCCGGTAGCCCTCGCCCTCGCGGCCGAGCCGATTCGCGGCCGGCACGCGGCAGTCCTCGAACAGGATCTGCGCGGTGTCGGAGGCGCGCTGGCCGAGCTTGTCCTCGACGCGGGCCACGACGTACCCCGGCGACCTCGTGTCGACGACGAAGCCCGAAATGCCCTTCTTGCCCGCCGCGCGATCGGTGACCGCGAACACGACGGCGATGTCGGCGTTCTTGCCCGTCGTGATGAACTGCTTCACGCCGTTCAGCACGTAGTCGTCGCCCGCGCGCTCGGCGCGGGTCGTGATCGCACCGGCGTCGGAGCCGGCCTGCGGCTCGGTCAGGCAGAAGCAGCCGAGCCATTCGCCGCGCGCGAGCGGCTTGAGGTAGTGATCCTTCTGGGCGTCCGATCCGAACGCGGCGAGGGGCCCGCAGACGACCGAGTTCTGCACGCTGACGATCGTCGAGGTCGCGCCGTCGCCGGCCGCGATCTCCTCGAGCGCGACCGCGAGGGACACGTAGTCGAGTCCGGCGCCGCCCCAGCGCTCCGGGGTCACGACGCCCATCGCGCCGAGCTCGCCCAGCGCGCGGAGCTCCTCGCGCGGGAAGTGGCCGTCGCGGTCCCAGCGCGGCGCGTACGGCGCGAGCCGCTCCTCGGCGAACGCGCGCATCGTGTCGCGGATCAGCTGCTGCGTCTCGGTCAGGAGCATGGCGCCCGAAAGCCGCTCACCGGATGTCTTCGACCGCGAGGCGCACGGCGAGCGCGCCGAAGACGCCGGCCAGCACCCGCTTCGACCCGCGCGCGAAGCCCGGCCGCGAGTCGAGCCACGAGCGCACGCCGGCCGCCGCCAGCACGCACCCTGCGTCGAACGCCGCCACGATCACGATCTGCGTCGCGCCGAGCACGAGACTCTGTCCGAGCACGCTGCCGTGCGCGGGATCGACGAACTGCGGAAAGAGCGCGAGCTGGAACAACGCGACCTTGGGATTGAGGATGCCCGTCAGCACTCCGTCGCGATAGAGCCGGTGCATCGGCGCGGCGGCGGGCGCCGGGCTCGCGCCGGGCGTCCTCTCGGGCGCGCGCCACGTCTGCCACGCGAGCCACGCGAGGTAGGCGGCGCCGGCCCAGCGCACCGCGTCGTAGGCCGCCGGGACGGTCGCGAGCAGCGCGGAGAGGCCGAGAGCGGCGGCGAGCACGTGGAACGCGAGGCCCGTCCCCGTGCCCGCGAGCGACGCGAAGCCCGCGGCGCGCCCCTGGACCAGCGTGCGCGAGACCAGGTAGAGCAGGTTCGGGCCCGGCGTCGCGGCCAGCGCCGCGCAGGCGACGCAGAACAGGAGCCACGTGGAGAGCGAAACCATCAGACCAGCTCGATCGCCATCGCCGTCGCCTCGCCGCCGCCGATGCAGAGCGCCGCCACGCCGCGCTTCTTTCCGTGCTTTCGCAGCGCGCCGATCAGCGTGACGACGATGCGCGCGCCCGAAGCCCCGATCGGATGCCCGAGCGCGCACGCGCCCCCGTGGACGTTGACCTTGTCGTGCGCGATCCCGTGCTCCTTCATCGCCGCCATCGTGACGACGGCGAAGGCCTCGTTGATCTCGAAGAGGTCCACGTCCTTCGTCGTCCAGCCGGTCTGCGCATACACCTTCGCGATCGCGCCGACGGGGGCGGTGGTGAACCAGCCCGGCTCCTGCGCGTGCGTCGAATGCGCGAGGACCACGGCCAGCGGCTCGAGTCCGCGCTTCTCGGCGGTCGAGCGGCGCATCAGCACCAGCGCCGCGGCGCCGTCGGAGATCGAGCTCGAGTTCGCCGCCGTCACCGTGCCGTCCTTGCGGAAGGCGGGCTTCAACGTCGCGATCTTCTCGGGTGACGCCTTCGCGGGCTGCTCGTCGTTCGCAATGACCACGTCGCCCTTACGTCCGGCGACGGTGACGGGTGCGGTCTCCCACGCGAATGTGCCATCCCGGTTCGCGGCGAGGGCACGCGAGAGCGACGCCACGGCGAACGCGTCCTGCGCCTCGCGCGTGAACGCCATCCGGGATGCGCAATCCTCGGCGAACGTGCCCATCAGCCGGCCGCGGTCGTATGCATCCTCGAGGCCGTCGAGGAACATGTGGTCCTGCACGGTCTGGTGCCCCATCCGGTAGCCGGCGCGCGCCTTGGGCAGGAGGTAGGGCGCGTTCGACATCGATTCCATCCCCCCGGCAACCATGATCTCGTTCGTGCCGGCCGCGATCAGGTCGTGGGCGAGCATCGCGGCCTTCATCGCCGAGCCGCACATCTTGTTCACGGTCGTGCAGCCGGTCGAAAGGGGCAGCCCGGCCTTGATCGACGCTTGCCTTGCGGGCGCCTGCCCCTGGCCGGCGGGCAGCACGTTGCCCATGATCACTTCCTGCACGTCGGCGGGCGCAAGTCCGGCCCGCTCGACCGCGGCCCGGATGGCGACCGCGCCGAGGTCGCTCGCGGCGAGCGAAGCGAAGTCGCCCATGAAACCGCCCATCGGCGTGCGGGCCGCACCAACGATTACGATAGGATCGTTTAGCATGGGGTCCCCCGTCAGTTCACGCCGATCGCGGTTTCGGTGGAGGCCGACTTCGCGCAGCGCATCTCGTTTCCTCGCTCAGCTGGTTCCGGACTCAGCGATGCGGCGCGGTCGCGGGACGAGCTCGCCGCCGCAGTTCGGGCAGCGTCCGCCCATCGCGTCGGCGCACCGCGCGCAGAACGTGCACTCGTAGCTGCAGATCCGCGCGTCGGGAGCCGCGGGCGGCAGCGGCGCCGCGCACTTCTCGCAGGTCGGTTTCAGCTCCATCATTTCGTCTCGTTGAAGAGCTCGCGGCCGATCAGCATCCGCCGGATCTCGGAGGTGCCGGCGCCGATTTCATAGAGCTTCGCGTCCCGCCACAGGCGCCCGGTGGCGTAATCGTTGATGTAGCCGTTGCCGCCCAGCGCCTGGATCGCCTCGCCCGCCATCCAGGTCGCCTTCTCGGACGCGTAGAGGATCGCGCCGGCCGCATCCTTGCGCGCGGCGCGGCCCGAGAGTCCGCCGCGATCGAGCGCCTGTCCGACCGCGTAGACGTACGCACGGCACGCGTTCATCGTCGTGTACATGTCCGCGAGCTTGCCCTGCATCAGCTGGAACTCGCCGATCGGCTGGCCGAACTGCGCGCGTTCGTGGACGTACGGCACGACGACGTCCATGCACGCCGCCATGATGCCGAGCGGCCCGCCGGCGAGCACCGCGCGCTCGTAGTCGAGCCCGCTCATCAGGACGTTGACACCCTGCCCTTCCTCGCCGAGGACGTTCGCGACGGGCACCTCGCAGCCCTCGAACACGAGCTCGCAGGTGTTGGAGCCGCGCATCCCGAGCTTGTCGAGCTTCTGCGCGGTCGAGAAACCCCTCATCCCCTTCTCGATCAGGAACGCGGTGATCCCGCGCGGACCCGCGTCTGGATCAGTCTTGGCGTAGACGACGAGCGTGTCCGCGTCGGGGCCGTTCGTGATCCACATCTTGCTGCCGGTGAGGACGTAGCGGTCGCCCCTGCGGTCGGCGCGGAGCCGCATCGACACGACGTCCGAGCCCGATCCCGGCTCGCTCATCGCCAGCGCGCCGACGTGCTCGCCCGAGACGAGCTTCGGCAGGTACTTCCGCCTCTGCGCGTCGCTGCCGTTGCGGCGGATCTGGTTCACGCACAGGTTCGAATGCGCGCCATAGGACAGGCCGACCGACGCGGACGCGCGGCTGATCTCCTCCATCGCGACGATGTGGGCGAGATAGCCCATCGCCGTGCCGCCGTACTCGTCCTCGACCGTGATCCCGAGGAGGCCGAGGTCGCCCATCTTTCGCCAGAGGTCCGTCGGAAACTGATTCGACCGGTCGATCTCCCCTGCGCGCGGGGCGATCTCGTCGGCGGCGAACGCGCGCACCGTGGCGCGCAGCATGTCGATCGTCTCGCCGTGGTGGAAATCGAGTGCGGGAAAGTCTTCCATGGGAATCTCGGCTCAATGATCGGCGGCCTCCGAGCCGCCGGTAACATGATCTACCCTCTGGGTGTCGGCCGCCTCGGTCACTCGCGGACGCGCCCTTCGGGCCTTGGCTTCGCCCCGCTCGCTCACTCGTTCTTTCCGTGCATGACTATCAGAGTCTGCTGCATGAGCGCGACCAGCGTCCGCTTGCCGCCGTGTTCCGCGTGGACTTCGCCACGCGTGACCGCGAGCGTGCGGCCGGGCTTCACGACGAATCCCTCGGCCAGGAGCCGCTCCCCGGAGGCGGGCGCGAGCAGGTTGAGCTTGAACTCGACGGTCAGCACCGACGCGGTGGGAGGAAAGAGCGTGAAGCCCGCGTAGCCGCCCGCCGAATCGACGATGGCGGCGACGACGCCCGCGTGGACGTACCCGTGCTGCTGGGCGACCTCCGCGCGCGGCACGAGCGCGATCGCGCAGTAGCCGGGCTCCACGGCCGCGAGCTCCGCGCCGAGCGTTTTCATCGCGCCCTGGCGAGCGAAGCTCGCGCGCACCCGCTCCGCGAAACCGGGATCGCGGGGGTTCCAGTGGGCGGCGTGCGCGGCGGCGGCAGATACCACGAGGCGGCTCCGAAGCCGGGGATCGGCGACTCTACGTGACGTTTACGTAAACGTCAACTTGGCGGGGACGGCCGGACGGCCTACCCGGCGGCGCGCGCCGGCCGCAGGCGCCGGCGGCAGTCGCGCTCGAGTACGGCGATCTCCGTCAGTACCGCGTCGATGTCCTCGCGCTGCTGCAGGAGCATGGCGCGCCGGTCGGCGAGCATCTGGAGGAACTTGACGAGCTGGGGCCGCTCGTTGCCGGCGGCGGCGTAGATGTCGAACAGCTCGCGGATCTCGGCGAGGGCGAGGCCGAGCCGCTTGCCCCGGAGAATGAGCTTGATCCGCGTCCGCTCGCGCTCGCCGTAGACGCGCGTCTGGCCGCGCCGCTCCGGCGCGAGCAGCCCCTCGTCTTCGTAGAAGCGGATAGCGCGCGTCGTCAGCGCGAACTCCTGCGCCAGCGCGGAGATCGAGTAGGTCGGCGTCGCGGCCGCGGATCCCTTGCGCGGGCGCGCTGCGACGGGCTCCGCCTTCGCGCGGGGGGCCGGTACGTGGCTTGCAGACATCGGTGACGGGCAGACCTTCGAAGAGCGGGTCACGATACCATATCGGCTTGACACGCCCCCTTCGATCCCCGACGATGTTGCGTTGCACAAAAGCGGTGCAGCCCCGAGTTCCCGAAGGCCGTCATAAGGCCGCGAATGCCGCGACGATTCGCCCATTGCGATTGATGCCATGACCGCCCCGATGCCCGTGGTGCTCGACTACCCGTACCCGGCGCCGCCCGCCCCGGGAACGACGATCGAGGTCGCCCCGCGGATCCACTGGCTGCGGATGCCGCTGCCCTTCGCGCTCGATCACATCAACCTATGGCTCCTGGCCGACGACGACGGATTCACGCTCGTCGACTGCGGGTACGGCGACGCGCCGACGCGCGCGCTCTGGGAGCTGCACTTCGGCGCGGTGCTCGCGCGACGTCCCCTGCGCCGGATCGTGGCCACGCATTGCCACCCCGATCACGTCGGAAACGCGCAATGGCTTTCCGCGCGCACGGGCGCGCCCGTCGCGATGACGCATGCCGAGTTCCTGACCGCGCACGCGATCGCCGGGCAGCACGCCGGTTACGGCGTCGCGCCGACGATCGAGCTCTTTCGCCGGCACGGGATGTCGACCGAGCACCTGGGCGCGTTCGGCGCGCGCGGCAATCCGTACACGCGCGGCGTGCCGGAGCTTCCGCTCTCCTTCGACCGCCTGCTCGACGGTGACACGCGAACGCTCGCCGGCACCGCGTGGACCGTCGTCGAGGGGCACGGCCATTCGCCGGAACACGCGTCGCTCTTCTCCCGCGACCGCGGCGTCCTGATTTCGGGCGACATGCTGCTGCCGAAGATCAGCACCAACGTCAGCGTCTGGGCGCCGGAGCCCGACGGCGACGCGCTCGGCCGGTTCCTCGACTCGATCGCGACGTTCGAAACGCTGCCGCCCGACACGCTCGTGCTGCCGTCGCACGGACTCCCGTTCCGTGGCATTCCCGTGCGCGTCGCGCAGCTCCGCGCCCATCACGACGCGCGCCTGTCCGAGCTCGCCGCCGCGGCCGAGGCGGCGCAGGCGCCCGTGAGCGCCGCCGACGTCGTCCCCGTCCTGTTCCGCCGCGAGCTCGATCTGCAGCAACGCTACTTCGCGATGGGCGAGGCGATCGCCCACCTGAACCGCCTGTGGCGCACCGGACGGCTCGTCCGCGACGTCGCCGCCGACGGCACCGTCCGCTTCGCATCGCCGCATCGACAACGCCCGTTCCGGGCCTGAAAGAGACGCCATGTCCGCCCCCGCCAAGACTGCCTCCGCACCCGACGCCCCGCAAACCGGGTACGACCCCGTCGCCCTCGCGCAATCGCTCGCCGCCGCCGCGGACAAGAGCGCGAAGCTGATCGGCGAATTCGCCGCGCACCACGCGAAGACCGGCGCCGCGATCGTCACGGACGAGCTCGGCATCGGGCAGGCTTTCATGGAGATGGCTTCGAAGATGCTCGCGAATCCGTACAAGCTGGCCGAGACGCAGATGAACCTGTGGTGGGACTACATGAACCTATGGCAGGCCTCGACGATGCGGCTCCTGGGCGCGCCCGCCGAGCCGGTCGCAGCGCCGAAGCAGGGCGACAAGCGCTTCCGCCACGAGGACTGGGAGGAGCACTTCCTGTTCGACTACATCAAGCAGGGCTACCTCATCGCCGCGCGCTGGCTGCACGAGACGGTCGCGAGCGTCGAGGGCCTCGACGAGGCGACGAAGAAGAAGGTCGACTTCTTCACGCGCCAGTACATCGACGCGCTCGCGCCGTCGAACTTCGCGCTGACCAACCCCGAAGTGTTCCGGGAAACGATCGCGAGCGGCGGCCAGAACCTCGTGCGCGGCCTCAACAACCTGCTCGACGACATCGAGCGCGGCAACGGCCGGCTCAAGATATCGATGACGGACCCGAAGGCGTTCGAGCTCGGCGTCAACATCGCGACGACGCCCGGCCAGGTCGTCTACGAGAACGAGCTCTTGCAGCTGATCCAGTACGAGCCGACGACGAAGAAGGTCGCGAAACGGCCGCTGCTCGTGATTCCGCCATGGATCAACAAGTACTACATCATGGATCTCCGCGAGAAGAACTCGCTCATCAAGTGGGCGGTCGACCAGGGCAACACGGTGTTCGTGATCTCGTGGGTCAATCCGGACGAGAAGCTCGCGCACAAGGACTTCGAGGACTACCTGCAGGAAGGCCCGCTCGCGGCGCTCGACGCGATCGAGAAGGCCACCGGCGAGACCGAGGTCAACGCGGTCGGCTACTGCCTCGGCGGCACGCTGCTCGCCGCGACCCTCGCCTACATGGCGGCGAAGAAGGACAAGCGGATCGCGACCGCGACCTTCATGACCGCGCTGATCGACTTCAACCGGTCGGGGGAGCTCGAGGTGTTCATCGACGAAGGCCAGGTCGCCTCGCTCGAGCGCAAGATGACCGAGCGCGGCTATCTCGAGGGCAGCGAGATGGCGACGACCTTCAACATGCTGCGCGCGAACGACCTGATCTGGTCGTTCGTGATCAACAACTACCTGATGGGTCGCGACCCGTTCCCGTTCGACCTCCTGCACTGGAACCAGGACGCGACGCGGATGCCGGCGACGATGCACAGCTTCTACCTGCGCAACATGTACATGAAGAACCTGCTGCGCGAGCCCGGCGGCATCACGCTGTCCGGCGTGCCGATCGACGTGTCGAAGGTGACGGTGCCGACGTACTTCGCTTCCGCGATCGAGGATCACATCGCGCCGTGGAAGGCGACCTACGCCGGCGCGCAGCTGATGGGAGGCAAGTCGCGCTTCGTGCTCTCGGGATCGGGCCACATCGCCGGCATGATCAACCCGCCGGCCGCGAACAAGTACGGCTTCTGGCTCCACGAGAAGCTGCCTCCTTCGGCCGATGCGTGGCTCGCCGGGGCGAAGCAGCACGAAGGCTCGTGGTGGACCGACTGGGCGAAGTGGCTCGGCGCGCACCGCGGCAAGGAAGTGCTCGCGCGGATCCCGGGCAAGGGGCGCCTCAAGGTCATCGAGGCCGCGCCCGGCAGCTATGCGCGCATTCGCGCCGACGGCCGCTGAAACTTCGCGCCTTTGCTATAGTCAACCCATACTCGAATCGGAGAACGGCAATGACCGGAATCTTCCCGCGCATGGCGGCGTTCGCCGCGGCGACCCTCGCCGGTCTCGCGTTCGCGCAGACGCCGGCACCGGCGCCTGCCCCCAAGTGCACCGACTGCGGCGTCGTCCAGTCGGTGAACTTCGTCGAAGTGAAGGGCCAGTCGTCGGGCGTCGGGATGGTCGCCGGCGGGGTGCTGGGCGGCGTGATCGGCCACCAGATCGGCGGCGGGCGCGGCAACACCGTCGCGACGATCGCCGGCGCGGCCGGCGGCGCCTACGTCGGCAACGAGGTCGAGAAGAAGAAGAACACGAAGGGACAGTGGAACGTCGTCATCAAGATGGACAGCGGCCAGCAACGGACCTTCGTGTACTCGAGCCAGCCCACCGTGCACAGCGGCGACCGCGTGAAACTGGTTGACGGCGGCCGCCGCCTCGCCCTCGTCGCGTCCTAGGGTTTCGCCGGCGGCGGCGTGTCGCCGCCCTTGTTTTCGACGCCCCGGCCCTGACCGGAGCCGCGCTCGTGCGCTGCGGGCGCACCGCCGGACGGAGCCGCGTGCGGCGGCGGCGCGACCGCGGCGGCCGGTGTCGTCGGGACGCTTCGACTGACCGGCGCCGTCGGCATCGGCGTTCCCGCGCGCTCACGTGACATTGACGTCGGCGGCGGGGGCGACGGCAGCGACCCGACGGGTGGTTGCGGCGAGCGCTGGCGCGTCGGATGGCCGCCCGGGGGCGGCGCTGGCGCGATTGCCGGGGCGGCGAGCGCAGGTTGCGTCGTCGGCGCGTGTTCGGGCCCCCCCGACCGTTGCGGCGACCGCGCGCGCGTCATCGTCCCGGAAGAGGGTGGCGCCGCCGTCGCGGGCGTACCCTGGTAGACGGGCGCCGGCGCCGCTACCGGCGCGGAGCGGCCGCGCGCAGGCGATCCCGACTGGGGCGGTGTCGGCGGCGGCGAGCCTGTCGCCCGCGGCATGGGCTGCCCATGCATCGGCGCGATCGGCGCAGCCGCGGGCGGGGCCTGCCGTGCGCCCGCTTCGGCCCCGGGCCTGCCCTGGCGCGCGACCGGGTAGTAGGTCGATGCCGGTGCGGGTACGCCCGGCGTTCCGGCGCGCGGCCCGGGAATGCGCAGCGGGCCCGAGGGCACCGCAGGCGCGGTGGCCAGCACGGGGGCCGACCGGTATTGCTGCGAAGGCACGCTCACCAGATGCTCGCGCACCTGGAGCCGGCCGGAGAGCGTGGGCGCAGCGACCGCGCTCATCGCGCCCGGGACCGCGACGTTGCGGAACTGGGCGGGTGGATGCGTCGGACGCACCGCGACGTTGACCGCGTACGGACGGTTGTATCTCGCCCAGCAGTTGTACGAGCACCGGTGCCACCATGGGTTCAGCGGCTCGCCCCAGCCGAGCGGCACCCAGCCGTAGACGGGCGCACCGAGTCGCGCCGAAACGCCCCACGATGCGCCCCCGACCCAGCCGACCAGCGCCGGCGCCCAGACGGGCCGCCGGACGAACGCGCCGGGACACCAGCCCCAGCGGCCGTGGATCCACGCCCAGCGCCCGTAGTGGGACGGCGCGTAGCCCCACGGCGCCGCGTCGACCCAGGTGAGGCCGAAGCCGCCGACGCTCGTCCAGTAGCCATCCTGGTACGGCGCCCAACCCGGCGCGACGTTCGTCGGATACCACACGGCGCCGTACTCGGGCGCAGTCTCCCAGGTGCCATACCGGTCGAGATCCGCGTAGCCGACCATCTCCGGCGACACGTAGGCGTCGGCGCGAGCCCGATCGTAGTAGCGGTCGCGATCGGCGCTCCACGTATCGAAGCCGTCCTGACCCGTGCCGTTGACGACGTTCGCCAGCGTCGGATCGGGGCCCGTCACGATCGCCATCTGGCCCGGAAGCGCCTGCTGCGAGCCGTTGGCGAGCAGGACCACGGCTTCGCCTTCGCGCACGGTGACGGCGGTCGACTGCCGGTCGGGGACGACGTCGATGCGATAGAGCCCCGGCCGCGTGAGCTGGATCTGCGTGTTCGGCGCGTCGATGCGCGCCGAGTCGCCCGGATCGAGCACGCGCACGCGCACGATCACGCGGCCCTGCGCGATGAACAGCGCGATCTGGTTCTCGTCGAGCCGCGACACGTGCAGGTTGGTGTCGCCGGCGAGGCGGAACTGGCCGCCGCCGTAGTCCACTTCGGCGCGACCGTCCCCGCTCACCCAGAGGTTGTCTCCCGACGACACCGGGTAGTTGAGGCCGATCCCCTGCCACTCGGTCGCGCGGTCCTCGGGCGACAGGTAGAGCTGCCCCACGAATTCGGAAATCCGCCCGACGCGTCCCGGCAGGTCGTCGTCGGCGCGAGCGGGCAAGGACGCGCACGCGAGCGACGCCGCGATCAGGGCGGCGATGAACGCGGAACGGGACTCGTTCCGCCGACCGGCGGAAAGCGCTCCGCGCATGGCTTTCTCCTTCGACATGTGACTTAAACGATCCGTCGCCTGCGCGGGTTGACCCCCGCGCGCTCCATCCATCCGCCGAGCCCCACCTTTTGGACTAAAATCGACGATTGAGACGCCCGTGCATGCTTCCGGGCTCCGCGGCACCCGCCTGCCCCACCCGTCTGGAGACTCCATCATGCGGTCCTTCAAGCGTACTCTGCTCGCCGGCGCCGTCGCGCTGGCGGTTTCGGCGCCCGCCGCCGCGCAATTCACCAACGCCATCGTCTTCGGCGACAGTCTCATGGATGCGGGCTCGTACAAGCCCGTGGTTCCTCCCGGTACGGGCTTGTTCACGACGAATCCCGGCCCGATCTGGGTGACGCCCTTCGGACAGAATTTCGGATTCGCCGTGACTCCGGCCAACCAGGGCGGCACCGACTACGCCTATGGCGGCGCGCGCGTGACGCAGCTCCCGGGCTTCCAACCGATTGCTCCCACCGCGGCCGCGGTGCCGATCGCGACCCAGGTCTCGAATTTCCTCGCGAAGGGTCCCGCGGATCCGAACGCCCTCTATGCGATCGACGGCGGCGCGAACGACATCTTCACACAGTTGACGGCGCTGCAGGCCGGCACGATCACGCAGGCGGAGGCGCAGGCCGCGGTGACGCAAGCCGCGGTGGAGCTCGCAGCGCAGATCGTGAAGCTCAATGTCGCCGGGGCGAAATACATCATCGTCTGGAGCATGCCCGACATCGGCAAGAGCCCGTACGGGCTGAGCCTCGGACCCGCCGGATCGGCGCAGTTGACCGCCATTTCCGCGCTCTACAACACCACGATGTTCGCCGCGCTCAACGCGGCCGGGACGCCGACGATCCGGTTCAACGCGTTCCAGCTGCTGAACGAAGTGGCGGCCGCGCCTGCTGCGTACGGGTTCGCGAACGTGACGACGCCCGCCTGCGGCGCGACGCCGTCGCTCGTCTGCACGCCGGCAAACTTCGTCGATCCGTCGGCGGCGCACACCTTCCTCTTCGCCGACGGCGTGCATCCGACGACGGCGGGCCACGCGCTCATCGCCCAGGCGATCACGTCGATGATCACGGGGCCGCAGCAAATGGCCTCGCTCGGCGACGCGCCGTTCCGCGTCGAGGACGCCAACTTCCGCGCGCTCGACGGCCGCATGTGGTCGAGCCTCGACGCGCCGCGCCCGGCGAGGAAGCTCGAGGCGTGGGCCGCCTACGATTACGGCAGCATCGACATGCAGGCGGGTCCGAACAACGGCAGCGGTTACAGCAATACCGTCGCCGTCGGAGGCGACATGAAGCTCTCCGACCGCGCACTCGCCGGCCTCATGTTCGGCTACACCGAAACGAAGGGCGACTTCGGCGGCGACGGCGGCGGCTTTAAGCTGCGACAGCCCGTGTTCACGCTGTACGCCGGCTACGGCGAAGGCCCGTGGTATTTGGGCGCGACGGCAGGCGCGGCCAGCCTCGACTACAACGACGTCAACCGCAACATCGTCCTGGGCCCGTCGGTCCGCAACGAGAGCGGGCAGACCCGCGGCTACGAGTACACCGGCCGGCTGCTCGGCGGCTACTGGTTCAGGTATCAGGACCTGCTGCACGGACCGTACGCGCGCGTGACGTACACGAAGGCGATCGTGCGGCAGTTCTCCGAGACCGGCTCCGACAGCACAGCGCTCACCTACGGCCAGCAGGACAACGACCAGCTGCTGTGGGGACTCGGCTGGCAGGTCGCGGGCAAGATGGGCGGCGTTCGCCCTTGGGCACGCGCGACGTGGGAGTACGACTCGCTCGACAACGACCGCACGGTCAGCGCGTCGTCGAACACGCTCGGAGGCTGGTACACCTTGCCGGCGCCGAAGCCCGACAACAGCTACGCGCTCTTCAACGTCGGCGCGGCGGCGGACTTCAGCGGCGTGACCGGGTACATCTCGGGATCGGGCACGGCCGCACGCGGCGACGGAAACTACTGGGCCATCACCGTCGGCCTGCGCATGCCGCTCTGACCCGCGCCGGTCCGCCGCGTGACGAGGGCCGTCCGCATGGGCGGCCCTTTTTCCCGGTGCGGATATCAGCGCGGCTTCCGCGGAGCGTTGCGGAACAGGCGATCGTAGAGAGGGCGGGGCACGATGCGCAGCACGCGCCCGACGAGTGCCATCGGCCAGGGAAGGACGTAGTACCGGCGCTTGCGCGCGATCGCGCGCGCGATCAGCGTCGCCGCGCGCTCGGCGCTGATCAGGAACGGCATCCGATACGGATTGCCCGCCGTCATCGGCGTCGCGATGTATCCGGGACAGATCGTGATGACCGCCACGCCCGATCCGGCGAGCTCGACGCGTAGGCTCTCGAGATAGCTGATCGCGGCGGCCTTCGACGCCGAATACGCGCTCGCGCCCGGCAGGCCGCGGAATCCCGCCACGCTCGCGATGCCGACGAGCGTACCGCGGCCGGCGGCGCGCATCGCGGCGACGAACGGAGCGAACGTGTGCACGAGCCCGGTCACGTTCACGTCGAGGATCTCGCGGAACGCGATGGCGTCCGCGGCGTGTTCGGTCAGCGTGCCGCGCGAGATGCCGGCGTTCGCGATGACGATGTCGGGAGCGCCGAAGCGACCCATGAAATCCGCGGCCGCGCGGGCGAGCTCACCGGCGTCCCGCACGTCGCCGGCGTAGGCGACGGCATGTCCTTCCGGCAACCCGGCGACGAGCGCGTCGAGCGCTTCGCGACGGCGCGCATAGAGCCCGACGCTCGCGCCCGCGCCCGCATAACGACGGGCGAGCGCCGCGCCGATGCCGCTTGACGCGCCCGTGATGAAGACGTTCGCGACGGCCCCTCGGTCGCGCCGCGCACTCAGCCCTTCGGCCGCTCGGCGCGCGCCTTGACGATCAGCGCGTCCATGACCGGAATCATCGCCGCGTGCGACCCGACCTTCTCGGTGGACACGACGAACTTGCCGTCGATGACGATGAGCGGCACCGACTGGACGCTATAGGCCTGCGCCAGCTGCCGCGCCCGGCTCATCTTGCCGCTGATGGCGAACGAGTTGTACATGTCCTCGACCTTCTTGCGGTCGATCCCGTGCGCCGCCGCCCAGTCGAAGAAGGTCTTCTCGTTCCACATGCTCACGCCCTTGCCGTGGATCGCGGTGAACATCTCCGGCGACAGCCGGGCGTCCTCGCCCAGCGCGTCGATCGTGTAGTACTCCTTCGCGAGCGGCACCCAGCGGTCCTGGAACATCACGGGGATCCGGCGGAACGCGACGTCGGGCGGCAGCGTCTTGAGCCAGTTCTCCAGGATCGGCTCGAACTCGCCGCAGTGGGGGCAACCGTACGAGAAGAACTCGATCACCTCGATCTTCTTGCCGGTCTCGACCGGGATCGGATTCTTGAACCGCGTGTAGTCGCGGCCTTCCTGCGGTGCGGCAGTCTGCGCAAACACGGGCAGCGAGAGCGCCAGGAGGAACGCCGCGGCCAGGCGCGGCAGGCGGTGCGTCAAGCTCGGCAGCGATAGCATCGTTCAGTCTCCATCGTTGGCGGCTCGAGGTGCCGCGGGGGTTCGATCCGACATTGGTCAGGGCGCGCCGCACGGGAGTTCCGCGACGCGCGGCCGTGCCTTCAACGCTTCAGTGCTTGATTACGGCGACGTCGAAGCCGCGCTTTCCGAGCTCGCCCTTGATCCGGTTCAGCTCGTCGGTGTTGTCGTACGGGCCGAGCCGCACCCGGTAGCGGACGCCCTTGTCCTGGACCGACGCCGACTGCACCTCGGCTTCCCACCCCGCAAGCGCGAGCCGGGCCTTGAGGTTCTCCGCCTCCGATTCCTGGGCGAACGATCCGGCCTGGAGCCAGAAGCGCTCGGTCGGCTTCGGCGCGCGCGCGGCTTCGGCCGGCGGACGCTCGTCGACCTTCGCGACCGCCTTGTCCGGCGCCTTGTCGGGCGAAATCGCCCGCTCGACGGTGGCGCGATCCGTGGCCGGCTTCTCGGCCGGCGGCACCTTCGGCTCCTCGATGCCGGGCAGGATCTTGTAGAAGTCGAACCGGGGCTTCTCCGGCGCGGCGGGCTCCCCGCGGGCGGTGCGCGCGGGCTCGCGCACGGCGTCCTTGCCGGCGCTCGCAGGTTGGTATGGATTGCCCGACTTCATGATGTAGAACGCCACCGCGGCAGCGAGCGATATTCCGAGCGCGAGACCGATGAAGAGCCCGAGCAGCGTCCCGCCCGCGCCCGAGCGACGTCCGGCCCGCGCGCGGGTCGCAGCGGGTCGCGGGAGCGGACGGGAGCGGGGCTTCATGGAAGGCGGCAGCGATCCGGTGACACTCACATCGCGTCGGGCGCGGCGAGGCCGAGCACGGCGAGGGCATTGCGCAGGACCTGGCCCGTGGCCGCGACGAGCGCGAGGCGCGCGCGCCGCAGCGGCGGATCGTCGACCAGGAACCGTTCCGCATTATAGTAACTGTGGAATTCGGCGGCCAATTCCCGGACATAGGTCGTGACGAGATGCGGGGCGAGATCGCGCGCGGCCGTCGCGAGCTCGGGCGGGAGGTCGGCGAGGCGGCGCAGGAGCGCCTCCTCGTAGACGCTGCCGAGCGGCGAGAGATCCGTGCCGGCGAGCTCCGCCGCCGCGGCAGCGGGATCGAGTCCCGCCTGCCTCATCACCGAGGCCACCCGCGCGTGCGCGTACTGCACGTAGTACACGGGATTCTCCTCGCTCTGCGATCGCGCGAGGTCGATGTCGAACGTGAATTCGGTGTCGGCCTTCCGCGTGACGAGGAAGAACCGGACCGCATCGCGGCCGACCTCGTCGATCAGGTCGCGCAGCGAGACGTAGCTCCCCGCGCGCTTGCTGATCTTCACCTCGAGGCCGCCCTTCATCACCGTGACCATCTTGTGCAGCACGTAGTCGGGGTAGCCTTCGGGAATGCCGATCCCGATCGCCTGCAGGCCGGCCCGGACGCGGGTCACGGTGCTGTGATGGTCCGAGCCCTGCACGTTGATCGCGCGCGCGAATCCCCGTTCCCACTTCGTCACGTGGTACGCGACGTCGGGCACGAAGTACGTGTAGCCCCCGTCGGACTTGCGCATCACGCGGTCCTTGTCGTCGCCGAACGCGCTCGTGCGCAGCCACAGCGCACCGTCCTGCTCGAAGGTCTGCCCCGACGCCCGAAGCCGCTCGACCGTTCCATCGACCCGCCCTGACGTGTAGAGCGAGCTCTCGAGATAGTAGTTGTCGAAGCGGACACCGAACGCCTGCAGGTCCCGATCCTGCTCCTTCCGGAGCTCCGCGACCGCGAAGCGGCGGATCGACTCGATGTCGCCGAGATCGTGGCCGACCAGGTCGAGATAGCGCTGCGCGAGCTCGCGAATGTACTCGCCGTGGTAACCGTCCTCGGGAAAGGCAGTGTGCTCGCCCAGGAGCTCCTGCGCGCGCGCGCGGACCGAGATCGCGAGGTTCTGGATCTGCTGGCCCGCGTCGTTGTAGTAAAACTCGCGCGTGACCTCCGCGCCCTGCCACTCGAGCAGCGTCGCCACTGCGTCACCGAGCGCGGCCTGGCGGCCGTGGCCGACGTGCAACGGGCCCGTCGGATTCGCCGAAACGAACTCGACCATCACCCGCTCGCCCGCACGCGCGCTCGACCGGCCGTAGCGTTCGCGCTCTTCGAGAATTCGCGCGACGACCGCAGCGCGCGCGGCCGGCGTGAGGAACAGATTGATGAAGCCGGCGCCCGCGATCTCGGTCTTGGTCACGAGGTCCGATGGCGGCAGCGCGGCGATGAGCGCCTGCGCGAGCTCGCGCGGATTGCGCCCGAGCGCCCTCGCGTGCTGGAGCGCGACGTTCGTCGCGTAGTCGCCGTGCGCGGCCTGCTTCGGACGCTCGACGACGATCGGCGCTCCGGCGCGTTCCGGCGCAACCGCGGCCAGGCCTTGCGCGAGCCAATCGCCGAGCTGGGTGGGAAGGTCGGTCACGACGAGAACCGGAGGCGCCCTATTCAATTCGGCGTGCGCGTCACAAAAACCGCGAATCAAGCGGCGCGCGCCGCGCCGCTTCAATTCGCGGAGATAGTCCGTCGCCGCGCGAGCGGTGACGGACTATCGGATTATAGAGGAGAGCGAAATGCAGACCCTTGTTGTCACGCAAATCCCGGCGGGTCGACATCGAGCGCCCAGCGCACGCGGCGCGTCGGCAGCGCGTCGATCGCAGCGCGCCACCGTGGCAGGAAACGCTGCAGCGCCCGCCGGTCGGCGCTTTGCGCGAGCACCTGCCCGCGCTCCATTCCCGCCCGACGCGCGAGCGCCGCCGGCACCGGCGGGAAGACCTCGACATCGCGCGCGTCCGTGAGGAGTGTGCGGCCGGCGCGCCTCACGTCCTCGAGAAACGCATCGACGCTCTCGCGGCGCGTCGCCTCGGCGGTCACGAGCGCGAGATGCGTGAACGGCGGCAGCCCGGCCGCGCGCCGTTCCGCGAGCAGCGTCGCGGCGAGCGCGCCGTAGTCGCCGGCAGCGAGGGCGCGATGCAACGGGTGGTCCGGAAAATCCGTCTGCACGATCACCTCGCCCGGCAGCGCCGCGCGCCCGGCGCGGCCGGCGACCTGGAAGAGGAGCGCGGCGAGCCGCTCGGTCGCCCGGAAGTCGGCGCTGTAGAGCGCGTTGTCGGCCCCCAGCACGCCGACGAGCGTGAGGCGCGGGAAGTCGTGTCCCTTGGCGAGCATCTGCGTACCGACGAGGATGTCGACATCGCCCGTGTCGACGCGCGCGCGCACTTTCGCGAACGCGCCGCGTCGCTGCGTCGTGTCGCGGTCGATGCGCGCGATGCGGGCGGCCGGATAGAGGGCGACGAGCGCCCGTTCGAGGCGCTCGGTGCCGAATCCTCGCGGCAGCAGGTCGACGTTGCCGCACTCCGGGCACGCTGCCGGGACGCGCTCCGCCGCGCCGCAGTGGTGACAGCGCAGGCGCGCGTCCTCGCGGTGGACGACAAGGCGCGCGCTGCAGCTCCGGCAACCTGCCTGCCATCCGCACGCGGCGCACAGGAGCGACGGCGCGTAGCCGCGGCGGTTGATGAAGACGAGCGACTGCTCGCCGCGCCGCTGGCGCAGCGCGAGCGCCTCGCGCAGCCTCGGACCGATACCCTCGTGGGCCGCCGCATCGCGATTCGGCGCGAACGTCACGCGCGCAGGTGCAGCCCCGGCGACCGCGCGCACCGGCAGCGAGAGCCGCTCGTAGCGCCCGTGCGCGGCGTGCTGCAGCGTCTCGAGCGAGGGGGTTGCGCTGCCGAGCACGACCGGCACGCCGCGCTGTCGCGCGCGCCAGACGGCGACGTCGCGCCCGTGATAGCGGACGCCGTCCTGCTGCTTGAACGAAGGGTCGTGTTCCTCGTCGACGACGACGAGGCCGAGGCGCGGCAGCGGGGCGAAGACGGCGAGGCGGGTGCCGAGGACGAGCTCCGCCTCCCCCGCCGCGGCCGCGCGCCACGCGCGACGCCGCGCCCCCGCGGCCAGCCGGCTGTGCAGCGTGACCACGCGCCGCCCCGGCAACGCACGGGCGATGCGCGCTTCGAACTGCGGCGTGAGATTGATCTCCGGAACGAGCACCAGCACCTGCCGGCCGGCGCCGATGGCCGCGGCCGCGGCGGCGAGGTAGACCTCCGTCTTGCCGCTGCCCGTGACGCCGTCGAGCATGAACGGTGCGTAGCGCGCCTGCGCGGCGACGATGGCATCGGCCGCCCGCCGCTGATCGCCATTGAGCGCGATGACCGGCGCGCCGGGGGCGGCTCGCGCCGGGCTCTCCGCGGCCGTCGCCAGCCGCTCCCGACGCTCGCGCGCGGGACCAAGCGGGGGCACGATCTGCGCGAGCGCAAGGCCGAGCGGCTCCTGATAGTAGCCGGCGACAAAGCACGCAAGCTCGAGGAGATCTTCCGGGAGCGCCGGAAGCTCGGTGACGATCTCGCCCAGGGGCTGGAGGCGCTCGCCATCGACCTCCGACGTCGTGGCGATGTCGACGACCACTCCCACCAGAGCACGCCTCGCGAGTCGAACGCGAACGATCGACCCGCGCCCCACGACGAGGCCCGAGGGCACCCAGTAGTCGAACGGCACCGGTGCGGCGACCGGAAGGGCGACGCGCGCGATCGTCATCGGAGCGTGCCCGTACGATCATCGGTATGCATCTTGTAGTCTTCTAAATTCTCATGCAGCGTGGTAACAAAGCCGCCCAAGTGCTTAATTCTTATGAATGGCAAGAAATGGCCCAGTGCGCTGTGGATAAGACTGTGCGTAAGTGATCGCTCGCGCCACAGCCTTGCCTGACGTACCGGGCCACCGCGCATGCCGCACCGCAGCGCACGTGGTTTTTCATTATATTTTTCATCAAGTTGGACCGCGCTTCCCGTAAGAGCCGCAGGGTTGGCGGCCCTTGGGGCGACGAAGGCGGCGAGTGTGCATAAGTGGCGCCCGCACCCTGAAACGCTCGATTGTCAAGCCTCCGCGACCCGGCTCATGGCCGCGGTGTCACCTTCGCGCAACAGTCCGCCGGCTACGCGGCGGCGCGCATCGTCCGCGACTCGGTGTGCACGGCCTCGACCAGGGCGGCAACGTTCTCCGGCGGCGTCGTCGGTACGATGCCGTGACCGAGGTTGAAGATGTGTCCCGGCGCCGGGCCGGCGGCCCGTACCACGGCGGCGGCTTCGCGCCGTACGGTCTCGGGGTCGGTGAGCAGCACGAGCGGATCGAGGTTTCCTTGCAGCGCGACGCGCGACCCGACGCGGCGGCGCGCCTCGGCGAGATCGACGGTCCAGTCCAAGCCGACGGCGCTGGCGCCGATCGCGGCCTGGTCCTCGAGCCACGCGCCGCCGCCCTTGGTGAACACGATGGTCGGCACGCGGCGTCCGTCCGGCGCAGGACCGAGCGCAGCGAGGACCGCACGCATCGAAGCGAGCGAGAACGCCCGGTACGCCGACGCCGAGAGCAGGCCGCCCCACGTATCGAAGATCATCAGGGCATCGGCGCCTGCCGCGACCTGCTCGTCGAGGTACGTGGCCACGGCCTCTGCGTTGACCGCGCACAGGCGCGTCAACAGATCCGGCCGCGCGTACGCCATCCGCCGGACGGCGGCGAAGTCGGCGCTGCCGCCGCCCTCGATCATGTAGCACGCGAGCGTGAAGGGGCTGCCCGAGAAACCGACCAGCGGCACCCGACCCTTGAGCGCGCGCTTGATCTCGCGCACTGCATCGAACACGTAGCGGAGCCGCGCGGGGTCGGGCACCGCGAGCGCGCGGATCGAAGCCTCGTCCGCGGTGGTCCGTGCGAAGCGCGGCCCCTCGCCTTCCGCGAACGAGAGTCCGAGCCCCATCGCATCGGGCACCGTCAGGATGTCGGAGAACAGGATCGCCGCGTCGAGCGGAAAGCGTTCGAGCGGCTGCAGCGTGACCTCGGTGGCGAGGGACGGCGTCTTGGCGAGCGCGAGGAAGCTCCCTGCCCGCGCGCGGGTCGCGTTGTATTCCGGCAGGTAGCGTCCGGCCTGGCGCATGAGCCACACCGGCGTCCACGGCGTCGGCTCTCGCGCGAGCGCGCGCAGGAACGTGTCGTTGTCGAGTTTCGTCATCGGGGCACGCTGCGCGGCGGGCAAGCCGGCGGCCTTCAGCGCACCGCGGCGAGCGGACGGCCGGTCAGCCGCTCGAGCACCGCAAGCGGCGAACGCTCGGGCGCGACGAGCGCGGAGAGCGGCAGGTGGATCGTCTGCTCGAGCATGTACTGGCCGGAGACGGCGGCGTGCATCACCTGGTCCGAGAAGCAGAGCCACGTCGTCCCCGGCGCGAATGGCACCGTTTCCTGCGCGCAACGCTGCTGGTAGGCCATGTCCGCCTTGGCGCGATCGTGGAGACCGAGCATCAGGTGGTCGTATTCGGTGCGCAGGCCCTTGGTCGCGCGGACCGCCGCCAGCACGTGCGCGCTGCCGGGCAGCGGACGCCCTACCCGCGGCAGGAAGGTCCTGGCCATCGCCTCGAACGGCTCGCCGACGCGCCAGACGCGCGGCTCGGTCGGATTGACGTTGGAGAAAACGCGGAGGATCCGCTCGCCGCGGCTCGGCCGCGACGGAAACGCGTCGACATGCAGGCGCGAATCGTCCTTGCGCCACGACACGGCGCGCCCCACCGCCGGCTGCGTGCGGTAGCTCGTGCGCGCGCGCTTGACCCACGGCGCGTACTGCGGGAAGAGGGCCGTGACGAGGTCGGCAGCGTTCGCGGCGAACCGCGCGACCATCGCCGCGAGCAGGGCCAGGTCCGCCGCGCTGCCGCGGGCGCCCCTGATCGAAGCGCCCTCGAGGCTGATGTTCTTCGCACGGCCGTCCGACCATTGCGGCGACAGGAAGCGGCGCTCGGCCGCCGAGAGCGGGAATGCGAGGTCGGGCAGCACGAGCACTGCGCCGCCCTCGAGCGCGCGCGCGAGGTCGCGCTGCGCGTCGGGCGCGAGCGAGGGACGCCACAGGGCGATGGGAAGCGTGACGAGCGAGGACATCAGCGCGGCAGCTCGGTCGTTCCCATCAGGAACTGGTCGACGGCGCGCGCGCACTGCCGGCCCTCGCGGATCGCCCACACGACGAGCGACTGACCGCGTCGCATGTCGCCGGCGGCAAAGACCTTCGGCACCGACGTCCTGTAGTCGTCGGCATTCGCCTTCACGTTCGTCCGGACGTCGCGCTCGACGCCGAGCTGCGCGAAGAGGCTCGGCGCGGCCGGTCCGAGGAAGCCCATCGCGAGCAGCACGAGGTCCGCCTTGAGCTCGAACTCGCTGCCCGGCACCTCGACCATCCTCGCCTGGCCATCGGCGCCTTTCTGCCACTCGACGCGCACCGCGACGAGCTTCTCGACGCGGCCCTTCTTTCCCTCGAAGCGCTTCGTCGCGACCGCCCAGTCGCGCGCGCAGCCCTCCTCGTGCGACGAGGACGTCCTGAGCTTTATGGGCCAGTAGGGCCACGTGAGCGGCTTGCATTCCTGCTCGGGCGGCTCCGGCAGGAGCTCGAACTGCGTGACCGACGCCGCACCATGGCGGTTCGACGTGCCGACGCAGTCCGATCCGGTATCGCCGCCGCCGATCACGACGACGTGCTTGCCCGTCGCGCGGATCTGATCGGTGAGCTCGTCGCCGGCGATGAGACGGTTCTGCTGCGGCAGGAAATCCATCGCGAAGTGGACACCGTCGAGATCGCGACCGGGCACGGGCAGGTCGCGCGGAGCCTCGGCGCCGCCGGCCATCACCACGGCGTCGAATTGCCCGAGCAGGTCTTCCGCCGAGATGTCGTTGCCGACCTCGACCCCCGGTCGGAACGTCACGCCCTCGACCGACATCTGCGCCATCCGGCGATCGATCAGGTGCTTCTCCATCTTGAAATCGGGAATCCCGTAGCGAAGGAGCCCGCCGACGCGGTCGGCCTTCTCGAAGACGACGACGTCGTGCCCCGCGCGTGCGAGCTGCTGCGCGCAGGCGAGGCCCGCGGGGCCCGAGCCGATCACCGCGACGCGCTTGCCGGACTTCGCGAGGGGCGGCTGCGGGACGACCCAGCCTTCCTCCCACCCGCGATCGATGATGAAGTGCTCGATCGACTTGATGCCCACCGGGTCGTCGTTGATGTTGAGGGTGCACGACGCCTCGCAGGGCGCCGGGCACACGCGGCCCGTGAACTCGGGGAAGTTGTTGGTCGAGTGGAGCACGTCGAGCGCCTCGCGCCACTGCTGCCGGTAGACGAGGTCGTTCCAGTCGGGGATCACGTTGTTGACGGGGCACCCGCTCATGCAGAACGGAATGCCGCAGTCCATGCAGCGCGCGCCCTGCTTCGACGCCTCGTCGGCCTTGAGCGCGAGCACGAACTCGCGGTAGTTGCGCAGCCGCTCCTTCGGCGGCAGCGCGACCTCCGCGATCCGCTCGAGCTCGATGAATCCCGTGACCTTGCCCATCATGCGGCCTGCTTGTGCCGACCCGTCGCCGCCGGTTTCGCGTCATGCTCCTTCGCATACATCTCGGTCAGCGCGCGCCGGTACTCGTGCGGGAACACCTTGACGAATTTCGCGCGCGCGGCCTCCCAGCCGTCGAGGATCGCCAGCGCGCGCGTGCTGCCCGTGTAGCGCAAGTGGCGCTCGATCAGCTCGCGGAGCTGCGACTCGTCCGGGCGGCCGCCGTGCCGCAGCCGGCCCTTGCCGGCGGTGGCGTGCTCCTTGTCGGCCTTCGCCTCCGCGGCCTCGGAGAGCACGGGCTCGAGCGAGACCATCGAGGGGTTGCAGCGCGAAGCGAACGTGCCGTCCTCGTCGTAGACGTACGCGATGCCGCCGCTCATGCCGGCCGCGAAGTTGCGTCCCGTGCGACCCAGCACGGCGACGGTGCCGCCCGTCATGTATTCGCAGCCGTGGTCGCCGGTGCCCTCGACCACCGCGGCCGCGCCCGAGTTGCGGACGCAGAAGCGCTCGCCGGCGACGCCGCGGTAGTAGGCCTCGCCGTCGATCGCGCCGTACATCACGGTATTGCCGACGACGATGTTGTCCTCGGGCTTCGCCGGGCACGTGGGGTCGGGGTACACCACGATGCGCCCGCCCGACAGCCCCTTGCCGACGTAGTCGTTGGTCGCGCCCTGCAGTTCGAAGGTGACGCCGCGCGCGAGGAACGCGCCGAAGCTCTGGCCGGCGACGCCCTCGAACGCGACGTGGATCGTGTCGTCCGGCAGTCCCGCGTGGCCGTAGCGCGTCGCGATGGCGCCCGACAGCATCGCGCCGACGGACCGGTTCGCGTTGCGGATCCGGTAGGTGAGGCGCACCGGCTGCTTCCGGTCGAGCGCCGGCGCGGCGGCGGAGATCAGCGCGTGGTCGAGCGCGTGCGCGAGCCCGTGGTCCTGCTCTTCGCACCGGAAGCGCGCGACCTCCGGCGGCATCGCGGGCTGGAAGAAAATGCGCGAGAAGTCGAGCCCCTTCGCCTTCCAGTGCTCGATGCCGCGGCGCATGTCGAGCAGGTCCGAGCGCCCGATCAGCTGCTCGAACCTGCGGATACCGAGCTTCGCCATCAGCTCGCGCGCCTCTTCCGCGACGAAGAAGAAGTAGTTGACGACGTGCTCGGGCTTGCCGGCGAACCTCTTGCGAAGCTCCGGATCCTGCGTCGCGACGCCGACCGGGCACGTGTTCAGGTGGCACTTGCGCATCATGATGCAGCCCGCGGTCACGAGCGGCGCGGTCGAGAAGCCGAACTCGTCGGCGCCGAGCATCGCGCCGATCACGACGTCGCGGCCGGTCTTGATCTGCCCGTCCACCTGCACGGCGATGCGACCACGCAGCCGGTTCAGGACCAGCGTCTGCTGCGTCTCGGCAAGCCCGAGCTCCCACGGCGTCCCGGCATGCTTGATCGACGACACCGGCGACGCGCCGGTGCCGCCGTCGTGGCCGGCGATCGTCACGTGATCGGCCTTGGCCTTCGCCACGCCCGCGGCGACGGTGCCGACGCCGACCTCGGACACGAGCTTCACCGAGATCGACGCGCGCGGGTTCGCGTTCTTCAGGTCGTGGATCAGCTGCGCCAGGTCCTCGATCGAGTAGATGTCGTGGT
The DNA here is from genome assembly GCA_963734055.1 of uncultured beta proteobacterium. Lineage (GTDB taxonomy): Bacteria > Pseudomonadota > Gammaproteobacteria > Burkholderiales > Casimicrobiaceae > CAIWHR01. The sequence goes on from CAVTFQ010000004.1 coordinate 156,119, forward strand.
GCGGCGGCGGCGAGATCAGGCCGACCCCCGGCACCGAGAAGCGCAAGGTCGCGATGTACTCGGAGACCTTGTGCCCGGGCAGCTGGCCGCCTTCGCCGGGCTTCGCTCCCTGCGCCATCTTGATCTGGATCTGGTCGGCCGATGCGAGGTACTCGGCGGTCACGCCGAAGCGGCCCGACGCGACCTGCTTGATCTTCGATCGGAGCGAGTCGCCCTCCTTGAGCGGGATGTCGACGACCGCCGATTCGATCCGCGAGCGGAGCGTCTCCCCTGCCTTGACGAGCGCGTAGCGATGGAAGTCCTCGCCGCCCTCGCCGGTGTTCGACTTGCCGCCGATGCGGTTCATCGCGACGGCTAGCGTCGTGTGCGCTTCCGTCGAGATCGAGCCCAGGCTCATGGCGCCGGTCGCGAAGCGCTTGACGATCTCCGCGGCCGGCTCGACCTCGTCGAGGGGAAGCGGTGTCGGCGCCCACCGGAACTCGAAGAGCCCGCGCAGCGTCAGCATCCGCCGCGTCTGGTCGTTGATCAGCATCGCGTAGTCCTTGTACGTCGCGAAGCTGCCCGAGCGCGCCGCGTGCTGCAGCTTCGCGATCGAGTCCGGCGTCCACATGTGATCCTCGCCGCGGATCCGGTACGCGTACTCGCCGCCCGCGTCGAGGGCGCTGCGCAGGAGCGGATCGTCGCCGAACGCGGCCTGGTGCAGGCGCGCCGCCTCCAGGGCGATCTCCGGCAGCCCGATGCCCTCGACGTTGCTGGCCGTTCCGGTGAAGTACTTGTCGACGAACTCGCGCTGCAGGCCGACCGCCTCGAAGATCTGCGCACCGCAGTAGGACTGGTACGTGGAGATGCCCATCTTCGACATCACCTTGTAGAGGCCCTTGCAGATCGCCTTGATGAAGCGATACGCGGAGTCCTGCGGCGACACGCCGGGCACGACATCGGCAAGCGAAGCGAGCGTCTCGAGCGCGAGGTACGGGTGGATCGCCTCGGCGCCGTAGCCCGCGAGCAGCGCGAAGTGGTGGACTTCGCGCGCCGAGCCCGTCTCGACGACGAGACCGGTGCTGGTCCGCAGCCCCTTGCGCACGAGGTGCTGGTGCACCGCCGCGGTCGCGAGCAGCGCGGGAATCGGCAGGAGCTCGGCCGACACCTTGCGGTCGGAGACGATCAGGATGTTGTAGCCGAGATGGATCGCATCCTCGGCTTCCGCGCACAGCGAGGCGAGCGCGGCTTCCATGCCGTCCGCGCCCCACGCCGCCGGGTAGCAGATGTCGAGCTCCCACGCCTTGAACGAGCCGCCGGTGAAGAGCGCGATGTGCCGGATCTTCTCCATCGCGTCGTTCGTCAGGATCGGCTGCTGCGTCTCGAGGCGCATCGGCGGATTCGTCTCGTCGATGCCGAGGAGGTTCGGCCGCGGTCCGATGAACGTGACGAGGCTCATCACGAGCTCCTCGCGGATCGGGTCGATCGGCGGATTCGTCACCTGCGCGAACAGCTGCTTGAAATAGCTGTAGAGCACCTTCGGCCGGTCGGAGAGCACGGGCAGCGCCGCGTCGTTGCCCATCGAGCCGACGGCCTCCTCGCCGTTCGCGGCCATCGGCGCCAGGATCACCTTCAGGTCTTCCTGCGTGTAGCCGAACGTCTGCTGCCGGTCGAGCAGCGGCACGTCGGTCGGCGGCGGCGGTGCGGGATCGGGCAGCGCGTCGAGCGCGATGCGGGAGCGCTCGATCCACTGACGATACGGCTTCGCGGAGGCGAGCCTCCGCTTCAATTCCTCGTCGTCGACGATGCGGCCCTCGACCGTGTCGACGAGGAGCATCTTGCCGGGCTGCAGCCGCCACTTCTTGACGATCTTCCGCTCGGGAATGTCGAGCACTCCGACCTCGGACGCCATCACCACGTGGTCGTCGTCGGTGACGATGAAGCGCGCGGGACGAAGACCGTTGCGGTCGAGCGTCGCGCCGATCTGCCGGCCGTCGGTGAACGCCATCGCCGCCGGGCCGTCCCACGGCTCCATCAGCGCGGCGTGGTACTCGTAGAACGCGCGCCGATCCTCGTCCATCAGCGGATTTCCGGCCCACGCCTCCGGAATCATCAGCATCATCGCGTGCGCGAGCGGGTAGCCGCCCATCAGCAGGAGCTCGAGGGCGTTGTCGAACGACGCCGAGTCGGATTGGCCGTCGTAGATCAGCGGCCAGATCTTGTTCAGGTCGTCGCCCAGCACGGTGCTCGCGATGCCGTGCTGGCGGGCGCGGATCCAGTTGACGTTGCCGCGGAGCGTGTTGATCTCGCCGTTGTGGCACACGAGACGAAACGGGTGCGCGAGGTCCCAGGTCGGGAACGTGTTGGTCGAGAACCGCTGGTGCACCATCGCGAGCGCGGTGACCATGCTCTCGTCGCGCAGGTCGCGGTAGTACTCGCCGACCTGGTGCGCGAGCAGCATCCCCTTGTAGACGAGCGTGCGCGTGGACATCGACGGCACGTAGAACTCCTTGCCGTGGCGGAGCCTGAGCGCCTGGATCGCGTGGCCCGACTTCTTGCGGATGATGTAGAGCTTGCGCTCGAGCGCGTCCTGGTCCATGCCGGTGGAACCGCGCGCGATGAAGACCTGGCGGATCACCGGCTCGACCTCCTTCGTGCGCAACGAAAGGCCGCGGTTGTCCGTCGGCACGTCGCGCCAGCCCAGGAGAATCTGGCCCTCGCTCGCGACGGCGCGCTCGATCTCCTGCTCGCACGCCATGCGCGACGCGGGTTCCTTGGGCAGGAACACCATGCCGACGCCGTACTGTCCGATCGCAGGCAGCGTGAGGCCCTGGCGTCCGCACGCGCGGCGGAGGAAGGCGTCGGGAAGCTGGATCAGGATGCCGGCGCCGTCGCCCTGCAGCGGATCGGCGCCCGTCGCGCCCCGGTGCGTGAGGTTCTTCAGGATCGAAAGCCCCTGCGTGACGATGGCATGGGTCTTCTGGCCCTTGATGTGGGCGATGAAGCCCAGCCCGCACGCGTCGCGCTCGTTCGCCGGGTCGTAGAGACCCTGGCGGCCTGGAGGCAGCAGCGATCCATCCACAGAACGGTCTTGCACTAGTGACCTCGCCGAAGTCGATGCGGTCCGGACGCGCAAAAGCCGCCGTTCGGACCGCGATTTCGCGGAACGGCACCGAAACCTATTCATGTTAGACCCGATGCTGCAATGCGACAAGGCGGCGACCGGGTCACACGGGACTTGATCCCGCTTGCCGCGCAACAGTTCCCGCCGGACGGTCGTCGCAACCGGGGCAAAAGACTTGCGCCGGGCGCCTTCTTAGGCTTTAATCTGAACAAAATGGGCTAGATGCTTGTTGCAGCGTTTAAAACTTTGGCCCAAGCAGTCCATCTTTAGGACAACATCATCAGGATTCGACCATGACGGATAACCGCCTCGTCGCCGCGTGCCTGCGGCCCCTCGTCGGCCTCATTGCGCTCGCGGGGGTGCTGACCCTGTCCGCGTGCGGCGGCGGCAGCGGCGCGCCGAACAACCCTTACGCGCCCGGCCCGTCGACGCCTGGCCCGCTGGCGGTGCTCCCGACCGCGGCGACCGCGTATTCCGGCGTCCCGACGACGCTGACCGTCACCGGCGGAGTCCCGCCGTACCTGGCCTTCAGCAGCGACTCGGCGATCCTGCCGGTCGCCCAAAGCGTGGCCGGCAGCTCGATCCTGTTGCTGGCGGGGAGCGTCGCCAGCGACACGCTCGCGACCATCACCGTAGAGGACGCCGCGCTGAACAAGGCGACCGCCGCCGTGACCGTGCGCCCCGCGCCGCTGCTGCCGAACGGGATCACGATCGTCCCCAACGGCGACTGCGCGATCGGCGCCGCCACGCTCTGCTCGGGCGGCACCGGCACGGCGTCGGTCGTGGTCACCGGGCCGGGCGGCGGGGGTATCGCCGGGCGGCAAGTCCGCTTCGACGTGATCGCCGGCGCTTTCCAGATCCAGACGCCCAATCCCGCGCAGCCCCTTGCGTCGACGCTGACGGTGATCACCGACGCGAACGGATCGGCGGCGGTCGGACTCGCGGTCAACGCGAACGCGCCGACGCAGATCGCGTCGATCCGGGCCACCGACGTGTCCTCGGGCAACCAGATCACCGGGCAGTTCCTGATCCAGCAGGTGACCGACGGCGGCCAGATCCTGTCGGTCATCCCCGACGGGCTCACGACGATCAACGGGCCGTCGCCGACCGAATGCTCGACCGGCGTCGCGGTCGTCTATCACATCTACGGCGGCACGCCGCCCTACCAGGTGTCGGCGCCCTTCGCCGGCGCGGTAACGCTCTCGGGTGTGCCGGTCGCGACCAACGGTGGCAGCTTCACCGCGACGACGACCGGCGCGTGCTTCGACGCCATGCCGTTCGCGATCACCGACGCGACCGGCCGCACGATCCCCGGCGGATCCTCGCCGACGCTCACGAACGCGAAGGGCACGGGGTCATCCGGCGGAACGCCGAGCCCGATAACCGTCAGCCCGCCTCCGGTCACAACCACCACCTGTACGGGCCAGACGTTCGCGTTCGTCATTGTCGGCGGCACGCCTCCGTTCAACATCGCGTTGGCGGCGCCCGGCGTGGCGACGCCGAGCCCCGTGACCACGACGCCCGGCACCTTCAGCATCACGGGCTTGACCAACGCGAGCGGCGTGCACGCGATTGGCATCGGCGACGCAAGCACGCCGCAGCTCACGGCGAGTACGTCGATCACCTGCAACTGATCGGACGTTAGCTGTCTCGAGTACCGAACGGCGCCCTCGCGGCGCCGTTCCTGTTTCAAGATCCTAGAGCGCAATCACCGCGCGCACCGTGGCTTCGTCGACGCCCGACCGCACGATCGCCCGCCCGAGCGCGTCGAGGAGAACGAAGCGCATCGCCCCGCCTTCGGCCTTCTTGTCGCGCGCCATGAGCTCGAGCCAGCGCGCGGCCGGAATCGGCGGCGGCGCGACCGGCAGGTGCGAGGCCTCGAGCAGGCGGACGAGCCGGAGCGCGTCGTCGGCCGGTAGTCCCGTCACCCGTCGCGACAGCTCGGCCGCGAGCACCATGCCGGCGGCGACCGCCTCCCCGTGCAGCCATTGGCCGTAGCCCGTGGCCGCCTCGATCGCGTGTCCGAACGTGTGCCCGAAGTTGAGCAGCGCCCGCTCGCCCGACTCGCGCTCGTCGGCGGCGACGATCTCCGCCTTGATCCGGCAGCTCTCGGCGATGGCATGCTCGAGCGCGGCAGGGTCGCGCGCATCGAGTGCGCCGCGGCTCGCCTCGAGCCAATCGAAGAAATCGCGCGCCCGGATCGCGCCGTACTTGACGACCTCCGCGAGCCCCGCCGCGAACTCACGGGCGGGCAGCGTCGACAGGCATTCGAGATCGATCAGCACCGCGCGCGGCTGGTGGAAGGCGCCGATCATGTTCTTGCCGAGCGGATGGTTGACGCCCGTCTTGCCGCCTACCGACGAGTCGACCTGCGCGAGGAGCGTCGTCGGGATCTGCACGAAGGGAACGCCGCGCTGGTAGATCGCCGCGGCGAAGCCGGCCAGGTCGCCGACCACGCCGCCGCCGAGCGCGACGAGCGGCGTCGTCCGATCGACCCCGAGCTCGAGCATCCGCGAGAGCAGATCGTGCGCGGTCTGCCACGACTTGTGCACTTCGCCGTCCGGGATCAGCAGTGCTTCGGAGGCGATGTCGGCCGCGACGAGGCTCGCGCGGAGAGGCGCGAGCCAGTGCGCGGCGACGACGGGATTGCTGACGACGACGACGCGCCGCGCCGCAGGCAGCCGCGCGGCGATCAGCGCGCCGGCCCGGCGCAGCACGCCCGCGCCGATGTGGATCGGGTAGCTGCGGGTCCCGAGGTCGACGGTGAGCGTCGTCATTGCGGGCGCACGGAGGCGCGCGCGGCTTCGAGCTCGAGCGCGAAGTCGATCACGCGTTCGCGGTCCGAGTCGATCACGCGGTCGGCGACTTCGCGATAGAGCGCGTCGCGCTGCGCATAGAGGTCCGTGAGACGCGCGAGAGGGTCCGCGGCATTGAGGAGCGGACGATGCCGGCTCCGGCGGGTCCGCTCGCGCAGCGTCGCCGGATCGGCATGAAGATAGAGCACCGTGCCGTTCGCCTTGAGCCGCTCCCGGTTGATCGGTCGAATCACGACGCCGCCCCCGGTGGCGAGCACGATGCCGGTCCGCGCCACGAGCTCGGCCAGCGTCGCTTCCTCGCGATCGCGGAAGATCGCCTCGCCCTCGATCTCGAAGATCATCGGGATCGTGACGCCAAGCCGCCGCTCGAGCTCCGCATCCGCGTCGACGAACGCGAGCCCGAGCCTTCGCGCGAGCGTGCGCCCGAGCGTCGATTTGCCGGCGCCCGGAAGACCCACGAGAAAGAGGTTGCCGCGGTGAAGTTGCACCGCAGCATTGTAAGGGAATTCACCAGGCAGGAGCCCGGCGGAACAAGACACTGGATCCCCGCGTACGCGGGGGTGGCGCGACGGTGTCCGATCGCTCGGGGCTTCGCCTCTTGCTCTCGGACCGCCGCGTCACTTCACCGCGTTGAGCGATTCCTTGACGACGCGCGGCGTGAGGAAGATCAAGAGCTCCTGCTTCTCTGAATTGCGCCCCGTGGTCTTGAACAGGTAGCCCAAGAAGGGGATGTCGCCCAGCACCGGCACCTTGGTGACGTCGTTCGTGATCGTCTCTTCGAAGATGCCGCCGATGACCGCGGTGTCGCCGTTGTTGATGCGGATCTGCGTCGTCACGTTGCGGGTGTCGATCGACGGCACGCGGAAGCCGCCGCCCAGGTCGACGAACTGCCCGACGTTGTCCTTGCGCACCTCGACCGTCATGATGATCATGTTGTCCGGCGTGATCTGCGGCGTCACCTCGAGTCGCAGCACCGCCTTCTTGAACGAGACCGTGGCGGGGTTGTTCGCGCTGCCGGGGGTCACGTACGGGATCTCGGTGCCTTGCTCGATGTGCGCCTTCTGGTTGTCGGCCGTGACGACGCGCGGGCTCGAGATCACCTTGCCGCGCGTGTCGGCCTCGAGCGCCGAGAGCTCGAGATTGATCAGGTTGCCGCTGCCGAGGTTGATCAGCGTCAGCGCGAGCTGGCCGGCGGGATTGACGACGGGCAGGTTGACGTTGAGCTGCGGCGAATCGGAGTAGCCCGCGCTCGCGAGGCCCGACGCGAGCTCGAAGGGCGTCTGCGTCCGCGTGTCGCGGACGATCTTGTCACCCTGCAGGTGCACGACCGGCTGGGTGTTGAGGCTCCCGCCCTGGCCGGCCGCGTACTTGTTGAACGTGAAGCCCGTCTGGGCGCCGAAGCGCACGCCGAGCTGCTTGCTGAACTTGTCGCTCGCGATGACGATCCGCGCCTCGATCACCACCTGGCGGATCGGCGTGTCGAGCTGGCGGAGGAGCTTGCGCACTTCCTCGAGCCGCGAAGCGGTGTCGGACACGATCAGGATGTTGGTGCGTGGATCGGCCAGCGCGACGCCGCGATCCGAGATGATCGAGCCCTGCCCGCCCGTGGTCGGCGTCTGCCCCGCGCCCGCGCCGAAGCGCTGCTGCCGGTTGGTCGACAGGAAGTTCGCGAAGTCGTTCGCCTTCATGTAGTTGAGCTGGAACGACTCGGTAATGAGCGGCTCGAGCTGGCTGATCTGCATCGCGTTCTCGAGCTGCTGCTTCTCCTTCAACGCGAGCTCCTCGCGCGGCGCGATCAGAACGACGTTGCCGTTCTTGCGCATGTCGAGGCCCTTCGTCTGCATGATGATGTCGAGGGCCTGGTCCCACGGGATGTCCTTGAGCCGCAGCGTGAGGCTGCCGCTCACCGTGTCGCTCGTGATGATGTTGAGTCCGGTGAAGTCGGCGATGACCTGCAGCACGGCGCGCACTTCGACGTTCTGGAAATTGAGCGACAGCTTCTCGCCCTTGTAGCCCATCTTGGCGCCCTGGACGAGCTTGTTCGGGTCCTCCTGCACCGCGCGGACCTCGATGATGAACCGGTTGTCGGTCTGGTACGCCGAGTGCTCCCACAGGCCCTTCGGCTCGATCACCATCCGCGTGTTGCCGCCCTGGTTGAACGTCTCGACCGCGGTGATCGGCGTGCCGAAGTCCTGCACGTCGAGGCGCCGCTCGAGGTTGCGGGGAAGATTCGTCTTGAGGAAGTCGACGATCAGGTTCTTGCCCTGCTGGCGGATGTCGATGCCGGTTGCATTGTCGGAGAGGTCGACGACGACCCGTCCCTCGCCGTTCTGGCCGCGGCGGAAGTCGATGTCGCGCAGCGCGTGCGTGACGTCGCCCGGCCGCGCCTCGGCGAAGCGCTCGACGACCTGGGATTTCGCTTCCAGGCGCTCGCTCTGGTCGAACAGCGTCACGACCACCGTGTTGCCTTCGACCTGCGTCGAGAAGGTCTGCGGCTTGTTCAGGTTGAACACGACGCGCGTGCGGTTCCCGGCCTGGACCACGTTCAGGCTGCGCACCGCGGCGTCGTCGAGCGTCCGCTGCGAGCTGCCGAGCCCGTTCCCGGTATCGAGGAAGTCGAGGGCGATCCGCGGCGGGCTCGCGATCGCGAAGCCCGCGGGCGGGTTCGCGGGCGGCGACTTGAGCGTGAAGCGCACGATCGTGTTGCCCGAGCTGCCCTTGGACACGGTCATCGCGTCGATGGAATTGGCCGTCTGCGCGAAAGCGGCGCCCGCGACGGCGAGCGCGAGCACGCCCGCGAGCCAGGCGAGCCCGGGCCGGGTCGTTCGCCTGCGGACCCCGAAGGTGTTGCGCTGGTCGAACGTGTTCATCTTCTTCGCTCCCTTGGATTGGCAGAAGCGTCGGGCTGGAGGAGCTGCAGCGTGCTGGACCGCTCGGTCCAGTCGCCCGCTCCGTCCTGCACGAGCTCCTTCAGGCGGATCTCGCCGTCGGAGACGCCGATGACCACGCCGTAGTTCTGCCCGAGGTAGTTGCCTTGCCGGACCTGATAGAGATCCTTTTCCGGCGTGCGCACGAGCGCATACATCGTCCGGCCTTTCTCGAGCGTCCCCACCATGTTGAGCGACTCGAGCGGGTAGGCCTCGAGCGGCTCCTTGCGCCGGGCCAGGTCCGGGGCGAGCTTGCTCGCGCCCTTGGCCGGCTCGATCTTGCGCGGCTTGAACGGATCCGGCAGGTCGAACGCGTTGTACGCGAACGGCTCGTACGGCTTGATCTGCGGCAACGGGTCGAGCTTGCCCTTGACGCCGGCCCCCTGCGCCGCCATCCACGCGCGCAGGTCCTGATGGCTCTCCCCGCCGCACCCGGCGAGCGCGACGATGGCGCTCGCCGCAATCGTCACCCAGCGTTTCATCGCTTGCCCTTGTCTTTCTTGTCCTTCGCGTCCTTGGCCGCCTTGCGCTGCTTCGCGATCTCCTCCTCGTCGAGGTAGCGGAAGGTCTTCGCGATCGCGTCCATCGTGAGCACGCCCTTGTCGTTGTGGACCGCGACGTCGTTGAGCGTCACGATCCGCGGCAGCTGCGCGACGTCGCTCGCGAACGCGCCCATGTCGTGATAGTTGCCGGTGATCCTGATGTTGATCGGCAGCTCGGCGTAGAAGTCCGCCATCCGCTCGGTCGAAGCCGGCTTGAACAGCTCGAACTGCAGTCCGCGCCCGAGGCCGGCCTGGTTGATGTCGGTCAGGAGGGCGTCCATCTCGGCCTTGTTCGGCAGCTGCTTCAGAAGCGCGCCGAACGACTGCTCGATCTCGTGGAGCTGCTGCACGTAGAGCTGGAAGTTGATCGCCTTCGCCTTCTTCTGCGCGTACTGCTCCTTCAGCTTCGCCTCCTCGCCGCGCGCGCGGTCGAGCGCGTCGTACTGGTCCTTCCAGTCGAGGGCCGCGCCCGCCGCGAGGATCGCGATGAACAGGACGCCGAGGGCGAGCGCCTTGGGCAGCATCGGCCAGTTGCCGATGTCGCGGAAATTGAGCCGCCGAAGGTCGTCGAGGTTCATGCCGCCCCTCCCTTGGCGCGCGGCGCGGGCTTCGCCGGCGGTGCGCCCTTGGCGGGCGGTGCGCCGGGCGTCGCAGCCGGCTTGAACTCGGGCGGCGGCGCGGCGCGCTTGAGCTGGAAGGTCAGTGTGAACTCGTTGACTCGCCCCGCGTCCTTGTCGCGGGTGCCGGGCACCGGCACCGCCTTGATCTCGACCAGCTCGGGCTGCGTGAGCCAGGGCGACGACTCGATGTTGCGCATGAGCGTCGAGACCCGCGCGTTGGACTGCGCGTAGCCGATGGCGGTGACCTTGGGCCCGACTTGCTTCAGCGAGCGCAGATAGACCCCGTCGGGCAGCTGGCGGACCATCTGGTCGAGCAGGTGGACGGCTTCGGTCCGGTTGGTCTGCAGCGTCTCGACGACCTGCTTGCGCGACAGGAGTGCCTGCGTCTGCTCGCGGAGGCGGTCGATCTCCTTGATCTGCTCGTCGAGTTTCGCGATCTCGTCCTTGAGCAGCTTGTTCCGGCTCACTTGGTTCTCGATCTGGGTCGCGAAGATCACGTGGACGAGGCCGACCACGGCGAGGCCCAGGATCGCGAGTCCGATTGCGACCGAGACGAACTGGCGCTGCCGCGCCTGGCGCTTCTGCTCGCGGTGCGGCAGCAGGTTGATGCGGATCATCCCTCGGCCTCCGATCTGCTGCGGCGGCTCATAGGCTGCTCCGTCGGCCTCGACTCAATCGCGCGGCGACGCGCCCTTCGGGCCTTGGCTGCGCCCGCCGCGCTCATTCGAAGCTCCGCATCGCGAGGCCGCAGGCGATCAGCAGCAGCGGGGCGTCCTGGGCGAGTTGCCGCGGCCGGATGCTGTCGGCGACCGCCATCGTGCCGAACGGGTTGGCGACGACCGTGGCGACGCCGGCCCGCTTCGCGACCAGCTCGTCGAGTCCCGGCAGAAGCGCACCGCCGCCGGCGAGTACGATCTGGTCGACCTGGTTGTACGACGTCGAGGTGAAGAAGAACTGCAGGGCCCGGGTGACCTCGAGGGCGAGCGTCTCCATGAACGGCTGGAGCACGTCGGCGTCATAGTTCTCGGGGAGGCCTTGGTTCTTCTTGGCGGATTCCGCCTCTTCCGGCGAGAGGTTGAACGCGCGCTGGATGTCGTAGGTCAGCTGGTTGCCGCCGAACGCCTGGTCGCGGGAGAACAGGAATTGGTCGTTGCGGAGGACGTAGAAGTGCGTGACGTGCGCCCCGATGTCGACGAGCGCGACGTTCTGGTCCCGGCCGTTGGCGGGCAGGGAGGGCGCGATCAGCCGGAAGGACTCCTGCGTCGCATAGCTCTCGACGTCCATGACCCGCGGCTTCAGGCCGGCGGCCTCGGCGATGGCGACACGGTCCTCGACCTTTTCCTTGCGCGACGCTGCGATCAGAATCTCGACTTCGTCCGGGTTGTTGGGGGCGGGCCCGAGGATCTGGAAGTCGAGGTTCACCTCGTCCAGGGCGAACGGGATGTACTGGTTCGCCTCGGCTTCGACCGTGAACTCGAGGTCCTCCTCCTTCTGGCCGGAAGGCACGATGATCTTCTTGGTGATCACCATGGCGGCAGGCAGGGCAAGCGCGACGTTGCGGTTCCGGGTGGCGAGGCGTTTCCAGCCCCGCTTCAGGCCATCGGTCACCTGGTCCAGGTTCGCGATATTGCCGTCGGTGACCACATCCTTGGGCAGGGCTTCGACGACGTACCGCTCGAGCCGGCGGACGCCTTTCCCGGCGTCGGACAGCTCGACCAGCTTGATCGAGGTCGAGCTGATGTCGACGCCGATCAGCGCCGGCGATTTCGCGGTGAAGATGTCGAAGGCGGAAGCGAGCTTTTCAGCGATCATGGCGGCAAGGCCTCAATGCTGACAAATTACATTAAAGGTTGGCAGCAAGTATGAAGGTTGTCAAATTGTTTGCCCATCGAGAGTTGCGTTGTTGCAACGCCGCCTATAATGGCCGGTCCTACCCCGGCCGTCCGGCAAGTTTTATTCCTCCATGCTAAAACGCTGGCTCCTCTATCTCGGCTCCGTCCTGCTTGGGCTGGCGGTGGTCGGGGGCCTCCTCGGGGGGTTCGTACTGGCACTCCTTTATCCCACCCTGCCGTCGCTCGAGTCCCTGACCGACTACCAGCCCAAGATCCCGCTGCGGATCGTCTCGGCGGAAGGGGACCTGCTGGGCGAGTTTGGGGAGGAGCGCCGGTCGATCGTGACGATCGCCGAAGTGCCCGATCTGATGAAAAAAGCCATTCTGGCGGCGGAAGATGAGCGTTTCTATACGCATGGGGGAGTCGATTACCTGAGCGTGCTCCGGGCCGCGGCGTCCAATTTCTCGAGCGGAACCCAGCAGGGGGCCGGCACGATCACCATGCAGGTTGCCCGCAATTTCTTCCTGACGCGGGAAAAGACCGTCACCCGGAAGCTCCGCGAGGTGCTCCTGGCCTGGAAGATCGAAGCGAACCTCTCCAAGGACGAAATCCTCCAGCTCTACGTCAATCAGATCTTTCTCGGCCAGCGCGCCTACGGGTTCGCCGCCGCGTCCCAGATCTATTTCGGCAAGCCGCTGAAGGACCTGACTCCCGCCGAGGCGGCGATGCTCGCGGGCCTGCCGAAGGCGCCTTCCGCCTATAACCCGGTCACCAATCCGCGCCGGGCCAAGACCCGGCAGCTCTACGTCTTGCGGCGGATGCACGAACTTCAATTCATCAGCGACGACCAATTCTTGGAAGCACAAAACGCGCCACTCGCGGTCCGGGCCGGACTGCACGAGGTGACCCCCATCCACGCCGAATACGTCGCGGAGATGGCGCGACAGGTGGTCTTCGAGGCCTATGGAGAGGACGCCTACACCAAGGGTCTGACCGTCCACACGACGATCCAGAGGGCCGACCAGGGGGCAGCTTATGCCGCGCTGCGTCGGGGGGCGATCGACTACGACCGGCGCCACGGTTACCGCGGACCCGAAGCGTTCATCAGCCTGCCCGACGATCCCGCCGAGCGGGACGCCGCCCTCGAGCGCGCATTCCAGGACGCGCCCGACAGCGACGGTCTGATCCCGGCGGTGGTGGTGTCGGCGGCCCCGGCCGAGGTGAAGGCGGTGCTGGCGGACGGCGAGGCGATCCAGATCGCCGGGGACGGGCTCCGGTTCGCGGCCCCGGCGCTGCGCGACAAGTCGCCGGCCGCCACCCGGATCCGGACGGGCGCGGTGATCCGCGTGGTGCGGGACGACAAGGGTCGCTGGGCGATCGCCCAGATTCCCCAGGTCGAGGCCGCCTTCGTGTCCATGCGCCCCCAGGACGGGGCGCTCCTGTCGCTCGTCGGCGGCTTCGACTTCGACCACAACAAGTTCAACCATGTGACCCAGGCGCAGCGGCAGCCGGGCTCGGCGTTCAAGCCGTTCATCTACTCGGCCGCCCTCGAGAAGGGCTTTACGCCGGCGACGGTGGTCAACGACGCCCCGTTCTTCGTGCCGGCCGACAAGGCGGGGGGCGAGGACTGGGAACCCAAGAATTACGACGGCAAGTTCGAGGGACCGATGCGCGTGCGCACCGCGCTGGCGAAGTCGAAGAACCTGGTCACGATCCGCGTCCTGCAGGCGATCGGGCCGCAGTACGCACAGGACTACATCGCGCGCTTCGGCTTCGACCCCAAGCTCCACCCGCCGTACCTGACGATGGGCCTCGGCGCGGGCTCGGTGACACCTCTCCAGATGGTCGACGCCTTTGCCGTGTTCGCGAACCGCGGTTATCGCGTCGCGCCTTACCTGATCGCGAGCATCGTCGACGCGCGCGGGAACGTCCTCTCCGAAGCGGACCCGGTCAGGGCCGGCGAAGGCGCCGAGCGCGCGATCGATCCTCGCAACGCCTGGATCATGACCTCGCTGCTCAAGGACGTCGTCCGGGTCGGCACCGCCGTCCGCGCGATGTCGCTCAACCGGACGGATCTCGCCGGCAAGACCGGAACGACCAACGAGAACGTCGACGCGTGGTTCTGCGGCTACAACGCCGACCTGGTCGGCGTCGCGTGGATCGGCTTCGATCAGCCGAAGACGCTCGGAACGAACGAGACCGGCGCCGCGGCGGCGCTGCCGATCTGGATCTCTTACATGGCCAAGGCGCTCAAGGGAACGAAGAACACCGAGTATCCGGTCCCCGACGGCATCGTCGCGGTGAAGATCAATCCGGATACCGGGCTCCGGGACGACTCGGGCAGCGGCCTCGTCGACTACTTCTTCTCCGAGTTTCCGCCGCGCTCGCGCGACGAAGGCCTCGGTCCGGCCGCGAGCCCCGGCAAGGACATCCGCGATCAGCTCTTCTGACGGGCCGACATGGCGAAACGCCCAGACGGCTTCGCACCCGGTCGCGACCGCGGCCGGGGGGATGCCCGCGCGAAGCGGGATCGACTCCAGATCGCACAGACGGCCGCGCGCCTGATCGCCGAGCACGGGCTCACCGATTGGGCGCTTGCGAAGCAGAAGGCCGCGCGCCAGCTGATGCTGCCGGATTCGGCCGCGCTGCCCTCCAACGAAGAGATCGAAGACGCGCTCCAGAGTTACCACTCACTCTTCGACGCGGCCGCACACCAGACGACGCTCCGCGCGCAGCGTGAGGAAGCGCTCGCCTGGATGAAGCGTCTTGCCGCGTGGGATCCGCTGCTCGTCGGCGGCGTCGCCGCAGGATGGGCCACCGCGCACAGCGACATCCGTCTCGAGCTCGTCGCCGACGACGCGAAGGCCGTCGAAATCGCGCTGGCCAACGAGCGCGTCCGCTACGCGGCGCTACCGCCGCGGGAGCCCGATGACGGAGGCGCCGAGCTCCTGATCGAGACGCCGCGCGCGAGCCTCCGGGTGGCGGTGCTCACGGCCGCCGCTCGGCGCAACCGCCCGCGCAGGACCGGCGAAGTGCGTCTGTCGGCGACGGCCGTAGCCCAGCTGCTCAATAAGTAGCAATAAGTAGGGTCAGACCCTACTTTCCGGTGTGACCGTCGAAGTCGCCGACGGCGTATCGAAAAGTCGGGTCTGACCCTACTTTTCCGCGGCCAGCCACTCGGCGGCCGCCACCGCGAAATACGTCAGGATCGCGTCTGCGCCGGCGCGCTTGAATGCCGTCAGAACCTCGAGGACGCCGGCACGCTCGTCGATCCAGCCGTTCGCCGCCGCGGCCTTCAGCATCGCGTACTCGCCCGAGACCTGGTAGGCCGCGGTTGGGGCGCCGAAGGCGTCCTTCACGCGGCGAATGACGTCGAGATACGGCAGGCCCGGCTTGACCATCACCATGTCAGCGCCTTCGTCGAGATCGAGCCGCACTTCCCGCAGTGCCTCGTCCGAATTCGCAGGGTCCATCTGATAGGTGTATTTGTTGCCGCCGCCCAGATTGCCGGTCGAGCCCACGGCGTCGCGAAAGGGCCCGTAGAACGACGATGCGTATTTCGCGGCGTACGCGAGGATCCGCGTCCGCTGCAGCGCCTTCGCGTCCAGCGCGGCGCGGATCGCCCCGATCCGCCCGTCCATCATGTCGGACGGCGCGACCATGTCGGCCCCCGCCTCCGCGTGGCACAGCGCCTGCCGCGCGAGCGCGACGACCGTCTCGTCGTTCATCACGTAGCCGGTGGCGTCGATGAGTCCGTCCTGACCGTGGCTCGTATAGGGGTCGAGCGCGACGTCGGTGATGACGCCGAGCTCCGGAAACTTCGACTTGAGCGCCCGCACCGCGCGTGGCACGAGGCCCTGGGGGTTCCAGGCCTCCGCCGCTTCCGGCGTCTTGAGCTCGGCGGGAATGACCGGAAACAGCGCGAGTGCCGGAATGCCGAGGCGGACGCATCGCTCGGCCTCGCCGAGGAGACGATCGACGCTCATCCGCGCGATCCCCGGCAACGATGGCACGGGCTCTTCCCGCTTCCCGCCGTCCAGCACGAACACGGGAAAGATCAGATCGTCGGTCGTGAGCCGATGCTCGCGCGCGAGCCGCCGCGAGAATTCGTCGCGGCGCATGCGGCGCATGCGCGTGCCGGGATAACGTCCGCAAAAATCGAAGCTCATGGAAGGTCCGCGGAATTCGTTGGCGGGAATCGCGCCGCGCATCCTACGCGAAACCGGGAGCGCGCACGGGCAACACCCTGATCCGGGCAGGGACTCTACGTTTGATTTGATGTTGGAACTCTGACCGGCGTCAACGGTCTATCTCAACGGACGGCAACGTCTCCCGCTTTCCTCCCTGAGCGGGTGCCCTCGCGGTGAATGACCCCGCGACGGGCGTTTCGGGCCCCGCGGCACTCCCCTTGATCGCGGGGCCTTTTCTTTGGGCGCTCGCTTCTCCTCGATCGGCGGTGCGAACGGCTTCAGCCACTCGCCGAGGAGGATCTCCGTTTCCTCGATGCCGATCCGATGGGTTGCCGAGAACGGCACGACGGCGACCTGCCCCGCGTGCGCGGGAAAGGCGGCCGCAAGCGCATGGGTAATCGCCGCCGAGGCCGCCCTGCGCCGTGACGCCGCAAGCTTGTCGATTTTGGTCGCGAGCAGGAGCGCCGGACGCGAGCTCGCGAGATAGGCCGACAGCAGCGTCACGTCGGACGCCGCGAGCCCGTGCCGCGCATCGACGATGAGCACGAGCCCGACGAGCGACTGGCGCATCGCGACGTAGCGCCCGAGGAATGCCTGCCAGTGGCGCTTGAGCGCCTGTGGCACGGCCGCGTAGCCATAGCCCGGAAGGTCGGCGACGAGCGCCCCCGACCGCAGTCGGAAATAGTTGATCTGCTGCGTGCGGCCCGGCGTCCGGCTCGCGAACGCGAGCCGCGACCTGCCCGCGAGCGCATTGATCGCGCTCGACTTGCCGGCGTTAGAGCGACCCGCGAACGCGATTTCGGGCGCGCCCGGCGGCGGCAACTGCGCGTCATCGGCGACGCTCTGCACGAACTCCGCCTGCTGCAACGGGTGTTTCAATCGCGAGTCCGGTGGCGTTCGGGAGCGCTGCGCGTTGGGCCGGGACGGCCCGATCCGCTACAATACGATGATTTTGTGCCGGTGGCCGGCCCCGTGGCGGCCGCGACCGCCGCCGGCGCTCTCAAGGGAGCCGTTCGATGAAACCGATGCTGCTGCTGGCCGCCGTGGCCGTGCTCTGGCCTGCCACGGCCGCCATCGCCGAGGAAGCGGCTCCCAAGCCCGATCTCGCGAAGGCGCAGACGATCGTCAACCAGGTCTGCTCCGCGTGTCACGGGGCCGACGGCAACAGCCCGACCCCCGTGAATCCCGTGCTCGCCGGTCAGCCCGCCGGCTATGTCGCCCTGCAGCTCGCGCACTTCAAGGCCGGCATCCGCGTGAATCCCGTCATGCAGGGCATGGCGGCGTCGCTCACGCCCGAGGACATGAAGGCGCTGGGCGCGTATTTCGCCGGCCAGACGCCGAAGCCGATGGCTGCCAAGGACGCGGCTCTCGTGCCCGCGGGCCAGAAGCTCTATCGCGGCGGTGACGCAGCCGCCGGCGTTCCAGCGTGCGCCGGGTGCCACGCGCCCGACGGGTCCGGCGTGCCGAAGAAGTACCCGCGCCTCGCGGGCCAATACGCCGACTACACCTACGCGCAGCTCAAGGCCTTCAAGGCGAGCGAACGCGGAGCGGACAAGGCAGGCAAGGACGTCAACGGCCGGATCATGGCCACGATCGCCGCGAAGATGTCCGACGCGCAGATGAAGGCCGCGGCCGAGTACACGTCCGGGCTGCGCTGACGGCCTGGGCTTCGAAGCGCCTAGCTCGCTTCGGGATCGGCGGGCGCCGCAAGACACCGGGAGAGCTCCGCGCGCCATTCCGGCAGCGCGAAGCCGAACGTCGTTTCGAAGCGCGACGTGGCGAGCACGGCAAACGCCGGCCGCCGCGCCGGGAGCGGGTACTCCGCCGTCGTGATCGGGACGACGCGCGGCCTTGGCGCCGAGCCCACGATCGCCCTCGCGAACTCGTACCAGCTCGCGCGACCGCCCGAGCTCAGGTGGTAGAGCCCCTTGCGCTCGGCGAGCGACGGCAGTCCCGCCGCAACGACGCGTTCGGTCGCCTCGGCGAGCGTGCGGCACCAGTTCGGCACGCCCACCTGGTCGGCGACGATCCGGAGCTCGTCGCGCTCCGCAGCCAGTCGCTCGATCGTCCGCAGGAAGTTCTTCCCGCGCCGTCCGTAGACCCAGCTCGTGCGGAAGACGAGCGCCGCGCCGCCGATCGCCGCGATCGCGCGCTCGCCCTCGAGCTTGGTCGCGCCATAGACGTTCTGCGGCGAGGTCGCCGCGTCCTCGGTGTACGGCGTCGTGCGGGTGCCGTCGAACACGTAATCGGTCGAATAGTGGATCAGCACCGCGCCGGCACGTTTCGCTTCCTCGGCGAGGACGCCGGGTGCACGCGCGTTGACCGCCGCGGCGAGCTCCGATTCCTTCTCCGCCAGGTCGACCGCGGTGTACGCCGCTGCGTTGACGATCAGCGCGGGCCTCGCGCCGCGCACGGCGGCGACGACGGCATCGGGTTCGGCCAGGTCGAGCCGCGCGCGATCCGCCGCGACGACGTCGCCGTGCGGCGCGAGCCGCCGCACGAGCTCGAACCCGAGCTGCCCGGCCGCGCCGGTGACGAGGATCGTCGGGCGCCGCATCGCTCCTCGCGGCCGCCTCAGGCGTAGACGTCGGCCGCCGCGAACGGGGTGCCCGCGGCGTCCTTCGCGTTGATGAGGGGCGCACCGTTCGGCCACGCGATCGCCAGCGCGGGGTCGTTCCAGAGGAGCGTGCGCTCGTGCTCCGGGTGCCAGTAGTCGGTCACCTTGTAGAGGAAATCCGCCTCGGCCGACACGACGACGAAGCCGTGCGCGAATCCCGGCGGGATCCACAGCATCCGCTGATTCTCACCCGACAACGCGATGCCGATGGCGCGACCGAATGTCGGCGAGCGCCGGCGGAGGTCCACCGCGACGTCGAACACCTCGCCCGCGAGGCAGCGGACGAGCTTGCCCTGCGCATGTTCGATCTGGTAGTGAAGGCCGCGCAGTACCCCGTGCCGGGAACGCGAATGGTTGTCCTGCACGAACGCGGCGTCGATCCCCGCGGCGGCGAACGCGCGGGCGTTCCAGGTCTCGAGGAAGAAGCCGCGGTCGTCGCCGCGGACGACCGGCTCGATCAGCCTGACGTCGGGGATCGCGGTCGGCGTGACCTTCATCAGAACCGTTTCATCGGAACCGCACGTCCGGCTCCCGCAGCATCGCGAGCAGGTACTGGCTGTAGCCGTTCTTCGCCATCGCTTGCGCGAGACGCTCGACGGCAGGCGCGTCGATGTAGCCCAGCCGATACGCGATCTCCTCGGGACAGGCGATCTTGAGCCCCTGCCGCCGCTCGATCGTCTCGATGTACTGCGCGGCCTCGAGCAGCGACTCGTGCGTCCCGGTGTCGAGCCACGCCATCCCGCGGCCCATGACTTCGCAGTCGAGCTCGCCCCACGCGAGGTATTGGCGGTTGACGTCGGTGATCTCGAGCTCGCCGCGCGCGGACGGCTTGAGCCCGGCGGCGACGTCGACGACCCGGTTGTCGTAGAAATAGAGGCCCGTCACCGCATAGCGTGACTTCGGGACCTTCGGCTTTTCCTCGAGCGAGATCACGCGGCCCGTGGCGTCGAAGGCGGCCACGCCGTAGCGCTCGGGATCGGCGACCGGATACGCGAATACCGTCGCCCCCGTCTCGCGCGCGCTGGCGCGTGCGAGCTGAACGGAGAGGTCGTGGCCGTAGAAGATGTTGTCCCCGAGGACGAGCGCGCTCGCGTCGCGGCCGACGAACCCGCGGCCGATGACGAACGCCTGGGCGAGGCCTTCGGGCGCAGGCTGCACGGCGTAGGAGAGCGAGAGACCCCACCGCGACCCGTCGCCGAGGAGCTGCGCGAAGCGCGGCGTGTCCTCGGGCGTCGAGATCAGCAGGATGTCGCGAATGCCGGCCAGCATCAGCGTCGACAGCGGATAGTAGATCATCGGCTTGTCGTACACCGGCAGGAGCTGCTTCGACACGACCTGCGTGACCGGGTGCAACCGCGTTCCCGATCCACCCGCGAGAATGATCCCCTTGCGCGTCATCGCGTCCGCGCGTCGCTCACGCCGTGGCGGCGGCGTAGTTCAGCGTGATCCACTTCTGGTACTCACCGCTCGTGACCGCGGCGAGCCACTCGTCGTGCTCGAGATACCACTCCATCGTGCGCCGCATGCCGGTCGCGAACGTCTCCGCCGGGCGCCAGCCGAGCTCGCGCGCGATCTTCGTCGCGTCGATGGCGTAGCGGCGGTCGTGCCCGGGCCGGTCCTTGACGAACGAAACCTGCGCTCTGTAATCGGGGCCCGGCCGCAACTCGCCCAGAATGGCGCATATCGTACGGACAACCTCGAGATTCGTCATCTCCGCGTTGCCGCCCACGTTGTACGTCTCGCCGGGGCGGCCCCGGGCGAGCACCGCCCGGATCGCCGCACAGTGATCGCCGACGTAGAGCCAGTCGCGGACGTTGCCGCCATCCCCGTACACCGGCAGCGGTTTGCCGGCCAGCGCGTTGACGATCATGAGCGGAATCAGCTTCTCGGGAAACTGCCGCGGCCCGTAGTTGTTCGAGCAATTCGTCGTCAGGACCGGCAGCCCGTACGTGTGGTGCCACGCCCGCACCAGATGATCGGAGGCGGCCTTCGACGCCGAGTACGGGCTGTTCGGCGCGTACGGCGTCGTTTCCGAGAATGCCGGATCCGCGGGCCCGAGCGAGCCGTAGACCTCGTCGGTCGAGACGTGCAGCAGACGGAACGCCGTGCGCTCGACTTCCGGAAGCGAGGTCCACCACGCGCGCACGGTCTCGAGCAGCGCGAACGTGCCGACGACGTTGGTCGCGATGAAATCAGCGGGCCCGTGGATCGAGCGGTCGACGTGGCTCTCCGCAGCGAAGTTCACGATCGCCCGCGGCCGGTGCTGCGCGAGCAGCGCGCCGACCTGCGTCCGGTCGCCGATGTCGCCGCGGACGAACGTGTGCCGCGCGTCGCCGGCGAGCGGGGCGAGATTGCCGAGGTTGCCGGCGTAGGTGAGCTTGTCGAGGTTGACAATCGGCTCGCCGGTTGCCGCGAGCCAGTCGAGCACGAAGTTGGCGCCGATAAAACCGGCCCCGCCGGTAACCAATATCATCGTTGATCCGGGGCTGGTTTCAGTGAAGGCTCATGTGCGAAGCACGTGATGCCGGAACTAAAACCGGCCCCGCCGGTGACGAGGATCATGGGTTTCGTTATGGGCGAGGGCGCGCCCCCGCGTGCGGGCACATCGAATTTTATCATCCGGCCGCGTTTACGCCGGCTCGCGGTAATAGTCGCGGTACCAGGCGACGAAGCGCGCAAGCCCCGCGGCGAGCGGCGTCGACGGCGCGAATCCGGTCAGTGCCGAGAGCCGTTCGATCGCGGCAAAGGTTTCCGGCACGTCGCCCGGCTGCATCGCGACGTACTCCTTGATCGCCGGTCGGCCGAGCAGGTCCGCGAGCGTCGAGATGAACGTCTCGAGGCCGACCGACTCGTGGTTGCCGATGTTGTAGATCGCGTAGGGCGCGCCATCCGCGTCGGCGTCCGGCGGCCGGTCGAGCACGCGCACGACGCCCTCGACGATGTCGTCGACGTAGGTGAAGTCGCGGCGCAGACGACCCTGGTTGAATACGCGGATCGGCGTTCCCGCGAGGATCGCCTTCGCGAAGAGCATCGGCGCCATGTCGGGCCGGCCCCACGGTCCGTACACCGTGAAGAAGCGGAGCCCGGTCGTCGGCAGCCGGTAGAGGTGGCTGTACGCGTGCGCGACGAGCTCGTTCGCCTTCTTGGTCGCCGCATACAGGCTAATCGGATGATCGACGTTCTGGTCCTCGGAGAACGGCAACGTATGGCTTGCGCCGTAGACGCTCGACGACGACGCATAGACGAGATGCGCGACGCGCGCACGACGGCTGCCCTCGACCACGTGTCCAAAGGCAACGAGGTTGTGCCGGAGATAGGCCTCCGGATGGTCGAGCGAGTAGCGAACGCCGGGCTGCGCCGCGAGGTGGATCACGTCGGTGAAGCCTTCCCGGAAGAGCGCCGCGGCGGCGGTCTCCTCGCTCAGGTCGGCCCGCGCGAAGCGGAAGCGCGGGTGATCCGCGAGGCGTGCGAGCCGCGCTTCCTTGAGCGCGACGTCGTAATACGGGTCCAGGTTGTCGACGCCGGTGACGGCGACTCCGTCGGCGAGCAACCGCGCGGCGACATGCATGCCGATGAAGCCGGCCGCGCCGGTGACGAGCACTTTCCGAAGGGGATCCCCCCCGATCGGCGCTTCGCGCCGTTCCCCCCCGAGGGGGCGAGCGCCGCTGTGGATCGCACCCGAAAGTTCGGACGAACTTTCGGGTGCCGCCGCGCCCTTGGGACGGCCCGGCGGGCGCGGGGGCGGCCCGGCAGCGCTCATCGCCGCGACTCCGCCTGCAGCGCGCGCAGCTTCGCGTACTTGAGAAAGCTGTTCTGGCAGCCGATCGCAATGTGAACGAGCCCCGCAACGCCGTCGAGGAAGCCGAGCTTCAGCACGTAGAACCGGACGAAGCGCACGAGCGGCGACAGCACGAGGCGCGCGAGCCCCGCGCGCTCGCCGCGCGCGTGCATCGCCGCGGCCTGGAGCGTCGTGTAACGGTTCTGCTTCGCGAGGTAGTCGTCGAGCGATTCGGCGGAAGCATGCAGGAGGTCGCCGCGGAGGCGGGCGACGGCGCCGTCCGCAAGCACGTGCTCGTGGACCGGATCCTCGCTCCACCGCGCGTGCCGCCGGTCGAAGAGCCGCAGGTTCCAGTCGGGATACCCTTCGCCGTGCGCGAGCCAACGTCCGAGGAACCGATTGCGGCGCGCGAACGCGTACGCCGCGGCGCGCGGCGCCTCCATCTCGCGCGCGATGGATCGCGCGAGCTCGGGCGTGACGCGCTCGTCCGCGTCGAGACAGAGCACCCAGTCGTGCGTCGCCGCGCCGACCGCGAACTGCTTCTGCGCGCCGAAGCCCGGCCACCCGCGCACGATCACGCGCGCACCCCGGCGGCGCGCAATTTCCACGGTATCATCGCGGCTGCCCGAGTCGACGACGACGACCTCGCCGGCGAACGGCGCCGACGCAAGGCAGTCCTCGATCTCGGCGGCGGCATCGCGCGTGATCACACAGAGACTCAAGGGAAGCGGCCCGGGCATGCGCCTCGTCGTTGGGGAAGCCGCGGCGGCGCGGTCGTTCGAATGGCGCGCATTCTACGGGGTTTCGGGGCGCGCGGCGGCGCAGGCCTTGCGCGGCGGCCGATGAGCGCCGTTCTCGTCATCCGCCCCTCCTCGCTCGGCGACATCGTTCACGCGCTCGCGCTCGTCGCCGACGTCCGCGCCCATCGCCCGGAGCTCGCGCTCGATTGGGTCGCGGAGGAAGCGTTCGCGCCGCTGGTCGCGCTCGACCGCGACGTGCGGCGCGTGATTCCCGTCGCGCTCCGCCGCTGGCGGCGCCATCCGCTGTCGGCCGCCGCCTGGCGCGAGATGGCCGCCTTTCGCCGCGAGCTTCGCCGCGAACGCTACGCCGCCGTGCTCGATCTGCAGGAGCAGGTGAAGGGCGCGCTCCTCGCGCGCAACGCGCGGGGGCCGCGGCACGGGCCCGACCGCGCGAGCATCCGCGAGCCGGTCGCGACGCTTGCCCACGATCACCACCACCGGATCGATCCCGACCAGCACCTGATCGACCGCTGCCGCCAGCTTGCCGCCGCGGCGCTCGGCTATCGAGCCGACGGGCCGCCGCGCTTCGGCCTCGCCGCGCCGCCGCCCGCGGCGGATGCGCCGATCCCGGAGCAGCCGTACCTCGTGTTCCTGCACGCGACGAGCCGCGCCGACAAGCTCTGGCCCGAGCCGCACTGGCGAGCGCTGATCGCGGCGTTCGCGCGCGCGGGGTTCGCGCTCGTGCTGCCGTGGGGGAGCGCCGGCGAGCGCTCGCGCAGCGAACGCCTCGCAGCAGGCGAAGCGGCCGCGCGCGTTCCTCCGAAACAGCCGCTGCCCGCGCTCGCAACGCTCCTCGCGCGCGCCGAGCTCGTCGTCGGCGTCGACACGGGGCTCGTCCATCTCGCCGCCGCGCTCGGCACGCCGACGGTGTCGCTCTTCGTCGCCACCGATGCGCGGCTCGCGGGCGTCGAGCGCGCGAGCGCACGCGCGCTCGATCTCGGCGGCGTGGGCGTCGTGCCCGCGGTCGAGGAAGTCCTGGACGCCGCCGGCCGCCTCGTCGCGCAGGCGCCGCGCTGTTGAGCCCTCTCGATGCTGCGCGCGCTCTATACGCTGCTCGTGTACCTCGCGCTGCCGTTCCTGCCGCTGCGGCTCTGGTGGCGCGGTCGCCGCGAGCCGCTCTATCGCGAGCACGTCGGCGAACGGTACGGCCGGTATCCGCGCACCGACGTGGCGCCGCGCCGTCCGGTGTTCTGGCTCCACGCCGTCTCGCTCGGCGAGACGCGCGCGTCGGTGCCGCTCGTCGAGCGGCTGCTTGCGCAATATCCGGAGGCGACCGTGCTCCTCACCTGCATGACTGCGACCGGGCGGGCAGCCGGAGCCACGCTCTTCGGCGGGCGCGTGAAACAGGCTTGGCTACCCTACGACGCGCCGTTCGCCGTGCGCGCGTTCCTCGCGCACTGGAAGCCCGTCGCGGGGCTGATCATGGAGACGGAGCTGTGGCCGAACCTCGTCGCCGCGGCACGCTCTGCCGGCGTCCCGATCTATCTCGTCAACGCGCGGCTGTCCGAGCGCTCGGCCAAGGGGTACGCGCGAGTCGAGGCGCTCGCGCGACCGATGCTCGCCACGCTCGCGGGGGTCGCCGCGCAGGCCGAGCCCGACGCGCGCCGGCTGGCGGCGCTCGGCGCCCCCGCGCCCGTCGTGACGGGTAACCTCAAGTTCGACCTCGGCCCGCCCGCGGATGCGCATGCGCGGGCTGCGGCGATGCGCGCGTGGCTCGGCGCATCGCGTTCCGTCTTCGTCGCCGCGTCGACGCGCGACGGCGAGGAGCAGCTCATCGTCGAAGCGCTGGCCGCGCGACCGCTGCCCCGGCCGGCGCTGACCGTCATCGTTCCGCGTCATCCGCAGCGGTTCGACGCGGTGGCCGATCTCCTCCGCGCGCGCGGCGTTCGCTTCGTCCGCCGCAGCGGCGACGCGCCCGTCCCCCCGGAGATCGCCGTGGTCCTCGGCGATTCGATGGGCGAGCTCTTCGCGTACTACGCGGCCGCGGACGTGGCGTTCGTCGGCGGCAGCCTGCTGCCGCTCGGCGGCCAGAACCTGATCGAGGCGATCGCAGCAGGCTGCCCCACGCTCGTCGGCCCGCACATGTTCAACTTCGCCGAGGCGACGCGCAACGCGCTCGCCGCAGGCGCGGCGCTCGAGGTCGCCGATGCTCCGGCGCTCGTGGGGACGGTGCGCGAGCTCTTCGCGGACGCCTCCCGGCGCGGTGCCATGCGCGACGCGGCCCGCGCCTTTCACGCGGCGCATCGCGGCGCCGCCGACCGGCTGTGGGCGTGGCTCGCTCCGCGGCTCGACGCCGACGTCCGCCGCACCGTCAGCCGCGAAGCTGGCGATTGACTTCCTCGAGGTCGGCGTCGGTGAGCGTGCCGATGGCCGCCTTGAGACGCAGCCAGCCGACGATGTAGTTGAAAAGCGCCTGAGCGAGGTCGCGCCGCGTCGAGTAGACGTTCTGCTGGACGTTCAGGACGTCGAGGAACGTGCGCACGCCGACCTCCTGCCCGAGCACGTTGGACTGGTACGCCGATTCGGCCGAGACCACGGCCTGTTCGAACGCCTTGACCGAAGCGACGGAGCTCACCACGCCGGTGTAGCCGGTCTGCGCCAGCGTGAACGCGGTTCGCCGGGCAAACTCGAGGTCCTGCCGCGCCTTGTCCTGGAGCGCGATCGCCTGCCGCACCTGCGAATCGACGAAGCCGCCCTGGTAGAGCGGGACGGCGACCTGCACGCCGACCGCGCCGGTCGTCGACCAGCTCGAGAATCCGAGATTGATCGAGCCGCCGCCGTAGTTCGCATAGGCGTAGCTGGCGATCAGGTCGAGCGTCGGATAGTGGCCGGCACGCGCACGGTCGATCTGGAGCGTCGCGATGTCGAAGTTCTTCTCCGAGACCTTGACGTTCAGGTTGTCGGTGCGCGAGCGGTCGACCCAGTACTGCAGGTTGTCGGGATCCGGGGGCACCACATTGAAGCCGGGCCCGACGCGTTTCAGCTCCTTCGGAAACCGGCCGATGATCGCGCGGAGCACGGTGACCTTGTTGTCGTACTCGTTGCGCGTCGCGATCTCCTGGGCGACGATCTGGTCGTACTTGGCCTGCGCCTCGTTCGTGTCGGTGATCGTCGCGACGCCGACCTCGAAGTTGCGCTTCGCCTGGGCCAGCGACTCCGACACCGCCTTCTTCTGGCTCTCCGCGAGCTCGATGTTGTACTGCGCGAGCAGCACGTCGAAGTAGGCGACCGCGACGCGGAGGATCAGGTCCTGGCGCGCGAGCTCGAGCACGTCGTTCGACTGCGCGACCTGCTGCTTCGCCTGGTCGTAGGCCACGAGGTTCTGGTAGCGGAACAGCGGCTGCGACGCGGACACGAGGGCGGTGCCCTGGAAGTAGGTGCGGCCGTCCGTGGTCGAAGGGTCGGTATTGATCTTCGTGTCGTATCGGTTCTGCGTTCCCGACCCAGACGCCGACGCGTTGGGCAGGAGGCCCGCCCTCGCCTGCGGCAGCGCTTCCTGCGTTGCCTGCCAGCTGGCCTGGGCGGACGCGAGCGCCGGGTCGCTCTGTACGGCCTCGCGGTAGATCTGCATCAGGTCCTCACCGTGCGCCGGTAGGCGGCGAGGGCGCCGAGCGCAGCGGTCAGGGCGAGGGCGGGGAGCGTTCGTCTCATGGTCACTTCCGTCGTTCGGAGGAGGCGGCGCCGCGACGCGGCACGCCGTGGAGCGGTCCTCAGTACCTCTTCATCGTGGGCTCGACCTCGGCCGCCCATTCCTCGACGCCGCCGCGCAGGTTGTGGACCTGCGTGAATCCCGCGTGCTTCAGCATCGCGGCGGCATGGAAGCTGCGGTGTCCGTGATGGCACACCAGCACGAGCGGTCGGCCCGCGGGCACCTCGGAGATGCGCGCCGCGAGCTGGCCCAGGGGAATCGACAGCGAGCCGTCGATGCGGCAGTAGTCGAACTCCCAGGGTTCCCGCACGTCGATCAGCACCGGCTGCGGGCGGGAGGAATCGGCCCGCCAGTTGCGGAGCTCGGCCGGGCCCAGGTGCGGGATCAAAACCGGAACCGCGACGGCGTCGCGGCGTTCTTGAGCGGGGCGATCACCGTCTCGAAGAGGTCCTGCGTCGCGAGCGATCCCGGCGCGACCGATTGGACCAGGCGAGCGGTCATGGCCGGGGCGTCGCCCACCACCGCGAAGAGCCGGCCCCCCGGGTTCAATTGCCGAACCACCGTGTCCGGGAGCAACGGCGTCGACCCCGTCAGCACGATGGCATCGTACCGGTCCGCGCCGAACCCGCGCGCCCCATCGCCCACCGCGAGCTCGACCGGAGGAATGCCCGCACGTGCGAGCTTCGGCGCGGCCGCGGCCGACAGCGCCGGGTCGATCTCCACGCTCGTCACGCGCGTGCGGCTGCTCGCGAGCAACGCCGTCAGGTAGCCGCTGCCCGTGCCGACCTCGAGCACGGTCTCGCCTGCCTTGAGCTTGAGCTCCTGCAGGACGCGCGCTTCCATCTTCGGCGTCCACATCCGCTCGCCGCCCGCCAGAGGGATCTCGAGGTCCGCGAAGGCGAGCGACCGGTAGGCGGCCGGAACGAACTCCTCGCGGCGGACCGCAAAAAGAAGATCGAGCACGTCCTGGTCGAGCACGTCCCAGGTGCGGACCTGCTGCTCGATCATGTTGAAGCGCGCCTGCTCGATGTCCATGGCGGTCGTGAAGGGTGCGGTCGGGAACGAGCGGAACGCGGCAGGCCCGCGATGCCACATCCCCGACAGGCAGCGAAGCAGCAACTGACTCGCAGTCAGTTATTATGCCGACGTTCATTATCGCACGTCAATCGCGGAAGCTCGGGCCGGCGCGTCTCTCAGTCGGCGCGCCCGCGCGCCGGCTCGGTGGCGGGGCCGGCCGCCGCGGCGTGTCGCGCCGCCCGCGCGGCCTTCCTCGCCTTGCGCCATTCGGCGAAGCGGTCGAGGTAGGTGTAGAGCACCGGCACCACGACCAGCGTGAGCAGCGTCGACGTGATCACGCCGCCGATGATCGCGCGGCCCATCGGCGCCTGCGTCTCGCCGCCTTCTCCCAGGCCGAGCGCGAGCGGCGTCATCCCGCCGATCATCGCCGCCGTGGTCATGAGGATCGGTCGCAACCGCACCTGGCCCGCCTGCAGCAGCGAATCGTGCAGGCTCGCCCCCGCCCGCCGCGCGCGGTTGGCGAAGTCGACGAGCAGGATCGCGTTCTTCGTGACGAGGCCCATCAGCATGATGAACCCGATCATCGAGAAGAGGTTGAGCGTCGTCCCCGTAAGAAGGAGCGCGAGGAACACGCCGATCAGCGAGAACGGCAACGACGCCATGATCGCCACCGGCTGCGTGAAGCTCGCGAACTGCGAGGCGAGAATCAGATAGATGAAGATCACCGCGAGCCCGAGCGCGGCCATCGCCGCCTGGAACGATTCCTTCTGGTCCTTGGCCTGCCCGCCGACGTCGAACCGGTATCCCGGAGGCAATGGCATCTGCTTCATGACCTTCTCGACGTCGGAGTTGACGTCCCCCGACGGCCGTCCCTCCGCGTTGGCGTAGAGGGCGACCCGCCGCTGGAGCTCCTGGCGCTTGATGATCTGCGGCGAGGTCGTCTCGACGATATCCGCGACCTGGCGCAGCGGCACCATCCGCGCCTCGCCGTCGGGCCCTTTCTTGCTCGTCGTCAGGTAGAGGTTGGCGAGATCGCCCGCGATCCGCCGCTGGTCGCGCGGGAGCTGGACGTTGACCTCGTAGTTCTGGCCGTCGGGCCCGAGCCAGTAGCTGACCGTGTCGCCCGCGAGCAGCGGCCGCACCGTCGCGCCGACCTGCTGCACCGTGATGCCGAGATCCGCGGCGACGTCATTGTTGAGCCGGATCGCGAGCGCCGGCGCCGCGGCCTTCTCCGAGATCTCGAGGTCGGCGATCCCCGGGATCTTCGCGACCCGCTCGGCGAACTCGCCTATCAGCTGTGTCATCGTCGCCGGATCCGGCCCGAGCAGATTCACCCAGACCGGCCGGTTCCAGCCGAGCGCAAGCTCGACGCCGGGGATGGGCTTCAACTCCTTGCGGATCGCCTGCTCGAGCTCCTTCTGCGAGCGTTTGCGCTGGTCTCGGCCGACGAGCTTCAGGTTGACGCGGGTGTAGTTGCGCCCTTCGTCGGTGCCGATCGTCGTCATCGTGAGCGCGATCTCCGGGATCGACTTCAGCACCTCCTCCACCTGCCGCACCTTCGCGTCGCTGTACTCGAGGCTCGAGCCGACCGGCGTGTTGAGCCGGAGCGAGATGAAGCTCTCGTCGGTGTCGGGAACGAACTCGGTGCCCACCAGCGGCACGACGGCGAAGCTCGCGAAGAACGTGACGAGGGCGAGCGCGATCACCGACTTGCGATGCGTGAGCGCCCATTCGAGGATGCGGCCGTAGAGGCCGTGCACCCACTCGATGCCGCGCTCGAAGCGGTCCATGAAGCGGCCGAGCCACGGGACGCGGCGGAAGCGCGAGCCGGGCGGATCGTGCCACACCGACGAGAGCATCGGATCCAGCGTGAACGAGACGAACAGCGACACGAGCACGGCAACCGCGACCGTCACGCCGAACTGGAAGAAGAAGCGGCCGATGAGCCCGCTCATGAACGCGATCGGCACGAACACCGCGACGATGGCGAACGTCGTGGCCATCACCGCGAGCCCGATCTCGTCGGTGGCCTCCTGCGCGGCGCGCATATGGTCCTTGCCCATCGCGAGATGCCGCACGATGTTCTCGCGCACGACGATCGCGTCGTCGATCAGTAGGCCGATGCAGAGCGACAGCGCCATCAGCGTGAGGAAGTTGAGCGTGAATCCGAATGCGTAGAGCGCGAGGAACGTCGCGATCACGGCGATCGGCAGCGTGAGCCCGGTGATGATCGTGCTGCGCCAGCTGTGCAGGAACAGGAACACGATCAGCACCGTCAGGAGGCCGCCCTCGACGATGGTCTGCTTGACCCGGTTGACGCTCTTCTCCACCTGCTCCGCGGTCGAGTTGATTATCCGCAGCTCGACATCCTTCGGCAGGCGCGCCCTGAGCGCGTCGATCGCGGCGACGACACCGCGCCCCGTGTCGACGATGTTGGCATCCTGCGCCTTCTGGATGTCGAGCGTGATCGACGGGCGGCCGTTGATCCGCGCGATCGAATCCTGCTCCT
Source organism: uncultured beta proteobacterium (assembly GCA_963734055.1). Classification (GTDB taxonomy): domain Bacteria; phylum Pseudomonadota; class Gammaproteobacteria; order Burkholderiales; family Casimicrobiaceae; genus CAIWHR01. Next base: position 186,519 of record CAVTFQ010000004.1, read on the forward strand.
TCTCGCCGTCGATCACGTCGGCGACCTGCGACAGGTAGACGGGAACGCCCATCTGCTGCGCGACGATCACGCGGCCGAACTGCATCGGGTCCTTGATCTTGCCCTCGACGCGCACGATCGCGTCGGTCTTTCCGCGCGTGATGCGCCCGGCCGGGACGTCCTGGTTCGCGTCCCGGATCGCGGCGATCACCTGGTCGACGCCGATGCCGAGCGCCGACACGGCGGAGGGCTTGATCTGGATCAGGATCTGCCGCGTCACGCGACCGTTGACGTCGATCCGCGCGACGCCGGGCACGTTCTCGAGGCCCTTGACGATCGTCTGGTCGGTGAGCGACGTCAGGTCGCGGAGGTCGAGCGTGGGCGAGAGCACCGCGAGCGACACGACCGGCTGCTGGTTCTCCTGATCGGCGCGGACGACGAGCGGGTCCTTGACGTCGCGCGGGAAGCCGGGCCGGACCTGCGCGATCTTGTCGCGCACATCCTGCATCGCCTTGCCCATGTCGGTCGACATCCGGAACTCGGCGAAGACCTCGCTCCTCCCCTCCTTGGAATTGGAGAGGATCTTGTCCACGCCGGCGACCGTGTTGATCGCGTACTCGAGGGGCTTCGTTACGTCGTTCTCGACGACCTCGGGATTGGCCCCCGGATAATTCGTCTGCACAAAGACGAACGGCAGGTTGACGTCGGGCATCTGCTCGACCTGCAGCCGGTTGTAGGCGAACAGGCCGAGCACGGCGATGCCGACCATCACCATTGTGGCGAAGACCGGATTCCGGATCGAGACGCGGGTGATCCACATGGCCGGCTTCCTTCCGTCCGCGCGTCAGCCTGCGAACTGCGTCGTGCCCGACGTCGGCGCCGAGGCCGGCACCGGCGTCGGGATCGGCGCCTTGACGATCGCCGACGCGCCTTCCTTCAGGTTGTCCATCCGCGCGCCGAGCACCGGCACGCCGGCCGGCAGCGCAGTCCGGATCTCGACCCGGCCGGCCCCGTCGTCGCGCGCGCCCGTGGCGACGATGCGCCTCACGAGCTTGCCGTCCTCGAGCATCCAGACATAGGACTGGCCGGCCTCGACGCGAACCGCCGTCGCCGGCAGCGTGGCCACGGGCGCGCTCGCGCCGAGCGCGATCCGGCCGGTCGCGAACATCCCGCCGCGCAGCGCGCCGTCGGCGTTCGGGATTCCGACGTAGACGAGGATCGAGCGCGTCCCGGGCTCCGTCGCCGGATTGATCCGCTCGACCCGCCCGCCGAACCGCCGCTCGCCGAAGCCGTCGATGACGAGCTCCACGCTCTTGCCGATCGTGAGCTCGGGAACGTCCACCGCCGGCACCGCCGCCTGGAGCTCCATGTCCTTGAGGTCGACCACGGTGATGAGCGGGGAATCGAATGCGACCTTCTCACCCGGCTGGACGTGGCGCTTGCCGACGAGACCGTTCAACGGCGAGATCGCGACCGCGTCGCGGAGCGCGTTCCTCGCGAGCTGCACCTGCGCCTCGGCCGACTTGACCGAGCCTTCCGCGACGTGGAAGCTCGACTCCGAATTGTCGAACGCGTTCTGCGAGATGAAGTTCTGCTTGAGCAGCATGCGGTTCGAGGTCCGCGTCTTCTCGGCCATCGCGAGCTGCGCCTTCGCCGACTCCAGCGCGCCGAGGCGCTCGATCAGCTTGGCGTCGAGGTCCGCCGTGTCGATCCGGGCGAGCACCTGCCCCGCCTGTACGGTCTCCCCTTCGCGGACGGTGACCTGCTTTACGTCGCCCGAGACCTTCGCCTTGACGGTGGCCTGCCGCACCGGTTGAAGCGTCCCCGACACGGGCAGCCAGCGGGCGATCGGGCGCGCCTCGACGCGCGTCAGGTCGCTCGGCGCGAACTCGAGCGTGACCGGCGCCGCCTTGCCGCTGTCGTCGGCCTTCTTCGCAAGGCGCATCGCCACGCTCCCTCCGATGGCCCCGGCGACCACCAGAAAGACGATGCCGCCGACGAGCCACCGGCGCCTCGATCGTTGTGCCATGCGTGTACCCCCCACGGCGGCCGCCCGTACGGCGGCTCCCGAACTTTGACGGGCCGGGCCGGGGTGACCGGATCGGCCGGATTGGTTTGATCCGTCCCGCTTGGATGCGCGGGAACGGGGTTCCGGATTCGCGAAGGTCGCTAGTCTAGGGGCAACGGCGACCTTGGGCAAAGCGGGCTGCGACGGAATGCGCCCGGACGCGACGGGACGCCGCGCGCCGCCACTGGGCGAATCCCCGGGCGCCGCCGTCCGTTTTGCATCGCGCCCCGCGCATTGACAGGGAATGCCCGGGAGCCAATAATCTTCTGTTGGCTATTCGCCAGATTTTCTACCAGCGGAGGAACTAGATGAACGTGACGCGCAAGCTCGGCCCGACGGTCGTCGCGGCGGCGGTATTCGCCCTGTACGGCTGCGGCAAGGAAGAACCCAAGAAGGCCGAGGCCCCCAAGGCCCCCGTCTCGGAAGTGGTCGCGGTCAAGATCGGGTCCGCCGGCCCGCTCACCGGCGGCATCGCGCATCTCGGCAAGGACAACGACAACGGCGTGCGCCTGGCCATCGAGCAGGCCAATGCGAAGCACCTGAAGATCGGCGGCAAGGAAGTCAAGTTCGAGGTCATGAGCGAGGACGACCAGGCCGACCCCAAGCTGGGCCCGACGATCGCGCAGAAGTTCGCCGATGCCAAGGTAGCGGGCGTGGTCGGGCACCTCAATTCCGGCGTCACCATCCCGGCCTCGGCCGTCTACAACCAGGCGGGCATCCCGATGATCTCGGGGTCGGCGACCAATCCCAAGCTCACCGAGCAGGGATTCAAGAATATCTTCCGCGTCGTGGGCCGTGACGACCAGCAAGGTCCGGCCGTCGCGCAGTACCTCGAGTCGCTCAAGCCGAAGAAGGTCGCCATCGCCGACGACGCCACGGCGTACGGCGAGGGCCTCGCCGACGAGGTCGACAAGACGCTCAAGGCCGGCGGCGTGAGCGTCGTCGCGCGCGAAAAGACCAATGACAAGGCGACGGACTTCAAGGCGATTCTCACCAAGGTCAAGGGCAAGAGTCCCGACGCCATCTTCTACGGCGGCATGGATGCGACCGGCGGCCCGATGCTGAAGCAGGCGCGCGAGCTCGGGATCAAGGCCGTGTTCGCGTTCGGCGACGGCGCGTGCACCGAACAGATGAACCAGCTCGCCGGCGAAAAGAACGCCGAGGGCCTGATCTGCTCGCAGGCCGGTCTGCCGGTCGTTGCGGCGTCGAAGGACTTCCTCGATGCCTACAAGGCGAAGTACAACGTCGATCCGATCCTCTACGCGCCTTTCACCTACGACGCCGCGAACCTGGAGATCGCCGCGATGCAGAAGGCGGACTCGACCGACCCGGCCAAGTACCTGCCCGAGCTGCAGAAGATCAGCTACAACGGTGCGACCGGCCATATCGAGTTCGACGACAAGGGTGATCGGAAGGACGCCGAAATCACGATCTTCCAGATGAAGGCCGGCAAGCTCGAGCCGATCGCCGTCGTGAAGGGCGGCAAGAGCGTTCCGTTCGATGAGTTCATGAAAGCCGCGGGGCCGGCTCCCGCCGCGGCGGCTCCGGCCACGGCGCCCATGGCGGCTACGTCCGAGATGAAGAAGGACGAAAAGAAGAAGTAGTCGGGATTTCCCCCCGGCGAAACGGCGTCCCATGGGGCGCCGTTTCCTTTTCGTTTCGGCGGGGGATTGCCGACATCGGCGGCACCCCGCACAATCGCGCTCGCGCCGCGCGCTTCCGACGCTCGGGCCGAACATGGCGCGGAGCCGCCGGGACGTATCGGCCGCGAGGGCCGCGCGGGCGAGGGTCGGGAAGGAGAACCGGGTGGACACGTTCCTGCAGCAGCTCGTCAACGGGCTCACCCTCGGCAGCGTGTATGCCGTGGTCGCGCTCGGCTACACGATGGTGTACGGGATCATCCAGCTCATCAACTTCGCCCACGGCGAGGTGGTCATGATCGGCGCGATGACGACGTATTCCGTCATCAACGCGCTCGTGGGGGCGAACCTCGGACTGCCGCCGGTGGCCATCGTCGCCGCCGGCGCGCTGGTCGCGATCCCGGTCTGCGCCGGCGTCGGCTACACGCTGGAGCGCGTCGCGTACCGGCCGCTGCGCACCGCGCCTCGGCTCGCGCCCCTGATCACCGCAATCGGGCTGTCGATCGTGCTGCAGAACATCGCGCTGCTCATCTGGAGCCGCAATCCACTGCCGTTTCCGCAGATCATTGCCGTCGTTCCTTACGCCCTCACCGACAATCCCAACGGCGCGAGAATCACCAATGTCCAGATCGCGATCATCGTCACCTGCGTCGCGATGATGGCCGGCCTGGTTGCGCTCGTGTACCGGACCAAGCTCGGCATCGCGATGCGCGCGACGGCGCAGAACCAGCAGGTCGCCGGCCTGATGGGGATCAACATCAACACGGTGATCGCGCTCACGTTCGTCATCGGCGCGGCGCTCGCGGCCGTCGCGGGCGCGATGGTCGGAACCTACTACGGCATCGCGCAGTATCAGATGGGGTTCATCCTCGGACTCAAAGCCTTTTCGGCAGCCGTGCTGGGCGGCATCGGCAACATCGCCGGCGCGATGCTGGGCGGCGTGCTGCTCGGCGTCATCGAGGCCCTGGGTGCCGGCTATGTCGGCGATTTGACCAACTTGTGCCAACTCTCGGGCTGGTCCGACGCGATCGCGCAACGCTGCCTGGACAATCCGAACCTGTCGGTCTTCGGCAGCAACTACCAGGACGTTTTCGCGTTCCTCGTGCTGATCGCCGTGCTCGTTTTCCGGCCCTCCGGCCTGCTCGGCGAGCGCGTCGCCGAGCGCGCGTGAGGCCACCCGCGATGCGCGCGCTGCAGCGGGTCAGGCAGCACCCGCTCGCCGCGTGGATCGGCGTCGCGCTCATCGGCGTGGCGCTGGCTCTCCTGCCGTTCGTGCTGACCGGCCTCGGCACCGCCTGGGTGCGCATCACGAACCTCGCGATCCTCTACGTGCTGCTCGCGCTCGGCCTCAACATCGTCGTCGGCTTCGCCGGGCTGCTCGATCTCGGCTACATCGCCTTCTACGCCGTCGGCGCCTACGTCTACGCGCTGCTCGCGTCGCCGCAATTCAACCTGCACCTCCCCTTCTGGATCATACTGCCGCTGGGCGCCGGGGTCGCCTGCCTGTTCGGCGTGCTGCTCGGCGCGCCGACGCTCAAGCTGCGGGGCGATTACCTCGCGATCGTCACGCTGGGGTTCGGCGAGATCATCCGCATCTTCCTCAACAACCTGTCGCAGCCGTTCAACCTGACGAACGGCCCGATGGGCATCACGCTGATCGACCCCTTCCGGATCGGCAGCTTCAACTTCGCGCGGAACGAGACCATTGCCGGCGTTCCCTTTTCCGGGCCGGTCAAGTACTACTACCTGCTGGTTCTCGTGGCACTGGCGATCATCGCGCTCAACCTGCGGCTGCAGAACTCGCGGATCGGCCGCGCGTGGGAGGCGATTCGCGAGGACGAGATCGCAGCGCGGGCGATGGGCATCAACACGCGCAACATGAAGCTGCTCGCGTTCGCGATGGGCGCGTCGTTCGGCGGCATCTCCGGTGGCATCTTCTCGGCGACCCAGGGCTTCATCAGTCCCGAGAGCTTCGTGCTGGTCGAATCGATCATGGTGCTGTCGATGGTCGTGCTGGGCGGCATGGGCAACATCTTCGGCGTGGTCCTCGGCGCGCTGCTCCTGTCGTTCGCGCCGGAGGTGCTGCGCTACACGGTCGGACCCGTGCAGAGCGCGCTCTTCGGACGGATGCTGATCGAGCCCGAGGTGATCAGAATGCTGCTGTTCGGGCTGGCCCTCGTCCTGATGATGCTGTTCCGCCCGGCGGGCCTCCTGCCGTCCGCGCTGCGCAAGCGCGAGCTCGAAACGCCGAGGGCGGCCCGATGAGCGAACACCACCTCTCCCTCCTCGGAGCCAAGGGCATCAGCAAGCGTTTCGGCGGCGTGCACGCGCTCTCCCAGGTGAGCTTCGACATCCGGCACGGCGAGATCTACGGGCTGATCGGCCCCAACGGCGCCGGCAAGACCAGCCTTTTCAACGTGCTCACCGGCATCTATGCCCAGGACGAAGGCGACTTCACCTTCGACGGCGCGCCCCTGTCGGGGTTGATGCCGAACGAGGTCGCCGAGCGCGGCATCGCGCGCACGTTCCAGAACATCCGCCTCTTTGCGAACTTGTCCGCGCTGGAGAACGTGATGATCGGCCGCCACGTTCGCACCCACGCCAATGTGTTTGGCGCGATCCTTCGCAACGCCGCGACGCGCGCGGAGGAGAACGCCATCGAGCGGCGCGCCTACGAGCTCCTCGAGTACGTGGGCGTCGCCAAACGCGCGAACACGCTCGCCAAGCATCTGGCCTACGGCGACCAGCGGCGGCTCGAGATCGCACGGGCGCTTGCGACCGAGCCGAAGCTCCTGGCATTGGACGAGCCGGCGGCGGGAATGAACGCCACCGAAACGACGGCGCTGAAGGGGCTGCTCGAGGACATCCGCCGCGACGGCACGACGATCCTGCTGATCGAGCACGACATGAAGCTCGTGATGAGCGTCTGCGACCGCGTGCTCGTGCTCGACTACGGAAAGAAGATCGCCGAGGGCACCGCGGCCGAAGTCCAGAACGACCCCCAGGTCATCGCCGCGTACCTGGGCGGCGAGGTGACGCTACGGCGCGCGGGGACGCGGTAGCAATGGCCGAGGCCGGCGCGGTGCCGTTGCTCGAGCTCTCCAGGCTCGAGGTCGCCTACGGCGGGATCCACGCGGTCAAGGGCATCGACCTCCACGTCGCCGAGGGCGAGCTCGTCTGCCTCATCGGCGCGAACGGCGCCGGCAAGACGACCACGTTGAAGGGCATCTGCGGCCTGCAGCCGGTCAAGTCCGGGACGATCCGCTACGCGGGCGAGAGCATCGGGGGGCGACCGGCATTCGAGCTCGTGCGCAAGGGGCTCGCGATGGTGCCCGAGGGTCGCGGCGTGTTCGGCGCACTGACGATCGAGGAGAACCTCGCGATGGGCGCGTACGTGCGCAAGGACGCCGCCGGCATCCGCGCCGACGTCGAGCGCGTGTTCGGCCTGTTCCCGCGGCTCAAGGAACGGCGCCGGCAGACGGCCGGCACGCTCTCCGGCGGCGAGCAGCAGATGCTCGCGATGGGACGCGCCCTGATGTCGAAGCCGAGGCTCCTGCTCCTCGACGAGCCCTCGATGGGGCTCGCGCCGCTCATGGTGCAGAAGGTGTTCGAGACGATCCTCGCGGTGTCGACCGAAGGCGTCACCATCCTGCTGATCGAGCAGAACGCGAAGCTCGCGCTGGAAGTGAGCCATCGCGGCTATGTGATGGAATCAGGCGACATCACGCTTTCCGGCGAGGCGAGGGACTTGCTCGACGATCCCGCGGTGCGCGCCGCGTACCTCGGCGAGTCCGCCGCGTAGCGCGGCGATGGCCGACCGGGAGCCCGGCGCGGCGCCACACGTGCATCCGCGCGCCGTTTCGTGGCGCCACGGCATCGCGTGGTACGAGGACGCGATGCGGCTCTTCAAGCTCGCGCCGCTCACGTTCGCCGGGATCGCCATCCTGGTCATCGCGACGGAGCTCGTGCTGAAGGCTGCTCCGGGGGGCCTGGGCCTCATCTCCGAGATCGTCTCGCCGCTCGTCGGATCCGGCCTCGTCTATGCCGCCGCGGCCGTCGATCGGCGCGAGCGGCCGTCGCTCGGTCTCGCGTTCGCGGCCTTCCGCGCCGGCGGCAACGCGATCGCGGCCGTCATCGCCGCGAGCGTGATCACGACCGCGGCGCAGGTCTTCGCGGGCTGGTGGATCGCGGACGTGAACCTGCTCGTCGCCGACGCGTCCGCGGTCGAGCTCACGCCCGGCACCTTGCTCGGCGTCTACGCGGTCGCCATCGTCGTGTCGCTGCCGGTCACGTTCGTCCCGTTTCACGCGCTGCTCGAGGGCGTCTCGTTGCCCGCCGCCTTCGCCGCGAGCGCGGCCGGCTTCGCGCGGAACGTGCCGCCGCTCGTCGCCTACGCGTTCGGGACGTTCGTCCTGCTGGGCTTCGGCCTCCTCACCTTCGGCATCGGCTTCGTGGTCGCACTGCCGCTCGCGACCGCAGCGTCCTATGCGGCCTGGAAGGATGTGTTCGGAGTCGGAGTCCCTGCTGCCGCTACGCCGTAGGCGCATGCGAGAAGCCGGCGAGCGTCGGATCGGGTGTCGCGGCGAACGATTCCACCGCATCGACACGCGCCGCGGGCGGGCCGCGACGGCACCACGCGAAGACCGCCTCGACCGCCGCAGGCTCGCCCTGAAGCAGCGCCTCCACCGTCCCGTCGCGCCGGTTGCGCACCCACCCCGCGACGCCGTGCGTCGCTGCAGCGTCGACCATCGCGTAGCGGAAGCCCACGCCCTGCACGCGGCCGCGCACGACGAGACGGAGTGCGGTCATCGTGCCCGCCGCCGCGCGTACAACAGCAACGCGGCGACGGTCTTCGCGTCGGTGATCGTCCCTCGGTCGAGCGCCGCCAGCATCTCGTCGAGAGTCATCGTAAGGATCTCGAGAAATTCGCCCTCGTCGAGCTTCGCGCCGACGTGCGCGAGGCCTTCGGCGACGAAGAAGTCGATCGCTTCGTTCGTGTAGGAGACGAGCGTGTGAACCGAGCCGAGCGGCATCCACGTCGACGCCTCGTAGCCCGCCTCCTCGCGCAGCTCGCGCCGAGCGGTCTCGATCGGGGATTCGCCCGGATCGCGCTTGCCCGCGGGAAACTCGATCAGCACCCGGTCGAGCGGATAGCGGTACTGCCGCTCGACGACCAGGCCCCCGTCCGGCAGCACGGGAACGATCAGGACGGCACCCGGGTGCACGATGTGCTCGCGGATCGCGAGCGTTCCGTCGGGAAGCCGCACGGTGTCGCGCCGGACGTGCAGCAGCTTGCCGTCGAATACCGGTTCGGACGAGACCTTCGTCTCCGTGAGGTGCTTGTCGCGAGCGTCCATCAGTTCAACACCCAGTCGCGCGCGACGAGAAAGTCCGTGTACAGACGGGCCTCGGGCGTTCCCGGCGCGGGCTTCCAATCGTAACGCCACTTCACGACCGGAGGGAGCGACATCAGGATCGCCTCGGTGCGGCCGTTCGACTGGAGCCCGAACAGCGTACCCCGGTCCCAGACCAGGTTGAACTCGACGTAGCGACCCCGCCGGTACGCCTGGAAATCCCGCTCCCGCTCACCGTAGGCCGTGTCCTTCCGGCGCTCGAGGATCGGCGCATAGGCGGCGAGGAAGTGATCGCCGACGCTCTGCACCAGCGCGAAGCAGCGATCGAAGCCGCCCTCCGCAAGATCGTCGAAGAACACGCCGCCGACGCCGCGCGGCTCGCCGCGATGCTTCAGATAGAAGTACTCGTCGCACCACCGCTTGTACTTGGCGTGGACCCCTTCGCCGAACGGGGCGAGCGCGTCGCGGCACGTGCGATGGAAATGCACCGCATCCTCCTCGAACCCATAGTAAGGCGTCAGGTCCATTCCGCCGCCGAACCACCACACGTCTTCCGAGGACGAGGCGGTGCCGCCCGGCGTCGCATGCGCGACGAACAGGCGGACGTTCATGTGAACGGTCGGCGCATACGGATTGCGCGGGTGGAGCACCAACGAGACGCCCATCGCCTCCCACGCGCGTCCGGCAATGCCCGGCCGTGCGGCGGTCGCCGACGGCGGCAGCCGCTCGCCTTTGACGTGCGAGAAGTTGACACCCCCACGCTCGAGCACGTGGCCTTCCTCGATGACGCGCGCGATCCCGCCGCCGCCCTCGGGGCGCGTCCACTCGTCGCGACGGAACGGCATGCCGTCGAGGGCCTCCAGGCGCACGACGATGCCCGACTGCAGACCGATGAAATAGTCGCGCGGGGCGGCGACGTCCATGCGGGGGGACCGGTCAGGCCTTGCGCTGAAGCGCGCGATGCCCGATGTCGGTGCGGTATTGCATCCCGTCGAAGCGGATCTCGCCGATCGCCGCGTACGCCGCCTTCTGCGCCTGCCGGACCGAATCGCCGAGCGCGGTGACGCAAAGCACGCGGCCGCCCGCGACGACGATCCGGTCGGCGTCGCTCGCGGTGCCGGCATGGAACACCTTGCAGTCCGGAAACGCGTCGGACGTCACGCGGTCGAGTCCGGTGATCACGTCACCCTTGCGCGGCGCGTCGGGATACCCGTGCGCGGCGAGCACGACGCCGAGCGCCGTCCGCCGGTCCCATTCGGCCTCCGCCGTGTCGAGCGTGCCGTCGACAGCGTGGAGGAGGAGGTCGAGGAGATCGGACCGGAGCCGCACCATGATCGGCTGCGTCTCGGGATCGCCGAGGCGGCAATTGAATTCGAGGACCTTCGGCGCGCCCGATTCGTCGACCATCACGCCCGCGTAGAGGAAGCCCGTGTAGGGGGTGCCGTCCGCGGCCATCCCGCTGACCGCAGGAAGGATCACCTCGCGCATGATCCGCGCGTGGAGCGCGGGCGTCACGATCGGCGCCGGGGAATACGCCCCCATGCCTCCGGTATTCGGTCCCGCGTCGCCGTCGCGGAGCCGCTTGTGGTCCTGGCTCGAGGCGAGCGGAAGCACGTTCCGGCCGTCGACCATCACAATGAAGCTCGCCTCCTCGCCCGCGAGAAAATCCTCGACGACGACCCGCATCCCGGCAGCGCCGAGCATCCCGCCGGACAACATCGCGTCGACCGCGGCCTGGGCCTCGTCGATCGTCGACGCAACCACCACCCCCTTGCCCGCAGCCAGACCGTCGGCCTTGACGACGATCGGCGCGCCGCGCTCGGCAACGTAGGCTCGCGCCGCGGCCGCGTCGGTGAACGTCCGGTATTGCGCGGTCGGAATGCCGTGCCGCGCCATGAAGGCCTTCGCGAAATCCTTCGAGCTCTCGAGCTGCGCCGCGGCCTGCACCGGCCCGAAGATCGGGAGCCCGGCAGCGCGGTACGCGTCGACGACGCCGGCCGCGAGCGGCGCTTCCGGGCCGACCACGGTCAGCGCCACTTTCTGCTCGCGCGCGAAAGCGACGAGATCCGGGATCGCCGTGAGCGCGACGTTGGTGAGCTCGGGCTCGAGCGCCGTTCCGGCGTTGCCGGGGGCGACGAAGACCTTCCCGACCCGCGGCGAGCGCGCAAGCTTCCAGGCGAGCGCGTGCTCGCGGCCGCCGCCGCCGATCACGAGGAGGTTCATGCGCTCAATCGAGCGTGATCTTGCCGAACACGTAGAGGATGCTGCCGTGGTTGACGCCGCCGTTCAGCGTCGGGATGTAGGTCGAGAGCACGGTGAACCGGTCGTAGCGCAGCGCAAAGAGCGGCAGGATGGCGGGAAACGGCGCGCCGCCCCAGATGTCCTGGCGCGAGATCAGCATCAGCGTGTAACCGAGTCCCGGCTGCAGCGAATCGCGGGGCCGCCAGAAGGTGGTCCAGCCATAGCCGAGGTTGAACTCCGGCTCGTAGTGCGAGTCGCTGAACACCAGGAAATAGACGGTGTCGGTGTCGCCGTTCTCGCGCTCGACGCTTCGCGCCCAGCCGCCGCCCCAGGCGTACGCGTTCTCCTCGGCGCGGCGGTCGGCGGTCCACGTCCACGGCGTGTGCCAGGCGTACCCCGACAGGAGGATCTCGTTCTGGCCCTTGTCGTAGGTGTCGACGACGCGGCGGCAGGCCGTGTTGAGCCACTCCCAGAGGTCGGAGCACTCGGCCGCCGCGCGCGCGGGCGTCGGGAGAGCGGCAGCAAGCGTGGCCAGGACGACGAGGATGCGCAGACGCTGCATGACGGCGGCCCTTCGAAGGACGGCTAGTGACGGAAGTGGCGGATCCCGGTGAACACCATCGCGATGCCGCGCTCGTCGGCGGCGGCGATGACCTCGTCGTCGCGCACGCTGCCTCCGGGCTGGATCACGGCCGACGCACCGTTGTCGGCGACGACATCGAGCCCGTCGCGGAACGGGAAGAACGCATCCGAGGCGACGACCGCACCCGCGAGCGACAGCCCGGCGTGCTTCGCCTTCATCGCCGCGATCCGGGTCGAGTCGACGCGGCTCATCTGGCCGGCGCCGATGCCGAGCGTCCGCCCGTGCCCGCAGTACACGATGGCGTTCGACTTGACGAACTTCGCGACCCGCCACGCGAACAGCAGATCCGCCTCCTGCTCGGGCGTCGGCGCCTTCCGCGTGACCACGCGGAGGTCGGAGGGCAGCACGTTGCGCGCATCCGCGGTCTGCACCAGGAGACCGCCGCCGACGCGCTTCCAGTCGAGCCGCGGCCCCGCGGCGGCATCGTCGCCGGGCGGCACCTCGAGCACGCGGACATTCTTCTTCTGGGCGATCGCGGCGAGCGCGTCTGCCGTGTACGAGGGCGCGATCAGCACCTCGAGGAACTGCGCGGCGACGGCGTCGAGCGTCGGTGCGTCGACCGGCCGGTTGAACGCGATGATGCCGCCGAACGCGGACGTGGGATCGGTCGCAAAGGCGCCGCGGTAGGCCTCGAGGAGCGACCCCGCCGTCGCCACGCCGCACGGGTTCGCGTGCTTGACGATCACGCACGCGGGTTCGGCGAACGTCTTGACGCACTCCCACGCGGCGTCGGCGTCGGCGATGTTGTTGTACGAGAGCTCCTTGCCCTGCAGCTGGCGGGAGGACGAGATGGTGCCCGCCGCCGGCGGGTCCTCGCGGTAGAAAGCGGCCTGCTGATGCGGGTTCTCCCCGTAGCGGAGGTCCTGCACCTTCACGGTCTGCACGTTGAAGCGGTCCGGGAACGCCTCCGCCGCGCCGTCGGGGCCGCGCGCGGTGAGCCAGTTCGAGATCGCGCCGTCGTACGCCGCCGTGTGGGAAAATGCCTTCCGCGCGAGCGCGAAGCGGGTCGCGGCAGAGAGGGTGCCACCGCCGGACTCGAGTTCGGACAGGAGCGGCGCATAGTCGGCGGGGTCGACGACGATGCCGACGTCGTGCCAGTTCTTCGCCGCCGATCGCACCATCGCGGGTCCGCCGATGTCGATGTTCTCGATCGCGTCCTCGAGCGTGCAGCCGGGCTTCGCGACGGTCTCCCGGAACGGGTAGAGATTGACGACGACGAGGTCGATCGTCGGGATCGCGTGCTTCTCGAGCGCCGCCACGTGCGCCGGCAGCGTCGCGCCGCGCGAGGATCCCGCCGTGAACCTTCGGATGCAGCGTCTTGACCCGCCCGTCGAGCATCTCCGGAAAACCCGTGTAATCGCCGATCTCGACGACCTTGAGGCCGGCGTCGACGAGCGCCTTCGCGGTGCCGCCGGTCGACAGCAAGCTCACCCCGAGCCGCGCGAGGCCGCCCGCGAACGCGGCCAGACCGGTCTTGTCGGAGACGGAGAGGAGCGCGCGGGCAACTCGTTCGGGCATACGTCTCGGGCGCGGCCGGGGCGATGGAGACCTGCGCTGACGACGCTCGCGTCGGGCGAGCTATCGTATTCCGTACTTCGAGAGCTTCGTACGGAGCGTATTGCGGTTCATGCCGAGCATGTCCGCGGCCTGGGTCTGGTTGCCCCCGGCGCGTTCCATGACGGACGAGATCAGCGCCCGCTCGACGTGCATGATGACCATGTCGTAGATGCCGTGCGGCGGCTCGCCGTCGAGGCGGCGGAAATATTCGTCGAGCGACTTCTCGACCGAGCGGCCGAGCTCGTTGCCGCCGTTGATGCGCAGTGTCTTCCTCACGCGGCCAGGGCCTCCCCGCCCCGAAGCGACGCTTGTCCCACCTGTGCGAACGCGTCGCGCGCGTCGACCACGTCGGCGGTCGCCGGCCGATAGTCGAGGCGCTCGCCGCTTCGGGCAAGTGTATCGAAAAAACGGCCGACCGCGCAGAGTTGCTCCTGCGCCATCTCCGCGGCGTTGATCTCCCGGCGGAATGCATCGCCGCCGGCGAGGTCCCTCGTGTACCAGCCCAGGTGCTTGCGCGCGATCCGCGCGCCGGCCGCCTCGCCGTAGAACCGATAGTGATCGCCCAGATGCGCGACGATCGCCGCGTGGGCTTCCGCCACGGTCGGCGGCGCGAGCGCCGTGCCGTGCTCGAGATAGTGCAGGATCTCGCGGAAGATCCACGGCCGGCCCTGCGCGGCGCGGCCGATCATCAGTGCATCCGCGCCGGTCGCCGAGAGGACCTCCCGCGCCCGCTCCGGCGAGTCGATGTCGCCGTTGGCGATCACCGGAATCCCGACCGCCGCCTTCACCGCGCCGATCGTCGCGTACTCGACCGGCCCCGTGAACGCGCACGCGCGCGTCCGGCCGTGCACGGCGAGCGCCGCCACCCCCGCCGCCTCGGCGATGCGCGCGATCGCCACCGCGTTGCGATGTCCGGGATCGCTGCCGGTGCGGATCTTGAGCGTCACCGGCACGTCGACCGCCCCGACGACCGCTGCGAGGATCGCCCCGACGAGCGGCTCGTTCGCGAGCAGGGCGGAGCCCGCGGCGACGTTGCAGACTTTCTTCGCGGGGCAGCCCATGTTGACGTCGATGATCTCTGCGCCGCGTGCGACGTTGTAGCGCGCCGCGTCCGCCATGAAGGCGGGATCCGCGCCGGCGATCTGCACCGCGACCGGCGCCGGCTCGCCCTCGTGGTCCGTGCGGCGCCGCGATTTCTCGGTGCCGCGGAGCTGCGGATTCGAAGCGACCATCTCGGAGACGGCGTACCCCGCGCCGAAGCGCTTGCACAGCAGACGAAACGGACGATCGGTGACGCCCGCCATCGGCGCGACGGCGAGATTGTTCGAAAGGTCGTACGGTCCGATGCGCACGGGCGGCGGAAGATCGTGATCGAGCGGAATGCTTGCCGCGGAGGGAAGTGAATTATAACCGTGTCTCGCGCGCAAGCGAAGCACTCTCGTCGGATCGAAACATGACGTCGCGCACGTCCGCGAGCGAAGGCACGATTCTTGTTTCTCGCGACGACGCATCGCACGCGGCTGCGACGACGCACGGGCGTTCGCTAGCGGAGTCCGAACAGCATCGCGCGAGTGAATGCGCGCTTCGCCGGTGGCAGCGCGTCCAGCAGAGTGAGCGCCAACCCGCGCGGCCAGCGCAGGTAGGCGCGGTCGCGGCCGAAGAGGCTGACGAGACCGTGGGTGAAGGCGATGCCGGCCCAGCGGTCGGGCCACCGACCGCGAGCGTAGCCGTCCAGCATCGCCCGGTCGCCGATCGTCTCGCGCGGCGCGTCGACGATGGCCCGTGCGAGCTCGAACGCGTCGCGCAGCCCGACGTTGAAGCCCTGGCCCGCGACCGGGTGCAGCGTCTGCGCGGCGTTGCCGACGACGACCGTGTGCGAGCCGACCGTCGCGCGCGCAAATTCCAGCGCCAGCGGAAACGCGCGGCGCTCCTCGACCCGCTCGAGGCGCACCGCGCGTGCGGCGAGATGGGTGGCGAGACGCGCGAGAAAGAGGCTCTCGGGCAACGCGAGCAGCTCCTCCGCGCGCTCGGGCGTCGTCGTCCACACGAGCCCGTAGTGCGCGCCTTCCGGCAGGAGCGCCACCGGGCCGTCCGGAGTGAAGCGCTCGAAAGCGAGACCGTCGTGCGGCGCAGCACACGTGACCTTGGCGACGACGGCGACCTGACCGTAATCGTGCCGATGCCGCGCCAGTCCCGCGACGGAGGCGCCCGTGCCATCCGCGACCGCCGCCAGACGCGCGAGGACCGGCTCGCCGCCGTCGACCTCGACCGCCGCGTAGGCAGGCGTGCCGCCGACCGATTTCACCATGACCCCGTGGCGAATCGTCACCCCGGCTCGCGCGAGCGCGGCGTCGAGCGCGCTTTGGAGCGCGCGATAACGGACGACGTAACCGAGGGCCGGCAGGTCGTTCTCGGCCGCGGACAGCCGCACAAGACCGAAGCCGCCGGCCTGGGACACGTCGATCGCGGTAATGGCCGTGACGGCGTTGGGGATCGCCGCGAGCGCGCCCCACGCCCCCAACCGCTCGAGGATCAGGCGCGCGCCGTGCGACAGCGCGAGCGAACGATCGCCGCGGAGCGTCGCGCCGGCCGCGCGCGCATCGAGCACGACCACGTCGAGATCCGCCGGAGCGACGGCGAGCGCGAGCGTCGCTCCGACCGGCCCCGCGCCGACGATCGCGACATCGTGCAGCATCGACGACGCGGCCCGCTACCTTCGGCAGGCCGCCTCGACATCGGCGATCGACTTCGGCGCCGCGGCAGTCAGGTTACAGATGCCGGTCGCCGTCACCAGCACGTCGTCCTCGATCCGCACCCCGATGTCCCAGAAACGGTCCGGGACGTTGTCGGCGGGCTGGATGTACGTGCCCGGCTCGACGGTGAGCACCATCCCGGGCGCGAGCTTCTGCGAAGCCCCCTTCACCTTGTAGAGGCCGGCGTCGTGCACGTCGAGCCCGAGCCAGTGGCCCGCACGGTGCATGTAGAACTGCTTGAACGCGCCTTTCTCGAGCACTTCGTCGAGCGAGCCCTGGCAGAGGCCGAGGTCGATGTAGCCCTGCGCGAGCACGCGCTCGGCGACGCCGTGGTAGTCGTGGAAGTCGGCCCCGGGCCTGACGGCGGCGAGGCAGGCTTCCTGGGCGGCGAGCACGAGCTCGTAGACGGCCTTCTGCGGACCGCTGAACCTGCCGTTCACGGGAAACGTCCGCGTGATGTCCGACGCGTACCCCTGGAATTCGCAGCCGGCGTCGATCAGCAGGAGCTCGCCGTCCTGCAACTGCCGGTTGTTGTCGCGGTAGTGAAGCACGCACGCGTTCGGGCCGCCGGCCACGATCGACGGGTACGCGACGGCCTGCGCACCGGAGCGGAGGAACTCGTGCGCGAGCTCGGCCTCGACCTCGTACTCGTGCCAGCCGACGCGCGTGCGATCCATCGCGCGCCGGTGCGCCGCGACGGAGATCAGGGCGGCGCGCCGCATGAGCTCCTGCTCGTGCTCGTCCTTCACGAGACGCAGCGCGTCGAGCGCGGCGCGCACGTCGACGATCTCCTCCGGCGCGGCGACGCCGGTGCGCGCGCGGGCGCGCACCTCGTTCAGCACGGCGGTGACCTTCCGGTCCCACGGCGCGAACAGGCCGAGCGGCGTGAACAGCGCGGGCTGGTCGGACGCGAGGTCGGGCAGCGCCTGGTCGAGCTCCGCGATCGGACGCGCCTCGTCGAAGCCGAAGATCTCGCGCGCGGCGTCGGGGCCGTAGCGGAAGCCGTCCCAGATCTCGCGCTCCGCGTTCTTTTCCCGGCAGAACAGGATGTGCCGGTCCGCGTCGCCGCCGTTCCTGCCCGCGACGAGCGCGACCACCGCGTCCGGCTCGGGGAAGCCCGTGACGTAGTGGAAATAGCTGTCGAAGCGGTAGGGATAGAGCGAATCGCGGTTGCGGGGCACTTCGGGGGCCGTCGGCACGAGCGCGAGCCCGCCGCCGGCCTGGGCGCGCATCTGCGCGAGGAGCGCGCGCCGGCGCTCCCGGTGGATCTGGTGAACGTTCTTCATGGCGGAACCTCTCGGGAAGGCGAGATTATAGGACCACCGCCCGCGGCACCGGCACCGCGCGCCAAGGGCTGCGTTACCATCATCGGATGCCGAGCGAGCCTGTCCCGATCGAGACGGAGCTGCAGGGTCCGGCGCTGCGCGAGGCGAAGTTCGCGCTGCGGCGCCGGGTCCTCGCGGCGCGCGACGCGCTTCCAGCCGACGCGCGCACGGCGGCTGCGGCCGCGATCGTCGGCCGCATCGTGGCACTGCCGTCGTTCGCCGGCGCGCGGACGGCGCTGCTCACGCTCCCCTTCCGCAACGAATGGGACACGCGGCCGCTCGTCACGGCCGCCCTTGCGGCGGCCAAGTCGGTGGCAATGCCGCGCGTGCACGGCGCGCGGCGGATGCTCGAGCTGCATGCGATCGCCGATCCGGAGCGTGACGTCGTCGCCGGTCCCCAGGGCATTCCCGAACCGCGGCCGCAGTGCGCGCCGGTCGCGCTCGATGCGATCGATTGGGTGCTCGTCCCCGGCCTGGCCTTCGATCGCGGCGGGCGCCGGCTGGGCTATGGCGGCGGCTATTACGACCGCCTGCTTCCGCTGCTGCCGCCGCGGGTGCCGCGGATCGCCGGCGCGTTCCACGTGCAGATTGTCGATCGCGTTCCCGCGGGGCCGCACGACATCGCGGTCGACGCGATCATCACCGAGAGGGAAACCATCGTGCCGGACCGTCGCGGCCGCGAGCGGCCGCTCTGACGATGGTCCGGACGAGCGTCCCTGGCGGCGCGCGCGGGCGCGTCACGGCGCGCGCGGCGGCGACCGCGCTCGCGGTAACGCTTGCGCTCCAGGTGTTCACATCGCTGGCCGCGACGGCGACCGCCGTGCTGGCTCCGGTGATCGCCGGCGACCTCGCGGTCTCGCCGGCCCTCGTCGGCGTCTTCGTCGGAATTCTCTACGTCGGCTCGATGGCCGGGAGCGTCGGCGCCGGCGGCTTCATCGCGCGCTTCGGGGCAATCCGCGTGTCGCAGGCCTGCGTCGTGCTATGCGCCGTCGCGCTCGCCGCGGTCACGCTTGCCGCCGCCCCGCCCTCGTCTTCGAGCCTGCTGCTCGCCCTCTCGCCGCTGATACTGGGACTCGGCTACGGACCCATCACGCCGGCATCGTCGCACGTGCTCGTGCGCACCGCCGCGCCTTCACGGATGGCGCTCACGTTCTCGATCAAGCAGACGGGCGTGCCGGCAGGCGCGGCGCTTGCGGGAGCCGCGCTGCCCGCGCTTGCCGCAACGCTCGGCTGGCGCGCCACGTTCTTCGCGATCGCCCTCGTCGGGCTCGGCATCGCCGCGGCGGCCGAGCGATCGCGCGCGGCGCTCGACGGCGATCGGGAGCCGGAACGACGCCTGTCGCTCGCGGGCGTGTTCGCACCGCTCCGAACCGTCTTCGGCACCTCGGCGCTCGTCGGACTTGCGGCGACGGGATTCATCTATGCGGCGACGCAGGTCTGCCTCGTGAGCTTCCTCGTCGTCTACCTGACGGAGACTTTGGGCTATCCGCTTGTCGCCGCCGGACTGGCGCTGACCGCGGCCAACGCGGGCGGCATCGTCGGCCGCATCGTCTGGGGCCACGTCGCCGATCGCTGGGCGCGGCCGCGCACGGTGCTGGGCGCGCTCGGCGTCGCCGCGGCGGCGTGCGCGTACGCGACGTCGAGTTTCGGCGACGGCTGGCCGAGCGCCGCGGTCATCGCGATCGGCGTCGCGTTCGGTTCGACGGCGATCGGCTGGAACGGCGTTCAGTTGGCGGAGGTGGCGCGTCATGCACCGGCAGGCCAGGCCGGAATGGTGACCGGCGCGTCGGGCTTCGTCACGTTCGGGGGCGTCGTGCTGGGTCCCCCGCTGTTCGCGCTGCTCGCGACATTGACGGGCAGCTATCGCCTCGGCTTCGTCCTGTTCGGGACCGCGAGCCTGCTTTGCGGCGCAACGCTGCTGTTGCGCAAGCGCCGCTAGCGAATCCTGGCATTGTGGCTACCCGCCAATAACCGGATCATCGATAGGGTCTAGGCGCCCGGCTTCTCCGGCGGGCTGGAGTCTATGTCGCATTTCCAGAAGGCGGGCGGCGCAAAATGGAAGTGATTTCCGATGGGTGGTAGCCTTTATCGGGCCGCGCTAATCCAACACGCGCGCGTCGCGATGCAGCGGTCGAGGACGCCGCATACAATCGAACCCCGGCGTTCGGCCCCTTGGCCTCGCGCCGGCTTGTCGCGCAGGAGGCTCGCATGAATTACGACGCCGATCAGGATCCGCTGGAAACGCGCGAGTGGCTCGACGCCCTCGAGGGCGTCCTCGCGCAGGAAGGGCCCGACCGTGCGCAGTTCCTGATCGAAGCCCTGATCGACAAGGCGCGCCGCTCGGGCGCCTACCTGCCGTTCTCGGCCAACACCGCGTATATCAACACGATCCCCGTCGACAAGCAGGTCCGCCTGCCCGGCGACTTCAACATCGAGCAGACGATCCGGCACGTCGTCCGCTGGAACGCAATGGCGATGGTCGTGCGCGCCAACAAGAACACGAACGTCGGCGGTCACATCGCAAGCTTCGCGTCTGCCGCGATGCTCTACGACATCGGGTTCAACCACTTCTGGCGTGCGCCCACCGACGCGCACGGGGGCGACCTCGTGTTCGTCCAGGGGCACTCGGCGCCGGGCGTGTACGCGCGGGCGTTCATGCTCGGCCGGTTCACGCCCGAGCAGATGGACAACTTCCGGCAGGAAGTCGACGGCAAGGGCATCTCGTCGTATCCGCACCCGTGGCTGATGCCGGACTTCTGGCAATTCCCGACCGTCTCGATGGGCCTCGGCCCGCTGATGGCGATCTACCAGGCACGCTTCATGAAGTACCTGCAGGATCGCGGCCTCGCGCAGACCGAGGGCCGCAAGGTGTGGGCGTTCATGGGCGACGGCGAGATGGACGAGCCCGAATCGATGGGCGCGATCAGCATGGCCGCGCGCGAGAACCTGGACAACCTGATCTTCGTCGTCAACTGCAACCTGCAGCGCCTCGACGGTCCCGTGCGCGGCAACGGCAAGATCATCCAGGAGCTCGAGAGCGACTTCCGCGGCGCCGGCTGGAACGTGATCAAGGTCATCTGGGGGCGGCACTGGGATCCGCTCCTCGCGCGCGACAAGAAGGGCCTCCTGATGCGCCGGATGATGGAGGTCGTCGACGGCGAATACCAGACGTTCAAGAGCAAGGACGGCGCATACGTTCGCGAGTATTTCTTCAATACCCCGGAGCTGAAGGAGCTCGTGGCCGATTACTCGGACGACGACATCTGGAAGTTGAATCGCGGCGGCCACGATCCGTTCAAGGTGTACAACGCGTTCCACGCCGCGGTGAACCACAAGGGACAGCCAACGGTCATCCTTGCGAAGACGATCAAGGGCTACGGCATGGGCGAGTCGGGCGAGGCGCAGAACATCACGCACCAGCAGAAGAAGCTCTCGGACGAGTCGACCCGGCGCTTCCGCGACCGCTTCGCGATCGCGGTACCGGACGACAAGCTGCACGAGGTGCCGTACGTCACGTTTCCGGAAGGCTCGCCCGAGCTCGAGTACATGCGCGCGCGCCGGATGGACCTGGGCGGGTACCTGCCGGCGCGGCGGCGGCAGGCGGACCCGCTGGCGGTACCCGAGCTGTCCGCATTCGAGCGGTTCCTCAAGAGCACCGAGGAGCGCGAGATCTCGACGACGATGACGTTCGTGCAGGTCCTGCAGATGCTGCTGCGCGACAAGAACCTCGGCAAGCACATCGTGCCAATCGTCCCCGACGAATCGCGGACCTTCGGCATGGAGGGCATGTTCCGGCAGCTCGGCATCTGGAACCAGCAGGGCCAGCTCTACACGCCGGAGGATTCCGCCCAGCTGATGTTCTACAAGGAGTCGAAGAGCGGCCAGATCCTGCAGGAAGGGATCAACGAAGCGGGCGGCATGTGCGACTGGATCGCCGCCGCGACGTCGTACTCGACGCACGGCGTGCCGATGATCCCCTTCTATATCTTCTACTCGATGTTCGGCTTCCAGCGGGTCGGCGATCTCGCCTGGGCGGCGGGCGACATGCGCTCGCGCGGTTTCCTGCTGGGGGGCACCGCCGGCCGCACCACGCTGAACGGCGAGGGCCTCCAGCACGAGGACGGCCATTCGCACATGCTCTCGGCGACGATTCCGAACTGCATCTCCTACGACCCGACGTTCGGCTACGAGGTTGCCGTCATCGTCCAGGACGGCCTCAGGCGGATGTATGCCGAGCAGCAGGACTGCTACTACTACCTGACGGTGATGAACGAGAACTACGCGCAGCCGGCGATGCCGGAGAGGGCGGCGCCCGACATCGTCAAGGGGATGTATCTGTTCCGCGCCGGCGAGAAGAAGGCCAAGGCGCCGCGCGTGCAGCTCCTGGGCTCCGGGACGATCTTCCGCGAGGTGATTGCGGCGGCCGATCTCCTGCGCGCCGACTGGGGCGTCGAGTCGGACCTCTGGAGCTGTCCGAGCTTCACCGAGCTCGCACGCGACTGCATGCGCGTCACGCGCGAGAACATGATGAATCCGACCGCCAAGCCGAAGGTCCCGCACGCGAGTGCCATGCTCGAGGGCACGGCCGGACCGGTGATCGCGGCCACCGACTACATGCGCGCGTACGCCGACCAGATCCGCGCCTGCGTCGGCCGCCGCTACGTCGTGCTCGGCACCGACGGCTTCGGTCGGTCGGACACCCGCGAGAAGCTCCGCCGCTTCTTCGAGGTCGATCGTTTCTACGTCACCGTCGCGGCGCTGAAGGCGCTGGCCGACGAAGGCGCGCTGCCCGCGTCGAGGGCCGCCGATGCGATGAAGAAATACGGACTCGATCCTGGAAAGCCGGCACCATGGACGGTCTGAAAGTAGGGTCAGACCCGACTTTCGCGAGGCTCGAAACCGTGGCTGACCTTCGTCTGAAAGTCGGGTCTGACCCTACTTTTGCCGTTTGCGCCACCTCCGGCCGCCCAAGGGCACACCCATGAGCACGCTCGAAGTCAAGGTTCCCGACATCGGCGACTTCACCGACGTTCCGATCATCGAGGTCTTCGTCAAGGCCGGCGACAAGGTCGCAGCCGAGGATTCGCTGATCACGCTCGAGTCCGACAAGGCGACGATGGACGTGCCCGCACCGGCGGCGGGCACCGTCAAGGAAGTCCGCGTCAAGCTGGGCGACAAGGTCAGCGAAGGAACGCTGATCGCGGTGCTCGACGCGGACGTCGGCACGGCAAAGCCCGCCTCGGCGGAGGCACCGAAGCCCGCGGCCCCCGCGACGACCCCAGTCGCAACACCCGCCCCCGCTGCACCGACTCCGCCGCCGGCGCCTGCGGTCCCTGCAGCACCCGCGGCCGCGCCGGTCGACGCCGAATCGTTCAAGGCCGCGCATGCATCGCCCTCGGTGCGCAAGTTCGCGCGCGAGCTCGGCGTCGATCTCGCGCGCGTCAAGGCCTCGGGTCCGAAGGGCCGCATCCTGCAGGAGGACGTACAGGGCTTCGTCAAGCAGGTGATGAGCGGCGCTGCGCCGGGCGTCGCGGGCGGCGGGGTCACGGGTGGCGGCGAACTCAATCTCTTGCCGTGGCCGAAGGTCGACTTCTCGAAGTTCGGTCCGTTCGAGACGCGACCGCTCTCGCGGATCAAGAAGATCTCCGGCGCGAACCTCGCCCGCAACTGGGTGATGATCCCCCACGTCACGCAGTTCGACGAGGCCGACGTCACCGACCTCGAAGCCTTTCGCGTCGCACTCAACAAGGAGAACGAGAAGGCCGGCCTCAAGCTCACGATGCTCGCGTTCCTGATCAAGGCGAGCGTCGCCGCGTTGAAGAGATTTCCCGACTTCAATGCGTCGATCGACGTCTCGGGTACGGAAATGAGCCTCGTGGTCAAGCAGTACTGGCACATCGGCTTCGCGGCCGACACGCCGAACGGGCTCGTCGTCCCCGTGCTCAAGAACGCCGACCAGAAGGGCTTGCTGCAGATCGCGAAGGAGATGGGCGAGCTCTCGGCGAAGGCGCGCGAGGGCAAGCTCGGCCCGGCCGACATGCAGGGCGGCTGCTTTTCGATCAGCTCGCTCGGCGGCATCGGCGGCACGGCGTTCACGCCGATCATCAACGCGCCGGAAGTCGCGATCCTCGGCGTGTCGAAATCGCAGACGAAGCCGATTTGGGACGGCAAGGCGTTCGCGCCGCGGCTCATGCTGCCGCTGTCGCTCTCCTACGACCACCGCGTGATCGATGGCGCCGCCGCGGCCCGCTTCACCGCATTCTTCTGCGGGCTGCTCGCCGATATGCGGCGGATCATGCTATGAGCGCGCTCGAGGTCAAGGTTCCCGACATCGGGGACTTCAAGGACGTCCCGGTCATCGAGATCTTCGTCAAGCCCGGCGACGTCGTCGCGGCGGAGGATTCGCTCGTCACGCTCGAATCCGACAAGGCGACGATGGACGTGCCGGCCCCCGCCCCGGGCACGGTCAAGGAAGTGCATGTGAAGGTCGGCGACAAGGTGAGCGAAGGCTCGCTGATCGTCGTGCTCGAAGCGGCAGAGGCGGCCGCGAGGCCCGCGCCTTCACCGGCCCCGGCGGTGGCCGCCGCGAAGCCGGCGCCCGCCGCAGCCGGGCCCGTCCCCGCCGCCGCCGCTTATTCGGGCAAGGCCGACGTCGAGTGCGAGATGCTGGTGCTCGGGTCGGGGCCCGGCGGCTACAGCGCCGCGTTCCGTGCCGCGGACCTCGGCATGAGAACGGCGATCGTCGAGCGATACGCATCGTTGGGCGGGGTCTGCCTCAACGTCGGCTGCATTCCGTCCAAGGCGCTTCTGCACGTCGCCGCCGTGATGGACGAAGCCGAATCGCTCGCCGCGCACGGCATCGCATTCGGCGCCCCCCACGTCGACCTGGCGAAGCTCCGCGCGTGGAAGGACAAGGTCGTCGGCAAGCTGACCGGGGGCCTCGCTGGCATGGCGAAGTCGCGCAAGGTCGAGGTCGTCCGGGGCGTCGGCCAGTTTCTGGATCCGCATCACGTCGAGGTCGAGCTGACCGAGGGCACGGGCCAGGCGAAGACCGGCGCCAAGAAGATCGTCAAGTTCGCACACGCGATCGTCGCCGCCGGCTCGCAGGTCGTGAGGCTGCCCTTCGTTCCCGACGATCCGCGCGTGCTCGACTCGACCGGCGCGCTCGAGCTCGCGTCGATCCCGAAGCGGATGCTCGTCATCGGCGGCGGCATCATCGGCCTCGAGATGGGCACCGTGTACTCGACGCTCGGCACGCGCCTCGACGTGGTCGAGATGCTCGACGGACTCATGCCGGGCGCCGATCGCGATCTCGTCCGCGTCTGGGAGAAGGTCAACAAGCCGCGCTTCGACCGGATCATGGTGTCGACGAAGACGACGGCGGTCGCCGCGAAGCCCGACGCGCTGTGGGTAACCTTCGAGGGCGCCAACGCGCCGAAGGAGCCGCAGCCCTACGACGCCGTCCTGATGAGCGTGGGCCGAGCGCCCAACGGGAAGAAGATCTCGGCGGAGAAGGCGGGCATCGCCGTCACCGACCGCGGGTTCATCAACGTCGACGGCCAGATGCGCACCAACGTGCCGCACATCTTCGCAATCGGCGACATCGTCGGCCAGCCGATGCTCGCGCACAAGGCGACCCACGAGGGTCACGTCGCCGCGGAAGCCGCCGCCGGACAGAAGAGCTTCTTCGACGCGCGCGTCATTCCGTCGGTCGCCTACACCGACCCCGAGATCGCTTGGGTCGGCCTGACCGAGGACGAAGCGAAGGTGAGGGGCATCAAGCTCGAGAAGGGACTCTTCCCGTGGGCTGCGTCGGGGCGCGCGATCGCGAACGGCCGCGACGAGGGCCACACGAAGCTGCTGTTCGACGCCGAGACGCACCGCATCGTCGGCGGCGGGATCGTGGGCACGCATGCCGGAGATCTCATCAGCGAGCTCGCGCTCGCGATCGAGATGGGGGCCGACGCGGTCGACATCGGCCGCACGATCCACCCGCATCCGACGCTGTCCGAATCGGTGGGCCTCTCCGCCGAGGCGTTCGAGGGCGTCTGCACGGACCTGCCGCCGCCGCGGAAGAAGAGCTGAGCGCGGTGACCCCGGACGAGCTCAAGCAGGCCGTCGCCCGCGAGGCGATCAGATACGTGGAGGACGATGCGGTCATCGGCGTCGGCACCGGCTCGACCGCGAATTTATTCATCGACGAGCTGGCGAAGATCAAGCACCGGATCAAGGGCGCGGTCGCGAGCTCCGTCAAGACGGCCGAGCGGCTCAAAGGTCACGGGATCTTCGTCGAGGAGCTGAACAACGTCGCGGAGTTGCCCGTCTACGTCGACGGCGCCGACGAGGTGACCGAGCACGGCGCGATGATCAAGGGCGGCGGCGGCGCGCTGACGCGCGAGAAGATCGTCGCGGCCGTCGCGCGGAAGTTCGTCTGCATCGCCGACGGCTCGAAGCTCGTCGGCGTGCTCGGCAGGTTCCCGCTGCCGGTCGAAGTGATCCCGATGGCGCGGAGCTACGTCGCGCGCGAAGTCGTGGTGCTGGGCGGGCACCCGGAGTGGCGGATGCGCTTCACGACCGACAATGGCAACGTGATTCTCGACGTGCACGGTCTCACGATCACGGATCCGGTCGCGCTCGAAGCGAGGATCCGCAACATCGTCGGCGTCGTCACCGTCGGCCTGTTCGCGTCCCGCGGCGCCGACGTCATCCTGCTCGGCACCGACACCGGCGTGCGGACCCTCAAGCCCGGCCGCTGAGCCGAACGCGCACCGCTTCGCTCGACCCGCCTCGTCGCCGGTCGCGGCGAAGGCTTCGTCGAACGCGTGGCGAACGGCACCTCCATCGTTCGCCGACGCGGCGCGAGCGTGACCATCGCGGGCCGAGTCCGCTTGACGGCGGTCAATGCCGCCGTTGCGCGTCGGCGTAGCGTCATAAGGGCGTTCCTTTTACGTGCGGTTTACGTCCACCGTCCGCGAATTGACGCCATTTTTCCGCGCGGCGCCCTATTCTCGAAAAGCTTTGCCGCACCCCAGTCTCCATCCGTTCGGGAGCTCCCCATGGACGTCGCATTTCTCTTGCTGATCGCTGCGCTCGCCGCGGGCACGATCGGCCTCATCTACGGTTTCGAGCGCCTGAGGAAAAGCAAATGAGCGCCCTCTACGTCGTCTGCATGCTCGTCGCCGCCGGGCTGTTCGTCTACCTGGTCGCCGCGATGCTCAAGCCGGAATGGTTCGAATGACCGCCAACGGGTACCTTCAGCTCGCCTTCTACGTCGTCGTCCTGATCGGGCTCGCGAAGCCGCTGGGCGCGTACATGGCCCACGTGTACGAAGGACAGCCGGCGATTCTCAACACGCTGGGTGCGCCGGTCGAACGCGTCCTCTACCGGGTCTGCGGCATCGACCCCGCGCGTGAAATGCGCTGGACCGAATACGCGGTCGCGGCGATGGCGTTCAACATCCTCGGGCTCCTCGTCGTCTACGCGCTGCAGCGCCTCCAGGGATGGCTTCCGCTCAACCCGCAGGACATGGCCGCCGTCTCCCCCGACTCGGCGTTCAACACCGCGGTGAGCTTCGCGACCAACACCAACTGGCAGGGCTACGGCGGCGAGACGACGATGAGCTATCTCACGCAGATGCTCGGCCTCACCGTCCAGAATTTCGTTTCCGCGGCCACCGGCATGGCGGTGCTCGTCGCGCTGATCCGCGGTTTCCAGCGCGCGTCCGCGTCGACGATCGGCAACTTCTGGACCGATCTCGTCCGCACGACACTCTATATCCTGCTGCCGCTCTCGCTCGTGCTCGCTGTCGTGCTCGTGTCGCAAGGGGTCGTGCAGACGTTCGAGCCGTACAAGACGGTCGAGCTCGTCCAGCCCGTCACGTACGACAACCCGAAGACCGACGCCGCAGGCCAGCCGATCAAGGACGAGAAGGGCAATACGGTCACCGAGCGTGCCACGGCCAAGGAACAGACGATCGCCGTGGGGCCCGCTGCGTCGCAGATCGCGATCAAGCAGCTCGGCACCAACGGCGGTGGCTTCTTCAACGTCAACAGCGCCCACCCGTTCGAGAACCCGACGCCGCTGTCGAACTTCCTCGAGCTGCTCGCGATCCTCCTCATCTCGGCCGCGCTCTGCTACACGTTCGGGGCGATGGTGAAGGACACGCGGCAGGGCTGGGCGGTGCTGGCCGCGATGACGATCGTCTTCGTCGCCCTGCTCGCGCTCGCCGCGTGGGCGGAAAGCCGCGGCACTCCGGTGCTCGCGGGCCTGGGCGTCGACCAGACGGTCGAGCGTTGCGCAACCGGGCGGCAACATGGAAGGCAAGGAGGCCCGGTTCGGCATCGTCAACTCGGCGCTATGGGCGACCGCGACGACGTCGGCGTCGAACGGCTCCGTCAACTCGATGCACGACTCGTATACGCCGCTGGGCGGGCTCGTGCCGATGTGGCTGATGCAGCTCGGAGAAGTGATCTACGGCGGCGTCGGCTCGGGCCTTTACGGGATGCTCATGTTCGCGATCATCGCGGTGTTCGTCGCCGGGCTGATGATCGGCCGCACCCCGGAGTATCTCGGCAAGAAGATCGAGGCGTTCGAGATGAAGATGGCCGCGGTCGCCATCCTGATCCCGCCGTTCGTCGTGCTGACCGGTACGGCGATCGCGGTCGTGACCCCCGTCGCGCTGTCGAGCCTCGCCAACCCTGGCGCGCATGGATTCTCGGAGGCGCTCTACGCGTTCTCGTCGGCGGGCAACAACAACGGCAGCGGGTTCGCCGGGCTCAACGCCAACACGCCGTTCTGGAACACCGGGCTCGGCCTCGCGATGTGGTTCTCGCGGTACTGGCTGCTGATTCCCGTGCTCGCGATCGCCGGCTCCCTGGCGGCGAAGAAATCGGTGCCGGCGGGGTCAGGGACCCTGCAGACGCACACGCCGCTCTTCATCGTCCTGCTCGTCTTCACCGTGCTGCTCGTCGGCGCGCTGACGTTCGTCCCCGCCCTGGCGCTCGGACCCGTCGTCGAGCACCTGCAACTGTATGCCGCGCACTGACCCGATGACCCGCAAGCACCTCCCGCTGCTCGATCCCGCGCTCATCGGCCCGGCGATCGCCGATTCGTTCAGCAAGCTGGACCCGCGCGTCCAGGCCCGCAATCCGGTGATGTTCGTCGTCTTCATCGGCAGCGTGCTCACCACGTGGCTGTGGATCGACGCGCTCCGCGGCCAAGGCGAGGCCCCCGCCTGGTTCATCGGAACCACTTCACTTTGGCTGTGGTTCACCGTGCTCTTCGCCAACTTCGCCGAGGCGCTCGCCGAAGGCCGCAGCAAAGCCCAGGCGACGGCCTTGCGCGCCATGCGCCAGAAGGTATGGGCGAAGCGGCTGCGCGAGCCGCGTCACGGGAGCGCCTTCTACACCCAGCGTGCCGAAGAGCTGCGCAAGGGCAACGTCGTCCTGATCGAGGCCGGCGACTTCGTTCCGTGCGACGGCGAGGTGATCGAGGGGGTGGCGTCGGTGGACGAATCCGCCGTGACCGGCGAATCGGCGCCCGTGATCCGCGAATCGGGCGGCGACTTCTCGGCTGTCACCGGCGGCACCCGCGTGCTCTCCGACTGGATCGTCGTGCGCTGCACCGTCGATCCGGGCGAGACGTTCGTCGACCGGATGATCGCGATGGTCGAGAGCGCCAAGCGGCGCAAGACGCCGAACGAGATCGCGCTCGAGATCTTCCTCGCCGCACTGACGCTCGTCTTCCTGCTCGCGACGGTGACGCTCTTGCCGTACTCTCTCTACAGCGTCGGGGCGGCCAAGGCCGGCACGCCCGTCTCGATCACCGTGCTGATCGCACTCCTCGTCTGCCTGATCCCGACGACGATCGGCGCGCTGCTCTCCGCGATCGGCGTCGCCGGGATGAGCCGCATGCTCGGCGCCAACGTGCTTGCCACGTCCGGCCGCGCCGTCGAGGCCGCCGGCGACGTCGACGTGCTGCTGCTCGACAAGACCGGCACGATCACGCTGGGCAACCGGCAAGCCAGCGAATTCCTGCCGGCGCCCGGCGTGGCCGTGCGCGATCTGGCCGACGCGGCCCAGCTCGCCTCGCTCGCCGACGAGACGCCGGAAGGTCGCAGCATCGTCGTGCTCGCGAAGCGCAACTTCGGCTTCCGCGAGCGACAGATCGCCGAGCTCGGCGCGACGTTCGTGCCGTTCTCCGCGAAGAACCGGATGAGCGGCGTCAACGTCGGTGATCGCCAGATCAGGAAGGGCGCCGCCGACGCCATCGCCCGTTTCGTCCAGGAACGCCGCGGCAGCGTGCCGCCCGCCGTCGACAAGCTGGTCGAGGACGTCGCCCGGCGCGGCAGCACGCCGCTCGTCGTCGCCGAGGGCGCGCGCATCCTCGGCGTCATCGAGCTCAAGGACGTCGTCAAGGGCGGCATCAAGGAGCGCTTCGTCGAGCTGCGCCGCATGGGCATCAAGACGGTGATGATCACCGGCGACAACCGGCTAACCGCGGCCGCGATAGCCGCGGAGGCCGGTGTCGACGATTTCCTCGCCGAGGCGACGCCGGAGGCGAAGCTCGCGCTGATCCGCCGCCACCAGGACGAGGGCCGCATGGTCGCGATGACCGGCGACGGCACCAACGACGCGCCCGCGCTCGCGCAGGCCGACGTCGCCGTCGCGATGCACACCGGCACGCAGGCGGCGAAGGAAGCCGGCAACATGGTCGACCTCGACTCCAATCCGACCAAGCTGATCGAGGTCGTCGAGATCGGCAAGCAGATGCTGATGACGCGCGGCGCGCTCACCACGTTCTCGATTGCGAACGACGTCGCCAAGTACTTCGCGATCATCCCGGCCGCGTTCGTCACAACCTATCCGCAGCTCGGCGTGCTCAACATCATGGGCCTCGCGACGCCGGCCTCGGCGATACTCGCCGCGGTGATCTTCAACGCGCTCATCATCGTCGCGCTGATTCCGCTCGCACTCAAGGGCGTCCGGTATCGCCCAATCGGCGCGGGGCCGCTTCTGCGCAAGTTCCTCCTCGTCTATGGCGCGGGCGGCATCGTGCTGCCGTTCATCGGCATCAAGGCGGTCGACGTGATCCTGGCTGCCGTCGGCCTCGTGTGAGGGGGAAATAAGCATGCTTCGCACCTTCCGTGATGCCTTCGCGATGCTGGTGGTACTCACGCTCGTCACCGGTGTCGTCTATCCGCTGGCCGTCACCGGCATCGCCCAGCTCGCGCTGCGCGACGCAGCGAACGGCAACATCGTCGAACGCAATGGCAGGGCCGTCGGCAGCACGCTGATCGGCCAGCCGTTCAGCGATCCGAAGTACTTCTGGGGCCGGCCGTCGGCGACGGCGCCGATGCCCTACAACGCCGGCGCGTCGACGGGTTCCAACCTCGGGCCGACCAATCCTGCGCTCGCGGACGCCGTGAAGGGGCGCATCGAGGCGCTTCGGAGCGCCGACCCGGGCAACACGGCGCCGGTGCCCGTCGACCTCGTCACGGCCTCGGGCAGCGGCCTCGATCCGCACCTCAGTCCCGCCGCCGCCGACTACCAGGTCGCGCGCGTCGCGCGGGCGCGCGGCGTCGACGTCGCGCGGGTCCGCGCGCTCGTCGCCGAGCATACGCACGGCCGGCAGCTCGGATTCCTGGGCGAGCCCGTCGTCAACGTGCTCGGGCTCAACCTGGCGCTCGACCGCATGTAGACTGGTGCGCATGATCGGCAGCGACGAGCGTCCCGACCCTGACGCGCTGCTCGCCCGGATCGAGGTCGAGCGCGCGCGTGCCGAGCGTGGCCGGCTGAAGATCTTCTTCGGCGCGTCGCCCGGCGTCGGGAAGACGTACGCGATGCTGGCCGAGGCCCAGCTCCTGCGCGCGCAGGGGCGTGACGTCGTCGTAGGCGTCGTCGAGACGCACGGCCGCAACGAGACTGCGCGCTTGATGGCCGGCCTCGAGGAGTTGCCGCGCAAGAAGGTCGAATACCGCGACCACGTGCTCGAGGAGTTCGACCTCGACGCCGCGCTCGCCCGTAAACCTGCGATCCTGCTCGTCGACGAACTCGCGCACACCAACGCGCCGGGCTGCCGCCATCCGAAGCGCTACCAGGACGTGCAGGAGCTGCTCGCCGCCGGCATCGACGTCTACACGACGGTCAACGTCCAGCATCTCGACAGCCTGAACGACATCGTCGGCGGCATTACCGGCATCAAGGTCCACGAGACGCTGCCCGACCGCGTATTCGACGACGCGGATGACGTCGTGCTGGTCGACCTCACGCCCGACGACCTGCTGCAGCGGTTGAAGGAAGGCAAGGTCTACTTTCCCGAGCAGGCCGCGCGTGCGATCCAGAACTTCTTCCGCAAGGGCAACCTGCTCGCCTTGCGCGAGCTGTCGCTCCGGCGCACGGCGGATCGTGTCGATACGCAGATGCGGACCTACCGCGTCGAGCACATCGGGCGCGCCCCGGTGTGGAAGACGCGCGATGCGCTGCTGGTCGGCGTCGGCCCCGACCGCGGCGACGAGTCGGTGGTGCGCTCGGCGGCCCGCCTCGCGGCAGCGCTCGACGCGAGCTGGCACGCGGTCTACGTCGAAACCCCGGGCCTCGCCCGCGTCTCGCCTTCGCGGCGCCGCATGATCCTTGCGACGCTGAAGCTAGCGCAGGAGCTCGGCGCGCAAACGGCCACCGTCGCCGCGCCGGATCCCGCAGCTGCCCTCGTCGACTACGCGCGCTCGCACAACCTGGGGAGGCTTGTGCTCGGGCGGGTGGCCACGCGGCGCAGTTTCCTCGCCCAGTGGCGGCACGGGCAGGCGTGGCGCGCGAGCGCGCTCGCACCCGACCTCGACGTTCTCCTGATCGGCCGCGAATCGGCGGAGCACGCCCCGTCGGCGGAACCGGAGCCCGGCGAGCCCATGTTCGATCGATGGCGCCGCTACGGCGGGGCCGTCGGACTGTCCGCCGCGACGACGCTCGTCGCCTTCCCGCTCCAGCACTACTTCGAGCTTTCGAACATCGTGATGCTGTTCCTCCTCGCCGTCGTCGGCGCCGCGCTCGTCCTCGGGCGCGGCCCGGCGATCGTCGCCGCGGTGGTGAACGTGCTCGCGTTCGACTTCTTCTTCGTGCCGCCGCAGTTCACCTTCGCGGTGACCGACGCGCAATACGTGTTCACGTTCATCGTCATGCTGATCGTGGGGCTCGTCGTCGGGCAACTGACGGCGCGTCTGGGCCACCAGGCGCACTTCGCGTCGCAGGGCGAGGAGCGGGCTCGCCGCCTGTTCGAGATGGCGCGCGAGCTCTCGGCCGCGCTCGCCCCCGAGCAGGTCGGCGAGATCGGCGAGCGCTACGTCGCAGCCGCAAGCCGCGGGAAGGCCGCGGTGCTGATGCTCGAGGAGGACGAGACGCTGCGTCCCGCGGCCGTGGAGGGCGGAAAAGTCGCGATCGACATGGCGATCGCGCGCTGGTGCGTCGATCACGCCGAGCCCGCGGGCACCGGCACGGACACGCTGCCGGCCGCCGGCAAGCTGTACCTGCCGCTCAAGGCGCCCGTGCGCACGCGCGGCGCGCTGGTCTTCGAGCCGGCCGACGCGAGCCAGCTCATGATCCCGGAGCAGCGTCGGCTGCTCGAGACCTGCGCCGCGCTGATCGCGATCGCGCTCGAGCGCGTGCATTTCGTCACCGTCGCCCAGCGGACACTCGTCGACATGGAGTCCGAGCGTCTGCGCAATTCGGTGCTGCAGGCACTCTCGCACGATCTGCGCACGCCGCTGACCGCGCTCGTCGGCCTGTCGGAGACGCTGGCGCAGGAACTCGCGCGCGAGCCGCGCCCGGCCGGGAGCGAGGCGAAGGCGCTTGCGATCCGCGACCAGGCGCGGCGAACGGCGCAACTCGTCGACAACCTGCTCGAGATGGCGCGGCTCGAAGCGGGGCGCACCGACGTGCGCCGGGACTGGCAGTCGCTCGAGGAGCTCGTCGGCAGCTCGCTCGCGGCGCTCGAGCCGGCGCTCGCCGGCCGGCCGGTCGAGGTCGCTCTGCCGCCCGACCTGCCGCTCGTCAACTGCGACGGCGCGCTGATCGAGCGCGTGCTCGTCAACTTGCTGGAAAACGCGACTAAGTACACGCCTCCCGGCTCGCCGATCCGCATCGCCGCGCGAGCGGCGGACGGCACGATCGAGGTGGCGGTCGAGGACCGCGGCCCCGGATTGCCGCCGGGTCGCGAACGTGCGATCTTCGACAAGTTCACGCGCGGCAGCCCCGAGTCCGTCGTGCCGGGCGTGGGCCTCGGGCTTGCGATCTGCCGGGCGATCGTCGAGGCCCATCGCGGCACGATTCGCGCCGAGAACCGGGAGGGCGGCGGAGCGCGCTTCGTGTTCACGCTGCCGGCCGATGAAACGCCCCCCCCTCCGCCCGCCGAGACCTGAGCTCCGATGCCGCCCGAGAGCGCCCCGCAGGTCCTGATCGTCGAGGACGACCGCGAGATCCGGCGGTTCGTCCGGGCGGCGCTCGAGGATGAGGGCTATCGCGTCTGCGAGGCCGAGACGGTCGCGCGCGGCGTCATCGACGCGGGCACCCGCAAGCCCGATGTCGCGATCCTGGACCTCGGGTTGCCGGACCGCGACGGCGTCGACTTCATCCGCGCCGTGCGCGCGTTCTCGTCGTTGCCGATCCTGGTCCTGTCGGCACGCACCGAAGAGTCGGCCAAGGTCGAGGCGCTCGACGCCGGCGCGGACGACTACCTGACGAAACCCTTCGGCGTCGCGGAGCTGACGGCGCGGCTCCGCGCGATGCTTCGGCGCGGCGCGCGCGGCTCGGACGACGACTCGCCCATCGTCGAGTTCGGCGACGTCGCGGTCGACCTCCCGAACCGGAACGTCACCCGCGCCGGTACGGCGGTGCACCTGACGCCGGTCGAATTCAGGCTCCTGACCCAGCTCGTCTCGCATCCGGGCAAGGTGCTCACGCACCGGATGCTGCTGCGCGAGGTCTGGGGCCCGTCGCACGTCGAGCACAGCCACTACCTGCGGATCTACATGGCGCACCTGCGGGCGAAGCTCGAGGCCGATCCCGCCAGGCCGCGCCATCTCGTGACCGAGACCGGGGTCGGCTATCGCTTCGTCGCGCGGCCGTAGGCCGTCGCGGGTGCGCCCGTGCCGATGGCGCTACAATGAGCGAATGGGTCACATCGCGATACCCGGCCTTGGCACGTTCGCCGACCTCAAAGCATATATGGACGGTGTCGGCGCCGCCGCGTGCGCCGCGGCGCGCCACGTCGCGCGCGCGGACACGAGGACGAAGAACGCCGCGCTCGAAGCGATGGCCGCGGCGATGCGCCGCGACGCGGCGAAGCTCGGCGCGGCGAATGCCGCCGACGTCGCCGCCGCGAGGGCGGCCGGGCACGACGCTGCGTTCGTCGACCGGCTGACGCTCACGCCGGCCTCGATCGAGGCCATGGCTGCGGGGGTGCTCGAGATCGCGGCGCTGCCCGATCCCGTCGGCGAGATAAGCGAGCTCAAGTTCCGGCCGTCCGGCATCCAGGTCGGGCACATGCGGGTGCCGCTCGGCGTCGTCGGCATCGTCTACGAGTCGCGGCCCAACGTCACCGCGGATGCAGCCGCCCTCTGCCTCAAGGCGGGCAACGCAACGATCCTGCGCGGCGGCTCCGAGGCACTCGCGAGCAACCGGGCGATCGCCGCGTGCGTCCACGAGGGCCTGCACGCAGCGGGCCTGCCGGAGCCCGCGGTGCAGGTGATCGCCACCGCCGACCGCGACGCCGTCGGCATGCTCATCGCCGACGAAAGGCACGTCGACGTGATCGTCCCGCGCGGCGGCAAGGGGCTCACCGAGCGGATCTCGAAGGAGGCGAAGGTGCCGGTGATCCGGCATCTCGACGGCGTCTGCCACGTCTACGTCGACGCGGCGGCCGACCCCGCGATGGCGATCCGCATTGCCGACAACGCGAAGACGCAGCGCTACTCGCCGTGCAACACGATGGAGACGCTGCTGGTCCACGCCGGCATCGCGCCCGCCGTGCTGCCGCCGCTCGCCGCGATCTACGCGGACAAGGGCGTCGAGCTCCGCGGCTGCGAGCGCGCCCGCGTGCTGATCCCGGCGATGAAGGTCGCGACCGAGAACGACTGGTACACCGAGTACCTGGCGCCGATCCTCGCGGTGCGCATCGTCGACGACCTCGATGCGGCGATCGCCCACATCGCGAAATACGGCTCGCGGCACACCGACGCGATCGTCACCGGCGACTACTCGGCGGCGATGCGCTTCCTGCGCGAGGTCGACTCGAGCTCGGTGATGGTCAACGCGTCGACCCGCTTCGCCGACGGCTTCGAGTACGGGCTCGGCGCGGAGATCGGCATCTCGACCAACAAGCTGCATGCGCGCGGCCCGGTCGGCCTCGAGGGACTCACGAGCCGCAAGTGGATCGTGCTCGGCACGGGCCAGATCCGCACCTAGGAAAGTAGGGTCAGACCCGACTTTTGCGGGTTGCCGCCGCGGCGAGGCATCGATCAAAACTCGAGTCTGACCCTACTTTCGCTACTTTCGCCACTCTTGCTGGAGGCCACGATGCTCAAGCTCGCTCGCTTCGTCCGCTTTGCGATTCCTTGCCTGCTCGCCGCCGCGACGGCCGGCCTCGCGCCCGTCGCGCAGGCCGAGAAGATCGTGCTCCAGGTCAGCGACGGCAATCCCGCGACGTGGAATCAGGCGCTCAACGTGGTCGGCAACCTGCGCGAAGCGTACGGTCCGGACACGCAGATCGAGCTCGTCGCCTTCGGCCAGGGTATCAACATGCTCAAGCTCGACGCGCCGGTGGCGTCGAGGCTCGTGGACACGCAGAAATCGCAGGGCGCGAAGATCTACGCCTGCGAGAACTCGATGGCGCGGCAGAAGCTCGCGCGCGACGACATGGCGCCCGGCCTCGTCTACGTCCGCGCCGGCGTCGAGCACATCATCACGCGGCAGCGCGAAGGCTGGGTCAACCTCCGCCCGTAGGGCAGGCGGATGTCCGCGTCGGTCTCGCTGTCGATCGCGACCAACGCGACGATCGCCGTCTCAAAGGGCTTCGGCTGGTTCGTCACCGGCTCGCCGACGCTCTTCGCCGAGACGATCCACTCGCTCGCCGACGTCGGCAACCAGGTGCTGCTCAAGGTCGGCGAGGTGCGCGGCCGCGCCGGGCCCGACCACGTTCATCCGTTCGGCCGCGGCCAGGAGAAGTTCTTCTGGGCGCTGGTCTCCGCGGTCAGCGTGTTCTTCGTCGGCTGCGGCATCAACCTCTACCATGGGATCCATGCGCTGATCTCGGCTGCGCCCGTGGCGCCGTTCACGCCGCTCGTGCTCGGGCTCCTGCTCTTCGCGCTCGCGCTCGAGATGTGGACGTTCTTCGTCGCGCTCAAGGAGATCGGCGGATTCGCCGGACTCGTCACCAACCGGAACAACGTCACGGTACTCGCCGTCGTGCTCGAGGACGCGGTCGCGCTGCTCGGGATCGCGCTCACGCTGCTCGTCGCCGGCGTATCGATGCTTTCGGGGCCGCGACCGGAGTTCGACGCCGTCGTCGCGATCGTTGTCGGCCTGCTCCTCGGGGCGATGGCGCTGTTCCTCGCCGCGCTCAACCGGCGCCTCTTGATCGACGCGTCGGACCCGGGACTCGATCGCGCCGCCGAGGCCTGGCTCGCCGACCAGGGTGTCGCGGGCGATGTCCGCTCGCTCCTCGTCGACGATCGTCGCGTGGTTCTGTTCGTCCACGCCCGCGACGACGTTCCGCAATCGCGCGCGCTCGGCGACCGGCTCAAGGCGCACCTCGAGGCCCGCGATCGTCGGCGCATCGACGCGGTCTATTGGAAGTTCAGGGCCGCGCCGGCACACCGTGACGATCCAGTCATGATTTCATAGCGCGATGGCTGCCGTTGCCTCGCCGGACGAGATCCTCGGATTCTGGTTCGGCCCTGCGCCGCACGTCGAGCGCCGCGAGTGGTTCCGCAAGGAAGCGGGCTTCGATGCCGAAATTCGCACTCGCTTCGGCGCGACGATCGAGGCCGCGCTCGGGGGCGCGTTCGCCGACTGGACCGCGACGCCGCACGGTGCGCTTGCGCGCGTCGTCGTGCTCGACCAATTCACCCGCAACGCGTTCCGCGACACGGCCCGCGCGTTTGCGGGCGACGCGCTCGCGTTGACGACCGCCGAAACCGTGGTGGATGCCGGCCAGGACCGCGCGCTCGACCGCTTCGAGCGGTGGTTCCTCTACATGCCCTTCGAGCACGCCGAGGACGCGGACGTGCAGGAGCGTTCGCTGGCGCTCTTCGGCGCCCTCGCCGCCGAGACCGGCGAGCCCGGCAATCTCGAGTGGGCGCAACGGCACGCGGCGATCATCCGCCGCTTCGGCCGCTTCCCGCATCGCAACGAGATTCTCGGCCGCCGATCGACCCCCGAGGAGATCGCCTTCCTGCGCGAGCCGGGATCGTCGTTCTGACGGCGCCCGCGCGCATCGCCGTACAATCGCCGCGTGGAGACGATCGAGCTCGGCCTTGCGCTGTTCCTCGCGGTCGCCGCGATCGGCGCGCTCGCGCGATGGACGCCGCTGCCGCTGCCGATGCTGCTCGTCGTCGGCGGTGCCGCGCTGTCGTTCCTGCCCGGCCTTTCCGACGTCGAGCTCGATCCCGACGTGTTCTTCCTGCTGTTCGTGCCGCTGCTGCTGTTCGGCGATGGCTGGCAGTTCCCCAAGCGCGAATTCGTGAGCTATTTGCGGCCGATCCTGCTGCTCGCGCTCGGGCTCGTCGCCGCGACCGTCGTCGTCGTGGGCTACCTGATGCACTGGCTGATCCCGTCGCTGCCGCTCGCCGCGGCGTTCGCGCTGGGCGCGATCGTTTCGCCGACGGATGCGGTGGCGACGGCGGCCGTCACCGCGCGGCTGCCGCTTCCCTCGCGCGCCTCGCACATCCTGAACGGGGAGAGCCTGATCAACGACGCGTCGGGGCTCGTCGCCTTCAAGTTCGCGGTCGCCGCCGTGGCGACGGGGGCTTTCTCGTGGCTCGAGGCGGGCACGTCGCTCGTGCTGCTCGCGGGCGGCGGCGCGCTCGCGGGCCTCGCCGTCGCGGCGGCGATCGGCGAGCTGCGCGTCCGGCTCATGCGCTTCTGCGTCGACGACCCGACGATCCAGACGATGCTGTCGCTCCTCACGCCCTACGCCGCGTACCTCGTCGCCGAGCGCCTCTCGGTGTCGGGCATTCTCGCCGTCGTCGCCGCAGGCTTCTACGCGGGCATGCACGACACGAAGCACCTGTCCGTCGGCACCCGCCGGCACGCGTGGGAAGTGTGGGCAATGCTGCTCTACGTGTTCAACGGGCTCGCGTTCCTGCTGCTCGGGCTGCAGCTCAAGAGCGTTCTCGAGCGGATGCAGGGGGAATCCTGGCTGAGCCTCACGGGCTACGCGCTCGCGGTATGGGCGGCGGTCACGCTCGTCCGCCTCGCATGGGTCTATCCCGGGACGTACTTGCCGCTCCTCCTGTCGCGCGGCATCCGCGAGCGCGAGGGCTGGCGCGACCCGCGCGCGGTGTTCCTCGTCGGCTGGGCCGGTATCCGCGGGTCGGTCACGCTCGCCGCAGCGCTGTCGATCCCGTTCACGACGTCACCGGGCGTCGTG
This sequence comes from uncultured beta proteobacterium, assembly GCA_963734055.1. Classification (GTDB taxonomy): domain Bacteria; phylum Pseudomonadota; class Gammaproteobacteria; order Burkholderiales; family Casimicrobiaceae; genus CAIWHR01. The sequence goes on from CAVTFQ010000004.1 coordinate 225,715, forward strand.
TTTCCGGGGCGCAGCCTGATCCTGTTCCTCGCCGGCACGACGATCGTGCTGACGCTCGCGATCAACGGCCTGTCGCTGCCCGCGTTCATCCGGATGCTCAACCTCCGAAGCGACGGCGGCGCCGACCGCGAGGAGCGCGCCGCCCGGCTCGCAGTCGCGCAGGCGGCCGCCAACGCGATCCGCATCGAGATCCCCACGCTGACGCGCCCCGAGGAGATCGCGTTCGCCGAGCGGCTGATCGTCGACTACGAATCGAGGCTCCACCGTCACTCGGCGAACGGCGCGCGGCGCGAGCATCTCGACGCCGTCGCGGCCGTCGAGCGGCGGCTGAAGCTCGCCGCGCTCGCGGCCGAGCGCGCCGAGCTCCATACGCTGCACGACACGCTCGTCATCAACGAGCAGACGTTGCGCGCGGTCGAGGCCGAGATCGATCATGCCGAGACGCTCGTGAGCGGCGTGCCGCGCGGCGGCCATTGAGCGCGGAACGCGGAGTGCCGTGATCGTGAGACCCGCGCTCGGCATTCTCGGCGGCACGTTCGATCCGGTCCACGTCGGGCATCTCGAGCTCGCGCGCGAGCTGCGCACCGCGCTCGGGCTGCCGGCCGTGCGCCTCGTGCCCGCCGGCATCCCTCCGCATCGCGAGGCGCCGGTCGCCTCGCCCGCCCATCGCCTTGCCATGGTGGAGCTCGCGATCGCCGGCGTCCCCGGTCTCGAGGTCGACCGCCGGGAAATCGATCGGCCCGGCCCGAGCTACACCGTGCCGACGCTCGAATCGCTGCGCGCCGACGATCGAGCGCGGCCGCTCGCGCTCATCGTCGGAGCCGACGCGTTCCTGGGTCTTCCACAGTGGCATCGCTGGCAGGAGCTGTTCGACCTCGCGCACATCGTCGTCGTCGGGCGTCCGGGCGTCGCGCTCGACGTCGCGCGCGCGCCAGCGCTCGTTCCGGAATGGGAGCGGCGCCACGCGGGCGGGCCTCGCGCGCTGACCGCTGCGCCGGCAGGGGCCATCGTCGTGCAGCCCGTCACGGCGCACGACGTGTCGGCGACCGCGATCCGGCGCGAGCTGGCGCGCGGGACCGCGGGACTTGCGGCCGTCCGCGGTTTGCTTCCGCCGCCGGTTTTGGCCTATATTGAGCGCAACCAACTCTACCGGTCGCCCCCGTGCCCCCAAGGAAGCTCGCGAAGATCGCCGTAACCGCCCTCGACGACATCAAGGCCCGCGACATCGCCGTCCTCGACGTCCGCAAGCTCACCGACCTGTACGACACGCTCGTCATCGCCACCGCCGAATCGAACCGGCAGGTGAAGGCCCTGGCGGGGCACGTCCGCGAGAAGCTCGAAGCGGCCGGCGCGACGATCATCGGCGTCGAAGGCGAAGAATCCGCCGAGTGGGTGCTGGTCGACGCCGGCGACGTCGTCGTCCACATCATGCAGCCGGCGGTACGCGCGCACTACAACCTCGAGGAACTCTGGGCCCCGCGCAAGTCGCGCGGACGGGCCGCCGCGGACCGCGCGGCGGCGTGAGTCCCGGGAACCTCCCCGCCCGCGCGACGATGGACGTCGCGATTCAGCATGAAGCTCCGCGTCGTGGCGATGGGCCACCGGATGCCGGCGTGGGTCGGCGCCGGATGGGACGACTACGCACGGCGGATGCCGCGCGAGTTCGCGCTCGAGCTTGCCGCGCTCAAGCCGGAGCCGCGAGACGGCAAGCCGATCGAACGGGTGCTGGCCGCGGAAGCGGCGCGGATTGCTGCGGCGTGCCGTGGCGCGCCGGCCGTCGCCCTCGACGAGCGGGGACGACCGTGGACGACGCGCGATCTCGCGCTCCATCTCTCGTCGTGGCGCGACGCCACGCGCGAGGTCGCGTTCGTGATCGGCAGCGCCGATGGGCTCGCGCCCTCGATCAAGCGCGACGCCGCGGCCATGATCTCGCTGTCCGCGCTCACGCTGCCGCACGGCCTCTGCCGCGTGATCCTGGCCGAGCAGCTCTACCGCGCCGCGAGCCTGCTCACCGGGCATCCCTACCATCGCGAATGAGCGGGACGCGCGCGCGAGGGGGGCGAAGCCAAGGCCCGCAGGGCGCGTCCCCGAGTGCGCGCGGCGGCCGACCCCCCCTTTGCAACGGGAGGACACGGCAGCGCGGAGGCCGCGGCGAAGGCAAGGCCCGAAGGGCGCGTCTGCGAGCGATTGAGCGCGGCCGACGCAGCGGCGCATCGTTCCAAATGGAATGGTTCGGAGGCCGCGGTGTGAGGGGAGAACCGTGAACGCGCCAGGCATCTACCTCGCCTCGCAAAGCCCGCGCCGGCAGGAGCTCCTGCGCCAGCTCGGCGTCGACTTCGACGTGCTGCTCCTGCGCGAGGCGGCCGGACGGCCCCGCGACGTCGAGGAGGTCGCGCGCGACGGCGAGCCGGCGCTCCACTACGTCGAGCGGATCGCGCGCACGAAGGCCGTCGTGGGCGGCGCGCAGATGCTGCGACGCGGCCTGCCCCCTCGGCCCGTGCTCGCAGCGGACACGGAAGTCGTTCTCGACGGCGAGATCTTCGGCAAGCCGCGCGATGCCCACGACGCGACGCGCATGCTCGCGCGGCTGTCGGGCCGAACGCACCAGGTGTCGACGGCGGTCGCGCTGTTCTGGGAAGACGAGGAAGCGGCCGAGATCGTCACGTCCGCGGTGACGTTCCGTCCGCTCGCACGCGAGGAGATCGAGCGCTACGTCGCCACCGGCGAATCCGCCGACAAGGCGGGCGCTTACGCGATCCAGGGCCGCGCCGCGGCCTTCATCGCGCGGCTCGAAGGCAGCTATTCCGGCGTGATGGGACTGCCGCTCTGCGAGACGGCGGCGATCCTCGCCCGGATCGGCTTCCCCGTGCTATAACGGCGGCAACCTACGCCGCTTCTGGAGGCCGGCAAGCGCTCGCCAAGCGAGCGGATCGGCCGTTGACAAGGCGCCGCGGAGCGCGCGACCGGAACGTACACGAGCGTACGCGAGGATCGCGCGCGAGCGGCAACGCCGGCAGCGGCCGATGTGCGAAGCTCGGCGACCATGTCGAATGAGATACTCATCAACGTAACGCCTCAGGAAACGCGCGTCGCGATGCTGGAGCAGGGCGTCGTGCAGGAGCTCCACATCGAGCGCGCGAGCGCGCGCGGGCTCGTCGGCAACATCTACCTCGGCCGTGTCGCGCGCGTGCTCCCCGGCATGCAGAGCGCGTTCGTCGAGATCGGCCTCGAGCGTGCGGCGTTCCTGCACATCGCCGACATCTGGGAGCACCGGCAGAACGGTCACGGCGGCAGCGATTCGCGACCGATCGAGCGGATCCTCCACGAGGGCCAGGCGCTCCTGGTCCAGGTCATCAAGGATCCGATCGGGACCAAGGGCGCGCGGCTCTCCACGCAGGTGAGCCTCGCCGGGCGCCTGCTCGTCTACCTGCCGCAGGACTCGCACATCGGGATCTCGCAACGGATCGAGGACGAGGCCGAGCGCGAGATCCTGCGCGAGAAGCTGCAGCTGCTCCTGCCCGAGGGCCTGACCGGCGGCTTCATCATCCGCACGATGGCCGAGACCGCCACCGAGCGGGAGATGCAGAACGACATCGAGTACCTGACGAAGCTCTGGCGCGACCTGACCCAGGGCGCGCTGGCGGTGCCGGCGCCGGCGCTCCTCTACCAGGATCTCTCGCTCGCGCAGCGCGTGCTTCGCGACATGGCGACCGAGGACACGACGCGCGTCGTTGTCGACTCGCGCGAGACCTTCGTCCGGATGCAGGAATTCGCGCGCGACTACACGCCCGCGCTGACCGACCGGATCTTCCACCACGCGGGGGAGCGCCCGCTGTTCGATCTCGCGAGCGTGGAGGACGAGATCGAGAAGGCGCTCGGCCGCCGCGTCGACCTCAAGAGCGGGGGCTACCTGATCGTCGACCAGACCGAGGCGATGACGACGATCGACGTGAACACGGGCGGTTTCGTCGGGGGCCGGAGCTTCGACGACACGATCTTCAAGACCAACCTCGAGGCGGCGCAGGTGATCGCGCGCCAGCTCCGGCTGCGCAACCTCGGCGGCATCATCATCATCGACTTCATCGACATGGAGAACGCGGACCATCGCAACGCGGTGCTCGCCGAGCTCAACCGCGCGCTGGACCGCGACCGGACGCGGCTCACCGTCAACGGCTTCACGCAACTCGGGCTCGTCGAGATGACGCGGAAGCGCACGCGCGAGTCGCTCGAGCACATCCTCTGCGAGCCCTGCCCGACGTGCCGCGGCCGCGGCGAGCTCAAGACGGCGCAGACCGTATGCTACGAGATCCTGCGCGAGATCCTGCGCGAGGCGAAGCAATTCAACGCGCGGGAATTCCGGATTCTCGCCGCGCAGCCGGTGATCGACCTCTTCCTCGAGGAGGAGTCGCAGTCGCTGGCGCAGCTCGGCGACTTCATCGGCAAGCCGATCTCGCTCCAGGTCGAATCGATCTATACGCAGGAGCAGTACGACATCGTTCTCATCTGACCGGTAGCGTATTGGCCCGCGCGCCGGTCGGCCCTGCCCGGGCCAGAGGAGGATCGTCATGACCCGTAGGCACCGCGCAACCCGTCTTGCGTATTTCGGTACCGGTCTCGTCGTCGCTGCTCTGTCCTGCGTCGGCCCTGCCGGTGCCGCCGGGCAGCGTTCCTTCGTTTCGACCTCCGGCGTCGACAATCCCGCGTGCTCGATTGCCTCACCGTGCCGCTCATTCGGGGCCGCCATCACGGCAACCAGCGCAGGCGGCGAGGTCATCGTACTCAACTCGGGAGGCTATGGCCCGGTCACGATCGCGCAGTCGGTGTCGATCATCGCCCCGCCGGGCGTCTACGCCGGCATTTCGGTATCCTCGGGGGACGGCGTGACCGTCACGACGGCGTCGACCGATGTCGTCACGCTGCGCGGCCTCACGATCAACAACATTGGAACGGGCGCCAACGGGATCAATTTCAATGGGGTGGGCCGCCTGCAGGTGGCCGACATCGGCGCGACCGGGTTCGGCAGCGCCGGGCTTCGTTTCGCCCCTTCGGCGTTAAGCGAGCTCGTCGTAGAGCGGTCGAATTTCAGCGGCAACAGCCGGGGCATCGGGATCTATCCCGGCGCAGGCAGTGGAGCCGAGGCCCTCGTCGACGACGTTCGCGTGCATCACAACAACGACATCGGGATTTTCGTTCTCAATGATGCCACCGTGACCGTGCGGAACTCGGTAATCGCCAGTAATTCCGCTTCGGGCGTGGGAGTTTTCCCGCAGGCAGCCGGATCAAACACGGACGTGATACTCGAGTCCACCGAGATTTCGTCGAACGGAGATAGAGGCGTGTGGGCGGGAGACCCGAATGGCGGCTCGGCGGTGACCCTCCACGGCTGCACGATCGTGAACAACGACACGGGCATCTTCACCGCGCAAGCTGCGCAGGTCCGCCTCGCCGGAACCACGATCAGTCGCAATGGCACGGGTATCGCATATGACACCGGCGGTCTCGCCCTGTCCCAGGGCAACAACCTGATCGACGGCAACGGGACCGACGGCGCGGCACCTACGGTCGTCGGCGCCAAGTAAACAGAGAGTTCGTCGCGACGGGCACCGGTCCTGCCGGCGCCCGTCGCGCGAGCCGCGCCGTACCTCCACGCAGCCAGTACTTCACCGACGCATGCGGCCGAGGGCGCCGGGTCCACGCCACGGTCGGATTGCTTTCCCGGACCAGGGAGCCCACCATGTACAAGTTCATTCGCCACACCGGCGCGCTCTGCGCCTCGGTCGCCGCGCTGGCCCTTGCCTCCGCGGATCCCTCCGCCGCCGCGGGTCAGCGTTCGTTCGTCTCGACCGTCGGCGTCGACAATCCCACGTGTTCGATCGCATCGCCGTGCCGGTCGTTCAGCGCCGCGATCACCGCGACATCCGCCGGCGGAGAAGTGATCGTGCTCAACTCTGGAGGCTACGGCCCGGTCACGATCACGCAGTCCGTGTCGATCGTCGCTCCGCCGGGCGTCTATGCCGGAATCTCCGTGTCCTCGGGGGTCGGCGTAACCGTCACGACCGCGGCGACCGATGTTGTCACGTTGCGCGGTCTGACGATCAACAACGTCGGGACGGGGACCAATGGCATAGCATTCGGCGGAGCGGGCCGTCTGCAGCTGGCGGACGTCAGCGCGACCGGATTTGCGTTCGAGGGGCTTCGTTTCCTGGCTTCGGCGTCCAGCGAACTGGTCGTCGAGCAGTCGAACTTCAGCGACAACGAGAATGGCATTGGGATCGGGACCATCGGCGCCGGCATGACGGTCAATGCCGTGATCGACGGCGTACGCTTGCACCACAACGTCCAGGGCCTCTTCGTCTTCGAAAATGTCAGGGCAACGGTGCGCAACTCGGCAATTGCGGCGAATTCTACGGGTGTAGGAGCTTTCCCCACGCTCTTCGGATCGAACATCGACGTGACTCTCGAGTCTACCGAGATTTCGTTCAATTCGAATCGAGGCGTATCGGTAGGAGATCCTCAGGGCACCTCGCAAATGACGATCGTCGATTGCACGATCGTGAACAACGCCACGGGTATCTTCACCTCGGATGGTGCGGAGATACGTCTCGCCGGAACCACGATCAGTCGCAATACCACAGGTATCGCCTATAACGCCGGAGGCCTCGCGCTGTCCCAGGGCAACAACCTGATCGACGGCAACGGGACCGACGGCGCGGCACCTACGGTCGTCGGCGCCAAGTAAACGGAGAGCTCGTCGCGACGGGCACGGCGCCTGCCGGCGCCATCGTGCGAGCCGCGCCGTTGCGTCGGGGGGCCGCCTGTACTTCTGCGCCACCGACGCATGCGGCCGGGGCCGCCGGGCTACACTTCGTGGGAACGGGCGCTGCAGGAACGGCTGTCATGCCGATCGTGGTCGTCGCGGGATAGAAGGAGCGATGGGAGACCTGCCGAGCCGCTGGTCGCGCTTCAAGTCCGCCGTCGGCCGGCTGTTCGCCCGCTCTCCAGCGCCGGGGCACTGGAAGAAAGGCGCCAAGTTCTCGTGGCGCGGCTGGCTCGCCACGCTGCCGTGGCTCTGGCCGCGGCGCGAGTACCTGCTGTACCTGCCCGCCGGCTGGTCGCGCTGGCGACGGGCGCCGTTGATCGTACTCTGCCACGGCTGCAAGCAGATGCCGGAGGAATTCGCCCAGGGCACCCGCATCGCCGCGCTTGCCGATCGCGAGGGGTGGCTCGTGCTGATGCCGCGGCAGGCGCAGAACGCGAATGCGTGGCGCTGCTGGAACTGGTTCGACGGCGCGACGGCGCTCGGTCGCGGCGAGGCAGCGATCGTCGCCGCGATGATCCGCTCGGTCCGCCGCTGGCAGCGCGCCGATCCGGCGCGCATCGTCGCCATCGGGATGTCGGCGGGCGGGGCCCTTGCGGCCGTGCTCGGCCTGCGCGCCGCGGGGCTCGTGCGCGCGGCGGCGGTCCATTCGGGGGTCGCCTGCGGCGCCGCGGCGTCGGCATTCACCGCGATCGGCGTCATGTCGCGCGGCCCGGAAACCGACGTCGAGGCGATCGCCGCCGCCGCGCACGCAGCAAACCCGTCGGTCGTGCCGCTGCTCGCGATCCACGGCGAGTCCGACAGCGTCGTCGCGCAGGCGAACGCCGTCGCGCTGGTGCGCCAGTACCTGCGCTTCGACGGCCACCCGGCCGTGCCGACGCCCATGCACGCGGCCACGTCGCTGCCGCAACCCGACGCCGAGCATCACGAACTGCACGGCGGGCGCATGACGACAACGCGGGAATGGGCCCGCGACGGCCGGCTTCTCGTGCGCTACGTGTCGATCGCGGGCCTCGGCCACGCGTGGAGCGGCGGCGACGACTCGCTGCCCTTCAACGATGCGCAGGGCCCCGACGCGGCCACGCTCGTCGCGACGTTCGTCCGCGACGCGCTGGCGTAGTATGGCGTTCGCCCCTGAGTCCCGGAGACGCCCATGCCCGCGACCGCGATGAACCACTTCACGATCCTGACCGACGACGTCGACGGGACGATTTCGTTCTACGGCGAGCTGCTCGGCCTCGCGCCCGGCGCGCGTCCACCCTTCACGTTTCCCGGCGCATGGCTTTACGCGGACGGACGACCGATCCTGCACGTCGTCGGCGGACGGCCGCGGGCAGAACTCAAGGCGGGCGTCATCGATCACATGGCGTTCTCGGCGACCGGGCTCGCGACGACGATCGCCAAGCTCGACGCGCGCGCACTGCCCTACGAGTGCCGCCGGCTGCCCGACGTGGGTACGTGGCAGGTCTTCTTCCACGATCCGAACGGCGCCCGCGTCGAGCTCGATTTCGCGGCCGACGAGACGCGGTGATCGTCACGCGTCGGACAGGCAGGCCACCCGCGGAGCTCGATCATCTCGTCGTCGCGGCGGTGACGCTCGCGGACGGCATCGACTACGTGTCCGCGCTGACCGGCGTCGTGCCGCAGCCGGGCGGTCGCCATGTCGCGATGGGCACGCACAACGCGCTCCTGCGCCTCGGCGAACGCGCCTACCTCGAGATCATCGCGATCGATCCGGAGGGGGCGCGGCCGTCGCGCCCGCGCTGGTTCGACTTGGACGACATCGCGCTGCGGGCGGAGCTGACCGAGCGGCCGCGACTCGTCCACTGGGTCGCGCGAACGGCCGACATCGAGCGCACCGCGGCGGCCTGCCCGCTCGCGCTCGGCGCGATCCACCCGTTCGACCGCGGCGACTTCCGCTGGCGCATCACCGTCACGGACGATGGCCGGCGCCCGGCGCGCGGTGTCGTGCCGTCGCTGATCCAGTGGAACGTGCCCTTCCATCCTGCCGACCGGCTGCCTGACTCGAAGGTGTCGATCGCGGAATTCGCCGCGACTCACTCCGATCCGGCACCGGTGCGCGCCGCACTCGTCTCGCTCGGGCTCGAGGCCGCGCTCCACGTCACCTACGATCGCGAGACGCGCCTCGCCGCAATGCTGCGGACGTCGCGTGGCGTCGTGACGTTGTAAGGAAGGAGCCGCCGGCGGCGGGCAGCTCAGGCGAGCGCCCCGCGCGCCGCCACCGGCCACACGCACTCGACGCGCGAGCCGCGGACGCCGACGATCCAGTCGTAGAGGTTGACCGTGGGATCGCAGTGGCCCGGGATCAGCCAGATGCGGTCGCCGGGAAGCGGCGGATCGCGGTCGCCGGCCACGGCGAGCACGCCATGCTCGTCGGACGCCTTGACGTAGTCGAGGCCGCGCGCGCCGTACACCTGCGGCGGACCGGAATCGAACGCGAACGCCTTCAACCCGGCGTCGACGACCGCCCGCTCGCGCACCGGCGCGCTCATGATCGTCGCGATGACGTAGAGGCTCTGCTCGAAATGGTGCTCGTCCGGCGCGAGCGCATTCCGATGGTAATCCGCGTCCATGAAGATGTACGAGCCCGGCTGGATCTCGGTGTAGACGCCGCTGTCGCGCTCGTGCTGCCAGGTGCCCGTGCCGGCGCCGGTCACCACGGGACACGCGACGCCGGCCGCTTCGATCGCCGCCCTCGTCTCGCGCGCGAGCGCGGCCGCCCGCGCGATGGCCGCGCTCCGCTCCTCCGGCGAGCGCAGGTGCTGTGCCGCGCCGTGGTACGCATGGATCCCGCGAAAACGAAGCGCCGACGCGCGCGCGATGCGCTCCGCAATCGCGACGGCCGCCGCACCCGGCGCGACGCCGCAGCGGTGGGCGCCGACGTCGATCTCGACCAGCGCGTCGAGCGTGACACCGGCGGCCTTTGCCGCCGCACCGAGGTGGCCGATGGCGGCGGCGGCGTCGACGAGCACGCCCACCGTCGCGTCGTGCGCGAGCGCTGCGAGGCGCGCGAGCTTGGCGGCACCGACGATCTCGTTCGTGACGAGCACGTCGCGGATTCCGGCGGCGACGAACGCTTCCGCCTCGCCGACCTTCTGGCAGCAGATGCCGGCCGCGCCGCGCTCGATCTGGAGCTCGGCGATTGCCGGGCACTTGTGCGACTTCGCGTGCGGGCGGAGCGCGATGCCGGCGCCGTGCGCCGCGTTAGCCATCAGGTCGAGGTTGCGCTCGAACGCGTCCAAATCGACGACGAGCGCGGGCGTGTCGACGTCGTCGACGGCGTCGCCGATGCGCGCGGGGATTCGTTGCATGGCCGCGATCGTACCGCAACCGCGGCGCGCGGCCTCGCGCCGCGGCCTCCGTGCCTGATTTGATCCCCAGGCCGAGCCGTCCGGCGGCTACTTTGGATTCGGGTCCGCCGCGTCGAGCGCCGCGAGCTGTCCGTAGACGACCTGCGCGACCGTGAGGAGTTGCGAACGCTCGAGGTTGCCCGAGATCGCGTAGCCGCAGTCGTCATCGACCCAGTAGAAGACGCCGACGCCGTTCTCGACGGCATAGCGGAAGGCCGTTTCCCGCTCTCCGCCCGAGCTACTGCCGACCGCCGCCTGCTTGCGCACCTGCAGCGACAGCCGCTGCTTGTCGGCATTCTCGTACATGAAGAACGCCGTCGGGTTCTCGTTGCCCGCGACCAGGCGGCCGCCCACGAGCGCGTAACCCAGGCCGTTGAGGTCGGGGGCGTGTACCTTGAAGCCGAGCCGCTTCGTGAGCCAGGTGACGAGGCTCTTCTCCTCGTTCGCCCACACTTCGACCGGCCGTCGTGCGTCGGCCGCGTAGAGGGCGTGCGCGAACGCCGCCTGCCGCGCGAACGTCGTCGGGGTGCCCGAGCGCTCGATCAGCGCGTCGCGGCCGAGCCAGCCCAGCGCGACGCCGAGCACGAGCGAGGCGGCCACCGCGAACGAGGGAACCAGCCAGCGGCGGACGCGACCGACACCTCGCGCCGACGGCGGAAACGCCGCGGCGACCAGCCGATCGGGCAGCGGCTCGCCGAGCAGCGGGTCGAGCGCGTCCCGCAACGCTGCGCTCTGCGCACGGATCTCCCGGACGCGAGTGGCAAGCTCGGGATCGCCCGCGACCATCGCCTCGACGCGCGCGAGCCGATCCGGCGCGAGCTGGCCGTCCGCGTACGCGTGGAGGTCGGCGTCGGACAGAGGCGAGGGGGCGGCGGGACTCATGGCAGTCGTCCGGAGGTCACTTGACTACGCGCAGCGCGGAGCCGGGGTCGGCGACGAGCCGGCGCAGCTTCTCGCGCGCGCGGGAGAGGCGCGACATCACCGTTCCGATCGGCACCGACAGCACGTTCGCGATTTCCTCGTAGCGCATCTCCTCGACCGCCGCGAGCAACAGGACCTCGCGCTGGTCCGGGGGCAGGCGACCCATCTGCGTGACGAGCTCGAGCAGCTCGACCCGGTCGAGCTGGTTGCCACGCACCGGCAGCTGCCAGGCCGCGCCGTTGGTATCGGCGTCGAGCGAGACGTTGCCCGCCTCGCGCCGGAGGAGAGCGAGCTGGTTGACGTGGACGTTGTGCATCACGGTAAACAGCCAGGCCCGGAGGTCCGTTCCCGCCCGCCACAGGCGCCGCTTTTCCCAGGCCCGGGCCAGCGTGTCCTGGACGAGGTCGTCGGCGCGGCTCGCGTCGCCGGTGAGCACGCGGGCGTACCGGCGCAGTCGCGGGATCGCGGCCACGAGCTCCGGGTGCGGCAGACCGGGATCGGCGGGGAGCATCGATAGGAAGGGGCCCGGCCCCGGGGAATGCGGACCAAGCCGCCGAGCGCGATCTTACTCCGCGCGCCGAACGGGCGGCTATTCCTTCGCGACGTGCCAGGCGTTGTTGAGGAAGCCGTCGCCCGTCTTGTCGCCGGGCTTCGCATCCTTCGACCACGTGTAGAGCGGCTTGCCCTTGTACGCCCATTGCTTGCTGCCGTCCTCGCGGACGATGACGGTCCAGTCGCCCGACGCCGAGGCATACCCGCCCGCCATCAGCGGCGGCCAGTTGGCCGCGCAGGGGCCGTTGCACGCGCTCTTGCCGCCCCCGTCCTTGTCGAAGACGTAGAGCGTCATGCCCTTGCCGTCGACCAGCACGCCGTCGACGGCCTTGGCCGGGCTCTGCGCGAACGCCGTCGATGCGCACGCAGCGAAGACGAAGGCCGCGGCGCCGAAGTTGCAGATGAATGACTTCACGAGTTCTCCCTTCCCTGGTGGTGTGGACCACACCCGCAAACAGCAGGAGATTGGGGTTATTCCGGCGTTTCCCCCGGCGCGCCGCGGCGCCAGGGCGAGGCTCGGGTCCGTGGCTCCCCTAGGAAATCAGGAAGAGCGTGGCGAGCCCGAGGAAGATGAAGAAGCCGCCCGAGTCGGTGACCGCGGTAATCATCACCGACGACCCGATCGCCGGGTCGTGGCCGATCTTCAGCATAGTCATCGGGATCAGGACGCCCATCAGGGCCGCGAGGATCAGGTTCAGCGTCATCGCGAGCACCATCACGAGCCCGAGCGAGACGTCCTTGTAGAGCAGCATCGCGACGAGCCCCATCACGCCGCCCCAGACGAGGCCGTTGACGAGGCTCACGGTGATCTCCTTCCTGATGAGCTGCCGCGCGTGCTCGCGCGAGACCTGCCCGAGCGCGATCGCGCGGACGATCATCGTGATCGTCTGGTTGCCCGAGTTGCCGCCGATCCCGGCGACGATCGGCATCAGCGCGGCAAGCGCGACGAGCTTCTCGATCGAGCCTTCGAACACGCCGATCACGCGGGAAGCGATGAACGCAGTCACGAGGTTCACCGCGAGCCACGTCCACCGGTTGCGGAACGACGCCCAGACGGAGGCGAAGACGTCCTCCTCCTCGCGCAGGCCAGCCTGCGCGAGCAGGTCCTCCTCGCCGCTCTGCCGGACGAAGTCGAGGACCTCGTCGACCGTGACGCGGCCGACCAGCTTGTCGTTGGTGTCGACGACCGGCGCGGAGACGAGGTCGTAGCGCTCGAACGCGCTCGCCGCGGCGTCCGCCTTCTCGTGCTGGAGGAGCTTGACCACCGGCGGCTGCATCACCGCCTCGACCATCGTTTCCGGATCCGTGACGATCAGCTTGTTGATGGGCAGCACGCCGAGCAGCTTGTCCGCACGATCGACGACGAAGAGCTGATCGGTCTGCCCGGGCAGCTCGTCCATCCGGCGGAGGTAGCGCAGCACGACTTCGAGCGTGACGTCGGGCCGCACGCTGACGTCCTCGAAGTCCATCAGCGCGCCGACCATGTCGTCCTCGAAGGACATGGCTTGCCGGAGCTGCTCGCGCTCCTCGATCGGCAGGCTCTGGAGGACGTCGTCCATCACCTCCTGCGGAAGGTCGGGCGCGAGCTCCGCAATCTCGTCGGCCTCGAGCGTCTCGGTCGCGGCCACGAGCTCCTCGGTGTCCATCGAGGAGATGAGCGACTCGCGGACGGCGTCCGAGACCTCGAGCAGGATGTCGCCGTCGCGTTCCGCCTTGACGAGATCCCAGATGTAGAGGCGCTCGTCGAGCGGCAGCGCCTCGAGGATGTAGGCGATGTCGGCGGGATGCAGCCGGTCGAGCTTCCGTTGCAGCGCCGCCTTGTTCCTCTTGTAGACGGAGCTCTCGGCGAGCTCGGAGGGCGCGGTCCGCCCCTCGCTCGCCTCCTGGTCGAAGATCAAGCCCTCGACCAGACGGTGCTTGCGCAGGAGCGACGTGACCTCGGTCAGCGCACGCCTGACGTTGGTGCGCGGCTCCGTCCGCTCGGTGGACCTCTCTTCGACGGTGTCGGCCATGGCGCTCGTCAACCGGATCGGGCGACGTGCGCCCGGCCCGGATTCTACGGGATGCGTGCGGCGGACGGGGATCCGAACGGCCCCCCGCCCGCCAGCGCCGCTAAGGCACCACCGCCGCCGGCATCCGCGCGAGGATCGTCGCGACGCGTCCGGCGAGATAGACCGACTCGGGATTGCGCTCGAACAGACGTGGCGAGGGTGCCATCGCGGCGAGCCTGGCCGCCTGCTCCGCCGAGAGCCGCGAGGCCGGGATGCCGAAATAGCGCTGCGCGGCCGCCTCGGCGCCGAACACCCCGTTGCCCCACTCGATCACGTTGAGATAGAGCTCGAGGATGCGCCGCTTCGGCAACAGTCCCTCGAGGAGCACCGTAACGACCGCCTCTTCGGCCTTGCGGACGTAGCTCTTCTCGGGCGAGAGGAACAGGTTCTTCGCGAGCTGCTGCGTGATCGTCGAGCCGCCCGCGACGACGCGGCCTCTCCGCTCGTTCTTCTCGATCGCGTGGCGGATCCCGTCCCAGTCGAACCCCCAGTGCTCGGTGAACTTCGCGTCCTCGGCGGCGATCATCGCCCGCTTCAGGTTGGGCGAGATCCGCTCCCAGGGCACCCACGTGTAGCGCAGACGCACCTTCGGATTCTTCGCCCGCGCCTCGTCCATCCGCTGCGCCATGAAGGCGGTCTCGCGCGGCGCATAGTAGCGATACCAGCCGACGCAGGCGGCGACGTAGGCGAGCCACACGAGCGGAATCGCCACGATCACGGCGACGACGCGCACCGTCCAGCGGGATGCCCGGGTCATCGCGTGGTGCCGGGAAAAGTAGGGTCAGACCCGACTTTTCGACATGGGCGGTGCATTTCCCGGCCGCAACAGGGAAAGTCGGGTCTGACCCTACTTTTCAATTGCTGCGCAGCTGGTCGCCCTTGGTGAACGACCAGGTGCGCGTGATGTGCAGGATGTCGGTGTCGCGCCGGATGTCGGGCGGGAACGGAGAGAACGGCGCCGACATCTCCACGATGTGCACGGCCGCGGCGTCGAGCACCCGCTGCCCCGACGAGCGGTTCACCCGGACACTCTCGACACTGCCGTCGGCACGGATCGACACGGTGAGGAGCAGGCTGCCGTAAAGCTTGAGCTCGCGCGCGACCTCCGGGTAGTTGAGGTTGCCCACGCGCTCGATCTTGAGCCGCCAGTCCTCGACGTAGCGAGCGAAGCGGTACTCCTCCGCCCGCGCGCCGACGAAGCGGCGCTTCGGCCGCTTCTGGTAGGCGTCCATGTCCTTTGCGATCTGCGCCTCGAGCCGCATCGCCTCGAGCGTCCGCTGCATGAGCTCCGCCGAGGTCGGCAAGTCCTTCGGGTCCGCCGCCTCGGTCGGCTTCGCCACGGCCGGCGCGTTCGACGCGCTCTTGAGCTGCGTCATCAGCTCGCGCGTCTGCTGCTCGAGCGTCTCCACCCGCTGTGTCGCGACGGTCAGATCCGCGCTGTGGCTGTCCTTCGGAAGCACCGGCAACGGCGTCTTCGCCCGCCGGTTGGCCTCGGTGTTGCCGCCGCCGTCGAGGTGCGCCTGCGCGAGGATGTCGGCCTTCGTGGGCTTCGTCGGCGACTTGGCATTGACGAGCGCGACCTCGAGCGGCGGGCCGCGGTCGAGCATCTTCCGGAGGTCGAACGGCTGGAACTTGATCGCGAGCACGATCACGTGGATCACGATCGAAATGGCGAGCGTGTAGCGAAAGAGCCGGTTGGCGCGATCGTCGCCGGCGCGCTCGAGGATCGGCAGCCACACCGGCGTCGCCAGCGCGGCCACGTCGGCGGACATCGCGGGCGCCGCAGCGAGTTTCGGCCTCGACGCCGGGGAACGACGCGCAGGCTTCGGGGCGGCCGCCTTCGGCAGGCTCGCGGAGGGGATCACCGTGACCGCGGCGGCCGAACGCGAAGCGCGGCGCTTCCCCGCAGCGCGCGGCGGCGTCGTGACCTCGGTGGGCTCGTTCGCCGGTGCCGGCAACACCACCTTTCGCCGCGGCGCGGCCTTGGCGCGCGCGACCGGTGCCTTCGCCGCAGCGGGCGGGCCCTCCGGAATCGCGGGCGACTGCGTTCGGGGCGAGGCGGGGCGGCGCGGCAAGGGGCGGTTCCGCGATATGTCAACGTCCTATTGTAGCCTCTGCCCGGCCCGGCGCCAGACGTCCGTCAGGCCGGACCTGCATAGCGGCACTCGAGTGTTGCGGCGAGCACATCGATGCGGCCGATCGCCACCCGGACCGGGGTGTCCTGCGCCAAGGGCGGCAGGTCGGGCAAGCGCACGACGAGCGGAAGCCGATCGAGCCTCACCAGTCCCTCCCGGATCACGCTCGCCATCGCCTCCGTGACACCCTCCTGCAAGAGCCAGCGCAGGCACCAGTAGTGCTCCATCCGGTCCTGGAACTCCGCGTAGCTCGAGTACGTCGCCTCGAAGTCGGCGAGCGCCGCGTGGAGCTCCGCATCGTTCTCGGCGTAGGGCGGCTTCTCGCCCGCGATCATCGCGAGGAGCTGACGCTGGTTCACGAGGTCGGAGAAGCGGCGCAACGGCGAGCTCGCCCACAGGTAGTGCGACAGGCCGAGCCCCTGGTGCTCGCCCGACCGCGTGCTCATCCTCACCTTGCCGTTCGCCTGCGTGCGATAGAGCCCGGCGACGTGCGCGCGTGCGAGCGTCTCGCCCCATGTGCGGTTCACGAAGATCATGAGCTCGGAGACGACCTTGTCGAGCGGCGAGCCGCGCGGCCGCGGCACGATCGAGACCTTGCCGTCCGGCGCCGCATCCCAGTCGACGTAGAAGCTGTAGTCGATCCGCGCGACGTCGGCCTTCCCGCGGAGCGTCGCCTGTGCCCGCGCGAAGCGCCACAGCACGCGCAGCTCGGCGCTCCACGGCGGATCCGACGGCGACGGCAGATCGCTCGTGAACGCGTCGCCGATCGCGTCGAGCCGAAGGTTCGCCGCAACGGGGACGCGGTTCACCCGCGTCTCGTGGCGGACGAGCGTGCCGTCCGTGGCGACCTCGGCGTAGAGCGACAGCGCGGGACGCGCGGCGCCTTCGGCCAGCGTGAACGCGGCGAGCGCGGTCTCCGGCAGCATCGTGATCTTGCGCCCCGGCATGTAGACCGTCGACAGGCGCCCACGCGCGATCGCATCGAGCGGCGAGCCACGCGGCATCGCGAGCGCCGGCGCCGCGATGTGGATGCCGATCTCGTGATGGCCGTTCGCGAGCTCGCGCACCGAGAACGCGTCGTCGATCTCCGTGGTCGTGTGATCGTCGATCGAGAACGCGCGCACGTCGGCGCCGGGCAGGTCCGGCAGCGTCGGCAGCTCGCCGCACGGGGGGAACGCGATGCCCTTGGGGAATGCCTGCGCGAGGAAGCCGTTGTAGTGGTAGTCGTGCGACGAGGGGATCGCGCCGCACCGGGCGAGGAGCGCGACTGCGTTCGTCTGCGAGGAATCGCACGCGGCGGCGAGCGCCTTCCACTCGAGCGCGTTCTTGTCGGGCGCGTAGAGTAGCATCGAGAGCTTCGCGCGGAGCGCGTCGGGCAGCCGGTGCGCGCGCAGCTCGTCCACCCACGCGGCCATCTGCTCGCCCTCGCGCCGCTTGCGTTCGACCGACGCGAGGGCCGCCTTGAGCGCTTCGGGCGGCGCCTTGCGATAGCGCCCCTTGCCGCGCTTGTAGAAGTACATCGGCGCCGACGCGAGCGCGACTGCGACCGCCGCCGCCTCGGGCGCGGCAGGAGGGCGACCGTAATACTCGCGCGCGAGATCGGCGAAGCCGAACTCGTCGTCGGCCGACACTTCCCACAGGAAGTTCGGATCGAGCTCGCGCGCGAGCATCTGCGCCTCGGTCTGCAGCGCGGACGGCGACGGCTCGGCGAAGCGAAGCAGCACCGCCGACGCCTTGACCTTCAGGCGTTTGCCCGACGCGCCCTCGATCTGGAGCGACGCCTCGTTGTCGGCGAGGACGGTTCCGGCCTTGAGCTGGCCGTCGTCCTCGAACAGGACATGCATGGGAATGCGATTCGGGCGCGGCCGGACGGTCCGCTCGGGGCGCGAATTATACCCGTCGTGTCCCGACGTCAGCCGCGGAGTTCGGCAAACGCGGCATCGATCGCCTGGCGCAGCTCGGGGTAGTCGCGCGTCACGGGAAACTGCGGGAAGGCCTGAACGATGGACGCCGGGGGCCGGAAGAAGATGCCGCGATGCGCCTCGCCCAGCATCGCCGTGTCGTTGTAGCTGTCGCCCGCGGCGACGACGCGGAAGTTGAGCTCGCGCAGCCGCCGCACCGCGGCGCGCTTCTGATCGGGCATCCGCAGCCGATAGTTGACGACGGTGCCGTCGACGTCGGTTTCGAGCGAGTGGCAGAACAGCGTCGGCCGGCCGAGCTGCCGCATCAGCGGATGCGCGAATTCGTAGAACGTGTCCGACAGGAGGATGACCTCGTACGCGTCGCGCAGCGCGTCCAGGAATTCGCGCGCGCCTTCGAGCGGCGCCATCCCCGCGATCACTTCCTGGATGTCCGGCAGGCCGAGCTTGCGCTCGCGCAGGATCCTGAGGCGGCCGGTCATCAGCTTGTCGTAGTCGGGCTCGTCGCGCGTGGTCCTGGCGAGCTCGGGAATGCCGGCGCGCCCCGCGAACTCGATCCAGATCTCGGGCACCAGCACGCCCTCGAGGTCGAGACATACGATCTGCACGGCGAGCGGCGCGCTTCAGCCGCCGCGCGCGCGGCGGAGCACGTCGTAGACCGCGACCAGGTCGGCGATGGGAATCTGTCCCGGAGCGGATGCGGCCTCGCCGACGGCGAAGGAGAGCGACGACCCGAACGCTCCCCCGACCACCCGCGTGACCGAGCCGAGCGGCCCCATCGCCATGCTGATGAGGGGAACCTTCGCTTTCGCATCGGCTTCCGCCGTCGCAGCGAGCAGCGTGAGCACGTCCATCCGGTCGCGCGGCATCACGGCGACCTTCGCGACGTCGCCGCCGAGCCACTCGGCCTCGAGAAAGCGCTGGACGAGAATGTCGCGACCCGGCGTGTAGCCGAAGTTGTGATACGAGAGAATGACGCGCGTCGCGTGGCGGCGCGCGTCATCGCAGACGCGCATCACGTGCTCCGCCGCATTGCCCATTTCGAAATCGAGGAAGTCCACGAAGCCGGCTCCCCCCACCGCGTCGTAGAGCCGGACCACGGCTTCGTCGTCGAGCGCGATCGCCTCGCCGCCTTCGCGGATCGAGCGGCGGGTGAAGATCAGCGGCACGTCGCCGACGACGGCACGGAGCGCCTTCCCCGTCTCGAGGACGGCCGCCGTGTCGGCGATACGCTCGAAGAAGTCGACGCGCCACTCGACGACATCCGGCTTCTTCGCGATCACGCTCGCGGCCTCGGCCAGCACGCGCTCGCGGGTCCTGCCGACCAAAGGCGTGCAGATCAGCGGCGTGTCGCCGCCCAGCTGGCGTCCCCGGATATCGATCGCTTTGGCACTCATGCCGCGATTATCGCATTCCTGCCACTTCGCCGCGGGTGCCGGGCAGCGCGAGGATTCGAGCGGCCCGACGATCACCTCAGCCCGTGTACCCGAACAACCGCGGCAGGAACAGTACGACTCCCGGGACGTACGTGATTATCAGCAGGGCAATGAACATGACGCCGAGAAATGGCATCACCTCGCGCACGATGTCGCGCAGCGAAACGTTCGCGATCTTCGTCATCATGAACAGCAGCAGGCCATAGGGAGGGGTGACGAGTCCGAACATGATGTTCGTCACAGCCATTACCCCGAAGTGCACCGGATCGACACCCAGCGCCGTGGCGGTCGGCAGCAGGACCGGCAGGATGACGAGGATGATCGTCGTGCCCTCCAGAACGCAGCCGAGCACGAGCAGGATCACGTTGACGAGCAGCAGGAAGCCTGTCTGCGACAAGCTGGTGGCGGTCAGGATGGCGCTCACGGTCTTCGGGATGTTCTCGACGGTGATCACGTAGTTCAATGCCATCGCGCCCGCGATCAGCATGCCGATGGACACGGTCGTGCGCGCGCTCGTGACGAGGGAACGGTAGACGTCGCGCGGACCGATGCTCCGGTACAGCCCGCCGGCGATCAAAAGCGCGTAGGCGGCAGCCATGGCCGCGGCTTCGGTGGGCGTGGTGATGCCGCTGTACATGCAGGTGAAGAGGATGATGGGCATCAGGAGCGCCGGAAATGCCTCCTTGGTGATGCGAGGCATCTCGCGCAAGGGCACACGCGCTTCCACCGGGAAATTGCGGCGCTTGCCCACGGCGACGATCAGCGCCATCTGCACGGCGCCGATCAGCAGGCCGGGGATCACACCACCGAGAAACAGGTAGCCCACCGAGGCATCCGACACCAGCGAATAGACCACCAGGGGGATCGACGGCGGGATGATCGGTCCGATCGTGGCCGCGACGGACGTCAGGGCCGCGGCGAAGGCCGGCGAGTATTTCCCTTCGCGCGTCATCAGGGCCTGCATGAGCTTGCCGGCACCGGCGGCGTCGGCCAGCGCAGACCCGGACATGCTGGAGAAGACGATGGCCTGCGCAACGTTGACCAGAGCCAGTCCGCCGCGGAAACGACCCACGAGCGCGTTGCAGAACCGGACCAGCCTGTCCATGATGCTGCCGGCGTTCATGAATTCGGCCGCGAGGACGAACAGCGGGATGGCGAGCAGCAGATAACTGGTCATCATCCCGTTGAGTATCTGCTCCGCCGCGGTGCCGACATCCAGATGCGCGGTCAACAGGTACAGCACCGATCCGCCGACCATGGCCAGCCCGATCGGGAGCCCGAGCAGGCTCAGGGCGACGATGGTCAGCAGGGCGAGGGTGAATGGACTCGGCAGGCTCATGGCGACGGGGCTCCGTCGCCCGACTCCTCGGTTGGCGGCTCGCCGCGTAGCGCCTCCCACAGCAACCACAGGTAGCGCAGGATCGTCGCCACCACGAAGATGAGATAGACCGAATAGAGCCAGTCGAGGCGAATGTCGAGGTACGACGAGTGCTCGACTTTCATGAACGTGACGTACTTGTAGGTGCCGGGAAGCGACAGGCTGTACAGGGCGACGGTCGCGACCGACACGATGAGCGCCATCACGCGACGCACGCGCGGCTTGGCGACCGACGTGAAGATGTCGAAGCGGATCTCGTCCTTCTCCTTCAGCGCGAGCCCGGTGCCGAGCAGCACCATCCAGAGCCAGCAGATGACCACGGTCTCGGTGGACCAGCCAGTCGGCAGATTGAGGACATAGCGGAAGACGATCTGGCAGAGGAATGCGACGAACATGATGCCGAGCAGCGCGGCGATCACGTTTTCCGATCGACGCTGCACCCAGCCGGCCACCCTTACGATGAATGAAGTCATGCTCATCCCCGTCCGCACGAACGCCTATAGCCGGCACCAGACACCGCACGCATTCGGCGCATCGCCCTGCATGCCACGCCGGTCGCGAGCCGCATCGGCGGCCCGCGACTTTTCATCCTGCCAGGACTACTTGACCGCGAGGATCTTGTCGAGGATCCCCGGCGCCCAGGACTTCGCCTCGTCAGAGGCGAGGTAGACCTTCTGAGCGTAGGCGCGGAATGCAGGAATGTCGGGTGGGTAGACATCGAGTCCGCGCTTCTTGAAGTCGTCGGCAAGCTCCGTCTCGCGCTTCAGGTGCTCCCCCACGCTCCACGCGAGCGCCTTGTCGACCGCCACCTGGAAGCTCTTCTGTTGCGCCGGGCTCATCGCGTTCCACGACTTCTGGTTCATGCACAGCACATCGAAGGCGACGAGATGCGACGTCAGCACGATCTGCGACATGACCTCGTAGAACTTCATGTTCTGCACGTTGGGCAGCGGATTGTCCTGTCCGTCGATCGCACCGGTCTGCAGACCCGTATAGGTTTCCGCGTAGGCCATCGGCGTGGGATTCGCGCCGAGCGAGCGGCCGAGCAGTTGCCACGCATCGCCGGGAGGCATCCGCAGCTTGATGCCGGACATGTCCGCGGGAGTGCTGATCTTCTTCTTGGGCTTGAGGCCCACCTGCCGGGTGCCGTAGAACGTCGGCCCGAGAATCTTGATCTTCAGCTGATCCTCGGCCTGTCGCTTCATCTGCGCGCCGAGCTCGCTCGCGAAGAACGCGAGCACGTGGTGGGCGTCGCGGAAGGTGTAGGCGGACGTCAGGACCGACCAGGCAGGCAGCTGCTTGCTGATGTCCTGCGGCGCGATGTTGCCCATCTCCAGGTTGTCGCGCTGCAACGCCACGAGCTCGGTGCCCTGCTTGAACAGGGTGCCGCCGTAGTACGGCTCGATCTGGAATGTCGCCTCCACGTCCTTCGACAGCATGCGGATCATGTCGGCACGGATATCCTTGTCCGAAAACACCGCGGCGAAGCGCAGCTTCGGCTTGTCCTGCGCCCAGGCGGGCACGGCCTGCGTTGCGGCCAGCGCGGCGCCGGCCTTGAGCAGCGTACGACGGTCGATCCTGAACTCCATGATTGCCTCCTCTATGTAGAGCCTAGTTGCGGGCCAGCGGACTCGGGCTTCAACCACCGGAGAACGATGTCGGCCACCTGCCGGCGTCGGCCGGGTACATCTCCCTTCGCGCCCATCGCCCGCTGGAAAATGGTGCCGAAGGTGAATTGGTTCGTGACGTTGAATATTCCGAGCGCTGCGATCGCCATGTGGACGTCGATCGGATCCACGTCGACGCGGAACGCGCCAACGGCCTGGCCCCGCGCGATGACGCCGCTGAGCAGGTCGACGATCGGACGGTTGATCGCGCGCAGTGCCGGCGACCGTCTCATGTGCCGGCCCCGCGCCTGGTTCTCCGCGACGACGAGGCGCACGAAGTCCTCGTGTTCGACGTAGTAGTTGTACGTGAACTCGACGATGCGGCGGATCGCCTCCGCCGGCGACAGATGGTCGAGCTCGAGACGGCGCTCGGCGTCGCGGATCTCCGCGTAGACGCGCTCGAGCACCGCGAGGTACAGCTTTTCCTTGCTGCCGAAGTAGTAGTTGATCAGCGCCCGCGTAGTCTGCGTGTGCGCGGCGATCGCGTGCATGCTCGCGCCCTTGAACCCGCGCGAGGCGAACTCCGCGGTCGCGGCGGCGAGGATCTGCGCGCGGTTCGCCTCCGGCGTCTTGGGCTTGCGCATTGCGGTGCTTCGAGTCGACGAGACCTGCAACGCCATGCGAATCCCTGGAATTGACGAAACCGCAAGGAAATTTAACAGACCCGCCAATTCCGGGCAACCGCAATCGTGATGCGGCGCAGCATGGCGCCGCGAGTCAATACGATACCCGTGCGGCCGCGCGCAGCTCGTCGGGGGTCGCAGTGCCGAACCCGAAGAACTCGAGGTAGGCCGGGATCATCTCGAACAGCATGTCGGCCCCGACCTGATAGCGGCAGCCCCGGTCCCTGGCGGCCTGCAGCAACGGTGTTATCTCCTGCTTCATCACGACCTCTCCGACGAAGGTCGAGGGGGAGAGGCGGGTGACGTCCAGCGGAAGCGGATCGCCGGCCTTCATGCCGAGCGGCGTGCCGTTGACGACGAGGTCGTACCCGGCCGGATCGTTCGAGCGCAGTTCGACCGCAAGCCCCGGATAGTGCTCGCGCAGCCGTGCCGCAAGGCCCTCCGCCGACGGCGCGTCGGTGTCGAACAGCGAGATCGACGCGGGCCTCTCGGCCGCGAGCGACG
Source organism: uncultured beta proteobacterium (assembly GCA_963734055.1). Lineage (GTDB taxonomy): Bacteria > Pseudomonadota > Gammaproteobacteria > Burkholderiales > Casimicrobiaceae > CAIWHR01. Next base: position 249,089 of record CAVTFQ010000004.1, read on the forward strand.
CCGCGATCGCGGACCCGACGCCCCCCGTCCCGATGACGAGGCACGAGGCGCCCGAGATCGCGAAACCCTTCCGCTTCAGCCCGCGCACGAAGCCAGCCCCGTCGAACATGTCGCCGATCAGCGTTCCGTCCGGCCGGAGCAGCAGCGCGTTGCAGGAGCCCGCGATCTTGACCGTGGTGCTGCGCTCGTCGAGCAGGTCGACGACCGTCACCTTGTGCGGCATCGTCACCAGCGCGCCGTGGAGGTTCGTGAGCTTCCTGAGCGATGCGAGAACGCCGGGAAAGTCCTCGGCTCGGATTCCCATCGGCACGACGACGGCGTCGATGCCGTTCCGGTCGAACCACGGGTTGTAGATCATCGGCGCCTTGAACGACTCGGTCGGGTACCCGAGGTGGGCGATGAGTCGGGTCTTGCCGCTGATCATGGGAACCTCGTGACGGATTTCGCAGCCGGGGGCCCGGGTCAGAACATTTCCCCGCCGCGGGAGCGGCGGATGATGTCGTAGACCGTCACCAGGTCGCCGATCGGAATCTGCCCCGGCGCCGACGCGGATTCGCCGACCGCAAAGCTCAACCACGAGCCGAACAGGCCGCCGACCATCCGGGTCACCGAACCGAGAGGCCCTACCGACATGCTGATCAGCGGGATGCGCGTCTTGTCGTCGGCCTCGGCCGTTGCCGTGAGCAGCCGAAGCACGTCGACGCGATCGCGCGGCATGACCTGCACCATCGCCACGTCGGCGCCGAGACGCTCCGCCTCGAGGAACCGGTCGACCAGGTAACCGAGCGCGGGCGTGTAGCTGAGGTTGTGGTAGGACAGGATGAGCCGGACGGCGTGCCGTCGCGTGCTGTCGCGCACGCGGCGCAGGTGCTCGGGGTCGTTGTCCGTCTCGAAGTCGATGAAGTCGACGAGCCCGCTCGCCGCGACGGCGTCGTAGAGCTCGACGACCGCCGCGTCGCCGATCGCGGTCGGCTCGCCGCCGCCCCGCTCGGCGCGCCGGGTGAAGATGACGGCGCGCTTGCCGACGATGCCGCGGAGTGCCTGCGCGGTTTCGATCACTGCGTCGGTATCGCCGATCGCGTCGAAGAAGTCGACACGCCACTCGACGAGGTCGGGCTTCTGGCGGAGGACGCCGCCCGCCTCCGCGAGCACCCGCTCGCGAGTCCGGCCGACGAGCGGCGTGCAGAGCAGTGGCGTCTCGCCACCGAGCTTCCTGCCGCGTGCATCGACCGCCTTGAGGTGCTTCTTCATGCCGTCCGCTCCCGTCGGAAGGTCGCGTGGGAGCGCCGGTTCCCGGTCGCGGCACGTGGAGAGCGACGCTTGGCGCCGGCGCCCGTCTCCGCGGGATGTTCCGCGAGGTACGCCTTCAGCGTCTCGAGGCACCGCATCGCGTGCTCGGCATAGCCGATCTCCTCGTGCCGCTCCTTGTTCGGCAGCTCGATCGAGTACACGCAACGCGGTATGTGCGCGAGGATGCTCGCGACGTCGATGCCGCCCTCGCCCACGTAGAGCCGGGCCTCGCGCAGGATGCGGATCATCTCCGCGCGCTCCGTCGGGATCTCGGCCGGGGCGTCGCACAGGTGGGCAAAGTGGAACCACTCGCGCGGCACGGCGTCGAGATCGGCCGGATTGTCGCGGGCCCTATGGAAGTGGTGCATGTCGACCATCAGCCCCGCGTTAGTCCGATTGACCGTGCGCAGCACGTCGACCGCCTGCGCCAGGTTGGCGACGGCGGCGATCGGGACGTACTCCAGGTCCACCGTCAGCCCGAAGGGCTTGGCGAGGTCGCAGATCTCGCCGAACTTCTCGATGTAGAACTCCCGCTCGCCGCCCCAGATGCTGGACAGGACGGCCTTGGCGCCGAGCTCGGCCGCGACCTCCATCGCGGGCAGGTATTTCGTCGGGTGCAGTCCGTCGTAGACGCGGGCAAGCTCGATGTCGTGGACGCGCACGCCCGTCGAGGCCAGTGCCGTCTTCGTCTGTCGCAACATCTGCGGGTTGTCGGCCAGCGCATAGTTCGGCTCGCCCGGCAGTCCCATGTAGATGGGGCGGAGGCTGACGTAGTCGTAGCCGGCCCGCGCCGCGATGTAGGTCATCTCCGGGGGCGCGCAGCCGAGCACCGTCAGGTGGGCCAGCGAGAACTCCTGTGTCATCGTCGTCGCTCCGGTCGGGATGGGGCTGCAGTCGCCTCGAGCGGGAGGGCGTGCGGTCTCCGCCCCGTCCTCCCGGATCGTGCCGGGGCGTCGGCTAGCTGGCGGCCGGTTTCGGGATCTTGAATTTCTCCGGGGATTCCTTGGCGCCGCCGGCTTCGAAGATCAGCCAGGACATCTGCGAGCGCCACGTGTTCATGAAGTCCCTCGCCGGCGCGCCGGACAGGCCGAGCACCGTCAGACCGTTGTTCTTCGCGTAGTCGATGAACTTGGGCTCCGCGAGCGCCGACTTGTACGCCGCGGTCAGCTTGTCGACGATCGGATGCGGCGTGCCCTTCTTCACGAATACGCCGTAGAAGAACCCCGACGCCTTCATCGCGCCCGTGAACGCGGGATTCAGCTTGGTGATGTACGGAACGTCGGGCAGCGCCGGATTGGGAGAGTTCTTCATGATTGCCAAGGCACGCAGGTCGCCGTTCTTGACGTACTGGACGGCAGCGCCGACGGCAAGGCCGCTCACGTCGAGCTGCTTGCCGAGGAGCGCGGTCACGAGCGGGCCGTCGCCGTCGAAGGCAACCGGATTGAACGTCACGCCCTCGATCTTCTTCAGCAGGGTGGCCGTGACCCAGGGCTGACCGCCGATGCCGCTGATGCCGATGGACATCTTGCCGGGGTTGGCCTTGGCCGCCTTGATCAGATCGTCATAGGTCTTGAGGGGCGAGTCCTTGGGCACCACGATGACCGTCGAGCCCTGGACGAACAGCATCACGGGATCGAAGTCGTCGTAGCTCAGTTCGGACAGACCCAGCACCTGGTAGAGCTGCGGGTTTTCCGCGTGGAACAGGAGCGTGTAACCGTCGGCCTTCGCCGATGCCACCGCCTGCGCGGCGATCGCACCGGTCGCGCCGGTCTTGTTGGCCAGGATGATCGGCTTCCCGAGGGACTTCTCGGCCAGCGGCGTCGTGAGGCGGGAGACGGTGTCCGTGCCGCCACCCGCACCCCACGCGATGATGCCGTTGATCGGGTGCTCGGGATAGTCGGCAGCGTTAGCGAAACCGAAAGCCGTAAGGCTCGCGGCCAGAACCACCCGCGACCACTTGCTGAATTTCATTCGTCTCTCCTGTTGTCAAGAAAACAATCGCTTCTCGGGCGATTGGACTCCGTCGTCGACCGACAAGCACGTGGACTTCAACTACGCGTATCGCTTGATGCAAACTCCCGGATTCAGGGTGCCGCCGCCTAGCGAACGCGGCCGAGCAACAGAGCTCGCAGGTAATGGGCCGCTTCGCGCCGCCCGTGCCTGCGCTCGGTCGCTTGAGCGATCAGGATGTCCGGACCGAGCTCGCTGGCATCGACGTCGCGCCGCACCCCGTCCAGGACGGCTTCGCGGCGATCCTCGCCGATGCCTTTGAGGAAGACCTGCGGATACGCTTCGACCAGTTCGCGGTAATACCGCTTTCTGCCGTCGGCCAGCAGCGCATCGAGCTCGCCGGCGGGAACCCGGCCGAGGAGTTGCTCGGCGAGGCCGCGGCACGGAACCCTGATGTCGAACGGGCGACCGCCTTCTTTGGCAGCGTCGTACTCCTTTGCGGCCAGCTTTCCGTAGGCAATCATCGCCCGGCCGTGCACCCGCCGCCACGGCTCCGTGTTGTAGAGCCTGAAGCGCACCGTCATGTAGAGGGCGACGACCAGGAACGGAACGTACAGCACCCATGCGATCGGGCTGCCCAGGCGGCTGATGCCGACGGCGCACGCGACCACCGTGGCGATCGACAGCCAGCCGAATCCGAAGTACCACGAGATCCTCATCACCCGCGTTTCCCCGGCCATCAGGCCCGCCTCCGGCCGAACATTCCCTTCATCGACGCCATCGCCTTCGGGCTGGAGACGACGATGGTGAGCAGCATCAGGCCGAGAATGACGAGCGGCACGGGGTTCGTGACCATCCCTTCGAAGAATCCCCGCGCGCTTCCGTGCGCCATCTGCACGCCGCGACGGAAGTTGCTGTCGATGATCGGGACCAGGATCACGCCGAGGACCAGTGGAGCGACCGGATAGGCATAACGCTTCATGAAGTAGCCGAGAATGCCGAAGCCGATCATCCAGTAGATGTCGGTGATGCTGTTCTGGATCGAATAGCCGCCGACGAAGGTCAGCACCACGATGATCGGGATGATGATGGGCTTGGGCACTTCGACGATCCTGCTGAAGGCGCGGATCCCCGTCATCCCGACGATGTAGAGGAAGACGTTGGCGAGGACCAGCGAGCCGACCACGAACCAGAAGAACTGCGGCTGCTCCCGCATCAGCATCGGCCCGGGCCGCAGGCCGTGGATGATCAGCGCGCCGATCAGCACCGCCGTCACCGAATCTCCCGGAATGCCCAGCGTCATCATCGGCACGAAGGCACCGCCGATCGCCGCGTTGGCGGCGGCCTCCGGCGCGATCAGGCCCTGGTAGGCACCCTGCCCGAAGGGTTTGGGGTAGGGGTTCTTGATCGTGCGCTTGGCGTGGTCGTAGGCCATCAGCGCGGCGATGTCGCCTCCGGTGCCCGGCAGCGCGCCGATGATCACGCCGATCGTCGAGGCCCGCAGCGTGAGGAACAGGTTTTCCATCACGGCGCCCCATTCCGGCGTGATGCGGGTGATCTTCTGCTTGACGGGCTCGGTCTTCAGCTGCAGCTGCATCAGCGCCTCCGAGATGCCGAAGGTGCCGATCATCACGACCACGAAATGAATGCCGCCGAGCATGGCCGTCGACCCGAACGTCATGCGGCCCTGGCCCGTTTCGGTGTCCATTCCGATCATGCCGACGACGATGCCGATGAACGCGGCGATCAGCGCCTTGAGCATGTTTCCTTCGGACAGGCTGCCGACGAGGAACAGCCCCATGAACGCCAGCAGGAAGTAGTCGCGGGGCTGGAACACGAGCGCCAGCTGCGCGATCAACGGGGCGAACAGGGCGAGCACGGCGATGCCGAAGAAGTTGCCGATGACCGCTTCCGTCGTGGACAGCCCCATCGCCTCGCCGGCGAGTCCCATCTTCGCCAGCGGATATCCGTCGAAGCCCGATGCGACGGCGGCCGGTGCCCCGGGAATGTTGAGCAGGATGCCCGAGCGCGCTCCTCCGTAGACCCCGCCGGTATAGATGCCGACCATGATCGCCAGCGCGGGGAGGACATCCCACGAGAAGGTGAACGAGATCAGCAGCGAGACCGCCATCGTCACCGAGAGGCCGGGAATCGCCCCGACGTACAGGCCGACCAGCGTGCCGATGCCGATCCACCCGACCAGGCTCAAGCTCATGAACGGCTGAAGAAATCCTTCCAGACCGGTGTACATGGCGGCGCCTCCGGCGGTTCAGGGCAGAACGACCTGGAACAGCGTCGAGAAGACCAGGTACAGCACCGCCAGCGTGCCCGCCGACACGATCACCTTGAGCAGCAGCTTCTTCGGTTCGAGCAGGTACATCGTCGCCACCAGGAACACGAACGTCGCCGGGACGAAATGGACCGTCTCGACGACGAGTCCGTAGATGATCAGGGTCGCGAGCAGGAACACGACGTGCTTGTCGAACAGGTGATGCAGGAAATCGCCGAACGACCCCTCCCGGTAGCCCTTTTTCGCGAACTGGGCCGCGAGGCCGACGATCATCAGCAAGAGCGCGCCGGTGACCAGTTGCGGAATGCTGCCGGGCCCGGCGCTTTCCCCCTGGAAGATTCCGGGGCTGTGCAGCGAATCGACGAACAACGCCAGGCAGATGACGAACAGCACGAGCATCATCTTGTACTCGCCCTTCGGGCGGGCGTGATCCGGCTTCACCGATCCGTCGCTCGCGTGCTCTGACATCGCTGTCCTCCTGTTCTGCTCCGTGCTCTCGCGCCTGATCCTAGCCGCCCGGCACGGCGCCGCGGATCGGGGCCGGAACGGTGCGCAGGTCCTCGATCGGCCGGCCCAAAGTGTCCCGGAGGCCCGCGCTGGCCGACGCGCGCTCCGATGCCATCGTCCTCGCTCCGCTCAGTCGCCCGTCGACACGTGGTGGACCTTCTTCCCCGGGGAGTAGATGTCCATGATGTTCCAGTGTCCCGCCGTGGGCACCGGTTCGTTCTTCATGTAGACGTCGAGCACGACCGGGCGCTTCGACCGGATCGCCTGCTCCAGCGCCGGCCTGAACTCGGCGGCGGATTCCACCTTCACGCCATCGACGCCGTAAGCCCGGGCGATCGCGGCGAAGTCGGGCGACCAGCTCTTGCCGTCCTTCTCGAACACGGTTCCGAAGGTCGTGTCGTAGTGGGCGGCCTCGAGCCCGGCGATCGTGCCGAACGCCCGGTTGTTCATGACGACCCAGACGACGGCAAGGTCCTGCTCGAACGCCGTTGCGAGCATCGCCGGATTCTGGCCGAAGCCCCCGTCGCCGATCAGCGCAACCACGACGCGGTCGGGACAGGCGATCTTGGCACCGAGCGCCGCCGGCGCGCCGAAGCCCATCGTCGCATAGCCGCCGGGCGTGAAGATCGTGCCCGGCACGTAGACCGGGAATTGCTGGCCCACACCGTTCTTGTTCCAGCCCACGTCGGTGCAGATGAGCGCGTCCCGCGGCAGCGCCGCGCGCACGTCGGCGAGGATGCGCTCCGGCCGCATCGGCCACGCATCGCTCTGCATGGCCTTGGTGTTGCCCGCGACGAACTTGCTGCGGTTCGCCGCCATCTCGGCAAGCAACTGGGGCCGCTCGACGCCCTTGGGCGCGATCTTCCGCGCGACGCGGTTCAGCACCCTGAGCGCCTCCCGCAGATCGGCCACGGCGCCGATCGCCACGGGGTAGTTGCGTCCGATCTCCGCGGGGTCGATGTCGATGTGGATCAGCTTCGTCGGGGGAATGCTGAACGTGTACTTGTCCTCCCACGAACTGCAGTCGGCCTCCGAGAAGCGCGTGCCCAGGGCGAGGATCCAGTCGGCGCCCCTGCATTTGTCGTTGATGAATTTCGTGCCCCAGAAGCCCGTCATCCCGAGAATCAGCGGATGGTCGTCGGGCAGCGCACCCTTTCCCATGAGCGTATGCGCGACCGGCAGCGAAAGGTGCTCGGCGAGCGCGCGCATCTCGTCCGCCGCGTCGGCGAGCAGGATGCCGCCGCCGACGTAGAGCAGCGGCGTCTTCGCAGCGAGGAGCTGCCGGACGATCTTCTCGGCGGTCTCGTCGTCGAGCGAGGGCTTGTGCAGCGCCTTGGCATTGGCCAGCACCCGGTCGAACAGCGCGACGTCGATCTCCTTCGAGAAGATGTCCATCGGCACGTCGACCAGCACCGGCCCCGGCCGGCCGCTCTCGGCGAGCGTGAACGCCTTCTCGATGACCTCGGGAAAGAGGTGCGGCGAATCGACGCGCCACGCGCGCTTGACGAAAGGCCGGTAGATCTCGTACTGCGACGCGTCGGCGTGCAGGTTCACTTCCTGGTGCGGGTGCTTCCCGTAGTAGTGCGTCGGCACGTCGCCGGCGATCACGACCATCGGGATCGAGTCGAGCGCGGCATTGGCGACGCCGGTCGCGGCGTTGGTGAGCCCCGGCGAGAGGTGCGTCAGCACGACGGAGGCCTGCTTGGTCGCCCGCGCGTAGCCATCGGCCGCGTGCGCGGCGATCTGTTCGTGACGCGTGTTGATGAACTTGATCTTCCGGCTCTTCGACAACGCGGCGAGCACCGCGATGTTGGTGTGACCGCACAGCCCGAAGATGTGCCGGACGCCGCGCGCCTCGAGATACTTGACCAGCTGCTGCGCTATCAGGTCCTTCATTGGCTCCTCCTGCCTGCCCGGCGGCGCTGCGGCCGTCCGGGCCGATTGGTTGGGCGTTGCGGCGCGCGCCAGGCGGTCCGTCGAAGCGACGCGCTCCGCGGGTCGAGCGGCGCCGGCGAGGCTCAGGTCGTGATCGTCTCGAACTCGGATTCGAGCGCCGGGTCGTAGAACGGGCCGAACAGCTCCTCGTCGGAGGGCTTGTCCTCCCTGATCGGCACCGACACCCATGTCGTGTTCAGGTAGTGCTTCAGGTGGACGTTCTCGGAGATGATGTTGCCGCCCCAGGTGCCGCAGCCCAGGCTCGAGGTCATCGGCATTCCGTTGTTGAACGCGCCGGCATTGGCCTTCGACTGCGGCTGGCGGACCATGATCCGCGACACGGGCGCCGCCAGCGCGAGCCGGTGGATGTGGTCCTGATCGAACGAGTAGATGCCGCACGAGTGGCCCTTGCCGCCGACCTCGTAGACGGCGCGCATCATGTCGAGCGCTTGATCGAAGCCCTTGTATTGGTAAACCGCCAGCAACGTGGTCAGCTTCTCGCCGGAGAAATGGTGCTCCTTGCCGATGCCGTCGCCGTGGACGATGATGAATTTGCGGTCCGCCGGGATCTCGAATCCCGCGATCTTCGCGAGCTGCTGCGGCGCGATGGCGACCGTCTCGACGGTGCGGTGGCGCTCGTCGTCCCACATCGCCTTGCGCAGCATTTCCTTCTGCTCGGCCGTGGCGAGGTAGCCCCCTTCCTTCTGCAGCTGGGCGAGCAGCTTGTCGAAGATCGACGCCTCGATGATCAGGTTGCCGTCGGCGGAGCAGCCCGAGCCGAAGTCGGAGGTCTTCGAGAGCCGCGTGTTGCGCGCCGCTTCCTCGATGTTCGCCGTCTCGTCGATGATCATCGTCGAGTTGCCGGCTCCCACGCCGTAGGCGGGCGTGCCCGAGCTGTACGCGGCGCGCACCATCGGCTGGCCGCCGGTCGCGACGATCAGGTCGGCGCGCGCCATCAGCGCCTGCGACATCGGGATGTTGACCCGCGTCAGGCACTGCAGGAGGTCGGCCGGCGCGCCCTCGCGCTCGAGCGCTTCGCGCATGAGGCGCACGGTTTCGAACGACGTCTTCTTCGAGCGCGGGTGCGGCGAGAAGATGACGACGTCGCGCGCCTTGATCCCGTAGATGGCGTTGCCGGCGGGCGTGAGATCCGGATTCGTCGTCGGCACGATGCAGGCGATGATGCCCGCCGGCTTCCCGTACTTGACGATGCCCTTCTCCGGCAGCTCCTCGATCACCCCGACGCTCTTCTGGCGCAACGCGTCGCGCAGCACGCCGCGGATCTTCATCCGCTTGCCCATGCGGCTCACCGAGTCGCCGAGGCCGCTCTCCTTGATGCCCATGTCGACGAGGCGCGTGAACGTCTGCTTGTTGGCGACCGCCCAGGCGACGGCCTGGCAGAGACGATCGACGCGCGCCTGGTCGTAAGTCTCGATGATCGCGAGCGCCTTCTTCGCGCGCGCGAAGACGTCGTCGAGCTCCTGCTCTTGCTCGGCGGTGATGCCTTTCTTCGGTTCGGGCGTGGCCATCGGGGTCCTCGGGGTGAGCGCTGTCGGCTTCGCTTTTAAATCGGGGAGCGAAGCGGCGCGGATGAATTTGCCGTAACGATAGGTCTCCGCACCAAAGGGGGTCAAGGGCGTATGTCGACTTGGTGTGCGTCTGGCGCACACATTTTTCTTTACACGCCCAGAAATGCCGCTAAACTGTTCCCAAGATCATGGGAATCGGCGTTGCGGGCCGTCCTGTGGACGCCCGCGGTCGATTCCCGCCCCGAAAGGCACCAATGGCCAAGCCCTCTCCCGCCCTCCGCGACGTTTCCCAAGGCGAGCCCGATCAGCGGCCGCTCGCGCCGGCGCCGTCTTTCACCGCCGCGGACGCCGTCGCCGCGAGCACGATCGAGCAGTTCGGCGACGACCCGGATTTCGTGACCGCGCTCGCCCGCGGCCTTGCAGTGCTGCTCGCGCTCTCGGACAAGCGGCGGCGGATGTCGATCGCGCAGGTCAGTCACCGCACCGGGATTCCGCGCGCCGCCGCGCGGCGGAGCCTGCACACCCTCGTGAAGCTCGGCTTCGCCGCGGTCGACGACGCGCGCCGGTTCTACCTCCGCCCGCGCGTGCTGTCTTTCTCGCACGCGTACCTGTCGGCGTCGCCGATCGCGGTGCTCGCGCAGCCGATCCTCGACCGTCTCGGCGAGGGGCTCCGCGAGGCCTGCTCGCTCGCGACGCTCGACGGCGACGAGATCGTCTACATCGCGCGCTCGACGTCGTCGCGGATCATGTCGCCGTCGCTCAACGTCGGGCGGCGCCTTCCCGCGTACTGCACGTCGATCGGCCACGTCATGCTCGCCCATCTGCCGCAGCACGAGCTCGACGAGTACCTCGCGCGCGTCCGCTTCCATCCGTACACCGACTACACGCCGAGCTCCGCCGCGAAGCTCCTGCCGCTGCTCAAGGCCGTCCACGAGTCGGGCTACGCGTTTGCGAGCCAGATGATGGAGCCGCGCCTGTGCACGCTCGCGGTCCCTGTGCGCGACGCGGGCGGCCACTACGTCGCCGGGATCAACGTGATCCTGCAGGGGCGGCTCGTCCCGCGCGACGAGATGGCCGCGCGCTATTACCAGCCGCTGCAGGAAGCGGCGCTCGAGCTCGGTTCGCTGCTCCTGCCCTGACGCGCGGCGGCGTGCGGTAGGCTATGATCGCGACGACGCCGCGCCGCGTGCGCCGAACGAGAAGCCAGGACCCGCGATGACGACCGCCCTCGACCGCGAAGCGGTCCCCGAACCGCAGAATCCGCTCGGCATGGACGGGCTCGAGTTCATCGAGTTCGCGACGTCGAAGCCGCAGGCGCTGGGCGGCGTGCTGGAGGCGATGGGCTTTCGTCCGGTGGCGCGGCACCGCTCGCGCGAGGTCGAGCTCTACCGCCAGGGCGCGATGAACGTTGTCGTCAACGCGCAGGCGGCCGACGTTCCCCGCACCGTGCAGCCGGTCGAGCGCCCGATCATCAGCGCCTTTGCGATCCGCGTCCACGACGCCGAGACGGCGTTCCGCCGAGCGCTCGATCTCGGCGCGTGGGCGATTCCGCCGCGCGCGCGGGCGATGGAGCTCAACATCCCGGCGATCCACGGCGTCGGCGAGAGCCTCATCTACTTCGTCGACCGCTACCGCGACTTTTCGATCTACGACATCGACTTCCATCGGCTTCCGACGGTCGACCCCGCGCCCCCGGCGATCGCCGGCATGGAATTCTTCGGCATCGTCCAGTACATCGGCGCGGACCGCTCCGCGGACTGGAGCGAGTTCTATCGGCAGATCTTCGGCTTCACGACGGTGCCGGACAGCGTGCGCTTCGGGATCATGCCCAAAGGCCACCTGCTGCACAGCCCCTGCGGAAAGTTCTATCTGCAGCTGATCGAGCCCGACGAGACGGCGCGGTTCGCGCCGGCCGACGAGCACCTGCAGCGGATCGGCTTCGGAACCCCGGATGTCATGGGCGCGGTGGCGGAGCTCTCGCGCCGTGGCGTCGAGTTCCTCGCGACCGAGAACGTCCGCCCAAGCGAGCGCGGCGCGCTGACCAAGTCCGTGCTGGGCGGCGTGATGTTCGAGCTCGTCCACGCCGACCGGACGACGCCACGATGAACTACGCCGACATCGGCATCGACACCGCGTCGCTCGCGGGATCGCTCGAATCCAAGCTCGCCGCGGCGCGCGCCGCGGGTTTCGCCCAGGTGATGATCGCGGCCGCCGACATCGTCGGACATCCGGGCGGCACCGCGGCCGGCGCGCGCGCGGTGCGCGAGTCCGGCCTCCGCGTGACCGGGCTCGAGTCGCTGCGCGACTTCGAGGGTCTCGCCGGTCAGCTCCACGCGTACAAGCTCGACGTCGCGAAGGCGATGCTCGACGTGGGCTACCAGATCGGCTCGCGCCTGCTCCTCGTCGAGGCGTCGACGTCCGCGCACGCCGACGCGAGCGCCGAGGCGATCGTCCGCGACCTGCGAAAGCTCGCGGTGCTCGCGGTGCCGCTCGGAATCCGGATCGCGTTCAAGGGCCTGGCGCGAAGCCGCACGGTCAAGGATTTCGCCGCCGCGGGCGACCTCGTGTTCCGCGCCAACTGCCCGAACCTCGGCATCGCCATCGACGCGTTCGACGTGATCGCCGCCGGCGTTCCGCCCGACGACGTCGAAGGCGTCGACCCCGAGCAGATCTTCCTCGTCCAGCTCTCCGACTACATGTGGCAGGAGGTCCGCACGCCGGAGGAAGAGGAGACGACCGAGCGCCACTTCCGCGTCTTCCCCGGCGAAGGCGCGCACAGCGAAGCGCTCGCGCTCTTCGTCACGCGGCTCGACGCGATCGGCTATTACGGCGACTACAGCTTCGACGTCTACAACGACGACTACCTCCAGATGCCGCCGGAAGCGGTCGCGGACCGCGCGCGACGCGCCGCCGATTGGCTGGGCGAGACGGTGCTTCGGCGCGCGCTGCCGGTGCCCAACATGGAGCGCCTACAGCGGCGTTCGCAGGCTTGAGGGGAATCATCATGGAATACCGGCGGCTCGGCGAGTCGGGTCTCGAGGTATCGGCGCTGTGCCTCGGCACGATGATGTTCGGCGTGCGCACCGAAGCGGCCGACGCGCAGCGGATCATCGACGCCGCATTCGACCAGGGCGTCAACTTCATCGACACGGCGGATGCCTACGGCAAGGGCGCGGCGGAGCGGATCGTCGGCGCGGCGATCAAGGCGAACCGTCGCCGCTGGATCGTCGCGACCAAGGTGTTCAACCCGATGACCGAGCGGCCGCACGACGGCGGGCTCTCGCGGCGCTGGATGATGCAGGCGTGCGCGGACAGCCTCGATCGCCTCGCGACCGACTGGATCGACATCTACTACCTGCATCGCGACGATCCCGATACCCCGCTCGAGGAGACGATCGGCGCGATGGGCGATCTGATCCGCAGTGGCAAGGTACGCTATTTCGGCGTGTCGAACTTCCGCGGATGGCGGGTCGCCGAGGTCGTCGCCGAGTGCGAGGCGCAGGGCGTGCCGCGCCCGGTCGTCTGCCAGCCGCACTACAACCTCCTGGACCGGATGCCGGAGATCGAGTTGCTTCCCGCCTGCGACTACTACGGCATCGGCGTCGCGCCGTACTCGCCGATCGGGCGCGGGGTGCTCACCGGCAAGTATCGCGGCGGTACGCTCCCCGGCGACTCGCGCGCGGGCCGCCAGGACAAGCGGATGCTCGAGACCGATTTCCGGCCGGAATCGCTCGCCGTCGCGGACAAACTCGAGGCGCACGCGGCGAAGACCGGCCGTACGCTCATCCAGTTCGCGCTCGCCTGGCTGTGGGCCAACCGGATCGTCTCGTCGATCATCGCGGGGCCGCGCACGCTCGCGCAGTGGAACGACTACGCCGCCGCGCTCGGGACGAAATGGAGCAGTGGGGACGAAGCGCTTGTCGACTCGCTCGTGCGGCCGGGCTTCTCGCCGACGCCGTTCCACGTCGACCCGCAATATCCGGTCGTCGGCCGAGGGAAATGACGACCCGCGGCTCGGCGCTGCCTCCGGCCGCGCCGCCGCGTGGATGAAAAGCTAAGGCACTCTCTCCCCTGCTTCGACGGCGAACGGCAGCCGGTTTCCCGGCGGTGACTGCGGGCGCGACCCGCGCTCGTCGTGGGCGTCAACGCATCGGCCAGGCCCCACGCGCCCGCCGCTAGCGCAGGTTGACGACCCCGTGCGGCACGTGGCCGGCGGCCACGTGCCGAGCTGCGGACTCGACGTGCGTCCGCTGGTCGTCGAAGAAGATGTCGGCGCGGAACGCGCGGAGGAACTCGCCCTTGTCGAGCCCGCCCAGGAAGAGCGCCTCGTCGATCCGGATGTTCCACGCGCGGAGCGTGCGGATCACGCGCTCGTGCGCCGGCGCGCTTCGCGCGGTGACGAGCGCGGTGCGGATCGGGCTCTTGTCCTCGGGGAAGTCCGCCTGGATCCGGTGCAGCCCCGCAAGGAATTCCTTGAATGGCCCACCCGACAGCGGCTCCTTCGCGGCGTCGGACTCGCTCCGCGCGAACGCCGCGAGTCCTTGCTCCTGGTAGACGCGCTCGGCCTCGTCGGAGAAGAGGACCGCGTCGCCGTCGAAGGCGATCCTGAGCTCGTCGGCCTCGTTGCCGCCGGTCGCGCTCGGCACGATCGTCGCCGCCGCATGGCCGTCGTCGAGGGCGCGCCGCACGTCGCCCGTGTCGGCGGAAAGGAAGAGGTGCGCGCCGAACGCCGGCACGTAGCGCGACGTCGGCTCGCCTTTGGTGAACGCCGCGCGCGTGATGTCGAGGCCGTAGTGCTTGATCGAGTTGAACACCCGGAGTCCGGTATCCGCCGAATTGCGCGACAGCAGGATCACCTCGACGTACTGCTTGTCGGGGCGATTCAGGTGCAGGAGCTTCTTCACGAGCACGAACGCGGGGCCGGCCGCGAGGATCTCGTCCTCGTGCTCGACCTGGTAGCGGTGGTACGCGTCGACGCCGGCCTCGGTGTAGATCCGGTGCGATTCGCTCAGGTCGAAGAGCGCGCGCGAGGAGATCGCGACGACGAGCTTGCCGGCGAGCGACGGGCGGGGCATCGGCGGAGTATAGCGCCGCGGCCCTCGCCGCGACGATGCGAGCCGCCGGCTTGACCCGCGGGGCGCCACTGCGGTGAAATGACCCTCCGTCCTTATGGAGGTCGCCCGATGAGCGTCATCGATTCGAGAGTCGTGAATCTCGACCAGCTCAAGCTCGAGCATTTTACGAAAGGGGACAAGTTCGAGTCCGACGCCGTGCGCATCGGACCGCTCGTGGGCGCGAAGGACCTCGGCTATTCCTACGACGTCGTGCCGCCGGGCAAGTGTTCGTGCCCGTTCCACAGCCATCGCGGCGAGGAGGAGATGTTCTTCGTCGTCCGCGGCGAAGGCACGCTGCGCTACGGCAGCGAGACCCGGAGGATCCGCGCCGGCGACGTGATCTGCTGTCCGACCGGCGGCCCGGAAACCGCCCATCAGATCGTCAACGACTCGAACGCACCGCTCGCCTACCTGTCTATCAGCACGATGGCGCCGGTCGAGGTCTGCGAGTACCCCGACTCGAAGAAGATCGGCGCCTATGCCAAGGACTTCCGGCACATGACGCGGACCGAGCACCACCTCGACTACTGGACCGACGAGGTGTGAACGGCGGCGGCGGGCCGTCGGCGCGCCGCCCTTCCCCGTCCGATCGCTTGAGAGTCCGCGTGCCCCCGATGCGCCGCGCCCTATCGCTCTTCGCCGCTGCCTTGCTCGCGCTGGTGGGTGGGTGCGCGAGCCTTCCGCCGCCCGAGGGGCGAACGGCGACGACCGCGCTTGCCGACACCTCGCAAACACGACTCGGGCGGGCGTTCGCCGCCGACGTGGCGAACCATCCCGGCAGGACCGGGATCCATCCGCTGCGCGAGGGGAGCGACGCCTTCGCGGCGCGGGTCCTGCTCGCCGCGGCGGCGGAGCGATCGCTCGACGTGCAGTACTACATCTGGCACGGCGACCAGGTCGGCTACCTGCTGTTCGAGGCTCTCTGGCAGGCGGCCGATCGGGGCGTCCGCGTGCGATTGCTGCTCGACGATCTCAACACCGGCGGACTCGACGCGACGATCGCGGCGCTGGACGCGCATCCCAGTATCGAGGTGCGTCTCTACAACCCCGTCGTCGAGCGCAACGCCCGCGTGCTCAACTTCCTCACCGACTTCACGCGCGTGAATCGTCGAATGCACAACAAGTCGTTCACCGTCGACAACCAGGTCAGCGTCGTCGGCGGCCGCAACATCGGCAACGAATACTTCGGCGCGGGGGGCGGCGTCCTCTTCGCCGATCTCGACGTCATCGCCGTGGGCGCGGTGGTGCACGACGTGTCGAAGGAGTTCGACCTCTACTGGAACAGCGCCTCCGCGTATCCGGCGCGGAGCTTCGTCGGAACGGCCGGCCCGGACGCCGCGGCCGCGCTCGAGGCCCGCTTCGCCTCGACCCGCGCGGATCCGGACTCGGTCGCCTACATCGACGCCGTGCGCGCGACGCCCATCGTCCGCGACATGCTCGGGCGGACGCTCGCATTCGAATGGACGACCGCGCGTGTCGTCCACGACGATCCGGCGAAGACGCTCGATGCCGCCGCCTCGGTCGACGTCCTGCTCTTCCCGGGGCTCGTGAAAGCGATGGGCCGGCCGGAGCGCACGCTCGACCTCGTCTCGCCCTACTTCGTGCCCGGCGACGGCGGAACCGCCGCGCTCGTCGCGCTCGCGGGCCGCGGCGTGACTGTCCGGGTCCTCACCAACTCGCTCGCGGCGACCGACGAACCCGCAGTGCACGCGGGCTACGGCAAGCGCCGGCCGGAGCTGCTCGCGGCCGGGGTGAAGCTCTACGAGCTCAAGCCGACGGCAGCGCGGGGTCGGCGCGACGGACCGGCAGGGTCGCGCTCGGGCTCGATGTCTGCGCTCCATGCCAAGACTTTCGCCGTCGACCGGCGCCGCATCTTCGTCGGGTCGTTCAACTTCGACCAGCGCTCGGCGCATCTCAATACCGAGATGGGGCTCGTGATCGAGAGCCCCGCGCTCGCGCAGGCGCTTGCGGGAGCGTTCGACGCCGACGTTCCGCGCGTCGCGTACGAGGTCCGGCTCGCGCCGGGTGGACACGGTCTCGAATGGGTCGAGCGAACGGCGACCGGCGAGACGGTCGCCGATGTCGAGCCGGAAACGAGCTGGCTCCTCCGCTCGAAGGTCCAGCTCATGTCGATCCTGCCGATCGAGTGGCTGCTGTAGCCTTGAACATTCGAGACGTTGTTGAATCCTGTGCAGTCGTCATTCCCGCGAACGCGGGAATCCAGCGACTTTGGGTCATTGCAGGCGACAGTCTCACGTCGCTGGGTGCGTGCCTCATGCTTCGCGTTGTCACGTTGCTTCCGGTCTGCCTCGCCGCGGCAGTGTGCGCGGCGGCGCCCCTATCGCCGGCCGCGCAGGCCGAGATCGACGGCCTCATGTCGAGGCTCGAAACTTCCGGATGCGAGGTCAATCGCAACGGGACCTGGTATCCCGCCGCCGATGCAAGATCCCATCTCCTGCGCAAGCTCAAGTACCTCGAGGACCGGGGCGCCGTGCAAAGCGCGGAGCAGTTCATCGAGCTGGCCGCCTCGAAGAGCAGCCTCTCGGGGCGCGCCTACCTGATTAAATGCAAGGGCGACCCGCCCATCGAGACGGGCGTGTGGCTCACGGCAGAGCTGCGGGCGTTGCGCGCACCGGGGCGGGCTCGGAGCGCGCCGTAGTGGCCCGTAACCACTAGATGCGATCGCAATCCGCGCTGCCCGCTACGCCGCGGCCTGCGTTCCGTTGTTGTGAATCGCTGCGCCGCGCGGTCGGCCGCTTGCGGCGATTCGCGATCGCTCGCTCCCCCTTGGCGCTGGGCGCCGGGGGGCCCCGGCTCGCCGCTCACGCCGCTCGCTTCAACCCGTCTCCAAGCTCCGCGAACACCGCCCGCACTTCCTCGACCGCCCAGTCGAGCGACTCGCGATCGATCACGAGCGGTGGCGCGAAGCGAACGACGGTACCGTGCGTGTCCTTCGAAAGGATCCCCCGTGCGAGCAGGCGGTCGACGACGTCGCGCGCGGTGATCCGCTCGCGGTCGACTTCGAGCCCGACGAAGAGGCCCTTGCCGCGGACGTCGCGAATCAGGGGGCTCCGGATCGTCCGAAGCTGCGCGAGCAGGTGCGTGCCCATCTCCGCGGAGCGCTCGATCAGGCGTTCGTCGAAGAGCACGTCGAGTGCTTCGATCGCCACGGCGGCCGCCAGCGGATTGCCCCCGAACGTGCTGCCGTGATCGCCCGGTGTGAAGACCTGCATCAGGTTCTCGGTGCCCACGACGGCCGACACCGGCAAGAGCCCGCCTCCGAGCGCCTTGCCGAGGATCACGGCGTCCGGTTTCACGCCTTCATGCTGGCAGGCGAGGAACTTGCCGGTCCGCCCCATGCCGGTCTGAATCTCGTCGCAGACCAGGAGCACGTTGCGCTCGCGGCAGATCCGCGCGCACTCGGCCAAATAGCCGGCGGGCGGCACGACGATTCCGCCTTCGCCCTGAATGGGCTCGACCAGGAACGCCGCCGTATTCGGTCCGATCGCGCGCGCGAGCGCATCGGCGTCGCCGTAGGGAATGTGACGGAAACCGGCCGGAAACGGACCAAAGCCGTCGCGATACTGCGCTTCGCTCGAGAAGCCGACGATCGTGATCGAGCGGCCGTGGAAGTTGCCCTTGCACACGATCACTTCGGCGCGATCGTGCGGAATGCCCTTGACCTTGTGGCCCCACTTGCGCACGGCCTTGAGCGCGGTCTCGACCGACTCGGCGCCGCCCGAAGCCGGCAGCACGCGCTCGAGTCCGGTGAGCGCCGTCAGCCGCTCGAACAGGCGCGGCAGGAGCTCGTTGTGGAAGACGCGCGAAGTGACGGCGAGTCGTTGCGCCTGCTCGACCAGCGCGCGAACGATCCGCGGGTGCGCGTGGCCGTGACTCACTGCCGAGTACGCGCTCATCATGTCGAGATAGCGCCGGCCGTGCTCGTCCCACAGCCAGCAGCCGTCGCCGTGCGCAAGCACGACCGGCAGCGGGTCGTAATTCCGGGCCGCGTACTTGCGCTCGCGCGCGATCGACGCGGGAAGGGCGGGAAAGCCGAGGGCCGGCGTATCGCCGGGGGAAGAGCGGGCATCCATGCCGAGGCTCCTTTTGAGAGTCGGTGTTCCAACCGAACAGCGGGGACGGCGGCAGGTTGCACGCGGAGCTTGTGGCCCCGGCCGAACCCCCACCGTTGTCAGGATCTGAGGTAGCAACAACTGCGCCACGTCATGGCGCGAATTCTAGCGAACGTCGGCGAAAAGCGCGAGTTGCACCGCAGCAATTAGCCCCTGTCGCTTGGAGGCGCCCCCCACCTGGGGACGACGGAGAATGCGTGCGACCAGCGCATTCGTCGTGGGTACAACGTGTTGACCGTTGGCAGCTAATTCGTGGCCGTGCAGTTGCCGGCGCGCGTGCCGTTGTACGTCATCGTCATATCGACCGGACTGCCGTCCATCTTGCCGACCATCCGCATGCGCCCTTCGTACCCGCTGCCGGACCACGTCGACTCGCCGGTGGCGGTGTAGTCGTTCTTGCCGTCCTTGCAATCCATCCGGTAGGCGAGCTTGTTGCCGACGCGCTTCGACTCGGCCACGGTGCAGCCCTCGTTCCGCGGAATCGTGCCCGCGTCGTTGCCCTTCGCGGCACACACACGACGCGTCTGCGCCGGCATGGCGAACGGCATCCCGGCCATCTCCATCTTCGAGGTGACGTCCCAGAGCTCGTCCTTGCCGGCCGGATCCGTCTTGTAGCCCTGAGCCGCGGCAGCGCCCGCGATCAGGAGGAGTGCGGCGACGATGGGCGCGATGCGCGAATGCTTCATGCGATTCCTCCGTGGTAGGCGGGCGTCGACGACGATTGTACGCGCGACGACCTCTTCAACACGCGTCGGCGATTCCGGCGAACCGGAGGATCGACGGAATCTCGGCGTCGAAGTCGGTCCATCCATGGTCGCCGCCCCCCAGCACGTACTGGTATGCGCCGGCGTAGCGCTCGACCGCGGCGTGCCAGTCGAGCACCTCGTCTCCGCTCCGCACGAGGAGGAAGTAGCGCTCCGGTCGCGTGATCCGTCCGACCGCGAGCGCGCGCAGCGCCGCGAAGTGCGCTTCGATCACCTCGAAGGCTTCTCCGGTGTGGAGGTTGAGCTGCGTCCCCGCGTACGGCTGCAGGTCGATGAACGGCGCGATCGCCGGGTTGATCAGCACCGCGCGCGCGCCGAAACGCTCGGCAAGGTTCGTCGCATAGAAGCCGCCGAGCGAGCTGCCGACGAGCGTGAGCGTCGTGCCGGCGTCCGCCCCCAGCGTCTGCTCGATCCACATCGCGACGCCCGCGACGGCCTCGTCCGGATCGGGAGGCAGCGCGGGAATGTGGAGTCGCGGCCGGGCCGCCGCAGGCAGCGCGGCGACCGCGCGCGCAACCCGTTGCGCCTTGACGCTTTGCGGCGACGAGCGGAAGCCGTGGAGGTACACGAGGCAATTCATCGCGCGGCGCGCGTATCGTCGCGAGGCGGCACCGCCGCCTGCGCGAGGCGATTGCGCGCCATCCTCTTCACGCGTGAGCGGCGCGCTCGTCCTTCACGCCCTGCCCGCGAGCCGGCGCAGCAGCCGGTCGTGGAAGCCGCCGAAGGAGCCGTTGCTCATCGCCAGCACCGCGTCGCCGGGACGCGCTTCCGCGGCGACGGCCGCGACGAGGCCGTCGATCTCCTCGTGGACGCTCGCCTTCGCGCCGAGCGGCGCGAGCGCATCGGCGGCATCCCACGAGAGCCCGGACGCGTAGCAGAACACGCGATCGGCGCCGGCCAGCGACGCCGGCAGCGCGCTTCGCATGGTGCCGAGCTTCATCGTCCGCGATCGCGGCTCGACGACAGCGAGGATGCGCGCGTCGCGCGTCGCCCGCCGCAGCCCGTCGATCGTCGTCGCGATGGCGGTCGGATGATGCGCGAAATCATCGTAGACGGTGACGCCGTGCACCTGGCCGCGGATCTCCATCCGGCGCTTGACCCCGCGAAATTCGGGAAATGCGGAGAGGCCCACGTCGACCGGCACACCCGCGTGCCGGGCGGCGGCGAGCGCCGCCAGCGCGTTCAGCCGGTTGTGCCGCCCATACTGCAGCGGATCCTCGGGCCAGCGCAGCGTCCCCTGCGGGGCGCTGCCGTGCGTGACCTTCCCGTCGGGCGCGATGCGCCACGCCGGCGCGCGCGCTCCCTCCGGCGGCGCGAGCTCGGCGCCCGAAAAGTACTCGACCTCCGACCAAGAGCCGCGCGCGAGTACCCGCGCGAGGCTCTCCTCCTCGGCGTTGACGACGAGGCGGCCGCTGCGCGGGATCGTCCGCACGAAATGGTGGAACTGCGTCTCGATCGCCGCGAGGTCGGGGAAGATGTCGGCGTGGTCGTATTCGAGGTTGTTGAGGATCGCCGTGCGCGGCCGATAGTGAACGAATTTCGAGCGCTTGTCGAAGAAGGCAGTGTCGTACTCGTCGGCCTCGATCACGAAGAATGCGCTGTCGGCGAGCCGCGCCGACACGCCGAAGTTCAACGGCACGCCGCCGATCAGGAACCCCGGGTTGAGGCCGGTGCGCTCGAGGATCCACGCCAGCATCGACGCCGTCGTCGTCTTGCCGTGGGTCCCGGCGACCGCGAGCACCCACTTGTCGCGCAGCACGTGCTCGTAGAGCCACTGCGGGCCCGAGACCAGCGGTCGGCCCTGGTCGAGCAGCGCCTCCGCAAGCGGGTTGCCGCGGGAAATCACATTGCCCACGACAAAGGTGTCGGCGCGCTTCGCCACCGTCTCGAGCTGCGCGGCGTCGAACCCCGGCGTGAGCTCGATGCCAAGCGCCGCGAGCTGGACGCTCATCGGCGGGTAGACCTCCGCGTCGCAGCCGGTCACCGTGTGGCCGGCGGCGCGCGCGATCGCGGCCACCCCGCCCATGAAGGTGCCGCAGATGCCGAGGATGTGCAGATGCATGGGATCAGGGGGTTGCCGGCGAGGAGGGGATGGCGATCGCGGCGTCGAGCGCCGCCTCGAGGTCGCGCGTGTAGCCGAGAGGGTACCTCGCGGCGGCCGCCGCGTAACGTTCCGCCACGGCCGCCGCTACGCGCGCGCGCCGCTCGGAGTCGGACGCGAGCGCCACCGCGAGCTCCACGTACTCCGTCTCGCTGCCGGCGACCAACTCCGGCAACCCCGCGTGCAGCAGGATCGACGCGGCCATCCGTTCGGCGTGCCGGGTCCCGGCGAGCGTGACGACGGGCACGCCCGCATCGAGCGCGGCGAGCGTCGTGTCGCCCCCCGTGTAAGGCAGCGTGTCGAGCACGAGGTCGACGAGTTCGTAACGCGCGGCGCTCGCGGCCTCGCCGGCGTCGTGGGCGACGAACGCCACGCGCGAGGGGTCGATGCCGAAGCCGGCGAGGCGCCGGCGGAAGGCCGCGCGATCGGCGTCCGCGTTGGGCGAGAAGAGCAGCACCGCGGTCGGCACGCGCTCGAGGATCGCTCGCCACAGCGCGAGGCACCGCGGCGAGAGCTTCTGCACCGTCACGAACTCGCCCAGCACGAGCGCGCCGGGCGCGAGTCCGATCTCGACCCGCGCCGGCGCCGTCGCCGGGGAGCGCCGCGCCCGCCGGAACGGCAGCACGCAGCTCGCCATCGCGAGCGGCCGCTCGATCTGGTACAGCGCGGCGTCGGCGACGTCCGCATGACGGTCGGTCAGCTTGAAATCGACCTGCGAGAGGCCGAGCGCGCCGTGCGAGGCCAGATAGGTGACGATGCGCCGCGCCGGCTTGAAGGCGAGGATTCCCGGCCGCGAGAACGTCGTGTGACCGGCGAGGTCGACCAGCACGTCGCAGTCGTCGGCCGCGATCGCGCGGGCCGCGTCGACGTCCCGCCGTGCCGGCAGCAGGACGAAGCGATCGGCCAGCGCGCGGAAGCGGTCGGTCGCGGCATCGGCCAGCGACGGCGGCATAAGGGAGTAGAGAAGGACTTCGTAACGATCGCGATCGTGCGCGGCGATGACGTCGTGGAGCAGGCGGCCCATGACGTGCTCGCGGAAGTCGGCCGACACGTAGCCGATGCGCGTGCGGCCGGGCCGACGCGACGGCGCCGCGAGCGGCGCATCGGTGCCGATGCGCTCCCGCATCAGGCGGTCGTACGCGTCGTACATTCGCCGAAGGTCCGCGCGCGCGACGTCGAAATACTGGAGCCGCATCAGGCATCCCGCCAGCGCCTCGAGGTCTCCGCCGCCGAACGCGTGCGCGAGCACCTGCCCGACGACCTTCGTCTCGCGGTCCAGGTCGCCCAGCATGCGCGCGCTTTCGAGCGCCGCGCGGAGGAGCACCGCCGTCGGCGCGGCGTGCGGCTCGAATTCGAGGAAGTCGGCGAGTGCGCCTTCGCCATCGCCGAGCGCAAGCCGCGTGTTGTAGAGCTGGTACCACGCCTGCTCGTTCGCTGGCGCCCGCGCGCGCGCAGCGACGAGCGGCGGCACGGCGTCGCGGAATCGACCGCGCTCGTGGCGCATATAGCCGAGGTTGTACTGCGCCTCGACGGAATCCGGGGCGAGCCGCGCGCTCGCAGCGAAGGCGGCTTCCGCGGCGTCGAGCCGATACCGCCCGAACTCGAGGTGCCCGAGCGCGAGCCACGAGGCGACGCTGTCCGGCGCGAGCGCGACGGCCCTGGCCAGCGCGGCGCCGGCCTCGTCGATGCGCCCCGACGCGGCGAGCGCGACGCCGAGGTTGTGCACGAGCGCCGCGTTCCCCGGCGCGAGCGCGAGCGCCCGGCGATACGCAGCGATTGCGTCATCGTAGCGCGCGCCGGCGTAGTGCGCGCTCGCCGCGTCGATTTCCTCGCGCAGCGCCGCCATCACGATCCGGACGCCGCGGCGCGCTCGGCGACCGCGCGCTCGTAGGCCGCCTCGAGCGCTCGCGCGTAGCGGACCGGATCGGTCGCCGCGGGATCGGCCATCGCCCGCGCCACGTCCGCGCGCACGCCGTCGCGGAACGAGCGATCGGTGGCGAGGCGGAGCGCGAGCTCGACGTAGCCGTCGTCGGTGTGGGCGATGGTCTGCGTCAGCCCGAGGTGCATGAGGATGCTGTAGCCCAGCCGCTCGGCGTGGCGCGCGCCGACTCGCGTCACGACCGGCACGAGGGCGTCGAGCGCAGCCGCCGTCGTGTCGCCTCCCGTATACGGCATCGTGTCGAGCGCGACATCGACGAGCGCATAGCGCGCCCGATTGTAGGCGTCGTCGCCACGCCGGTAGGGAACGAACGCGAGCCGCGCCGCGTCGAGCCCGAGCCCGGTGGCGCGGCGCTCGATCGCCTGGCGCTCCTCGTCGTTCACCGGGGAGAACGCGAGGACCGCGCGGGGCAGCGCGTCGAGCACGCGCCGCCACGCGGCGACAGAGCGCGGCGAGAGCTTCTGCACGCCCACGAATGCCGCGAAGACCGGCGCGTCCTCCGGGAGTCCGACCGCGCTCCGCGACAGGCCGGCGTCGACCGCAGGCGGGACCCGTCGCAGCGGCAGCACGCACGTATCGATCGGCAGGAGCGCCTCGATCTGCCAGCGGGCCGTTACCGCGGTATCGGCGTAGCGATCGGTGAGCTTGTAGTCGACCTGAGACAGCCCGACGGCGCCGTGATAGCCGAGGTGCGTCACGATCGTTCGCGCCGGCTTGAAGCGCAGGATGCCGGGTCGCGCGTACGACGAGTGGCCCATCAGATCCACCAGGAGATCGAGGTCGTCGGCGGCGATGGCTTCAGCGGCTGCGCGGTCGTCGAGCGCGGCGACGTTCACGAACTCGTCGACCGCCGTCTTCCAGCGCGCCGTCAGCGCGTCGGAATTCTCCGGAGGCGCGAGCGCGTAGGCGCGCACCGCGAAGCGCGCGCGGTCGTGCGCCGCGACCACGGGCAGCAGCAGCTTGCCCATCACGTGGTCGCGAAAGTCCGCGGAAAGATAACCGATGCGCAGCACCGGATCGTCGTCGCGGCGGGGGCGAGCGAGCGCCGCGGTCCCGCGCTGTCGCGCCTGCTGCAGCCGATCGTAGGTCCGGTAGACGGAGAACAGGCGCTCCTGCGCGACGTCCGCGTACTGGAGGAGCGCGAGCAGCTCGGCGACGAGCGCTTCGTCGCCTTCCGCATACGGCCAGTCGAGCGCCCGCTCGAGCGCCGCGGCTTCGGCGTCGGCATCGCCGCCGCGCATCCGGGACGCGAGCGCTGCGACCGCGAGCCGCGCCGACGGCGCGCCGACCGCCTCGAACCGGGCGCAGTCCTCCGCGGCTTCCTCGAGCCGGCCAAGACGCAGGAAGAGCGAGCGCAGCTCGAACCACACGTCCTCGTTCGCGGGCGCGAGCGAACGGGCGCGGACGAGGTGCGGCACCGCGAGGCTCCAGCGCTTCGCGTGGATCAGCGCCTTCGCTGCGTTGTAGGACGCATCGAGCCGCGTCGGCGCGCGTGCGATCGCGGCCTCGAACGCCCCGGCGGCTTCCCGATAGCGGCCGCGCGCGAACAGCATGTGCCCGCCGGCGAGCCAGGGCTCCGGCCAGTCGGGACGGCGCTGCGCCGCCGCGGCGAACGCGCGCAGCGCCTCGGCGTCGCGGTGCTTCTCGGCCAGCATCACGCCGAGGTTGTGGTGGAGCTCGGCACGCTCGGGGGCGATCTCGAGCGCCTTGCGATAGGCGGCGATCGCCCCGTTGCGATCGCGCGCAGCGACGCGCTCGTCCGCTTCGCGCAACAGCGCTTCGAGCTCGGCGGTCATCTTCCTACGCCGGCACGCCGCGCACGACCATCGCGTGCCGTCGCCAGCCCCAGGCGAACCAGGCGAACGCCATCCCGTAGAGCACGAGCACGCTCGCGAGCGCGAGCCTGAGCCCGCCCGCGAGATCGAGGCCGAAGGCCGCCCGTGCCGCGTCCGCCGCGACGCCGATGCCCCATTGCGCGGCGAAGCTGCCCGCGAACATGAGCACGTTGAGCGCGGTGGTCGCGCGACCTGCGAGTCCGGCGCCGAAGCCGTCGGTGACGACCGTGAATCCGAGCACGTTGACCGTGGCACCGAGCCCGTAGAGCGACCACCACACCCAGGTGCCCGGGAGACCGGCGACGATCGCGGCCAGCGCGAGCGCGTTGAGCGCGAAGCCGGCGCTGAACAGGTGGCGCGGATGCGCGCCAAGCCGAGCGAGGCGCGTCGAGAAGAGGCCGAGGGCGAGATAACCGGCGAGCATCGTGACTCCCATCGCGAGCAGGTGCTGCGCCGCGACGGCCCGGTCGAAGCGATTGACCTCGACGAGCCACGGAACGGCCCACAGGCCCTGCACCGCCATGAACGAGCCGATGCCGACCGCGGCCAGCGGCGCGATCCACCAGAAGCGGCGGTGCGCGAACACCTCGCGCACGCCCGCCCACTGGACGCGCGTCCCGGCGTGACGCTGCGCCGGCATGTCGGGCACGAGCCACGCGATCAGCGCGGCCGCGACGCCCGTCGTCACCGCAAGCACGACGAAGATCGTGCGCCAGCTCGCGACCCGGAGCGCGAGTTCGAGCGGCGCGGTCGCCGCGAGTGCGCCCAGGCCCCCGGCGAACATGATCCACGCGGACAGCGAGGCGCGGCGCTCCTGCGGGCACCACGTGGCGATGGCCTTGAGCGGCGCCATCAGGCAGACCGAGACGCCGGCGCCGATGAGGCCGCGCGCGGCCAAGAGCCCCGGAGCGCCGTCCGCCAGCGCGAAGGCGAGCGCACCCAGCGCCGCGACGCCGAGCAGCACCGGCTCGACGCGGCGCGGACCGTAGCGGTCGAGCAGGACGCCGGCCGGCAGCTGCATCGCCCCGAATGCGACGAAGTACGCCGCCGTCATGAGCCCGAGCGCCCCCGGCGCGAGGGCGAGCTCGCGCGTGAGCTCGATCGAGATGACGGCGTTGACGTTGCGGTAGAAGTACGACAGCACGTACCCCGCCGCGAACGCGAGGTAGACATAGGGGAAGAAACGAGGCGCGGAAAGCGGGGACGACACGAATCGGGCGCAGGCTGGCGAGGCGAACGCACGGCGTTCGCAGCAACCTCCATTATCGCCGATGCGCGGTCTCGGGGTTCAGTCCGCGCTGTTGTACGCGAAGCGCGTCTGCGGAGGGAAGGCGAGGCCGAACTCGGCGGCCAGAACCGCGAGGATCTCCTCGTCGTCGGCGAGCGTCCGCGTCGCGACGTCGGTACCGCGATCCTCGGTGTAGATGCGGTTGCGCAGCGTCCGCCGCACGTCGGCCGCGAGGCGCTGCGCCGTCAGCACGACGGTGAAGCGGGAAGCGGGATGGGTCGACGTGTAGTGGTTCGCGATCTCGTAGTCGACCGGCAGCTGGGGCTCGCGTGTGAATGCGTAGAGGTCCTGCCAGCCGCCGCCGCGGCGCACCTGCAGCACGTGCAAGCCGTCCGCGTCGGCGACCCGATACGACCACGCGTATTGCGTCGCGACCTCGCCGCCGAACGGAACCGGCAGCAGCAGCCCTTCGGCGCCGAAGCCGACGTCCGCCAAGAGCTCCGCGCCGCCGACGTTCACGAGCAGCGTCATGTGCGTGCGGGGAAGGATGCGCTCGGCTCCGAGCCGGACGCGTGCGGCGAGCCGTGTCACGGCGAAGCCGAGTCCCTCGAGCGCCGCGGCGAAGAGCGCGTTCTGCTCGAAACAGTAGCCGCCGCGCCGGCCGGCGACGAGTTTGGCCTGCAGGCTCGCGAGATCGAGGCGGATCGGGCGCCGGAGCAGGATGTCGAGGTTCTCGAACGGGATCGCCGTCGCGTGCGCGAGATGCAAGGCGTCGAGCGTGGCCCGGGTGGGCTCGAGAGGACCCGCGTGGCCGATCCGCCGCCGGTACGCGGGCAGATCGAGCGCGTCCGGGAGGGCGGCGCCCATCGTCTCGGCAACGTCAGTCGTCGAGCGTGAACCCGGCCTTGATCGTCACCTGCCAGCGGACGACCTTGCCGCCGGCCGTCTGTCCGCGCGTCTCGATCACCTGGAACCAGTGGATGTTGCGGATGGTCTTCCCCGCCTTGGCGATCGCCTTCGCGACGGCGTCCTCGATGCCGACCGCGGAAGTCCCCGTAAGCTCGATTTGCTTGTAGACGTGATCAGGCATCGCTCGCTCCCTGTTGGTATCCGATCAGGCCATGGCCTCGCGCACGCGCTGCGGCGTGAACGGGACGGTGCGAAGATGCGCGCCGCACGCATCGTGGACGGGTTTCGCGAGCTCGAGGATCGCCATCGCCTCTCCGCCTCCTTCGTGCGGGGGGGCAACGATCATCGCACCGCGGCCACCGCCCGTAAAGCCTCGGCGGCTCAGCGATTGACGACGGCCGCGAGCTCGCGCCGGTAGCGGCGGACGAGATCGCTGTCGTTCCCAAGCGCCTCGAAGATCGTGAGCATCCGGCGACGGCCGACGTCGTTGTCGAACGCGCGGTCGGTCGCAACGATCGCGAGCAGTTCGGACAGCGCGCGCTCGTAGTCGCCGGTCGCGGCGAGCGCATCCGCGTACGCGAGCTTCGCGGCACAGTCGACGGGCGACTTCGCGGCGCCCGCGGCGAGCGCCGCGAGGTCCGCCCCGCCGCCCGCAGCCAGCGCGACCCTGGCCTTGAGCGTGGCGAGCCGACGCTCGTCCTGTACCGGACGCATTCGGGCGCGCTCGGGCGATTCGAGCTCCGCGAGCACGACCGCGGCCTGGTCGCGGCGCCCGAGCATCAGGAGCGCGTCGGCGCGCGCAAGCAGCGCCCCCTCGTCCTGCGGATCGAGCGCGAACGCCAGGTCGAGCTTGCCGAGCGCGCCGACCGCGTCGCCTCGCGCCAGGAGCGCCTGGGCCTCGGCGACGAGCCCCGCTGCCGGCGAAGGCACGACGCCGGCGAGAAAATCGCGGAGCGCGCCCTCGGGCAGCACCCCGGTGAACTCGTCGACGACCTGCCCGCCCGCGAACGCCTTCACGTTGGGGATTCCGCGAATCCCGTAGCGGGCGGCGAGCTCGGGCTCGTCGTCGGTGTTGAGCTTGGCGAGCGTGAAGCGCCCGGCGTACTCGGCCACAAGCTTGTCCAGGATCGGCGCCAGCATCTTGCACGGCCCGCACCAGGGCGCCCAGAAGTCGACGAGCACGGGCTTCTGCCGCGAACCGGCGATGACGACGTCCTCGAAATTGTGCCGTCCCACGTCGACGGCCGTGCCGTTACCCGTCATGTCGGATCGCTTTCTGCCTCGAGCCCCTATTGTAGCTGCGGGCCGGCCTCGCCTCGGGCTCAATCGGCGGCCGCGAGCGGCAGCAGCACGGTGACCACGACGCCCCCGCCGTCGGCGCGATCGTCAGCGCGCACGGTGCCGCGGTGGAATTCCGCGATGAGCCGCACGATGTAGAGGCCGAGCCCCAGATGCGGGACTTCGCCCCCCGATTCCGGGCGGATCGACACCATCGAGTCGAAGAGGCGCTCGCGCATGCCCTCCGGCAGTCGCGGTCCCTCGTTCTCGGTCTCGAGCCGCGCGCCCTCGCCGGTGCGCGCGAGCCGGACCTCGATCGGGGTTCCGGGCGGGGCGAACTCGTGCGCGTTGGCGACGAGCTTGTCGAGCATCTGCGCGATCAGATCGGGCGCCCCGTCCATCGTCAGGGACGTCGCGGGCGCAGCGAACACGATGCTTCGTCCCGGATACGCAAGCCGGTAGCCGTCGACGCAGCCCGCGACCAGCGCCCCGAGGTCGAAGCGCTCACGCTCCGCGTCGTGGAGGCTCTGCTCGAGACGCGTCGCCTCGGTCATGCGGGTCAGGATTTCCGCGAGCCGCTGGAGCCCTCCCTGCGCCCGGTCGATGTAGACGCGCGCATCGTCGGGAAGCGGCTGCAGCCTGAGGTTGTCGAGCGACGAGCGGACGACGGCGAGCGGCGTGCGCAGCTCGTGCGAAAGGCGGCTCGCCATGTTCTCGCGGTAGCCCGCGTATTGCGCGAGCCGCGAGAGCACCGATGAGAAGCTCCGCGAAAGGTCGCCGATCTCGTCGCCCGCGCGCGAGCCGGCGAGTGCGCCGCGCACGCGGCCCTCGGCATCGATCGCCGCCTCGGCGTCGTCGCGAAGCTTGCGGATGCGCGCCGTGAGCCGCGACGCGAACAGCGTCAGCGCGACCGAGCCCACGAGCAGCGCCGCGAGCACGATCGTGAACAGGCGCTCGAAGGCGCGGTTGCGCTGGCGCAACGCGGAATTCGCGGTCTCCTCGACGACGACCGCTCCCTCGACCTGGTCCCCGACCCAGATCGGGTGGGCGGCGGCGACGATCACCGCGCGCCCGTCGGGCGTCCGCCGGCGCGCCGTCGTCAGGATGCCGGCGAGCGCACCGTCGACTTCGCGCATGTCGGCGAGCGCCACGCCGGCAGTGTCCTCGGTGAATTCCTCGGTGGGCTGGGCGAGGACGAGCGCGTAGAGCGGGTGCAGCAGCGTACGCTCGATCCAGCGGCCCACCCGGGCGAGCCCCGCGGGCTCGGGCTCGGGCAACGGCGCCGCCGCGTGGAGCGAGCCGGTACGCGCGAGCACGTCGAGCCGGCGGTCGACGACCCAGATGCGCGCGGTCGTCCGCGACATGCCCTGCAGGATCTGCGCAATCTCGGCCACTGCGCCGGGATGCGGCGTCGGGGCGACCGACCCGCCGGGGCCGCGGCCCGCGTCCAGCGCCGCGAGCGGGACCGGGGTGAGATCGAACAGCCGCGCCCGATCGTGAAGCGCCGTCGCGACCGCCTGCGCCGTGCCGGCGAGCTTCTGCTCCTGCGCGTCGCGCAGCACGCGCTCGAGCTCGCGCACGTAGCCCCAGCCGAGGAACGGGATCGCGAGGAACACCGTCAGCACGAGCAGCAGTTGCGCGCGGATGCCGAGGGCGATCCGGCGCTCGCCCGCGCGACGTCCGCCGTGCCGGCCGATCACGGTTCGCCCGGGGATCGGCCGCCGCTCATTCGTTCCACCGATAGCCCATCCCGTACACGGTGTCGATGCAATCGAACGCCGGATCGACCGCGCCGAACTTTCTGCGGATGCGCTTCACGTGCGACGTGATCGTCGCGTCGTCGACGACGATCCGCGCGTCGCGCATCAGGCTGTCCCGGTCCTTGACGTGCCCCGGATGTCGCGCGAGCGCGTGCACCATCCAGAACTCGGTCAGCGTGAGCTCGACGCGACGGCCGTTCCACTGCGCGGTGAGACGCTTGAGATCGAGCGACAAGGCTCCCCGCGCCAG
Organism: uncultured beta proteobacterium; assembly: GCA_963734055.1. GTDB lineage: Bacteria > Pseudomonadota > Gammaproteobacteria > Burkholderiales > Casimicrobiaceae > CAIWHR01. The sequence goes on from CAVTFQ010000004.1 coordinate 279,901, forward strand.
CACGTCTTCGGTCGACGCGGGCGCCGCCGCGAGGTCACTCCTCCGGAACAGTGCGGCGATGCGCGCGGTCAGATGCGGCAGGCTCACGTCCTTCGTCACGTAGTCGTCGGCCCCGAGGCGCAAGCCGGCGACGATGTCGAAGTCCGAATCCCGCGCCGACAGGAACAGGATCGGCAGGGTCGCCGACAATGCCCGCAGCTCGCGGCACAGCGTGAAGCCGCCGTCGACGTCGTCGGCGAGACCGACGTCGATCAGCGCGAGATCCGGGAGTCGCGTGCGGAACGCCGCCATCGCGTCGCCGCGCGTCGCGTACGCGGCGACCTCGTAGCCCTGGCGCTTCAGCACGTCCGCGTAGTTCGCGCGGATCGCGGGTTCATCCTCGACGATGGCGACGCGGCGGGACATGAGCGCGTCGACGTCAGCGCTGAAACGTCGCGGCGACGCTGCCGATGTCCGCGAGCTCGGCCCGGATCACGGTACGCTGGACCGGCCGCAGCGGGACGGTCAGGCTGCCGGTCGTGATGAACTGGCCGGCACGAAACCCGCCCAGTCCCATCAGGCCCTGATCGAGGCACGCCAGCAGCGGCGCCCAGGGGTCGTCTTGCGGGTGCCCGCCGATCGCGTCGTGCTCGAGCGCGGCGTCGACGCTCACCCGGCAGCGCCGGCGCGCGAGATCGAGCGCGCGGAAGTCGCGCACGGCTTCGCCGGTCACGTAGCCGGCATTGCCGAGGTTGTCCGCGAGGAAGGACAGGAAGGGCGGCGGCTCGTCGCCCTCGAACCGCCAGTGGATGAGCTCGATCCCGACCAACACTTCGCCTACCGCGTCGACGAGGTCGTCGCGCGTGTACGGCTCCGCGCGAGGCGGCAGATCGTCGTCGAGGCGAAACGCGAGCTCGACCTCGACCACGAGCGGTCCGGCCGCCGGCAGCGTCCTCGTCGCGCCGCTCGACGCGACGAGGTGCGCGTAGATCGGCGCGGTCATCGGCGTGCCGTCGGGACGGACGCCGACCTTCCACCCTCCGATCTTCGCGCCTAGTGCCTCCCCGAGCGCCGCCTGCGCCGCGTACGCAGCGGCGAGGTCGCCGGGCGCCTGCGATTCGACATAGGGAATCCGCTCGCCATTGCGGTGCGCGGCGGCGAGGCGCGTGGCGAGCCCGGGTTCGGCGGCATCGGGGACGGCGCGCGGCGGCATGGTCGATCGGATCGCGGCTGGGGCCATCCGACTATACCGGATGCGTGCGTCCCGGCGCGCGGCCCAGGAAGCCCGCCATCTTTTCGCCATCATTCTTCGCCACCTCGCCCGATTTCCGTCCGGGCAATGCCGCATCGGACGCCTCCAATGCAACGTCAGGGCCATCGACGATGCCCTCGCGATGGCGACGGAGCGAGCGAGTGAAGTACGGGACCCAGGACTGCGTTACGCGCTGCGCGCACGCCTTCCGCTGCCGTCGCCTCTGGGCCGATATCCTTCATCGGGAGATTCCATGAACGCCGCCAGGACCCCGCGTCCGCATCCACTCGCGAGCCGCGTCTACCGCGACATCGCGCGTTTCGCGGGCGAGGCGCTCGTCGCGGGGCTCGTCGTGAGCCTCGCGCTCGCGCTCGCGATCTTCATCGTCGCGACGCAGGCGCAGGCGGCCGAAACCCCTCCCGGACAGGGCACGTTGTTCCTCGAGCCCGCCGCGGAAGCTCCCCCGGTCGCGGCGCCGCTGCTCTTCACGCACGTGGACATCGCCGTGAGCGGGATGACGGCGCGGACGACGGTGACGCAGCGCTTCGCGAATCCGACCGGCGTGTGGCGGGAAGGCGTCTACGTGTTTCCGCTGCCGGAGAAGGCCGCGGTCGATCATCTCGCCATGGAGATCGGGTCGCGGCGCATCGAAGGGGAGATCCGCGAGCGTGGCGAAGCGCGGGCTGTTTACGAACAGGCGAAGACGGAGGGCCGCAAGGCGACGCTCGTCGAGCAGGAACGGCCCAACGTGTTCACGACGAGCGTCGCGCACATCGGGCCGGGAGAGGAGATCCTCGTCACGATCGAGTACCAGGAGACGCTCGCCTACGACGCGGGCGCTTTCCACCTGCGCTTCCCGATGGTGGTCGCGCCGCGCTACGTTCCCGGCACCTCGGTCGTCTCCGGCGACGCCGGCACGGGATGGGGCGTCAACACCGATCGGGTTCCCGATGCCGATCGGGTGACGCCGCCGGTAATGGCCCCCGGGGAAGGCTTCGTGAACCCCGTGACGCTCACGGTCGAGCTCAACCCCGGCTTCGCGCTGTCCGCCGTCGACAGTCCCTACCATCGGGTCGACGTCACCGAATCCGCCGATCATCGCTACACGGTCCGGCTCGCCGACGGCCCGGTTCCGGCCAATCGCGACTTCGAGCTCGTCTTTACGCCGGACGTCGCCGCGGCCCCCGGCGCCGCGGTCTTCGCCGAGCGCAAGGACGGCCGCACCTATGCGCTCGCGATGCTGGTGCCGCCGACCGCGGCGAGCGAAGGGCCACGGACGCCACGCGAGGCGATGTTCATCATCGACACGTCCGGGTCGATGGAAGGCACGTCGATCGCGCAGGCGAAGCAGGCGCTGGCGATGGCGCTCGACCGCCTGCAGCCGGGCGATCGCTTCAACGTAATCGAGTTCAACTCGGTCACGCGCACGCTGTTCGGCGCGCCGATGCCGGTCGCCCCCGCGACGCTCCAGCGGGCCCGGTCGTTCGTCGCAGGATTGCGCGCCCGCGGCGGCACCGAGATGAAGGCCGCGCTCGACGCGGCGCTCACGCGCGACGCGGCCCCCGGGTTCGTGCGCCAGGTCGTATTCCTGACGGATGGCGCCGTCGGCAACGACGGCGAGCTGCTCGAGCTGATCCGCGGGCGCATCGGCGATCGACGCCTGTTCACGATCGGGATCGGCTCCGCGCCCAACGCGTACTTCCTCACGAAGGCGGCGCAATTCGGCCGCGGCTCGTTCACGTTCATCGGCGACGTGCGCGAGGTCGCGGCCAAGATGGGTGCGCTCTTCGTCAAGCTCGAAAGCCCGGTGCTGACCGACATCGCCGTCGCGTGGCCCGGAGCCGTCGAGGTCTGGCCGCGCGAGTCGGGCGACCTTTACGCCGGCGAGCCGATCGTCGTCATCGCCAGGACCGATGCCCAGGAAGGGTCGGTCACGATCACCGGGCGGCGCGCGGGCGCGCCGTGGCGCGCGAGCCTCCCGCTGTCGGCGAGCGCGAACAAGCCCGGCATCGGCGTGCTCTGGGCGCGCGCGAAGATCGAGGCGCTGACGGACGCGCGGAAGGCCGGCACGCCCGAGGCGGCCGCGCGCAAGGCGATCGTCGACGTCGCCCTCGCGCACCACCTCGTGAGCAAGTACACGAGCCTGGTCGCGGTCGACGTCACGGCGACGGCCCCGCCGGCCACGACCCCGGGGACGGCGGCGCTGCCGACGAACCTGCCCGAAGGGTGGTCGTACGACGCCGTGTTCGGCGCTCCGCAGACCGCGACGCCCGCCACGCTGCACTTCCTGCTCGGATTTGCGCTCTTGCTCTTCGCCGTCATCGCGTGGTCATCGGCGAGGGGCAAACTCCCGGTCACCGCGCGAGGAGAATGAATCATGACCGCCGCTGCCGACCGGGGAGGACCTGTCGACTTTCCTGCGCCCGCCTCGAACTGGATGCGGGCGTCCCCTCCCGGCATCGCGAGCCGGAGCGGCTGGGTCGAGTCTTCCCCTGTCGGCAGCGTCGGGTCGGCGCCGCGCCGGCGAGCCCAGAGCTCGTGGTGGATCGCGGCCCTGCTTGCGGTGCTCGGCCTCGCGCTCACCGGGCACGCGCTCTACATCCACGCGAAGGCGCTCGTGGCCCAGGCGCTCCTCCACCGCGCCTGGGTGGCGATGCAAACGACCGGCCAGCCCGCGAAGCCGTGGCCGTGGGCCGACACGACGCCGGTCGCGCGACTGATCGCGCCCGCGCAGGACGTCGATCTTCTCGTCCTCGCCGGCGCCACCGGCCGCACGCTCGCGTTCGGTCCCGGGCACCACGACGGCTCCGCGCTGCCGGGCGAGCCCGGAAACGTGATCCTCTCCGCGCATCGCGATACGCACTTCCGCTTCCTGCGCACGCTCGCGACGGGGGACCCGCTGATCGTCGAGATGCCGGCGGGGCAGCGCTACCACTACCGCGTTCGCGCAACGGAGGTCCTGGCCGCGAAGGACCTGCGGCTGCCGCGGCAGCCCGGGGAGCCGATGCTGACCCTCGTCACCTGCTGGCCGTTCGATGCGATCGAGCCCGGCGGGCCGCTGCGTTACGTCGTCGTCGCGACGGCTGACAGCAAAACGTTCTGACGAGACGGGTCAGCCTGCCTCGGGACGCCACCCGCGCGTCATGCGCGGGCGCCCTTCAGGAGAACGTGAGCGTGAGTCCGCCGATGCCGAGCGTGCCGTAGTCGCTCGACCAGGTCTCACCGGCGGCGACCGGCCACGCATCGGTCAGCGTGCCGGTCGTGATCACCTCGCCCGCAGCGAGCGGCGGAAACTGCGGCTGCCCGGCGAGCACGCGCGAAAGGTGCGCAAGGGCGTGCGCGGGACCCCCGAGCACGTTGGCGCCGACGCCGCGCTCGATCACCTTGCGGCCGCGCCGCAGCGTCAGCGGGAAGGTCGGCAGCGCCGCGGCGAGCGCCGCGCGGTTGCGATCGGTGATCGGAATGGCGGTGCCCACCACGAGCGCCCCGTGCAGGCCGAACGCGGCGGTGCAATCAGCGGCCGCGAACTTCCAGTCCGGGAAATGACTCTGGACGACCTCGAAGCCCGGCGCGACCCATTCGACGGCGCGCAGGGCGACCTGGGGATCGCTCGTCGGCGCGAGCGCCGTCCGCAGGCGAAACACGACCTCGGGCTCGATCCTCGGCTGCACGAACGGCGCGAGCGCGAGGGTCGCGCGACCGTTCTTCGCCCAGTGCACGGAGTGCTCCCACACGTGGGCCCACATCGGCTGGTAAACGCCGTAGCGGGGCCAGATCGTCGTATTGGTGAACCCGATCTTGCGGCCGATCGGCCGCCAGCCCTGCACGATCCGGCGCCGGTTCTCGATTTCGCGGAGGACCTCGTACGCGGTCGCGACGTCGAACGCGGGATCCGAGCTCGTGATCGGCGGAATCTGCGCGGCCCGATCGTAGGCGGCGATCAGTCGCGTCGCGATCGCCGCGATGTCGTGTCCGGCGCTCATCGCGGTCTGCGCAACGCACGCACGACTGAAGTGGCCGCGACCCACCCACCGGTCGCGACGATCATCCCCATCACCGTCGCGACGATCGCGCCGAAGACTCCGTCGAGGCCGACGAGCCGGACGATCGCGAAGGCCGCAATGCCGCCGACCCCGCCGCAGAGCACGATGCCTATCAGACTGCCGAGGATCGAGCCGCGCTGTTGTGTCGTCATGCGGCGAGTCGCCAAACGGTAAAGAGCGGGGCCCCGAGGCTTGCCGCGGGGAACAACCCGAAGTATAAGGGCGCGGTCCTTGTCGCGCCCCGGAGCCCGGATTGCGCATCGCTGCCCAGGTGCTGGCCCTCGTCGCATGCGCCGTGTTCGCCGCCGGCGCCGCGGCCGCCGACATGACGAAGACGCTCCGCGTCGCGTTCTCGAGCGCGGAGACCGGTCTCGATCCGCAGGCCTCGTACGACGTCTACTCGTCGGACATTTGCCGCGCGATTTTCGACGCGCTCTACACGTTCGACTACTTCGCGCGGCCGGTGCGCCTGGTCCCGAATACCGCGGAGGGCCTGCCGGTCGTCACCGACGAGGGGCGGACGTACACGATCAAGGTCAAGCGCGGGATCTACTTCGCCGACGATCCCGCCTTCAAGGGCAAGCCGCGCGAGCTGACCGCCGACGATTATGTCTACTCGATCAAGCGCATCATCGATCCCAAAGTGCGCTCGTACTGGCTGTACCTGCTCGAGAAGAATCTCGTGGGCCTCGATCCGGTCCTCGCACGCGCGCGCGAAACGGGAACGCTCGACTATGCGGCGCCGATCGAGGGGCTGCAGGCTCTCGACCGCTATACGCTGCGCATCCGGTTCAACCGTCCGGATTACGCGTTCCAATGGTGGCTCACGTCCGTCCAGTTCGCGGCGGTCGCCCGCGAAGTCGTCGACGCCTACAAGGACGCGAACAATCGCGTGATGGACAATCCGGTCGGCACCGGACCTTTCCTGCTCAGGGACAGGGTCCGCGGCCAGCGGATTGTCCTCGAGGCCAACCCGAAGTTCCGCGACGTCCGCTATCCGGTGCCCGACGCAGGCGGCGGGCCGGGGGATGCCGCCATCGCGCGGGGGCTCGCCGGAAAGCGGCTGCCCCTGGTCGGCCGCGTCGACATCAGCATCGTCGAGGAGTCGCAGCCGCGGCTGCTCTCCTTCGACAGCGGCGCCCTCGATTATGTCGACGTGCCGGCGCCGCTCGCGACGAACGTGCTCAACGGCGCCGCGCTCAAGCCCGAGCTCGCGAAGCGCGGCATTTCCCTCCATCGCGAGGTCTCGCCGTCGATCTCGTTCTTCTTCTTCAATCTCGACGATCCGCTGGTCGGCGGCTATGCGCCCGAAAAGCTGGCGCTGCGCCGCGCGATCAGCATGGGCTTCGATCGCGACGCGCTGATCCGCCAGTTGCTCAATGGACAGGCGATCCCGGCCACGCAACCGGTGCCGCCGCCGTTGTACGGCTACGATCCGAAGTACGTCCCCCGCTACGGTTACGATCCCGCCGCCGCGCGGGCGCTCCTCGACAAGTTCGGCTACAACGACCGGGACGGCGATGGCTACCGCGAGCTGCCCGACGGCAGGCCGCTGACGATCGTGCTCGCGTCGACGACCGATGCGGCCGCGCGCGCCCGCGATGAGCTCTGGAAGCGCTGCCTCGACGCGATCGGCGTGCGCGTGACGTTCCTCAAGAACAAGTGGACCGAGTTGAACAAGATGTCGGAGGCGGGCCAGCTCATGATGTGGGGACTGGGCTGGATTTCGAACATCCCCGACGGACGCGACTACTACAGCTATTTCTATAGCCCCAGCATCGGCTTGTCGAACGACGCGCGGATGCGGCTCCCCGCGTTCGACGCACTCTTTCAGCAGTCGCTTGCCCTGCCGGACGGATCCCGGAGGACCGCGCTCTTCGACCGGATGAACGACCTGATCTTCGATTACGCGCCGTGGATTCTGACGAACTATCCCTACGACAACGTCGTCGCCCAGCCCTGGCTCAAGGGGTACAAGCAGAACGTGTTCCAGCCGCACCAGTGGATGTACTACGACGTGGCTCCGCACTGACGGCCGCCGCGACCGGATCAGCGCTTCGGGCGGATCACGGGCTTGGGTGCAGCGCTCGCGGGCACCGGTGGCGCGGCAGAGTCCGCCTCCAACGCCGCGAGCAGGCTTTCGAGGCCGAGCTCGAACGTGCTGTCCCACCACGCCGGCTTGAAGAAGGGCGCCGCCAGAGCGAGGTTCGGACAGTGCTCGGCGACATAGGCGTCGCTGACGGGCTCGGCCGCCGACGGTCCCTTGGCGTAGCCTGCGGTCTCGTCCAGCGCGGCGCCGGTCGCGTAGTAGCTCAGCACGCGGAACCACTGTGCGGCGAGGCGATCGTCGGGCACGACGTCGCGCACGAGCCCTATCAGCTCGTCGATCGCGCGCACGCCCGTCGGCGTGTTCAGGCGGTGCGTGGCTAGGAGCTGGAACAGCCGCGGATGGCGGTGCGCCAGCGCCCGATACGAATACATCATCTGCCGCAGCCGCGACCGCGGATCGTCCTCCGGAGGACTCGGGGCGAGCCCGCCGATGACATGGTCGATGACCGCGTCCAGGAGGTGCGCCTTGCTCGGGAAATAGTGATAGAGGCTCATCGGCTCGCAGTCGAGCGCGCCCGCCAGGGCGCGCACGCTGAAGGCAGCGAGGCCGTCGCGCTCGATCAGCGCGAGCGCCGCCTCGATGATCCGTTCTCGGCTCAGCGGCCGCCTGGGCGACGGGGTCGTCCGGCCTCCGTGGGGTCGGTCTCCGCGACGAAGGCCGCGCGAAGCTGCCGAAGGCGGCGGGCGGGGCATAGTTGCAATCTTACACCGTAAGGGTATAGTCGCGCAAATTGACTTACGCCGTAAGGCTGCCAGGGTCGGGCGAAAGGAGATCTCATGGACGCCGTCGACATCATCGGGCTGCTCGCCCCCGTCACCTATTTCGTATTCCTCGTCACCGAGCGCCTGTGGCCCGCGCGCGAATTCCCGCCGCGCAAGGGGTGGCAGTGGATGGGCATCGCGTTCCTGCTGCTCGTCGGGACGATCGGCACCGTGACCCCGCTGCTCATTCCCGGGGAATGGCTGGCGGCGCACCGCTGGATCGACGGAACGACGCTCGGCGTCGTCGGCGGAGCGATCATCGGTTACGTGCTGATGGAGGGCGTCGTCTACGCCTGGCACCGGAGTGCGCACAATGTCGGCTTCCTGTGGCGTGGCTTCCATCAGGTCCACCACAGTCCGCGGCGCATCGACATTCCGGGTTCGGTGCTCTTCCACCCGCTCGAGATGATCGTCTACGTATTCCTGCAGCTCCTCGTCACGGTGATCGTGCTGGGCCTCGATCCGCTCGCCGCCGCGATCGTCGGCTACATGCTCGCGTTCAACGGCTACTTCCAGCACTGGAACGTGCGGACGCCCCAGTGGCTCGGATATCTCATCCAGCGGCCGGAGTCGCATTGCGTCCATCACCGCCTGGGTGTCCATTACTACAACTATTCGGACTTCCCGCCGTGGGACATGCTGTTCGGAACGTTCCGCAATCCGCCGAAGTACATGGGCGAGTGCGGCTTCGAGGACGGCGTCGACCGGCGGCTCGGCGCGATGCTCGCGTTCGCCGACGTCAACGCTCCGCTCTACGGTCCCGGCAGCCTCGGCGCGAAACCGCGGGCCAGCCCGGCTGCGGCCTAGGCCCGTTCGATCTGTTGACGATCGGCGGCCAGCGCCGGGTCGCTAGCCGGACGCTGCCGTCAACGCGGGTTCGACCGCCGCGGCATCGGCGGCGTCGATTCGCGCGGTGACCGTCACCCCGTTGCGCAGCGTTTGAAGCACGACACAACTGGCCTCGGCTGCCCCCAGCAGCATTTGCAGTCGCTCGGCCCCGACCCTGCCCTCGGGCTGCAACCGCACGCTGCAATGCATCCTTTGAAAACCGACCGGAACGGAGCGCTCGACCAAGAGACAGCCGCGCACGTCGCATTCCGCCTCAACGTCGACCTCGAGCGAGCGAAGCGGAACCTCCAGGTGATCGGCGAGCATTCGCAGGGTCGAGTCGAGGCACGCTGCAAGTGCAGCGGACAGCAGATCGCCCGGATTGGGGTAATCGTGGTCACCCCCGACGGCGCGGTGGATGCCGAAACGCAGCGGCGCGCCCGCGCCATTGGCAGGCAGGACCGCGCCGTGAAACGGATCCTCGCCGCAGCCATTGATCGTCCGCGCGCCGTCGCGGATCCAGGCCTCCGTCGGGACGCGACGGTACCGCTCGCGCAGCGGGGCTTGTCGTTGCTGAACGAGTTTCGCTTTTGCCGTAGCCATCATGGTGCCTCCATGTCTCTGTCGGTTGCGACACGGCCAGACTGCCATGGCATTGCGGCTGCGTCATGAGGCGACGGGCCCAAGCAAGCATCCGCGGCGACACGGCGTGCCGAGCTGGCATGGGCCCCAGGCCTCAGCCGGCAATGACTCGCTTATTCACGACCGAGCCCGGCCTTGCGCGCGATCACGATGGCTTGCGCGCGATGCCGTGCATCGAGCTTGGAGAAGACGTGGTTGACGTGATTGCGGACCGTCTTTTCGGCGATGTGCAGGCGATCGGCGATCTGGGCGTTGGTGAGCCCGCGGGCGATGTTATCGAGGATCTCTCTTTCGCGCCTCGTCAGGTTCGCGAGCGCTCCTGCATCGCCGGTCTGCTCGTCCAAGACAAGGAAGTCATTCAACTCCTTCCTGAAGACGAGCCAGCCCGGCTCGTCGGCGCGCAAGATGTGGTTGCGGCCTTCGAGCGGCACGAAGCGGGCATTCGGCAGCGTCGCGGCGACCCGTCGCCCCGCCTCGAAAGGCACCATGGCATCACCGCGCACGTGAAACACCAGCGCCGGCGCGGCAACTTTCGCAGCCTCGGCGCGAACGTCGAACGAGTTGAATTCGTTCCATAGGCGGCAAGCCATTGCCGGCGAGGCACTGCGGCGCTGGAGCTCGCCAATCCACTTCTTCTCGCCCTCGCCCGCTTCAGGCATCAGCAAGCCGGCGAACAGCTCGCGGAACGCCCCCACTTTCCTGCCCCAGCCTAGCTCGATCATCTGTGCGAACGTCCGCGCCTGATGGGCCAGCTTCTCCCCGGCGTCGCCCACGAAGGCACCCTGCAGGTAACTGTCGTAGAGCACGAGTCGGCTGACCCGCTCGGGATGACGTGCCGCATAGGCGATGGCGATCGCGCCACCTTGGCACAGCCCGATCAGCGGAAATCGGGAGAGTCTCAGCGTCTCGACGACAGCGTGCAGGTCGAGCACCAGGGCGTCGAGGGAAACGTCGGCGGGATCTCGATCGGAGAGACCCGAGCCGCGCGGGTCGTAGCGAACGAGCATCCGTCGATCGGCCAGGAACTCCGACCAATGGCGCCAGACGGGATTGCTCCAGTCGAGTTCGAGGTGGGTAAACCAATTGTTGACGCGCACGAGCGGCGGCCCCCCGCCGGCGGTCGCGAAGGCGATCCGCACGCCATCCCGTGCGGTGCAGAACCGTATTTGTTGTTTCATTTGCGCTTGCGGTCCGCGCCATTCTCCTCCTGGAGGCGAAACAGCGTAACGGCAGGCGTCTCCGCCGAAAAGAACTCCCCAAGAGCGTTGTGGGCAAAACTCCTGTGGCGCCGTGCGCGAGCGCTGGGCCGAGCGCATGCGCGCGGTACGGGCCCTGGCGTCGCGGCCGCGAACGTCGCATCGTTGACATTCGTCAACCTCTCCCGTGCGAACGGATCCGTTTCGCAGGATAATTGACGTCCTTTCTGCGGAGGGCATCCATGAGCGAGCAACGGGAAGTCGTCATCCTGAGTGGGGTACGCACCGCCATCGGCGACTACGGCGGCAGCCTGAAGGACATTCCGCCCAGCGACTTGGCCGCGCGCGTGGTGCGCGAGGCGGTGAGCCGGGCGAAGGTCGACCCGAACGAGGTCGGTCAGTGCGTGTTCGGCAACGTCATCCACACCGAGCCGCGCGACATGTACATCTCGCGTCTCGCGTGCGTGAACGGCGGCCTGCCGCACGATACGGGAGCGCTGACGCTGAACCGGCTCTGCGGCAGCGGCATGCAGGCGATCGTCTCCGCGGCGCAGTACATCATGCTCGGCGACACCGACGCTGCCGTGGGCGGCGGCGTCGAGAGCATGAGCCGCGGCGGCTATTGCGTGCCGTCCGAGCGCTGGGGCGCGCGGATGGGTGACGCGAAGCTGATGGACATGATGGTGGGCGCGCTGACCGACCCCTTCGACACCGTGCACATGGGCATCACCGCCGAGAACGTCGCGAACAAGTGCGGGATCACGCGCGAGCAGCAGGATGCCTTCGCCGTCGAGAGCCACAAGCGCGCCGCGGCGGCCATTGCGGCCGGCCACTTCAAGAGCCAGATCCTGCCGATCGAGCTCAAGAGCAAGAAGGGTCCTGTGCAGTTCGACACCGACGAGCACGTCCGCGGCGACTCGACCCTCGAAGGGATGGGCAAGCTCCGGACCGCGTTCGTGAAGGAGAACGGCAGCGTGACTGCCGGCAATGCGTCCGGCATCAACGACGCGGCCGCGGCGGTCGTGCTGATGGAGAAGTCCGCGGCCGCGAAGAAGGGCCTGAAGCCGATGGCGCGGTTTGTCGCCTACGGACACGCGGGCATCGACCCGAAGATCATGGGGCTGGGACCGGTGAGCGCCGTCAAGCGCGCGCTCGCGAAGGCCGGGCTCAAGATCTCGGACATGGACGTGATCGAGTCGAACGAGGCGTTTGCCGCGCAGGCGCTCGGCGTCTCCAAGGAGCTCGGGCTGGATCCGAAGAAGGTGAATCCGAACGGCGGCGCAGTGGCTCTGGGCCATCCGATCGGCGCGACCGGCGCGATCCTGACCGTCAAGGCGATGTACGAGTTGCAGCGCACCGGCGGCCGCTACGGTCTCATCACGATGTGCATCGGCGGCGGCCAGGGCATTGCGGCGGTCATCGAGCGGATGTAACGCGCCTCCGCGAAGCGCTTCCCGAGGCCCCGCGGGCGACCGCGGGGCTTTTCTTTGCCCGGCCGGAATCGTCGCGCCGCGCCGCGCTTCGTCGCCGTCTCCCGCGGCCTGTCGCGCAATGCCCAGGACGGCGCCGCTCCCCGTACGATCGAAAGATCCGGAAGCCAGGGGAGAGCTTCATGCGACGCGCGCTATCGATGCTGACGGCTCTGCTGCCGGCGCTCGCCGCGGCAGCGCCGCCCTCGGAGGGACGGTGGGAGGGCACCGTGCACATTCCCGGGCGCGAGCTGCGCGTCGTCGTCGACCTGAAGGAGACGGGCGCGGGCGCATGGACGGGGTCGATCATCGTCCCCGGGCTCGGCGTCAAGGGCGCCGCGCTGACCAACGTCACGCTGAAGGGCGACGAGATTGCGTTCGACGTCGCGCACGCGCTCGGCACTCCGACGCAGCCCCCGCCGCGGTTTCGCGGCCGGCTCGAAGCCGCCGACCGCATGACGGGCGAGATGAGCCAAGGCGGCCACATGGCGCGCTTCGCGTTCGCCAAGACGGGATCTGCGCAAATCGACCAGCCGCCGCGCAGCATGCCGGTCGCGCGAGCGCTCGAAGGCGAGTGGCAGGGCGAGTTCGAGCTCGGCGGCTATCCGCGTCGGGTCACGATCACGGTCGAAAACCGCGGGGACGCGGGTGCGACCGCGCAATTCAGGATCGTCGGCAAGCAGGACAATCGCCTCCCGGTCGAGCTCGTGTTCCAGGACGGTCCGTTCCTGCGCATCGAATCGCCGACGACGCAAATCAATTTCGAAGGTCGGTTGATCGAAGCGAGCGGCGAGCTCCGCGGCACGCTCGAGCTCGGGTCGCTCGAGCTGCCGCTCGCGCTGCGCCGCGCCGCCGGGAAACCGTCATGAGAGCTCCGCTCCTCGGCGCGGTCGTGGCGATCGTCGTTGCCGCCGGCGCCGCGGGGGCGCAGACGATGTTCCGCGCCGACGCGGCCCACGCGGGCGTCTACCCCGACGCGGGGCCGCGCGAGTTCCATCGCGTGAAATGGACCTTCCCGACGGGCGACCGGATCGTGTCGTCGCCCGTCCACCGCGACGGCATCCTCTACTTCGGCAGCGACGACGGGAACGTCTATGCAGTGAACGCCGCCGACGGTCGCCAACTGTGGAAACGCGCGACGGGCGGCCCGGTGCCCGCGACACCGGCGATCGCCGGCGACACGCTCTACGTCGGCAGCTACGACGGCAAGTTCTATGCGCTCGACGCGCGGACGGGCGCGCTGCGCTGGAGGTTCGCGACCGGCGGCGAGCGCCGCTTCGAGGCGAAGGGCCTCCACGGCATGCAGCCCCGGAACCAGACGATTCCCGACCCATTCGACGTCTACCTGTCGAGCCCCGTCGTCGTCGGCGACTCGGTGTATTTCGGCAGTGGCGACGGCAACGTCTATGCGCTCGACGCGGGCACCGGCGCGTTGCGGTGGAAGTTCCATACCGGCGACGTCGTCCACGCGTCGCCGGCGTACGCCGACGGCGCTCTCTTCTTCGGCAGCTGGGACAGCTGGTTCTACGCCGTCGACGCGGCCACGGGCAAGGAGAAGTGGCGGTTCCACGGCGGCGAGGATCCGCTGCTCCACAACCAGGTCGGCTTCCAGTCGTCGCCCGCCGTGGCGAACGGCGTCGTCTACACCGGCTGCCGCGACTCGATTCTCTACGCGCTCGACGCGGCCACAGGCAAGGAGAAGTGGCGCTACAACGCGAGCGGCAGCTGGATCATCACGTCACCCGCGGTGACGCAGGGCCTGGTCGTGGCCGCGACCTCGGACTCGAGCCTCTTTCTCGTCCTCGATGCTGCGACCGGCAAGCCCGTCGTGCAGAAGCAGGGCAACGCCTACATCTTCGCGTCGCCCTCGGTTGCCGGAAATACGGTTTACGTCGGCGTGCTGAACGGGACCCTCGAGGCACGGGATCTCCGGAGCGGCGACGTCCTCTGGGAGTTCCGGACCGAGGCCTCGCGCAGGAACGACGGCTGGGTGCTCACGGCCGATCGCAAATTCAACACGCCGCTCCTGTTTCCATCGAGCTGGCGCGAAGCGCCGATCGTCGCAACCGACCGCCAGTTCAGCGTCGGCTCGATCTTCTCGTCGCCGCTCGTCGCCGGCGGCGTCGTCTATTTCGGCAGCGCGGACGGCAACCTGTACGCGGTGGAGTAGCGCCCCGTCCCGCGTGGGTTGGCGCTGCGCCGCCCACGGTCTTATGATGACCGGTGCGCGGGCACTGCCGCGCGCACCTTGCCCATCGGCCGCCCGGCCATGTCTCCACGCTTCGCACGCTCCGCTGCGCTTGCGCTCCTCGCGATCATTGCGACGGCCGCCGCCGCCGAATTCGACGCCGAGCGCCATGCGCTGGTCGAGGAGATCGGGTCGCTCGCCCGCGAAACGGCACGCGAGACGGGCCGCCCCGCCTTCGATCCGCGCGTGATGGCGGCCCTGGCCGCGGTCCCGCGCCATCGCTTCGTGCCGGCGGCCGAGGTACGCAACGCGTATCGGAATCGCCCGCTGCCGATCGGCTACGGTCAGACCATTTCCCAGCCGTACATCGTCGCGCTGATGACGGATCTCGCGAACGTCAAGCCCGGCGACAGCGTGCTCGAGATCGGGACGGGCTCGGGCTACCAGGCGGCGATCCTCGCCGAGCTCGCCCGCACCGTGTGCACGATCGAGATCGTGGAACCGCTCGCCCGCGAAGCCGAGACTCGCCTGCGCGAGTTGGGCTACGCACGCGTGCGGACGCGCGTCGGCGACGGCTACGACGGCTGGGAGGAGTGCGGACCGTTCGACGCGATCGTCGTCACCGCGGCGGCAAGCCACGTCCCGCCGCCGCTGGTTCGGCAGCTCAAGACCGGCGGGCGGATCGTGATCCCGATCGGCCCGCCGTTCCTCACCCAGCAGCTCATGCTGGTCGAAAAGCGCGCCGACGGTTCGATCGCGACCCGGCAGGTGCTGCCGGTCGCGTTCGTCCCGCTGACGGGCCGCCACTGACCGCGTCCGCGATGGCCAACGCCCGTGCGGCTCCCGCGCGCCCGCCGCTCGCGGCCATCGCGCTCCTGTCGGCGGCCGCGCTCGGCTACGAGATCCTGCTCACGCGCCTGTTCTCGATCGTCCTGTGGCATCACTTCGCGTACATGATGATCAGCGCGGCGCTCCTGGGATACGGAGCGGCCGGCACGTTCGTCGCCCTCGCGCGGCCGGCACTGCTCGCGCGCTACGAACGCACGTTCGTCGCCGCCGCTGCGCTCTTCGGCATCACGGCCGTCGCGGGGTTCGCGCTCGCCCAGCGGGTTGGATTCGACCCGCTGGAGCTGCTGTGGGACCCGCGCCAGCCGCTGCGCCTGCTCGGCGTCTACGCGCTGCTCCTGGTGCCGTTCTTCTGCGCGGCGACGGCGCTCTGCGCCACCTTTGCGCGCTTCGCCGACCGCGCTTCGTCGGTCTACGCGAGCGACCTCACCGGCGCCGGCGCAGGGTGCCTCGCCATCCTCGCGGCGCTCTACGCCGTCGCGCCCGTCGACGCGCTGCGCCTCATCGGATCGGCGGGGCTCGTCGCGGCGGCGTTCGCGGCACACGCGTTGCGCTTGCGGCCGCGAGGCATTGCTGTCGCGCTCTTCGGTGCCGCGGTCGCGGTGCCGCTGCTGGTTCCCGCCGACTGGATTCGGCTCCGTCCGTCCGAGTTCAAGGAGCTCGGCCGCACGCTGCAGGTGAAAGGCGCGCGCGTCCTCGCCGAGCGCTCGAGCCCGCTCGGCGTCGTCACCGTCGTCGAAAGTGCGGAGGTGCCGTTCCGCTACGCGCCCGGCATGAGCCTCAATGCTCCCGCCGGCCCGCCGGACCAGCTCGGGATCTTCGTCGACGGCGAGGGACCGTCGGCGCTCCTGCGCTACGACGGTCGGCGCGAGCCGCTCGCCTATCTCGACTATCTCACGTCGGCCGTTCCCTATCACTTGCGCGCCAGCCCGCGCGTGCTGGTGCTGGGCGCGGGCGCCGGCGCCGACGTGCTGCAGGCGATCGCGCTCGGCGCGCGCACCGTCGACGCCGTCGAGCAGGATCCCGAGATCGTGGATCTCATCGAGCGTCGATTCGCCGACTACTCCGGCCGTCCGTATGACGCGCCCGGGGTGCGCGTCCACATCGCCGAGGCGCGCGGCTTCGTCGCGCGCAGCCGCGACCGCTACGACGTGATCGAAGTCGCGCTGCTCGACGCGTTCGGGGCATCGGCGGCGGGTCTCTACGCGCTCTCGGAAAGCTATCTCTACACGGTCGAGGCGCTGTCCGCCTACCTCGACCGGCTCGAGCCGTCCGGGATCCTCGCGATTACGCGCTGGGTGAACCTGCCGCCCCGCGACGTGCTCAAGCTCTTCGCGACGGCCGCGACGGCACTCGAACGCCGTGGCGATGCGGACCCGGGACGGCAGCTCGCGCTCGTGCGGAGCTGGAGCACCGCGACGCTGCTCGTGAAGAACGTGCCCTTCACGAACGCCGATATCGCCGCGCTGCGCGAATTCTGCCGGTCGCGCTCGTTCGATGCCGACTGGTTCCCGGGAATCGCCCCGGGCGACGCCAACCGATACAACGTGCTCGAGCCCTCCGAGTTCGAGGAGGGCGCGAGGGCGTTGCTCGGCCCGGGACGCGCGGCGTTCATCGACCGCTACAAGTTCTCACTCGAGCCGCCGACCGACGACCGCCCCTATTTCTTCCGCTTCTTCCGTTGGCGGACGCTGCCGGAGCTGCTCGCGCTCAAGGATCGCGGCGGGCTGCCGCTCCTCGACTGGGGGTATCCGGTGCTGATCGTGGCGCTCGTGCAGGCGATCCTCGCCGGCACGGCCGTGATCGTGCTGCCGCTGGCGGTCGGCCGCCGCGAAGCGAAGGCGCCGGGGATGCCTTCGCGCGGGCGCGTCGCCCTCTATTTCGGCGCGATCGGCTTCGCCTTCATGTTCGTCGAGATCGCGTTCATCCAGAAGTTCCTCCTCTTCCTCGCTTACCCGCTCTATGCGGTCGCGGTCGTCCTCTGCGCGTTCCTCGTCTTCGCCGGGCTCGGCAGCCGCTGGTCGGCGCGCCTGTCACCGGCGGGCGCGCGGCCGCACCCGGCCGTGCTCGCCGCGGCGGCGATCGGCGCTCTCTCGCTCGTCTACCTCGCGGCGCTGCCGCCGCTCTTCGCGTGGCTCGCGCCGCTGCCCGACGCCGCACGCATTGCGATCTCGCTCGTCCTCATCGCCCCGCTCGCCTTTGCGATGGGCCTTCCGTTCCCGGTGCAGATCGCGCGGCTCGCGCCCGCCGCAACGGCGCTGGTTCCCTGGGCGTGGGGCGTGAATGCCTGTGCGTCGGTCGTCGCGGCGGTGCTCGCGACGCTGCTCGCGGTCCACGTCGGGTTCGCCGCGGTCGTCGTGCTCGCCGCGTGCCTCTACGGGGTGGCCGCCGCTGCCGCCTGGAAATGACGAACGAGGATCCACGGCGCCGCGCAATCCGGGTAGCCTTGAGTCATCGCACAGCGCACGAGGGAGTCGCATGAACGGACCAAGTCTTCGCGTCGGAATCGCAGGGCTCGGCCGCCTCGGCCGGCGGCACGCGACGATGCTCGCGCAGCAGGTCGCCGGCGCCGAGCTGGTCGCCGCCTGCAGCCCGCTCGCGGACGAGCTCGCCTGGGCCGCCACGACGCTCGGCGTGCCGCACGTCTACGAGAGCTTCGACGCGCTGCTCGCCCAGCGGGACCTCGACGCCGTGTTCCTGGTGACGCCGACGACGCTGCACGCCGACCAGATCATCGCGGCGTTGCGTGCCGGCAAGCACGTCTTCTGCGAGAAGCCGCTCGCGCTCGACCTTGCCGATTGCCGCCGCGTGGAGGAGGAAGCGAAGCGCCACCCGGGACAGAAGGCGATGATCGGCTTCGTCCGCCGCTTCGACCCGCACTACCGCAACGCGCGCGCGAAGATCGGCGCAGGCGCGATCGGACGGCCGTTCCTGCTCCGCTCGCAGTGCGCCGACATGAACGACCCCGACGGTTTCTTCGTCCGCTACGCGCCGATGTCGGGCGGAATCCTGCTCGACATGGGCGTGCACGACATCGATGGCGCCCGCTGGCTTCTCGGCGCCGATCGCGCGAAGCGCGTCTACGCGACCGGCACGATCGCGATCCACGCGGGGCTCGCTGCGTGCAACGACGTCGACAACGCCGTCGCGGTCATCGAATTCGAAAACGGCAGCCTCGCGACGATCTACGCATCGCGGACCTACGCACACGGGCACGAGTCGATGACCGAGATTCTGGGCACCGCCGGCCGCCTGACCGTCGGCGCGAATCCCCGCCTGAACCGCGTCGAGATCGCGGACGCGCACGGCGTCCGCAACGAGTGCACGCCGACCTTCTACGAGCGCTTCGAGGAGGCGTTCCTGCGCGAACTGACCGAGTTCGTCGACCTCGTGCGCGCGGACCGGCCGCCGCCACTGTCCCTCGCCGATGCGACCGAGGCGACGCGGATCGGCATCGCGCTCACCGAGTCGCTGCGCTCGCGCCGACCCGTCGATCTCTGACGCCTGCCGCGTGGTCGCGAGCGTGCCCGAAAGGCGCATAATGGATTTTGTCCCGTCGGCCGCCACGCGAGGGAACGAACGTCGCGTTGAACGATCGGCGGCGCTGAGGGTAAACGCGGCCCGCAAAGGAGGAGACGATGGCCAACACGCTGCGCAAGGTCGACTACTACTATGTGATGCTGCCGAATCGAGCCGGCCAGGGCGCGAAGATCATGGCGGCGCTCGCCGAAGAAGGCGTCAACCTGCTTGCCTTCTCGGGGTTCCCGAGCGCCGGCAAGGCGCAGCTCGATCTCGTTCCCGAGGACAGCGCCCGGTTGCGCCGGGCCGCGCGCAAGCTCGGATTGAAGCTGTCGCTGCGCAAGAGCGGCTTCCTCTACCAAGGCGACGATCGCGTCGGCGCGATGACGAAGATTCTCGACAAGCTCGCGGCAGCGAAGATCAGCGTGACCGCAGCCGATGCGGTCACGAGCGGCAAGGGCCGCTTCGGCGCGATCTTCTGGGTCAAGCCGGCGGCCGTCCCGAAGGCGGCGAAGGTGCTCGGCGCGCGTTAGCCGCCTCTAGGCATAGAGTCGTCCCGCGCCGGGAGCAGGCCGCCGACGGCCCTGCGTCGCGCCGCCGTCCGGATCGTTGCCGGCAGCGGCGATCTCGAAAGTCGCGGTCAGGTCGGCACGCAGGCGCTGCACGAATGTTTCGACGGTCGGCGTCGCCTCGCCGCCGAGATGCACGACGAAATGCGTCGCGACGTCCGATGCGATCGCGTCGAGGACGAAGACGCCCGCGGCAACGAGCGGATCGACATCCGGAAAGGCCCCATCGGGCGCGACGAGGTAGACGAACTGGCCATTCTGGTGGCACGGGGCGATGTCCGCAAGCGCCGCCCGCCACGGTTCCGGGATCGGCGTCATTCCCAGCGCCTCGCTCCGCGCGAGTGCCTTCGCAAGCGAGTGCCCGATCCCCGCATTCAGCTCGTCGTGCGCCACGCCGCGCGCGCGGAGAAACGCCTTGAGCGCGAATTCGATGCCCTGCGCGGCGGCGTGATACGCCACCTGCGCTTCGGCACAGGGAATCCGATGCTGCCGACAGAGCGTGCGGGCGGCACGCAGGTAATCATGCCCGTACCGCCAGAACGCGAGCGGCGACGTGCGCCGCTCTCCGTGATCGTTCCTCTGGGTCATCATATTGCGGTCACTCACTCTTCGCAGTCGCGGCTCGACTGCCGAATCGGTTGGTTCGCGCGCGGCGGCCGAAGTTCCACGATGCCATGACATTGTCATCGAACTGTCGCCGTGGCCCGACGCGCGAGGTCGGCCTCCTGATCGTCGCCGATCGGGCCGACCGCGAAATACGTCGCCTCGGGGTGGGCGAAGAAGAAGCCCGACACCGAGGCCGCCGGAAGCATCGCCTGGCTCTCGGTCAGCTCCATTCCGATCTCGTTGGCCGCGAGGAGATCGAACAAAGGCGCCTTCACCGCATGGTCGGGACACGCGGGATAGCCGGGTGCGGGACGAATGCCGCGATATTCCTCGTTGACGAGCGCCGCCGTGTCGAACGCTTCCTCGGGCGCGTAGCCCCAGAGTTCGCGCCGGACCTTGCGGTGCAGCCACTCCGCGAACGCCTCGGCGAGCCGGTCCGCGAGCGCCTTCAGCATGATCGCGCTGTAGTCATCCTTCGCCGCCTCGAATTCGGCCAGCTTGCGCTCGATGCCGAGGCCCGCGGTGACCGCGAATGCGCCCAGATAATCCGCGAGCCCGGACGACGCCGGCGCGACGAAATCGGCGAGGCAGTAGTTCGGCTTCCCGGCGGGCCGCTCGTTCTGCTGGCGACGGTTGTGCCACGTAAGCGCGACGGGCTGTCTCGCGTCGTCGGCGTAGAGGACGATGTCGTCGCCGATCGAGCTCGCCGGCAGGAGGGCGACGACGCCGCTCGCCGTGAGCCAGCGCCCCTCGACCACGCGCTTCAGCATCGCCTGCCCGTCGGCGAGCGCGCTCCGCGCTGCCGCGCCGACGACGGGATCGTCGAGAATCGCGGGGTACGGCCCCGACAGCTCCCAGGTCTGGAAGAACGGGCCCCAGTCGATCAGCGGGACGAGCTCGCGCAGGTCTAGATTGCGGATCGCGCGGCGGCCGACGAAGGTCGGCACGGGCGGGGTGTAGTGCGCCCAGTCGGCGCGGAAGGCGTTGGCGCGCGCGGCTTCGAGCGTAATCAGCGCGGGACCCTTCTTCGCCGCGTGCAGGGCGCGGATCCGTTCGTAATCGGCGGCGACCTCGGCGACGTACGCGGTCTGCTGCTCATCGGACAGAAGGCTCGACGCGACCGCTACTGCGCGCGATGCGTCGGGGACGTAGACGGTGGTCCCGCCGTAGTTCGGGGCGATCTTGACTGCCGTGTGCACGCGCGAGGTCGTCGCGCCACCGATCAGGAGCGGCTGCGTCATGCCGCGCCGCTGCATCTCGTGCGCGACGTGCGCCATCTCCTCGAGCGAAGGCGTGATGAGCCCCGACAGCCCGACGAGATCCGCGCTGCGCTCGACGGCCGTGTCGAGGATCTTCTGGGCGGGCACCATGACGCCCAGATCCACGACTTCGAAGTTGTTGCACTGGAGCACGACCCCGACGATGTTCTTGCCGATGTCGTGCACGTCGCCCTTGACCGTCGCCATCACGACCATGCCCTTGGGCTTCGCCGCGATCCCCGACGCGGCCTTCTCCGCCTCGATGAACGGAACGAGGTGCGCGACGGCCTGCTTCATCACCCGCGCGCTCTTCACGACCTGGGGCAGGAACATCTTGCCCGCGCCGAAGAGGTCGCCGACGATGTTCATCCCGGCCATCAGCGGACCTTCGATCACCTGGATCGGCCGCGCGGCGCGAACCCGTGCCTCCTCGGCGTCCTCGACGATGTACGTCGTAATGCCGCGGACGAGCGCGTGGGCGAGCCGCTCCTCCACGGTACCGGCGCGCCAGGCCAGGTCTTCGATGACCGCCTTGCCGTGCGCCTTCACCGTTTCGGCGAAGCTCACGAGGCGCTCGGTCGCGTCCGGCCGGCGGTTCAGCACCACGTCCTCGACGCGCTCGCGGAGCTCGGCCGGAATCTCGTCGTACACGCCGAGCTGGCCCGCGTTGACGATGCCCATCGTCATCCCGGCGCGGATCGCGTGATAGAGGAAGACCGTGTGGATCGCCTCGCGCACCGGCTCGTTGCCGCGAAAGCTGAAGCTGACGTTCGACACGCCGCCCGACACCTTCGCGTGCGGCAGGTGCTGTCGTATCCAGCGCGTCGCATTGATGTAGTCGACCGCGTAGTTCGCGTGCTCGTCGATGCCGGTCGCGATCGCGAAGATGTTGGGATCGAAGACGATGTCCTCGGGCGGAAAGTCCGCCTTCCGCGTCAGGAGCTCGTAGGCGCGGCGACAGATCTCGACCTTGCGCTGGTAGGTGTCGGCCTGCCCCGCCTCGTCGAACGCCATGACGATCGTCGCCGCGCCGTAGCGGCGGACGAGCCGCGCCTGGCGCAGGAACTCGCTCTCGCCCTCCTTGAGCGAGATCGAGTTGACCACCGGCTTGCCCTGGACGCACTTGAGTCCCGCCTCGATCACCTCCCACTTCGACGAGTCGATCATCACGGGCACGCGTGCGATGTCGGGTTCGGCCGCGATGAGACTCAGGAAGCGGATCATCGCCGCCTTCGAATCGAGCATCGCCTCGTCCATGTTGACGTCGATCACCTGGGCGCCGGCGGCCACCTGCTGGCGGGCAACTTCGACGGCACCGGCGAAGTCGTCGGCGAGGACGAGCCGCGCGAATGCGCGCGATCCGGTCACGTTCGTGCGCTCGCCGACGTTGACGAACAGCGAGTCGTCACCGATGTTGAGCGGCTCGAGGCCGGCTAAGCGCATCATGCGGGACATGGCGGAACCCGGCGGCGCCAACGCCGCCCGGCGCGGAACGACCGGCCGCTAGGCGACGGCCGCAAGCGGCTCAACGGGGACGCGGCGCGGCGGAACGTCCTTCACCGCCTCCGCGATCGCGCGGATGTGCGCGGGCGTGGTGCCGCAGCAGCCGCCCACGAGGTTGACGAAGCCGCTCCGCGCGAAGTCGCCGAGAAGGCGCGCCGTTTGCGCGGGCGTCTCGTCGTAGCCGGTCTCCGCCATCGGGTTCGGCAGGCCGGCGTTCGGATAACAGGAGACGAAGGTGTCGGCGACGCGCGACATCTCCTCGATGTACGGTCGCATCAACGCGCCGCCGAGCGAGCAGTTGAGGCCGACCGCGAGCGGCCGCACGTGACGCACCGAGTTCCAGAACGCCTCGGTCGTCTGCCCCGACAGCGTGCGCCCGGACGCGTCGGTGATCGTGCCGGACACAATGACCGGGAAGCGGCGGCCGAGGCGCTCGAGCAGCGTCTCGAGCGCGAAAAGCGCGGCCTTGCCGTTCAGCGTGTCGAAGATCGTCTCGACGAGGAAGAGATCCGCACCGCCTTCGGCGAGAGCGTCGGCCGCTTCGCCGTACGCGGCCGCGAGCTCGTCGAACCCGACGTTGCGGGCGCCCGGATCGTTGACGTCGGGCGAGATCGACGCGGTGCGGTTCGTGGGCCCGAGCGCCCCCGCGACGAAGCGCGGCTTGTCCGGCGTGCGTCGCGTCCAGTCGTCCGCCGCGGCGCGGGCGATGCTCGCCGCCGCGACGTTGATCTCGCGCACGCGCGTGGCGAGCCGGTAGTCCGCCTGCGCGATCGACGTCGCGTTGAACGTGTTCGTCTCCACGATGTCCGCGCCGGCCGCCAGGTACGCATCATGGATCTCGCGGATAAGCTCGGGTTGCGAGAGCACGAGCACGTCGTTGTCGCCCTTGAGGTCGTGCGGGTGCGAAGCGAGGCACGCGCCGCGATAGCCGGCCTCGTCCAGGCGATGGCTCTGGATCATCGTGCCCATCGCCCCGTCCATGACGAGAATGCGTCGCTCGAGAAGCGAGGCTAGGAGCAGGGACCGATCGGGTTGCATGGCAGGCAAGGACGGCGTCCGCAGGGCATGGAACCGACCGCGATTCTAGCATCGGCACGGCAGTCGTCCCGCGGGCGCCGCAGGTTATATCGCCCTAACCGACGGCCATAACGCAAACCGACGGCGCGTGCTAAATTCGCCCGAATGAAGCACCTGACGCCGCGCGATGCAGTGCGTTTTCTCGAGGAGAATCCCTCGGCGGTCTTCGTCGACTGTCGCAGCGAGATGGAGTATTACTTCGTCGGCCATCCGGTCGGCGCGCACCACGTCGCCTGGAACGACGGTCCCGACTGGGACATCAATCCGCACTTCGTCGGCCAGGTGAAGAAGGTCGCCAGCATGAACCGGCCGGTCGTTCTGATCTGCCGCAGCGGGCATCGGTCGATCGACGCCGGAATGGCGCTCGAGAAGGCCGGATTCGGCGACGTCTACAACGTGCTCGAGGGCTTCGAAGGTCCGCTCGACGAAAGCCACCACCGCGGCACGGTGTCCGGCTGGCGCAAGGAAGGCCTGCCCTGGGAGCAGCTGTAACGCCCTTTCCGGCACGGCGTTCTCGGACGCGCACCGCGCGCGACAGCGGCGAATCCGGCGCACAATGCCGGAATCGCCGGTCCTTCCCCGCTGTCCGATGGCCGCGTACGGCCGCCTCTGCACGCTCTTCTACGACGCCGACAGGCCGCGCGCCTCCGCCGCGGAGGTCGACTGGTACGCCGAGCGGCTGCCGCGCGACGCGGGCCCGGTGCTCGAGGCGATGGCAGCCTCGGGACGATTGCTCGTGCCGCTGCTCGAACGCCGGATCAACGTACACGGGGTCGACGCTTCGCCGGCGATGGTCGCGAGCTGCGAGGCGCGGCTCGCCGCCGCGGGCCTCTCGACGCCGCTTTTCCGGCAGGATGTCGTGATGCTGAACCTGCCGTTCCGCTATGCGGCCGCGATCGTCGCCGCCGGCTCGTTCCAGCTCCTGACCGACCCGGTCGCCGCGCAGAAGGCCCTCGAGCGCCTGCGCGCGCATCTCGTCGCGCCGGGCATGCTGCTCATGGAGCTGTACGTGCCCGCCCAGGCCACGCACCCTCCCGGCGCGCCGGAGGTGCAGGTGCAGACCGTGACGCTGACCGACGGCTCGAAGCTTGCGCGGCGCGCCGAGGTCTTCGTCGACGCCCTGGGCCGTCGCATCGACATCCGAAGCCGCTACGAGCAGCGCGAGCGCGCGACGATCACCGCGCGCGAGGACGAGACGCTCGCGGTGACGTGGTATGGCGAGGACGAGATCATCGCGCTCGTGCGCGACGCCGGCTACCTGGACGTCGCCGTCGGGCCGCCGGCGTCGCCGCTCGAAGCGAACTCGCCGCCTGCGGAGAGGCGATTCTCGGTCACGGCCGTTGCGTAGCGCGTCGGAGCGCCGCGGCAGGGCAGCGGTTCCGCTACAGCGCGCACTCCATGTACACGACCCCGGGCAGCGGATTGTCGTAGTACGCGGCGCACTCGCGAAACCCGTGACGGGCGTAGAGCGTGCGCGCGTCGGTCATCCAGTCGAGCGTGTCGAGCTTGAGCTCGCGATAACCCGCTGCGCGCGCCTCGACGAGAAGCGCCTCGACGAGCCGCCGGCCCCAGCCGCCCTTCCGAGCCGCCGGCTGGACGTAGAGGCGCTTCACTTCACCGATCGAATGCCCATCGCGCTCGGCGAACTCGTCCGTCGGAGGCAAGGGCCGCAACGCGATGCAGCCCCACGCCGTGCCGGGCTCGCCCGCGAGCAGCAGGCGACCGCGCGGACGCGAGTACGCGCCCGGCAGTGTCGCGAGCTCGTGCTCGAACCCCTGGAAGCAGAGGTCGACCGCGAGCCACTTCGCGTACTCGACGAACAGCGCGCGCGCAAGGACGACGTCTTCGCCGCGAGCCGCTTCGCGGATCGAAGCGGTCATGCCGTCACCGCGGGCGCGGCGCGACGATCCGTCACGCCGGCTTGTCGCACCCGCCGATCTTCACTTCCGCAGCGGGATACGCAGGCGCGAGCTCGCGCAGCCGCGCAATGACGGGTGGCGGCGGATTGCGAATCGCGAGCACCGTCTGCACGGGAACCTGCCGCGGCCCGGTCTTCGCGCCGGCGACGCCCTGCTTCGTGAGCTCGGCGAGCTGCGCGTTCGCCGCGTCCTCGGTCCGGAACACGCCGAGCGAGAGAGCGAACCGCTGCGCGCCGCCGTCGACGACGAACACGTCCCTCACGCCGGCCGCACGGAGCTCGCTCGCACGTTTGTCGGCGGCGGCCCTGCTCGCGAACGGCGGCAAATAGACCCAAAAGGCGATCGCCGCCTCGATGCGGCGCTGGCTCAGGAGCTTGCCCAGCGCGAGCGGCTCGAGATCTGCGAGCGCCTTCGCCCGGTCCGCCTCGCCGAACGGCCCCCACTCGAGGCAGACGTCGGCGAGCGCTGCGGCCTTCGCCGGCCCAAGTGCTGCGACCTCCTGCGGCGTGAGGAGCTTGATCGCCTCCGGCCGGACCTGCTGCTTGAGCCTCACGCCCTCGCCGCCGCTGGCGCTGTCGAGCCAGATGTAACCCGCGAGCGCGAGGTTCGCGAGGAGAAGGAAAACGGCGACGGTGCGCATGCGCGAGCGGCGTAGTTGGCGTTGCGTGGCGCGCGAATGTTACCCCGGCGGAGGCACCCCGGCCAGCGCGAGAACGCCTTCGAGCACGAGGGAGTCGACGACCTCCACGGGCGGATTCAGAAGAGGTGCGATCTCGCCCGCCGCCCCGCCGGCGAGGTAGATGCGCACCTGCGCGGGATTGGTGTCGATCCGCCGTCGCATCTGCTCGATCGCGCCGCAGATCGCCTGCATGGCGCCCGATTGGATCGCGTCGGCGGTGTTGTCGGGAAACTCGCGGAACGCCCCGGGCTGCGACTTGAGCGCGGCGGTGTTCTCGACCAACGCCTGCAGCATGAGCCAGATGCCGGGCAGGATCAGGCCGCCGCGGAACACGCCTTCGACGTCGAGCGCGTCGATCGTCACCGCGGTGCCCGCGTTCACGACGATGCATGCCGGCGGGAAGAGCTCGCTCGCGCGCGACCGCTGGCGTGCCGCGATGAGCGCAGCCCAGCGGTCGGCGCCGAGCTGCGCGGGCCGCGCATAGCGATTGGTCACGCCGCAGGCGGATTCCCCCGCGACGATCCACTCGGGGACGAGCCGCCACCGCGTGAGCTGGCCCTCCACGCGCACGCGGGCCGCCTCGCCCGCGACGTTGACGCCGATCGCGCGTACCGGACGCGGCACGTTGTGCCAGTCGCGCAGCGCGAGCGTGCCGATGTCGGAATTGGGAGTCGCGCCGAGCGCGGTCCAGCCCCGCGGCCCGTACAGTCCCCACTTCATCCGGCTGTTGCCGACGTCGATGACGAGGAGGTGGCTCATCGAGGACGGCGGCGCACCCCGGCGCCCGGTGTGCCGTTCCGGAAATACCTTGCACGACCCTGCACAAAAGCGGTCGAGAAACGGCGCACTCCCGCCTCGGATGCGGCGGCGCGGCCGGAGCCCGTCTCCGCGCGCAACGTCACGCGCGTCGCAGCGAGATTTCGCCCGAGAGGAAGCGGGCGCGCCGCGGACCGTCGGCCAGCACGAGCGCTCCGCTCGCGTCGACGCCCGCGACCTTGCCGGCCACGGTGGCCCCATCGGGGAGGAGCAGCGTCACGGCCTTGCCTTGGTAGGCGTGACGGTGCTGCCACTCCGCGGCGAAGGGTGCGAAACCTTCCCGCGAATAGCGCTCGAGCACCGCGGCGAGCTCGGCAACGAGACTCGCGAAGACGACGTTGCGGTCAATGGTCTTTGCGCCGCGACCGACGATCGACGCGAGGTCGGTGACGGGCACCGGAATGTCCTTGCGCACGCCGGCCGGCAGCCGGACGTTGAGGCCGACGCCGACCACGGTGGTCGACGGGCCGAGCGCGTCGCCGTTCACCTCGATCAGGATGCCGCCGACCTTGAGATGGCGGTACACCAGGTCGTTCGGCCACTTGAGCGCGATGCCGCGGAAGCCCTCGGCTTCGAGCGCGCGCACGACCGCGACACCGACCGCGAGCGAGAGCCCGGCCAAGAAGCCCGCGCCCTGCTCGAAGCGCCAGCCGAGCGAGAACGTGAGACTGCCTCCCGCGACTGCCGTCCACGTCCGGCCTCGCCGGCCGCGACCCGCCGTCTGCCATTCGGCCGCAAGCGCGACGCCGCGGATCTCCCGGCGCGACGCTCGCCGGAGCAGTTCCGACGATGTGGAGTCGACCTGGTCGACGACTTCGAGCGTGAGCGGCGTCCGGATCGCCCGGTCGAGCGCGCGCTCGGTCAGGGCGGCCCGAGCGGCGCATACGTCGAGGAAATCCGGCGCTTCGAGCAGTCGGTAGCCGCGGCCCTTGATCCGTTCGAGCGCCAGCCCCGCTGCCTCGGCGTCTTTGAGCACCTGCGAGACGCGGGCGCGCGTGAGTCCCACCTGCGCGGCGAGGTCCTCGCCCGAGTGGAAAGCGCCATCGGAGAGCTGGCGGAGAAGGGAAAATCCAAGCGGAGTGAGCACTAACTCGTATCCGACCGACTAAGCCATTGAAGGATAACAGAATCCGAATTGGATTGCTATTAGCCCCCGACACGCCGGAAATGCGGGCATTTCGTGCGGTTGCAACCACTTTCGGCGCCCGGCAGGTCGCGCGCTCAGCGATCGGGCCGGGCCAGCCGCTTCAGCACTTTTTGGTGGAGATCGCGGTCTCCGCACGCGACGACGGACCCGCCCTCCTCGCACGGGCGCCCGTCCCAGGCGGTGATCGTGCCCCCCGCCGATTCGACGATGGGAATCAGGGCCTGGATGTCGTAGGCGTGCAGCGATGACTCGATCACCACGTCGATCAATCCCATCGCGAGCAGGCAGTAGGCATAGCAGTCGCCGCCCCATCGGGTCAGACGCACGCGGTCCGCGACGCGGCGAAACGCGGCGCGATCGCGGTTGGTCCGGAACATCGTCGGATCCGTCGAGGCGAGCACGGCCTCCTCGAGCGAGCGGCAGCGCCGCGTGTGCAGGCGGCGCCGCTCGCGGCCGCGCCGCCACTCGGCCGCGGCGCCCGCCTCCGCAAGGAACGACTCGCCGACGTACGGCTGGTGCGCGACGCCAACGACGACACGCCGTCCGTCGTGCAGCGCGATCAGCGTCGCCCAGTGCATCTGGCCCAGGATGAAGCTCCGCGTCCCGTCGATCGGGTCGATCACCCACGTGTAGCGCGAAGTGCCCTTGCGCCAGCCGAGCTCCTCGCCGCGGATGCCGTGGTCCGGATGGGCGCGTTCGATCCGCGCGCGGATCACTGCCTCGGCGGCACGGTCGGCGACGGTCACGGGGTCGTACCCGCGCGGCCCGCCCTTGTCCGCGACCTGCAGCGCCGTGCGGAAATGCGGGCGGATCGCCTTGCCGGCGGCGAGCGCCATGTCGTAGGCGAATTCGAGGAAAACCGAGTTGCGCGTTCGTGCCATCGAATCCCGCTGCGGGGCCGGGCCGTATCATCGCACGGCCGCGCTCGCGCGATCACTTCGCGCCGCGATCCTCGAGCAGCGCGTCTTCCTTGGAGCGGGACAGCACGTCGCGCCAAGGGGTCGCGGAATCGCGCCGCGCAAGCCAGTCCGCCGTGTCGGCGAGCGTTCGCTCGAGCGGCCGGAACCGCAGGCCGTGCGCGCGCGCCCGGGCGCAGGAGAACGACATGAAGCCGGCGAGCGAGCGGTCCGTCGCGGGGATCCACAGCGGCAGCTCGGTCCAGGGAACGACGTCGCACGCGACGAGCTTCGCGTCGTCAATCCACGCGGGGACGATCTCGCGGCCCCGGGCCCGCGCAAGCGTCACGAGCCCATCCACGAGCGCTCCCATGGTGACGGCCCCGGGCGGGGTCACCGCGTTGAAGGTTCCGGCGATTTGCGAGGCGGCCAGGTCCAGCATCCACTCGGCGAGGTCGCGCGCGTCGATGTACTGCAGCGGTCGAGCGGGCGGCGCGGGGACGACGGCACGCGGCCCGCGCGCGCCGAGCACTTCGGGATGGACGAAGCGCGCCACCCAGTACGGGAATCGATCGGTCGAGTCATGCGGGCCGACGATGAGTCCCGGACGCACGATCGTCGCGCGTCCCCCGAAGCCGGCGCTGAATTCGCGCTCGCAGGCAGCCTTGAGCGCGCCGTAGTGCGCGGCGACGTCCTCCGAGGCCGCGTCCGCGAGCACCGCAACCGGTGCGCCCTCGTTCTGTCCCTCGCGACTGTCGTCGGCGTAGACGGACAGCGAGGACACGAAGAGACCGTGCGCGACGCGATCGGCCAGCAGGCGCGCCGACGCGCCGACGCAGCGCGGGATGTAGCCGCTCGTGTCGATCACCGCGTCCCACGCGCCCTGGGCGAGCGCATCGAGACCCGGCGCGATGCCGGGGTCGCGATTGCCCGCGCGGCGCACGACCCGATCGTCCCAGGGTACCGGCGCGCGGCCGCGCGTGAAGACCGTGACCTCGTAACGGCGCGCGAGCGCGGCGTCGACCAGGTGGCGGCCGAGGAATCGCGTCCCGCCGAGCAGGAGGAGGCGCATCGCCGACCGCTGCGCGCGGTCAGCGGGGAACGATCGCGATGCCGGTCAGCCTCTCCTGCGCCTCGACCAGCGACGCGACGTACTTGTCGCCGAGCCCGAGCAGGTTGGCGTTGACGAGGCTCTGATGGACCGCCTCGCCGACGATGCCGCACACGGGCAGCGACTCGGCGAAGTGGGTGTAGTAGCGCAGGTCCTTCATCGCGTTGACCAGCGTGAACTTGAGGCCGGTAAGGTCGCCGTGGTTGTCGAGCATCTTCCCCACGATCATCTGGAAGATACCCGAGTTGACGGCGCCCGCCGAAATCACCTCGTGCACCTTGCGCAGCGAGACGCCTGCCTTCGCTGCCGTCGCGCAGGCCTCGGCCGTCGCGGTCGCGATCGCCTGTGCGACGAAGTTGTTGATGAGCTTGATCATGAGGCCGTGACCGGGCGGCCCGGCATGGATGATGTTCTCGCAGAACGCCTGCAGCACGGGTTTCAGCGCCTCGAAGGTCGCGTCGTCGGCGCCCACCATGATGTTGAGCCGGCCCTGCTCCGCCTCGACCGGCGTGCGCGCAAGCGGCGCGTCGACGAAGCGGACGCCCGCGGGCGCGAGCGACTCGCGCATCTTCGCGGTCGTGCCCGGTTCGCTCGTCGACGTGTCGACGACGACGAGCCCGGCCCGCGCAGCGCCGGCAATGCCGTTCTGGCCGTGGACGATCTCCTCGACCTCCGGCGCGCCCGTGACGCAGAGGACGACGATGTCCGACGCCCGCGCCACGTCCGCATTGGTCGCCACCTCCTTCGCGCCCGCGGCGAGCAGATCAGCGAGCGGCGCGCGATTGCGATGCGCGCGCACCGTGAGCGGAAATCCCTTCGTGACGAGATTCTTCGCAATCCCGTGGCCCATGAGTCCGAGGCCGATGCAGCCGATGCGCGGTTTCGCGCCCGCCGTTGCGTTCATGTGCGTCCTCCGCTGAAAAGAAAATGGCCCGATCCGCGGTCGCACCCGCGGGTCAGGCCACCTGACCGGATTCTAAACCGGCGCGGAAGGTCAGTCGACGGCCGTCGGCTCCGGGGTCGCGGCCAGCGAGCTCCGTCGCTCGTGCCACGCGAGCAGGAGGCCGCTCCCCGCGATGACGGCCATGCCGGCAAGCGCCGCGCCATCGGGAAACTGGCCGAACAGCGCCCATCCGATCAACGTGGCGAAGACGATCTGCATGTAGGTGAAGGGGGTGAGACCCGACGCCGGCGCGCGCTGGAACGCGAGGATGAACAGGAAATGCCCGGCGGTTCCGAGCGCCCCCGCCAGGAGGATCTGCGCGATGTCCCACCCTGGCATGTCGGCCGGCCAGACGATGAACGGCAGGACGAGCGTCATCAGGACCGACCCCGCGAGCGCCGGATAGAACAGGGTCACGCGCGGATCCTCGGCGGCGAGCTTGCGCGTCATGATCTGGAACGCGGCGTAGCAGAGCGCGGCCGCGAGCGCGAACACCGAGCCGCCGTGAAAGATGGCGGCGCCGGGTCGCACGATCAGGAGCATCCCGGCCATGCCGGCAACGACGAACGCCCAGCGCGGCCGAGTCATCCGCTCCTTCAGGATCACGACGGACAGGAGGATCACGAGCGTCGGCGTCGTGTAGTTGATCGCCGTCGCTTCCGCGAGCGGCATGAGTCGCAGCGCGTTCACGAAGCACACCGACGAGCCGACCAGGATCGCGCCTCGCGCCAGCTGGAGGCCCGGCTGCGGCGAGCGCACGAGACCCCGGCCCATCGTCGGCGCGAGCCACAGCACCATCGCCAGCGCCTGCACGAAGTAGCGCGCCCAGACGAGCAGCGGCACCGGATAGCGCGCGGCGAGATGCTTGACCGTGGCGTCGAGCAGCGTGAAGCACGCGACGGCGCCGACGATGAGGACGATCGCCGCGAGCGGAATATGCGCTGCGGGACGGCGAACGCTCATGGGCGGCAGGCGGCGGGAGAATCGGACACGGCCGGTGGCTGCGCTCGCGTCCGGGGCTCCCGATGGCGGCGCGCGCCCGCCGAACGGCGATCGCACGGCTCCCGTTTCGCGCAATCATTGTAGCAGCGGGGATTCGTCGCCGGGTTCGGGCATGACCGATAGTCGACCGTGGATGATCTATGGCGCGACCGGCTACACCGGAGAGCTGATCGCGCGCGAGGCGCGCCGGCAGGGGCTCGCGCCGATGCTCGGCGGACGCGGACCGCGAGTCACAGCCCTCGCCGCAGAGCTCGGGTTGCCGTCCCGCACGTTCCGCCTCGACGACCCGCCGGCCACGCGGCGCGCGCTCGACGGCGTCGCCGTCGTCGCGAATTGCGCCGGACCGTTCGCGGCCACGCTCGCGCCGATGGTCGACGCCTGCCTCGCCGCGCACACCCACTACGTCGACATCACGGGCGAGATCGACGTGTTTCTCGCGGCCCAGGCGCAGCGGGACGCGGCACGGGCGGCGGGCATCGTCGTGTGTCCCGGCGTCGGCTTCGACGTGATTCCCACCGACTGCGTAGCGGCCTGCCTCGCGGAGGCGTTGCCCGATGCGACGCATCTCGCCCTCGGCTTCAAGGGCCTGCGTGCGATGAGTCCGGGCACCGCGCGAACTTCGGTCGAGGGCGTGCGCCATGGCGCCCGCCTGAGGCACAACGGCGCCATCGTTGCCGAGCCGCTCGGCAAACGCACGCGGACGATCGACTTCGGCACGGGTCCGCGGCTCGCGATGGCGATCGGCTGGGGCGACGTGGCGACCGCCTATTTCACGACCGGCATCGCGAACATCGAAGTCTACGTTCCCGCCTCGCCACGAACGATCGCCCGGCTCCGGCGTCTCGCGTGGATTCGTCCGCTGCTCTCCACCCGACCTCTTCGCGCGATCGCCGCGGCCGCGGCGGCCCGGCGCAACCCCGGACCGTCAGCGAAAGAGCGCGAGTCGGAAAGAACCTGGGTCTGGGGCGAGGTCACGAATGCGCGAGGCGACGTCCGCACGGCACGCGTCGTCACCAGCAACGGCTACCGGCTCACCGTGGACGGCTTGTTGATGGCGGTCCGTGCGCTCCTCGCGCGAGTTCCGGAAGGCGGGTATTACACGCCGTCGCAGCTGCTCGGCGCGCACTCGGTCGAACGGCTGCCGGGCTGCAGCGCCATCGCCGTGCAGTGACCGATCACCCGCTTCGGCATTCCTCGGGGAGGAGCTGCGCGGGCACGTCGATCGGGATGCAGAACCAGTGGATCCTCTGCTCGGCGTCGACCGCGGGCGCGAGCAGCAGGGACTTGCCGGAGGCCTCGCCGGCCGCGGGCCCGAGCGCGAGCCGGACCCGGCCCGTGGTGGGACTCAGCTCGACCCGGTCCAGGAATTCGGCGCCGTGCGCGGCCTTGACCGCCGCGTAGTCCGGACGCCGGGGCAGCGATCCGGTGCGCTCCCACTGCTCCTCGACCTGCCGCTGGAGCGGCTCCGCGGCCGCGACGCCGGCGGCCACGTGTGCCCGCACGAGTCGCTGGTCGTAGAGCTGCTCGAGCACCGGCATCGCCGTCTTGGCGAAGAGCGCGACCACGCCGGCCGACAGCGCGAGGGACAGCCACGGCGCCGCACGGCGCCGCGCGCAGAGCAGCGAAGCCACCTGATCGGTCCGCTCCGTCGCCGCTTCCGCGCGAAAGACGTCGCGCTGCACGCCGCGGAAGAGCAGGCGGTTGGCGGCGCAGGCGCCGAGCATCCCCGGCACGACCCACACCGCGCCGAGCGCGCACGCGAGCCAGGTGAGCGCACCGTCGCCGATCGCCGGATCGACATGCCGGAACGCGAGCGCACCGGCGAACGGCAACGCCGCGAACACGGCGCCCGCTCCCCAGAGTCTCCGGTAGAACGCCCACGCCGCCGGGAATGCGAAGGCGGGCCAGTGCCAGCGCAATCCGACGCGGCCGTCGCGCTCGTAGCGCAGGAAGCGCGTCACCCAGCGCCCGGCGAACGGCCCGAGCACGAGACGATAGAGAATCGCCAGCGCCGGACGCACGACGTACTCACCGGTGCCCGTAGGAAGCCAGGGCATCCGGATCGTGTCGTCCAACGGAGATTCCGTGCGGCGAGGCGAGGAAGGGACAGGTGCGCGCGAGGACATCTCAACCTGCGAAACGTGGAGCGGGTGAAGGGAATCGAACCCTCGTCGTAAGCTTGGGAAGCTTCTGCTCTACCATTGAGCTACACCCGCGAAAAGCGCGATTGTAGCGAAATCGCCAGGCGAAGTCGTCAGCGAGAAGGCCGTCGCGCGCGATCGATCGCGGACGCAGCTCGCGCCGGGGCGGCGCCCGGCACGCCCAAGTCCCAGAACAGCCCGGTCATGATGCGCAGGCCCTCGCGCGCGACATCGGCGAGCAGATGCTCGTCGGGCGCATGCTGTCGGCATGCGGGATACGAATGCGGCACCCAGATCGTGGGAAGACCCAGCACGTCGGCAAAGCAGTCGTTGGGCAGCGATCCGCCGAGATTCGGGAGGATCGCCGGCGCCTGACCCGTCGTCGCGGCGATCGACGCGCTCACAAACCGAACCCACGGATCGGCGGGATCGAGCCGCGTCGCGGCCATGGGTACCGTGTCCGCGGCCCGCACGTCGACGCTGCCGAAGCCGCGCGCGTCGAGATGCGCGCGAATCGCCGGAATGAAGGTCCCGGCGTCGCAACCCACCACGTAGCGCACCTGCAGGCGCGCCGTCGCGCGCGGCGGAATCGCGTTGACCGGGCGCTCCGGATTGCCGGTGCGAAACGCGAGCACCTCGAGCGCGTTCCAGCCGAACACGCGTTCGGCTGGCGTGAGGCCCGGCTCGCCCCAGTCGGCGTCGATCGCGGGTCCGCCCGGCTCGCCGGGCTCGATCGGCGCGAGCGCGCGGCGAACCGACTCCGGAATCGGCGGGGGACGCAGCGCGGCGACGAGGATCCGCCCGTGTCCGTCGACGAGCGTGGCGATCGCGTTGGCAAGGATCGTTCCCGGATTCGCGAGCAGCCCGCCCCAATTGCCGGAGTGATGGGCCCCGTCGCGCAGCACCACCGCAAGATCGAAGTCGAACGTTCCGCGCGAGCCCAGGAAGATCGTCGGCCGCGACGAGGCGAGTCGCGGCCCGTCGGAGGCGATCAGCACGTCGGCGGCGAGCGCTCGCGCATGCGCTTCGCAAGCGGCGCGCAGCCCAGGCGATCCGACCTCTTCGCCCATCTCGAGCACGAGCTTCGCGTTGAAGCCGAGCCGCCCTCTCGCCTCGGCGATTCGCGCGAGCGCGGCGAGGTTGATCGTATGCTGGCCCTTGTTGTCGGCCGTGCCGCGCCCGTACCAGCGCCGCCCTTCGACCGACAGCTTCCAGGGCGAACGCCCGGCGCCCCATTCGGCGTCATGGCCCGCGACGACGTCGCCATGGCCGTAGATCAGCACGGTGGGCGCGTCCGCGTCCTCGTGCCGCTCCGCGAAGAGCATCGGCGGTGCGCCGGCCACCGGGTTCGACCACAGCGACCACTCGAAGCCTAGCTGCGCGACCGTGGCGCCGATCTCGTCGGTCAGATAGCGCTCGAGTTCGGGCGCCCGCTCGCGATCACCGCTCTCCGTGGGTCGCGCGACGCGCCGCGAAAGCTCGTCCTGCAGCCCGCCGGCGTCGAACCAGGCGGCGGCACGGTCGACCGCTGCTGTTCGCGCGGCGTCGCTGGCGATCAATCCCATGATTGGCGTGCGGCAATGGCAGAACGCATCTTAGCGAATTGCCGCCGCGCGCGCGCACGCGGTGGACGCTGTCGCGGCGGGGAGTTATGCTTGAACTCGATCGTCCGGGAGGGCGCGGCGTCGGCTGCCCAAGCCGAAGCGGGCGGTGCGCTCGCACCGGTCGCCCCGGCGTGCTCGTTCCGCTTCCGGAAATTCCCTCCTGTCGGAGCCCACATGAAAATGCACGCCATCATCTCTGCGCTCGCCATCGTCGCGCTCGCCTGCGCGGGAGTCGCAACCGCCCAAGGCGCGAGTCCGGCCGCCGCCCCCGCCAGCAACGCCCCCGCGGCCGGGCAGCCGCCCGCCGACCCCTGGCCCACCGTCCTCGACCTCAAGATCGGCCAGGTGCTGGTCTACCAGCCGCAAGTGAACGAGTGGGAAGGCAACCGCCTCTACTTCCGGAGCGCGCTCGCCATCAAGCCCACGGGAGCGAAGGACGAATCGTTCGGCGTGATCTTCGCCAACGTGCGAACCGAGGTCGACAAGGTCGCCCGCACCGTCGTCTTCGAGGACATGCGGATCACCAAGACCGACTTTCCGACGCTGCCGAACCACGGCGCCGCGTACACGGCGGAACTGCAGGCCGAATTCGCGAAGACGATCCGCTCGATCTCGCTCGACCGGCTCTCGGCGTCGCTCGCCCTTGCCGGGGTCAAGCCGCCGACGGTCGACGTGCAGAACCATCCGCCGCAGGTGATCGTCAGCTATTCGCCGGCGATCCTGGTGCCGATCGACGGGTCACCGGTGCTGAAGCCGGTGCCGGGGCACGATCGCGCGAAGCGCGTCGTCAACACGCGGGCACTGATCCTGCAGGGCGGCCTGAGCGATGCGTTCTACCTGCACATCTACGACGGCTGGCTCACGTCGAACGGCATCGGCGGGCCGTGGACGCAGGCCTATCCGGGGTTCCTGATGGCGAAGGAGATGAACGCGATCGCGTCCGAGCTTTCGCAGAAGCGCGTCGTCGACCTGCTCGACGGCGGGCCCAAGGCGAATCCGAAGCCCTCGCTCGCGAACGGCGTGCCGGCGATCTACACGAGCCAGACACCGGCCGAACTGGTCGTGTTCAAGGGGCAGCCCGACTTCGTGCCGATCGTCGGGACGGAGCTCCTGTGGGCGTCCAACACGACGAGCGACATCCTGATCAACACGGCGAACAGCCACTACTACGCGCTGCTCGCCGGCCGTTGGTTCACGGCACCCGGGTTGTCGGGACCGTGGACGTTCGTCGCGAGCAACGCCTTGCCAGCGGACTTCGCGAAGATCCCGCCGCAGTCGCTCGCGGGCGCCGTGCTGCCGACCGTCGCGGGAACGCCCCAGGCGCGGGCCGCCGTGATCGAGAACTCGATTCCGCAGACGGCGACGGTGCCGCTCAAGAACGGTCCCACGTTCACGCCGAACTTCGACGGGCCCCCGCAGTACGCGCCGATTCCCGGCACGTCGCTCTCCTATGTCGTCAATGCGTCCGAGCCGCTGATACGGGTCACGCCGAGCGCGTACTACGCCGTCATGGCGGGCGTCTGGTTCACCGCCGCGCAGGTGACGGGGCCCTGGACCGTCGCGACGTCGGTGCCCGTCGCCATCTACGACATCCCGGCGTCCTCGCCGATCTATTACGTGACCTACGTCCGGATCTACGAAGCCACGCCGCAGTACGTGTACGTCGGCTACACGCCCGGCTACCTCGGCACCGTCGTGTCGCCGTACGGCACCGTCGTGTACGGCACCGGCTACGTCTACTCGCCCTGGGTCGGCACGGTGTGGTATCCGCCGCCCTACACGTACGGCGTGGCCGCGGCGCCCGTCTACAACCCGTACGTCGGGTTCACCTACGGCTTCGCCCTCGGCCTCGCGACCGCCGCCTGGACCGAACCGTACTGGGGGTCGTACTACTACCCCGCGTATTGGGGCGGTTATCACGGCTATTGCTGCGCGACCGCGTCCGCCAACGTCTACGGCCACTGGGGCGCGACGACCTGGTCGGGAACGCGCTCGTGGTACGCAGGGGGTGGCGTCGCGGGCACGACGGCGAGCGGCAACTACTACAACGCGCGCACCGGCACGTCGGGCAGCTACAACGCCGGCCGGCAGTACAACGCGTGGACCGGCAATGCGACGCGCGGCTACGACCGGACCATCAACGGCGCGGCCGGAGGCACCGGCAACGTCGCGCGCGCGAGCAACTACAACGTCTACACCGGCCAGCGCTCGACTGCCAACGCGGCATCGGGCACGACGGCCGGCGGCAGCTCGTACAACCGCGCCGGGGCATCGACGGCGGGGCCCGAAGGCAACGCGCACGTCGGCGGCGGCTCGACCTACAACGCCAAGACCGGAAATACGAACACGTGGCACACCGCCAGCGTCGGCAACCAGCACTACGCCGACGTCAACGGCAACGTCTACCACAACAGCGGCAGCGGCTGGCAGGACTCCAATACGGGAGCGCGCGCGAGCGGCGACAGCTCATGGGCCGACCGCGAATCGCAAGCGCGCAGCAGCGGCGGCGATCGCTGGGGCGGCTTCAGCGAGGCGAGCCCCATGGCGCGCTCCGGCGGCTGGGGCGGCGGCGATCGCTTCGGCGGCGGCGGGGGTTTCGGCGGCTTCGGCGGCGGCGATCGCTTCGGCGGCGGAGGCGGCTGGGGTGGCCGATTCGGCGGCGGCGGGTTCGGTGGCGGCGGCTTCCGCGGCGGCGGCCGGCGCTGATTCTCTTCTTCGCTCAAGAAGCGACCGCATGTCGGTTCGTTCCGCAATCGCGCCCGTCGGCCGCTTCGCCGACGGCGCGCGCAACGTCATTCGCTCGGGAGCCTCCATGAAGATTCGACGCTTCGTTGCATTGATCGTGCTGCCGGCCGCCTGTCTGCTCGGCGGTCCGAACTCCGTTTCGGCCCAGGGCGCACAGCAGGCGTGCGCCCCCGACATCGCACAGTTCTGCGTGGGCATCCCGCAAGGGGGCGGCAAGATCGCGCAATGCCTGCGCGCGAACGAGCCGAAGCTGTCGCCGGCGTGCCGCCAAGGGATGATGCAGATGGCCGGAATGATGAAAGAGGTGGTGCAAGCCTGTGAGGATGACATGCACCGCTTCTGCGCCGGCGCCGCGCCGGGCACGGCGAAGGAATGTCTGCGCGCCAACTTCCGCGAGCTGTCGATGCCGTGCAAGCGCGAGTTGTTCGAGGCGAAGAAGGCGATGTAATTCATGAAACCCCATTCCGCATGGGCGTCGTCGATTGTCTTCGCCCTCGGTGCGCTCGGCGCCACGCCGGCGCGCGCCGAGCTGTCCGCCGAGGAGCTCGCCAAGATCGCGCAGAACCCCGTCGGCAACATGATCAGCGTGCCGTTCCAGAACAACACCAACTTCAACTTCGGCCCGGAGAAGGGCACGCAGAACATCCTCAACATCCAGCCCGTGCTCCCGATCGAGCTGGACAAGGACTGGAACATCATCACGCGGACGATCCTGCCGGTGATCTCGCAGCCCTCGCTCGGTGCGGGCGACAGCCGTACCAACGGCATCGGCGACCTGCAGCTGAGCGCGTTCCTCTCGCCCGCCAATCCGGGCCACTGGATCTGGGGCGCTGGCGCGATCGTCCAGGCGCCCACGCACAGCGACGACCTCGGCAATGACCACTGGGGGCTCGGGCCCACGTTCGTCGTGCTGCACCTCGACAAGGGTGATCCGTGGGTCTATGGCGTGCTCGTCAACAACGTCTGGTCGACCGGCTCGGGCAACGACTCGCCGTCGTACAACAACGGGCTGATCCAGCCATTCATCAACTACAACCTGCCGGATGGGATGTACTTCACGACCGCGCCGATTCTCACCGTCGACTGGAAGGCCTCCGGCGGTCAGCAGTGGACCGTGCCGCTCGGCGGCGGCGTGGGCAAGATCTTCCATTTCGGGAAGCTGCCGGTGAACACGCAGATCTCCGCGTACTACAACGTCGCGCGGCCCGACAGCGCGGCCAACTGGCAGCTCCGCGCGCAGGTGCAGCTCATGTTTCCGAAGTGACGGTTGCCGGCGGCCGCCGGAGCGTGGCCATCTTCGATGTCGGCGGCGTGCTGCTCGAGTGGAATCCGCGGCACCTCTATCGCAAGCTCTTCGGCGGCGACGAGACCGCGATGGAGCACTTTCTCGCAACGGTCTGCACGAAGGAGTGGAACGAGCGGCAGGACGCCGGCCGCACGTTCGCCGAGGCGACGCGCGAGCTCATGCCGCAGCACGCCGACAAGCTCGAGCTCATCGAAGCGTGGGAGCGGCGGTTCGGCGAGATGATCCCGGGCGCGATCGAAGGCACCGTGGCGGTGGTCGCCGAGCTCAGGGAACGGGGCGTTCCGCTCTACTCCATCACGAACTTTTCGGCCGAGACGTTTCCGCCGCAGCGTGAGCGCTTCGATTTCCTGTCGTGGTTCGACGGTATCGTCGTGTCCGGCGTCGAGCGGGTGTTGAAGCCCGATAGGGAGATCTTCCGGATCCTGCTCCATCGCTACGCCGTCCCGCCGGAGTCGGCCGTGTTCATCGACGACGTTGCCGCCAACGCGGCCGCGGCCACGGAGCTCGGCATCCACGGTATCCACTTCCGCACGCCCGGACAGCTGCGCGAGGAACTGGTCGCGGTCGGCCTCCTCCCCGAAGCGACCTGAGCGCGGCGCCCGGATCGAACCTGCTCCACGCGCCCCCTGCCATGGCCACCGAGCTCCTGTTCAGGGACGACGCCTACCTGAAGACCGCGCAGGCGCGCGTCGTGCGCGCGGACGAGCACGGCATCCTGCTCGACCGCACGATCTTCTATCCGCTGGGGGGCGGCCAGCCCGGGGATACGGGCGCGCTCGTGCGGGCCGACGGCGAGCGCATCGCCATCGTCGACACCCGCAAGGGCGACACCCCCGACACCGTGCTCCACCTCCAGGCACCCTCCGCAAAGCGGCCCGCGATCGGGGAGATGCTCGCGCTCGAGGTCGACTGGCCGCGCCGCTACGCCCTGATGCGGCTCCACACCGCGCTGCACGTGATGTCGTGCGTCGTCGTGGCGCCGGTCACCGGCGGCAACATCGCGCCCGACAAGGCCCGCCTCGATTTCGATATCGACATGAGCCTGCTCGACGCCGGCAACATCGAACGCGAAACCAATGCGCTGATCGCACGCGGCGTCGCGACGGAGACGGTCTGGATCACCGACGCGGAGCTCGATGCGCGGCCCGAGCTCGTGAAGACGATGAGCGTCGCGCCGCCGCGCGGCGCGGGACGCGTGCGGCTGCTCAGGATTCCGGGAATCGACCTGCAGCCCTGCGGTGGCACG
This sequence comes from uncultured beta proteobacterium, assembly GCA_963734055.1. GTDB lineage: Bacteria > Pseudomonadota > Gammaproteobacteria > Burkholderiales > Casimicrobiaceae > CAIWHR01. The sequence continues at coordinate 321,303 of CAVTFQ010000004.1, forward strand.
CACGTGGCCAACATCGCCGAGATCGGCCCTATCCGCGTCCTCAGGATCCGCAACGAAGGCCGGCGCAACCGGCGCGTGGAGATCGCGCTCGCCACCTGAGCCCGCGCCGGTGACGCAGCAAGGGTTGCCCCGCTCCCACGATTGGCGTAACGTCGGGTCCGACGCTAGGGGTCCTGCCGGCGATGACGGCCCGGCGGGTGAGAACACACCCTTGGTACCTGTGCGGACAATGCCGGCGCAGGGAAGCGTGGACTCGCCTCTCCGCTCCCCGCGCCTCGCCCTGGAGCCTCCATGAACGCCAACGACCGGTTCTATGCGCGCGACGCGCACGTCGACGCCGCCGCGGTCGCGCCGCTGCCCAGCTCGCGCAAGATCTTCGTCGAGGGCTCGCGCCCCGACGTCCGGGTGCCGATGCGCGAGATCGCGCAGTCCGACACGCCGGCCTCCTTCGGCGCCGAGAAGAATCCGCCGCTCGTCGTCTACGACACGTCGGGGCCGTACACCGATCCTGCGGCCGCGATCGACATTCGCCAAGGGCTGCCCGCGCTCCGCGCGACCTGGATCGGCGAGCGGGACGACACGATCGAGCAGGACGGGCCCTCGTCCGCCTACGGGCGCGCGAGGCTCGCCGACCCCGAGCTCGCGGGCATGCGCTTCGATCTGCACCGCAAGCCGCGCCGCGCGAAGCCGGGCGCCAACGTCTCGCAAATGCACTACGCGCGGCGGGGGCTCGTCACGCCGGAGATGGAGTTCGTCGCGATCCGCGAGAACCTCCTGCGCGAGAAGATGCTGGCCACGCTGCCCGAGCTCGTGACCCGGCAGCACCCCGGGCAGAGCTTCGGCGCGGCGATTCCCGACGTCATCACGCCCGAGTTCGTGCGGAGCGAGGTCGCCCGCGGCCGCGCGATCATCCCGTCGAACATCAACCATCCCGAGACCGAGCCGATGATCATCGGCCGCAACTTCCTCGTGAAGATCAATGCGAACATCGGCAACTCGGCCGTGTCCTCGTCGATCCACGAGGAGGTCGAAAAGATGACGTGGGCGACGCGCTGGGGCGCCGACACCGTCATGGATCTCTCGACCGGCAAGAACATCCACGAGACGCGCGAGTGGATCATCCGCAACTCGCCGGTGCCGATCGGCACCGTGCCGATCTACCAGGCGTTGGAGAAGGTCGACGGCAAGGCGGAGGAGCTCACCTGGGAGATCTATCGCGACACGCTGATCGAGCAGGCCGAGCAGGGCGTCGACTACTTCACGATCCACGCGGGCGTTCTCCTGCGCTACATCCCGCTCACCGCGAAGCGGATGACGGGCATCGTCTCCCGCGGCGGCTCGATCATGGCGAAGTGGTGTCTCGCGCATCACGAGGAGAGCTTCCTCTACACGCGCTTCGAGGACATCTGCGAGATCATGAAGGCGTACGACGTCGCGTTTTCGCTTGGCGACGGATTGCGCCCCGGCTCCGGCTACGACGCCAACGACGAGGCGCAGATGGCCGAGCTCGCGACGCTGGGCGAGCTCACGCAGATCGCGTGGAAGCACGACGTGCAGACGATGATCGAGGGGCCCGGCCACGTGCCGATGCACCTGATCAAGCACAACATGGACGAGCAGCTGCGGCTCTGCGGCGAGGCCCCGTTCTACACGCTGGGCCCGCTCACGACCGACATCGCGCCGGGCTACGACCACATCACGAGCGCGATCGGCGCCGCGATGATCGGCTGGTACGGCACCGCGATGCTCTGCTACGTGACGCCGAAGGAGCACCTGGGGCTCCCGAACAAGACGGACGTCAAGGACGGCATCATGGCCTACAAGGTCGCCGCACACGCGGCCGACCTCGCGAAGGGACACCCCGGCGCGCAGATCCGCGACAACGCACTCTCCAAGGCGCGCTTCGAGTTCCGCTGGGAGGACCAGTTCAACCTGGGCCTCGATCCGGACAAGGCGCGCGAGTTCCATGACGAGACGCTGCCGCAGGGCGGCGCGAAGCTCGCGCACTTCTGCTCGATGTGCGGTCCGCACTTCTGCTCGATGAAGATCACGCAGGACGTGCGCGAGTTCGCCGCGAAGCAGGGGATTGCGGAGACCGACGCGATCGCGAAGGGGATGGCGACGAAGGCCGTCGAGTTCGTGCAGAAGGGTGCGGAGCTCTACTCGAAGGCGTGACGCATCGCGGCGACAGCCGAAGGAGCCGTGACGGTGGCGGACGCACGATCGCACTGGGACTCCGTCTACCGCGCGACGGCCGCCGACCAGGTGAGCTGGTACCGGCGGCACCTCGAGCGGTCGCTTGCCTTCATCGAGGCGGTCGCGCCTGACCGCGCCGCCGCGATCATCGACGTGGGCGGCGGCGAATCGACGCTGGTCGACGATCTCCTCGCGCGCGGCTACCGCAACATCACGGTGCTCGACGTCGCGCCGTCGGCGATCGCCGGAGCGAAGGCCCGTCTCGGAGCTGCTGCGCGGCGCGTGCACTGGCTCCTCGCCGACATCACGGAGGTCGAGCTGCCGGCGCAACGCTATGACGTCTGGCACGATCGCGCCGTGTTCCACTTCCTCACTCGCCCCGAGGATCGGGCTGCCTACGGTCGGCAGGCGCTGCGCGCGGTCGGGCCGCGCGGGCACGTGGTCGTCGCGACGTTCGGACCGGAGGGCCCGGACAAGTGCAGCGGCCTGCCGGTCGTGCGCTATGACGTCAACCACCTGCACGACGAATTCGGCGCGGCCTTTCGGCTGATCGACTCCGCCACCGAGCTCCATCGGACGCCGACAGGCGTGGTCCAGCAGTTCACGTACTGTTTCTGCCGCGTCGACAAAGGTCCCTGACGGCGCACCCGCGGTATATTCGCCGAGGCGCATATGGGCCGACTTGCGCAACCGCATGCACGTATCACCGTCGGGCTATTGACAGTCACGGGGCCCGGAAGTTAGGTTCGGCCGCAGTGCAGTCGTACGGCCCGAACCCACGTCCCGACAGAGGACGGACGTCCCACATTTCGGAGGAGTCATGGATAGACGATCGTTCGTGCTGGCGACGGCCGGCAGCTCTGTGCTCACGCTCGGCTGGCGCAGCGCGCTCGCGGCGGGCCTTCCTGCCGGCGCGGTCGAGAGCGGCGCGCTCGTGGAGCTTCCGGGCAAGGTACCGCTGATCAAGCGGTCGTACCGTCCACCGAACTTCGAGACGCCGGTCGACCTTTTCGACTCGGCGATCACGCCAAATCGCGCGTTCTTCGTTCGCTGGCACCTGTCCGACATTCCGGTCGTCGATCCGGCGACGTGGCGGCTGTCCGTAGGCGGCCCGGCGGCGTCAAGCCCGGCAACGTACTCGCTCGACGAACTCAAGCGCGGCTTCGAGCAGGTCGAATTGGTCGCGGTATGCCAGTGCAGCGGCAACCGGCGCGGTCTCTCCGACCCGCACGTGCCCGGAGTCGAATGGGGCTACGGCGCCATGGGAAACGCGAAGTGGAAGGGCGTGCGACTGCGCGATGTGCTGAACAAGGCGGGGCTCAAGAAGGACGTCGTCGAGATCGCGTTCGACGGCGCCGACAAGGGCGCGGCCGCCGCCACTCCCGACTTCCACAAGAGCCTGCCGCCGTGGAAAGCGCTGGACGAGCACACGCTGCTTGCGTGGGAGATGAACGGCGAGCCGCTGCCGCATCTCAACGGGGCACCGCTCCGGGTGATCGTCCCCGGCTGGACGGCCACCTACTGGGTGAAGATGCTGACCTCGATCGAGGCGCTCGACAAGCCGATCAACACATTCTGGATGAATCCCGCGTACCGCGTGCCGAAGGGCAAGTTCGCCTTCGCCGACCGCTTTCTCACGCAGGAGAACGACGCCTCCACTCCGATCACGCAGATGGTCGTCAACTCGCTCATCACGAACATCAAGGATGGTCAGCGGGTCGGTGTGGGACAGGATATCGACGTACGCGGCGTCGCGTGGGACGGAGGCTACGGCATCCACGATGTCGCCGTTTCCGCCGATGGCGGCCAGACATGGTATGCGGCAGCGCTCGGCCAGGATCTGGGACCGTTCTCGTTCCGGACCTGGAGCTACCGCTTCCGGGCCGCCAAGGCCGGCGACTACCCGGTCATGGCGCGCGCCACCAATCGCCAGGGCTCGACGCAGACCGCCGATCTCATCTTCAATCCGGCGGGCTACCACAACAACGTGATGCAGCGGATCGTGCTGGTCGCCGCGTGATGCGCTCCAGGAGACCTTCCATGAAAGCCACGCTCGTGTTCTGCGCCGCCGCGGTCGCGGCGTCCGTTGCGTACGCTCAGGAATCCAAGATCGAGCTGAAGCCCGGCCCGGGGCGCGAGCTGGTCATGGGTTACTGCGTCATGTGCCACAGCGTCGACTACGTCCAGGGCAACTCGCCGTTCATGACCCGCCAGGTGTGGGAGGCCGAGGTCAACAAGATGATGAAGGCCTACGGCGCGCAGATCCCGCCCGCGGACGTCCCGAAAGTCGTCGACTACCTGACGACGAACTACGGCGTCGCCGCGCCGCCCAAGTAGCGGGGCGCACGGCGGCGATGGCCGACAGCCTGGCCGACCTGCAGCGCGCGGTCGAGGCCTTCGCCGCCGAGCGCGACTGGGGACAGTTCCACACGCCGAAGAACCTCGCGATGGGCGTCGCCATCGAGGCGGCGGAGCTGATGGAGCACTTCCTGTGGAGCAGCGGCGCCGAATCCGCCAAGCCGGACGCGGCACGCAAGGCGCTGATCGCCCAGGAGATGGGCGACGTGCTGATCTACCTCGTCAGGCTCTCCGAGGTGCTCGACATCGATCTCGTCGCCGCGGCGATCGACAAGCTCGCCGTCAATCGAGAGAAGTACCCGGTCGAGAAAGCCAAGGGCCGCGCGACCAAGTACCTGGATCTCGAGTAGGCGCCGGACGCCTGCCGGGGGGGCAAATTGTTGCGCGGCGCCGTCGGCCGCCTGCGGCCTCGGCCTCCGCACGGGCCGTGGCGCGCCATCGATGCGCTGTCGGCCTCGTGCTCCGACTCGCCCGAGTCGCATCCCCGCGCGATGAAGCCGCGCGGGGCCCCTGCACCCAGGCTCGCGTCGCTACCCGTGACTGCTCGCTCCCCCTCGGCGCTCCGCGCCTAGGGGCCCCGGCTCGCCACTCGCGCCGCGGCCTCCGCACATTCGGTGCAAATCGTCGCGCCGTGCCGTCGGCCGCCTGCGGCCTCGGCCTCCGCACGGGCCGTGGCGCGCCATCGATGCGCTGTCGGCCTCGTGCTCCGACTCGCCCGAGTCGCATCCCCGCGCGATGAAGCCGCACGGGGCCCCTGCTCCCAGGCTCGCGTCGCTACTCGTGACTGCTCGCTCCCCCTCGGCGCTCCGCGCCTAGGAGCCCCGGCTCGCCACTCGCGCCGCTACCCGGACCGGCATCCGCCGCCGCCCCCACTGCCCGTCGAAGCGGTCGAAGCGGCCGGGTAGCTGCGCGCCGCAGTGCGTGCACGCGCCTTCGGGCGTCAGCTCGTAGCGCAGGATCTCGTGCCAGTCGCGGACGATGACGGGCTCCGCGCAACCCGGGCAGAACGTCGTGCCGCCGGTGCGATCGTGCACGTTGCCGGTGTAGACGTAGCGAATCCCTTCGCGCAACGCGATCTCCCGCGAGCGCGTGAGCGTCGCGGCGGGGGTGTGCGACAGGTCTGTCATCTTGTAGTCCGGGTGGAACGCCGTGAAATGCAGCGGAACGTCCGGGCCCAGCTCGCGGGCGATCCACTTGCTCATCGCCTCGATCTCCTCGGGCGAGTCGTTCTTGCCCGGGATCAGCAGCGTCGTGATTTCGAACCAGCAGTCGGTCTCGTGCTTCAGGTAGACGAGCGTGTCCAGCACCGGCTGCAGCCGCGCGCCGCAGAGCTTCACATAGAAGTCGTCGGTAAATCCCTTCAGGTCGACGTTCGCCGCGTCCATCTTCGCGTAGAACTCGCGCCGCGCCTCGGCGCCGATGTAGCCCGCCGTGACGGCGACCGTCTTGATGCCGACCGCATGGCACGCATCCGCCGCGTCCAGCGCGTACTCGGCGAAGATCACGGGGTCGTTGTAGGTGAACGCGACGCTCTTCGAGCCCGCGCGCCCGGCGGCCTCCGCGATCTGCTGCGGCGACGCGGCATCCATCAGCGTGTCCATCTCGCGCGACTTCGAGATGTCCCAGTTCTGGCAGAACTTGCACGCCAGGTTGCAGCCCGCGGTGCCGAAGGAGAACACCGACGAGCCCGGGTAGAAATGGTTGAGCGGCTTCTTCTCGATCGGGTCGATGCAGAAGCCCGATGAGCGGCCGTACGTCGTGAGCACGATCGCGTCGCCCTCGCGCTGCCGGACGAAGCACGCGCCGCGCTGCCCCTCGTGCAGCCGGCAATCGCGCGGGCAGAGATCGCACTGGATGCGACCGTCATCGAGACGATGCCACCAGCGACCGGGGAAATTGCTCATGCCCGCAGATCCTCCGTCTCGAAGTCGCTCTCCGTCCATTTGATCACCGTGTAGCGGGCGACCTTCAGCGCCGTCGCGCGCACGTCGGCCGCCAATCCGGCCTTCTGCTTCAGCGCCGCGAGGAACGCGCGCGGCTCGGGCAGCGACTCCCAGACCTGCGGCAGGAACGTTGCGCGCTGACGACCGTACTGCAGCACGACGCCATCGACGCCGGGTCGAAGCTGCCGCAGCAGGTGTTCCTCGTCGTCGAATGCGACCGGCACGTGCGCGGACAGGAGCGACACCTCCACCGAGATCGTCGCGAACTCGCGTGCCGCGAGCGGCGGGAATCGGGGATCGCCAAACGCCGCAGCGACCGCGTTCGAGCGGACGTCGAGGGCGAGCTTGCGCCGGGGCTCGAGGGAGCCGACGCACCCGCGGAGTTCCGTGTCCCGTCGCAGCGTGACGAATGTCGCGCCGGGCTCGTCGAGCGCGACGTGATCCACGCCGTTCGCGACGTCCAGTCCGAACTCGGCGCCGATCGCCCCGCGCGCAATCGCGAGCAGCGCCTGCCCGAGCTCACGATCCGGCACGGGAGCCTCTCTCGGCGAACGCGAATGCGGCGTAGCCGACGACGCGCGAGCGGTCGCCGGCCGTGTCGCCCGAATTGCGCAGGTCGAGCAGCTCGGGCACGAGCCCGTGCCGTCGCGCGCACAGCGCGAGACCGTTGATCGGCGTCGCGCCGCACGCCTGCTCGTGATCGAGCGACGGGGAGAGCGCCAGGATCCCGTCGGCGCTGCCGCGGTCGATCGTCTGCGCTTCGGCGTAGCGGTGGTAGTGCGACAGGTCGGAGCTCACGAGGATCAGCGTCTCCGGGCCGCCCCACAACCGATCGATCACGTCGGCGACCTCGTCGGGCGTGGCCGCGCCGACCGCGAACGGCACGATGCGGAAATCGTCGAGCACGGCCTGCAGGAAAGGCAGCTGAACCTCGAGCGAGTGCTCGAGCGCGTGCGCGGCGTCGTCCTCGATCACCTGCGGCAGCGCGAGCGCGAGCGCGGCGGCCTTGCGGTCGATCTCGACCTCGCCAAGTGGCGTCGCGAACGCGCGGGCCGACGGCAGCGCGAGGCCGCGGACGGCCACGCGGTGGGTCGGACCCAGGATCACCACGCGACGAATCGTCGCATGCGAACCGGCGAGCCGCGCGTAGGCCGCGGCCGCGATCGGGCCCGAATACACGTAGCCGGCGTGCGGGACGATCAGCGCCTTCGGCCGCGCGCCGCCGGCGTGCGGCCGCGTCGCGGCCGCGACGAGACACTCGCGAACGCTCGCCGCCAGCGCGGCGGGAACCCCGGGATAGAACATGCCAGCCACGGCGGCCGGCCTCACGTCGCGCATCCGACACCTCTCACAGTCGGAAGCTCGTGCACGGCCGGGGGGCCCGGCCGCGACGCACCTTGTTGCCCCCTGGGCCCGCCAAGCGGGATCCGTCGGAGGCGCTCGAGAAACCATTGTTGGGCCTCGCGGCCGGCAAATCAATGCCGGGCGGGCGGGTCACCCGCGCTCGGCGAACGCGAGGCGGACCCCGAGAGCGATGAACAGCGCTCCAACAGAGCGATGGAGCCACCTCGCCGCGGACGACCGCGCCGTCAGCCTTCGCCCGAGATTGCCGGCCGACCAGGCGACCAGCAGGTTCCACAGCGTGCCGTTGACGTTGAAGATCGCCCCCAACGCCAGGAAGGCCGCCGCCTTGCTCGGCGCACCGGCGTCGATGAACTGCGGCAGGAAAGCGAGGAAGAACAGCGCGACCTTCGGGTTCAGCACGTTGGTCACGAAGCCCTGCACGAAGACACGGCCGAGCGATGCGCGTTGGAGCGGTGTTCCGGTTCCCGCGGTCGGGCCTGCGGCCAACAGCGCTAATCCGAGATAGACGAGGTAGGCGGCGCCGATCCACTTGACCAGCGCGAACGCGGTCGCCGACGTCGCGAGGATCGCGGACAGGCCGAGCGCCGCGGCCAGCGTGTGCACGATGCATCCGGTGCCGATCCCCATCGCGGCGACCGCGCCCGCGCGCGCGCCCTGGGTCGTGCCGCGCGCGACGATGTAGAGCGTGTCGGCGCCGGGCGTGACATTGAGCAGCAGCCCGGACAGCACGAAGAGCCCGAGGTTGTGGATGCCGTCCATGCCTGTGCGGCGCGACCTGGCGCGTGCTCAACCCTCGGCAGAGGGGAGGCGGACGCGATAGTTGGCCGACTTCTCGTCGCGCTCGAGCGTCACGGCGCCGCGGCGCGCGGCCTCCTCGAGCAGGCCGGTGAAGAGTCGAAAGCCGTAATAGGACTCGTTGAACCCGGGATTGCGGCGCTTCAGCGCCTGCTTGACCATCGAGCCCCAGATCTTCTCTTCGTCGCCGCGCTCGGCGACCAGGGCCTCGACCGTGTCGGCGATCAGGTCGACCGCCTCCTGGATCCTCTGCTCGTCGTCCTTCTTCGGCGGCGCGACCGCTTCTGCCACGGCCGGCTTCGCCGCCGGCTTGCCGTTGCCCCCCGGCGCCTTCGCCGGCGCCCGGCGCGCGGCCGGTCTCTTCTTCTCGCGCACGAGGTCGTCGTAGTAGATGAACTCGTCGCAGTTCTTGATCAGCAGGTCGGATGTCGAGTTCTTCACGCCGACGCCGATCACGAGCTTCGCGTTCTCGCGGAGCTTCGAGACGAGCGGCGAGAAGTCCGAGTCGCCGCTGATGATCACGAACGTGTCGACGTGCGACTTCGTGTAGCAGAGATCGAGCGCGTCGACGACCATCCGGATGTCGGCCGAATTCTTGCCGGACTGCCGCACGTGCGGGATCTCGATCAGCTCGAAGCTGGCCTCGTGCATCGGCGCCTTGAACGCCTTGTACCGCTCCCAGTCGCAGTACGCCTTCTTCACGACGATGCTGCCCTTGAGCAGCAGTCGCTCGAGGACCTTCCCGATGTCGAACTTCTCGTACCGCGCGTCCTGCACGCCGAGCGCGATGTTCTCGAAGTCGCAGAACAGCGCCATGTTGGTCGCATCGGGGGTGTGGGCCATGCCGGGCTCCGGAGGCGGGTGGGCCGCGAGCGGCGCGCGGCATGCCCATACGATACCAGCCCGCCCTCTCGCGCGCGCCCCCGCAGTGGACACGGGGCTCCGCTCGGCCGGCCCCGATGCGGCAGGCGCCTCGCGCCGGGTAGAATGGACGGCGACCGCTATTCATCCCCGGGGAGGGGCTCCATGCGCCGCTTCGTCATCGCCGCCGTGATTCTGCTGCCTGTCGCCGCGCTGGCCGCCGACAAGTTCGCGCTCGAGAGCGCCGAGATCAGGCCCAGCACCCGGATCAGCGACGCGCAGGTCTACAAGGGCTTCGGCTGCGAGGGCAAGAACATCTCGCCGTCGCTTTCGTGGAAGGATCCGCCCCCGGGCACGAAGAGCTTCGTCGTCACCGTCTACGATCCCGACGCGCCGACGGGCAGCGGCTGGTGGCATTGGGTCGTGTTCAACATTCCCGCCGACGTGAGGTCGCTGCCGGTGGGCGCCGGCAATCCGGGGTCCGGCAAGCTGCCGAAGGGCGCCGTGCAATCGCTGACCGATTTCGGCGCGCCCGGCTACGGGGGTCCTTGCCCGCCGCGCGGCGACCGGCCCCATCGCTACATCTTCACCGTGCATGCCCTCAGGGTCGACAAGCTCGATCTCGACGAGAGATCGATGCCGGCGCTGGTGGGCTTCATGACCAAGTCGAACCGGCTCGCGCGAGCCACATTCACCGCGACGTACAGTCGCAGGTAGCGCGCTTCTCGTCGTGAGCGTCCCGCTGCCGGCGCTGTCGCTGCTCGAGACACGCGTCCTCGGCGTGCTGGTCGAAAAGCGGCACACGGTGCCAGATGCGTATCCGCTGACGCTAAACGCGCTCGTCGCGGGCTGCAACCAGAAGACGAGCCGCGACCCCGTCATCGACGCGTCCGACGCCGAGGTACAGGCGGCGGTCGACCACCTGCGCATGCTGTCCCTCGTCGTCGAGTCGAGCGGCGGCCGCGTGATGCGCTACGCGCACAACGCCGAGCGCGTGCTGGACGTGCCGTCGCAATCCGTCGCGCTCGTCGCCGCGCTGATGCTGCGCGGCCCGCAGACGGCCGGCGAGCTCAGGATCAACACCGAGCGGCTGCATCGCTTCGCCGACGTCTCGGCGGTCGAGGGATTCCTGCAGGAGCTCGGCCAGCGGCCAGCGGGGGCGCTCGTCGCCGAACTGCCGCGCGCGCCGGGCGCGCGCGAGACGCGGTGGGCGCACCTGCTCGCGGGCGCGCCGGCGAGCGAAGGCGTGGCCGAAACCGCGTCGCCGGGCGACGCGGTGGCCGCCTCGGAAATCGCAGCCCTCAAGGCCAATGTCGACCGGCTCTCCGCCGACGTCGCCGCGCTGAAGGCGTCGGTGGCCCGGCTCTGCGCCGAGCTCGGCATCGCCACCTGACGCGACTCCCCGCGCAGCCCTTCGCGCGTCGCATGGCCGCGATTGCGCGATCGCGGCATCGTGCCTCAGAATGTCCGGTCCGCCGGCGGCGCGCCGGCGGCGGCGCCATTCTCAACGCGGGGACTCGCATGGATATCACGAACATGATCGACACGGCGAAGCCGGTGCTCGTCGCCTTCGGGCTCAAGGTGCTGGGCGCCATCGCGATCTACGTCGTCGGCCGCTGGCTCATCGGCATCGTCGGCACGCTGATTCGGAAGGCCTTCGAGCGGCAGAAGGTCGAGCCGACCGTGAGTCGCTACGTCGGCAACACGATCAACATCGCGCTCAATGTCCTCCTCATCATCGGCATCCTGGGCTACTTCGGCGTCGAGACGACGTCGTTCGCCGCGCTGATCGCCGCGATCGGCATCGCGATCGGCGCCGCCTGGAGCGGGATGCTCGCGAACTTCGCCGCCGGCGCGTTCATCCTCGTGTTCCGGCCCTTCAAGGTCGGCGACTACGTTCTGGCGGGCGAGGTCGAAGGCACCGTGCGGACCGTGGGGATGTTCACGACCGCGATCGACACGCCGGACAACGTGCAGACCTACGTCGGCAACGCGAAGGTGATGGGCGGCACGATCAAGAACTACTCTGCGAATTCCTACCGCCGGGTCGAACTGACCGCGCAGCTCGACCACAGCGTGGATCCCGCCGACGCGGTGACGCGGCTCAAGGCGGCGCTTCCGAAGATCGCGAACGTCATCGAGACGCCGGCGCCCGACGTCGAGATCCTGACTTTCAACGAGCGCGGGCCGGTCCTCGCGGTGCGCCCGTACGTGCACACGGATCACTACTGGCAGGTGTATTTCGACACGAATCGCGCGATCCGCGAGACGTTCGGCGCTGCCGGCTATCCGGCCGCCGAGGCGCATCACTTCGTACGGCAGCGCGCGGCGTAGTTGCTTCATTCTGACCGAGGAGGCGACCATGGGACTCTTGGACGGATTGCTGGGCGGCCTGACGGGCGGAATGTCGGGCAGCGGCACCGGCGCCCAGCAGCAGAATCCGCTCGTGCTGATCGCGTTGCAGCTCCTGCAGCAGAACGGCGGCCTGCAGGGGATGCTGTCGAAGTTCCAGCAGGCGGGCTACGGCGCGCAGGCGGACTCGTGGGTGTCGACGGGGCAGAACATGCCGATCTCGGCCGACGCACTCCAGCACGTGCTGGGGCAGGGCCAGCTCGGCCAGATCGCGCAGCAGCTCGGCCTGTCGCGCGGCGATGCCGCGGGCGGGCTCGCGTCGATGCTGCCGCAGATGATCGACCGGATGACGCCGCAGGGGCAGGTGCCCGCCGATCACAGCGACATCGTGGCGCAGGCGCTCGAGCTCCTGAACAAGCGAACGGCCTGATTCTCGAAATCTGCATATACAATGGAAGGGCCGGACGGCGCCCCCGTCCGGCCCTTTTTTGTCGAGCCCTTGAATGGAATCCCTCGCCTTCATCACCGCGCTCATCCTCGGGATCGTCGAAGGGCTGACGGAATTCCTGCCGGTGTCCTCGACCGGTCACCTGATCGTCGCCGGCTCGCTCCTGGGCTATACGGGGGAGCAGGCGAAGATGTTCGAGATCGTGATCCAGGCCGGTGCGATTCTCGCCGTCTGCTGGGAGTACCGCGCGCGGCTCGCAGGCGTCGTGCGCGGACTCTTCACCGACGCGACCGCGCAACGCTTCGCCGTCAACCTGGCGATCGCCTTCGTGCCGGCGGCGCTCCTCGGACTCGTGTTCGGCCACGCGATCAAGGCTCACCTGTTCGCGCCCGTGCCCGTGGCCGTCGCGTCCGTCGCCGGCGCGCTGGTGATCCTGTGGGCCGAACGCCGCCAGCGCGCCCGGCCCGAGACGATCCGCGTCACCACGGTCGACGCGATGCGCTGGACCGACGCGCTCCTGGTCGGATGCGCGCAGGCGTTCGCGCTCGTGCCGGGCACGTCGCGTTCGGGCGCGACGATCATCGGCGGAATGCTGTTCGGACTCTCCCGGGTGGCAGCGACCGAGTTCTCGTTCTTCCTCGCGATCCCCACGCTGTTTGCAGCGACCGGGTATTCGCTGTGGAAGGACGCGTCGCTGGTCGCCGCCCGCGATCTGCCCGCTTTCGGGATCGGCTTCGCGGCGGCGTTCGTCTCGGCGTTCGCGTGCGTCCGCTGGCTGATCCGCTACGTGAGCCATCACGACTTCGTGCCGTTCGCATGGTATCGGCTCGCTTTCGGTGCGGCGATCCTCGCGACCGCATACACGGGCCTCGTGCGCTGGGATTGACCATTGGGCGTCGCCGCTGGGTCGGGCCGCTGTGCGCCGTCGCCGGCGTGCTCGGGTTCTCCTTCAAGGCGATCCTGATCAAGCTCGCCTACGCGACCTACCCGGTCGACGCGGTCACGCTGCTCGCGCTGCGGATGATCTATTCGGCGCCGCTCTTCGCCGCGATGGCGTGGTGGGCCGCGCGCGACCGCGTAGCCGTGCCGCTCGCGCGCGGCGACTGGACCCAGCTCGCGCTCCTCGGGCTCATCGGCTATTACCTCGCGAGCCTGCTCGACTTCATGGGTCTCGAGCACATCACGGCGGCGCTCGAGCGGCTCGTGCTGTTCCTCTACCCGACGATCGTCGTGCTGCTGTCGGCGCTCTGGCTCGGCGTGCGGATCACGCGCCGCATCGTCGTGGCGCTGCTCGTCTCCTACGCGGGGATCGCGCTTGTCTTCGTCAACGACCTGCGCGTCGGCGGCGATCCGCAGGCGGTGCTGACCGGCGGCGCGCTGGTGTTCGGAAGCGCCGTGCTCTACGCCGTGTACCTCGTTCGGGCCGGGCCGGTCATTGCGCGCATCGGGAGCCTGCGCTTCATCGCCTGGGCGATGCTGATCTCCTCAGTGTTCGTCCTCGCGCAGTTCGCGGCCACGCGCGAGTTTCGTGCGCTCGCCGTACCGCCGGCGATCCATGGGATCGCGCTCGCGGTGGCCGTGTTCTCGACGGTGCTGCCGACGTGGCTGATCGCCGAGGCGATCCGCCGGATCGGGGCGAACGCCTCGTCACAGGTGGGTTCGCTCGGCCCGATCTTCACGATCTTCTTCGGCGCGCTGCTGCTGCACGAGCCCGTGCACGCCGTCCAGCTCGCGGGCGCGGCGCTCGTGCTCGTCGGCGTCACGCTCGTCGCGCGGAAGCCGGTAGCCGCTCCCATTTCAGCACAAGTCTGATGCCCAGCGGGCATCGAGAAGTGAGCCATGGCTGAATCGCCAACGCCGTATCGCGCGACCCACGTCTACAAGGTGGTCGACGGGTGTGAAATCAAGGCGGACGTCATCGGGGCGAGTCCCGGCGCGAGTAAGCCGGCCGTGATCTGGATTCACGGCGGCGGATTGATATTCGGTTCGCGGAGCGCCTCCCCGCGCGCCGGATTCGTTCGTGCCCTGCTGGAGCGGGACTTCGTCGTCATCTCGATCGATCACCGTCTTGCCCCGGAGACCAAGCTGCCCGGGATTCTCGAAGACGTAGCCGATGCGTGGCGCTGGGCCCGCGAACAGGGACCCGAGCTGCTCGGTATCGACGCTGCGCGCATGGGAATGGCGGGCGGGTCGTCCGGCGCCTATCTCGCATTGCTGAGCGGCTATCTCGTGCAACCCGCGCCGCGGGCGCTGGCGTCGTTTTCGGGATTCGGTGACATCACGGCTCCTTGGGAGGCGGATCCAAGCGCGGCCTACCGGCAGATGCCGCTCGTAACCCGGGACGAAGCGAACCGGTCGGTGGGTGTCCACCCCGTATCGGAGGCCCCCGCCGAGCCCGACCGCGCGTACTTCTATTTGTACTGCCGGCAGCAGGGTCGCTGGCTCGAAGAGGCCACCGGCCGCGACCCACGGCAGGACGCCGACTGGTTCAAGCGCTGCTGCCCGCTTCTCAATCTTTCCGCGGATTACCCGCCCACGATCCTGATTCATGGCACCGCGGATACCGACGTGCCCTGCGACGAGTCCAGGAACCTCGCGGCGCGTCTTGCGGCGCTGGGCGTGTCCCACGCGTTTCTCGCGCTGGAAGGCGTCGGCCACGGCTTCGCCGGCGCCACACCGGACGATGCCCAGGCTGCCGAGGCGGCCGCCGCCGAGTTTCTCGAATCCTGGCTCCGTTAACCGACGGAATGGCCGGGCGCCGCCGGACAACCCGGCATGCCCGGTGTCCTATAATGGACCTCCGGCGCGACGCGCGCCGGGCCCTTCGAGGAATCGTCATGGCCCCCGACACGCTCGAACGCTCGCTTCCCCCGCTCAAGGACCCGTCGCTGCTCCGCCAGCAGTGCTATCTCGACGGGAAATGGCAGAACGCCGATGATGGCGCGACGCATCCGATCATCGACCCCGCGACCGGCAAGCTGATCGGCACCTCGCCGATCATGGGCGCGGCCGAAACGAGACGCGCGATCGCCGCGGCCAACGCCGCGTGGCCGGCATGGCGCGACAAGACTGCGAAGGAGCGCAGCGCGATCCTGCGCAAGTGGTTCGAGCTGATGATCGCGAACGTCGACGACCTCGCGCTCATCCTCACGACCGAGCAGGGCAAGCCGTTGGCCGAGTCGAAGGGCGAGGTGACGATCGGCGCGTGGTACGTCGAATGGTTCGCCGAGGAAGCGCGGCGCGTCTACGGCGACGTCATCCCGACGATCTCGAACGACCGCCGGCTCGTCGTCATCAAGCAGCCGGTGGGGGTCTGCGCGGCAATCACGCCGTGGAACTTCCCCTCGTCGATGATCACGCGCAAGGTGGCCCCGGCGCTGGCCGCCGGCTGCACCGTCGTGATCAAGCCGGCCGAGGCCACGCCGTTCTCGGCGCTGGTCCTGGCCGAGCTCGCGCACCGCGCGGGTTTTCCTCCGGGCGTGCTCAACGTGCTCACCGGAAACGCGAAGGCAATCGGCGGCGAGATGTGCGCGAACGAGACGGTGCGCAAGCTCTCGTTCACCGGTTCGACCGAAGTGGGCCGACTCCTGATGAAACAGGTCGCGCCGACGATCAAGAAGCTCTCGCTCGAGCTCGGCGGCAACGCGCCGTTCATCGTGTTCGACGACGCCGATCTCGACGCCGCGGCCGACGGCGCGATCGTCTCGAAGTACCGCAACGCGGGGCAGACCTGCGTCTGCGCGAACCGGCTGTTCGTCCACGACAAGGTCTACGACGCGTTCGCCGCGAAGCTCGCCGACCGCGTTCGCGCACTGAAAGTGGGCCCCGGCACCGAGGCCGGCGTCGCACAGGGTCCGCTGATCGACCGCAATGCGCTTGCCAAGGTCGAGGAGCACGTTGCCGACGCGACGGCGCAAGGCGCGACGGTCACGACCGGCGGCAGGCGCCACGCGCTCGGCGGGACATTCTACGAGCCGACGGTGCTGACGGGGGTCACCCCCGACATGAAGATCTTCCGCGAGGAGACCTTCGGGCCGGTGGCGCCGCTGATCCGGTTCGGAAGCGACGCCGAGGTGGTCGAACTCGCGAACCGCACGGAGTTCGGCCTGGCTTCGTACTTCTATTCGCGCGATATCGGGCGCATCTGGCGCGTGGCCGAGGCGCTCGAGTACGGGATGGTCGGCGTCAACACCGGCCTCATCACGACCGAGGTGGCGCCCTTTGGCGGCGTAAAGCAGTCCGGCCTGGGCCGCGAGGGATCCAAGTACGGCATCGACGAGTTCGTCGAAGTGAAATACGTCTGCTTCGGCGGCATCGACCGCTAGTTTTTCCGAAGCCAGGGCCTCAGAACGTCGGAACCGGCGGCTCGTCGCGCGGCGCGGTCTCGGCGGCGGCGCGATCCGCGGACTTCGTCACCGCGGCCATCGGCGCGGCGGCCTGCGTGGCCGCCGCGGCGGCAAACGGAAAAGGATCCGCCACGCCGGGTGCGGAGAGGTTGAACCCGGCCCAGTATCCGAACACCCCGGCGATCAGCATCACGACCAGCGCCTTTTCCCCGGTCGTCAGCAGGTGGCCGTCCTCGACATGTCCCAGTCTCTTCATTCTCAACTCCGGCAGGACTCCGGTGCTTGCCCGGGGGCCGGCCCGACAGCGAGCGAACCGGCTTTCCGACCCCATCGGCCCCGCGCACCGTGCGCGACGTCGATGGCGGGACTGTAGGCCTTTCGGAGGGGCGGCAGGAGGGAGCAATCCGGGCCGGGGCTGTCGAATATTCACGCCGCCGGCATCCAACCCTGGACGCTACCAGCCGGGAGGGGGCTTCCGCAGGATGACGATGGTGCGGTCCTCGACCGCGAGGTAGCCGCCGCCGACCAGGTCCTTCATCAGGCGGCTGATCATGTCGCGCGACGCCCCGACGCGCTCGGCGATGTCCTGCTGGGTGAGCTTCTCCGGGACCACGAGGCGGCCGTCGCGCTCGACCGCGAGCATGTTGAGGAGCCGGACCAGCCGACCGTAGACGTCGGAGAGTGCGAGGCTCTTCACGTTCTCGGTCGCATGGCGCACGCGCTGGATCAGCTTCTCGATCAGGTGCAGCGCGAAGTCGGGATGCGCGAGGATGAACTCGCGGAATTGCGCGCGCGACACGACGGCACACGTCGTCGCCTCGACGGTCATCACCGATGCCGAGCGCGGCGCGCCGTCGAGCGACATCTCACCCACGTATTCACCGGGGCCGTGGAAGGCGATGACGACTTCCTTGCCCGCGGCATTGCTCGCGTAGACCTTGACCCGGCCCGCGAGGACGATGAACAGCGAGTCGCCCTGCTCGCCTTCGTTGATCAGGACGGCGCTCTTCGGAAACTGCCGGATGACGCCCGATCCGGCGATCTGGCGCAACGTATCCTGCGCGAGCGGCGCGAGCGGATCCTGCGGCGAGGCATCACGACGAGGCGTCACGGCGGCTAGGGTCGCGGAAGCACGAAAGTAGGGTCAGACCCGACTTTCCGCATTGTCTCGCCAACGGGGCGGCACCGCAAAAGTGGGGTCTGACGGGTCTGACCCTACTTATACCCTCGCGTCGGGCCGACGCGGCCCCGAGCTCGCCTAGTCGTACTTGCGCGTGTCGTCGATGACCTTGCCGTCGTTGGGGAGCTCTCCGGGCGCTCTAAGAGCGACCTCGCCGCGCAGCTTGGTCACATCGCGGATCGTGCCGATGACCGCATCGGCGACGAGCGCAGCCTGCGTCTCGGCGTGAAGCGTCATTCGATCCATGCCGCCGGGGTTGTCGACGACGAGCCGCGCCCGTTGGATCTCCGGATGGCGGCGGACGATTTCCGCCACCTGCGAGGGATGCACGAACAACCCTTTCACCTTCGTCGTCTGGTCGGCGCGCCCGAGCCAGCCCTTGATGCGCGCGTTGGTACGGCCGCAGGGGCTCGGCCCCGGCAGGAACGCGGAGAGATCGCCGGTCCCGAAGCGGATCAGCGGATAGATTGCGTTGGCGAGCGTCGTGACGACCACTTCGCCCACTTCGCCCGGTCCGACCGGATCGCCCGTACCCGGCCGGACGATCTCGACCAGCACCCCCTCGTCCACGACGAGCCCCTGGCGCGCCTCGGTCTCGTAGGCGATCGAGCCCAGATCGGCGGTCGCGTAGGCCTGGTAGCCGGCGATCCCGCGCGCGACGAGCGCATCGCGGAGGCTCGGCGGGAACGCTTCGCCCGAAACCAGGGCCTTGCGCAGCGATGGCAACCGGACGTCCAGCTCGTCGGCCTTCTCGAGGATGATCTTGAGGAACGACGGCGTGCCGACGTAGCCGTCCGGCGCGAGCTCCGCGATCGCCTGCACCTGCTGCTCGGTCTGACCGGTGCCGGCGGCGAACACGGTGCAGCCGAGCGCATGCGCGCCGGTCTCCAGCATCGAGCCCGCGGGCGTGAAGTGGTAGGAGAACGTGTTGTGGATGAGATTCCCGGGGCGGAATCCGGCGGCGAACAGCGCGCGGGCGAGCCGCCAGTGGTCGGGCCGCCGCCCTTCGGGCTCGTAGATCGGACCCGGCGACGCGAAGACCCGCGCCGGCTCGCCCGGCGCGAAGCTGGCGAAGCCGCCAAACGGACGCGCCGCCTTCTGCCGTTCGAGCAGCTCCGACTTGCGCGTGACCGGAACCTTCGCCAGCGCCGCACGCGACGTCACCGCAGCCGGGTCGACGTCCGCAAGAATGCTGGCGAACGCCGGCGTCCGCGCCTTCGCGTGCGCGAGCTGCCCCGGCAGTGCGGATAGCAACGCCCGCTCGCGCACGTCGGGGTCGCGCGTCTCGAGCGTGTCGAAGTACTCGGTCATGGGAAGCGCCCGCACGAATGGACGGGATGCGCCGCGCTGATCGGCGATGCAGGTACCGGCGCTGGACGATGGGCTGGTGCCGGCCGCAAAGCGCGGCGCCAGGCGAGGCGCGAGGGCGCGCGGCGAGCGCCGCGTACATGAGACGTACGCAAGCGAAGCCAAGCGCCTGAGCAACGAAGCATGGCGGCGCGATCTGCGGCCGGTTAGGCCAGCCAGCGCTTTCGGCGGCGGTAATGCTTCACGTCGCGGAAGCTCTTGCGCCCCGCGGTCGAGAGCCCGAGGTAGAACTCCTTCACGTCCTCGTTCTGCGACAGGCTCTCCGCCGGACCGTCCATCACGACGCGGCCGTTCTCGAGGATGTAGCCATAGTTCGCGTAGCGCAGCGCGACCATCGTGTTCTGCTCCGCGAGCAGGAACGACACGCGCTCCTTCCGGTTCAGGTCGCGGACGATCTCGAAGATTTCCTCGACGATCTGCGGGGCGAGGCCCATCGACGGCTCGTCCAGCAGGATCATCGTGGGGCGGGCCATCAGCGCCCGGCCGACCGCCGTCATCTGCTGCTCGCCACCGGACGTGTAGCCGGACAGGCTCGAGCGGCGCTGCTTCAACCGCGGGAAGTACTGATAGACGCGCTCGAGGTCCGCGCGGACCTCGGCGCGCGGGACCCGCCGCGTGTAGGCGCCCGTCAGCAGATTCTCCTCGACGGTCAGGTGCCCGAAGCAGTGTCGCCCCTCCATCACCTGGCACACGCCCATCCGCACGAGCTCGTTCGGCGTGAGCTTGTCGACCCGCGCGCCGCGGAATTCGATCGTCCCCTTCGTGACGTCGCCACGCTCGGCGGCGAGCAGGTTCGAGATCGACTTCAACGTCGTGCTCTTGCCAGCGCCGTTGGCGCCGAGCAGCGCAACGACCGCGCCGTCGGGCACCTCGAGCGAGACACCCTTGAGCACGAGGATCACGTGATCGTAGATGACCTCGATGTTGTTGACCGTGAGCATCGCCGTCGCCGGTCCGGTGGCGGCGGCGGCCGGCGAGGCTGCGGGAGCGCTCATGGCTCGTGGACGTGGCTGGCGAAGCGACGCCGCGCCCTCCCCCGGTGGCCGCCGGAGGAGGGAGAGGAGTCGATCAGGATTCCTTGCTGCAGTCGCGCGGCGTGATCTTCTTTTCCGCGGCGTACTTGCTGGCGCTTTCCTCGACCATCTTGCGGATCATCTCGCGATCGCCCGCCATGTAAGGCGTCAGTGGCTTGAACGACTTGCCGTCCCACTGCTGGAAGCGGACCATGCCCGAGCCCTCGTGATCGGCGCAGCTCGTCTTGATCGGCGGGAACATGCCGGCGGCGCCGAGCTCCTTGATCCGCGCCTCGGACAGGTTCAGGTGCTCCAGGCCCCAGCGCACCTGCTCGCCCGTCATCACCTTCCCCTTGCCGAACTTCTCCTGCGCCTTGCGGATCGCCTCGACGATGATGATCCCGTAGACGACACCGCGCGTGTGGTAGATCGAGCCCTGGCGCGTCGGATCGTCGAGGTTGCCCTTGCCGGAAGCGTAAACCTTGTTCTTGATGTCCTGCATCACCGGGAAGCTCGTGCCGGGCGCCGAGAAGGCGGCGCTGACGTAGCCCTTCGCCGCGTCGCCCGCGGGAATCACGTCCTCTTCCGAGCCGGCCCACCACACGCCCAGCATCTTGTCGCGCGGGAAGCCGAACTTCGCCGCGGCCTTGAGCGCCGTCGGATTCATCACGCCCCAGCCCCACAAGATCACGTAGTCGGGCTTGATCTGGCGGATCTGCAGCCATTGCGATTCCTGGGTGTTGCCCGGGTGCGCCACGGCGATCTTGGTGAGCTCGAACCCGAGCTTGTGCGCGAACGCGTCGAAGACGACGAGCGGTTCCTTGCCGTAAGCGGAGTCGTGGTAGAGGTCGACGATTTTCTTGCCCTTGAGCTTGTCGAGCCCGCCCTCCTTCTGCCCGAGGTAAGCGATCATCGCCGCGGCCTGGTCCCAGTACGTCGTACCGACGGGGAACACCCACTCGAACACGCGTCCATCGGCGGCGTTGGCGCTGCCATAGCCGAAGGTCGTCATCGGGATCTTGTCCTGCGCGACGCGGTCGAGCAGCCCGTAAGCGATGCCCGTCGACAGCGGTTCGACGGTCGAGGCGCCGCCGTTCTTCTTCTTGAGCCGCTCGTAGCACTCGACGCCGCGCGACGCGTTGTACTCGGTCTCGCACTCCTCCCAGATCAGCTTCACCCCGTTGATGCCGCCCGTCATGTTGACGAGGTTGAAGTAGTCGATCGCGCCGCCGAAGTATCCCGACCCGCCGGCCGCGTACGGGCCGATGCGGTACGACAGCAGCGGAATGAACTGCCCGTTCTGCGCCGCTGCGGCATAAGAAATGCCGGCGAGCGCGAGGCCCAACAGGACCTTCTCCATTGACTTCATGCCTCTCCTCCTGGTCATTCGGCTCCGATGCGGAGCGAAATCCGAAACAGCATTGGTGAATTGCAGTCCGGTGTCAACGGCCACGCCCCTGAGGGAATCCGGGAATTCCGAGCTCCGTGATCCAGATCAATGCGGAAACGGCCACAAGCGCAGCTTTTCCTTCGCGATCTGCCACAGCCGGGCGAGGCCGTGGGGCTCGACGATCAGGAAGAAGACGATGAGCCCGCCGAAGACGATCAGCTCGAGGTTCGACGAGGCGCTCTGCGAGATGTGCAGGCCGAGTGTCGTGTCGAGGAACTGGACCAGGCGGTCGAGGAAGATCGGAAGGAGCGTGATGAACGCGCTGCCGAGGAACGACCCCAGCACCGTTCCCACCCCGCCGATGATGATCATGAACAGTACGCGGAACGACAGGTCGAGGCTGTAGGCATCCGGCTCGACGGTGCCGAGGTACGCGTACGCGTAGAGCGCGCCGGCGACGCCGCAGTAGAATGAGCTGATCGCGAATGCCGAGAGCTTCGTGTGCAGCATCCGGATGCCGATCACCTCCGCCGCCACGTCCATGTCGCGCACGGCCATCCACTTGCGGCCGAGATTGCCGCGGGCCATGTTCTTCGCGGCGAGCGCCATCAGCGTGACGATCGTGAGCACGAGGAGGTACTTCGACACCTCCGACTTGAAGGTATAGCCCAGGATCTCGATCGGCTGCGCGGTGATCACGCCCGACGAGCTGTAGTTCGAGAACCAGCCGACCTTGGACAGGCACCAGAGGACGAAGAACTGCGCGGCGAGCGTCGCTACCGCGAGATAGAAGCCGCGAATCCGCAAGCTCGGCAGCCCGAACAAGACGCCAACTCCGGCCGCGATGAGCCCGCCGCCGACGAAGGCGAGCAGGACCGGCATGCCGGGTACGCGCAGCACGAAGTTGTACGCGGCGAAAGCGCCCACCGCCATGAACGCGGCCGTGCCGAGCGAGAGCTGGCCCGCGTAGCCCGTCAGGATGTTGAGGCCGATCGCCGCGAGCGCGAGGATCAGGAACGGAATCAGGATCCCGGTGAACACGTAGGGTGTCGCGACGAGCGGCACCAGGACGAATGCGACGAGGGCGATCGCCGCCAGCGCGATCCGGTCCTGCCGGATCGGGAAGATCGCGGCGTCCGCCTGGTAGGAGGTCTTGAACTGGCCGGCTTCGCGGTAGAACATCTAAGGAGGGTCAGACTCGACTTTTAGGTTGGCTAGCGGTTTTGCGCACCGTGTAAGAAAAGTCGAGTCTGACCCTGCTTCGATGTGGTCAGATGCGTCGGATGATCTTCTCGCCGAACAGCCCTTCCGGCCGGATCAGCAGGAAGACGAGCGCGAGGACGTACGGGAACCAGCCTTCGATGCCGCCGCCGACATACGGGCCCAGGTAGACCTCCGCCAGCTTCTCCGAGGCCCCGATGATGAGCCCACCGACGATCGCGCCGGGGATCGAATCGAAGCCGCCGAGGATCAGCACCGGCAGCGCCTTCAACGCGACGAAGGTGAGCGCGAACTGGACGCCGTTCCGCGCGCCCCACAGGAGGCCCGCGACCAGTGCGACGAAGCCCGCCACCGCCCAGACGATGCCCCAGATGTGCTGCAGAGGGATGCCGACCGCGAGCGCCGCCTGGTGGTCGTCGGCGACCGCACGCAGCGCGCGGCCGATCCGCGTACGGCTGAAGAAGAGCGCAAGCCCGGTCACGAGGACGGCGGCGACGCCAGCGGCGGCGACGTCGAACTTCGACACGCTCATCCCGGTGGCGTCGGACAGCCACTGCATCGGCTCGTCCTGCAGGCCGAGCTCGAGCCCGCGCACGTTCGCGCCCCACGTGAGCTGCGCCACGCCCTCGATGAAGAACGAGAGGCCGATCGTCGCCATGAACAGCGTGATCTGCGGCTGGTTGACGAGCGGGCGCAGCACGACGCGCTCGATCAGCAGCCCCAGCACGACCATGACCGCCAGCGTCAGGGGCAGCGCGGCGACCGCCGGCAGCTTGAACTCCAGCAGCCCGACGTAGGTCAGCGCCGCGAAGAACACCATCGCGCCCTGGGCAAAGTTGAACACGCCCGATGCCTTGTAGATCAGCACGAAGCCCAGCGCGACGAGCGAGTACATCACGCCGGAGAGGAGGCCGCCGATCAGGACTTCGAAGAAGAAGGACATCGCTCGCGGCCCGTCAATGGGCGACGCCGAGGTACGCGTCGATCACGGCCTGGCTGGCGCGGATCTCGTCCGGCGCGCCGTCGCCGATCTTCTTCCCGTAATCGAGCACGACGACGCGGTCCGAGATGTCCATCACGACGCCCATGTCGTGCTCGATCAGCACGATCGTCGTGCCGTACTGCTCGTTGACATCGAGCACGAACCGGCACATGTCCTGCTTCTCCTCGACGTTCATCCCGGCCATCGGCTCGTCGAGCAGGAGGAGCGACGGCTCCGCGGCGAGCGCGCGCGCGAGCTCGACCCGCTTCTGCAGCCCGTACGGCAACCGCCCGACGGGTATCTTCCGGATGTGCTGGATCTCGAGGAAGTCGATCACCTCCTCGACCTTGCGCCGATGCTCAAGCTCCTCGCGCTGCGCGCGGCCGATCCAGATCGCCTGCTCGACGAAGCTTGCCTTCATCTTAAGGTTGCGGCCGGTCATGATGTTGTCGAGCACGCTCATCCCGCGGAACAGCGCGATGTTCTGGAACGTCCGCGCGATGCCCGAGGCCGCGGCATCGTGCGTGTCCATGTCGCGGCGCACCCTGCCGCGGAACGTGATCGTGCCCTGCTGCGGATGATAGACCCCATTGATCACGTTGAGCATCGAGCTCTTGCCGGCTCCGTTGGGGCCGATGATCGCCCGAATCTCGTGCTCGCGCACGTCGAAGCTGACGTCGCTGAGCGCGCGGACGCCCCCGAACGACAGCGAGATCCGGTCGAGCGCGAGGATCACCTCGCCGATCGTGCGCGTGCCGCTGGCCATCCCGTTCAGGCCGCCTTCCTCGCGCCCGCGGCCGGGAACGTCTTGGCGTCGTCGATCCGCAGGTCCGCGGCGACCATGCCGCTCCTGCCGTCCTCGAACTTCACCAGCGTCTCGATGTGCTGGACCGAGCGCCCGCCATACAGAGCGTCGATCAGCGCCGCGTACTTGTCGGCGACGAAGTTCCGCCGGACCTTGCGCGTGCGCGTGAGCTCGTCGTCGTCGGGATCGAGCTCCTTGTGCAGGATCAGGAACCGGCGCACCTGCGATGCGGCGAGCTCGCCCTCGTGCGCCAACTCGGCATTGACCTGCTCGACGCACTCGCGGATCAGCGCGTAGACCTCGGGCTTCTGCGCGAGGTCGGTGTAGCCCGAGTACGGCAGATTGCGCCGCTCGGCCCAGTTGCCGACCGAGCCCATGTCGATGTTGACGAATGCGCAGACCATGTCGCGGTCGTGCCCGAAGGCGACGGCCTCCTTGATGTGCGGGAAGAACTTGAGCTTGTTCTCGATGTAGTTCGGCGCGAACATCGCGCCGCCGGCGAGCCGCCCGACGTCCTTCGCGCGATCGATGATCTTGAGCTGCCCGTCGTCGCCGAACACGCCGGCGTCGCCCGTGTGGAACCAGCCTTCGGCGTCGATGGATTCCGCCGTCGCGTCGGGCCGCTTGTAGTACTCCTTGAGCAGCATCGGGCCGCGAACCAGCACCTCACCGTTCGCCGCGATCTTCACCTCGACCCCGGGCGCCGGCTTGCCGACCGTGTCGAATTTGATCTCGCCATCGGGCTGCAGGCAGACGTACGCGCAGGTCTCGGTCGAGCCGTAGAGCTGCTTCAGGTTGATCCCGATCGACCGATAGAAGCGGAAGAGGTCGGGGCCGATCGCCGCGCCGGCCGTGTACGCGACGCGAATCCGGCTCATCCCGAGCACGTTGCGGAGCGGGCCGTAGATCAGCACGTTGCCGAGCGCGTACCGAAGGCGATCGGCGAATCGCACCGGCTTCCCGTCGAGCATCTCCGCGCCAGAGCGGCGCGCAACCGCCATGAAATACCGGAACGCCCAGCGCTTCGGCGCGCCGGCGTCCTCCATCCGGATCATCACCTGCGTCAACAGGTTCTCGAACACGCGCGGCGGGGCGAAATAGTAGGTCGGCCCGATCTCGCGGAGGTCCGTCATCACCGTGTCGCCGGATTCCGGGCAGTTGATCGTGAAGCCTGCGACAAGCCATTGCGCGACGGAGAACAGGTGGTCGCCGACCCAGGCCATCGGCAGGTAGGAGAGGATGCTGTCGTCGGCGGTCAGCCGGTCGAACCCGCAGCCGCCCCGCGCGGACGTGATGAACGCCGAGTGCGATTGGCAGACTCCCTTGGGCTTCCCCGTCGTCCCCGACGTATAGAGCATCACCGACACGTCGCCCGGCGCGCCCCGAGCGACCTCGCCTTCGTAGAACCCGGGGTTCGCGCGGTCGAAGTCGCGGCCGACGGCCTGCAGCGACTCGAAGCTCGTGACCCCTTCATAGTTGCGCAGGCCACGCGGGTCATCGTAGTAGATGTGCGAGAGCGACGGCACCTGCGGACGCGCCTCGAGCATCTTGTCGACCTGTTCCTGGTCCTCGACGATCGCGTACGCGATCTCGGCGTCGTTCAGCACGAATGCGAATTCCGCCGCCGGCGCGTCCTGGTACATCGGCACGGGTATGCCGCCCAGGGCCTGCGCCGCGAGCATCGACCAATACAGGCGCGGCCGGTTGTCGCCGATGATCGCAAGATGCATCCCGCGCCGGAATCCCTGGGCCGCGAGCCCGCACGCGAGCGCGCGCACCTCCTCCGCGACCTGTCGCCACGACCAGGCCTGCCAGATGCCCAGGTCCTTTTCCCGCGTTGCCGGGTGATCGGGCCGCACCGCCGCGTGGTGCAGCAGGAGTCGCGGGAACGTGTCCGGCGCGGACGCCGCCGACGGGTCTGCCAACGCTTTCCTCCTCCTGGAGCCTGCGGGCCTCGCGTGTGTCCGCGATCGGGTCCGCCGATTCTAGCGGATGTGGCCCGGGCCCGGTACGACGTCCGGGAAGGGCACACCCCCGCCGCGCGGTCGCGCGACCGTCGAACCTTGCGAGCATAATCGCGGCTATGCAGCCCCGGCTGTCATCCGGCAGACAATCGCCGCCGCAGCGCGCGGTCGCCTCGCTCGAATCGATGCTCCGAGGCAGCCTCTGGGCGCGGTCGCTCGCCTCCGACCTGGTCGACCGCGTGCTCGCGGCGACCGTCGAGCGCAGCGTGCCGACCGGGGACTACGTGTGCCGGAAGGGGGAGCCGGTCACGCATTGGATCGGCATTGTCGAGGGCCTGGTCAAGATGGCGAGCCTGTCCCGTTCCGGCAAGCTGACCACGTTCGCCGGTCTCCCGGCTGGCGCCTGGTTCGGCGAAGGGTCGCTGCTCAAGAGCGAGCCCCGCCGCTACGACGTGATCGCGCTGCGCGACTCCCGCGTCGCGATGATGGCGCGGGCGACGTTCGACGAGCTCCTCGACACGAGCATCGCGTTCAACCGGTTCCTGCTCCTCCAGCTGAACGAGCGGCTCGGGCAGTTCATCGGCCAGATCGAGTACGACCGGCTGCTCGACGTCGACGCTCGAGTCGCGCGCTGCCTCGCGGCGATGTACCACCCCTATCTCTACCCCGGCACGGGCACCGACCTCGCAATCTCGCAGGAGGAGATCGGCTACCTGTCGGGCGTGTCGCGCCAACGGGTGAACCAGGCACTGAAGACGCTCGCGAGCGCCGGGCTCCTCCGGATCGAATACGGCCGCGTCGTCGTGCTCGACCTCCCGGGGCTGCGCAACTTCGGCGCATGAGCGCGATCGCGCCCCCGGGCGCCGGGCGCGCCGCGCCGCCGCCCTCCGCCGTGACGGACCACGCCGCCGCGTCCGAGGGTGTGCTGGAGACTGCCCTCCCGGCGATTCCGTCGCACCTGCGCGGAGACCTCGCGGGCGGCCTCGCCGCCGCCGGCTGGAACCTTGCCCTCGCGTTAGCGCTCGGCCTGCTCGCGTTCGCGCCACTCGGCCCCGGCTATTACGAGATCGGCCTCTACGCCGGTTTCGCGTCCGCCATCTGGGGCCACCTGATCGCCGGCCTCCTCGGCGGTGCCGCCCACCCGGGCAGCGGACCGGCGGCCGCGACGTCGCTCATCCTCGCGAGCCTGGTCGCCGCGCTCGCCGCAGATCCGGCGCTCGCCCCCGCGACGCACGGCGCGGGCCCGATCGTCGCGATCGCGGGCGCCACGGTCGCGATGGCCGGCGTCGCGCAGATCGTCCTGGGGGCGATCGGCGCGGCGAACTCCGCGCGGTTCGTCCCGTTCCCGTTCGTCGCGGGATTCATGTGCGGCGCCTCGGCGCTCATCGTCCTCGCGCAGCTGACGCCGCTCTCCGGCGTCACGCGCGCCGACCTCGCCGGCGGCGCGGAGACCACGTGGAACGCGCTGGAGCTCGTGACGTTCGGGATTGGGGCCGCGACGGCGGCGATGGTGTGGGCGGTCGGCTGGCGCTCGAAGCGGCTGCCCGCGCCGTTCGTCGGCCTCCTCGCGGGCACCCTCCTCTACTACCTGATCGGGCTGCTCGTTCCCGAGGCACGGCTCGGTCCCGCGGTCGGGGGTGTCCCGTCCGGCCTTCCCGTCCCGACCGCACTCGCGCCGCTCGCCGAACTGCCCTGGGACGCGATCGCCCGCCACGGCCCGCTGATCGTGACCACCACGGGCCTGATCACCTTCATCGGCACGCTGGGCGGTCTCTTCGCAGCGGTCGCGATCGACAACGCGACCGACGGCCGGCACAAGACCAAGCGCGAAATCGTCGCGCACGGTGTCGCCAACGTCGTGTCGGGACTGTGCGGCGGCGTGCCCGTCGTGCTGTCGCGCGGAGCCGCGCTCGCGAGCTGGAACGCGGGCGGCCGCTCGCGCCTCGTGACCGTCTACGCCGCCCTGGCGCTCGCCCTCGTGCTCACGTTCGGCGGATGGCTGCTCGCGCGCGTGCCGCTGGCCGTGGTCGCGGGCCTGCTGGTCGTGCTCGGCTTCGCGCTGATCGACAACTGGACGACGGGGCTCATCGGTCGGCTGCGGCGGAAGGGGGCGCTGCGCGAGCCCGCGCTCCTCTGGAGCATCGCGACCGTTGTCGTCGTGGCGTTCGCCGAAGTGTTCTTCGGCTTCATGCCGGCGATCGGCGCCGGGTTCCAGCTCTCGGGGCTGCTGCTCTATCTCGGGATGAAGCGCTCGCTCGTGCGCAGCGTCGTCGACGGCAACGTCCGGCCCTCGCGCCGCATGTGGGGCGGCGAAGACGAAGCACGCGTGCGCGCCGCCCGCCAGCGGATCCGCGTCGTCGAGCTCGAAGGCGCGCTCTTCTTCGGCAGCGCGGAGCGCATGAGCGACCGCGTCGAGCCGCTCGCGGGCGTCGCGGACGTCGTCGTCCTCGATTTCCGGCTCGTCACCGTCATCGACGCCACCGGCGCGCTTCTGATCGAGAGCATCGCGCGGCGCCTCGCGGCCCGCGGCACGCGCGTGCTGCTCGCGGGCGTGACCCCGCAGGGACGGCACGGCGCGACGCTGATGGCGCACGACACGTTCCGCGATCCCGACCTCCGGCTGTGGTTCCGCGACGCGGACCAGGCCGTGGAGTGGGCCGAGCGCAAGATCCTCGAGGAGCTGGGTTTTGCCGAGCACGCCGCGGTGCCGCTCGCCGCGTTTCCGCTGCTCGACGGCCTGACCGCCGCCCAGCTCACGCGCATCGAGCACCACTTCGTCCGCCGCGAATGCACCGCCGGCGAGGTTCTGTTCCAAGAAAACGATCCCGGCGACCGCCTGTGCCTGCTCGCGAGCGGCGCCGTCGAGATCTCGATCATCGTCCCAGGCGGCGCCCGCGCGCGCATCGTGACCAATGCCGAAGGGTCGCTGTTCGGCGAGGTCGCGCTGCTCGACGGTCGTCCGCGCTCGGCGACCGCGCAGGCGGTCGGCCCCGCGGTGGTCTACGAGCTCACGCGCGCTGCGCTGTCCGAAATCGAGGCGCGCGAGCCGGAGATCGCGATCCGGCTGATGACGAACCTCGCGAAGCTCCTGTCGATCCGGATGCGCGAGACGAACGAGATCCTGCGCCAGCTGGAGGATTCGCGAGGCTAGCGACGCGAGCCGGGAAGCAGGGGCCCCACGAAGTGGGGATGCGACCGGGGCGAGTCGGCGCAGGAGGCCGACCCCTCGATGCATCGATTGAAGTCGTCGATGAGGAGGCCGCTACCGTCCGGTGAACGCGGCCGGCCGCTTCGCGAGAAAGGACGCCATCCCCTCGCGCTTGTCGTCGGTCGCGCAGAGGAGCCCGAACACGTCCGCCTCCATCGCGTTGGCATTGGCGAGATCGAGGTCCTGCCCGCGCTGGACGAGGTGCTTGGCCATCTTGACGGCCACCGGCCCCTTCGCGGCCACGAGGCGGGCGAGCTCGAGCCCTTTCTCGAGGAGCCGGTCGGCGGCGACGACGTGGTTCACGAGCCCGATCGACAGCGCCTCGTCGGCCCTTATTTGCCGCCCGGTGCAGATGAGCTCGAGCGCCCTTGCTTTCCCGATGAGCCGCGCGAGGCGCTGCGTGCCGCCGAAGCCGGGCACGATGCCGAGGTTCACCTCCGGCTGCCCGAACACCGCCTTGTCCGATGCGACGATCCAGTCGCAGGCGAGCGCGAGCTCGCAGCCGCCGCCGAGCGCGTAGCCGTTCACGAGCGCGATCGCCGGGAACGGGGCCAGCTCGAGCGCGCGCAGCGTCGCGTGTCCTTCGAGTGCGAACGCGCGACCCTCGAGCGCCGACATCTCGCTCATCGCGGCGATGTCGGCGCCGGCGACGAACGCCTTGTCGCCCGCGCCGGTGATCAGCAGCGTGCGGACGTCGCCCACGCCGTTCAGGTGGACGATCGCACGCGCGATTTCACCCAGCACCTGCGGCGACAGCGCGTTCAGCGCCTTCGGCCGATTGACGGTCAGCATCCAGATGCCGGGCTCGGCGCGCCCGAGGGCGATCGTCTCGAAGTCCATCGTGGCTGCCACCGTGCGCGCGGATTCCCGCCGCGCGCTCACGCCTTCGCCTGCGGATATTCGTAGAAGCCGCGCCCCGTCTTGCGGCCGAGCCAGCCCGCGGCGACCATCTCCTTGAGCAGCGGCGCGGGCCGGTATTTCGGGTCGTTGAAGTCGCGGTAGAACACCTCCATCACCGCGAGCATCACGTCGAGGCCCACCATGTCGGCGAGTGCGAGCGGGCCGATCGGATGACCGCAGCCGAGCCTCATCGCCTCGTCGATCTGGGCCGCCGGCGCGAGTCCCTCGCCCAGCAGGAACGCGGCTTCGTTGATCATCGGGCACAGGATCCGGTTGACGACGAAGCCCGGGCTGTTGCGCACGACGATCGGCGCCTTGCCCAGGCGCTTCGCCAGCGCCTCCGTCGCCGCGACCGTCGCGTCCGAGGTCTGCATGCCGCGGATCACCTCGACCAGCGCCATCATCGGCACCGGGTTGAAGAAGTGCATCCCGACGAAACGGTCCGGTCGCGTGACGACCGCCGCGAGCCGCGTGATCGAGATCGACGAGGTGTTCGACGCCAGGATTGCGTCGGACCGGACGATGACGTCGATCTGCTTCAGGATCCGGTGCTTCAACTCCTCGTGCTCGGCCGCCGCCTCGATGACCGCGTCGCAGGGCTTGAGATCGGCGTAGTCGGTCGTCCCCTTGATGCGCGCGAGCGCCGCATCCCGGTCGGCGCCCGTGATCCTGTCCTTCTTGTGCAGGCGATCGAGGCTCGTCGTCACCGCCGACAAACCGCGCAGGACGGCCGCCTCGTTGACATCGACCATCACGACGTGAAGCCCGGCGACTGCGCTGGCCTGCGCGATGCCGTTGCCCATGGTCCCGGCGCCGATGACGCCGACTCGATGGATCGTGCTCATGGAATTCCCCGGCGGGGTGAACGAAAGGTGCGGCTTCAATTATAGGCCCGCGGCGCGGCGCCACGCGCTCAGCGCCTGGACGCGTGGCGATCGCCTCGTCGGGCGCGGGGACGCAGAGGTGCGACGATTCGCCGCGGCGGGTTCGCGGCGAGCCCCGAGAGCAGCGTGTCGACGAATGCGGGCGCGGCGGCCGCAAGGTCGTAGCTCCGCGGACTCTGCACCCATTCGTGCATGACGCCGATCATGAACGACTTCAGCAACTGGGCGGCGAGCTCCGGATCGCAGTCGGCGGGCAGCTGTCCGCACGCGATCGCCTGCTCGAGGAGGTCGATCACCTGGCGCCCGCAGTTGTCGTCGGCGGCGCGCTGGCGTTGCGCGACCGGCGCCAGGTCGGCGGTGAATTCACACTTGTGGAAGATGACGTCGAACACGGCCTGCGTGCGCGCGTCGCGCGCGAGGCGAGTGAGCCCGAGCACGGCCATTCCACGCAGCGTGCCCAGCGGATCGCCGCGGCGGCCCGCGCCGGCGGCATCGATCATCGTCTCCATCGGCATCGCCGCCCGCTCGCACATCGCCTCGAACAGCTCCGCCTTGTCGCGGAAATGCCAGTAGATCGCGCCGCGGGTGACGCCCGCGGCGGCGGCGACTTCCGAGAGTGTCGCGTGGGCGACGCCCTTCGCGCGGAACACGCGCTCCGCCGCGCCAAGCAGCGCTTCGCGTGTCGCCGCCGCTTCCTGCCGCGTCCTGCGCACCATCAGCGACTACCGTCCGTAGATCCCGGATCCCACCTCAACGTCCCCACCGCAAACAGGGTTGCAAACATTCACGAATGTATGTA
Organism: uncultured beta proteobacterium; assembly: GCA_963734055.1. Taxonomy (GTDB): domain Bacteria; phylum Pseudomonadota; class Gammaproteobacteria; order Burkholderiales; family Casimicrobiaceae; genus CAIWHR01. Next base: position 353,681 of record CAVTFQ010000004.1, read on the forward strand.
ATTTATCGCGCTTCGTCAAGCCGCGATTCACGAAGCGGCGCTCACGGAGCCCGTCATGCCCCTCCCCGCCCTGACCGTCGCGCGTGCGAGTCCCGCCGCGTACGCCGCCGCTGCGCTCTCCCTCGTTCTGCTCGCCGCCTGCGGCGCATCGCAGGACCAGGGCGGCTTCCACGGGATGCCGCCCGCGCAGGTGACGACGATGATCGTCTCGCCGAAAACCATTCCGGTGGCCTACGAATATGTGGGCCAGACGACCGGCTCGAAGGAGGTGGAGGTGCGCGCGCGCGTCACGGGCATCCTCGAGCAGAAGCTCTTCCGGGAAGGAGCCGAGGTGATGCGGGGGCAACGCCTGTTCATCATCGATCCCAAGCCGCTGCAGGCCCAGGCGGCCGCCGCAGAGGCCGAGCTCGCGCGGGCCGAGGCCCAGAAGACCCAGGCGGACCGCGAGGCCGCACGGCTTCGGCCGCTCGCCGAGCGCAAGGCGATCGGGCAGAAGGAGGCCGACGACGCCGCATCGAATGCCGAACTCGCCGCGGCCAACGTGCGCTCCGCCGAGGCGAAGCTCCGCGAAGTCGAGCTGAGCCTGGGCTACACGACCGTCGTCGCGCCGATCACCGGCCTGTCGAGCCGGGCACCGAAATCCGAGGGCAGCCTCGTCACGGCCAACGAAACGCTGCTGACGACGATCTCGCAGGTGCATCCGATCTGGGTGCCGTTCGCGATCCCCGAGAGCGAGCAGCTCGCGCTGCAGAAGCAGGTCGCGGCCGGGCGCCTCACGTTGCCGAAGGACAATGCGTTCAGCGTCACGATCCGGCTCGCCGACGGCAGCGTGTTCCCGCGCGAAGGGCGCATCAACTTCACCGACACGCGCGTCAACCCGGCCACCGGATCGGTCGAATACCGCGCCGAGATCCCGAATGGCGATGGCGCCCTCAAGCCCGGCCAGTTCGTCCGCGTGAGGCTTGCCGGTGCGGTCCGCAACGAAGCGGTCGCCGTCCCGCAGGTGGCCGTGCTCGACGGCGCGCAGGGCAAGTTCGTCTACGTCGTCGACCGCGACAAGGACGGCAAGGACGTGGCCGCGATACGTCCCGTCACCCTCGGCGAGTGGGTCGACGCGACCGACGCCAAGGTCGGCAATCTCTGGGTCGTCGAATCGGGGCTCAAGCCCGGGGAGCGCGTGATCGTCGACGGCGTCGCGCGGGTGCGGCCGGGCGCCCCCATTGTTGCCGACGCACCGCCGCAGGGACCTGCCGCGCCGCCGGGTGGCGGCCCGCCCGCGAAAGACAAGAGCGCGCCCGCGGCGCCGAAATCGTAGCCGGCGGGCATCGCCATGTTCTCGCGCTTCTTCATCGACCGGCCGATCTTCGCGGCCGTGATCTCGCTGTTCCTCGTCCTCGCGGGCCTGGCCGCGATGCGCACGCTGCCCATCGCCCAGTACCCCGAGATCGCGCCGCCGGTCGTCACCGTACAGGCGGTCTACCCGGGCGCGGCGGCCGACGTGCTCGAGAAGACGGTCGCGGCGCCCATCGAGAACGCGATCAACGGCGTGCCGAACATGATCTACATGTCGAGCTCGTCGTCGTCGAACGGCGTGGTGTCGATCCAGGTGACTTTCGATATCGGGACCCGGATCGACGACGCCGCGGTCAACGTCAACAACCGCGTGAAGCAGGTCGAACCGAGGCTGCCCGAGGAGGTGCGGCGGCAGGGGGTCACCGTCGAGCGCGGCAGCTCGTCCTTCCTGCAGGTGCTCGCGTTCTACGCCCCCGACGGCCGCTACGACGACCTCTTCACGTCGAACTACGTGACGCTGAACGTGCTCGACCGGCTCAAGCGGCTCCCCGGCACGACCAACGTGCAGATCTTCGGCGCGAAGGACTACGCGATGCGGATCTGGGTGAAGCCCGATCGCCTGGCGCAGCTCAAGCTCACGCCGTCGGATCTCGTGCGCGCCGTCAACGAGCAGAACGCGCAGTTCGCGGCAGGCAAGATCGGCCAGGCCCCGATCGGCAAGGAGCAGGAGCTCGTCTACACGATCACGACGCAGGGGCGCCTCGCCGACGCGAAGGAATTCGGCCAGATCATCGTCCGGGCGAATCCCGATGGCTCCACGGTGCGCCTCTCCGACGTGGCGCGCATCGAGCTCGGCGCGCGCGACTACGACTTCATCGGCCGCATCAACGGCAAGCCGGCCACGCTGGTCGGGATCTTCCTGCAGCCGGGCGCCAATGCGCTCCAGGTCGCGAAGAGCGTGCGCACGACGATGACCGAGCTCGCGGCGGCGTTTCCGGAGGGCCTCGCCTACTCGATTCCCTACGACACGACGCGCTTCGTCGAGGTGTCGATCCGCGAGGTCATGTTCACGCTGGGCGAGGCGATGGTGCTCGTGATCCTCGTCGTGTTCCTGTTCCTGCAGAGCTGGCGCGCGACGCTGATTCCGCTCGTCGCGGTGCCGGTGTCGCTGCTCGGGGCCTTCTCCGGGCTGTTCGTGCTCGGCTACTCGATCAACACCCTGACGCTGTTCGGCATGGTGCTCGCCATCGGCATCGTCGTCGACGACGCTATCGTCGTGCTCGAGAACGTCGAGCGGATCATGCAGGAGGAGCGCTCGACGCCGCGCGAGGCGGCGATCCGCGCGATGCACGAGGTGACCGGGCCGATCATCGCGATTGTCCTCACGCTGACCGCCGTGTTCATCCCCATCGCGTTCCTGGGCGGCCTGACGGGCGAGCTCTACCGCCAGTTCGCGGTGACGATCTCGATCGCGGTCGTGATCTCGGGCCTCGTCGCGCTGACGCTCACGCCCGCGCTGTGCGCGCTGATCCTGCGTCCCGGCGAGCCGCCGACGCGCGGCTTCTTCGCGCTCTTCAACCGCGGGTTCGGCAGCGTGACCACGCATTACACGTCGGGCGTGGCGTGGATGGTGCGCCGCGGCGTGATCGGGGTGCTGCTCTTCGCCGGCATGGTAGCGATCGCCATCGGCCTGTGGCGCGTCACGCCGGGGAGCCTCGTGCCCGACGAGGACCAGGGGTTCTACATCGCGGCCGTGATCCTCCCCGACGGCGCGACGCTCAACCGGACCGACAAGGTCGTCGCCGAAGTCGAGCGGGCGATCCGCTCCAATCCCAATAACCAGGACATCGTCGCGTTCACCGGGTTCGACTTCCTCGGCGGCGGCTTCCGCAACAACGCGGCCACGATCTTCGTCACCCAGATTCCGTGGGACCAGCGCCACGTCACCGCGCAGCAGCTCGTGGGCGAGCTCTTCGGCAAGACGATGGGGATCAAGGAAGCGCTGGTGCTCGCCTTCAACCCTCCGCCGATCTTCGGGCTCGGCGCCGCCGGCGGCTACGAGTTCTACATCCAGAACCACGGCGACGGCGGCCCGGCGCGGATGAACGAGGTCGTGCAGCAGTTCCTGCAGCGGGTCAATTCGGACAAATCGCTCGGCTTCGCGCAAACGCTGTGGCGCGCCAACGTGCCGCAGCTCTACGTCGACGTCGACCGCGACAAGGCGAAGAAGGCCGGCGTCCCGATCGACGACATCTACGCGGCGCTCTCGGCCACGCTCGGCACGTACTACATCAACGACTTCAACAAGTACGGTCGCGCCTGGCAGGTGCTGATGTCGGCCGAGCCGTCGCAGCGCACCCGTCCGGACGACGTCGGCGCGGTCTACGTGCGCTCGGACAAGGGCGAAATGATCCCGCTGTCCGCGCTCGCGAGCGTCCGCTACTCGTCCGGACCCGACGCGCTCGACCGCTTCAACAACCTGCCGGCGGTCAAGATCTTCGGCGAGGCGGCGAAGGGCTACAGCTCGGGCCAGGCGATCGCGCGAGTGGAGCAGATTGCGAAGGAGGTGCTGCCCCCCGACTTCAGCTACGACTGGGGCGGCACCTCCTATCAGGAAAAGCGCTCGGGCGGCGCCTCGACGTTCGCGCTGGGCCTCGCCGTGATCATGGTGTTCCTGATCCTCGCCGCGCAGTACGAGAAGTGGTCGCTGCCGTTCTCGGTGCTGCTCGCGCTTCCCTTCGGCACCTTCGGCGCGCTGGCCGCCGTCTGGCTCCGCGGGCTCACCAACGACGTCTACTTCCAGATCGGGCTCGTCACGCTGCTGGGCCTCGCCGCCAAGAATGCGATCCTGATCGTCGAGTTCGCCGTGCTCAAGCACCACGAAGGCATGTCGGCGTCCGCGGCGACGATCGAGGCGGCACGACTCCGGTTCCGGCCCATCCTCATGACCTCGCTCGCCTTTATCCTGGGCGTGCTGCCGCTCGCGATCTCGACCGGCGCGGGCGCCGGGGCCCGTCACTCGACCGGCACGGGCGTCATGGGCGGGATGATGGCGGCGACGTTCCTCGCGATCTTCTTCGTTCCGATGTTCTTCAAGCTCCTGACCGACCGCCACCTGCGCGAGCCCCGCAGCACCGAGGAGCTCTTCACCGAGGTCCGGCACGCGCGCGAGGCGGCGCGCCACCCGCCGCCGCATACGCCGGGGCATCCCCCGCATCCGCCTGGAGACACGCATGCGTAGGCTCACGATCTGCCTGACCGTCGCGGTGTTCGCCGCCGGCTGCGCGAGCACGCCGCCGCCCGCGCCGCAACTCGACCTCCCGGCCCCCACCGCGGGCGACCTTCAGCTCGACCGCTGGTGGACCGCGTTCGGCGATTCCACGCTCGACCAGCTCGTCGCCGAGGCGCTCGCGAACAACCTCGACCTGAGGGCGGCGATCACCCGCGTCGAATACGGCCGCGCGCTCGTGCTGCTCGCCCAGTCGGACCAGTATCCGACCGTCGATCTCTCGGCGAACGCATCGCGCTATCGGTCGACCCAGGTCGGGGCCAACCCGCTGCCGCCGGGATTCTCGCCATTGACGACCGATCTTGCGGTCGGCTTGCAGGCCTCCTACGAGACGGACCTCTGGGCGAAGTACCGCAACGCCACCTCGGCCGCGCAGGAGGACCTCCTCGCGACGGAATACGCGCGCGAGGTCGTCCGGACGATGGTCTCCGCCGACACGGTGCGCGGCTATTTCAACCTGCTCGCGGCCGATGCCGAACTGCAACTGCTGCTCGAAACGCTCAAGCTGCGCGACGAGACGGTTGCGCTGCAGAAGGACCGCTACCAGGCCGGCGTCATCGGCGAGTACGACCTGCGCACCGCGGAAGCCGAGCGCTCCGCCGTCGCGGGGGACGTCGCGCTCGCGCGCCGCATCCGGACCGAATACGAATCGGCGCTCGCCGTGCTGCTCGGCCGCTCGCCGAAGGAGGTCTTCGCCCCGTCGATCGCGCGCGACGTCGCCGTCGCGCGGCTGACCGCCGTGCCTACGCTGCCGTCGGGCGTGCCTTCCGATGTGCTCGCGCGCCGGCCCGACATCCGGCGCGCCGAGGCGCAGCTCGCGGCGGCCAACCTGCGCATCGACGTCGCGCGCGCCGACTACTATCCGTCGATCTCGCTCACCGGCAGCTACGGCACGCAGGCCGGCGCGCTCAGCAACCTGTTCAGCGGCCCCGGCGTCGTCTGGGGACTCGCGGCCTCGCTCCTGCAGCCGCTGATCGGACTCAAGCGGATCGAGGCCAACGTCGACGCGCAGACGGCGCGCCGCGACGAGCTCGTGATCCTCTACACGCAGACGGTCCAGGGCGCGTTCCGCGATGCGCACGACGCGCTTTCGGCGAACGACACGACACGCGAGGCGCTCGCTGCGCAGAACGATCGCCGGATCAAGCTGCAGCAGGCACTCGAGCTCTCCGACCTCCGCTACCGCGCCGGCTACTCGCCGTATCTCGAGGTGCTGGACGCGCAGCGCCAGCTGCTGCAGGCGCAGACGCTCGAGATCGTCGCCGCCCGCAACGTGCGACTGTCGCTCGTCGACTTCGCGAACGCCGTCGGCGGCGGCTGGGACTACAAGACGGCGGTGGCGCAGCCGTAGCACCGCGCAGCGGTGAGCGTCAGGCTCACTGTCGCGGTCGCCAGCGCGCGCGTCCGCCGTGCCAGCGCGGCGGGACGAGGTAGAAGAGCGGCGTGAGCGCGTAGATGATGAACGCCAGGTGAACGTTGGCCCACGCCGCTGCCACGCCTGCCAGATAGGAGGCTGGCCCGACAAAGGACTTGACGATGCCATGCGGGTCGACCGTTGCCGCCAGTTCCGGCTTCAGCACGTTCCCGACGACGTAGCGATTGAGCGCGATGAAGAGAAGCGTCGACACCGCCATGACGGCACCGAACGCGCTGACCGCGAGCGGGTTCTCGGGATACTCGCCCATGAGCGCCGTAGGGAACGGGACGAACGACTGCGACATCAGGAAGAGCGAGTTGAGCCAGACCAGGCCGTAGGTCGCGTGGCGGGCGAGCCCGAGCAGGTGGTGATGGTTGAGCCAGAACTTGCAGACGATCACGAAGCTCACGAGCCAGCTCAGGAACTTGGGCATCAGCTCGACGAGGTCCTGCGCGAGCTCGGGCACGCTGCCGGGCACCTTCAGCACGGGCACCTTGAGCTCGAGCACGAGCAGCGTGACGACGATCGCGAACACGCCGTCCGAGAAAGCCTCAACGCGGCCCAGCGGGAGTTCGCCCTGCGCGAACCGGTCGAGGATCTTCACGCGCCCGCGCCGAGCCGCTCGTCGGTCACGAGGAGCCGGTATCCGCCTGACCGTCGCCGGACAACCTTCAGGCGCGCCCAGCGTACCTCGGCCGGTTTGCCGCCCGCCTCCGTCATCGCGAGCCGCGAGTCCGCCGCGACCTGCGCCGCGCGCCCCGCACGCGCGGCGGCACGCGACTCAGGCGCGATGGGCAACTCGAGGCGGCGATCACTGAAGCCTCGGCTTGCGCAGGAAGTCGCGGCGGTCGCCGGAACGCACGGTCGCACGAACGGGCGCGCCCTCACGCGCGATCGTCAGCGCGATCTCCGCACCGGGCGGGCCCCTGCGCCAGATCCGACGATACATGTCGGCGAGCCCCGTCACTCGCTCGTCGCCGACTGCGACGACGACGTCGCCCGGCGCGATGCCGGCCTTGTCGGCGGGCCCGCCCGAGGCAAGGCCGTTGACGACGAGCCCGCCCGACGTCTCCGCCGTGTACATCCCGAGCCACGGTCTCGGCGGCACGGGGGAACGCCCGGTGCGCAGGAGGCCGTCGAGGATCGGCCCAAGGAGGTCCGCAGGCACGAACATGTTGCCCTTGACGACCTCGTCGCCCACGGCTTCCTGCACGAGCAGGGACCCGATGCCGACGAGGCGGCCATCCTCGCCGACGAGCGCGGCGCCGCTCCATTCGGGATGGACGGGGGTCGTGAACAGCGCCTCGTCGAGCAGGTATTCCCAGTAGCCGGCGAACTCGCGCTTCGCGAACACCGTTGCCTTGAGCGCGTGGGGCCGCCCGCCGCTTCCGAGGACGAACACGTCGTCGTTGGGCGCCACGGTCGCGGCGGTGCCGCGCGAGAGCGGGTGGACGCGAAGGGGCGAGAGCGGGAGCACCAGGCCGAAACCGGTCGCGAAGTCGAACGCGATCGAATGCCCCGGCACGACGGTTCCGTCGTTCGCCGAAAGCCAGATCGTCTCCGCCTCGGTGACAAGGTAGCCGATCGTGAGCACGAGGCCGTCGTCGCCGATCACGACGCCGCTGCCGGTCCGCTCCGTCCCGAGGATCGGCGCCGTGAATGCGTCCTCGGGAACGTCGGCACGCAGCGCGACCACCGCATCGAGCGCAGTCTTGAGGTCGAAGCGGACGTCGCCAGGCGACGGCTGCATCGCGGCGGGGAAGGCCCAGCGGGTAGGTTCGGCCACAGGAGCGACGCGCGCGGGCACGAGAACGCCCGCCAGGGACGTCATGGTACGCGAGCCGTGGGCGGGGAGCACGCCCCCGTGCGCATGCGCGACGCCGGCGGCTATCGCGAGAGGGTCGCCGTGCTCACGCGCGCGGCAGCCCGCCGGCCAAGCGATCGGCAGCGGATTCGAATCGCCCGAGCGAGAACGCATCGATCCTGAGCGTGGCGCTGCCGTCGTCCGCCCAGGCCGCGACCGCCTCGCCGACCGCGGGGGAGTGCTTGAACCCGTGGCCCGAGCACGGCGCGACCAGGAGCACCCGATCCGAATCGGGATGCGCATCGATCACGAAGCCGAAGTCGGGAGTCACCGTGTAGAGGCACGTCATCGCTTTCACGCAGCGCGCGGCGAGGCCGGAGATGAAGGGCGCGATCATCTCGGCGTGGAATGCCGCGATGTCGGTGGGGGGAAGAGCGCCCTCGTCGGCGTCGGCCGTCGTCTCCGTCGCGAACTGCTCCACACCGAGCTTCACGCCGCCCCGCATTCCGTCGAGCGCCGGGAAACCGTAGATCCCCTGCGACCGTCGCTGCAGCTCCCAGATGAACACGGGGAATCGGCCCGGCGAGAACGGCGCCGGATCGCCGTCGATGGCGAGCCACAGGAGGCGTTGCCGGTAGATCCCGAAGTGGCGCGCGATTTCGCGATCGACGAGCGTGGGCAGCCAGGCGCCGGCCGTCACGACCAGCCGGTCGGCGACGTAACGGCCACGATCGGTCGTGACGGCGACGCCGTCCGCGGAGGCGTCGAAACCCTGCACGGTCTCGTTCCGGCATATCGTTGCGCCGCGCCGCTCCGCGACCGCGAGGTGCGCTGCGACGCATGCCTCGGGACGCAGATAGCCCGCCTCCGGCTCGAAGTAGCCATATTCGTCGGCACCGACGTTGAACGCCGGATAGCGCCGCCGGATCGCCGGTGCATCGAGGATCTCGTGCGCGATCCCGTACCGTCTCGCCGCAGCCACCGTGTTTTCGAAGAAGCCGGGCACGTGCAATACGGACGACTTCGTCGGGCTCGAGATGAACAGGCCGCCGACCGACGCGAGCAGCGCGGCGCCGGTCTCGCGTTCGAGCTCGCGCCAGAGCTCGTGCGAACGCATCGCGAGCGGCGTGTAGTGGATCCCTTCGCCGATCGCAAGTCGCGTGATCCGCGTGTCGCCGTGCGATGACCCGTGCGCATGGGGCGGCGAGAAACGGTCGAAGCCGAGCGCGCGTACGCCGCGCCGCGCGAGATGGCAGAGCGTTGCGCTGCCCATCGCCCCGAGTCCCAGCACGATCGCGCGGAAACGGCTCACAGAAGCCGGTGGCTCACGAAATCGCGCGTCTGCTTGGCGAGCCCCAGGACCGCACGGGCGTGGGACGACGCGGGCCGCTCAGCGCGGCTTGCAGTCGCAGAAGTCCTCGCCCTTGTCGAGGATGATGCGCCACGTGTCTGGCGCTTCCCGTCGCCAGACCGACGTGAAGATCGCGAACTGCTTGCCGGCGGGATCGCGCACGGGGCCGGTGGACAGGGCGAGCGTCCCGGAGTCGAGCACCTGGACGTCGGCGGGTTCCCAGCTGAAGGGCGCTTCCTTCCCCTCGTAGAAGCGCTTCCACGATGCGGTGATCTCATTCTTGCCGCGAAGCGGCTTCGCCCGCGTGAAGAACACCGCCTCGGGGGAGATGAACGTCGTGAACGCCGCGAAATCGCGATCGGCCATGGTCTTCGCGAACGCGCGCTCGGTGGCGAGGACCTGCTCCCGCAGCGCGGCGAGATCGCTCGGAGCGACCGGCGGGGGTGGCGCACTCGCGCAGCCGAGCACGGTGGCGCAGGACGCGAGGGCCAGCGCGCGGCGCATCCCGTGCATCCCCGGATCAGCCGTGAGACTTGAAGAGAACGCTGAACGGGCGCGGGATGTCGTCCAGGTGAGCGAAGAACTGCGCGCGCAGGTAGCGGCTCTGGCCTTCGATCAGCGTGCGGATCTGCTCGTGGCCCTGCAGCGGCTCCGTTGCCCGCCCCGCGGCCGGGTTCTGCGGCGGCGGCCGCCTGCGTCCGGTGATGCCGACCGTGACCTCCTCGAGCTCGGGCTCGAGGCTCATGTAGCTGCCGAAGACCGCGAGCGCGTCGATCTCGTACTTGTTTTCGAGCGCAGTGCGGTTGAACTGCCACGCGAGATCCGCGACGTGCGTGAGCAGCATCTTCGCACGGCTGCGCGGCAGGGGCTCGATGATCTCGGCCTCCGCGTAACGGCGGAACTTCTCGGTGATGCCGTATTCGCCGCCGCGAGCGTCGTGCCGCTGGAGCAGCCCGCGCCGCAGCATCTCGTCGACCATCGGGCGGCTCGCCGCGGCGCTCACGCGGAACTCCTCGACGAGCGTCTCGAGCCTGACCACCGCACGTCCGGCGGGCTCGCCCTCGACGCGCGCGAGCACGCGTGCCGACGCGTCGCGCAGCCGTTGCGCGTCGACGCCGAAATAGACCTTCTTCGTGACGAGCGTCAGTGGCCTCATGGCGAGCACGAAACAGAAATCAGGAGCGATGACACTAGCATAGAAGACGGGCGTTGTGCATCCCGTGCCGCGGAAAGGCGCTCCGCCGTGAACGCAATGTAAGCAACAACGCGCGCACCCGGCCAACGAGCGTTCGACAGCGCCCCGCTGGACGGCCGTCTCCCATTTCGCCGGGTCGGCGGCTGACCGCTGCCGCGGAACGCGCGGCCTCCACCGTTGGGTTCCGCGCACGCGTCGTGTACCCTCTTCCGCGTGCCCCTTCTCCAAGCGCGTTCCGGACTCGACGCCAACGAGCGCGCGACGCTCGCGCGGCTCGCAACGCCCGAGCGCATCCAGGCGTTCGTCGACGCCCTTCCGATCAACCACGAGGTCGGCGGCGAGACGGTGCTCTCGGTGCGGGAAGTGCTCCGCCAGCGGCGCGCGCATTGCATCGAGGCCGCGTTCGTCGCCGCCTGCGCGCTGTGGCTGCACCGCCGGCCGCCGCTGGTCATGCACCTCGACTGCGATCCGGCGGATTGGCCGCACGTGGTGGCGCTCTTCCGGCGAGGCCGCTTCTGGGGCGCAATCTCGAAGAGCAACCACATCGGTCTCCGCTACCGCGACCCGGTCTACCGGTCGCTGCGCGAGCTCGCGATGTCGTACTTCCACGAGTACTGCGACCGGCGCGGACGGCGGACGCTCGTGAGCCACAGCGGCGCGTTCGACCTGCGAAGCCTCGACCCGGCCGGATGGGTGACCGCCGAAGGCCCATGCTGGTCGGTCCACGACCGCCTCGCGTCGCTTCCGCACACGCCGCTCGTCACGCCGCGGCAGCGAGCGGCGCTCTCGCGTCTCGACCCCTTCGAGCGCAGGCTCGCGCGCGTCGCGCAGCATCCGCGGCCGGACCGCGCGAAGCGCTAGCGCACGTGTTGCGAATTGCGCGCGGCCGATGAAGAATAGCGGCCCGGCCTCCGGAAGTCCCCTCCATGCGCGAGCCCCGCTCTCCGTTCGTCGTAGTCCTCGCCGTCCTCGCGCTCGCCGTGGCCCCGCCCTCCGCGGCGGCGAAAGCCGACGACGAGAAGACGGTCGCCGATCTCGATGCGCAATATCAGCGCGCCGTGAAGGAGAATGACGCGACGACGATGGACCGGATCCTCGCCGACGACTTCGTCCTCGTGAACGGACGGGGGCGCGCGGCCACGAAGGCCGATCTCCTCGGGGAAGCACGCTCGAAATCGATCACCTACGAGAAGCAGGACGAGCTCGAGCAGCACGTGCGCGTCTGGGGCGACACGGCGGTCGTGACCGCGCTCTTGTGGCTCAAGGGCACGCAGGACGGCAAGCCGTTCGACTACAAGCTCTGGTTCAGCGACACCTACGTGCGCACGCCGGCCGGCTGGAAATACGTGATGGGCCAGGCGTCGCTGCCGCTTCCGGCCGACAAGCCGCACTGATGGAGAACGCTTGAAGATCTTCCACTCCCCCGCTTCCCCGTTCGTCCGCAAGTGCCTGGTCGCCGCCGAGGAACTTGGTCTGCGCAACCGGATCGAGCTCGTTGCCGCCAGTGCGTCCCCGGTGAACCGCGACAGCAACGTCGTCGCGCAGAATCCGTTGGGGAAGATTCCGACCCTCGTCACGGACCAGGGCGTGGCGCTCTACGACAGCCGCGTGATCTGCGAATACCTGAACGGACTGGGCGACGGCCGTCTCATCCCGCGTTCGGGCGAAGCGCGCCTCAACGTGCTGACCGAGCAGGCGCTCGCCGACGGCATCATGGACGCGGCCGTGCTCCTGCGCTACGAAACCGCGCTGCGCCCCGAGGCGCTGCGCTGGAGCGAATGGACGGCGGGCCAGCAGGCGAAGGTGACGAGCGGGCTCGAGGCGCTGGAGGCACGCGCGGCGGACTTCGGCGACCGCGTCGACGTCGGCACGATCGCCTTCGCGTGCGCCCTGGGCTACCTCGATTTCCGCTTCGCGTCGCTCCGCTGGCGCGACACGCGCCCGAACGCGGCCGCGTGGTTCGAGTGGTTCGGCGGCCGCGACTCGATGGTCGCGACGCGACCCCCTCCGGCCTGAGCGTCGGCACCCTGCGCCCGCGAGGGCGGTCGGTGCTTGGCGTTCCGCCCCCACTCCTTGCTCACCGCGGTTATTCCGGCCGCGTCGCACCGGGTTGGGAAGAAGGCAACCCGCGCCGGCGCTCGAATGCACCTTTTTGCAACGGCGTCGCTGCCGGGGCTGGAACCCGATCGTCGTCTGCTGCATTGCGGGATCGAGTGGAGCCCGCCCTCTGGCGTTGCGCGGTGCCCATCTGGCATGCTTGATGCATGAAGACGCCGTACAGGAGGTCCTCCATGGAACCTGTCATTCCGCTCGCCGGACTGCAGCCCATCTACTCGGTCGCCGACGTCGAGCGCGCCGCTGCCGACAGCACGGCGCGCAGCAACGAAGGCCTCAAGGGCTGGTACGAGCGGATGCGCGCTCTCGGCGGCTCGCGGTTCATCGTGAAGCCGTCGACGGCGGCGGCGGTCGACGAGCTCTACGAGGCGTCGCCCAATTTCACCGAGGTGATCGACGATCTCCGCAAGCATCTCGCGCTCGCGATCGCGGGCGACGAAGCCGTCCAGTTCACGCCGATCCTCCTGGTCGGGGAACCCGGGCTCGGCAAGACCTACTTCGCACGGAAACTCGCCCGCGCGCTCGGGACCGGATTCGAGTTCGTCTCGATGTGCTCGCTCACCGCCGGGTGGGTCCTGACCGGCGCCTCGGCGCAGTGGCACAACGCGCGGCCCGGCAAGGTGGCGCAGACCCTGATCGACGGCGACTTCGCGAATCCGGTCGTCGTGCTGGACGAGGTCGACAAGGCCGGCGGCGACCACCGCTACGACCCGATGGGCGCGCTCTACACGCTCCTCGAGCGCGACACCGCGCTCGCGTTCAAGGACGAGTTCATCGACGTCGACATGGACGCCTCGCACATCCTGTGGGTCGCGACGGCGAACGACGACACGGCGATCCCCGAGCCGATCCTGAACCGGATGAACGTCTACGAGATCGTGCGTCCCGACGCGGAAGGCTCGCGCCGCATCGCCCTCTCGGTCTACCGGGATATCCTCGACCAGCACCGCTGGCCGTTCCCGTCCGAGCCTTCCGAAGACGTGCTCGACCGGCTCGCGACGATCCCGGCGCGCGACATGCGCAAGCTGCTGCTCGACGCGTTCGGCAACGCGCGACTCGCCGGTCGCGACCAGCTCGTCGCCGAGGACATCGACGCGAAGAAGCTCTGCGGCCGTCGCGCCCGCGTCGGCTTCTGAGCGCGGCGGCGCGGCGCCCGCGGAGTATCATGCCGGCGCGGCGCCCTGCCCGGCCGGGCGAACGCGCCGTCCCCAACCCCTGGAGCCCAGGCAATGGCCGTCGCACGCAGGCGCGCCGCGAAGAAGACCGCGCGCAAGCAGGCGCGGAAGACCGCGAAGAAGACCGCCCGCAAGCGCGTCGTCAGAAAGACGGTGCGCAAGAAGGCCGGCACCAAGCGGACGACGAAGCGCACGAGCGCGGCCAGACGGCGCACCGCCAAAAAGGCGCCTTCGAAGCGCCCGCGCCCGAAGGCGAAGAAGCGCGCGCGGGACGACCGCACGCGCGACCGCGGTCCGCTGATCGAACCGCCCGAGCCGGACGACGACTGACCGCGAAGCCGGCGCACGATGACGCTCGACGACCTCTGGGCCGACGTTCGGGAGCTCACCGGCAAGCTGAGCGAAGTCGCGCGCCAGGCAGCGTACGCGGGGATCGCGCTGATCTGGATCTTCAAGTCGGGCGATGCGGCACCGTTCCATCTCGATCGAAGCCTGATCTGCGCCGGTGCGCTCCTCACGCTCTCGCTCGCATTCGATCTCGTGCAGTATGCGGCTACCGTGGCGCTGCGCTGGCGTCATGCACGCGACGAGGAGCGAGCGCGCGGCGTCGACTACCGCGGCAAGGACATCACGTTGCCGGCCCGCATCAACCGTGCCCCCTATGCGCTGTTCGCGCTCAAGGTCGCGCTCGTCGCCGCCGGCTACGTCGTCCTGATCTACTATCTGATACGGGCCCTCGCGGCCTGATTCCGACGCCATGCTTCCCGCGCAGAAGGCCCGCATCCTCGCCGAGGCGCTGCCTTACATCCGGGCGTTCCACGGCACGACGCTCGTGATCCGGCTGGGCGGCCGGGCGATGGTGGACCCCACGCTCAAGGCCGGGTTCGCCCGCGACGTCGCGTTGCTCCGCCTCGTCGGCATGAAGCCGATCGTCGTCCACGGCGGCGGCTGGCGCATCGACGAGATGCTCCGTCGAACCGGGATCGAGCCGCGCCGCGAGGGCCGCCTGCGGGTCACCGACGAGCGCACGCTGACCGTCGTTGAGATGGTGCTGAGCGAGCAGAACCAGGAGCTCGCCGGCCTCGTCAACGGCTATGGCGGGCGCGCCGTCGGGCTCGACGGCCAGGATGGCCGGTTCATCCACGCGCGCCGGATCACCGAAGCCGAAGGCGGCACGCCGGCGGGAGACGTCGGCTACGTCGGCGAGATCGAGAGCATCGATCCGGGGCTGATCGAGCTCCTGCTGTCGCGCAATTTCACGCCGATCGTGATGCCGATCGGCGTCGACAGCGACGGCACGTCGTATCACCTGAGCTCGGACCTGCTGGCCGCGCGCCTTGCGCGCACGCTCCGCGCGGAGAAGCTCGTCCTGATGACCAACGTCGACGGCGTTCGCGGGCGCGACGGCAAGCTCGTCTACATCCTCGGCGCGGCCGAGGCCGACGCGTTGATGAGCGAGCATGTCGTCGAAGGCGGCATGCGCCCGCGCCTGTCGGCCGCGCTCGACGCCGTGCGCAACGGCGTCCGCTCGGTGCACATCATCGACGGCGGCGTGCCGAGTGCGCTGCTGCTCGAGGTTCTGACCGCCGAAGGCGTGGGGACGGCGCTGCGGTCGGCCACGGGGCCGGAGTTCTTCGCCGACAGCCGCGCCTACCTGCTCGCGCAATAGCCGTTCAGCGCTCGGGCTCGAACGTGAAGACGGCGTAGCCGTCGCGCAGCTCGCGCAGGAACGTGTTCAGGATCCAGGCCGGCAGCGCGAGCGAGCCTGCCGCCACGGCGCGGCCGACGATCGACTGGGGCCGCTGCGCTCGATAGCCGACGCTTTCGATTGCCGTGCGCGGATGCGCATCGGTCTCCGCGAGCTCGGCACCGAGCCGGGCGAGCTCGCGGCGCAGCGAACGGCTGAAGCGGCGGCGGAAGGTTGGCGACATCAGGTCCGCCACGAACCGCGCGCGCGGCAGGAACGCGCGAATCGCCGAGGCGAGCCGACCCAGCACGTCGAGCGGCAGATACATGCTCACGCCTTCGAGCACGACGACGGCCTCGTCGCTGCCGGCAAGCGGCCCCAGGTGATCGGCGAGGGGATCGCGACGGAAGTCGATGGCGTGGCGGATGACCGGGTTCGGCGCCGATCGCGCAGGCAGCTTCTCCTCCTTGAAGGAGAGCAGCGCCGCGTCGTCGAACTCCCACCAGCGGCCTCCGGGCAACCGGAACGCGCGCGTGTCGAAGCCGGCGCCGAGCAGGAACACGCGCCGCCCGGGATCGCGATGAAGCGCACGACGGATAACGTCGTCGATCAGGCGATGGCGCGCCACATTGGCCGCGGCGGGGCCGCGCAGTCGCATGAGGGGCGCCATCCGTGTCCGCACGAGCTCATCGATGAAACGCGCCGCATACATGTCGCCGCACACCGGCGCGGCGCTGACGGCATCCTTCGCGCGAAGCGCACAGCAGTAGAAGGCGGTCAGCGCGACATTGTTCGCGGGCGCTTTCATCGAAGTGGTGCGCGAAGCAGGTGGTCCAATATACCGACTCATCAGACCGAGTGCAGAGCATGCGGGAGGGAAACCCGACGCGCCGCCGGGGTCGCCAATCCTGGTCGGACGATGGCGCCGCATGGCCGTGGCGGACGAAAAAAGGCGACCGTGGCCTCCAACGGCGCCCGGCGCCGACCCCGGACCGGCCGACCGCGTCCTGGACTATCGGGTACGAAGGTTGCTTAGCCGGGAGAATGGGTAATTACGCTTCCAACACCAAGCTCGACCAGCTGACCCTGGTCGACGGCCCGGACATGACCACGCCGGCCGATCCGGCCCCGGCGCCGGCAAGCGCCGTCGGCGGCAAGCTAGAACTCTCGCCGATGCCCGCCGTGCCCGTTCCGGCCGCCGTCGCGGCTCCGCCCGCCGCGATCGCACCCCCGCCCGCTGCTGTCGCGCCTGGAAGGGCGGTGCCGCTCCAGGGCAGGAATTCGGGGGAGAGCTATGACCCGTTCATGGCCGAAGCCGTCCAGGAATTCGAGCGGGGGCACGTCGAGCAGCCGCTCTGGGTCCGCTCGCTCGCGCAGGCCAACGGCAAGGTCGACGCGGCGAAGCCGGCCTACCTTCGGGCGCGCGCCGTCGCGCTCCGGCTCGAACGGCGCAACAAGCCGGCCGAGCCGTCGCCGCAACGGTCGAGCTCGACTGGCCGCCGGGCGAAGGCGCCGGCCCCCGGAACACTCGACCGCAAGCGGATCGGCATTGCCATCGGCGGCCTGGCGTTGGGCATCGCCATCGTCGTGTTCTTCGTGGTCCGGCCCGGCAGCGCTCCGTCTTCGCCGGAGAGCGCCTTGCCGAAGGCGTCACCCGCGACGGCGACGCGCGCCAAGGATCCCAAGCGGGCGGCGGCGAACAACGGGCCCGCCCCCGAGGATTTCGCCGCCAAGATCCAGTCATTCAAGGACGCCGGCAACTGGAACGTGCTCGTCCTGTATGCCGTCGAGTGGACGCGCAAGGAGCCCGCGAATGCGCAGGCGTGGAAGGAACTCGGCGGCGGCTACCTCCGGATGAAGCAATACGAGGACGCGCTCGATGCGACGCGCAAGGCAGTGCAGATGTCGCCCGACGATGCGCAGCTCTGGCAGAACCTCGGGCAGATCAACGTCGCGCTGTGGCAGCCGGCGGCCGCGCTCTCGGCGTTCGAGAAAGCGAGCGCGCTCAACGAACACGACGTCACGAGCCGCGCCCAGGCCGGTGCGCTGAATCTCGAACTCGGCCACTTGCCGGAAGCGCGGGCCGCGTACGCGAGCGCGCTGGCGATCAACCCGCTGGACGTCGAGGCGCTCTGCGGCTCGGCGACAGTGGCGCGCAAGGAAGGCCGGACGAAGGATGTCGAGGCCTTCGTCCGCTCGGTGAAGTCGGCCGGCCTCGAGTGCCGCGAACCGGAAGCGCCGGCGAGCCCGCCCGTCGTTGCGGTCCCCCCGCCCGCCAGGAAGCCGGCGACCGCGCGTCGCTGACAATTCGTCCCGGCATCGGCCGCCCCCCGACGCGTCGGGGGTGATACGCTCATGACGTAAGCGCGTCCGGCCCCGGCGCGCGACTGCGCGACCTCTCGCTCAAGCTGCCCATGGATGTCCGTGCCGCCGTGGCGCATCGCGCCGGTGTCCCGCTTACGATCGAGACCGTTCGCCTCGACGGGCCGAAGGCGGGCGAAGTGCTGGTCGAAATCAAGGCGACCGGCATCTGTCACACCGACGAGTTCACGCTTTCCGGCGCCGATCCGGAAGGCCTCTTTCCCGCGATCCTCGGCCACGAGGGTGCCGGCATCGTCGTCGACGTCGGCCCGGGCGTGTCGACCGTGCGCGCGGGCGACCACGTGATCCCGCTCTACATGCCCGAGTGCCGTCAGTGCAAGTCGTGCCTGTCGCGCAAGACGAATCTCTGCACGGCCATCCGGGCGACGCAAGGCAAGGGCCTGCTGCCCGACGGCACGAGCCGCTTCTCGCTCGGGAGCGAGCGCCTGCATCACTACATGGGCTGCTCGACGTTCGCGAACTTCACCGTGCTGCCCGAGATCGCCGTCGCGAAGATCCGCCCCGACGCGCCGTTCGACAAGGTCTGCTACATCGGCTGCGGCGTGACCACCGGCCTGGGCGCCGTCATCAACACCGCGAAAGTGGAGCCCGGCGCAAACGTCGTCGTGTTCGGGCTCGGCGGCATCGGCCTCAACGTCGTCCAGGGCGCGCGAATGGTCGGCGCGAACATGATCGTGGGCGTCGACGTGAACCCGGGTCGCGAGGCGATGGCACGCAGGTTCGGGCTCACCCACTTCGTCGATCCGAAAAACGTCGGCGGGGATCTCGTCGCGCACCTGGTCGAGCTGACCGCCGGCGGCGCCGACTACAGCTTCGAGTGCATCGGCAATGTCGACGTGATGCGGCAGGCGCTCGAATGCTGTCATCGCGGCTGGGGCGTCTCAGTGATCATCGGCGTCGCGGGCGCAGGCCAGGAGATCAGGACGCGCCCGTTTCAGCTCGTCACCGGCCGCGTCTGGAAGGGCACCGCGTTCGGCGGTGCGCGCGGGCGCACCGACGTCCCGAAGATCGTCGACTGGTACATGGAAGGCAAGATCGCGATCGACGAGCTGATCACGCACAAGCTGTCTCTCGATCGCATCAACGAGGGCTTCGACCTGATGCGCGCCGGCAAGTCGATCCGCGCCGTCGTCGAATACTGAACCGCGGCGCGGACGCGCCGAGATCGGCTTTTCCCCAAGTCGCGCGGCGACCGGCCGCACCTCGCCGTCAGTGGAGCAGGCGATCGCTCGCCGCTGGCGACGATTCGGAGGAGGACGGCGTCGAGGTCGCCTCCCACGGCGACGCGTTGTCTGCGTCGTCGGGCTCGGGCGGCTCGTCTTCCCACGTGTAGCGCCGGCGCGGCGGGATGTCGAGTCGACGGAACGCGAGCGCGAGGGCGACGCCGATCAGCGCCGCCGTGAGGTGCGTCTCCCACGACATCCGGGGGCGGATCGGCAGGACGCCCCAGACCAGCGCTCCGTACATGAAGCAAACGAGCATCGATGCGGCGATCGCGCGGCGATCGCGCCGCAGCAGGCCGGCGACGAAGACGTACGCGAGCAGGCCGTAGACGAGACCGCTGGCGCCGACGTGAATCGTCCCTGCCGCGCCGAAGAGCCACACCGCGATCCCGGGCCCGAGCCAGATGGCCGGCACCACGCGTGGCGCCGCCGCCGGATACAGATAGAGCATCGCGGTGCCAAGGACCAGGAGCGGCGGCGTGTTGGCAAGCAGGTGGGCGAACCCGTCGTGCAAGAGCGGCGCGAAGACGATGCCCGACAAGCCAAGCCATTGCCGCGGACGCACGCCGAGATCTTCGGGACCGACATCGAG
The DNA here is from genome assembly GCA_963734055.1 of uncultured beta proteobacterium. Taxonomy (GTDB): domain Bacteria; phylum Pseudomonadota; class Gammaproteobacteria; order Burkholderiales; family Casimicrobiaceae; genus CAIWHR01. The sequence continues at coordinate 373,204 of CAVTFQ010000004.1, forward strand.
CACCCAGCCCGAAAGCTGGATCAGCCAGATGAGCGCGACCAAGCCCAGCGTGATCCGAACCGCGATCCGGTAGTTCGCGTGCGCGCGCCGGGAGCTCGTGTAGGCAGAATCGGGGGCGTGGACTTCCATGGCAGCGTGGATCGAGTGTAGCAGCGATCGCTTCGACGGACGGGCCACGCTTCTTCGATGCCCCGGGCTTCACGGATGTCATCGGACGGACGGAAACAACGCGCGAGCAGGGACGCCGGCGCATGGCGAGACCCCACCGCGCGCGGCAACGACGGCGCGCGCCGCGAGCCGGCTCGAGCCGATACCGGCGACGGTGCCTCCTCGCCGTCGCGCGCTGACGCGCCGGGGGCCGCGACGGCCCGCGCCTTGAAGCGGTCGCCTACTGCTTCAGCGTGAGCTTCACGCCGCCTGCGGCGAGCGTGAGGCGTGCGCCTTGCTGAGTGCCGTGCAGGCGCATCACGACGCCGTTCTGGTTCTTGAGGATCGTGTCGGACTGGCCGCCCGCGATGGCGATGCCGGCCTCGCCCGCGACATAGTTGCCGCTGAAATCCGCGGTGTTCTTGAGGTAGAACACTTCGCCGGAAGTCGTGACGTTCGAGACGCCGAGGTCGGCGACGCTCAGGCCGTCGATCGTGAACGGATAAGATCTCCCTCCGAAGTTCAGGGTCCCGTCGCCCCAGCTCACGCCGATGCCGAGGCCGACCGCTTTGCTGTTCATGCTAACCGTGCCCGACGGCGGGGGTTCCGCGGCGAGCACCGCCGACGACATCGCGACGCACCCGAGGGCAATCAGCCAACTTGCTGCTAGTTTCCTGAGCATGGCATTGCTCCTGTCTTTTTGGTTGACTATGGCGTTGAAGGGGTTGTTCCCGGCTTGCTTCACCAGGAAACCGACCTGTGGGACAACCTCGCGCTCTCGCGAGTTCCTAACCGCCGCTAAGTCCGTAGGGGATTACCGCGCCGTCACGCGGCGGTTGCACCAAAGGGGATCGTTTGCGCATCCGGCGTGGCCGCAAAGTCGACGGCGTCGCCGCGCGCCGCGATGAGGAAAGCAGGCGGCGCCTTCCGGAATTCGTCCGCGACCCAGCGGCGGAGCGCCGACTCCAAGACCTTCCAGCCCCGCGCGTTCGGCTGAATCTCTCTCGCTACATGCTCCGCCGGTACTGCCCGCCGACCTCGAACAAGGCGTGGGTGATCTGCCCGAGCGAGCACACGCGCACCGTGTTCACGAGCTCGGCGAACACGTTGCCGTCGTCGATGACCGCCTGCTTCAGTCTCGCGAGCGCCCCCGGCGCTTCGCCGGCGTGGCGCTCGTGGAACGCCGCGAGGCGCGCAAGCTGCGACTGCTTCTCTTCCTCGGTCGAGCGGGCGAGCTCGAGCTTCCCCGGAAGCCTGTCGCCGTGCGGGTTGCGGAACGTGTTGACGCCGACGATCGGGTAGCTGCCGTCGTGCTTGCGATGCTCGTAGTAGAGCGACTCCTCCTGGATCTTGCCGCGCTGATAGCCGGTCTCCATCGCGCCGAGCACGCCGCCGCGCTCGGAGATCGCCTCGAACTCCTTGAGCACTGCCTCCTCGACCAGGTCCGTCAGCTCGTCGATGATGAAGCTGCCCTGGTTGGGATTCTCGTTCTTCGCGAGGCCCCATTCACGGTTGATCACGAGCTGGATCGCCATCGCGCGCCGCACGCTCTCCTCGGTCGGCGTCGTGATCGCCTCGTCGTAGGCGTTGGTGTGAAGCGAGTTGGCATTGTCGTAGGTCGCGATCAGCGCCTGCAGCGTCGTGCGGATGTCGTTGAACGCGATCTCCTGCGCATGCAGGCTGCGGCCGGACGTCTGGCAGTGGTACTTGAGCTTCTGGCTGCGCTCGTTCGCCCCGTAGCGGTGCTTCATCGCGATCGCCCAGATCCGTCGCGCGACGCGTCCCATCACCGTGTACTCGGGATCCATCCCGTTGCTGAAGAAGAACGACAGGTTCGGCGCGAAGTCGTCGATCTGCATGCCCCGCGCAAGATAGGCCTCGACGAACGTGAAGCCGTTCGACAGCGTGAAGGCGAGCTGGCTGATCGGGTTGGCGCCGGCCTCGGCGATGTGGTAGCCCGAGATCGACACTGAATAGAAGTTGTTCACGTCGTTGTGGACGAACCACTGCTGGATGTCGCCCATCACCTTGAGGCTGAACTCCGTCGAGAAGATGCAGGTGTTCTGCCCCTGGTCCTCCTTCAGGATGTCGGCCTGCACGGTGCCGCGGACCGTCGAGATCGTCCACGCGCGGATCTTGTCGGCCTCGTCGTCGGTCGCCTCCCGGCCGTTGTCCTGCGCGAACTTGTCGAGCTGCTGGTCGATCGCCGTGTTGAAGAACATTGCGAGGATCGTCGGCGCCGGGCCGTTGATCGTCATCGACACCGATGTCGCCGGATCGCAGAGGTCGAAGCCCGAGTAGAGCACCTTCATGTCGTCGAGCGTCGCGATCGACACGCCCGAGTTGCCGACCTTGCCGTAGATGTCGGGCCGGCGGTCGGGCTCGTTGCCGTAGAGCGTGACCGAGTCGAACGCCGTCGACAGCCGCTTCGCCGGCATGCCGTCGGCGAGGAGGTGGAATCGCCGGTTGGTGCGGAACGGGTCGCCCTCGCCCGCGAACATCCGCGTCGGGTCCTCGTTCTCGCGCTTGAACGCGAACACGCCGCCGGTGAACGGGAAGCTGCCGGGCACGTTGTCCCGAAGCTGCCAGCGCAGGATCTCGCCGTCGTCTTCGTATTTCGGCAGCGCGACCTTGGGGATCCGGGTGCCGGAGAGCGACGTCGTCGTCAGCGCCGTGCGGATCTCCCTGTCGCGGATCTTAACGACGTATTCGTCCTTGGTGTAGGCCGCCTTCGTCTTCGGCCACATGTCGAGCAGCTTCTTCGACCGCGGGTCGAGCCTGGCGTCGCGCTCGGCGATGAGCGCGTCGAGCTCGCCCAGTGCGTCGTCCCCGCGAAGCCGGGGATCCAGCGTCTTTTCGTTGTCCGCAACGTCACTGGATCCCCGCGTCCGCGGGGATGGCGGCGACTCGAGCAACATCGCCTTCGCCGCGCGGAGCTGCTGCCGCTCGCGCGCGAGTCGCGATTGCGCATCCGCCCACTGGTGATAGCTCCGGACCGTGTCGGCGATCTCCGCCAGGTAACGAACCCGCGCCGCCGGCACGACCGCGTGCGCGTGCGTCGACGCCTTCGTTTCGACCGCCGGCAGCGCCCCCTTCTCCGCCTTCAATCCGGCCGCGACCAGCCGCGGGAAGATCGCCTGGTAGAGCGCGGTCACGCCGTCGTCGTTGAAGCGCGCGGCGATCGTCCCGAAGACCGGCATGTCCTCGACCGGCGTCTTGAACAGCTCGCGATTGCGCTGGTACTGCTTGCGGACATCGCGCAGCGCGTCGGCCGCGCCCTTGCGGTCGAACTTGTTGATCGCGACGAAGTCGGCGAAGTCGAGCATGTCGATCTTCTCGAGCTGGCTCGCGGCGCCGAACTCGGGCGTCATCACGTACAGTGACACATCGGCGAGCGGAGCGATCGCGGCGTCGCCCTGACCGATGCCGGACGTCTCGACGAGGACGAGGTCGTAGCCAGCGACCTTGCACGCGGCGATAGCGTCCGGGAGCGCCGCGCTGACCTCGCTTCCGGCCTCGCGCGTCGCGAGCGAGCGCATGTAGATGTTCGGATGCTCGATCGCGTTCATCCGGATGCGGTCGCCCAGGAGCGCTCCGCCCGACTTGCGCCGCGACGGGTCGATCGAGACGATCGCGATCTTGAGCTTGTCCTGCTGGTCGAGCCGGAAGCGGCGGACGAGCTCGTCGGTGAGCGAGCTCTTGCCGGCGCCGCCCGTGCCGGTGACGCCCAGCGTCGGCACCTTCGTCCTGGCGGCCGCCGCGAGCAGGGCATCGCGCATCTTCGCGGGCACAGTCCCCGCTTCGAGCCCGGTGATCATCCGCGCGAGCGCGCGGGTCCGCGCAAAACGATCGCCGCTGGCCAGCGCCGAGAGATCGACCGGCAGGTCCTTCGCGAGCTCGACGTCGCAGGCGGCAACGATCTCGTTGATCATCCCCTGCAGCCCGAGCTTCTGCCCGTCCTCGGGCGAGAAGATCCGCGCGACGCCGTAGTCGTGGAGCTCCTTGATCTCGGAGGCGCACGATCACGCCGCCGCCCCCGCCGAACACCTTGATTTCGGCGCCGCCGCGCTCGCGCAGCAGGTCCAGCATGTACTTGAAGAACTCGAGGTGCCCGCCCTGGTAGGACGAGATCGCGATGCCGTGCGCGTCCTCGGCGAGCGCGCAGTTGACGATCTCCTCGACCGACCGGTTGTGCCCGAGGTGGACCACCTCGCAGCCGGTCGCCTGCAGGATCCGCCGCATGATGTTGATCGACGCGTCGTGGCCGTCGAACAGCGAGGCCGCCGTGACGAAGCGGACCTTGTGCACCGGCTTGTAGGCGAGCGAGGGACGGCTCGTGTCGTTCATCGCGGTGTCCTCCGGACGGGCGACCCCCGGGGAAGCCGTGCGGGGGACGCCAAGCTTACTCCCGCGCCCCGGCGGGCAGCGGGAACGCCCACGCTACATGACGTTTACGTAAACGTCAACTTCGACCCGGCGCGGCCGCGGCTGGGGCGGCCGCCGGGCCCCGCAGGCCGGCAGGACAGCCGCTCGTCAGCGCCGGCCGCACTCCGTCGCGCCGCCGCGAACCTCGCCTGCTGCTCCGCTGTCCACCGCCTTCTCCCGCCCACTTATACTCGGCCCCCCGCCGCATCTCCGTTACGAGACCACGATGAGCCCGATCCAACGCTGGACGAACCTTGTTTGCGCCGCCGCCCTCTCTTTCGTCGGCGCCGCAGCGTCCGCCGCCCTGCCGCCTGGCGTCACCCAGGGTCCCTCGATCGAAGGGATCACGCAGTACGCGCTCGCGAACGGCCTGACCGTGCTGCTGTTCCCCGACGCGAGCGCCGCGAAGACGACGGTCAACGTCACCTACCTCGTCGGCTCGCGCCAGGAGAACTACGGCGAGACCGGGATGGCGCACCTGCTCGAGCACATGCTGTTCAAGGGCACACCGACGATCGCCAATCCGAAGGAAGAGCTGACGAAGCGCGGGATGCGCTTCAACGCGTCGACCTGGTACGACCGCACCAACTACCACGAGACGTTCAACGCGTCGCCGGCGGACCTGCAATGGGCGCTCGCGATGGAAGCGGACCGCATGGTCAACGCGAAGGTCTCGCGGGCGGACCTCGACAGCGAGATGACGGTCGTCCGCAACGAGATGGAGATGGGCGAGAACAACCCGTGGAACGTGCTGGTCGAGCGGCTGACCGCGACGGCGTACGACTGGCACAACTACGGCAAGGACACGATCGGCGCGCGCTCCGACGTCGAGGGCGTCGACATCGGCCGGCTGCAGGCGTACTACCACACGTACTACCAGCCCGACAACGCGGTGCTGGTCGTCGCCGGCCACTTCGACCCCGACGAGACGCTCGGCTGGATCGCGAAAAGCTTCGGCGCGATTCCCAGGCCCGCGCGCGTTCTGCCGCGGCAATACACCGACGAGCCGGTGCAGGACGGCGAGCGCAGCGTGACGATCCGGCGCGTCGGCGACACGCAGCTCCTCGGCATCCTCTACCACACCGTGCCCGGCGCGCATCCGGATGCCGTTGCCATCGACGCGCTCGCCAGGATCATGACGATCGAGCCAGCGGGCCGCCTGTACAAGGCACTGGTCGAAACGAGGAAAGCGGCCGCAGTGCAGAGCTTCTCACCGGAGCTGCATGACCCGGGCTTCGTCGCTTTCTTCGCCCAGTTGCCGCTGTCGGATTCGCTGGCGGCCGCGCGAACCGCCATGGAAGCGACGCTCGAGGGCACCGCCGCGACGCCCATCACGGCGGCCGAAGTCGATCGCGTCCGCGCGAAGGCGCTGCGCGACTTCGACGAGACGATCGCCGATCCGGCGCGCTTGGGCATCGCGCTGTCCGAGTCGGTCGCGCTCGGCGACTGGCGCCTCTTCTTCCTCAACCGCGACCGCTGGCGCACGCTGACCGCGGCCGACGTCGAGCGGGTGGCCGGGGCCTACCTCAAGCCGTCCAATCGGACGGTCGGCATGTTCGTACCCGACGCGAAGCCCGACCGCGCGCCGCATCCGCCGACGGTCGACGTTGCCGCGATGGTCAAAGACTACAAGGGCGATGCCGCGGTCGCGGCGGGCGAGGTCTTCGATGCCACTCCCGGCAACCTGGACGCCCGCGCGCAGCGATATGCGCTCGCGAACGGCATGAAAGTCGCGCTGCTCCCGAAAAGAACACGCGGCGCGACGGTGAAGGTCCGCCTGGAGCTGCACCAGGGCGACGAGAAGTCGCTGTTCGGCAAGGCGCCGCTCGGGACGCTTGCGGCCTACATGCTGAAGCGAGGAACCGCCAAACACACCCGCCAGGAAATCGAGGACTCGCTCGACAGCCTGCGCTCGAAGCTCGCGGTCGAGGGCGGCGAAACGTCGCTGACGCTCGTCGGCGAGACGACGCGCGAGAAGTTGCCCTCGTTCCTCGCGCTCGCCGCCGAGATCCTGCGCGAGCCGTCGTTCCCGGCTCCGGAGTTCGAGCAGCTGAAGCGCGAGATCGCGGCCTCGCTCGAGGAGTCGCGGACCGATCCCGACAGCATGGCGGAGCGCGCGCTCGCGCGCCTCGACAACCCCTATCCGCCGGGCGACGTCCGCTACCAGCCGACGCTCGACGAGGAGCTCGCCTCGTATGCCAAGGCCAAGCTCGACGACGTGCGCCGATTTCACGCGCAATTTGCCGGCGGCGGCGCCGCCGAGCTCGCGCTCGTCGGCGACTTCGATGCCGACGCGGTGCGGGCGCAGCTGCCGACGCTGTTCGGCACGTGGACGAGCCCGGCACCGCTACACCCGCGTGCCGGAACCGCTGGTGCCGAAGCAGCCCACGATCGTGACGCTGTCGACGCCCGACAAGGCCAACGCCGCGATGCAGGGCGAGATCGCGCTCGCGCTGAACGACACGAGCGACGATTACGCCGCCGCGTCCGTCGCCGCATCCATCCTTGGCGATCCCGGCACGTCGCGGTTGTGGAAGCGCGTCCGCGAGCAGGACGGCCTGAGCTATAGCGTCGGCGCGTACCTGGAGCCCAGCAGCTTCGAGCTCAACACGCCGCTCGTGCTGTCCGCGATCTTCGCGCCCGAAAACCGGGAGCGGCTCGTCAAGGCGCTCGCCGAGGAGCTGGCGCGAATCGTCCGCGACGGGGTCACGGAGGCGGAGCTCGCCGAAGCGAAGAGCGGCCTCCTCAAGCGGCGCCAGCTCTCGCGCACGCAGGATGCCTCGCTCGCTGCTGCGCTCGTCCAGCAGGCGTACCTCGGGCGGACGTTCGCCTTTTCTGCGAAGATCGACGCCGCGATCGCGGCGGTCACCGTCGCCGAGGTCAATGCGGCGCTCCGCAAGTACGTGAAGCCCGACGGCTTTGCGTACGTCTACGCCGGAACGTTCGGTAAGTAACGCCCGCGCGCTACGACGCGCGCAGAGGAAGCGATGACGCTGCAGGGCTTCATCGAGAACTACGGCTACGTCGCCGTGTTCGTCGGGTGCTGCGAGCACGCGAAGCAGTACGAAGCGATCGCTTTCAGTGTCCTGGCGGTGCTCGTGTTTGTGCTCACGTGGATAGGCAAAGTCCTTCGACGCCCCGGTTCCGACGGCACGAACGACCCGCGCCCGAACCGGCGGTAGCCCTCGCCGCGTGAATTCCGCGGGACCGTGCGGTGCGACCGCCGCGACGCGTGCCAGTCCAGCGCGGCCGGCAAGGTATCATCGACCGCTTTGGTCTCGCCGCACGGAATCTTCCCGTGAAAGCCCATCTCACGCCGCGCGATCTCCTGCTCACGCTCGCGGTCGTCGCGATCTGGGGCTACATGTTCGTTCCGATCAAGGTCGCGCTGCGCGAGGTGCCGCCGTTCGCTCTGGCATCGCTGCGCTTCGCGCTCGCGGCGCTGCCGCTCGTGTTCTTCGTCCGGCGCCCGGCGATGCCCTGGCGCTACGTCGTCGGCTACGGCTTCGCGATCGGAGTGTTCCAGTTCGGCCTGCTCTTCCTCGGGATGAAGCTCGGCATGCCCGCGGGCCTCTCGTCGCTCGTGATCCAGCTGCAGGTGTTCTTCACGATCGGGCTTGCCATGATGCTCGACGGCGACCAGCTCCGGCGGCACAACCTCTGGGGCGCGGCGATCACAGTCGCGGGCGTCGCTCTGCTTGCGGCCCACAAGCTCGGCGCGGGAGAGAGCGGGACCTTCGTGGGCTTCCTTCTCGTGATCGCCTCCGGGCTCGCCTGGGCCATCGGCAACATCATCGCCAAGCATGGCGCCGGCGCGCACGCCCCGGACATGTTCGCGCTCGTCGTCTGGTCGAGCCTCGTGCCGCCGCTGCCGCTCGCGGCGCTCTCTTACGCGCTCGAAGGCGGCCCGGCCGTCGCGCAGACGGTCGCGCACGCGAGCGCGATCGTCTGGGCCTGCCTGCTGGTGATGGCCTACGGCGCGACGCTGTTCGGGTTCGGCTCGTGGAACGCGCTGCTCCACCGCTATCCGACGACGCTCATCTCGCCATTCGCGCTGCTGATCCCGGTCTCGGGCCTTGCGAGCGGTGCGCTGTTCCTCGGCGAATCGCTCGCGCCGCTGCAGGCCGCCGGGGTGGCGCTCGTCTTCGCGGGGCTCGCAGTGAACACCTACGCGCCGCGCCTGACGGCGTGGCTTCATGAAAAGTAGGGTCAGACCCGACTTTTCGAAAAAGGGGCGACTTGCATCTCCAGCGGTCGCCGTTCCTGCCGGCGTCCCGAAAAGTCGGGTCTGACCCTACTTTTCAGCTGCAGGCCGAGGATCCCACCGTCGCGCTGCCGGTCAGCGGGATCGTTCCGGGCGCCGAGCGCTAACCGGTGATGGCCGCCGACGCCCTTTCCTGCTGCCAGCGATCGAGGATCGCCCGCGCGCCGTTCGTCGCCGGATCCATCATCGCGTCGTGCCCCGGCGTCTTCGCGGTAAGCTCGATCACATAGCCGTTCGGATCGCGGAAGTAGATCGACCGCACGAAGCCGTGCTCCGAGATCCCGCGCGTTTCCAACCCGCGCGCCTTGCCCTTCGCCAGCATCGCGTCCAGCACCGGCGGCTCGACCTCGAGCGCGATGTGGAGGTCGAAGTCGTGCTGCGACTTCCATTCGAACGGCATGTCGGGCGCCTCGAAGAATGCGAGAAACGAGCCGTCGTCGAGTCGGTAGAACGTGTGCAGCACCGCAGTCTTGCGACCGGTCATCGTCTCGCGGATGTCGAGGCTGCCCGCGAGCGGCAGCCCGAGAAAGTCCTCGTAGAAGCGCCGCGTTTCCTCGGAATCGCGACAGCGGTACGCGTTGTGGTGCAGGCCCTTGATCATCGCCGGCCTCCGTTCATTGATCTAGATTCTGACGAAATCCTTGCCCTTGTTCGGATCGACGACGTACTGGTAGAACGCTTCGTTGACCTTCGACCAGTTCTTGAGCTTCTTCATGTTGCCCATCCAGCGCGAGATGTTCGGGTACGCGCCGAGGTTGCATTGGATCGCCTCGCCGCCGAGCACCATCATCGCCCCGAGATAGTCGGCGATCGTGGTCGCGTCGCCGCAGAGGTAGTTGTTGCGCGGGCCGATCAGGCTCTGGTCGAGCACCTTGAGCCAGCCGAGCGCCTTGTCCTTCCCGTACGCAAGCGTCCCCGCCTGCACGACGTCGTCGGGCCGCTTCATGAACGGAAAGATCTGCGGATAGACGAAGCCGTACGAATAATCGCGGTAGAAGCCCGTGTTGAACCAGTCCATCCGCTCGTTGACGTGTGCACGCTGGCGGGGGTCCTTGGGATACGCGGGCGAGCCCGTCTTGTCCGCGAGGTACTTGAGGATCGACGAGCTCTCGGTCAGCCGAAAATCCCCGTCGTCGAGCACGGGCACCTGGTGGCTCGGATTGATCTTCTCGTACTCCGGCTGGTATTGCTCGCCGGTGAAGAGGTCGACGACTTGCATGTCGAGCGGGATGCCGGACTCCAGGGCGAACAGCACGACCGGCCGGCTCGTCGTCGACACCGGGTGATAGTAGAGCTTCATGGAAATCTCCGCGATGGCGAGGGTCCGCGGCGGAAACGCCCCGCCGCGAGGATGTCCATGATGTCACGAAATCGCTCGCGCGGGATGCGCGGCACGAGCCCCGGTGGACAGTCTGCCGGGAGGGTTACTGCAGCTCGAGGCGAGCAACTTACGCAATACGGGAATGGCGGCGGGTCGAGCCGCACTCCGAGCCGGCGGATCCACTCCAGCTTCTGCGCAGTCGGGAGGACGCGCGCGATGCTTTGGAGGCCGTCGCGCAGGGCGACTCCGCGGATGACGGCTTCCGGGCGCGCGGGCATGCCCGCAAGTCTCGGCGCTCCGCATCACTGTCGGCCGCTTACGGGAAATTGATCGTCCAAGGGACAGCATTCGATACCGGGATCGTCGTCAACCCGGCGGATGTGCAGATATTGCGAAGATCGCCCGCCCCGCATGGCGCAATCGCATACTGGTACCCGGCAAAGAAATCGAGACGGTAGTCGCTCCACATACCGCGATATGGGGTCACCTCACGAGTTCGCTGATACAGGGTGCCACCCGGCGAGTCAAACGCGGCGACGGGCAGGTCTGTCGTGCTCGGAGACCCGATTCCCGCCATGTTGTAATCGACCACGACATGCTGCGCCCCGAGATCCGTAAGGAAGGCAAGTTGCGCGTAGCCTTTGGGTGCGATCTGCCCCAGCGTCGCAATGGGCGTCGTCGCACCGCCGAGCTTGACGTCGACCTGCGTCATCGTCTGGGTCGCGGCGTTCGGCTGGAACGTGTCGGTCGCGCCGTTGTAGAGATAGTCGGAATCGTTCACAACTGCGAGGTAGTTGGGCTCGGAGATGTTCTTGGTTGCGACGACGACTGCGTCGGCCTCGTTTCCCAGTTGGCCCCGGAAGACGACTTGAAGGTAGATGTCGGTAGCATTGATCGGAATAGGACTGGAAAACGAGAAGTCCAGCGGCTGCTGTTCACCGGCGGCGAGCGAGCCATTCGGAAGCTTCCAGTGGAAGAGAGCATCCGACACGACAATCTCCTCGCTCTCCGACCGGCAGCCGTAACCGATGAAAGACGGAGCCCCGGGATCCCCTGACAGATCCGGGACGTAACAGTTGTTGCGTCGGAACTTGGCGACCGCGAAGTACGTCCCGGAACCCAACGTCTCGCCCGAGCTGGTCGTGTTCTTGAGCTTGAGCCGAATTCTGCCGAAGCCGCACGTGTCCTTGCAGATCGGCGCACCGTTGTCGGCTATCGCGAATGCTCCTTCTTCCGGCAGGTCAATCTGCAGGCTACCGCGGAAAAAGCGTTGTAGCAGGCCGACTCCATAAGCGACAGCGCGAGGCAGCAGTTGCTTAGCTTGGGCATCGTAATTTTGCCGCGTCAGGTGAAATCCCGGCAAAGCGCTTCGCCGCTGCATGAATTCGTCCCAAAGACTGACGCTGGTCAAAGGTACATCCACGGCATTGAACGCAAGATTCTGATTGTCGATTACGACGCCTCTGCTATACAGATAAACAGGGCCAACGCTTGCGCTTGGCGCGATCGGTGATCCGTCCCACCGGGTTGGTGCGACCGTCGTGACAGTGTAGGCGGCGATCGAGTTAGGCGGCCACACGTAGTCAGCATTTCCAAGATTCTTGCCGGCGGAAAAGAACTGCGTGTTGCTATAGTCGGCGAGGCCCTGCCCTCCGACGGCAGCCCCAGGCGCGGTGCTGAAGAACTGGCTGTACTTAGTGAATCCGCTCGGCGCTGGATAATCGCGGCAATTGCCGCCCGGGTCGCATATCTGAAATGGCAATTGCGTGGCGGCAATTCCGATATCAGCCGTGAGCACGTCATACCTGATCGAGAATGACTTCGCACCGCGCGCGCGCGCGTCCATGTAGGCTTCGAAAACGCTCTTGTGGCCGGCCACTGGAGGCGCGCCAACGTGCGGATCGTTCCGGGTATGTTGCGGTTGTGCCATGTCCTGAAGCAAGTGCAATACGTCGCCAAGCCCACGGAAGGTGGTTCCCCAGTAGGCCTTTCGCATGGTCCATTTGCTCGCGGCGTCAGGTGGCAGCGCAAGATCGACCCAGGCACCGTGAACATCCAACGTCTTCATGGTAAGTGCACGAAATATCGCTTCCTTTACGTCGGCGATCGTGAAGTGATTGCGTCGACCGGGGTCCGACTGAGGCGATGGCAAAAACGCGTCGAAGGCCCCCGCAGCCCAATCCGGCGCCCGCTTCCCCAACGCCACGCCAACCGTGAGTGGCCGGTTGTATACCGGATCGTAGAAGTGATGGAGCACGCGAGTTACAGGCCCGTCGAGCACATCATAAAGATCGTCCTGGGGGTTATCGCCCCCGACATCGCGAGGCACGTCGTCTTCGCGAACAGCGCCGGCCATTATCCATCCGCCAATACTTAGCGGGTCAATAATGTCAGAGGAGCCTTGCACTTCCTTGATAATTCTTGCCTCAAACTGCGTGCGCGATCGGCTTAGAACAGTGTTGGTGGACTGCTTAACATCAAAGTAAGTCTTACCTAGTGAAGCTGTCGCAAGCGGAGCTCCTCCTGCATCAGCCCCGACCCCTAGGTCTTGAAGGAGAGTCGGATGATCTGCAAGGAGTCTCTCTGCTGTCTTTGCAGCAAGGAGCGCGTGAGTCGACAACTCAAACGCCGCCGCGACTGACGGTAGTAATGCGATGAATCCGGTAAGTCCGCTCGCCATGCGAATCATTGAAGTTCCCTTTGCACGTTACTTGGCAGCAAAACGAGCGGGTCGTTTCCGTGATCAGGCGCGTCCGATGGAAGAGCCAACCAAGCGTCCGCGGCGATCCAACGCATTCGCTGTTCAACGTCAGTCGTTTGCGCGGGGGTACTCGCGAGCGGTCTAGCTTCCTTGAGAGCATCCCTGAAAAGCGGAAACAGGTTACGCATGCTTGTCCCCGCAGACGTACAGCTCATGCCGCTGAATACCCGGTAAGAGATAAACTCCAGTCTTTCCGACGCCCCCGCTGAAAACGGCTTCATATAGACGTCCTCAGGACGCTGCTCAGCTTCGCGAGTATGTACAGCTACGCTCTCGTATCCGGGGCGATACGCATCCGAGCCCCATTCGGCCATCGAAATGAGCGATAGGCGGAAAGTGCCACCACCGTGCCGTCTGATACCGACCGTTCTGGTCACTGACTGCGGTCTCCACGTGAACGCAGTATGAGGTCGAGTGAGCAAGCCCAATCGTGCTCGATTGCCATCGGGCGACTACGATTGCACCGGCAATGGGGTTCCCAGTGTTGACGTCGATGACATGCCCCACAACGGGGCCATCTCCGATGGAAAACCCGATTATCAATTGCGCGATCCCGACCAAGAGGACTACGGCGCCGACGGCTATCACATGCTTGCGACGGCGGATGCGTTTCTCGTAGATGTCCATTTCGCACGCTGCGGATCAATCACATGCCATCGATTCGCCAAACTCCATCCTCACTTCGTATCACGTAAATCTGAAACGTCTGCAATCCGTTTGTCCCGTTTCTCGACATTGCGATTTCCGCCAATTCGTCCGTGACGACTACCCACTGAATTGTGCCGAGCTGTGGCGCGATTGTGCCCATCTCGGACTGGAGAGCCGCAAAGATCGTCTGATATCGGGCCTGCATTGAGCCGGTGATGGCGGAAAGCGCGGCCGAGATATTGCCCGCCGCGAGGCGGTCCAGCATGCCCAGGAATACGCCGCCGGTGATCACGGCGAGGTCACGCGGGTCGCGCGCGAGGATTCGCCGAAGCGTCGAGTAGATCACAGTGTTTGTGGCGCTGAAGACCTTCACGCGAACGGCATAGGTGCCGGGGCTCGGAAACGTCAAATCCAGTTGAACCTCGTTGTCAGTCAACGCGGTCAACGTCTGCTCCGGCGTCCCATCATCGTCGATATCGATCTCGATCCGCTGAAACGCGACCTTCCCGCGGTTCGTGATGGTCATCGTTGAGGATAGCGGCGCGAGGCCCTCCTGCGGGTCGACGTCCACCCGGAACGGCGCGGCGCCGGTGCTGCCCAGCGTGATGATTCGGGTGACCGGGCTGCCGTCCTGGGTGTTCAGCGTCACCGTCAGGGAATTCGTTCCCGGCTGCAGCGGGATCCCATCGACGAAGAAGCGGCCGTTGCGATCGAGCGCGGCTCCCCTCCCGTTGACGATGACGGCGGAGTTCGTCGGCGCCTGCACGGTTCCGCTGATCGAAGCATTGTCGTCGGCGACGCTTCCGCCATCGATGCCGGCGTCGATGGCGATGGTGGACGCCGCGAGCGATGTCACGTTCACGGAGCCGGAGCTCGCGGTGAAACCGGCAACGTTGCGCACCTTGGCGCTCACAGTGTGCGCTCCCACGGAGACCCCCGTCCAGACAATGGAATAAGGCGCAGTCGTACGGCTGCCGAGAAACACGCCATCCCCGTAGAAATCGACCTGCGCAATCGCCCCGCCGGTTTCGACCGGGCCCGCTGTAATTCGAATGTCCGCCGGGGATACGTAGGCCTGCCCGGGATACGGCTCGGCCAAGGTAACCGCGAGATCGCCGACGTCGACGGATATGGGTGCCGATGTCGGGGCGTAGCCGTCCACCGCGATTGCCTTCGCCGTCAGCGCGTGCACGCCGGAAGGGGCGCCCGTCCACGTGTAGCTGACGGTCGCCGAGGTCGATCCGGCCGCGACGCTGGCGCTTCCGACGAGAGCCCCGTCGGCCATGAAATCGACGCGCGCCAACGAGTGACCCGGGGTCGTCGCCTGCGCCGTCATCGTGATCGATTGGCCTCCTGCGTACAGGCTGCCGTCCGCCGGGGCGGTGAGCACGACTGCGGGCGGCGCCGCGACCGTCACGTGCACCGGCGCCGACGTGACCTTCCCCCCCGCGTAGACACCCACCGCGGTAATCCAGTACTCCCCTACCCCGACCCCCGACCACGTTGCCGACCAGGGCGCTTGCGTCGACGAGGCGATCAGACCACCGTTGATATTGACGCTCCAGTAGTATTCGACCCGCGTGACGATGTGATTCGGATCGGCGAGATTGACGGCCAGCGGGATTGCCGCCGGCGCGTACAACGTCTGACCGTCGACAGGCGAAGTGAGCTTGATGCTCGTGCCGCTCGCCGCGCCATTTACGGTGAAGCTCACCGGCGTCGTGATCACCGTCGGCGAAAACGCGGCGGTCACGACTGCATAGACGCTCTGCGCACCGGACGAGAAGGCGGCGCCGATCGCATAAGGTGGCGACGTGCGGGAGCCGAGCAGGATATTTCCCGAATAGAAATCGACCTTGGCGATCGTACTGTCCGGCGCCACGGCATCCACCGCCAGCGTGACCGCCGAACTGTAGCTCGCGCCTGGTGTCGGGCTCGTCATCACGGCGGCGATCGGCCGGGAGATGACTCCCACGACCGCAAAGGCAGGCGCCCCGTGCGCGAGCTCTCTGTACCGCGCGTCCAAGGCCCGCGCACTGATCACGTGCAAGCCGCTGGACGGCGAGGCCAGCGTGCCGGCATAGGGTGGCGACGCGGGCCACGAGAGCAGGCGCGAGTTGTCGTCGAACTCGACCCGGGCGACACTCCCCCCAGGATCCGACAAGGTCGCCGAATACGGGATGCTCTGCGGAATGAAGCCCGAGAGAAGCGGGACGATCTGCTCGCCGACCGGCGCCTGAAGCGTGACCGCAGGCGGATTCGGCACCTCGATGCTCACCGTGACCGGTTCGGAGGTCGAGGCGAAGCCGCGCGTGTCGGTGAGCCTCGCGGTGACGACATAGCTTCCCGCGGCCACGTCGCGCCAGACGACCCTGAATTCGTCGTCCGAAGCGTTGGGCGCGGCCGATGTGCCGACCACCGACCCGTTCGCGAGGAACTCGATCTTGGCAACCGACGATGATCCGCCGGTGCTCGCGGCGGACAGCACGATCGTCGCCGGAGCCCTGAACACGATCGGTTCGACGCCCTGCGGGCTGTAGGGCGACGTAATGCGGGCAGTGACGCTCGAAGGCGGTGCGGTCTCCAGGACCTGGAACGACGCCGGATCCGAGACCGTGACGGCACCACGATCGTCGGTCGCTTCGGCCCATACCAGGTAGTAATCGACGTTGACGCCTCCCGGCGGCGGGTCGGTATAGGGGACCGCGGGCCACGTCACCTGATAAGGGGGCGCCGTCACCGCGCCGACAAGCACGGGCTCGGGATCGCCGATGACGCCCACGGCCTGCTTGTAGAACCGCACCGCGGTGACGGTGCCGTCCGGGTCGGCGGCGTCGGCGCCGAGCAGGACGTTCGGCAACGACGACGGCGAAATGAAGATCTGGCCGTTGTCGGGCGCAGTCAGGCTGACGCTCGGCGGCTGGTTCACGACGACGGTCACTGTGACCGGCGCCGACATCGTGGACCCACCCTTGCTGTCGGTCGCTTTCGCGGTGAGAACGAACGTTCCGGTCTCGGCGGTCGCCCACGCATAGCTATAGGGCGACGTCGTGTCGGTGCCGATTAGCGCTCCGTCGCGGTAGAACTCGACCTTGCCGACGGTGCCGTCGGAGTCCGTCGCCGTCGCGGCGATCGTCACGATCGAGCCGCCCACGAGCTGCGCGCCGGAGGACGGGCTCGTGATCGCCACCGTCGGCGGCCGATTCGGGTTGACCGTGATCGTGACCGGCGCCGACACCTTCACGGCGCCGAGGTTGTCGGTTGCCTTCGCGGTGAGCACGTACGTGCCCGCGGTGGCGCTCGTCCAGACGTAGCTGTATGGCGCCGTCGTGTCGCTCCCGAGCAGCGCGCCGTCGCGGTAGAACTCGACCTTGGTGATCGTCCCGTCGGCGTCGCTCGCGCTGGCGTTGATCGTGATCGACGCCGGCAGCACGATCACCGCATCGTTGGCAGGCGCCGTGATGCTGACCGTCGGGGGCTTGTTGACCTTCACGTTGACGATGGCCGAAGTCGTGATTGCGCCGCGGTCGTCGGTCGCCTTCGCCGTCAGCGCGTAATTGCCCCCGGCGACGTTCGTCCACGTGTACGTGTAGGGCGGAGCCGCCAGCGTCGCGAGCCGCGTCGAGCCCTTGTAGAACTCTACCTTGGTCACCGAGCCATCGGCGTCGGTTGCAGTCGCCGCGAGGTTGATCGTGGCCGGCGCCGTGTAGACGCTGTTGTTCGCAGGCGCGGTGATCGCCACCGTCGGCGGAACATTGGCTTTGACGTGGACGGTGGCGATCGTCGAGGTCGCGGTCGTGCCCTTGCTGTCGGTGGCCTTCGCCGTCAGCGGATAGTCGCCGACCGGGACGTTGCCCCACGTGTAGGCGTAGGGGGACGTCGTGTCCGTCGCGAGCAGGGTCGCCCCCTTGTAGAACTCGACCTTGGTCAGCGTGGCGCCGGTCGCGGTGGCGGCGGCCGTCGCCGCCAGCGCGATCGATGCCGGCGCGACGAAAGTGGCGTTGTTCGCCGGGGTGGTGAGCGACGTCGTTGGCGCGGAGCCGCACGGGTTCGCCGCAGCGAACTCCGCGCTCACTTCGGTCGCCGTCAGCGCCCGCTTGAAGAGCCTGACTTCGTCGAGCTGGCCGCCGAAGCGATAGCTCGTGCTGGCGCCCAGGCCGCCGATTCGCAGCGTCGCCGCCACGACGGCGTTCGCATTGTTCGGAGCGCCCGCGCGCTGCGTCAGCGTCTGCGGGACGCCATCGACGTACAGCTTGTTGGAACCGACCGCGCCGTTCGTGAACTCGGCGACGATGTGATGCCACTTCCCGGCGAGACCGGCCGACGGAATGCCGAAGACGTCGCCGTTCTGCGTGCCGAAGCCAAAGGCGCCGCCGTTCAGAAGCAGGCCCTCGGTGATCCAACCGATCGGCATCGCTCCGTTCGTGCCGTTCCAGTACATCCAGAAGGCGACGGTCGTCTTCGCCGCGGCGGCCGTCGAGACAGCGAGGCCCGCAGCGTCGAATGCGCCGCCCGTGAGGCTCGCCGCCTTGCAGGTGTCGGGCTTGGGAGCGCTTGCTGCCGACGCGACGGCCGTCAGCGTGCCGGTCGGCGTCGCGTTGTGAGCGCCTGCGGCGTCGACGGCGACGCCCGACGTCGTCCACCCGTCGTTGAACAGCCAAGCATCGATCGGGCTCGGCCGAGCACCCGCCTTCACCGTCACGTTGACCGCACTCGAGGTCGCGGTCGCCCCGAGGGTGTCGGTCGCCTTGGCAGTCAGCGCGTACGTGCCCACCTGCACGTTCGACCAGCCGAAGTTGTACGGGGCGACGGTCGCCGATCCCAGGAGCGTGGTCCCCGCGTAGAACTCGACCTTGGCGATCGACGCGCCGGTGCCGGGCGTCGCGGTCGCCTTGATCGTCGTCGTGAGCGGCGCCGTGAACGACGAGGGGTTGGCCGGCGCGGTGATCGTGATCGTCGGAACCGACATCGCGTGCCGTCGCGGTCCGCCTGACTCGATCGGCCACGTGACGATCGCCTCGTTCGACCGGTTGCCCCAGGCGTCCGTCACCCACGAGCGCAATGGTGGCGCGACCTGCCAGGGGGCCGTCGGCACGCGTCCCGAGAACAGGCCGGGGACATCGTCGGCGCGGAACAGCGCGCTCCGATCGTCGCCGCCGCCGAGCGCCCACAGCCGCAGTCCGCGCAGGTACCCGAGCGTCGGCGTGCACGCAAGCGCGTCGCAACGGACCGATGCCTGGAACGTGAGCGGCGTCGACGCATCGCCCGGCAGAACGGCGGAGAGATCCTGGTCGAGGCGAAGATCCACTCGTGCCGCCTCCGCCGCGAAGCGATCCACAGGGGACGCGCCGGGAATGCGCACGACGGTGCCGTCGGACAGCCCGATGAAGCCGAAGCCGGACCGGTCGCCAAACCAGAGGACGGAACCGTTCGCGTCCTGCGCAATGCCGACGGGCTCGACCAACGCCTCGGAGGCAAGGGCCCCGGGCAACCGTTCCCTCGCATCGCGATCGAAGTGCTGGATGCGCGGACCCGCGACCAGCGTGAGCACACCGGTGCGGGCATCGATGTCTGCGGCGACAGGAGCGACGAGGTCGATGACCGCGCGCGGTGCGAGGCCGAACAGGACGTCGAACTGGACCGCCGCGCCCGCGCGCACGAGCCAGACGTATCCGGCGAGCGGATCGGCGAGCAACGCCGTGACTCCGCTGCCCGGCAGCCGCGCGAATTCGGCGCGCCCCACGATCGTCCCGCCGGAATCGATCCGCACGAGCGAACTCGCCGTGGCGGCGAAGATCGCATCCGGCCCCATCGTCGCAATCGCCAGCGTCTCGCCGTCGAGGCCGATCTCGCGCCCACGCGAGCCGGACGCATCGAAGTGGACGAGCGCCGGCCCGATACCGGCCCAAACGCCACTCTCGGCGCGATCGGCGGCCACGGCCCCGAAGTTGGCGAGTTCTTCGGGCGAAAGCTGTGCCCGGGCCACGGTAGCGAACGCCAGCATCGAACAGCAACAACGAATCGTCGGTCAGCACCCACGCGCCGTTGCCGCTCGGCGCCACGCTCCGGACGCGCCCGTCGATCGGCACGCGCTGTGCGAGTCCGAGCTCGGTGTCGACGTGCGTCAGGAGCCCTCCCTCGACCAGCCAGATGCCACGCGCCGCCGCGCACGCCGAGAACGCGGCGACGGCGAGCGCGAGCCAGGCCGCGA
Source organism: uncultured beta proteobacterium (assembly GCA_963734055.1). Taxonomy (GTDB): domain Bacteria; phylum Pseudomonadota; class Gammaproteobacteria; order Burkholderiales; family Casimicrobiaceae; genus CAIWHR01. The sequence goes on from CAVTFQ010000004.1 coordinate 392,981, forward strand.
GCGCACGACGCATCATGGGCACGCTCCGGCCTGATTGACGCCGAGCACGAACTCGGGCGACGAGTAACCATCGAAGGGTCCGGCGCCGTGGTAGGTCGCCTTCACGCGTCGAAGGCCGGACGCCAGCGTCGTCGCCTTCATCGCGCCGCCGTTCGCGATCGACGCCGATCCGATGCTCGCGCCGTCGACCAGGAATTCGACCGAGCCCTGGTCGTGCGAAGCGGCGACGGTCGCACCCAGGGTCGCCGGCCCGGCGCACGCTGCGCCGGGCGGCAACACCAGCTCCACGGGAAGGAAGCCCGGCGCGATGCGCTGCACTCCCGCATCGCTCGCGATGATCACGTTCTTCCAGCGATCGACCGCGAGTCCCTGTATGCCGAAACCCGCCAACGGCGTCGAGTACAACAGGCGCTGGCCGTCGGCGCTCAGTATCTGCAGCAGTTGATTGCCGATTTCGGACTGCGTGCCCGTTGGCGCCGGGATGATGGCTCTGGCGGTGTAGGGCACGTCGACGTTGGACGCGACCGTATAGCCCGCGAGGTAAAGATTGCCGCTCGCGTCGACGGCAAGCCTGGCCGGCTCGAAGTTGAGGGTGCCCCAGCGGCCGCCGCAGTCGTCGAGCTGACCGCCCTGAAGCGGAACGTAGTTCGAGAACAGGAGCTGCCGGCCGTCCGCGGAGAGCTTGCTCACGAACCCGACTTCGGGCGTCCACAGCACGCAGTCGGCCGCGACGAACGGAAAATATTGCTGCGGCCCCCCACCGATGGTCGGAAAATAGATCGAGCTCGTCTTGCCTGCCACGACGACGGCGCCGGACGCGTCGACGAGGAGACTCGTGCCGCGGTCCGGGCGCTCGCCGCCCAGCCGCGCGACGAAGAGGATCGCGGTTCCCGCCGCATTCAGCTTGGCGACGAACGCATGCGACGCGGTAGCCACGAGATCACCGTCGGCGTAGAAGGACCCCGCGGTCTTGCTGGCGAGATCGACGGCGCCGGCCGTCGCCTGCAGGCCGGGCTCGGCCTGGCCCGCCACGAATGCGTTGCCTCCGGCGTCGACGACGATCGCAAATCCGGTGGGATCGACGACCGAATGCCGGGTCGCCCCGCCGCAGATGTGCCCCGGCGTGCCCGAGTTCCCGAGGTACGTCGCGTAGAGGACGTTCTGTCCGGTCGGATCGAGCTTCACGGCGTACGGCGCCGTGCAGCCGGCAGCGACCGCTGCAGTCGGGTACGGGGCGCCCGCGGTCGTCGGCAGCCCATCGCTTGCGCTCCCGGTGAGATAGATCGCCCCCGCACTGTCGAGCGCGACGGCACCCACGCGATTCAACGCCGGATCGAGCGCGATCGAATGGCGCGTGACCTGCCCGTTCGAGTCGACCTTGAACACGTACTTCTTTCCCGTCGTCGCCTGGTACTGTCCGCCGCTCACCGGGTAGTCCTTGGATCCGTCGTAGGCGACGACATAGGCGTTGCCCGCCGCATCGACGGCGAGCCCTTCGGCCTCGTCGCGTCCGAACTGGCTCGAGCGCGCGTCGCTGAGCAGCGCGGTCGGCGCGCCGACGACGGCGACGTAGGACGGGGTCCGGGACAATGGCGAAAACTTCGCGACGAAGCGGAGATCCATGCCGCCGTTCGTGATCGCGGCAGAGTCGATTCCCGGAAAATTGTAGGAGCCGATCACGCCGGCGACGTAAGCGTTGCCGACAGCGTCCACGACGAGATCGGTCAACCGCTCGCGCCCGCCGCCGACCGCGATGTCGGACGCGACGAGGTAGGCAGGCTCGCCCGCCATGCCTGACGTCGTCTGCAGCGTCGTGAGACATACGCCCGCGACGAGCAAATAAACGCCGCGCTTGCTGACGAGCGAACCGCGCATCGTTCCTCCCCAACCTGGTCCGCGAAGCACCGAGCCGACCTTCGTCGGCGCGCCTCTCTCTGCGCTGCCGCTCGTGTCCGCGCCTCCGACCGCTCGAGACTTTCTACGCGGAGTCCGCGTCGGTGACACCTGTCATTTCTGACAGGTTCGCGAACTATTTTGGATGAGGCGCGCTGCTGCGGAGATCGGCCATATGACCGATGTCGCGGGCGCCGCAGCGAACGGACTCGCCGCGGAAACTACGTCAAGACCGCCCCCGGAATCAGCGCGAGAGCAGCAGAAATGGCAGCGGCACCGTCAGGCACAGCGCGGCCAGCATGGCCCACGCCTTCGGCACGCCCGCGTGAATCGCCCGGTCGAGCTGAATCGCGAAATCGGATGCCCTGGCGTCCGGCATCTGTTGCTGCGCGAGCAGCATCTCCATGCCGTGAGCGAGCGGACTACGCGCGGGTGAACAGCCCCGTTCGTAGCAACGCTTCGGCGTCGCGCGGATCAACCGAGACCGCCGCGCCCGTGCCCGCGCACGCGTACGCCCGTCCCGTGCGCGTGCTGCGCGTCGAGAACGCTCCGAGCGCCAGATAGCGCAGCACCACGTCCCGCGGGCCACGTAACGCTAGCGTTGCCGCCGCGACACCTGCAGCCGTCGCGCCCGCATGCGACGCCGGCCCCCCGCCGTGTCCGCTCACGAGCGCCAGACGTTTCTGTCCGCAACACGACATGTCTCGTTACTCCCGAAACGCCGGCGGTGCGAAGGTCCGCCGCCAATGGACTACTTCGACAAAGGAAGCTCCCCGCCCTCCGCGCTCAGGCTCGCGGCTCACGTTCGACGAACCGCTGGGCGAGCGACGCCCCGCCCGAGATTCCCAGCCACGCGGCCAGCCATCCGCCCGGCGTCTCCGCCATCCACCACGCGAACGGCATTGCGATCCACAGACCGAGACAGTGCGGGCAGTCCATCAGGCGCCCGAGGGCCCCGTCGCCCGCCCGCGCCCGGAGCCGCACGATGAGATCGAAGGGCCCGTCCTCGCGAGCGACGAAGTGCGCCACGCGCCAGGTCGCCAACACCGCCACGACGAACTGAAACGATACGGGCCACTCGGCCATCGGCATCCGCTTCCAAGAGTCGCGATCTGCCGCGGACCCCGGTGCCGCTCCCCCATGCGGCATCCAAGTCAGGCAGCGCGTTGAAGCTAGCTTTGGCCGATTTCGAGCGCGAAAGCGGCGGTCTCCTGCGCGTACGGGAAGTCCAGGCTTCCGCTCATGATGGTCTTCGAGTAAGTCGTCAGCGTCACCGCGAAGGCGCACCGTGGCAGTACGGTCGGTGGATTAGGCGGATCGAGCCGCGTGAGCATCGTTTCGAACGTGTTCGTCCCACTCAGGGCGGGCGCCGCGGGCGGCTCGCCCACATTCGCAGGACTGGTGGTCGACAGCGAACCCACCCCGCCATTGGCCGCCGAGCCGTTCAGGCCGCGAATCCAGCCAATCGAGTGACTCTGCTGGAACCGCTCGTCCGGCACGTAGGCCCGGTACTCGATGCCGAAGGTGGCGCTGTTGGTGCCCACCAGGAACTGGCACTCCTCGTCGGACGCGATCCCGTCCTTGACCAGGCGCGTGATGTCGGCGCGCGGTGCCCGGTTGTCCCAGCAGAAGAGATGGGTGAGGGCCGCGTAGGGCACCTCAACCGTGTCGTCGCCCGGGCTGCCCGCCGGCTGGAACCAGCGACGAAACTTGAATGGCTTGGCCACCTCGGTTCCCGGCTGACCCGATGCCGGCACGCCCAGCGGACGCAGCCGCTCGCCCGCGGCATTGAACACCTCCAGCGTAATGAGGTGGTTCGACGCGGCCTCGTCGAAATCGGCTTCGACGTCGGCCGGCAGGTTCAGGTTCGAGTTCAGTGTGTTGATGAGCGCGTGATACCGCACCGAGCCCGTCCAGTCCGCGTCGGACGGATACGGAATCTTGTACAGGAAGCTCTCGGTGCCCACGGTCACCGGGCCGAGCGTCTCGGGCACCGTGTCCACGCCCGTGACCGTGATCACGGCCTTCAGCCACGCCAGCACGTCGCCTGCGCCGTTGAACCCCGTTCCCTCGCCGTAGTAGCGCCGCGTGCCCGTCGGGTTGCCGTTCTCGTCGGCTTCGGTGACGCTGATGCGGTAGTACTGCGCGCCGACCGAAGGGTCCTTCATCGCCTCGGAGAACAGGAACGTCAGCTCGACGTTGCCCCCGAGATTGCGCAGATGGTGACTGCCGACCGGGTTGGGGAACATCAACCCGGATTCGTCGTCAGGCGCGGCCACGCTGTTCCATGACGTGGCCGACGGCGTGTTGAGCTCGTACGCGTTGATGTCGTCCACCTGGTCCAGGTACACGAACGCCGTGCCGTCGCCCGTGCCCGTCTCGTTGCAGGAGAACGCGTCGGGTCGATAGGTGGTGAGCACCGGGTGATCGCCGGCGTGATACCACGCGCCCGCGGCGACGCCGTTGTAGATGGTCGTCGTGGTCCCGCCGATGGTCTGCTTCACCACGTACGCGTACTCGTCGTGGCAGTTCGCGAGCTGCAGGCGGAGGCGTTCGAGCCAGCAGATGTTGAACGTGCCGTCGGCGAGGATGGCGCCCGTCGCGACCTTCACCGGTCGCGTGCACGAGCAGATGTGCCGCAGCAGGTAGAGCCGGCTGTTGATGTATTGCACGGCCGGCTCGCCGCGCAGCGACCGAAGCGCCGCCAGGTCGTTCGCTGCGTTCAACGCCATCTCGTTGAGCCCGCCGCCCTCGAAGAGGGGAGTGGCGAACGGATCGGGCGGCGGTGGCGGCGGGAATGGACCCCGCGGCGGCCTGGGAAGCTTGCTGACGATGACTTCGAGGTCGCGAATGAGGTCGGGAATGCGCGGGTCGTCGATGACGACGATCGGCCAGCAGCAACACGTCCGACGGAACACTTCGATGGTGCCGAGGCACACCGGCTGGCAGCGCACCGGCCAGGCCAGGATGTCGCTGACGGAGGGACGCAGCCCGGACGCGATCGAGGTCGTGCCCAGGCCCGCGCGCGCCTGGAACGAGAGCGCGGAAAATACAGGCTGAACGGATGCCATCACCAGCGCGTCGAACCAGGGCGGCCGCCGCCGGCACACCCGAACGCTGCCACTCACGCATTGCCACACGAAGCGCAAGCGCGACCAGATGCCTTCGGCCAGCGCGACCGTGCCGGTCGCGGCGGCCGCTTCGAAATCGTGCGCACGAAACCGCACCGATCCGTCGGCGGCGACTCCCTCCCCCTCCGGGGCGCCGAAGACGACGTAGCGCGCACGCTTCAGTGCGTCCGGCGGGATCGCGAACTTTCCGTCCGCCGCGATCTTCTCGGAATGAAGGAGCTCGTTCTTCGCTCCAAGGACCTGCACGACCACGGCGGGCCGCTCTGCCCCGGGCTGGATGCCTACCAGCTCGAGCGTGTAGCCGTCGCGTCCCCCACCGTTCTTGCCGCGTGCACCGCTAGCCATGATGTCACCTCCTGCTGTAGGTCAATCCGAGCGCAGCTGGTGAGCGCGCCGATGGGCAGGCGAGCCAACCCTCAGTTCGGCGACGTCGCATGCCGCCGCCCGCCACGGTAATGAAAGGCAATGCTCTCCATCCCGGCTCCGCCGAGCTAATGGCGGTAGGCGAACCCCTGGTGCACCGGTGGCCGCACGAGCTCTTGGAACCTGAACGAACGCTTGCGCCGAGAACCGGTTGCCCGACGCCCAGAGGCGGCGGCGCGCCAAGTGCGTTGACCGAGGAAGGGTCCGGTTCCTCCCGATAGATGATTGACCGGCAATCGATGCGGACAGACGTGGCCGCGGGCGCAGGATCTAGGCGACGAAGCGGCTTTTCGCTGGACAGTCCCGACGGCTACGGCATAAACCGCGCCACCGACGGTTTGTCGCCTACAACTGATTGTTTATTGATCGATATTCGCCGGCGGCGCTCAACCCCACAAATCCCGGTTTGTAAATCTTCTCGACATATCGCCACGTCGCATCCGGTCAACTCGGGTTAGGCAAGCTCTTGAATTGTGGCCCGTTTTAGTTGTCGGCTCGCCGGTGTGCCTCATCAAAGCCGCTGTGCAATCTGTAACGTACATCGACGGACCTGGGCGCAACGACAGGACGCCGCGCATCGCACGCGCTCTCCGAAGACGAAGCCCCGCGATCATCGCGGGCCTCGCGCATGAGCGCATGAGTTGCATGAGCGCATGAAACAGGGGAAACAAAATCGACCTCTTGGTGAAGTCACCCTGCGGCACACGCCGTCTAGGCTTGAGGCCATTCCCGGGATGAAAGTGCGACCGCAGGATGCGGTCTCCATTCCGGGCGATCCGCCCGTCCTCACACCACGGAGCCCTGCCATGTCCGCCGTCCTTTCCACCGTCTCGCCCACCATCGATCTCGCCGCGGTCAAGGCTCGCCAGAAGGTCGCGTGGTCGACCGGCAACTACGCCGTCGTGGGCACCACGCTGCAGATCGTCGGCGAGAGCCTGTGCGAGGCGCTCGATCTGCGTTCGGGCGCGCGCGTGCTCGACGTCGCGGCCGGCAACGGCAATGCCACGCTTGCGGCCGCGCGTCGCTGGTGCGACGTGACGTCCACCGACTTCGTGCCTTCGCTGCTCGAATCCGGGCGGGCACGGGCGCTGGCCGAAGGCCTCAGCATCGACTTCCGGGAAGCCGAAGCGGAGAATCTGCCGTTTCCCGATGCATCGTTCGACGCGGTGATGTCCACGTTCGGCGTGATGTTCACCCCGAACCAGGAGCAGGCCGCGAGCGAACTCGCCCGCGTCTGCAAGCCTGGCGGCAGGATCGGACTCGCGAACTGGACGCCCGAGAGCTTCATCGGCCAGCTCTTCAAGACGATCGGCAAGTACGTCGCGCCGGCGCCGGGCGTGAAGTCAGCGGCGCTGTGGGGGACGCGGGCAAGGCTCGAGGAGCTCTTCGGCAAGTCCGCGCGCGAGATCCGGACGAACCGCCGCGCGTTCGTCTTTCGCTATCACTCTCCGACCCACTGGGTCGAGGTGTTTCGCACCTTTTACGGCCCGATGACGAGGACCTTCGGCGCGCTCGACGCCGACAAGCAGACCGCGTTCAGCCAGGAGCTGCTGGCGCTGATCGAGAGCCACAACCGCTCCGGCGACCGCACGCTGGTGCTGCCGAGCGAGTACCTCGAAATCGTCATCGAGCGATAGCGCGAACCGGCACGTGTGGCGGTGCTTGGCTTGAGAAGTCTCGCGGCGAATCGCATCGCCGCCTATCGAAATAAGTTATCGGCCACCCGGCTTGCTGGCTTGCCGCAAGACGTCCCCTTGTCGGGGGAGGTCAGGCGGTGCGAACCCCGTTCGGGCCTCTCTCCATGTGTTCATGCGGCCCCTTGCGATCCCATGCTGTTCGCCCCCCGGATGAGAAGCCACAGCATCAACAAGAATTCGGCCAGAGCGCCCAATGGCAGGATGTAGGAAGAGAGCGCCGCGGCGAGTGGCGGCCACAGAAACGTCAGCCAACCTACGCCCGCAATCATCAACAGCGCGCCAAGGGTGCGAGGCAGAAGCGTCGATCTGAGGATGAGATAGCCGATCAGGAGATCGAAGAGCGCAAACAGAACCAGCGAGCTATTGAAGATCTGAGCATGCAACTTTAGGCACATGAGCGCCGCAGCGTGAAGTTGCTCAGCGTTGAACGGGCTGAGCCAGTCATTGTTTTGCAGGATGACCAGGGCAGCGAATCGAAAGGCGTTGCCGAAGATTTGTACGGCGCTGCCGACAATCCCGAAGAATGCGGCGATGAGTGCCGTGCTTCGGCCCACCGGGGAAAATAGCCTGTACAGGAGGGCCGTAACAGCGATGTACAGCGCGTTTGCGATGAGGTCGACTGCCAAGCCTGAGCGATACAATGCCTCATGTGCCAAAATACTGATCGATGTTGCAGCAGCATCGTTGGGTATGAGCAGCCCCTTCAGGAGGAGCGCTGCCGAGATTGCCGCCAGAAAGTAGAGCAGGTAGACGACACCAAGGGCCCGGGCCCGGAGAAGCGGCGACTCCGCCACGTTCAGTTTCATTGATACTCTCCTAGGTTGGACACGCGGCCCGACAATGCATAGGGAACTCGGATGACGAAAAGACTCTGTGATGTGTAGGCGATTGCCGACAAGACGGCTGAGTCTCAGTTTCGCGCCCGGAATCCGCGCGAGAGCAGCAGAAACGACAGCGGCACCGTCACGCACAGCGCGACCAGCATCGCCCACGGCTTCGGCACGCCAATGAGATCGACGGCGAGCCAGAGCATGAGCACCGACGCGAGATACATCGCCGCGTACGTCGCCAGGTAGGCCACCGCCGAGCGCGCGCCGAGCTGCGCGCGGAAGACGAGCCGCGCCTGCGCGAGGTAGCCGACGACGAGGCCGACGACGTACGCGGCGGTGTACGCGACCCGGTAGTCGACGACGAGCAGCAGCAGCAGGTAGACGGCATAGGAGAGCGCCGTGTTGGCGGCGCCGACGACGACGAAGCGCGCGAAGCGCACGGTATGGTGCGACGTGCGGTCAGCGCCGCACGAGGCGCAGGAAGTCGTCGTAGTCCCGCACGTAGTCGGCGGGATCGTAGGGGTGCGACGCAAGGACGAGCAGCGCCGCATCCGCGCTGTAGTCGTATTGGACGCCCCACGTGAGCGGCGGGAGGTAGACGCCGCGCGCAGGACTGTCGAGCGCGAACTCCTGCCGGCGCTTGCCGTCGTCGGCGATCACGCGGCAGCTCCCGCGCACGCAGACCAGGAACTGGTGGCACTTGCGGTGCGCGTGCTGGCCGCGGATCTCCCGGCTCGACACGCCGTGCACGAGGAAGAGGCGCTTCGGCTCGAACGGCAGGAACTTGCCGATCTCGCCGGCGACGAGGTTGCCGCGCAGGTCCGCGACCTCGCTGAGCTCGTGGACGACGACGCCGCGCACGCGCGTCGTCCCGATCGCCGCGGCGGTCGTGCGCCGGCCCGCCTTCCCGCTCGCCGGTCCCGCGTCGCAGTAGCTGACGATGCGCGCAGGATTGCCGGCGACGACCGCATACGGCGGCACCGACTCGACGATCACGGCGCCGGCGCCGACCATCGCGCCGCGACCGATCGTGACGCCGGGCAGGATCGTCGCGTTGGCGCCGATCGACGCGCCCTCCTTGACGACCGTCTTCATGAACTCCTTCGGCCGCCGCCGGCTGCGCGGGAACGGATCGTTCGAGAACGTCGCGTTCGGGCCGATGAAGACGTCGTCCTCGATGCGCGCGCCGTCCCAGAGCTGAACGCCGCACTTGACGGTGACCCGGTCGCCGACGACGACGTCGTTCTCGATGAATGTGTGGTCGCAGATGTTGCAGTCGGCGCCGATCCTGGCGCCGGGCAGGATGTGGGCGAACGCCCAGACGCGCGTGCGCGCGCCGACCGCGCGCGACTCGCACAGCGCCTGCGGATGCACGAACTTCTTCACGGCCGCGGCTCCTCCCCGAACGTGTAGCGCTGCCGGACGATCGCAAGCGGCCGGTCCTTCGTGTTCTCGAACGCGCGCCACGCGTACGCGCCGACGACGGACAGCCCGAGCGCGTTCAGCGCGCCGAAGCCCGCGATCAGGAGCACCGTCGTCGCGTAGCCGGGCTCGGAGATCAGGCCGGTCACCCGCGCGAAGAGCACCATCGCGGCGAAGATGAGCGCGACCGCCAGCGCGAGCATCCCGACGCCGAACAGCATCCGGATCGGCAGGTCGGAGAACGCGAGGAGGCTGTCGCTCATGTACTTGAGCTTCTTCCGGAGCGTCCAGCTGCTGCTCCCGTGCGCGCGGGCGCGGCGACGGTACGGCACCTCTGCGCGGCGCATGCCGATCCAGACCAGCTGGCCGACGAGGCTCGAATGCGCCTCGTCGAAGGCGACGAGCGTGTCGCGCGCCCGCTGGTTGCAGCCGAACACGTCGATGCCGCCCTTCGGCATCTCCGGCTGGACGAGCCACCGATAGGTCGCCCAGAACATCGTCGCTGCCGCGCGCGATGCGAGCGGATCGTCGCGGCCCTCGCGCACGCCGAACACGACGTCGCAGCCGCCGGTTTCCAGCTTGCGGAAGAACTCGAGCGCGAGCTCGGGCGGCTCCTGCAGGTCCGCCGCCATCACGGCGAAGTACGGCCCGGACGCCTCGATCAGCCCAGCGCGGATCGCGGCAAAGGCGCCGAAGTTGCGAGCCAGCTCCAGCACCTTCGCCTGGATGCCCGTCGCCGGAAGCGCGGCGACGAGCGCGTCGAGCGAGCGGTCGGGGCTGCCGTCGACGACCAGCACGACCTCGAGCGCGCCGCCGAGCTCGCGGTCGAGACCGACGAGAGCGGCAACGAGATCCGCGATCGCCCGCTCGTTGCGGTAGACAGGAACTACGAGCGAGTAGCGGGTCGCCATGAGTTGCACGCGGCCGCAACGGCGGCGATCTCGGCTTCGGTCAGCTCAGGGTAGCACGGGAGCGAGAGCACCTCGTCGCAGGCGCGCTCGGTTCGCAGGAGGCTCGGTGACGCCGCCTGCGCCCATGCCGCCTGTCGATGATCGGCCACCGGATAGTGGATGTCGGTCGCGATACCGGCGGCCGCGAGGTGAACGCGCAGTCCATCGCGGTCCTGCGCGCGGACCACGTACAGATGCGCGACGTCGGAATCGTCGTCGGGCCACGGCGACAGCGCGATCGCCGGGTTCGTGATGGTCGCCCCGTAGCGCCGCGCGATCTCGCGCCGCTGCGCGTTCCACGCGTCGAGGTGCGGCAGCTTCACCCGGAGCACGGCGGCCTGCATTTCGTCCATCCGCGAGTTCATCCCGCCCGCCGCAGCAACGCGATATTTGCCGCGCCAGCCGTAGGTGCGGAGCTCGGCGATGCGTGCCGCGAACGGCGCGTCGTTGGTGACGAGCGCGCCCGCATCGCCGAGCGCGCCGAGGTTCTTGGTCGGATAGAAGCTGTAGCAGCCGACGGCGCCGAACGTGCCCGCCTTGCCGCCGCCGCGCGCCGCGCCGTGCGCCTGCGCGCAGTCCTCGATTAGTGGCATCCCGCGGTCCTTTGCGAGGCGGGCGACCGCCTCCACGTCGGCGAGCCGGCCGTACAGGTGCACGACGACGATCGCTCGCGTGCGCGGCGTGAGCCGCTCCGCGAGCGACGCCGGATCGATGGTCAGCGTCGCCTCGTCGACGTCCGCGTAGACGGGCGTCGCGCCGGCGGCACGGATCGCGGCGGTCGCATAGCCGCCGGCGTTGGCGACCGTCACCACCTCGTCGCCCGCGCCGACACCGAGCGCACGCAGCGCAAGCTCGAGCGCGTCGGTGCCGTTGCCGACCGCGACACACGCCGCGACGCCGCAGTACGCCGCGAACTCGCGCTCGAAAGCCTCGACCTCGGGACCGAGGATGTAGTAGCCGCGATCGTTGACGCGCGCGATCGCGGCGTCGAGCTCCGCGCGGAGCGGCGCGTGGTGGCGCGCGAGATCGTTGAGCGCGATCGTCACGCGCAGCCCGCCGCGGCCAGCGCCGATCGCCAGGCCGCGTCCCAATTCGAGCGGTCCGGCGCGAGCGCGAGCGTCACCGGCTGCAGCGCGCGTGCCCGCGGGCTCCAGCAGTAATAGCGGTCGGGGAGCGCGTGCGGAGGCGGCACTTTCGGCGTCAGCAAGTTCGCGGCCACGCTCGTTGCGGGTTCGCGCTTCAGGCGGCCAATGATATCGCGCTCGAAGAGGTCGGGCCATCGCGCAAGCTCGACCGGCGTCTGCACGACGAGCTTCGCACCGAGCGGCTTCGGCTGCACCGGCGGCAGCATGAGCCCGCCCTGCGCGTTGCGGCCGAACGGGATCGCCCCGACGTGGTCCGGCACGACGACGAACGCGTAGCTGTTGGCCGGCGACGACTCCGCCAGAGCAGCGAGCTCGCGCGCGAGCGAGCGCGTGTCCTCGCCCGCGCGCACCCACCGCCCGACTGCGCTGCTCGCGAGCACGTACTCGCTCGCGAGCAGCGCGATGGCCGCGATCCACGCGAGCATCCGCGGCTGCCTCGCCGCCGCGAGCGGCAGCGCCGCCGCCGTCATCGCGATCGCGCCGATCGCGAGGAGCACGCGGCCCCCCTCGCCGGTCGCCGCCCACTGCCAATGCGGGAGCAGGAGGGCGAACGCCGCGATGACGGCGAACGCGAGCGCGACCAGCACGCGGCCCTTCGCGCGCTCGGCCACCCCGGCCGCGACCGCGCACATGAGGAGAGCGACGCCCGACACCGCCATCGCCGTTCGCGCGCCGGGCTCCGGCAGCGCGACTTCGGCCCACGCGAGGAGGCCGGGCACGTGGGCGAGCCACTCGCCGCTCAGGAGCGCCTCGAGAGGTGTGCTGCCCGGGAAGAACTGGAATGCGTTGCCGAACAGGTACCGCCGATAGCCGAAGTAGGCAGCCGCCACCAGCAGCCACGGCAGCGCGCGCGGCAGGGCGCGCAGCGGGCCCTGCCGGTGCCACGCGAGCGCGAGGATCAGCGGCGCGCCGATCGCCGCCGACTCTTTGCTCATGTACGACAGCACGGTCGCTGCGAGGCTCAGTAGCCCGAAGCCGTCGCGCCAGCGCTCGCTCGCGACGAACGCGCAGGCAGCGACGAGCAGCCAGAACAGCGCCAGTCCGTCGAACCGCGCCGCGATCCACGCGGTCGCTTCGACGGCCGGTGCGAACCACGCGAAGAGACACCCCGCCATCAGCGCCGCCGCCCGCGTGCGCGGGGTGTCCTCGTCCTGCAGCTGCCACGCGAGGAGCGCGACGAGCGCCGCATTGCCCATCTGCAAGAGCACGCTGGCGAGGTGCCACCCGAACGGATCGGCGCCGATCCGCACGCTGAGCGCGAAGCTCGCCATCGAGAGCGGGCGGTACTGGTTCGACGGCGGGCCCACGCCGGACACGAACGTGCGTCCGACGCATTCGAGGATGCCGTTGAGACCGTCGCAACCGTCGAACGAGTGCAGTAGGCCGAAGTCGTCGCCGACGAAACCCGTCTTCAGCACCGGCGCGTAGAGCAAGAGCGCCGCGAGCGCCGGCAGCAGCAGCATCAGCGTTCGCGGAACGTTCAATGTCACGCGACGCGGCCCCTCCGCTGGGCGCCGAGGTCGTACATTCAAGACGTTGTCTTTGCGGTGCATGAATCCGGCGGAGTCGTCATTCCCGCGAACGCGGGAATCCAGCGACTTGGGTCATGGCAGGCGACGGTCCAACGTCACGGTTTTCCCCGCCTCGCGGGGACGACGGAAGAGCCGGTACGACGGTGTATCACCACACGGCATACACGCTGGCTCGTTTGAATGCAACTCGTAGGCACGCCGGGAGCAACGGTGGTTCGGGCGCTGCCAGCCGAAGCGTTGGCGGCGGTGGCGCTCTCTATTCTATCGAGGAAACATCGCTCCATGATTCGAGTGGATGGGGAGCCGGGTATCGACACGCGGGGCGCCGACAGGCCTGTTTGCGAATTGGCGTGCCCCGGAGGGATGACCGCGCGATGACTTGCCGTGGCGGGATTTCCCATCGCCCGCAAAGCGATTTACATCGCTCATTTGCGGGTGTAGCCTCTGCCGTTCCCTGGGATTCGGCGCTCGAGAGGCTGGCGGTGGCGACGCCCGACAAGGTCTTCAAGCAGACGTACGCTTGGTACAAGGCCTCTATCGACCAGTTGCTGTCCGCGAGTGCGATCCCCGCGGCGGAGCGGCCCGCGGTCGCGCAGCTGCTCTGGCAGGTCCTGGGCGTCCTCAACTCCGCGGCGCCTCCCGCCAATCCCGACCTCTCCGATTTCCGGGACAACGGTGCCGCCGCCGAGTCGATGGCGATCGCGTGCCAGGTCATTTCGGAAACGCTGGCCGCGCTCGGCTACGTCAAAGACGCGGTTGACGGCCTGCAAGGGGGCAACCCCGCGTCCGCGCTGGCCGTCGTCGGCCCGGTCATGGAGCAGATCGATCGCCTGACCCAGCTGCAGGCGAACAGCCGGTACCCGAGCGCGTTCTCGATCGGCAAGATGCTCCTGATGTTGAGCGGCGACGCGCAAGCCAACCCGCCGGTCAAGCACGAGGCGGACAAGGTCGCAGCGCTGTTCGGTGCGGTCTCGGCGGCCGACGTGACCAACGCGCAGGCGGCGGTCGGCATGGTCTCGCTCGTGGTTGGCAGCATGCTCGACCGATCGTTTACAGCGCCGTCCAACAATCCGGCGGCCGGTTTCATCACGCAGGCGATCCCCTCCTTCGCCGGCAAGCCTTCCCTGTCGCTGTCGGTCCCCGGCGGCCTGAATGGAACAGTGGCCTTCGACCCCGGACCGCCCAGCGCGCTCAAGGCCGCGCTCAACCTCGCCTTCAATCGCTCGCAGCCCATCGGCGGAACGAACATCGCAGTCGCGTTGACGGCCAGCGCGGGCGTCGACGTGATGATTCCGGTCGCGCCCCCCTCCGGCGTGAAGGTCAGCGGCAATTACGCGATCGGCCTCGATCTAAGGCGCAAGGGCAACGCGCTGACGATCGGCGGCGACGAGCTGGGCGTCACGCTCTCGGTGGGCGAGCTCGGCATCGCATTGCAGCTCGCAAACGGCGCGCCGTCGCTCACGTTCATCGCGCACGATGCAAAGGCCGTCATCAAGCCCAGCGACGGTTTCCTGAAGCTGATCCTGGGCGATGGCATCACGGTCGCGCTCGACGTCTCCGCGCAGGCCGATGCCGCGGGCAAGCTGCGGCTCATCAACGGCACGGGGCTCCGCGCGAGCCTGCCGGTGCCCACGCTGCCCACCGGCCCGTTCGAGCTGCAGCTCATCAATCTGGGACTCGACCCCGAAGGCGGCAGCTTCACCAACCTCTCCGTGGAGGTGTCCGCCTCGTTCGGCGTCGCGCTCGGACCGTTCGCGGCGTCGGTGGACCGCCTCGGCATTCTGCTCAAGCTCGACCTCGGGGGCGGCACGCCGATTGCGTTCGCGTTCAAGCCCCCCAACGGGATCGGGCTCTCGCTCGACGCGGGAATCGTCAAGGGCGGCGGCTATCTGGTGGTCGACGAGAACGGCTACGCGGGCATCCTGGAACTCAAGATGCTCGCGGTCGACGTCAAGGCGATCGCGATCCTCAACACGCATTCCGAGGCCGGCTTCTCGCTCCTGCTGCTGATCTTCGGACAGTTCCCCGCGATCCAGTTGTCGTTCGGCTTCACGCTGACCGGCATCGGCGGCCTGATCGGCGTGCAGCACACGGCCAGCCCGCCGGCGCTGTCGCAGGCGCTGAGCGCGGGTCAGCTCGACGCCGTGCTCTTCCCGGACAATCCGGTCGCCAATGCCCCGCAGATCATCAACACGCTGCGCACGCTGTTCCCGGTGCGGGCCAGCAACTTCATCATCGGTCCGATGCTGGAGCTCGGGTGGTCGACCCCGAGCCTCGTCACCGTCCGCATGGGGCTGCTCGTCGAGGCGAGCCAGTTCACGATCCTGGGCCAGGCCGTCGTGGCGCTGCCCCCGCTGGTATCGGCTGACCTTGCGCTCCTGTACCTGCGTCTCGACTTCGTGGGGTGGGTGGTCTTCGACCCGCTGAAGATCGGGTTCGACGCGAAGCTCATCCATTCGCGCGTCGCCTTCATCTCGATCACCGGGCAGTTCGCCTTCCGCGCGTCCTTCGGCGACCAGCCCACGTTCATCATCAGCGCCGGCGGCTTCCATCCGCACTTCAAGGAGATTCCGTCCGACATTCCGTCGCCGTTCGACCGGGTCGGGATGAGTCTCGACATCGGCATCGTCGGCGTCTCGTTCAAAGGCTATTTCGCGATCACGTCGGCGACCGTCCAGGCCGGCGCCGAGCTGCGCGCGTGGGCCGACATCGGCATCGCCAGCATCGAGGGCGGGCTCGGCTTCGATGCCATCGTCTATCTCTCGCCCAAGTTCTACTTCGAGGTCGACGTCTTCGCGTACCTCGACGTGCACGTCTTCGGCATCGACTTCGCGTCGATCCACCTGGACGGCACGCTCGCCGGACCGGGACGCTGGCGCATCGCCGGCAATGCCGAGGTCCACACGCCGTGGCCGCTGCCGGACTTCTCGATCCACATCGACGAGCACTTCGGCGACGACGTCGAGACGCCGCAGGTCACCGTCGACCTCTCGGATCTGCTGAGCAAGGAAATCGCCAAGGTCGGGAACTGGAGCGCCCAGCTCCCGGCGAGCGGCGACGGCTTCCTGAGCCTGGCCAAGATCGCCGCGGGAACCGATCTGCTCGCGCATCCGTTGGGCTCGCTGACCTTCCAGCAAAAGCTCGCGCCGTTCGAGCTGCGCATGGACAAGGCCAGCGGCAGCAAGATCAAGGGTGCCAACGAATTCTTCGGCGGCGCACTGGCGCTCACGCAAGGCGCCAATCCCGCATCGATCGGCGTCGCGGCGGCGCAAGCGACGAGCGACTTCTTCGCCGCCGCGCAGTTCATCGAGATGTCGCAGGACGACAAGCTCGCCAAGCCGTCGTTCGAGTCGTTTGCGGCGGGGTACCAACTGGCCAGCGCGGATTTCGACATGGGCGAAATCGTTCCCGAGCCGCTGGGCTACGAGGAGGCGGACCTGGGGGCGTTGCCGGTGCCCAAGATCGCGCGGCGCCGGGCCAAGGGCGAATTCCTCGAGGCGACGCATGGCCCGCTGCTGACCCGCGGCGCAGCAGGCCGCTCGCCGCTGCGCGATCGCGCGCTCACGCAGCCGGCGCAGTCGACGGCGATCAAGGTCAACCCCGCGCCGGTCACCGTCGCCGCCAAGTCGACGCTGGCGGCGGCCGCCGGTGGCCGCACGTTCACGAGCGTGTGGCGCGCTTCGCAGGCGCGCGACGGCGTCACCGATGTCGCCGTCGGAAGCGTGCAGGTGGTCGAACTCGCGGAGCTGGCGGCATGACGATTCCCTACCGCTTCATGCCCTGGTCGCGTCGCGGGCTCGCGCGGGCACATGCGAACATCGACACCGCCGCCGGCCCGCTGGCGACGCGCCCGCGCATCACCGTGGGTCTCACGCTGCAGGCCAGGCAGGACGGGAACGCCGCGACCGCGGTGTCCGGCAACATCGACTTGACGCTGTACGGTCCCGCCGACGTGATCGGCATCGACCAGCGCCTGATCGTGCGCACCGACCCGCGGCCGAACACGACCAACTTCGAACCGAACTACCTCGCGATCGTCGACTTCGATCCGCCGGATTTCCCGTGGCTCCTGACGCCCGCGCGCGCCGACGCGACGGGGCACCTGCGTCCGTGGCTCGTGTTGGTCGTCGTCGAGCGCAGGAAGGTCGCGCCGCCGACGCTGCGCGCCGGCCGGCCGCTGCCGTCGATCAGCCTCACGGCCCAGGAAGTCCAGAGCGAGCTGCCGGACCTCGCGGAGTCGTGGCTGTGGGCGCATTCGCAGGCGGTGTCGACGGTCAACGTCGTCACGCCGCCGACTCCGGAGAACCAGACCGCCGCCGCGCAAACGCTGTCGACCGAGATGCGGCAGGCGCCGGAGCGCAATATCTCGCGACTCGTCTGCCCGCGGCGCTTGACGCCGCGCACCGACTACGTCGCGTGCGTCGTGCCGGCCACCGAAGGCGGCCGCCTGCGCGGCCTCGGTCAGCCGGTCGCGGGCGACACCCTCGGCGTCGCGTGGTCGAAGCAGGCCGCGAACGACATCGAGCTGCCCGTGTACTTCTCGTGGACGTTCTCCACCGGTCCGGTGGGCGACATCGAGACGCTGGCGCGACGCCTGCGCACGCCCTCGCAATACGGTGGCGACGCGGCGCTGCTCGCCCAACTGCGTCACATCGGCGAACGCCCGGTGTACGTCGACGGCGACCACCTGCTGTTCGACGGACCGGCGCCGGGCCAGACCGTCTTCGAAGGCGCGATGGTCTCGCTGGGATTCACCCCGGAAGCGAGCAACGCGGTCTATGCCGGCAAGCTCCAGGAGATCCTGAACAGCGGATCCTCGCGCGTGGCCGACGGCACCGATCCGGCGCTGCACGTCCCGACCCTCGCCCCGCCGATCTACGGCGAATTCCCGGCCAAGCGGCACACCGTCACCACGACGAAGATCAACCAGCACTGGCTCGACGGCCTGTCGCTGCAGCCGCGTTACCGGCTGGCGGCGGGCTGGGGCGCCGAGGTGGTCAGGCAGAACCAGGACGAGTTCATGCAAGCCGCGTGGGAGCAGCTCGGCGACGTGCTTGCCGCCGAGCGCGCATTCTCGCTCGCGCGCCTCTCGCGCGACGTGCTGAAGCGCATCGAAGCGAGGCATCTCGCGAAGCTCGCGCCCGATCGCGCGCTGGCGGTGATGTCTCCGGCGCGTGCGCGGATCGCGATCGCCGCCAACACGTCGCTGTATGGGCGGATGGCGGGCGCGACGCTGCCGCAGGAGCTCTTCGACGGCGCGATGCGCCGCTTCGCGACTCCGCGCCGCGGAACGCTGAAGATGGCGCGTTGGCGGGAGCGCAACCTGGCGCTGCCTTCGGTTACCGTGCAGATGGCCGCGCTGGTCGACAACTTCGCCCATGCGTCGACCCGGCTCGCGGCGATCGATCCCAACCGCTTCGTGCCCGACGGCATCCTCGGCAGCCGCTCGTACGACAGCGTCCCGCTGCCGCCCAACCTCGACGCGCAGGTCGACCTCGAGCCGTACACCGGACTCGCCCTGCACCTGACCGGCCACCAGATCAAGGCCATCCAGGACGCCAACGCCGCGGCGCACAAGCTCGCCGCCCGCACGCCGAAGACGGCGCCGCTGATGGGCGATGTGTGGCACCAGGGGTTGCTCACCGAGACCCACGCGATCCGCGTCGCCGAGCTGCAGGCGGTTGCCGGCGCTCCGCTTCCGTCCGACATCGGCCGGGCGATCCAGCAAAGCAGCACGCGGGGAACCGAAGGCGTGCTGCTGTCGGTGCAACAGGGCGTCGTCACGAGCCAGGCCCTGAGGATCGACGGGCACACCGGCCTCGTGAAGGCCGTCGGCAGGCCGATCCTCTCGACGCGCGCCAAGGCCGCGCAGACGACGGACACGGCGACGAGGCTGGGGACCGCTGTCGCGTCCGTTCCGCTCTCCGCGCTCAAGCTCTACGGCAACACCGCGGTGTTCACGACGCTGCCGCCGTCGACGCTTGGCCGTGCCGGAGCGCAGGTGAAGATCGAGCTGAGCGGCCCCGGCCATTTCGGCAAGGTGCCGCCGCCGGGGCGGGACGCCGTGCCGACGATCACCCTGCCGCCGGCGTTGAAGGATCGCCCCACGCTGCAGCGTTACTCGGAGGCGTTCAAGGACTATGCGCGGATCGTGGTTCCGCCGGCCGATTCGGTGGTCATCCTGGAGGCCGTCGACTTCGCCACCGCGGCGAACGCATCGCAAGCGCGGTCGCGCGTCGACGCCGACCGGACCGTGCCGGCGCGCCTCGCCAGCGCGCTGAGCCTCGGCGCGCAGGCGGTCGCGTGGGCCGACGGCGTGCTGTCCAATGCCTTCATCAGCGCGAGCCTGGATGCCGCTCTGGTCGAGCGGCTGCGCTACGTCGTGCCGCGGACGTTCGATCGCGTGATGGCCTTCCCGCGCCTGCTGTTCCCGCTGTCGCGCAAGCTCGAGAGCCTCGCGCCGGACGTGTTTCTCCCCGGCGTGGGCGTGCTGCCCAACGACTTCATCATGGCCGTGAAGACCAACCCGCGGTTCGTCGAGGCGCTGATGATCGGCGCCAATCACGAGATGGGCCGCGAGATGCTGTGGCAGGGACTGCCCACGGACCAGCGCGGCACGCCGTTTCAGCGCTTCTGGCAGCGGCTCGACGGCAAGAACGACATCGAATGCCTCCACCAGTGGAACGCAGTGCCTCTGGGCAAGCAGCCGGGGAGCACGGAGATGCTCGTCCTGCTCGTGCGCGGCCAGCTCATCGAACGCTTCCCCAACCTGTCGATCTACGCCTACCCGATCGTCGACAAGGAGACCCGGCCCGGTGGCGCGAGCCCTCCGGTCCCGAACGACCCGAGCGAGATGGATCCGTACAAGCAGGTCGTGCCGGTGATGCAAGGTCATCTGCTCAAGGACATCACCTACATCGGCTTCCCGATCGCGCCGCTCGATATCGGCAAGTACTTCTTCATCGTCGAGGAGCACATGACCGAGCCCCGCTTCGGCTTCGACGAGCGGGTCGGCGCCGGGCAGAACAGCAACAACTGGCAGGACGTCGACTGGGACGACGTCAAGGTGGGAAACGGCAACTACTTCGGATTGGCTGCGCTCAGGAACGCGCAGCCGGCGAAGGGGCCGCGCTGGGTGGATCCGCATGCGGCCACGGTCGCGGACGCGGCCCTGCAGCGGCCGTTCCGCGGCTATTGGCGAGGCGACGCGCTGAAGACGCCGGGCGGTTGAGATCCGTCCGGAGTGCCCCTGACGACGAAGGGAATGCAGAGCATGGCCCGCATCGACATCGACCTCGGCGGTTTCACGCGGACGCGAACCGAGCTCGATCGGCTCGCGCTGCGGCAACGCGAAGCCGAAGCCCGGATCGCCTCCGCGATGGCCCTGCTCGACGCGGCCGTCCGCTCCGGCGCCTCCGCGGACGAGCGGAAGGCGCTGAGCGCTCGCGTGAACGAAGCGCAGGCGGCGCGCAGCGCGCTCGTCGCCGAGCGTCGCGCGCTGCAGAACCGGATGGACGAGCTGGCCAACGGCCTCGTGCACGGCCGCGACCCGTCCGCGCTGGTCGGCGCCCTCGACGGACACATCCCGATCGCGCTCCTGCCGATGCGCATCGAGACGCGCTATTTCCGCGTGCCGGGGCAGCCGGTGCGGTTGCGTATCCGGGTCTATCCCGACGATCTCAACACCATCGACCACGAACCCGCGCCCACCGCCGACGAGCAGCAGGCGGCGTTGGGGTACTGGCGCGCGCGCTTCGCGCACGACGACGACGAGGCCGCGCGCATCCTGCGCGACCTGACGAGGTTCCACGGCCGCGGCCGCGCCCTCTGGCTCGTGCGCGTGCACACGCCGACCAATCCGGTGCCGGCGCCCGACGCGGAAGGCGAGCCTGTGTTTCCGCCGACGGAAACCATCGATGCGCTCGCCAAGGCGACGCGCGCGGTCCTGTTGCCGGAGCGCTGGTGCGCGATCGGATATGCGTCGGGGCGGCGCGAGGTCTTCCGCGTCTGGGGCAATACGATCCCCGACGAGCTCGTGCTCTCGCCGGACTGGCTCGCGACCGACGACCCCGAGGCCCTGCTCGGTGGCGACCGCGCGTGGATGGTCGACTTCGACGCGGCGCTCAAGAACGGAATGGCCCTCGAAGTGACGCAGGACAGGATCGCACCGCCGCCGCCCATTCGCTTCGATCTCGCCACCGGCACGCTGGAACGGCTGGTCGTCGTCGGCTTCGAGTGGACCAAGAACGCCGCCGACAGCGCCGCCGATTTCACCGACCTCCTCGCCGCGCATCGGGATTCGAGCGGCCTCGGATTTGCCGCGCTGGGGACACCGACCAACAACACGGAGGCCGCGCCGGCGGGCTACAGCCCGAGCTCGAAGAACCTGCCTCCGCCGCCTGCCACCCCGGGGGCCGGCAAGGAGGATCAGGACGCGCTGCAGTTGCTGCAATGGGCGTGCGGCATCGCGCCCGAGGCGCTGCCGGCGGACAACATCGAGAACCCCCATCTCACGGACCAGCGCACCGGCCTGCACATGATGAACGTGCTGTGGCGCGGCACGTTCGGCGACTACCTGATGCAGGAGTGGAATCCGATGGCCGGCGCCAAGGAAGCCCTCGGCACGTCCGGGCTCTACGCGTTGCGCCGTTACGCCGTGTCGTACGTGCGGCCGACCGGCCCGTTGCCGATCCTGCGCGTGGACGAGCAGCCGTACGCCGTGCTGCCGCTCGTCGGCAGGCGCTTTGCCGATCCGGGCGATTCGCAGGTCGAGACCGCGATCGGCAAGGTGCTGCGCGTGCTGCGCCCGATGTGGGAGCTCGCGAGCAACAGCGTTCCGCTGCTCAAAGATGGCGACCTCGACAAGGCGAAGGACATCCTGCAGACCGGCGCCTGGTCGCAGACGGCGTACTACCGCGACAAGGACGTCAAGGCGATGTGCATGATGCCGACGCCGTTCTCGGACGCGCAGTCGAGCGGCCGCAATCCGCTGATCCAGAGCGTCATTTCGGCGCTGGGCCCGTTCAACTACTGGGAAACGCACATCGGGGTGTGCAACGACTTCCTGCCCGACCCGCCGTACTCGCCGGGCTATCTCGCCGGCGTGCCGTGGGTGCTCGCCGACGACAAGGATCCGACCAAGGAAGCGAGCGGCGACACGAGCTTCGCGGACTCCAACAATTATCTCCACGCCATTGCCGAAGCCGCCATAGAGACGCCGGCCGCGGGCAAGCCCGTTCTCGACAAGAGCCAGGCCGGTCCTGCGCTCTTGCAGGCGCTCGCCGCGTACTCGGTGCAGAAGGAGCAAGGCGACGCCGTCGACCGCTTCGTCGACGTGAGCGGCGCCGTGAACCGGGTCGTCTCGCGCGCCACCTCGACGATGCCCTACGTCGAGGCCGTCGCGGACAACGAAGCGATGTTCACGGTGCAGACGCCCAAGGAAATGGCCAGCGTGTCCATCCCGGCCGTCACCGGACGCGCGACCCTCGGCGAGCACGTCGCCCTTACGCTCAGCGCGCAGCTGCAGCCGCAAGGCAAGAATGTGGCCTGGCGCGCGTCCGACGGGCTCTGGAGCTCGGTGGCCCACGTGCTCCCGCAGACGCGCAACCTGGGCGCGGTCAAGCTGAGCCTCGATTTCCTGGCCACGCGCAGCGTCGGCGAGCTCAACATCGCGTTCCGCTCCACCCTCGACGCGTTCTCGTACCGTCTCGACGCCTGGATCACGGCGCGCTCGAATCGCCGGCTCGAGCAGATGCGCGCGGCGCAACCGACCGGCGTCTACATCGGCGGCTATGCCTGGGTGGAGAACCTCAAGGCCGATGAGCGTCCCGACAGCGAGGGCTTCCTGCTCGCGCCGTCGCAGGCGCAGGCCGCGACCGCGGCGATCCTGCGCAGCGGCTTCATGGCGAACCACGAGCAGGGCGCCTTCGACATCGCGCTCGACTCCCGGCGGACCCGCCGCGCGAGCGACATCCTGCAGGGACTCACCCGCGACCAGCCGCTCGCGGCGCTCTACGGCTATCGCATCGAGCGCGCGCTACGCGACGCCCAACTCGGCAAGTTCATCTGGCCGCTGCGACTCGCGTATCCGTGGCGCCCGGTCGGCGGCGGATTGCCCGGCGATGCAACCGAGGCAGTGGGTGCGCGCGACGTCGTCGACGGCGTCGCCGTGCTGGCCGACTGGGAAACGGGACCAGGTACCGTTATCGGAAAACTTGCCGCCTCGCTGGCAGGCCTGGTTCCGCCGGCCCCCGCGATACTGCCGGGCGAACAGCCAACGATCGCGGCCATCATCGCGGACGCCGCGGACCTGGCCGACAGCGTCAGCGACCTGCTGCTCGCCGAAGGCGCCCACCAGATCGTCCAGGGCAACCCCGCGCGCGCCGCGGCGGCGATGGCGGTCGCCGACAAGCAGACGCTGCCGATCGAGAACCAGGTCGGGCGCACGCCGCGCGGCGGCGCCAGCTACACGCAGCGCATCGTCGTCGTGTGTCCGGATACCGTCCAAGGCTGGCCCGAGGATCGCCGCTCGCACACCGAGCCCGCGCTCAATGCCTGGATCGCGAAGATGCTGGGCGATCCCGGCCGCTACAGGTTCGTCGCGCGAGTGCACCGCCGGGATGCCGACGGCAACGACGTGATCGACGCCCTCCCGATCGTCGCGACCTGGGACGACGTCGGGCTGTCGCCGCTGTCTGCGGTCCTCCTGGCCGAAGGCGTCGTCGCGGCGCGGCTCGCGGGTCCGGCCGAGACCGGCTTGCGCAGCGCGGTGGCGGCGGCGCTGATCGCCAAGGTGGCCGACGCCGCGACGGTGGCGCTGCTCGACATCGAGCCGGAAGACGACGACGTCGAGGAGGCCGATTCGCTCGGACTCGCCGAGCTCGAGGCGATCGCGATGACGCTGAACGCGCTCATCGGCAAGGCGCGCCACGCGACGCGCAAGGATGTCGTGCGCGTCGACGACCAGCTCGAAGCGTCCCTGCCGCCGATGGGCGAATACCGCGGCGTCGACGTCGTCGAGATCGTGGGGCGCGCCGACGCGCTCGTCGCCGAGTTCGATGCGGCCCGCGTCGCGCTCCTCGCGAGCGTCGATGCCGACGGATTGCTCGCGGCCCTCTCGGCCATGCACCGACCTGCTGCCGCGAGGTGGCGTGGCCGGCGCAGGTGTTCGCCATCGATGCGCCCGGCGCCGATCCCGCGACCCGAAATGCCCGCGCGGCCGAAGCGATCGTCGCGCTGCAGCCGATCCTCGATGCGCTGCAGGACGACGTGCATGCCGATCCGCCGCTCCTCGCCGGGCAGGTTGCCCCGACCGACGCGCAGCGCGTCCAGCACGCGATCGAGCGGATCAAGCGGCTCCTCGGCAAGGATTTTCCGGTGCTGCCGAAGTTCACCATCGGCCCCTACGCGACCGAATTCAATGCGTCGCTCGCCGACCAGGCCGCGCTCTGCGCAGCCGATCCCTGGCGCGTCAACGGCTGGCTCTGCCAGGCGGCGCGCGTGCGCGAGGGCGCGGATCGCTTCGCCGCGGCCGTGTCGGCGCACGAAGCGCTGTGCGCACCGTTGGCACAGGGCGACCTCAAGGTCGTGCAGTTTCCCCATCACTCGGGCAACACATGGGCGGCCCTCCCCGAAGCGTGGCGCGAGGACGAGGGCGTGCCCTTCGATCCCAAGCAGGTGCCCGAGGAATTGCGCGCCTACCTTGCGGCGAAGCCCACGCCGCGGTACCGCGACATCAACCGCGTCGCGCCGGACCTCGCCATCGTGCTGCACGCGCGCGGCGTGGCGGCTGTTGCCGGCGACAGCACGCTCGCGGCCTTCGTCTGCGACGAGTGGCCCGAATTCGTTCCCGATCCGTTCCAGACCGCGGGAATCGGATTCCACTACGACGCGCCGGGCGCGCGTCCGCCGCAGTCGATCCTGCTCGCGCTGCCGCCGCGGCTGGGCCAGGACGCCTGGAGCTTCGACGACGCGGTCGACGTGATCCACGAGGCCTTCGACCTGGCGAGGCTCCGCGGCGTGCGCCCGCGCGACCTGGCCGGCGGCCTGGGCGCCGTGCTGCCGGGGAACTACCTGCCGCACACCTACACCGACGACCTGCCGAGCGTGCGCATGCTCGAGCTCGAGCGCGAGGCGCGGCGGCGTCTCGTCTCGTCCATGGGATCGGTCGCCGCGACGTTCACGCTCGGCAAGATCTGATCGCGAGGAGGCAGCGTGCGCATCGAATTCAGGAAGACCGACGCCTCGATGACGCTGGTCGGAGTCAAAGAGCCGTCGATCACCGGTATCACGCGACTCGAGACGCAGCCGACGGCGATCAGCCTCCAAGCCGGGCTCTCGGCGCCGCTGGCCGACCCGCTGTGGCTTTTGTCGCGGCAGTGGCAATTCAACGAGTTCCAGGGCGAGGACGCCGGCACGCCGCTCCGCGTCCGGTTCGCGGTACAAGGCGTGAAGGTGGATGCGTTTCGCGCCGGCGCCGAACCCGCGGCGCCGTGGCAGCCGATCGGCGATCACGACGTGCCGATCGAGACGCGCGTCGAGGCCGAGCCGGCGTGGTCCACGCATGCGCGGCTGCGCGGCGAGGCGGGCCAGCACGCGCTGCGGATGGCGACTCCCGCCGTGCGCGCTGCGCTGCTCGCAGCCTATCCGCTCGCGCTGTCCGCGCCCACCGATCCGGACGCCGATCGCGCCGGCCTCCTCTGGTCGAGGCTGCTGCACGCGCGGACCATCGATGCAATCGCGCTGGCCGACGAATTGCGCCCGCTCGTCGACGCCGCAGGCCACCTGCCGAACCTGCCCGCACGACTGGCGCTCGGCGGCGCCGACGCCGACGCCGCCAAGGCGATGCTCGCGACCTGGCTCGCCTGGCTCGATGAGCTGCTCTACGAGGGCGACGCGGCCGGCGCCTCGTGGCAGCGCAACCGCATGGAATACGCGTTTGCGCTGAAGGCGGGCGACACGCGGCTCGATGCCGGCGAATACACCGACGGTCACGTCGATTGGGATGACTTCCGTGCGACGGCGATCGCGCCGCCGGGCGACTCCGGTACGGCAGACGTTCGCAGTCGAATCGCGCCACCCGACGCCCGTCCGCTACCCCGGGATGCCCGCCGAGCGCTTCTGGGAGTTCGAGGACGGCAACGTCAATTTCGCGGGCGCCGAGGCCGGCGTCACCGATCTCCTGCGGATGTGCGTCACCGAATTCGCGCTGGCCTTCGGCAACGACTGGTTTCTCGTGCCGGTGCGCCTTCCGGTCGGCTGGATCCATCGCGTGACGGACTTCGTGATCACCGACAACTTCGGCATCGCGTCGTCACCCGCTGCGATCAGGAACCCCGAGGGCGCGCAGTGGACCCTGTACTCGGTGACTCCGGACCCGACGCTGCAGGGGCGCCTCGATCACGCGCTGTTCCTGCCGGACAGCCTCGACGGCGTGCTCGAAGGCACGGTGCTCGAGGAGACGATGCTCGCGCGGGACGAGATGGCGAACCTCGCATGGGCGATCGAGCACACCGTTCAGGGCGTGTCGGGCGAGCCGCTCAATCGCGAGCTCGAGGCGAAGGCGCTCGCCTTCCAGCAGCGCATCGACTTCGACGGCGGCGTCGCCAGCCCGCAGCTGGTCTACCGGCTGCAGACGCCGGTCCCGGCGAACTGGACGCCGCTCCTGCCGGTGCGCGACACGCCGCTCAATCTTGCCGACCCGCTCAGCATCCGGCTCGCGCGCGCCGGGATGAAGCGCTTCTATCCCGAGGCGAGCGTCGACGTGATCGGCGCGGTCGACCCCGCCTACGTCGACTTTCTCGCGCTGCTCGATGCCCAGGACGACTTCGTCACGCGCATCGCCATCGGCGACGGCTTGCGCGCCTACGTGTTCTATCCCCGCGGCTGGATGTTGCGGCGCGACCCCCTGCATCCGATGCCCGACGACGATACGCTCGTCATCGAGGAGGAGGAGGTACCGCGCATCGGCGCCACGCTCAAGCGCAAGTTCCAGTACGCGAGGAGCAGCGACGGCCGCAGCTGGCTCTGGATAGGCCGCAGCAAGACGGCGGGCCGCGGCGAAGCGCAGAGTGCTCTGCGCTTCGACGTCGCCGTGAAGCGGGAGACTTTGCGGTAGCGGCAAAAGGGCGAGCGCGCCGCGAGGCAGCCACGAGAGTCAGCCTCGGCAGCCCGCGGCGTCGAGCGCGCGCTTCCATTCGGCGTCCCAGTTGCCGAGATCCGGCGCGAGCGCGAGGTCGAGCGGTTGCAGCGCCCCGGCGCGCGGGCTCCAGCAGAAGTAGCGGTCCGGCAGCGCGTACGGCGGCGCCACTTTCGGTGGCGCCGAGAGGCTCGGGCGAGGATCGAACGGCTCGCGCCTGAGTCGCCCCACGATGTCGCGCGCGAACTGGTCGGGCCACGGCGCGAGATTCTGCTCGGTCTGCACGATGAGCCGCTGCGTGAGCGGCCGGGCCTGGATCGGCGGGAGCATGAAGCCGATCTGCGCGTTGCGGCCGAAGGGGATCGCGCCGACGTGATCGGGAATCACCACGAACGCGTAGCCCTCCGGCGGCGTCTTTTCGGCGACTTGCGCAAGCGCGCGTGCCAGCGTTTGCGAGTCGTCGCCGGCCAGCGCCCACCGCTCGACGGCGGCACCCGCGAGCACGTACTGGCTCCCGAGCAGGGCGACGGCTGCGACCCACGCCAGCATCCGCGGCTGCCCCGCCGCCGCGAGCGGCAACGCGAGCGCCACCGCCGCGATCGCCGCGATCGCGAGCAGCACGCGCCCGCCCTCGCCCGACCAAGGCCAGGTCCAGTGCGGGAGGAGCAGCGCGAACGCCGCGAGGACCGCGAACGCGAGGGCGACAAGGGCGCGCCCCTTCGTCCGCTCCGCGACGCCGGCGGCCGCGGCGCACACGAGCAGCATCGCGCCCGACGCGCCGAATACCGCCAACGCCGTCGCGTCGGGAAGCGCGGTGCGCGCCCACGCGGCCATCTCCGGCACGCGCGCGAGCCACGCGCCGCTCAGCAGAGCGTCGAGCGGCGAAGTGCCCGGAAAGAAGCGGAACGCATCGCCGAACAGGTAGCGCCGGTAGGCGAAGTACGCGACGGCAATCGCAAGCCACGGCAGCGCGCGCGGGACGGCCCGCACGAGGCCGTGCCGGTACCCTGCGAGCGCCAGGATCAGCGGCGCGCCGATCGCCGCCGATTCCTTGCTGAGGTACGAGAGCACCGTCGCCGCGAGGCTCAGCCAACCGAAGCGGTCGCGCCAGGTGCGGCTCGCCATGAACGCACACGCCGCGACCAGCAGCCAGAAGAGCGCCATGCCGTCGAAGCGCGCGGCGACCCACGCCGTCGCCTCCACCGCCCCCGCGAACCACGCGAACAGCCAGCCGGCCATCAGCGCCGCCGCCCGCGCCCGTCCGGTGTCCTCGTCCTGCACCTGCCACGCGAGGAGCGCGACCAGCATCGCGTTGGCCATGTGCAGCAGGACGTTCACGAGGTGCCAGCCGAACGGATCCGCCGAGAGCCCCGCGTTCAGCGCGAAGCTCGCCATCGTCAGCGGCCGGTACTGGTTCGACGGCGGCCCCACGCCCGAGACGAACGTCGTGGCCACGCAGCGCAGCATCCCGCCGACGCCGTCGCAGCCGTCGAACGCGTGCAGGAGCCCGAAGTCGTCGCCGAGAAAGCCCGACTCCAGCACCGGCCAGTAGAGCGCCAGCGCCGCCGCCGCGGGCACGAGCAGGACCCACGACGGAACGCGCGGCGTCATCGGCGTCGCGCGCACTCGATGAGCCCATGGCAAGGCCGCTTGCACCGCATCGCCGAATTCCAGGGCCTGGCAGGATGGGCCGGCAGCGATGCCAGCCCCCGGGGATCGTTGGTAGGCCGTGTAGGGATCGAACCTACGACCAACGGATTAAGAGTCCGCTGCTCTACCAGCTGAGCTAACGGCCCAACTGATAATTATATCGTCTCGGAGGAGCAAAGGATGCGATGCGCCGCAACGCGCCTGCTCCGGCCATGCTCTACAATCGAACGAGCCGGATGACATGGAATTCGGGCCCATCCCGCTCGACCAACAAGACCGAGACAGACTTCGATCCGGGCTTTGCGTCGGCTGATCGGGGATTCCGGTCGCCTCATCGCAGGACGCGTCGAGGCACTCTCACCCGAACGAGAAGAAGGGCCGATCGATGCGCCGGGTCGTTCTGCGGAAGGGACGCCGCGCACAGGCTGTTCTGGCGCTGCTGGCCGTCGCGGCCGCTGCGGCCTGGCTGTCGAACGCGTGGTCGCCTTCATCGTACGGTCTCGTGCTGCAGAATCTCGGCGCGACCGACACGGGGCTCGTGCTCGGCACACCGCGGCCCATCAGCGACGAGTGGGGCCAGATCACGCCGTTGATCCAGGCCACGGTCAACAACGGCCTGGAACGGTACAACAAGACTTCGTACTACGGCGAGGATCTCCGGATCGTGCACTCGCTGCCGGTGCTCGACTGGGGCCTCGTGTTCAAGCCGGACAAGTGGCTGTATCCGTTCGTCAACGCGGCGTACGCCTATTCCTATCAGTGGCTGTTCTGGTTGTGCACGTTCCTCGTCGGCTACGCGATGCTGTTCCGACGACTCGGGCGCCCGACCGCCGAAAGCGCCGCGCTTTCGCTCGTGCTGTTCTTTACCGCCTTCATCCAGTTCTGGTGGATGCTGTTCGCGTCGACGCTGGCGCTCTTCCCGTGGATGATCCTGGCGCTGGACATCAGGAGAAAGTGGCTCCAGTTCGCCGTGCTGACCTGGGTCTCGACCTCCTGGCTGCTCGGCTATTTCTATCCGCCGCTGCTGATCACGCTGGCGTACGTCGGCGCGGTCATCGTCTACCGCCTGCATCTCGACGACGCGAATCCGCGCAAGCTGATCGTGCCCGCGCTGGCGGCGCTCTGCGCGTGCGGCCTCGCCGTTCTCTACCTGTGGGACACGCTGACGGCCACTGCGGCCACCCTGTGGCCCGGCCAGCGCCGCCTGGACGGAGGCGGGGTCCAGGCGGAGATGTTGGCCCAGCTCCTCTGGCCGACGGCGTACCTCAAGAGCTACATGACGACGATCCCGAACGCCTATGTCAATGGCGTCAGCGTCGTCGCCACCTACTACACGCTGTTCACCGTCGTGTTCCTGGACTACGCGCGGGCGATCGGAGGCGAGGTGGACCGGCACACGCGCGGCTACTTCATCGCATTGCTCGCGACGCTGGGCGTGCTGCTCGCATGGCAAGTGCTCCCGATCCCCTCGCCATGGGCGCGATGGACGGGGCTCAACTTCGTGCCGCCGGTGCGAAGCGTGGCCGCTTCGGGGCTCGCGACGCTGTTGCTCGCCGTCCAGGCGAATGCCACGTTCGGGCTGCGCTTCTCGCTTTCGCGGTTCGCGATCTTCTGCGCTGTCGTGCTGTTCGGCTGGGGCGTGACCAAGGCGAACACCGGCGGCGACTGGCTGTCGCGCGCGTGGCCGGATCTCGCGATCCTGCCCATCGTCGCCGTCGTGCTGATTCGCCATCGGTGGCTGGCCGAACGCCGGCACCTGGTCGCCGCGTCGTGCTGCGCGCTGTGGGGCGCGCTGGCGTTCGGGGGCTTCAATCCGCTGCAGTCGGCATGGCCCATATTCAATCGGGAGCCGACGCCGATGACCCGGATCCTCGACTACCGGGCGCAACAGTCACCCGATGGCACGATCGCGGAGGACAAGTTCGGCGCGATCCTCAACGGCTGGGGCTACCGGTCCGTCGCCCACGTGCTGTACGCGCCGCCGCTCGAGAAGTGGCGGGCGCTGTTCCCCGACCTCGATCGGGGGACGCTCGACGACATCTTCAACCGGTACGCGAACATTCAGCCTGTTGCGGGGGCGACCCCGTGGAAGCTGCCGAACCTCGTCATCGGTGTTCCGCGCCGCGTGTTCGAAAAGGACGTCGCCTGGCCGGTCGACGTCGAGCGCCTGGGTCAACGCGACGGGCGGGCCGTTTCCGACGGGCACGTCGACTACCTGCGAGAACACGACGGCCAGCTGACCATCGTGGGCTGGGCCCCGTGGCATGGGTTGCGGGCCGACCAGAAGCTCATCATCCACTCGGCCGGCGACATCGCGGTCGTGCACTTCGAGCGGCTGCAGCGGCCGGACCTGGTGACGCTCCGGGAGGACCCTTCTTTCGCGTACAGCGGATTCGCCGTCGACATCGAATGGACGAATCCCGCGGAAGGAGCGGCGAAGCGCCAAGTGTGCTTCGCCGCGCAGGACGCCCCCGACGGTCCTCGCGTCGCCGTCACGGCCGACGTGGGCGCTTGTCTCTGCCCGGTGCATTCGCCCGAAAACGAAGCGACCGGCAAGGTCATCTCGCCCGCGGAGGCAACGTGTCGGGTACGCGCCGCGAGGGTTGAAAGGGCGCACAGATAGGCGGCGCGCCTGAACACGTCGGCCGGCGGCGCGGCGAACGACATGCCCTTTCTGCTCTTGGTAGGCCGTGTAGGGATCGAACCTACGACCAACGGATTAAGAGTCCGCTGCTCTACCAGCTGAGCTAACGGCCCGACCTCGAATATTTTGCCTCATCCGTGCGCCGGGCGAAAATCTCCCATCACCCCGTCGCGCCGAACGGACCGCCGCAATGGCCGGCAACGTTCCACCGTGCGGGCGCGCCGCGGTCCGGGAAGACAAAGGGCAGCCCTCGAGCTGCCCCTTGCCGCGATTGGTAGGCCGTGCAGGGATCGAACCTGCGACCAACGGATTAAGAGTCCGCTGCTCTACCAGCTGAGCTAACGACCCAATGCAGAAATCGGATTTGCGGCGGGCTTGCGAAGCAGCGACCTGGTAGGCCGTGCTGGACTCGAACCAGCGACCAACGGATTAAAAGTCCGCTGCTCTACCACCTGAGCTAACGGCCCGCCGAAAGGAGCGAATTATAGCGTGGCGTGCAGTCCGCCCTCAACCCGTGCGTCGGGCCATCGGCGGCGTCAATGGCGGTCGCGCACGAGGAAGTCCGGAAGGGACGCGAACTCGATCCCTTCCTCTTCCAGCGCCGCCGATTCCTCTTTCGAGGCCTGGCCGCGGATCGGGCGCGCGGGCGCTTCCTCGTAGTGGATCTTGCGCGCTTCCTCCGGGAAGCGGCGGCCGACGTTCTCCGTGTTGCGGATGACCTCGCGCAGCTTCGCGACCAGTTCCGCGGGGAAGCCGGCGATCGCCTCCTGCTCCTCCTGCGCCTCCTGCGCCTCCTGCGGCGCCGCGGACGTCGCCGCGGATGTCGCCGCGGCCACCGGCGCGCCTTCGTGCGTGCTGCCGGTGCGGACCTTCGCGGACGGCAGTCGCGCGACGTCGGCGTCGTCGCACACCGGGCAATGCACGAGGCGAGCCTCCGCCTGGCGCGCGAATTCGTCGCCCGAGGCGAACCAGCCCTCGAAGCGATGGCCATGTGCGCAGGCGAGGTCGAAGACGATCATGGTCCGGAAACGGTTGAGCGGAAGGCGGCGTTGACCAAGCGGTTACGGCTTCGCTCCGCCGCTACGCCTCTCGCTCCAATCGCCACGTCTGGTAGCGCAGCGCGGCAAGGCAGCCCGCGACGATCGCGAAGAATGCAAGGAACGAGCCGACGGCGAGTGTCGACAGTCCGGAGAGCCCCTGCCCGATCGTGCAGCCGAGCGCGGTGATCCCGCCGAAGCCCATCAGAATCCCGCCGACGATGTGATGCGCGAGGTCCTCGGTCGAGCCGAAGCCCTCCCAACGGAACGTCTTCATGGCGAGCGCCATCGCCGCCGAGCCGGCGATCATCCCGAGCACGGCGGCGATGCCGAACGTCAACGCGCGCGAGGCGTCGGTCCAGTACACGAGCAGCTCCAGCGTGTACGCGACCGGGGCGACGAAGCTCAACGACTCCATCCGGCCCGAGTTGGTCGCCACGAACTTCTCCTCGAGCGTCGTCGGGTCCTCGGCAAGGTGGCCGATCGCGCCCGAGAGATACCAGCCCGCGACCACGACGAGGCCGATCACGACGCCAGCGACGACCATCTCGCGCGCGCGGCGGAAATCGCGACTCGCGAACACCCACGCCCCGAGGCCAAGCGCGGCCGCCCACGGCAGCCACGCCTTCGCGGAAGTCACCCCGAGCGCGCCCAGCAGCGTGGGCAGATCGGAGCTCGGGGCGCCGACGTCGACGCGCGCGGGATCGAGCGCGACCGTGCGCCAGACGGCGAACAGGCCCTTCAGCGTCATGTACGCGGAGAGGCCGAGGAAGACCAGCACGATCAGCGATTTGAGGTTGCCGCCCCCGAGCCGGATCAGCGATTTGCTGCCGCAGCCCGAACCCAGCGTCATGCCGACGCCAAACAGGAAGCCGCCGACGATCATCGACAGCCACGCGACGTTGGCACCGGTGTAGAGCGACTTCGAGAGGTCGATCGCCCCCGCCGCCTGCAGCGCCGCGGTTCCGGCGATCGCCACCGCGATGGCGAGCGCCCACATCCGCATCCGCCGCCAGTCGCCGAAGCTCGCGATGTCGGCGATCGCACCCATCGTGCAGAAGTTGGCGCGCTGGCCGACGGCGCCGAACACAACGCCGAGCACGAACGCGCCGCCGGTGACGATCGTCGGCAGGGATTCCGGGCCGGGCATCCGGAAATTATCCCATGGGACTCGGGACCTCCCGAATCGTCCATTCTGCCGAGCCCGGCCGCTTGGACTTCCGGGTTCGCGGGCCAGCCGTGCCCGCGTACCCGACGAACGGTCGACCCCGCCGGTCTCGCCCGCTCGTTTGCAAGGACGAACTCTCAAGGGGGGCCTCATGATCTCTACCCGTATGAGTCGTCGAACGTCTGAAACGCATGCACCATACGAACAGTGTGCGCTCACTATTACAACGCTTGCCCTGGCCGTCGCGACCGCCCTTGCGCCAACGCCTGTAGACGCCGTAGGACGCCTCGGCAACCTCGACATCGTGAGCCGCAGCGACGGCCGGGTGCTGCCGGTCTATCCGAACGGCGGACGCTACTGGGTCGTGGGGGCGCCGGGCCAGGAGTACTCGATCCGCTTCTGCAACACCTCGCCCGGCCGCGTGCTCGCGGTGATGAGCGTCGACGGCATCAACGTCATCAGCGGCGACACCGCGTCGCCGTCGCAATCAGGCTACGTGCTGAACGGCTACGAGTGCACCGACATCAGCGGCTGGCGCAAGAGCATGACCCGCACCGCGGCCTTCTACTTCACCGAGCTGCCCGACGCCTACGCGACGCGCACGGGCCGCCCCGAGAACGTCGGCGTGATCGGCGTCGCCGTGTTCCGCGAGCGCGTGCCAGCGACGACGTGGCGGCAGCCCGCGGGAAAGATCGCGAACGAGGCCCGACGCGATGCTCCCGCAGCGGCGCAGGACTCGAGCGGGACCAGCGAGGCGAAACGGTCGGAAGCCGGCGCGCTCGGGGCCGACGCGCAAGCCCCGGCCGGCGCACCGGCGCCGGCACTCGCGTCGAAGCTAGGGACGGGGCACGGCCGCAGCGAAGATTCGTACGCCGAGCGCGTCCGCTTCGAGCGCGAGAGCGCGACGCCGAACGAGACGATCGCGATCCACTACGACCGCCGCGAGAACCTGGCCACGATGGGCATCCTGCCGCCGCCCTTGATCGCGCGCACGCCGAATCCATTTCCGGCATGGCCGCAATTCGTGCCGGATCCGCCCAATCGTTGACCGCCGTCGCCGCGCCCATTTCTCTCTTCGGACAGCGTCGCCGGGAGTCCGCCGCCGGCGTGCGCAGCCGGGTCGGCTCCGGTTGCGCCGCGCTCGCGCGCCTCGCATACTCGGGCGCGATGCCCGCGACTGCGCCGGTCCCCGCACGCTACGATCCCGGCGACGAAGACCTGATGCGGGCCTACGCCGCCGGCGACGCCGCGGCGTTCGACGCGCTCTATGCGCGGCACAGGGGCGGCGTCTACCGCTACCTGGTCCGCCAGTGCGGCAACGCGGGGACCGCCGACGAGCTGTTCCAGGACGTCTGGATGAGCGTGATCCGCGTGCGCGCGAGCTACGAGCCGACTGCGAAGTTCTCGACGTGGCTCTACCGGATCGCGCACAACCGGTTGATCGACCACTGGCGGGCGAGCGGACACGTCGAGCTCGTCAGCGCGGGCGCGGACGACGACGATCCGCTCGACGCGATTCCCGGCGCGCGCGGAAACGAGCCCGACGTGCGCGCAGGCGCGCGCGAGGTCGGCGCGAGGCTCAAGGCCGCGCTGGCCGCGCTGCCGCCGGCGCAGCGCGAAGCGTTCCTGCTGCACCAGGAAGGCGGGCTCGAGCTCGCCGAGGTCGCGACGCTCACCGGCGTCGGCGTCGAGACCGTGAAGAGCCGGATCCGCTACGCGCTCGCGAAGCTCCGCGCGGAGCTTGGCGATCTTGCGAGGGACGAAGCATGACCGCGCGCGATCCAAGCGATCTTCGCGACGCGCACGTCGACGCGGCGTGGCGCGCGGCCTCGCGCGAGGAGCCGCCGTCAGCGGTCGATGAGGCGATCCGCGCCGCCGCGCGCCGCGCGATCGGCAGCGGCCCGCGTCTTGCCGATGCCCGCGAGAGTGTGACGGCCGATTCGCTCCGCCCGCAGCGCTGGTGGTGGCCGTTCGCCGCGGCCGCGACAATCGGCGCGATCGCCATCGGCCTCCTGCAGCTCACCGAGCCGGAACGCGTCGGCGTTGCCGGCGCGGACAAGGCTGTCGTGTCGGACACGCCGGCGGCGAGCGCGGGTGCGAAAAAGCAGGTACCGACCGCGCCGAGCGCACCCGCAGCGCAGGTCGAGGAGGAGGCGCAAGGCAAGCCGGCGATGCCGGCGCCGGCCCCGAGGCCAGCGCCGTCGCCCCGCGCCGCGCGCGAAAGCACGGGGCCCGCGGCACGACCGGTTGCGCCAGGCGCGTTGCGCAAGGACGCCGCGGTTCCCTTCCCGCGCGACGAAGGCGCCGCAAAGCCCGACGCCGCGGAGCCCTTCGCCGCCGAGTCGAGGCAGGCGGCGAATGCCGCGACGCCGCCGCCGCGCGCAGAGCCGTTCCCCGCCAACGCGGTGAAGCGCGAATCAAAAGAAACCGCGATGCGCGACGCCGCACCGGCGCCGGCCGCGCCTCCTGCAGCCACCGCCGCGGAAGCCTCGGCGGCGGGCGTCGCCCAAGGCAAGCTCGCAGCAGGTCGCGCGCAGCCCGCCGAAGACGCCCGCGGACCCGCGTCCGCTGCTGCTCCGAACGCGGTGGTCACGTCCGCGCCGCGTGCGAAAGCCGCGCCGAACCTTTCCGTCCCGGACTGGATCGCGCTGATCAGGCGACTGCGCGACGAGGGCAGGGTCGACGAAGCGGCGAAGGAGCTCGCCGCGTTCCGCAGCGCGCATGCCGATCATGAGCAGCTGCTGCCGCCCGACCTGCGTGAGTGGAAACCCGCGCGCTGAGCTTCGTCGCCCAGCGTCCTTGCCTCACCGCGAACGTCGCCGGGTTCCCGCGTTCGCGGGAACTATAGGGTCCGGATCAGCGCGCGGATCGGCGCCGGCAGCGCGGCCGCAAGTGCGTCGTCGCGCGTGAGCCAGACGAAGCCGGGCGATTCCGCGCGCCGCGGCCAGGAGCGCACGGCGACGCGCCGGGGCAGGATCGTCAGACGGTAGTGCGTGAAGCCGTGCTCGATCGGCGCGAGGTCGGCACCGGCGGCGACGCGCGCGTCCCAGCGCACGAGGCAATGCGCGACGATTTCGGCGTCGACCGGCAGCTCCGGCAGGCTCCACAGGCCGCCCCAGATGCCGGCGGCCGGCCGCTTCTCGAGGAGGAGCGTACCGGCGCGCTCGAGAACGAGCACGCGCACCGAGCGCTGCGGCAGCGCTTTCTTCGGACGCGGCGACGGCAACTCGGCGATCTTGCGCTTCAGGCGCGCGACGCAATCGCGCGCGACAGGACAAGCGTCGCAGCGCGGTGCGCTCCGCGTGCACACGGTGGCGCCCAGGTCCATGAGCCCTTGCGTGTACGCCGCGATCCCCGCTCGCGGCAGCAGCGCGGCCGCGGCCTCCCAGAGCTTCGCGTCGACCTTGGGCGCGCCGGGCCAGCCGGCGATCCCGCGGTGCCGCGCGAGCACGCGTTTGACGTTGCCGTCGAGGATCGCGGCGCGCGCGCCGAACGCGAACGCGACGATGGCCGCCGCCGTCGAGCGGCCGATACCCGGCAGCTCGGCGATCGCTTCGGCATCGCGCGGAAATTCCCCGCCATCCTCGGCGACGATCGCCTTCGCCGCCGCGTGCAGGTGATGCGCGCGCCGGTAGTAACCGAGCCCGCTCCAGAGCTCGAGGACCCGGTCCTCGGGCGCGGCCGCGAGCGAGCGTACGTCGGGGAACGCGGCGACGAAACGCTCGTAGTACGGCAGCACCGTCGCGACCTGCGTCTGCTGCAGCATGACCTCGGACAGCCAGATCCGGTACGGATCGTCCGTCCCCTGCCACGGCAGGCCGTGCCGGCCATGCCGCTTCTGCCACGCGATCAGGCGCGCGGAAAAAGTAGGGTCTGACCCTACTTTCTTGGAATCAGCGCACACCGAGGCGCTGCTTCGCCTTCGCCGCAGCCTCGGATTTCGGGTATTTCGCGAGGAGGTCTTCGAGCGTGCGCCGCGAGCCCGCGCCGTCGCCGAGGTCGAGCTGCGCGGTCGCGATGTTGAGCATCGCGTCGGGCACCTTCGCGCTGTCGGGATACGCCGAGATCAGCTGACGCTGCGTCGCGATCGCGCCGCGGAAGTCCTTCTGCGCGTACTGGGCGTTGCCGATCCAGTACTGCGCGGAGGGTGCGAGCGGGCTCTTGGGATACGTCTTGAGGAACGTGTTGAAGCCGGCGATCGCGCCGCCGTAGCTGCCGGCCTTGAACTTGTCGAGCGCGGCGTCGTAGACCCGCTGCTCGTCGGCGCTCGCGGGCGCCACGGCGACCGGCGGCGGTGCCGCGGTGGCCGGAGGCGCCTCCGGCGCACTGCCCGCCGTCGCGCCGGCCCCGCCTTCAAGCTTGCGGAGCCGCGAGTCGAGGTCAACGTAGAGGTCGCGCTGGCGCTTCTGCTGCTGTTCCTGCTCGTAGGTCAGCACCTCGATCTGCCCGCGCAGCCGCGCCACCTCCGCCTTGAGCTGCTCGACCTGAGTGAAGAGCTCGACCAGGCCCTGGCTCTTCAGCTGCGATTCGAGCGCGGCGATGCGGTCGCTCAACTCCCGCTGGACCTGCGTGATCCGCTGGTTGGTCGCCTCGATCCGCTTGCGCGCCTCGTCGTCGTCGAACAGCGCGGCGCGCGCGGGGACCGCGAGCGCGACGAGCGCCAGCGCGGCGAGAAGGCGGTAACCCGTGCTCAACTGGAAACTATTCGCCGGCGTAGACAATATCGACGCGGCGATTCTCGGCCCATGACGCCTCGTCGTGGCCCTCGCGCCGCGGCTTCTCCTTGCCGAAGCTCACCGTCTCGATCTGAGCATCGGTCGCGCCGAGCAGGACCATGAGCTGCTTCACCGCGTCCGCGCGCCGCTGGCCCAGCGCGATGTTGTACTCGCGCGTCCCGCGCTCGTCGGTGTTGCCCTGAAGCGTCACGTGCAGCGTCTTGTTGGCCTGCAGGTATTTCGCGTGCGCTTCGATGATCGGGCGGTACTGATCCTTGATGGCGTACTCGTCGAAGTCGAAGTAGATGCTGCGCTTCTGCGAGAGGATGTTGGTCGGGTCGCGGTGCGCGGGGACCGCCGAGGCGGCCGGCGTGCCGCCGACGCCCGTGCCGCCCGCGCCGGAAGTCGTGGCGCCGGGCGTGGTGGCCGCGGCGCCGCCCTTGTCCTCGACCGGAGCCGCTTCCTGCGTGCCCTTGCTGGCACAACCCGCGAGCGCGGCGACGACCAACGCGGCGATGATCCATTTGCGCATGTTCTTTCCTCCTCGGTGGATGCAATGCGGGCGGCGGATGTGCGCGCCTTCAGCGCGGCAGCGGCCCCCAGGCAGGCTCCCGCACGTCGGCGGCGGGGGACACGAGCCGCTGCTTCACGCGGCCGTCGGAAGAGGTCGCGGCCAATATACCACGCCCCCCCTGCTGCGCCGCGTAGATGATGAGCTTCGAATTGGGCGCGACGCTCGGGCTCTCGTCCATCGGTCCTTGCGTCAGCACCTGCACCTGTCGGGTCGCATAGTCCTGGATCGCGAGCATGAAGCGGCCGCCGTCGCGTTTCACGAACACAAAGCCCTTGCCGTCGGGCGTCGGCCGCGGCGACACGTTCCAGTTGCCCTCGAATGTGAGGCGCTCGACGCCGTTGGTCGCGAGATTGAGCCGGTAGACCTGCGGCGTGCCGCCGCGGTCGGAGGCGAACAGGATCGAGCGGCCGTCGGGCGTGAAGGCGGCCTCGGTGTCGATGCCCGAGCTCGCGAGCAGCCGCGTGACGCCGGAGCCGTCGGCGTTGATGAGGTAGAGCTGCGAGCCGCCGTCCTTCGACAGCGTCACCACGAGCCGGTGGCCGTCGGGCGACCACGCGGGCGCGCTGTTGCTGCCGCGGAAGCTCGCGAGCACGCGCCGAACGCCAGTCTGGAGCGACTGCACGTAGACGACGGGCTTCCTGTTCTCGAGCGACACGTACGCGAGCCGCGAACCGTCCGGCGACCACGCCGGCGAGAGCAGCGGCTCGTTCGACGCGACGACCGCCTGCGGGTTCCCCCCGTCGGCGTCGGCGACGACGAGCTCGTAGCGCGAACCCTGCTTCGTGATGTAGGCGATGCGCGTCGAGAACACGCCGGCGTCGCCGGTCAGCTTCTCGTAGATGATGTCGGCGATCTTGTGCGCCGTCGCGCGGAACTGCGCCGGCGCCACCGTGTAGTTCATCCCCGCGAGCTGAACGCTGCGCACCGTGTCGACCAGCGCGAAGCGGACATCCGCCCGGCCGTCTCCCAGCGGGCGCATCGAGCCCACGACCACCGCATCGGCGCCTCGCGCGCGGAAGTCGGCGGTGCGCACGTCCTCGGTGCGGTACGGCCGCGGCGAGATGCCCGCGTCGTCGACCAGCCGGAAGAGCCCGCTGCGCGTCAGGTCCGCGCCGACGATGCCGGTGATGCCGAGCGGCCACGACGCCTCGTTCTCGAAGCTCACGATGGAGATCGGGATCGCCGTGCCCGAGCCGCCGACGATCTCGATGGTGAGCTGCGCGCGCGCGGACGTGGCGGCGAAGAGCGCGAGCGCGGCAAGCGCGAGGAGGAAGCGGGGAAGTTGCGGCAACGGGGCTCTCGGGCGTGGCCGGTCGCTCGAATGCCGCGGCGTTTCCGCCCACAGCCGCCAACGCCCGGCGGAAATGTCGTTCACTGCGTTCCCTGCGATTATAACGAACGGGCCGCGCCGCCGGGTCTTTCCGGCCGGTGGGCCGTGCAATGGTTCTCTTGGCCCCTTGGCCGGGACGTTTTGCAAATCTTGCCGCTGGCCTCGACGCCGCCGGAACATGCCGGCTTGCGTCTCTAATGCAGCCCGATGGCGGTCGAAAGTCCAAGCGCGTCGCGGAGACGGTCCGCTTCGCGCCGCGCCTCCTCGCGGGCCGGATAGGGGCCCACGAAGACACGGAACAGCCCGCCCACCTGCCGGACCTTCGCTTCGACCCCGAGCGGCGCAAGTTGGTTCGCGAGGCGGGCCTGGAAGTTCTGCGCGTTCGCGTAGTTCGAGAAAGCGCCAAGCTGCACGACGAAGCCGCCGTCGGCGGGCGCGACCGGGACCGGCGTCCCCGCTTCGGGCGTCGGCTGCCCGGGGGGCGGGGCGGCCGCCGCGGCAGCCTCGACCGGCGGCAGCGGCGGGGCCGCCGCGAGAATCGTCGCGCCGGGAATGATCGCCTCGACCTCCACCTCGCCGCTCCCCTTCTGCGCGATCCCGACTCGCCACGCCGCCGCATACGAGAGGTCGATGACCCGTCCGTGCAGGAAGGGCCCGCGGTCGTTGACGCGAACGACGACGCTCTTCCCCGTCGCGACGCTCGTCACCCGCGCGTACGAGGGCAAGGGCAGCGTCGGGTGCGCGGCGGTCATCGCGTACATGTCGTACGTCTCACCGATCGACGTCTTCTCGCCGTGGAACTTGCGGCCGTACCACGACGCGACGCCGCGCTCCTTGTACGGACGGAGCGAGGTCGCCGGGACGTATTCGCGGCCGAAGACCGAGTACGGCCGGTTCGCGAAGCGGTTGAGCGCCTCGAGCCTCGGCTGCGCGTCGGGGATCGCGTCGAGATTGGCCGGGGGCGATTCGCCCGGCCCGTCGTCCTTGTAATAGCCGGACTTCGACGGCGGCGCGGGCGCCCCCGTCTCCGCAGGCGGCGGCTTCCGGGGCGAGGTGCCGCAGGCCGTGAGGAGGGAGCCCGCGGCGAGCAGGACGAGGCAGGTCAAATATCGCATGGAGCGCGCGCAGGATCGGGCGACCGGGTATTATCGTCCGAATAGGAGGGCGAGCCGTCCGTGCCGGCCGCATCATCCTGACCCCTTCACCCGTCGAGGAGCGTCGCGTTGGCAAAACCGAACTACGAATACCAGAAGCGGCAGAAGGAACTCGAGAAGAAGCGCAAGAAGGAAGAGAAGCTCAAGCGCAAGCAGGAACGGCAGGTCGCGCCCGGTGAAGGGGATGCGCCCGCGACGCCGGCTCCCGACGGCGCCGACGCCGCCTAGTTCCGCCCCGCCGCGACGGTGCGCGCCGAGCGTGCCGTCAGCCCGGACTCTCGAGCCGGATCGCCTAGTCGTGAGCCGGCGCCTCGAGCCCATCGAGCGGGCTCACGACCCCCCGCCCGCCGCGGTTCAGCACGTGCGTGTAGATCATCGTCGTCTGGACGTCCGAGTGCCCGAGCAGCTCCTGCACGGTCCGGATGTCGTAACCCGCTTCCAGGAGATGCGTCGCGAACGAATGCCGTAGCGTGTGCGGCGTCGCGAGCTTGACGATGCCGGCGTCGCGGACCGCCTGCCGCATCGCGCGCTGGAACGCCTGGTCGCCCAGGTGGTGCCTGCGTACGGCGGCGCTGCGCGGATCGCGGGAGCGCCGATCGGCGGGGAACACGTACTGCCACGCCCATTCGCGCGCCGCGCCCGGGTACTTCCGCGCGAGCGCGAACGGCAGCCAGGCCTCGCCGAAGCCGTCGGCGAGATCCCGCTCATGCAACTGCTGCACCGACGCCAAGTGCGTGCGCAGGGGGCGGGCGGCGCTCCGCGGCAGCATCGTCACCCGATCCTTGAAGCCCTTGCCGTCGCGAATCAGGATCTCGCGCCGCGCGAAATCGACGTCCTTCACCCGCAGCCGCACGCCCTCCATGATCCGCATCCCGGTGCCGTAGAGGAGCCGGCCGAGCAGTTGGTGCACGCCGCGCAGCCGCGCGAGCACCCCCGCGACTTCCGCGCGCGCGAGAACGACCGGCAGCTTCGCCGGCGACCGCGCCCGCTCGACGTTCTGGAGCCACGGCAGGTCGCGCTCGAGCACGTCGCGATACAGGAAGAGGATCGAGCTCTTGGCGAGGTTCTGCGTGGCGGCGGCCACTTGCCGATCGACCGCGAGGTGCGTGAGGAACGCCTCGACGTCCGCGGCTCCCAGCGCGTCGGGGTGGCGCTTGCCGTGGAAGAGGATGAAGCGTTTAATCCAGTCCAAATATGCCTGCTCCGTTCGGAGACTGTAGTGCCGCAGACGGATCTTGTTGCGGACGCGGTCCAGCAGGCGGGGAGGCTCAGGGACGCCGCATTCGCCGCTACCCATTAGGTTCCCTTCTTCGCGCTCACCCCGATGATTCTTGGGCCTTTCTCCTTCCGCGGAAATCATCCAAGCATCCGATTGACGCCTTGCTTCCCGTCAGTTAGGTGCCACACTTTTAGTTAGGCCCCACGTTGAATCCCCATGGTCCGCATCGAGTTCTGAGCGGCCGCCGAAGGAGATCGGAGCCGTGTGATTGCTGCGGAGGCACCGCAGCGCTACTCTGTTGCGTGTCTCGCCGGATAAGCGACGGCCGTAGTGGCGCCATAGCTCTATCACGCGATCGGTTCTCTGATAGTCATCCGCGGCAGTACTTCGCAACGGTCCGTCACGGTAAGTAGGGCTTAATAGTTGCCAACGAACCTCACGTCCCGATCGCATTCGCGTTCGAGCCCACTTTCAGGCTACCGCTCGCCCGAGGTGTCGCACTTCACGGCGCCGCGCTCAGTGATTTTCGGATGGTCACTGTACGTGCGCAAAGATGGTACAGGAACTCATTCGCTCTCTCGCATTGGACACAAATGGAGCCGTTCCCCTTCATTGGCGTGAACATCGATCCCGGAGTTGTCGATACTGCCATGCACGTTCAGGTAAGTGCGGCATCGTTATCCGACTTCCCAGCGCGAGACCGTCTTTATTCAGCGCAAAGCACAGGGCCAACTTGCCTCGCCAACCGTACGTTGCCGCTGCTGTTCTTCGTATACTCGAGCTTTCGTCACTTTCTTCCGGTGAACGCTACGATGTCCGCGACGTTGGGGCCTAACCACGCGGTCAACACGGACGCCCACCGGCGGCGCTGCGCGCCTTGGTGGTCGCCGGTTACCTTGGTTCGTTAGGCCCCATGTCTGAGTCGATACCCAAGACGCAAAGCCGTTCGATGTCGTTCGCGTCCTGGGCGGTCGCGAAGGGTTTCGTCTGGTTTGTGTTCGTCTATGGCGGAGTCTTCATCGCCGGATCGCTTCTGCTACTTTCTGTCCTTTGGTTCGGGATATCACTCTGGCTTTATGGAGCTAGTGCGCGGCGCCCGATATGGGTTGAATCGCCAGTGACCACCGTCGGGGCTGTGTGGCTGGGCTGCGTTGTACTTGCCGCAATCAGCTGGCTCATCTATTTCCTATGGCAACGCCTGGTGGGGCCAACGTCGTGGGGCCTAACCCGCGGTCAACACGGACGCCCCGTCGGCGGGGCTTCGCCCCCGCCGCGGGTCGCCGGTTACCTTCGTTCGTTAGGCCTGAGACTCAGCTTCCAAATAGCGAGCGCAGGTTCCGAAATGTCTCGTCAACGATGAACCTCCAAGGGTGGCAAGTCGTCGCCCACGATAGGTCCGGTGTTATTTCTGCGGCTTAGTGATTGTTCTGGTGCTGCGCCGACAGATCCAGCCACTTGTCGGCGTAAAGCACGCCATGTCAAGCGCAAACGAATACGTGCCGAAGGAACATCCGGGCTAGTTTGAAGATCGGCAGCACTCGACACTAATCGCCGCGCGAAACCCGTGACATCAATTGGCTCGATCGAACCGGATGACTCGCTGCAACTGAAGAGCCATGGGACAAGTTGTCATCCGCATTCTCGGCTCCCGGTCGCATTTGACCCGCCCAGTCCAGGCCTGAAGGTCTCCATTGCTGACAATTGCTGAGGCCTAACCTCTCGGTCAACACGGACGCCCCGCCGGCAGCGCTTCGCGCCGACCGCGGGTCGCCGGTCACCTTCGTTCGTTAGGGCTCTCTCGCGTCGGCACATGAGCATCGGCGAACTCTTACAGTGGCAGTGGGAAGGTTATCCTCGATATCATCAATCCCGCGCTAATTTGCTCATCCATATTGTGGCTGTTCCGCTCTTCCTAGTCGGAACTGTCAGCTTGGTCGTCGCCCTCGTTCAAGTTTCGCTTACTGCTCTCGTCATTGCCGTTGGCTGCATCATCGTGGCAGTGGCGCTACAAGGCCGGGGCCACCGGCTGGAATCCATTCCACCGG
Organism: uncultured beta proteobacterium; assembly: GCA_963734055.1. Lineage (GTDB taxonomy): Bacteria > Pseudomonadota > Gammaproteobacteria > Burkholderiales > Casimicrobiaceae > CAIWHR01. The sequence goes on from CAVTFQ010000004.1 coordinate 437,677, forward strand.
AGCCGTTTACTGGGCCAGTCAATTTCGTCTCTCGCCTTTTCCTTGAGCAGTGGGTCACGTTTCCGCGGTTTGTCATTTCTGGGGGCTGGGGTGCTGCCTTACGCAAAGCCGGGGAGCCCTAACCGCTCGGTCAACGCGGACGCCCCGCGTGCGCGGCTTCGCCCGCGCAGCGGGTCGCCGGTTACCTTCGTTCGTTAGGCGCATCGAATGCCAACAGTTGCTTCAGCCCGATGCCAAAGCAAATTCTCGGTCTCGTCGCGTGGCTCACTATTAGTTTTGCGGCCGCTGCACTTGGGGGTCTAGCGTCTGCCGATGCCGAAGGCTCTATCGAGGCTGGCTGCGCCCGGCATGGGCGCCACCGGCATGGCTTTTCGCTCCAGTCTGGAGCTTGCGTCTACCTTCTCATGGGCATCGGAGCCTGGCTAGTTTGGCGAGAACGTGGCTTTCGCAAAGCGTCGGCCAACCTGTCCCTGTTTCTAGTCCAATTGGGCGCGAACGCTCTTTGGACTTGGCTGTTCTTCGTTTGGCATCTGGGTGCGCTCGCGTTCGGTGAAATCCTCATACTGTGGCTATTGATTCTCTGTACGGTCATCGCCTTCTGGCGCGTGCGTCCGCTCGCTGGGGTTCTACTTTTCCCCTACCTGGGCTGGGTGGCCTTTGCGTCCGCGCTCACCTATTCAGTCTGGAAACGCAATCCGAGCCTCCTGCCGCCTAACCTTGCGGTCAACACGGACGCCCCGCGTGCGCGGCTTCGCCCGCGCGGCGGGTCGCCGGTTACCTTCGTTCGTTAGGCGCCATGGAACCTTCCGCCGAGACCCACGACCGCGTTTCCTGAGAGCACCATGGCCAAATACCTGATCTCCTTCCAAGCGCGGCGATGGTCGTGCCCAACGACGAGTGGGAGACTGTAGGCCGTGACTCGCACGCTGTGATCGACGAGGCGAAGGCCGCCGGCGTCTACGTCTTCGGCGGCGGCATCGACGAAGACGTTCCGCCTGCGCTTGTCTCGGCGGACGGCGCGGTCGCCGAAGGCGGATATCCGTGGGCCCCGCCGCTCAACGGCGGCTTTACCGTGCTTGAACTTCCCTCGCGCGAGGAGGCCGTCGCGTGGGCCGCGCGCATCGCGAAGGCGTGTCGGTGCAACCAAGAGCTGCGCGTCTTCCAGTTCGACCCGCAATCTTGAAGTGGATCTCCACCACGAGTCGCACCGGAGCGATGACGCCTAACCTCTCGGTCAACACGGACGCCCCGCACGCGGCGCTTCGCGCGCGCCCCGGATCGCCGGTTACCTTGGTTCGTTAGGCGGCATCAAGACAATGCCAGCGTCGCTCGCTCCGCTTCTCATCGTCACGCGATGGGCCGAGTCGCGTGCCGATATTCTGGGCCTCGCTCTCGTTGGGTCACAGGCTAGAGGTACCGCTCGCGAGGATTCCGACGTCGATCTGTTGGTCCTCGCTGCTGACCCGGCTAGTTTTCGCGTCACTGATGCATGGTTGCATGAGATCCCGTGGTCTTCCGTTGCCCTTGGCGTCGCAGCCTCGCGTGATGCCGACTATGGTTGCGTCTGGTCACGTCACGTCGTTCTTTCCAACGGCATCCGGGTCGAATTCAGTTTCGGTTCACTTAGTTGGGCGAGCACGACGCCTGTGGACGCCGGTACCCGCCGCGTTATCCGCGACGGTTGGCGCGTCTTGCTGGATTATGCTGCGCATCCACAACTCGGCTGCGCGAATGAACCTGGGCCATGGCTGCATGAATCGGCATGAACGTCATGTTCTTCACCCGCATGAGGCCTAACCCGGCGGTCAACGCGGACGCCCCGCGTGCAGGGCTTCGCCCGCGCGGCGGGTCGCCGGTTACCTTCGTTCGTTAGGCCTCAGAGACCCAGCTTCCGTACACTCGAACGCAAGGATCCAGATAATGTCTCGTCAGATCATCTTCACTGCAAGGGCGGCAAAGCCGCCGCCCACATACAGCCAGGCGGTGAAGGCCGCAGGCTTAGTATTTGTTTCTGGTACTGCGCCTACAGATCCAGCCACTGGGGCGTTAAAGGGCACGACCATTCAAGAACAAACGCATCAGTGCCTAACCAACATCCGGGCTATTCTTGAAGAAGCAGGCAGTTCCCTGGACAAGATCGTCAGCGTCACCGTTGTAATGGCGGACGAGGATGACTTCGCAGGAATGAATGAGGAATGGGTCAAGTGGTTTCCTTCCAATCCACCGGCTCGCCAAGGCGCAAAGCTGCCCGCCCGGATCCCAGGCCTGAAGGTCTCCATTGCTGCAATTGCTGAGGCCTAACCTGGCGGTCAACACGGACGCCCCGTCGGCAGCGCTTCGCGCCCGCCGCGGGCCGCCGGTTACCTTAGTCCGTTAGGCGCCACCTCAGTCGCCGCCGACAATTGGACATCGCAATGAGTCTCGCCAATGCGAAAATCGGACAGCTCCTAATCCCGGTCGACGACTTCGAGAAAGGTGTCGCCTTCTATCGAGATGTCCTCCGTTTGCCCTTTCTCTTCGCCGCCCCGCCGCAAATGGCGTTCTTCACTTGTGGCGCCGTGCGACTTCTGGTGGGTGTGGTCCCGCCGGGTCAAAAGGCGCATAGGGGGCTCCGCCATTTACTTTCAAGTCCCGGACATTCATGCTGCCTTTTCGTCGCTCCGAGAACTCGGCGTCCGCTTCCTAGCCGAACCTCATGCGGTGAATCGAACGCCGAAATCGGAACTTTGGTTGGCGGAGTTCAACGATCCCGATGGCAACCAACTGGCGCTAATGAGTGAGGTAGCGCTCGGTGGCGCGTAACCACTCGCTCAACCGGACCGCTCGCGGGCGGCGCGTGCGTGTCGTCCGCTCGCGGCCGGTTACCTTGGTTCGTTAGCCGGCTTAACGCGGTCGAGCAACCGGTGCACCCGACAAATACTCGCGGTTTCCTGGTCGTCCTCCTTGCTGGAGGTACCATCGCCGCCTGTAGCAGCGATGCGTGGCTTGATGAGTCGAACCCATCCGGCAACCACTTCTTCGACCCACGACTGGCGAGGGAGATCCGCTCATTTTGGTATGTGTCCGCGTCGCAAGTCGACGTCGCCGCACAATTACTCAAGTCTCAACCAATTGTTTCCGTTTCGCCGGATCGCGCTGCGCCGCTGATTGGGCGCGTTCCAAACGTTCCCGCGGGCGAGTCTCTGTATCTTATTCGCGCCATCGAGGTTATCGATCCAATTCCTCTTCACATCTATCAGGTCGGCGCATGGGTGGAGGCCAGCGCCGGAACATACTCAACCTGTTTTGTGTTTCGCCCAGCGATTAAGCGCCAACCCATCGTTGTTGCGCTTCCCCAAACCCCGACCCGGCTACGTCTGAGCTACTTTTGCGATGGATAACATCTCCGCGCCGGCTAACCGCTCGGTCAACACGGACGCGCCGCGTGCGCGGCTTCGCCCGCGCCGCGGGTCGCCGGTTACCTTCGTTCGTTAGGCCGCCAAGCGATGAATCGCCACGTTCGTGTCGTCAGCGCTTTGTGGATCGCAGCGGGCGTTGTTCTTGCGACGTGGGGAGTCTGGGGGCTTGTGACCGAAGGACACGAGACTTCTGTTGTCCTTTCGTGGCTTTTTGAATTAGGGTTCGCTGCCCTGGCGATTGTGGCCGGTCTCACATTCGCACGGGGCACACGCGTTGGTTCCCTCCTTATTCGAACTGTTTCCGTGCTTGCCTTGACGTATTCGCTGGCGTGGATGTTCCTCGGAGGAATCGATGATGCGGGTGGGTATGCTCCGGGAATTCTGGCGTTTGTGACACTCTCGATATATGGACTCGCCATTTCAAGAGCTTCGCGGCGGGCGGCCTAACCGCTCGGTGAACACGGACGCCCCGCCGACGCGGCTTCGCCCGCGCAACGGTCCGCCCGTTAGCTCACTGCGTTAGGCAGCACTGACCCGGTTGAGTGTCCGGCGCCGGGGGCGCCTTGGAGGCGCCCCCATAACACCCATATGGAGGCTCTACAGCGCAATGCGACTGCAGACAAGGCTAACTGAGAAGCTCGGCATCCAGCATCCAATTCTTCTGGCGCCCATGGGCGTCATTGCGGGCGGTAAGCTGGCAGCTGCAGTGTCCGATGCAGGCGCGCTCGGGATCATCGGCGGCGGCTATGGCGACGCCGAGTGGCTCCAACTGCAGTTCGCGGCGGCGGGAAAGGCACGGGTCGGCTGCGGGTTCATCACCTGGTCGCTGGCAAGAGATCCGAACCTGCTCGAGCAGGTTCTAGCCAAGCAGCCGGCGGCGCTGATGCTCTCCTTCGGGGAGGTCGAACCGCACGCCTCGCGCATAAAGGCGCGAGGCGTGCCGTTGATTTGTCAGGTGCAAAGTATGAAGTACCTACGCGAAGCCGTCGATGCCGGCGCCGACGTCGTCGTCGCCGAAGGTTGCGAAGCTGGCGGACACAGCGGCTACCGAGGTCTGTTCACGCTCGTACCCGAAGCGGCCGACTATCTGGCGAGGTATTCGCCCGGTACCGTTCTGGTCGCGGCCGGCGGCGTAGGTGACGGTCGCGGACTTGCTGCGGCGCTCATGCTTGGCGCAGACGGCGTTCTGGTCGGAACGCGCTTCATCGCGAGCAAGGAATCGGAAGCGCCGGAAGGATTTCGCCAAGCGATCATCCGTGCCGACGGTGACTCCACGGTAAAGTCGAACTCGGTCGACGTTGTCCGCAAGCGGTACTGGCCCAATCCGGAGTTCGTCGTTCGCGTTCTGAAGAACGGCTTTGTTGCCAGGTGGCATGGGCGCGAACGCGAGCTGGAGAAAGCAATCGATGTCGAGCATGAGCGCTTCTGGAGTGCATTCAAGGCAGGTGACGCCGACAGCTCCGGCGTACTTATGGGAGAGGTCTCCGGAATAATTCAAGACGCCCCCCCTGCTGCGCAGATCGTCGAGAAAATGATCGCGCAGGCCTGCCAGCTATTGAGTTCGCACTCTGGCTGCGTTGTCCGCTAAGAGGTCGCAGGTGCGGCCTAGCCACGCGTTCAACCGGACCGTAACTTGGTTCCGTTAGGCCTTTCGTTCGTATGAGGCATCGTCTGCCCATGAAACCTCGCCAGATTGTCACAGTCCTTGGCTTCATGATTTTTGGTGACGCATGCCATTGCCGCTGCGCCGCCTCAGCATTTCAAGGTTGTGAAGCTTGGAATGCTGCCCGGTGACGTGTTCAGCATCGCGCGCGGGGACAATCTCGCTCAGCATGCAGTGGGAAATAGCGATAATCTGACCGGGCGAGCATTCATATGGGATGCCATCCACGGAATGCGCGATTTCGGACTGCTGGCCGAGGAACGCTCAGCATTGCATACAGCATTAACAATCACGACGTCTTGGTTGGCTGCGCCGATACACCAACGGGTAACCGGGCGTTCATCTGGGATCAGATCAATGGCATGCGGTCGCTGGGCACGTTGCCCGGTGGCCGCAATACCAGTTAGCGAGCGCTCCGGCCGGCTAACCCGGCGGTCAACACGGATGACCCGCATGCCCGGCTTCGCCTGCGCAGCGGGGCGCCGGTTACTTTCGTTCGTTGCGCGGCAAGACGGCGAGTCGAGCGCTAAGAGGGAACTATGCTAAGAGGCGGATGCCTGTGTGGAGGGATTCGATACGAGATCGCTGGCCCTGTCGGGGTAGCCTTGTACTGTCATTGCTCAATGTGCCGCAAGTCTCACGGCGCGGCTTTCCGGGCAAGGCTCGCGGTTCCAAAGTCGTCCTTTCGTTTTGTTCGAGGCGAGGATTTGTTGACGAGTTACCGCTCGTCCGCGGACACGATAAGGAGGTTCTGCCGGATATGCGGTTCACCGATGGTGAACTCCTGGGACCCTGAGCCAGACAACTATGGGCTAGCCATGGGCTCGCTGGATGATGACCCGGGGGTACGGGCCGCTTGCCACGAGTTTGTAGGCTCAAAAGCGCCGTGGTATGACATCACGGATAGCTTGCCGCAGTATCAGGAGTTTCCGAAGCGCTGAATTGGGGCAAGCGGCTGTCTTCGAAGGTTGGCGACGAAGTTCGAATCGTGGCGCGCGAGGGAACTGAGTACGACCTGCCATCTCGCCGCGAGCCGGTGCAAGATTACCCTTCATCTCCGACAGTGGCGCGCAAGCGATTTCTTGATGCAAAATCGCTTTATTTTCGGTTGCGCGGGCGATACGGTACGCGAGCCGAAAAACTTTAGCGACGGTGGCGTCGCCGAATATTTCCTCACCTTCGCTAACGCCTCGTTGCCGTGCCGTCAACCGAACGTCCCGCAAGCGGGCGGCCGGCTAACTGGTACGTTAGCAGTCTGGGTCCCACACCGCGAAGCAACATCAAGGTCTAACCGAGAGGAGGACTTGCGTGGCCGATCAGCAACCCTCATTCGATGCAGCGAAGTACAAGAACGCGCAGCGAGAGCAGTGGAACAAGGACGGCGCAGCATGGCGACGCTGGAATCCCACTCTGGATCGTTGGTATGGCGAAGTTAACCGCCAGATGCTCGACCTGGCCCGGATTCAGCCAGGTCAGCGCATCCTGGACATCGCCGCCGGCGCAGGTGAACCGGCTGTCAGTGCCGCCGAACGAGTGGGCCCCAGCGGTTACGTGCTGGCGACCGACATCGCGGAAGGGATCGTCGAGCTTGCGCTCCAGGTCGCGCGTGAACGGGGACTCAAACAGATTGAGACTCGCGCCATGGACGGCGAGAAATTAGATCTTCCTGACGCTTCCTTTGATGCGGTGCTGTGTCGGCTTGGCCTGATGTATATGCCGCACCCGGTGACGGCGCTGCGCGAGTGGCGTCGGGTTCTGGGAACGGGCGGTCGGGTCGCCGTCGTTGTCTTTTCCACGCCCGATCGAAACAGTTGGGGTGCTATGCCAGCTTCCATCATCCGCCGGCGCGCGCAACTCCCGCCACCCGTTCCGGGGCAACCCGGACCGTTCAGCCTTGGCGGTCCCGGGGTGCTCGAAGGCGTCTTCCGTCAAGCCGGATTTGCCAACCCCGAGGTCCGTGCCGTGCCGGTGCCCCACGGAATGCCCAGTGCTGCCGAGTACGTGCGGCTCGCCCGAGAGGCCTTCGGGGCCTTCAATGCCATGATGGCTCACCTGCCCCCCCAAGAACGCGAGTCCGTGTGGAACGAAGTAGAAGGCTCAATGCGTAGTTTCGAATCGTCTGGCGGGTTCGAGGTGCCGGGTGAGTGCCTTGTCGGTGCGGCCACGAAGTGATCGTACGCAGACTGCTAACTATCAGTTGCGGCAGACCCGTTCTGCACGGGCGGCTGGACCGAGACGTTAGTCGACACAGCGGCGGTGACAAGGCGCGCGCGTCGGGTAAATCTGTTGTACAACTTCCTGACTTAGTCTGAACGCTGTGTAACCAAGTCACTGGAGGACCACGTGGTGAAGCCCGTCATGAATCTCGATGAGGTCGAGTTTGACGACGTAGAGGAGAACGGGCTCTACACTTCTAGCCGCGGACAAGTCAGCGGTCACATCGGGGCCAAGAAGCTAGGCTGCAACTTGACGGTTCTGCCGCCGCCCCTTCCATTGCCATCATGGCGAGGAGGAAATGTTCTTGATCCTCCAGGGCGAAGGCGAGCTGCGGTTTGGTGACGAGCGCTTCCCGATTCGCAAGCATGACGTAATCGCGTGCCTGCCGGGCGGTCCTGACGTCGCGCACCAAATCATCAACACTGGCACGACAACGATGCGCTACCTGGCGCTGTCAACACTTGTTGATGTCGAGACCTGTGAGTATCCGGACTCCCAAGAGATTCTGGTCGCTGCTGGACAGCGCGGCGAGAGAAGTCTCCGGAAGATGTTCCGCGCCGAGAACACGGTGGACTACTACGATCGCGAGAGAACCGGGGCAGCGGGCGAGCTTCGTTATGAGTCCTCCGCATTCAAAACCCGCCATCTCATCCGATACCAAAGGAGTTGCTGTGACACACACCGCCTCAACGAATCGGCCGCAGCCTGACTGGCAGGCAGAGGCGATCGCCCTGGAAAAGGAGAATTGCCGCGCGTTCGTTGGCCGCGACATCGAGCGGCTCAACCAGCTTTGGTCGGACGACCTGCTTGTCAAATCACCGATCAACCGCGTTCATGACAAGCGGCGCGTTCTCGAGTTGCTGGGGAGTGGCGTGATAGCGCATCTTTCCTACGAGACTGACATCGAGGTCGCGAAGCGGGATGGCGATATCTTGACCGTGATGGGCTCCGAAACGGTCATTAACGCTTCACATTCGCCCCCGGTTCGGCGCCGCTACACGAATGTGTGGCGCCGGGAAGGCGACGCATGGCGTCTCTTTCTCAGGCACGCCAATGTCATCCTCGATTCTCAGGGCGGCAGATAGGTGGCCAACGCCTGAAATCTCGCTCACTCGGACCGCACGGGCGGGTCTTGGGCCGGCATGATCGCGAGTTGGCTGTGGTCGCGTGTGCGGCATTGGGCGGCGCCTCTCAGGCGCGCTCCGCTCGCGGCCGGTAGCGTGGTTCGTCAGGCCACAGGAGGTGACCCCATGAGGCGCACGTGGACGATCATTGGCGTTGCCGATGTGCCTGGCAGCTTCAAGTGGTACCAATCGCTATTTGGCCTGCCGGAGACCGCTCCCGCCCATGACGACTTCGGTCAAATCCTCGACTCGGATGGAACGGTCTTGCTCTGCCTTCACGAGTGGGGTGCCCACGAGCATCCCACCTTGATGAGCCCCGATCGCGCGCAACCGGGCAATGGCCTCCTCTTGTTCTTCCGTGTCGATGATTTCGACATGGCGCTGTCAAGGGCGCGCACTCTCGTCGCGCGGCTCGAGGAGGAACCCCACGTGAACCCGAACACTGGAACTACAGAGTTCTCAGTCCGAGATCCGGACGGCTATTACGTCACGCTCAGTGCGCTCTCCGCGGCCTGACATGGCGCATAACCGGACGGCGAGGCTTAGCCCGGCTTCAACCGCACCCGCCGTCCCGGGCGTTCAAATGGGCGAAGAACCTCTCCAGGTTCGGAATGGATGTGCCCACGTTCCAAATAGACGGGGCAATGGACGGGGCATTGGACTCAAATCGGGGCCGGAAGTCGTGAAGGCGCTCGCACTGAGCCGATGAGACAATATTTGCCAGACGCGATCGCTACGCCGTGCGAAGCCTAACGTGGCCCGCAAGACACGAAAGGAACGGAAGGAAGGAACGTCATGAGGAAGAGCGGATCGCAGAGCGGCAAGTCTGCATCTCGGATGATCGACGAGAGGATCAAGGAGCTGGGCGACTGGCGCGGCACGATGCTCTCCCAGCTCCGCACATTGATCAAGCAAGCCGACCCCGAGGTGGTCGAGGAGTGGAAGTGGGAGGTTCCGGTGTGGTCGCACGACGGATTGATCTGCACCGGCGAGACATACAAGAAGGTCGTGAAGATGACGTTTGCCAGGGGGGCCGCCCTCGAGGACCCGTCGGGCCTCTTCAACTCCAGCCTCGATGGCAACACGAGGCGTGCCGTCGACTTCCACGAGGGAGAGAAGATTGACGAGGAGGCACTGAAGGCGCTTATTCGCGCGGCCGTGACGCTGAACGCGTCCCGCGCCCGCGGCTGATCGAGCCGAAGGGGGGACTCGCCTGTGGCGAGTGAACGTCCCGTGCCGACAAAGGCGAAGCTCGTGCGGTCGAAGTGCGTTGGGCCGCGAACAAGTTTGGCGGCAAGCGCGGGCCGCCGATTCGCTTCCCGAATAGCCCCTGGGTAGCCCGCATGCCCCTTCTCGGACGGGCCGCGATGCTCCTGTCGTTCGATGTGGCTCCGGACTTCATCGCCGAGCACGACGACTGGCACACGCATGAACACCTGCCGGAACGGCTGGCCATTCCGGGCTTCCTCCGCGGAACGAGGTGGGTCGCGCTGCGAGGGCAACCGCGGTATTTCGTGATGTACGAGGTTGCCCAGCTGGCCACGCTGGCTTCCGACGCATATCTCCAGCGGCTGAACGATCCGACACCCTGGACGACCAAGATCATGGCCCGCTACCGGGGTATGAGCCGGGGCTTCTGCTCGGTGGCCGGCAGCTTTGGATTCGGCGTCGGCCACGCCGGGCTGCTGATCCGCTTCAGGCCGCGAGCGAAGGCCGAGACGCTGTTGCGCTCGTGGCTCGTGCAGGAGGCGCTGCCGCAGCTTCCGTCGAGTTCAGGTATCGGAGGCGTTCACTTGCTCGAAGGCGCGCTGGCCCCGACGATGACCAACGAGCAACGCATTCGCGGCGCTGACGCCGGCATCGATTGGGCGATTCTTGTCACCGGATACAGCCAGGACTCCGTTGCTCGACTTTCGGGGGCCGAGCTTGACGCCCTTCGTCTGGCCGAGCACGGCGCCGTGGACGTTCAGCACGCCGTCTACCGGATCGACTACTCGCTGACGCGTGACGAAATCGACGCGTGACCCTTCACTCGCCTGGACGCACCGGCGCCCCCTACACCGCCCCCGCCGCCACCCGGCTCGCCGCTTCGCGCCAGCCGACGAAACGCTCCGGTGGAATCGTCCGGCGCCCGGCGACACGCTCGACCGCCAGGCGGATATCTGCGGTGCTGCCGGCCCTGAGGGCGGCGTCCACGAAGAGCTGCTCGAGCACGTCCTGCTGGGTGTGGCTGCCGCCGAGTTGGTACATGCCGCCGATGGCGGGACGCATCAGCGCGACGGCCTCGGCGTGGCGTCCGGCAGCGTGGGCGAGCTGGGCCTCGGCGATCGGCAGCACGTAGTCGCGGACAAGGGGGGGAACGGTGCCGCGGCCAGTGGCGAAGGCGCGCATCGCCTCGATCATCCGCTCCGCGGCGGCGGTACGGCCGGTGGCGGTCAACGCCATCAGCCAGTGCGGCAGAGTGAAGGCCGAGAGGCAGTCGCCGATCCGCGCCTCGGCCTTGTCGGCCAGTTCCTCCCAGCGGTTGCCGACGTCGACGCCGAGGCGCTCGAGGCGAAAGAGGATGGACGCCGAGTTCTGCACGTCGATGTAGACATCCGGCGAAGCGACCGTGAGCGGACCGGCGAGATCGCGGAAGCGGGTGTCGTAGAGTTCTAGCACCGCGGCATGGTCGCCATGCTCCAGCTTGAACAGGGCGCAGTGCCACCAGAGATGATGCTGCAGGTTGTGGGCGCCCTCCCAGTGGGGCGCGAGTGTGGTGATCCACGCTATGCCTTCGCTGCGCCGACCCTGTGATTCAAGGACGTGGGCGACGGCGTGCGCGGCCCAGAGATCGCCGGGGTCGAGCTCGATGGCGCGGCGCCCATAGGGCTCTGCCGCGTAATAGTTGCCGGCCTCCTCGTGGGCGAAGGAGCGACAGGCGAGTATCGACGTATAGCCTGCCATGTCCTCCGACCACGACGGCAGCACGCGCTCGACCGAGTCGACCATGTCGTGCGGGCGGCCGAGCCAGAAATTGACGAAATGGGCGAGACGGAACGCAACGACATCGTGCGGATGCGCGCGCAGGATCGATTCCCACATCGCGACGGCTCCATCCAGGTCGCCCTCGGCCCACGCGGTGAGGGCCGCGACGTGACTGCGCTCGCGCGCGGTGGCGCCGGCCGCGAGCGACTGCGCGGCGCGCGCCGCCTGGACGGCGACCGGAACGACCGCCTGCTTGAACGCGAGCATCCCGAAATAGCCCTTCATGCAATGCGCCAGCGCGAAATCGGGATCCGCTTCCAGCACCGCGGCGAGACGGTCGGGCGTATCGAATCGAAACGTGAGGTAACCGGTGACGAGATGATCGAAGGCGGCCGCAGCCTTGTCACTGGCGGTCGAGAGAGGAAGGCCGCGGGCATCGAGGCGCATGGCGTTGTTCCTGGCGGACGGTCGGATCTACCCGACCCATTCGGGATCGGGGAAGATAATAATAGCCCTCCGCGACGGAGCAGCCTGCGGAGCGGACGCTTTCGCCCACGACCAAGGGTTTTTGGAGGAAACGGTCAATGCCAGCCTATCTGATCGCAGAGCACATCATCACCGATGCGACCAAGTTCGAGGAGTATCGAACCCGGGCTGCGCCGATGATCGCGAAGCACGGTGGACGCTATCTGACCAAGGGCGGCAGCCACAAGCTGCCCGAAGGCGGCCACTGGAAGCCGGAGCGAATGGTGATCATCGAGTTTCCGGACATGGAGGCCCTCAACCGCTGGTATCACTCGCCCGAATACCAGCCGCTGATCGCTCTGCGGAAGGCGTGCACCAGCGACCTCGACATGTTGTTCACTCTCGAGGGTGTCTAGCGCAACTCGCCGGCTCCTCCACGACCGACGCAGCAGGATGGTTTCGAGCCTCTACGACGTTTGAATTCTGTGCAGTCGTCATTCGTCGCATCGTGCAGCTGCGACCAGCTCTCGGGGACCGTAACCGAGGACCTGACAAGGGTTTGCCATGCGTCATTCGATGCAACTGCATGCTGCGCGCGAGCCGCGCCCGGGCAGCGGGCGCGACTCGCCATGAGGCTCTATCGCAATCGGCTCAGCTGTGCCTGCTCTTCGCACGCGCGGAGGCGGGCTGCGTCGCGACGGTGCGCTTGAGCGATGCGCCTCCGCCGCGGTTCGACGCCTGCTTCGCTCCGGCCTTCGAGGCGCCGGCCGGCGGAAGCGTGGCGACACTCTCGAAGGAAGCGGGCGTCGCCGTCGCCACGGGGTCGTTGCATTGGTTCCCGGTGGCGTCCATGCCGCCGTTGGCGCCCCCGGAGCAGTCGAGCGCGTGAGCCGGCAGCGAAAAGAGCGTTGCTGCGATCAACGGTATGAGCAGTTTCGCGTTCATGTCCGTACCTCCAGTCCAGTTGACCCGGAAATTGCTCCGGGCCGCCGCACGCACTGCACGTGCGGTGATTGGAAGACTGCTCGCGCCACGCCGACGCGTCAGCCGAACATTCGTGGGGGACGACAGGAATATTCACGCGCCACCGGCCGCTTTGCGCAAGGCGGTTGGGCACGGAGGCGGAGTCGCGGGGCTCTTCACCCGCCGGATATATCGTGAACGATCACCAGGCTGACGGCTTTCTTGCGCTTCCGCCGACCGGGAAGGGCGACGGCGTGCTGGTGCTTCACGCCTGGTGGGGCCTGAACGACACGGTGAAAGCCGTCTGTACGCGGCTGGCTGAATCCGGGCACGGGGCACTGGTTCTTCGAGCCGGACCGCCCGCGGGCCTACAATCGCGCAGGAGCGAGCCTGGCCTGGAATCGAACCCTGGACTTCCTCAAGCGATCTTCCGCTTCGTGAGGCGGGGCCCCAATCACGTGGATGTTTCGCTCGTCGGGGGCCATCCCCGCCGCCTTGGGTCTGAGGCTCGCGTTCGGGCGGCGCTGACATCGACCCAAGCCGCACTACGGAGGGAAAAGTCCACCATGACTCATTCGGTCCGGATTCGTCCCGCCACGGAGACCGACGCCGCGGCTCTCCTCGCCATCTATCGTCCGTTCGTCGAGGCGAGCGCGATCTCGTTCGAAACGGTTGCGCCTGCCGTTGAGGAGTTCTCGGCGCGCATTCGCAAGGCTCTGGCGGGATGGCAGTGGCTCGTCGCCGAGAAGGATGGGACGTGCATCGGCTACGCCTATGGGTCCACGCATCGCGAGCGCGCCGCCTACCGTTGGTCCGTCGAAGTCTCGGCGTACGTCGCGCCGACCCATCACCGCGAAGGGACCGGTCGCTTGCTGTACTCGACGCTGTTCGCCGACCTCGCCCAAAAGGGTTACTGCAATGCCTATGCCGGTGTGACGCTGCCCAACGACGCGAGCGTCGCCCTCCATCGCAGCGTGGGTTTCGCCCCCGTCGGGGTCTTCGAAGCCGTGGGCCGCAAGTTCGGTAGATGGCACGATGTGGCGTGGTTCCAGCGGCGACTCCGCGATTCGCCTCCGTCCGAGTAGCAAGCCTCTCCACGGGTCAGGCTATCATCGCCGGCGTGGTCGCGTTTCCGGTGGTCCGCTGGCTGATCGCCCGCGGCCGCGGACACGCGGTCGTGCATCAATACCGTGCCAGGGCGAGCCCCCCGCACTCCACACATCGATGAACGTAGCTCAATTGCAGGATTTCTGCCGCCGGTTTCCCGACGCGACCGAGACCCTGTACAAGGAACCGTACAACTTTCTCGTGTACTCCGTGGGCGGCAGGAAGTTCGCGTATTTCAAGACCAGCGAGCCGGAGCGGTGGCGATTCAGCACCCGTGTGACGCCCGATCGCTTCGTGGAGCTGACCGACGTTCCGGGGGTGAAGCCTGCGCGATACCGCGGGCGCTTCGGCTGGATCACGATCGTCGACGTTTCGAGCTTTCCCGCGGGCTATCTCAGGGAGCTCGTCACGTGGTCTTACCAAAAGGCGTCGGCCTCGTTGAGCAAATCCCGGCAGAACGCCGTTCGTGCGTCGCGCTGAACCGACGCTTACGGCCTTCGCCGGGAATGGGTACGCGCACGTCGGCGCCTTGCCTTGCGATCGGGCCGCGGCGCCCTATGGCCCCAAAGTGGAGGTGGCCGTACCATATCCGACCGATCTCGACTGCCAGGAGGCGTGCAAATGAACCTGCCGCGATTCACCGCCGATGCCTCGCTTTCCCGGACGTTGGGACGCTACCGAGCCGCTGCGGCGATCCGCGGCGACGATCCTCGAGGAAGCGTGACCCCGGCGCTCGTGGGCCGGTGGCACATCCCATGGACCCGGTGCGAAATCAACTGCATCGAAGTGTGCACACGGTTCTGCGCGCCCACGGGCTGGGATTGCTGCGCCTGGGAAACGCGCTGCGCGGTGAGCTGCGACGGCCGGGTGATCGCCACGACCTATTGAGGAGGGTGCGCGCCGTTCCACCAGGGGAGCCGTGATGCCGGAATCCGATCCCGTTGCCGCGCTGATTCTGGACTTGCTCGAATGGGTCGGCCCGCGGCCGAGGCCCTACGCGGAGGTCATCGAGGCATGGCGTACGTCGTGCCCGCGGCTGCCGGTGTGGGAGGAGGCGAACGCGCGCGGCTATCTCGCGCATGGCCGCCTCGACGGTGTCGGCGCGGTCGTTTCCGTGTCGCCGGAAGGCGCAGCCTACCTTGCCGCGCAGCGATCGCCGTCGCGCTCGGGGTCGAATCCCGGCACCGGTGCGTCGCCTCGCTCCTGAACGTCGATCCGCTTCGTCGTGACCCTTCTGTACCTCACCGCGCCGGCGGTTGCGTTCCTGCTGCTGGCAGCCCATTTCCTGCGTGCCCAGAACATCGTGGTCGCGACGGCGTGCGTCCTGATCATCTTGCTGCTCTTCGTCCGACGGCCCTGGGCCGCGCGAGTGATCCAGGCGGCCCTGCTTCTCGGATCGCTCGAGTGGTTGCTCGCGACCATCATGCTGGTGCGGGCGAGAATCGGAATGGGCGAGCCTTATCTGCGAGCAGCGGTGATCCTCGGCGCCGTTGGTCTTCTTACCGCGGGCGCGGCGCTCGTTTTCCAGACGCGGCGGCTCCGCGCTCGCTACGGCCTGACACCGGCCGATTCGCCGGAAGCTCGATGAGCGCAGAGCTCGATCACCTGACCGTTCCCGTCCGCGGCAGCCGGCGGCGCGCACGTAGCGGACCGGTGCGCGTCGCCATCAGCCCGCGATGCCAGATGCCGTGACCCTCTTCGAGGCGTCGCGGCACGAGCGGCTGCGGCCGGTCGCGTGGGACGAGGAACGGGCCCGCGCCACGATCGAGTTCATCGTCGACGACTGCGAGCGGCGGTACACGCGAGAGCGCTACTGGCCGCCGCATCCGCGCGATGCGGGAGGGGGAACAGGTCCCGAGACGTTCGCCACCGACCTCTACTGCGGCGCATGCGGAGTATTTTGGGCGCTCCATTACCTGCAGTCGGTCGGTGCGGCCCGCCTCTCCCGCAGCTACCTGAACGAGCTCGACCTGCTGCTCGCGCGCAATCGCGCCTGGCTCGGCCCATCGGCAGGACGGGAACGGGCCTCGTTCCTCGCAGGCGACACGCCGATCCGGATGCTCGCATACGGCGAGAATCCATCGGCGGACCTCGAGCGGGAGCTGCAGGCGCTGATCTCCGGCAATCTCGAGCATCCGGCGCGCGAGCTCATGTGGGGCTCGCCGGGCACGATGCTCGCGGCCCTGTTCCTGCACGAGCATACGCGCGAGGCAAAGTGGGCCGACCTCTTTCGCCGCACCGCGTCCAGGCTCTGGTCGCAGCTCGAGTGGTCGGCCGAACACGAATGCGCCTACTGGACCCAGACGTTTGCCGGTTGGAAGACGACCTATCTGGGCGCGGTCCACGGCTTCGTCGGCACCGCGTCGCCGCTGATCCGCGGCCGGCGACTGCTCGATCCGGAGGCGTGGGCAGCGTGGGAGCACCGCATCGCCGGGACGGTCGATCGCACCGCCGTGCGGGTCCATGGCCAGGCCAACTGGCCGGGACTGTTGTCCCTTCCGGACGGCTGGCGCGAGAAAACGCTGATGCAGATCTGCCACGGCGCGCCCGGATTCGTCGTGGGCCTGGCCGACTTTCCGGGAGACGCGATCGGCGACCTGCTGCTCGAGGCCGGCGAGGCGATCTGGGCGGCCGGCCCCATGACCAAGGGCTGCAACCTCTGCCACGGCACGGGCGGCAACGGGTACGCGTTCCTGAAGCTCTACGGCCGCACGCGCGACCGCCGATGGCTCGATCGCGCTCGTTCATTCGCCATGCACGGGATCGAGCAGATGCACGGCGACGCGGCACGGCACGGACAGCTGCGCTACTCGCTGTGGACGGGCGACCCGGGCTTCGCGATCTATCTCTGGGACTGCGTGCAGGCGACGGCCCGGTTCCCCACGCTCGACGTCTTCTATGCCGATGACGCCCGCGGCGCCGGAACGCGCTCGCCGTCCTGATCGAGGCTCGCGGATGGGCGCCCCTTCGGCCGGCAAGATCCTCCTGATCAACGGCGCGTCGAGCTCGGGGAAATCCACGCTGTGCCGCGCCCTCCAGGCCACGCTCGACGAGCCGTTCTGGCACTACTCGATCGATCACTTCCGGAACACGGGCGTGCTGCCGATGGAGCGCATCGACCGCGGCGACTTCGCGTGGGCCGACCTTCGCGAGGCGTTCTTCGAAGGGTTCCATCGTTGCCTGCCGGCGCTCGCCGCGGCCGGGAACAATCTCGTCGTCGAGCACGTCGTCGAAACTCAGGCGTGGATGTCCCGGCTGGTCGCGCTGCTCGCCTCGTTCGACGTGTTCTACGTCGGCCTTCGATGCCCGCTCGCCGAGCTCGAGGCGCGCGAGCGGCGCCGCGGGGATCGCCGGCCGGGCGAGGCGCGACATGACCACGCCACCGTCCACACGTTCGGCCTCTACGATCTCGAGCTCGACTCGACTCGACCGCTCGAGGCCAATGTCGACGCCGTCGTCGCGGCGTGGCGGTCACGCGCGCGGCCGAGCGCCTTCGAGCGCATGCTGGCTACGGGACCAGGCTGACCGGGCGCCCGGCTCGCGCCGGTCCGCATTAGTGTTTATCATCGTGCGGCCCGTTTCGGCGCATCCGTGGAGGAGCACATGAGCGAAGACCGCACGTACAACGGTTCCTGCTTCTGTGGAACCGTTCAATTCACCGTCACCGGCGAGCCCGCGGCGATGGGGTACTGCCACTGCGAGTCGTGCCGGCACTGGTCCGCGGGACCGGTGAACGCGTTCACGCTGTGGAAGCCCGACGCCGTCAAGGTCACGCAAGGCGCATCCAACATCGGCACGTACAACAAGTCGCCGCAAAGCTATCGCAAGTGGTGCAAGACCTGCGGCGGCCACTTGTTCACCGAGCATCCGGGCTGGGGTCTGACCGACGTGTACGCGGCCGTCATTCCGACGCTGCCGTTCAAGCCGGGCGTCCACGTCCACTACCAGGAATCGGTGCTGCCGATCCGGGACGGCGTCGCGAAGCTCAAGGATCTGCCGAAGGAGATGGGCGGCTCGGGCATCGGCGTCCCGGAGTAGTCGTCATTCCCGCCAACGCGGGAATTGCGCGACTTGCGTCACTACGGGCGACAGCCCCGCGTCACTGAGTCCCCGCCGCCGCGGGGACGACGGAGAATGCATGCGACCGGCGCATTCGTCGCGGATGCAACGCGTTGACGATTGACGGTCAGGCCGCACGCCGGTTGCGTCGCGTCCCCGCGTGGTCGTACCATCGACCGCCCGACGCGCAGCAACGAGGCCCGCCAAAGGACGCAACCGTGACGGGCTCCGACCAGGCCAGGCTTCTGCCGCGCGCTCGTCGTCGCCCATTACGTGTACCTTCGACTGCCGCGGCCGTGGCCGGCTGAAACCGAGGAGGCCCCCGATGTCCGCTGCCAAGTCCGTCGCCGAGCTGGTCGTCGAATTCCTGACCGGCCACGGCGTCGACCGCGTGTTCGGCCTGCAGGGCGGCCACATCCAGCCGATCTGGGATTTCCTCGCGCGACGCGGCGTACGGATCGTCGACGTCCGCGACGAGGGCGCGGCGGTGCACATGGCGCACGCGCATGCGGCGCTCGGGCGTGGCTTCGGCGTGGCGCTCGTCACCGCGGGACCCGGCGTGACGAATTGCGTGACGGCGATGGCCAACGCCCAGCTCGAGCGGGTCCCGGTGCTCCTGATCGGCGGCTGCGCGCCGGTCGCGCAGGACGACCTGGGGCCGCTGCAGGGCATCGCGCACGTCGACATCATGCGACCGGTGACGCGCCTCGCGCGCACGCTGCGCGTCGCCGACAACGTACTGCGCGACCTCGACAAGGCGCTCGCCGCCGCGCTCGGGGATGGAACGGTTCCCGGACCCGTCTACGTCGAGATCCCGACCGACGTCCTGCGCGAAGTCGTTCCGCCCGCGATCGTGCTCGACGAGTACCTCACCGCGCGGCCGCGGCGGCGCCTGCCGCCCGATCCCGCGGAAATCGCGCGAGCCGCGCGCATGATCGACGAGGCGACGCGGCCGCTCGTCGTGACGGGGCGCGGCGCGCAGGGCGCGGCCCGCGAGCTCGTCTCCTTCCTCGACCGGACGGGCGCCGTCTATCTCGATACGCAGGAGAGCCGCGGGCTCGTGCCCGCCGGTCACCCGGCGATGGTCGGCGCGATGCGCGGGCGCGCGATGCAGGAGGCCGATCTCGTCGTCGTCGTCGGCCGCAAGCTCGACTACCAGATGGCCTACGGCTCGCCGGCAGTGTTCGGCAAGGCGCGCTTCCTCCGCATCGCCGACAACTGGGAGGAACTGCGCGAGAACCGCCGCGGCGAGGTCGAGCTCATGGCCGACCCCGCGCTTGCGCTCGCGGCGCTCTCGCAGGCGGTCAAAAGCAAGCCGGCGCGCCTCGACGCGCAGTGGACAGCGTCGCTGCGAAGCGAGCACGAGCGCCGCTCGGCGCGCTACGCCGAATCGCTCGCGAGCGTTCCCGCCGGCAAGGACGGCCACATGCATCCGAACCGGATCTTCGCGGCGCTCGCGAAGGCGCTCCGGCCCGACGCGATCACGATCGCCGACGGCGGCGACATCCTGAGCTTCGCGCGGATGGGTCTCCCGCCGCGGACCTACCTCGACTCCGGCACGTTCGGCTGCCTCGGCGTCGGCATCCCGTACGGCGTCGCCGCCGCGCTCCTCCATCCCGATCGGCAGGTGGTCGTCGTCACCGGCGACGGTGCCTTCGGCATCAACGCGATGGAGATCGACTCCGCCAAGCGGCACGGCGCGAAAGCCGTGTTCATCGTCGCCAACAACGCCGCGTGGAACATCGAGCGCCTCGATCAGGAAATGAACTACGGCGGCCGCGTCGTCGGCACCACGCTGCAGTGGTCCGACTACGCGGCGATGGCGCGCGCATTCGGCCTCCACGGCGAGCGCGTCACCGACCCCGCGCGGCTCGACGGCGCGCTCGCCGACGCCTTCGCGAACGCGCCGGCGCTCCTCGACGTCGTCGTGACGCGCGACGCGCTGTCCTCGGACGCGGGCAAGGGACTGGGCTGGGTGCCCGTCTACCAGGCGCTCACGGCGTGGGACGACGCCGAGCGCGCTCGTCGTAACGCGTAGCGGAGGCGGTCGCAATGAGCGCACTCCTGACCGTCGCCGACGTCGTCGCCGCGCAGGCACGGCTGCAGCCCGCGAAGACCGGCGCCCGCGACTCGCGCCGCGCGCTCACGTTCGCGCAGTGGCACGAGCGTGCGAACCGGCTTGCGAACGCGCTCGCGGGCCTCGGCCTCGCGAAAGGTGACCGCGTCGCGATCCTCGCTCACAACGCCGTCGAGTGGATGGAGATCTACGTCGGGCTCGCCGCGGGCGGCTTCGTCGCCGTGCCGATCAACTTCCGGCTCGTCGCTCCGGAGATCGCGTACATCGCGCAACACTGCGAGGCACGGGCCTTCATCGTCGAGGAGACGCTCATCGACCGCGTCGAGGCGATCCGCGCCGAGCTCGGTATCGTCGCGGGCGGCTTCATCCATTTCGGTGCGGAGCGCGCGCCCGCAGGCTGGCAATCCTACGAGGCACTGCTCGCACGCGCGTCGCCGGCGGCGCCCGACGCACGGGTCGCGCCCGAGGACACGTGGGCGCTCATGTACACGTCGGGCACGACCGGACGGCCGAAGGGCGCAATCCGCAACCACGCGGGCAGCGCGTTGATCGCGCTCGTCTCGGCGCTCGACATCGGCTTCAGCGGCCACGACACCGGGCTATTCGTGATGCCGATGTGCCACGCGAACTCGCTCTACTTCTCGTTCACGTTCACCTACCTGGGCGCGACCTGCGTCATCGACGACCGGAAGAGCTTCGATCCCGAGCACCTGCTGCGCACCCTTTCCGAGCAGCACGTGACCTTCACCTCGCTCGTGCCGACGCATTACATCATGATGCAGAGCGTGCCGGACGAGGTGAAGAGCCGCCACGACGTCGGCCGCGTGAGCAAGCTCATGATCTCCTCCGCGCCTGCACGGCGCGAGACGAAGCTCGCGATCATGGAGCAGTTCCCGAACTCGCAGCTCTTCGAGCTGTACGGCTCGACGGAAGCCGGCTGGGTCACGCTCCTGCGCCCGCACGAGCAGCTCACCAAGCTCGGCTCGGTCGGCCGCGAGTGGACGGGCACGGGGCCGGTGAAGCTCATCGGGGCGGACGGGAGAGAGGTAGCCGACGGCGACGTCGGCGAGATCTATTCGCGCACGCCGTACGTCTTCGACGGCTATTGGAAGAACCCGGAGAAGACGGCCGAGGCCTTCCGTGGGGCGTGGTGCTCGGTCGGCGACATGGCGCGCCGCGATGCGGAAGGCTACTACCACCTGGTCGACCGCAAGAGCAACATGATCATCAGCGGCGGCGAGAACGTGTACCCCTCGGAAGTCGAGCGCCTGCTCGGCACGCACCCGGCCATCCAGGACGTGGCCGTCATCGGCATTGCCCACGACAAGTGGGGCGAGGCCGTGCACGCGGTGGTCGTGCTCCACGCCGGACGCGCGGCGACCGAGGCGGAAATCCTCGCGTGGTGCAAGGAGCGGATCGCCGGTTACAAGCGCCCGCGCTCGATCACGTTCATCGAGGAAACCGAGATGCCGCGCACGGCGACGGGCAAGATCCTCCACCGCGCGCTGCGCGAGCGTGTCGCGGGAACGCTGCGCGACGGCTGAGCCTGCATGTCTTCGTACACGGCGACCGTGTCCTGGCAGCGCGACGACGCGCCCTTCGTCGACGGCAAGTACAGCCGCCGCCACCTCTGGCGCTTCGACGGCGGCGTCGAGATCCCCGGCTCGTCGTCGCCGCACACGGTGCGCGCGCCCTATTCCGACCCCGCCGCGGTCGATCCCGAGGAAGCGTTCGTCGCATCGCTGTCGTCCTGCCACATGCTGTGGTTCCTCTCGATCGCGGCGGGCCGCGGGTTCCGCGTGGACCGCTACGTCGACGACGCGGTCGGAACGATGGCACGGAACGCCGCGGGCAAGCTCGCGATGACGCGCGTCGTGCTGCGGCCCGACGTCGCGTTCTCGGGCGACCGACTGCCGGATCGGGCCCAGATCGACGCGATGCATCACGAAGCGCACGCCGAATGCTTCATCGCCAGTTCCGTCCTCTCCGAAGTCGTGTGCGAGCCGGTTCATGCAGCCTGACGACCCCGCGGCATTGCCGATCCTGACGTCGGTGCTCACCTGTCCGCATTGCGGGTCGGCGACGACGGAACAGATGCCGCTCGATGCCTGCGTCTTCTTCCACGAATGTGCTCACTGCCGCGTCCTGCTTCGTCCGAAGCCCGGCGACTGCTGCGTGTTCTGCTCCTACGGCACGGTCAAGTGCCCGCCCGTCCAGCTCGCGGCGGGCTGCTGTGTCGGGCGGACGGACTCGAGCGGGACGACGCCATGAAGCGCTTCGGAATCGGCGTGCTCTGCGCGATCGGCGGCTTCCTCGTCGTCGCGGTCGCGAGCTACTTCCTCGTCCTCGAGTTTTCCTCAAATCGGCACGACCGCGAGCTCGAAGCGGCGATGACAAGCGTGTTGTTCTACGGGCCGGTCGGCGCCGTGCTCGCATTCATCGCCGGCATCATCGGCGGCGGCCGATCGGCGGGGAAGGCATATGGCGACGTATGACGATCGCACCCCGGTCGAGATCGTTGCCTACTCTGCGGACTGGCCGCAACGGTTCGCGGCCGAGAGCGAGATCCTCGCCCGCGTGTTCCCGCCGGGCGCGTTCACGATCGAACACATCGGCAGCACGGCGGTGCCGGGCCTCGGCGCCAAGCCGATCGTCGACATCCTGATCGGCGCGCCCGCGATCGCGGACATCGAGGCACGCATCGTCGCGATGGAAGCGCTGGGCTACCGGTACGTGCCCGAGCACGAGGCGGAGCTGCCACATCGGCGGTTCTTCGAGAAGCCCGTACGCCGGCCCCGGCAGTATCACGTCCACGCGGTGCGGAAGGACAGCCCGTTCCGGCGGGAGCACCTCGCGTTTCGCGACGCCCTGCGTGCCGACGCCGCGCTCGCCGCCGAGTACCTCGCGTTGAAGCGCGCGCTCGCCGCGCGCTATTGCAGCGACCGCGAGGGCTACACCGACGCGAAGGCCGCGTTCATCCAGGCCGTCGTGCAACGTGCATGCGCGTGATCGAGACCCCGACGCTCACGCTCGAGCCGCAGGTCGCAGCACACGCCGACGAGATGTTCGCCGTCCTCTGCGACCCGGCGATCTACGAGCACGAGAACGCGCCGCCGCCGTCGATCGAGTGGCTGCGCGAGCGATACCGCAGGCTCGAGACGCGGTGCTCCGCCGACGGCCGAGAGGAGTGGCTCAACTGGGTGATCCGGCTGCCGAGTTGCGAGCCCATCGGCTACGTGCAGGCCACCGTCCATGCCGACGGCCGGGCCGTCGGCCTCCGCACTGCCGCGACCGATCGTTGCGTCGCGCCGTCGGCCTCATCCGGCGACTCGCGATCGCTCGCTCCCCCTCGCCTTCGGCCGGGGCCCCGGCTCGCCGCTCACGCCGTTATCGCCTACGAGCTCGCCAGCCGCTACTGGGGCCGCGGGCTCGCGCGCGCGGCCGTGGAAGCAATGATCGGCGAGCTGGTCGCGCGGCACGGCGTCCGCACGCTGTCGGCGGTGCTGAAACGCACGAACGCGCGCTCGCTGCGGCTGCTCGAGCGGCTCGGGTTCGCCCTCGCCCCGTCCGACGTCCGCGACCTCCGCGAGATCGAACCCGGCGAGATCCTGATGCTCCGGGATGCGCGATGCGCCTGACGTTCCGGCACGTGAAGCTCGTCCACACGGCCATCTTCGTGGCCCTGAGCGCCTGCGTTCTCTACGTCCTCTATTCAGGCGCGACCGCGCGTGTCACGACGTGGACGTGGGTCGCGATCGCCGCGATCGTCGTCGAGGGCGTGGCGCTGGCGGTCTCCGGCGGCCGGTGCCCGCTCACGCGGCTCGCGGAGCGGCTCGGGGCGACCGACGGATCGGTGGCCGATCTGTTCCTGCCGAAGTGGTTCGCCGACCGGATCTTTCCGATCTGCGGAAGCGCGTTCCTGATCGGGTGCGGCCTGCTCGCGGCGCGACTCCTCGGCGCGTAGACTGCGCGATCATGCCGACGCTCGAGAGCGCTGCCGCGGTCCTCGCCTCGCTCGACATCCGAGCGCGCCCCTCCATGAGAAGCCGTGGCGATCGCGCGAGTTCGGCATCCTCGATCCCGACGGCAATCTCGTGACGTTCGCAGATCATCGGCATGGCTGAGCAGTTCGCCTTCGACGTGTTCGGCAAGCGGGTGGTGGTCGAACGCACGACCGGCGGCTGGCAGGCGTGGAGGCCCGGGCCCGACGGCAAGCGATCGCCGGTGGAGATCGAGATCCCCGCGTTCATCGCGGCGGACGAGCTCCTCCAATACCTCGACGACCTCTACCACGAGCTCGCCACGCCGGCGAATCCCTGCGTCCGGCGCGTGCCCGCCGATTGAACGCGGTGCTCGCGACGCGCAGATCGTTGCCGGGGCCGCCGGTTGACGCGGCCGCGCGCCTGCGCGAGCATCTTCCGCTTTCCCGAGGAGTCCTCGCATGCGATCGGCGGCAGCGGTACTCGGCGGAATGGCCGCTTGGAACGAGTGGGTCGAGCGCACCAATCCGCCCGCGCGCGGCTGCGTCGGTGCGCCGCTCTACCGGCCGGGATTGCCGGTCGAGATCATGGTGACGGCCGCGCGGTAGACCCGATCGATGGAACCGCGATTCGCGGCCGACGGCATCGTCGTCCGGCCCCATGCGCCCACCGACGTGGCGCCGATGTGCGCTGCGGTGGTGGAGTCGATGGCCACGGTCGGCCGCTGGATGGCGTGGTGCCATCGCGACTACTCGCTGCGGGACGCGGAAGCGTGGTGCGCGCGCTGCGCCGCAGCGTGGGCGACCGAGGGTGACCGCGAGTTCGGGATCTTCGATGCCGTCACCGGCGACGTGCTCGGCTGCATCGGGGTGAACCAGATCAACCGCGTCAACCGCATCGGCAATCTCGGGTATTGGGTCCGGGCGGCGCGCGAGGGAGGCGGCATCGCGACGAAGGCGGCGCAGCTCGTCGCGCGATATGCATTCACCCAGCTGGCGTTGGCCCGGCTCGAGATTGTCATCCTCGACGGCAACGCGGGAAGCCGGCGCGTCGCCGAGAAGGTCGGCGCACGTTTCGAGTGCGTCGCGCGACACCGGCTGCAGTGGCGGGGCGAGGCGCGCGACGCGGCCGTCTACGGGCTCCTGCCGGCCGACCTCGCCCGTTGACCGATGCGCCGTGTCGCCATCGCCTTCGCCGCCTTCGTGCTCGCACACGTCGTATTCGCGTTCGCAATGCGCGAGACTTTCGGCACCGCGGGCGCACTGACCGTGGGCGCCGTCGGCATCGGCGCACTCGTCATCGTCGGCGTTCCCGCGTTCGTCCTGTTCCGGCGCCGTGGCTGGCTCGCCTGGTGGCAGTTCGCCGCGGGCGGCGCCGTGCTCGGACTCGCGTGCGTCGTGCCGCTCGCCGCCGCAGGCGCGACGTTTGCCGCCGCGCTCGCGCCCGCCTTCGCCGCACTGGGCATGCTGCACGCGGTGCTGTTCTGGCTCGTCGCCGTCTGGCGCAACAAGGCCCTCGTCCCGGCGAAGGCATAGCGCCGTCCTTTGCAGCGGCCTGCGGGGAGAGTACGCTACCGATTCGCGTGCAGCCGGCGCTGGAGGCCCATGGAGCCGATCGCCGTCCTGGTCGTCCTGCCGATCGCCATTGGCATCGTCTCGGAGCTGCTCTTCCGGGACACGACGCACGCGTCGTTTGCGGCCGCGCTCGGCACGACGCTGGTCCTGTTCCTCCTCCTGCGCCTGCTCGCTCCGGCCGGGCTTTGGAACTGGCTTGCGGTGCTGCTCGTCTCACCACTCGCGATCGCTTCCGCGCTTGCGGCCGTGCTGGTCCTCTACGGGCACAAGCATTCGCGCCGCCGACGACGGCGTCACGACGTCTGAAGGCGGGCGGCGCTCGCCCGCGACCCGTCGTCGTGATCGCGCGGAGGCCGTCCGGCACCGGGGCGTTCGCAAGGACCGCTTGATGCAACGTATCCTGCACTCGGTGCCGCAACCGTGATCGCGACTTGCCGATGACAGTCACCGATTTCATGGAGCGCTACCAGCGTGCGTGGGAGACGAGCAACGAGCACGCGCTGCTCGCGCTCTTCGCCCCCGACGGCGTCTACCACAACACGCCATTTGCGGAGCAGCGCGGCCACGCTGCGATCGCCGCGTACTGGCAGCGCACCAAGCTGCAACGCGACATCCGCGTACGCTGCGAGCTCCTCTCGGAGCACGCGCGCGGCGGCATCTTCCACTGGCACGTCACCTACGAGGTCGCCTCCGAGGAGCTCTTCCGCATCTGGGCCGCGTCGACGGGCACGAACCTGATCGCGCGTAACCCGGGCGATCCGCTGCCGCGGCTCGCGCTCGACGGGATCGCCGTCGTCGACTGGAACGACGCCGGACTATGCCAGCACTTCCGTCTCTGGTGGCACAGCGTCGTCGCCCCCTGACGGGAACCGCACAATGACGGCGGGCGGCAAGCCTCCGGATCACGCGCGCCTCGACCGCGTCGTCGCGGAGGCGCGTCGCGCGCGCGAGGAGCGCGAGAGCGGCTATCGCGAGCGCGCGCTCGCGATCTATCCCTGGATCTGCGGCCGCTGCGGCCGCGAGTTCGACCGCACGACCGTGCGCCAGCTCACCGTCCACCATCGCGATCACAATCACGACAACAATCCGGCCGATGGCAGCAACTGGGAGCTCCTCTGCGTCTACTGCCATGACAACGAGCACCAGCGCCAGGCGGAGCGCGCGCAGGGGATCGACTCGGCTTCGAGCGCCGACGCGCCGACGCTGGCGACGCACAAGCCGTTCGCGGGTCTCGACGAGCTCCTGAAGCGGAAGCGATGAGCGCGCGCGCGCTCGCCGACGCGCTGGTCGCGCTGCACGCACTTTTCGTCGTCTTCGCCGTCGCGGGCGGCGCGCTGGTCGTCTGGCGGCCGTGGATCGCGTTCGTGCATCTGCCGGCGGCCGCCTGGGCCGCCTGGGTCGAGCTCTCCTCGTCGCCCTGCCCCGTGACGCCGCTCGAGAATCAGTGGCGGCGGGCCGCGGGCGAGTCGGGCTACGCAGGAGGATTCATCGAGCACTACGTCGTCCCGGTGCTCTATCCCGAGGGGCTCACGTCGCGGATCCAGCTCGGATTCGGGATCGCCGTCATCGTCATCAACGCCATCCTCTACGGGCTCGCCTGGCGGCGGGCACGAAAGCCCTGACGACGAGCGTTCGCCGGGAATCGCTGCGGCAAGCGATTTGCGCGACAATGGCGGCTGGCCGCAGGGACCGTGGCCGGCGCGAACCCCGCACCGGCCCCGACGGACGGCCACGGCGCAATCCGCGCCAGTACTAGGAGAGTGCTCATGACCCTTTGTCCCGTCGCGATCGCGGTCGGCTGCAAGAAGTGCCCGGCGTTTCCGATCTGTCCGCTGAAAGGCGTGATCGGCGACTACATGAAGGAGGACACGGACAAGCCCGCGCCCTCCGGCAAGGCCAAGCCCCAAGCCAAGGGCGCGAAAAAATAGCGGCGCCCGGCGCGCCGCCCGCACAACGAAGCCGAACACGGCTCGCCAAGGAGGCCGGGGCCCACCCCGGACGAACGCGATGACCTATGCCGCCATCACCGGCTGGGGCAAATGCATGCCCCCGTCCGTGCTCACGAACGCCGATCTGGCGACGTTCCTCGATACCGACGACGCGTGGATCACGACCCGCACCGGCATTCACGAGCGGCGCGTGTCCCACGTGTCGGGGATCGAGATGGCGCACGTCGCCTGCGCGCGCGCGCTCGCGTGCGCCGGGCTCGACCCGGCGGACGTCGACCTCGTCATCTACGGCAGCTGCTCGAACGACGAGGCCGTGCCGAATTCCGCGTCCGGTCTCCAGTTCAGGCTCGGCGCGACGAACGCCGCCGCGATGGACATCAACACGGCGTGCACGAGCTTCCTGTACTCGTTGTCGACCGCCACGGCGATGATCCGCACCGGCGTCGTCAGGAACGCCGTCGTCGTCGGCGTCGAGCTGATCTCGCCGTTCATGGACTGGTGCAATCGCGGCGTTGCGGTTCTCTTCGGCGACGGTGCGGCCGCCGTCGTGCTGCAGGCGACCGAGCGCAAGGAGGGCGTGCTCGCGGAGAAGCTCGGCTGCTATGCCGACGCGCGGGGCATCCTGCGCGTGCGCGGGATGGGCACGACGTATGCAAATCGCGGCGTCGCGCTCGGCGACACGATCTGGGACTTCGACGGCCAGGAGATCTTCAAGCGCGCCGTGCACGGGATGACGACCGCATCGCACGACGTGCTCGCGAAGTCGGGCCATCGCGCCGACGAGATCGACCTCGTCGTTCCGCACCAGGCGAACCTGCGGATCATAGAGTTCGTCGCCAAGCGCGTCGGCGCCCCGATGGAGCGCGTGTTCCTGACCGTGCAGAAGTACGGCAACATGTCGGCGGCGACCGTACCGGTCGCGCTCGTCGAGGCGCTCGAGGAGGGCCGCGTGAAACCGGGCGGGCTGATCCTCACGCCTGCATTCGGCGGCGGCCTCACCTGGTGCTCGCACCTGATCCGCTGGGGCGAGCGGACGACGCCGATCGCCACGACGGAGGTCGACCTGCCGCCGCCGACGCAGACTGCGCTCGAGCGCATCCGCGAGCTGATGGCATTGAAGGAGCCGCACGGGCGTTCGAGCGCGGGGCTCATGAGTGCCACGCTGGCGGAGGCCCCACGGTCGGCCACGGGAGCCGGTGTGGCGAGCCCGCCGCAGAGTCTGGCTCGAGGCGTTCCAACTTCGGTGTAGCGGCCGCGAGTCGGAGCGGCCCGAGCGCGTTGGCGCCGCGCCGGTAGGGCTACCTTCGCAGCGTGTTCTTGTAGATCCTGCCGTCCTTCATGATGAGGACGAAGTTCTTGCCGGGGTTCTCGACCAGCTTGATATCTTCGAGCGGGTTGCCCTCGACAAGAAGCAGATCGGCCAGCGCTCCTTCCTCGACGACGCCGAGCTTCCCGGGATAGGGATTTCGCTTTCCCGACATCGCCAGCAATTCGGCGTTCGTTCCGGTGGCCATGACCAGCGCTTCCG
The DNA here is from genome assembly GCA_963734055.1 of uncultured beta proteobacterium. Classification (GTDB taxonomy): domain Bacteria; phylum Pseudomonadota; class Gammaproteobacteria; order Burkholderiales; family Casimicrobiaceae; genus CAIWHR01. Next base: position 466,748 of record CAVTFQ010000004.1, read on the forward strand.
CGGGCGTGTACCAACGGGCGAGCTTGGCCAGGAGCTCGCCCTGCCGCTGCGCCAGCGCAGGCGAGAACAGAATGTCGGTGCCGAACGCCGTCTTGAGCTTGTATCTCTTCGCGAGCGCATAGGCCGTGTCCGTGGCGGCAAGCACTTTCTGCGCTTTCTCCCGCTCGAGAGACCCGGGCGGAAACACATCGGCCATCTCGTCGGGAAAGGGCTGAATGCTGAGCCAGATACCCCGTTCGGCCATCAGCTTGGCCGTTGCTTCGTCCATCAGATGCCCATGCTCGATGCATTTCACGCCGGCGGCAATGGCGCCCTGTATCGACTCCGGCGTGTACGCATGGACGGTGACATAGGTGCCCCAGTTGGTTGCGGCTTCCACGGCCGCGCGGAGCTCCGCATCGGTGAACGTCGTGACATCGAGCGGACTGTGCGGCGAAGCGACGCCGCCGCCCGCCGTCAGCTTGATTTGCGTTGCGCCTTGCATCAGCTGCTCGCGCGCGCGTAAGCGCACCTCGTCCGGGCTGTCGGCGATCATGGCGGCGCCGAGCACCTCGATCCGCGCCGGCGGACCGCCGATGACCCGGGGCAGTTCATAGAGATGACGAAAGTCGCCGTGGCCGCCGGTGACGGTGATCATCGCGCCTGACGGAAAGATGCGCGGCCCCGCGACGAGGCCCTCGTCGATGGCACGCTTGAGCCCGAACGCGGGCCCTCCCATATCGCGGACGGTGGTGAACCCGCGCATCAGCGTGTCCGTGGCCTCGGCGCCGGCCAGAAGATTCGTGTAGCCGATGTCGTTTGCGATGGCGGCCGCGGGCGTCGGCCGCACCAGCATGGCATGCCAGTGCGCGTCGATGAGGCCCGGCATCAGGGTGCGTCCTCCGCCGTCGATCAGGACCGCCCCTTCAAGCCGGTCGGCCGGAAGCGGCGTCGAAGAGATGCGCTCGATCTTGTTCCCGCGGACGAGGACGTGCGACGGGCCTGACAGCTGACCGCTCTTGCCGTCGAAGATGCGGACGTTCTGGAACACCGTTGCGACGAGCGGCTGCGCCTGGGCATCGAGGGAAGCTGCCAGCCCGAACGCCAGGGTGAGGAATGCTGATTTGGCAATCACGATCGAGGCTCCTCCGCGTTCGATGAAGCCGACGGATCAAGCGCTTCGGGCGCGGCGCGCAACTAAGTGTTCACGAGCTTCCGGTGCGCCTGCACGCTCATCAGCAGGCCGAGCCCGATGAAGAGCGAGATGAGCGCCGTCCCGCCGTAGGAGACTAACGGCAGCGGCACGCCGACGATCGGCAGGATGCCACTCACCATCCCCATGTTGACGAACGCGCAGGTGAAGAACATGAGCGTCACCGCGCCCGCGACGAGGCGCGCGAACATCGTCGACGCGTTCGCCGTGATCATCATCCCGCGGCCGATCAGGAGCAGGTAGAGGACGAGCAGCACCACGTTGCCGATGAGCCCGAACTCCTCGCCGAACACGGCGAAGATGAAGTCGGTGTGCCGCTCGGGCAGGAAGTCGAGGTGGGTCTGCGTGCCGTTCATCCAGCCCTTGCCGACGATGCCGCCCGAGCCCAGCGCGATCGACGCCTGCGACGAGTGGTAGCCCGCGCCCAGCGGATCGCGCGTCGGATCGAGGAACGTCAGGATCCGCTCGCGCTGATAGTCGTGGAGGTGCTGCCAGACCATCGGCGCGCCCGCCGCCGCAATCGCGGTCAAGCCGACGATCACCTTCCACGAGAGCCCCGCGAGATAGAGCACGTAGAAGCCCGATGCCGCGATCAGCAGCGCCGTTCCGAGGTCCGGCTGGCGCTTGATCAGCCAGACGGGCACGGCGATCAGCACGGCCGTCAGCACGAAGTCCTTCCAGCCGATGCGGCGCTCGAACTTCTGGAAGTACCACGCCAGCATCAGCGGGAGCGCGATCTTCATGAGCTCGGACGGCTGGAAGCGCGCGACGCCGAGGTTCAGCCAGCGCTTCGAGCCGTTGACCGTCGTGCCGGTGACGGCGACGGCGACCAGCATCACCACGGCGAGCACGTAGAGCGGCACCGCGGCGCGCGCGATGGTCTGCGGCGCGATGTTGGCGACGATCCACATCAGGACCAGCGCGACGCCGAGGCTCGTCACCTGGGTGGTGATCCGCGCGACGCTCTGGTCGGACGCCGAGAACAGCGTGACGAGGCCCACGCCGGCGATCGCCAGCGCGATGCCGAGAAGGAAGCTGTCGACCTTGAGCGTCAGCGCTTCCCACGCGCGAGAGAGAAACCCGCCCATCAGTCGCTCTCGTCGTCGGCGGCCGCGGGGACCGACCCGGTCGGCGCCGGGCCCTTCTTCGCCTCGCCCAGCAGATAGTAGTCGAACACCTGACGCGCGATCGGCGCCGCCGCCTGCGCGCCGAAGCCGCCGTTCTCGACCAGCACGGCGAGCGCGATCCGCGGCTTGTCCGCCGGCGCGTACGCGATGTACCACGCATGGTCGCGCAGACGCTCGTCGACCTTCGTCGAGTACTTCTCGCCCTTGAGCGAGTACACCTGAGCGGTGCCGGTCTTGCCGGCGCTCACGTAGCCGGCCTTCTGGAACGCCGCCGCGCTCGTGCCTTCTCTCGGCACGCCGACGAGCGCATTCTTGACGAACGCGAGATGCTCCGGCTTGATCGGCACCGTGTACGCGGGCTCCCGGGCGATTTCACGCAGCGCGCCGGTGCGGGCATCGCGCACGCTCTTCACGAGATGCGGCTGGAACGCGACGCCGTCGTTCGCGATGGTTGCGATCGCGTGCGCCTGCTGCATCGGCGTGAACGCGTTGTAGCCCTGGCCGATGCCCGCGGAGATGCTGTCGCCCAGGTACCACTTGCGGTGCTCGTCGCGATAGTCCTTGCCCGCGAAGCGCGTCCGCTTCCACTCGCGCGACGGCAGCACGCCGGGCAACTCGCCATCGATGTCGATCCCCGTCTTCCGGCCGAACCCGAGCTGACTCATGAAGCGCGCGGTGTCGTCGATGTCCGTTTCGCTCGCGAGGATGTAGTAGTAGGTGTCGCACGACGCGACGAGCGACTTGTACATGTCGACCGTGCCGTGCCCGCCGGGCTTGTCGTCGCGGAAGCGGTGCGCCTGGCCGGCGATCTGGAAGAAGCCGGGGTCGAAGATCGTCTGCGTCGGCGTCCGCTTGCCCGAGTTCAACGCCGACAGCGCGAGGTACGGCTTGATCGTCGACCCCGGCGGGTACGCTCCGCGTAGCGGGCGGTTGAGCAGCGGCTTGTCCGGCGAGTCGTTCAGCATCTCCCAGTTCGCAGGATCGATGCCGTCGACGAACAGGTTGGGATCGAATCCCGGCTTCGAGACGAAGGCGAGCACGTCACCCGTCGCGGGCTCGATCGCGACCAGCGCGCCGCGACGCTCGCCGAACGCGGTCTCCGCCACTTCCTGCAGCCTGATGTCGAGCGACAACCGAAGGTCGTTGCCCGACGTGGGCGGCGTCCGCGACAGCGTGCGGACCGCGCGGCCGCCGGCGTCGACCTCCACCTCCTCGAACCCGGTCTTGCCGTGCAGCTCGCGCTCGTAGGACAGCTCGACCCCGATCTTGCCGATGTAGTCCGAGCCCTTGTAGTTCGCCGTCTCCTCCCACTCGTCGATCCGCGCGACATCGCGATCGTTGATCCGTCCGATGTAGCCGATCACGTGCGACGCGAGCTCCCCGAACGGATACTGACGGAAGAGCCGCGCCTTGATCTCGACGCCGGGAAAGCGGTACCGGTTGACCGCGAAGCGCGCGACCTCCTCGTCGGAGAGCCGCGTGCGCAACGGCAGGCTCTCGAGGTTCTTCGATTCCTCGAGGAGCTTCCGGAACCGCTTGCGGTCGCGCGGCTGCACGTCGACGATCGTCGCGAGCGCGTCGATCGTCTCGTCCAGGTTGTTCACGCGGGACGGCTGGATCTCGAGCGTGTACGCGGAGTAGCTCTGGGCGAGAACCACGCCGTTGCGGTCGGTGATCACGCCGCGGTTGGGGACGATCGGCACGATCGCGATCCGGTTCGTCTCGGCGAGCGTCTGATAGTGCTTGTGCAGCGTGACCTGCAGGTAGAAGAAGCGCGCGAAGAGGGCGCCGAACGCGACGATCACGAAGGCGCCGGCGACCCCCAGGCGGCGGCGAAACAGGAACAGCTCGCGCTCCGGATTGCGGAGCTCCTGCGAACCGAAGCCGCCGGCCGCGTCGTCGCGGCGCCGACGCGAGATGAAGAGGTTCCGTCGCGCCATGGCGTCGGGCTCAAAGATCGGACGGCGAGCGCGCCGGGCGCTGCGGCCACTGCAGGACGACAGACACGAACGGCCACAGCAGCGCGCCGACGAGCGGCGGCGCCGCGTAAGTCCAGCGCGGCAGCGTCGCGCCGCCGACGAGGCGGATCAGGAGCACGATCGCCGAGCAGAGCAAGAGCAGCACGGCGACCTGCGCCGCCTGCTGCCACGGCGGGAAACGCAGCACCCGACGCCGGAAATACTCTGCCGCATAGGCGAGGAACGCGTACGCGAGCGCGTGCTGCCCGAACACGGTGCCGTCGCCGACGTCCATCACGAGCCCGACGAACCACGCGACGCCCACGCCGACGAAACGCGGCTCCTGGATGCACCAGTAGAGCAGCACGATCGCGAGGAAGTCGGGCCGCAGCGCCAGCACGAGGCCCGAGGCCGGAAGCAGGTTCGCGAACAGCGCGAGCACGAGCGTCAGCGCGATGAACCAGGGCCGAACGGGCCGCAGGATTTCCTCCGGCCGCGCGGGCATCAGCGGGATGAATCCCGTTAGTGCCACTATCCGCCCCTTCTGCGGCCCTTGCCGGACCGCTTTGCCGCGTCGGCGTCGGCGGGCTCGTCGGGGCGCGGAGGTAGCGCCGCCGCGCGTCCGAGCACGAGCAGATACTCGCTGCGGTCGACGCCGGCGATGGGCTGGGTTGCGATGCGCGCGAATATCTGCCCCGTCTCGCGCTCGAGCGTCGCGATGCGCGCGACCGCGAGTCCCGGCGGATACGTCCCGTCGATTCCCGAAGTGACGAGCACGTCGCCCGGCTCGATGTCCGCGTTGGGCGACATGAAGCGAAGCTCCGGCGCGTGGCCCGCACCGGAACCGTAGAGCACGCTGCGCACGCCGCTGCGTTCGACCTTCACCGGCACGGCGTGGTCCTTGTCGGTGACGAGCGTCACCTCGGCCATGTACGGCAGGACGCGGGTCACCTGGCCGACCACGCCCTGGGCGTCGATGACCGCTTCGCCCGCGGCGATCCCCGCGTCCGCGCCCTTGTCGACGAACAGCTTCTGGGCGAAGGGATCGCGGCCGGTATAGAGCACCTCGACGACGGTGGCCGTGCCGCCGTAGCGCGCGCGCACGTCGAGCATCGCCTTGAGCCGCGCGTTCTCGGCGCGGGCGCTTTCGAAACCCTGCGCGGCGGCACCCTGCTCGACGAGGCGTTGCTTCAGTTCGGCATTCTCGTCGAGCAACGCGTGCTGCGCGACGAAGTAGCCGCCGACGTACGCGATCGCCTCGCCCGGCGCCTGCGCCGCCCGCTGGAGCGGATAGAGCGCCACGGCGGCCGCCTGTCGGATGTTCTCGAGATACCGGTAACGCGTGTCGAGGAAGAGCAGCATGATCGACACGAGCCCGAAGAACGCGAGGCGCGCGAGCGGCGATGGCCCGCGATGGAAGAACGCGGGCGGCTCGACCGGGAGGTGACTCATGGCGAACGCAGGGTCAGACTCGACTTTCGCGACTCGAACCGGAAGTCGGGGGCTGCCAGATTGCGAAAGTCGAGTCCGACCCTACTTTCACGCGCGTCACCCGACCTCAGTCCGAGGTGAAGATCGTCGAGAGCTTTTCCATGTTCTCGAGCGCCTTCCCGCAGCCGCGGACCACGCACGTCAGCGGATCGTCGGCGACGACCACGGGGAGCCCCGTCTCTTCCATCAGGAGCCGGTCGACGTCGCGCAAGAGCGCGCCCCCGCCGGTCAGCACCATGCCTCGCTCGGCGATGTCGGCGCCGAGCTCGGGCGGCGTCCGCTCGAGCGCGCTCTTCACCGCCGACACGATGCTGTTCAGCGGATCGGTGAGCGCCTCGAGAATCTCGTTCGACGACACGGTGAAGCTGCGCGGAATGCCCTCCGCGAGGTTGCGCCCCTTCACTTCCATTTCCTTGACCTCGGAGCCGGGAAACGCGCTGCCGATCGTCTTCTTGATCTGTTCCGCGGTCGTCTCGCCGATCAGCATTCCATAGTTGCGGCGGATGTAGTTGACGATCGCCTCGTCGAACTTGTCGCCGCCGACGCGCACGCTGCCCGAGTACACCATGCCGCCCAACGAGATGACGCCGACTTCCGTCGTGCCGCCGCCGATGTCGACGACCATCGAGCCGGTCGCGTCGGAGATCGGAAGATCGGCGCCGATCGCGGCGGCCATCGGCTCCTCGATCAGGTACACCTTCGACGCGCCGGCACCGAGCGCGGACTCCCGGATCGCGCGCCGCTCGACCTGCGTCGAGCCGCACGGCACGCAGATGATGATACGCGGCGAAGGCGAGAAGAGGCGCGAATCGAGCACCTTCTTGATGAACTGCTTCAGCATCTGCTCGGTGACGGTGAAGTCGGCGATGACGCCGTCCTTCATCGGCCGGATCGCCGTGATGTTGCCCGGCGTGCGGCCCAGCATCTGCTTCGCGGCGAGGCCGACCTCCTGGATCACGCGCTTGCCGTTCGGACCGCCTTCCTGCCGGATTGCGACGACCGACGGCTCGTTCAGGACGATGCCCTTGCCGCGAACGTAGATGAGCGTGTTCGCCGTGCCGAGGTCGATCGCGAGATCGCTCGAAAAGTAACCTTTGAAGAACTGGAGCATGAAGAGGGTGGCCTGCGGCGGAAAAGGCGGCGAATTCACTCGCTCGCCATGGGTTCGACATGCAGCCGAGGCTGCCCGAAATATGACAATATGATACCCTAACAAGCTTGGCCACAGCGCTGATTCCCCGGGGGAAAAGGGATGGACCCGGCGACGGCGGACGGGCCTGCGGCCCCGCCGCTCGCCGTAGACTGGATGGGCCCGGTGATTGCGAAAGGCCTTCGGCCCCGCCGCCCGCCGTAGATGTTTTCTGTTGCGATCACGGGTATGCCTCTTTCCCTTGCCGACGTCCACCGCCTCGCCCACCTCGCACGGATCGAGATCGACGAAGCGCAGGCCGAAGACGTGCGCCGCAAGCTCGACGCCATCTTCGCGATGATCAACGAGCTCCGGGCCGTGGACACGACCGGCGTCGTGCCGATGGCGCACGCGCAGGACGTGATGCTGCCGCTGCGGGAGGACCGGGTGACCGAGACGGACGCCCATGTCCTCTACCAGAGCGTCGCGCCGGCGGTCGAGGACGGGCTCTATCTCGTGCCCAAGGTCATCGAATAGTGGCGGTCGAAGACGGCATCGCCGGTCTCGCACGGCAGCTCGCCGCGCGCAAGCTATCCTCGGTCGAGCTCACGCAGGACGCGTTCGACCGGATCGCCCGGCGCAACCCGGCGCTCAACGCCTTCGTCACCGTCGACGCGGAGGGCGCGCTCGCCGCGGCGAAAGCCGCGGACGCCGCGCTCGCGAAGGGTGGCGCGGGCCCGTTGACGGGCATCCCGATCGCGCACAAGGACGTGCTGATGACGGCCGGTCTGCGGACGACCTGCGGCTCGCGGATGCTCGAGCGCTTCGTGGCGCCTTACGACGCGTTCGTCGTCGAGGGTCTCAGGCGCGCCGGCACCGTCCTCGTCGGCAAGACGAACATGGACGAGTTCGCGATGGGCTCGTCGAACGAGACCTCCTACTTCGGTGCGGCGAGGAACCCGTGGAACGTCGACTACGTTCCCGGCGGGAGCTCGGGCGGGTCCGCTGCCGCGGTCGCCGCGCGGCTCATCCCCGGGGCCACCGGGACCGACACCGGCGGGTCGATCCGCCAGCCCGCGTCGCTCTCCGGCATCTGCGGGCTCAAGCCGACCTACGGGGTCTGCTCGCGCTACGGCCTCGTTGCGTTCGCGTCGAGCCTCGATACGCCCGGCGTGTTCGCGCGGAGCGCCGAGGATTGCGCGCTCCTGCTGAACGCGATGGCCGGCCACGACGCGCGCGACTCGACGTCGCTCGCGCGTCCGACCGAGGACTACGCGATGCTCCTGCGTTCGCCGGCGGCGGCCAAACCGCTCGCCGGCCTGCGGGTCGGGATGCCGAAGGAGTATTTCGGCAGTGGCATCGATGCCGAGGTGGCGGCGGCCGTCGACGCCGCGGTCGCCGTGCTGAGGGAACTCGGCGCCTCGACGCTCGAGGTTCCGCTGCCGAACATCGGGCTCTCGGTCCCCGTCTACTACGTCATCGCGCCGGCCGAGGCGTCGTCGAACCTCTCGCGCTTCGACGGCGTTCGCTACGGCCACCGTGCAGCGAAGTACGGGGACCTGGCGGACATGTACCGGAAGACGCGGGCCGAGGGCTTCGGCGCGGAGGTCAAGCGCCGGATCCTCGTGGGCACCTACGTGCTCTCGCACGGCTACTACGACGCTTATTACCTCAAGGCACAGCAGGTGCGGCGGCTCATCGCCGACGGCTTCCGCCACGCGTACGAGCGCTGCGACGTGATCGTCGGACCGACCGCGCCGTCGCCCGCCTTCAGGCTCGGCGCGAAGACCGACGATCCGGTCCAGATGTACCTGAACGACATCTTCACGGTCGCCGCCAACCTGACCGGCGCGCCGGCCATGTCGATCCCGTGCGGATTCGACCGCAACGGCCTGCCGATCGGCGTGCAACTGCAGGGCAACTACTTCGACGAAGCGCGACTTCTCGAGATCGCGCATCGCTTCCAACAGGCGACGGATTGGCATCAAAGGGCCCCCACGCTCGGTGAAAGCGCGTGCTCGCCGTCATGAGCTGGGAAGTCGTCATCGGCCTCGAGACGCACGCCCAGCTGTCCACGGCGTCGAAGATCTTCTCGGGCGCGTCGACCGCGTTCGGTGCCGCGCCGAACACGCAGGCGAGCGCGGTCGACATCGCGCTTCCCGGCGTGCTGCCGGTCCTGAACCGCGGCGCCGTCGAGCGCGCGATCCGCTTCGGGCTCGCGGTCGGCGGCACGATCAACGCGCGGAGCGTCTTCGCGCGGAAGAACTACTTCTACCCGGACCTGCCGAAGGGCTACCAGATCTCGCAGTTCGAGATTCCGGTCGTGCAGGGCGGGACGATCACGATCGCCACGAAGGACGGCGAGAGGCGGGTGCGGCTCACGCGCGCGCATCTCGAGGAGGACGCGGGGAAGAGCCTCCACGAGGACTTCCACGGGATGACGGGCATCGATCTCAATCGCGCGGGCACGCCGCTCCTCGAGATCGTGTCCGAGCCCGACCTGGCGAGCTCGGAGGAGGCCGTCGCCTACGCGAAGACGCTGCACGCGCTCGTCCGCTGGATCGGCATCTGCGACGGCAACATGCAGGAAGGCAGCTTCCGCTGCGACGCGAACGTTTCGGTGCGCCGTCCGGGCGCGGCGCTCGGCACCCGGTGCGAGATCAAGAACCTGAACAGCTTCCGCTTCCTGCAGCACGCGATCGAGTACGAGGCGCGCCGCCAGATCCACCTGATCGAGGACGGCGGCACCGTCGTCCAGGAGACGCGCCTCTACGACCCGGACCGCGGCGAGACGCGGTCGATGCGGAGCAAGGAAGACGCGCAGGACTACCGCTACTTTCCGGACCCGGACCTGCCGCCGCTCGTGATCGACGCGCAGTGGATCGACGCCGTGCGCGCCGCGCTGCCCGAGTTGCCGGAGGCGATGAAGGCGCGGTTCGAGCGCGCGTATGCGCTCACGGCCTACGACGCGACGATGCTCACGCAGTCGCGCGAGATGGCCGCGTATTTCGAGGATGCAGTGCGCGCTTTCGGCGGCGAGCCGAAGACGGTCGCGAACTTCATGCTGGGCGAACTCTTCGCCCGGCTCAACAAGGCCGAAACGGACATCGCCGACGCCCCGGTCGGACCGGCAGCGCTGGCCGCGCTCCTGAAACGGATCGGCGACGGCACGATCTCGGGCAAGCTCGCGAAGGACGTCTTCGACGCGATGTGGTCGGGCGAAGCCATCGGGGAAAATGCGGCCGACGCGATCATCGAGAAGAAGGGACTGAAGCAGATCTCCGACGCCGGGGTCATCGAAAAGATCGTCGACGAAGTGCTCGCCGCGAATCCGGCGATCGTCGCCGAGTTCCGCGCGGGCAGGGAGAAGGCGTTCAACTCGCTCGTGGGCAAGGCGATGGCCGCGACCCGGGGCAAGGCCAACCCGGCGCAGGTCAATGCGATCCTGAAGCGCAAGCTCGGCGGCTGAGTGATTTAGCGGCCGAGTCGTTCTGGACTCGACCGGCCACTGGGGACGACGTCTGGTAGCATCCGAAGCACAGTTAGCAAAAATGCGAACGGCCGTTGAGCCTGTTCGAGGCTCGGAATCGGCCCTAATCGGGCGCAGGATCGTCCGATTGGCGGATAGCCGGCTCCGCTCGTGGGAGTTAGCATTTTTGCAAACCACACTCGCAACTTCTACAGTGGACGAGCGCTCTCCAACCTTGGCGAGGAACCTCGCGTTCCTGACGAAACGCGAGCGGCAGAACGGGCGGTCGCGGCCGCTCGCGGCGGATCGCACATTGCAAGCGCTTGTCGGCGATCTCGTGGCCGCACGCACAGCTGCCGGCATGACGCAGGAGGAAGTCGCCGCGAGAATGTGGACCACGAAAAGCGCCGTCTCGCGGCTCGAAAGCGGTTCGCGCACGCGTCCGACCCTGAGGACCATCGAGAAATATGCGCTCGCAGTGGGGGCCCTGGTCGAGATCCGCGTGCGGACGAAGCGATAGCCTTCGCGTTCCAGACCCAGACAGCAAATCGTATCTCCGCCGCTGGTCGGCATTCACCAAAGGCAACTCGCGGCCAGCAGCAGACCGTCATCGAGTAGTCACAAAGCAGTCTGTCGCGTCAGGGCATCGTAAAGGCGACGCGCTGGTTGCCCGGCCCGAGAGCCTGGGCGAGTCCTGCGCTCTCTGCAATGCGCCCAATTCGCGTGTAGCTGTAGCTGGAACGGAACGTCTCGTAGAACACCACCAGCGTGTCATTGCCGTACAGCAGCACATCGCCGGTTCGGATGGTGCCCGGCCGCACGGGATTGTTGGGCAAGCGGTGCGGCAGCGGGGCGTGTTTCTCGTTGCCGTTCAACTCGGCCATGTCGAAGGTAGCGGGCAGCAATTGCACGAACCCGCGTGCGGTTGCGTTGTCTTCCAGAGTCACGGCAAAGCGCTGTGTGCCGACGGTCATCCACATGTGGGGTCGCTCCTGGGATGCGGTGGGCGGGTCGAAGCGGCGTGTCCTGCCGAGTGTATTCAGCTCGTCGGCGGCGCTGGCGGAAAACGTCAGTGCCAGGCCCAGCAGGGCGGCCATCCGAACGCGGCCTGTGCGGTTGAGCAACGAGCGGGGACGCACGAATTCCATGTTAGCAACCAGTGTTCATCTTGGCGATGATGCGCTGAGCCTCGGTGATCAGCACGGCGATCTTCGGGAACTTCGGGTCGCTGAGCGGGATCACCTCGCCTGCCAGTTCGCGCTGGAAGATGTCACGGGTAGCCACCAGTATTTCCTCGATCCTGAGGTGCTCGTCTGCTGAGAAGTGCAAGGGAAAAACTCGGCTCAAGTGGCAGCAGGTGTCGCGCGCTGCCCCAAGTGCCGGCTGAAGAACGCCGTCAGCTTGGCCCACGGAATCAGGCTCACGCGGTCGTACAGATCGACGTGACCCGCCCCGGGAACCCAGTGCAGCTCCTTTGGCTCGGCGGCGCGCTTGTAGGCGTCCTCGCTGAACTCGCGCGAGTGCGCCTCCGTGCCCGTGATGAACAGCATCGGACGCGGAGAGATCGTCTCGATGTCGTTGAACGGGTAGAAGTTCATGAACTTCGCGTTGCTGCTTAGCGTGGGGTGCGTGGTCAGCAGAGGCGATTGCCCCGGAGGCGTGTACTCGCCTCTAGGAGTGCGGTAGAAGTCGTAGAACTCTCGCTCGATCGGATGGGACCTCTCCGTGATCTCGTGCACCGTGCCGCTGGTGTACTTGGTTTCGCCGCCTGTAAACTCGAGGTAACGCTGCTCCGCCGCCGCGGCGATGATGGCTTTGCGTTGCGTTAGCGTCTGCGATTTGTTGAGCGCATCACGATTGGCGGCGCCCATGTCGTACATGCTAACAGTGGCGATGGCCTTCATGCGCGGGTCGATCTTGGCCGCGCTGATGGCAAAGCTGCCGCTGCCGCAAACGCCGATCACGCCGATGCGTTCGCGGTCTACGAAGCGCTGCGTACCCAGGTAATCGACGGCGGCGCTGAACGCTTCCGCATAGAGGTCAGGCGATACCAGGTTGCGCGGGCGGCCTTCACTCTCGCCCCAGAAGGGCAGGTCGATCGATAGCGTCACGAATCCCTGCTCGGCCATCTTCGTGGCGTAGAGGTTGGCGCTCTGCTCCTTCACCGCGCCCATCGGGTGCCCGACGACGATGGCTGCGTGGGCGTTACTGCGGTTCAGGTTGTCCGGTACGAACAGGTTGCCCGCCACGTCCATTTCGTACTGATTCTTGAAGCGGACCTTGCGCGCTGTCACACCGCGGCTTTGATAGAAGTTGTCCGCGTCCTCGGGTTGACGGCCGACTACGGTCATCGATCGCGCAGCGGATGCGGGCCGCGATTGGGCCGCCGGCTGGCCGCCCGCAAGCGCCAGACTGCCCAGTGCGACCAGGCTGGCGCTCACGCGCTTGATGAAGGTGCGGCGCTGCGGTGCGTGCTCAGCTTCGTCGAGAGCAAGCGCGGGCTGCAAGTTCAGTGAGGCGTTCATGATCGGTGCTCCTGAAAGAAGGTCCGTGAGGACATAGCACCGATTTTGGCAAAGAATCGAGACACTGATTAGTTGATGAATGCTTATCCAGTCTATTAGAATATCTAACTAATCGAGGTGACAATGGCAAGACGCAACCTCAACGACCTGCTGGCCTTCGTGACCGTGGCGCGCGAAGGCAGCTTCACCCGCGCCGCCGCCGCGCTGGGGGTCACGCAATCGGCGCTGAGCCAGGCCATCCGCGGGCTGGAGGAGCGGCTGCGGATTCGCCTCCTCACGCGCACCACGCGCAGCGTCGCGCCCACGGCGGCCGGCGAGCGACTGGCGCACGCCATAGGCCACCGCTTCGACGAGATCGAAGCCGAGCTCGACGCGCTGACTGAAATGCGCGACAAGCCGGCGGGCACCGTGCGCATCACCTGCGGCGACAACGTGCTACGCACGGTGTTGCTGCCCAAGCTCACGCCGTTGCTGCGCGAGTATCCGGACATCACGCTCGAGTTCGACATGAGCTACGGATTCCGCGACATCGTGGCCGACCGCTTCGATGCCGGCGTGCGCCTTGGCAACACCATCGACAAGGACATGATCGCGGTGCCTATCGGACCGCCACTGCGTATGGCGGTGGTGGCCTCGCCGACCTACTTCGAGATCCATCCCAAGCCGAAGACACCGCAGGACCTGACCGCACACCACTGCATCAACCAGCGCATGCCGAGCTCGGGCGGCCTGTACGTGTGGGACTTCGCGCGCCGCGGCAAGCAAGTGAACGTGCGGGTCGATGGTCCGCTGATCTTCAACACCTCGCCGCCGCAGGTCGACGCGGCGCTGGCCGGACTAGGCATTGTCCTGCTGCCCGAGGACGAACTGGCCCCCCATCTGTCCGATGGAAGCCTGGTGCGAGTCTTGGAGGACTGGTGCCCTCCGTTCGCGGGTTATCACCTGTACTACCCCAGTCGTCGGCAGCCATCACCGGCGTTCAGTCTGTTGGTCAAGGCGCTGCGTGTGGATGCAGCGGGTCCGCTGTAGCGTCGCGAGGTGAAACGTCAGTGGTCGAGTTATGCGGCGCATGAATGACCGCTTACTCAGCGTGTCGTCGGCGGCTTCGGGTCGGAAGCGGACGAAGGTACCGCATCCCGACGCCGCCAGAGATGGGCCGCAAGCTCGGTGAGATGGTATGGACCGCAAGCCCAGGCTATAGGCTGGTCAATGCATCAGCGGCTTGTACCGCGGCCGGTGAGGCCGCGCGCCCTCCTCGCCGAGCCGCCTCCTCTTGTCGTCCTCGTACTCGTGGTAGTTGCCGGGAAAGAACGTCCACTTCGAATCGTCCTCGGCGGCAAGGATGTGTGTCGCGATGCGATCGAGGAACCAGCGGTCGTGCGAGATCACCATCACGCTGCCCGCGAACTCGAGCAGCGCCTCCTCCAGCGCACGCAGCGTCTCGACGTCGAGGTCGTTCGACGGCTCGTCCAGGAGCAGCACGTTGCCACCCTTGAGCAACGTGGCCGCGAGATGCAGCCGCCCGCGCTCGCCCCCTGAGAGCTGGCCCACGTTCTTCTGCTGGTCCGGGCCCTTGAAGTTGAAGCGGCCGAGATAGGCACGCGAAGGCATCTCGAAGCGCCCGACGGTCAGGATGTCCTGCCCGTTGCTGATCGCCTCCCACGCCGTCTTGTCGTTGGGCAGCGCCTCGCGCGTCTGGTCGACGACGGCGAGCTGCGCCGTGTGGCCGACGATCACCTCGCCTGAATCGGGCTTTTCCCGGCCGGTGATCAGCTTGAAGAGCGTCGTCTTGCCGGCGCCGTTCGGCCCGATCACGCCGACGATCGCGCCCGGCGGCACCTTGAAGGAGAGGTCGTCGATCAGCTGCCGATCGCCGTAGCCTTTCGACACGGACTTGAACTCGATCACCTCGTTGCCGAGCCGCTCGGCGACCGGGATGAAGATCTCGGAGGTCTCGTTGCGCTTCTGGTGCTCGTAGGACGCGAGCTCGTTGAAGCGCGCGATGCGCGCCTTGCTCTTGGCTTGGCGCCCCTTCGCATTCTGCCGCACCCACTCGAGCTCCTGCTTCATCGCCTTGATGCGCGCCGCCTCCTGCTTCGATTCGATCTCGAGCCGCTGCTCCTTCTGCTCGAGCCACGAGCTGTAATTCCCTTTCCAGGGGATGCCGTAGCCGCGGTCGAGCTCGAGGATCCACTCGGCGGCGTTGTCGAGAAAGTAGCGGTCGTGGGTCACCGCGACGACGGTGCCGGGAAACTTCTGCAGGAACTGCTCGAGCCAGTCGACACTCTCGGCGTCGAGGTGGTTCGTGGGTTCGTCCAGCAGCAGCATGTCGGGCTTCGAGAGCAGGAGCCGGCAAAGCGCGACGCGGCGCTTCTCCCCGCCCGAGAGCGTCGCGATCTTGGCATCCCACGGCGGCAAGCGCAGCGCGTCCGCCGCGATTTCCATCTGCACGCCGGAGTCGGCGCCCGACGCGGCGATGATCGCCTCGAGCTTTGCCTGCTCGGCTGCGAGCGCATCGAAGTCGGCGCCGTCCTCCGCGTAGGCCGCGTAAACCTCGTCGAGCCGCTTCTGCGCGCCCAGCACGTCGCTCATCCCCTCTTGAACCGCCTGCCGCACCGTCTGCTGGGGATCGAGCGCGGGCTCCTGAGGAAGGAAGCCGACCTTGAGGCCCGGCATCGGGACAGCCTCGCCTTCGATCTCGCGATCGACGCCGGCCATGATCCGCAGGAGCGTCGACTTGCCCGCGCCGTTCAAGCCCAGCACGCCGATCTTCGCGCCCGGAAAGAACGAAAGCGAGATGTCCTTCAGGATCTGCCGCTTGGGCGGGATCAGCTTGCCCACGCGGTTCATCGTGTACACGTACTGCGCCATGGAATTTCCGATGCCAAAACTTCGAAGGGGCGCAATTATCGCAGGCGCGAGCTCCGGCCTCCCCGCCCACCTATACGAATCGAATGAAAAGGACGGGCGGCGTCCGGCCGCCCTTGTTTCGCCGATCGACCCGATCGGACTACGGCTTCTTCTTGGCCGGGCCCTTGGGCGGCGGAGGCTCGGGGGGCGGAGGCAGCGCGTTGATGTCGGCGAGCGCGGCCGCCTCGCCGCCCTTGGCCGTGACCAGCTCGTGCCAGCGCTTCTTGTCGGCGTCGTACTTCGCGTTGACTGCTGCGGCTTCCTTGTGCTTGAGCGCGAGCAGGTCCTCCTGCTTCGCGAGCTCGACGTTGGTCGTCTCGAGCTCGCGCTCGACGGTCACCGGAACCGGCTTGTTCGCGAACTCGGTCTTCTTGCGCGACTCGAGGTCGGCCTTGCGGCGCAGGAGCTGCCCGCGGTAGGCCGTCGACGACTCCACGACACTCTCGATCGTGCGGAGCGATCGGTTCCGCGCGAGATCGATCTCGGCCTCGGCCGTGTACGAAGAAAGGAGTGCGCGGTCGCGGCGGGCGCTTTCCTCCTGCTGCTTCACCTGGTCCTTCTGCCGCTGCTCCTCCTCCTCCTTCGCGCGCCGCTGCTCCGGCGTGAGCGCGGGCTCCGTCTTCTTGACGGTGACGCCTTGTTTGTTGAGCACGGCGGTGCCCTTGTTCACCGCCTCCGGGGGCATGTGGTCGGTGTAGTGGACGACACCCTTGTCGTCGACCCACTTGTACGTCGCCCCCCGCGCGAGGCCCGACGCGAGCGTGAGCGCGGCGGCAAGCAGCAGCGTAGCCGGGAGCGTCGCTCGCCACACGTCGCGCTCAATCCCCGCAGGTTCCGTCCGATCCACCGCCATCTCCCGATCTGTTCACCGCACGCCGTACTGCTCGCGGTAGGCTCCGACCGCTGCCGCGTGCGGGCCGAGCTCGGCCCGGCCCGCGATGAAGCGCGTCAGGTCGTCGAGCGTCGCGATCGCCACGACGGGCACCCCGAACTCGTCGCGCAATTCCTGCACCGCCGATTTCTCGCCGCGCCCGCGCTCCAGCCGATCGAACGCGATCAGGACGCCCGCGGGGCTGGCCCCGTGGGCGCGCAAGAGCTCGATCGCCTCGCGCTTGGCGCCGCCGTCCGTGATGACGTCGTCGACGATCAGCACCCGGCCCGCGAGGGGTGCCCCGACGATCGTGCCGCCTTCCCCGTGGTCCTTCGCCTCCTTCCGGTTGAAGCTGAACGGCAGATTGTGACCTTTTTCGGCAAGGGCGATCGCCGTCGCCGCCGCCAGGGTGATCCCCTTGTACGCCGGTCCGAACAGCTGATCGCACGCGAGGCCGGAGGCGAGCCACGCCTCCGCGTAGTACCGCCCGAGCCGCCGCAGGCTCTCGCCGTCGGAAAACAGCCCGGCATTGAAGAAATACGGGCTCCGCCGCCCCGCCTTCGTGACGAATTCCCCGAAACGTAGCACTCCACGTGCCAGTGCGAACGCGAGAAAATCCTGCCGGAAATCAGACATCCCAAGGTCCATTTCGTTTCGCGCCAGTATAGCGCCGCACCCCTTCCGTCCCGCTCGCGGCTTCCCGCGATGCCGCGCCGCGCGTGTGTAAACTCGCCGGTGGCCGGCGCCCCGTCGCCCGGCGAAGCTCTTCCGATGCGGATCATCACGCTCAACGTCAACGGCATCCGTTCCGCCGAGCGCCGCGGCCTTGCGCACTGGCTCGCGCGCGGCGAACCGTGGGACATCGTGTGCCTGCAGGAGATCCGCGCCTCGCACGAGGACATTCCGCGCCGGCTGCTCGCCCCGCGCAAGGCGCACGCGGCGTTCCATCCGGCCGAGCGCAGCGGCTACGCAGGCGTCGCGCTCTACGCCCGCACGGCACCGCGCGTCGCCACGGGCTTCGGCAGTCGCGAGTTCGACGCCGAAGGCCGCTACCTCGAGGCGCATTTTCCGAAACTCACCGTGATCAGCGTCTACCTGCCGTCCGGGTCGAGCGGTCCGCACCGGCAGGCGTCGAAGTTCCGCTTCCTCGAGGAGTTCCTGCCGCACCTGCGGCGCCTCCGACGCGGCGGCCGCGAGATCGTGCTGTGCGGCGACTGGAACATCGCCCACCAGCCGATCGACCTGCGCAACTGGCGCAGCAACCAGAAGAACTCGGGGTTCCTGCCCGAAGAGCGGGAGTGGCTCACGCGCGTGTTCGACGAGCTCGGCTTCGTCGACGTCTTCCGTCGCGTCGACCCGCGGCCCGACCAGTACACGTGGTGGTCGAACCGCGGGCAGGCCTGGGCGAAGAACGTCGGCTGGCGCATCGATTACCAGATCGCAACGCCCGGGATCGCGGCCACGGCGCACGCCGTCGGCATCTACAAGAAGCGCCGGTTCTCCGATCACGCGCCGCTCATCGTCGATTACGATTTCCACCTTGGCTGACGTGTGCGCACCGCACGCGGGAGTCCGGCATCTCGCGAAAAACGTCGCTGGGTCCCCGCGTTCGCGGGGACGACGGAGTGATTCTTGATCCGGATCTCGAACCTCACGCTCGCCCGCGGCACGAAGCGCCTCCTCGAGGGCGCGAGCCTCACCGTGCACGCCGGGCACAAGATCGGCCTGGTCGGTCCGAACGGCTGCGGCAAGTCGAGCCTGTTCGCGCTCTTGCGCGGCGAGCTGCACGCCGACGCCGGCAATCTCGAGCTGCCCGCCGCGTGGACGATCGCGCACGTCGCGCAGGAAACGCCCGCGGTCCCGGCACCGGCGATCGAATTCGTGCTGAACGGCGACCACGAGCTGCGCGAAGTCGAACGCGCCCTCGAGGCGGCCGGGGCAGCGGCGGCCGTCGATCCCGAGCAGGCCGGCGAAACGCTCGCGGTGCTCCACCATCGCTTCGAGGAGATCGGCGGCTACGCGGCGCGTGCCCGCGCGGCGACGCTCCTCGCGGGGCTCGGCGTCCCGGCCGCGCGGCATGGCGATCCGGTCGCGAGCTTCTCGGGCGGCCTGCGGATGCGGCTCAATCTCGCGCAGGCGCTGATGTGCCGCTCCGACCTGCTCCTGCTCGACGAGCCGACCAACCATCTCGATCTCGACGCCGTGCTGTGGCTCGAGGAGTGGCTCGGACGATTCCCGGGGACGCTGCTCCTCGTCACTCACGACCGCGACTTCCTCGACGGCGTCGCCGAGACGATCGTCCACTTCGACGCGCGGAAGCTCCGCGCGTACACGGGCAACTACTCGCAGTTCGAGCGCGAGCGCGCGCAGCAGCTCGCGATGCAGCAGGCGGCCTACGCGAAGCAGCAGCGCCAGATCGCGCACCTGCAGTCGTTCGTCGACCGCTTCCGTGCGAAGGCCACGAAGGCGAAGCAGGCGCAGAGCCGGATCAAGGCGCTCGAGCGGATGGAGAAGATCGCGGCGGCGCACGTGGACAGCCCGTTCGAGTTCTCGTTCCCGCCGGTCGACCCGACCGCGCGCCAGCTGGTCCGGCTCGAGCACGTCGCGCTCGGTTACGGCAGCAGCGCCCCCGCCCTCGCCGATCTCGACTGGGCGGTGCTCGCGGGCGAGCGCATCGGTCTCCTCGGCCCCAACGGCGCCGGCAAGTCGACGCTCCTGAAGGCGCTCGCCGGCGTGCTTGCGCCGCGCGCGGGGCGACGGCTCACCACGCAGGCGCTCCGGATCGGGTATTTCGCGCAGCATCAGGTCGACCAGCTCGACGCCGGCGCGTCGCCGCTCGCGCACCTCGCACGCGTCGATCCGGCGGCGCGCGAGCAGGAGCTGCGCGACTACCTGGGCGGATTCGACTTCCGCGGCGCGATGGCGGAGGCCGAGGTCGGGCGCTTCTCGGGGGGCGAGAAGGCGCGCCTCACCCTCGCGCTGATCGTCCGCGCGCGCCCGAACCTCCTGCTCTTGGACGAGCCGACGAACCACCTCGACATCGAGATGCGCGAAGCGCTCGCCGAAGCGCTGCAGGACTATGGCGGAGCGCTCGTCGTCGTCGCGCACGACCGGCACCTGCTGCGCGCCACCGCGGATGCGCTCTGGCTCGTCGCCGACGGCCGCGTTGCGCCTTTCGAAGGCGATCTCGACGACTACCGCGACTGGGTCCTCTCACGCGGCCGGGCAGACCCCGGGCGCGACACGCCGCTCGCGGGCGACCGCAAGGCCCAGCGGCGGGCCGAAGCCGAGGCGCGACAGGAGAGCTACGCGCGTCGCAGGCCTCTCGCCGATCGCCTCGCGCGCCTCGAGGAGGAGATGTCGGCGCTCGACGCGGAACGCCGGACGCTCGAGGACTGGCTCGCGTCGTCCGCAGCGTATGCCGACGACCAGCGCGACGCGCTGCGCGAGCGGCTCGCGCGGCAGGGAGACGTCACGTGGCGCCTCGCGCGGCTCGAAGCCGAGTGGCTCGAAGTCAGCGAAACGCTGGAACGGCTGGGCGCCGGCTGATCGTCGTCCGCGTCAGCCGACCTGGGGGCTCGGGCGGTAGAAGAGGTACACGGCGAAGCCGAGCGTGTCGCGCCCCCATCGCAGGTACGCATCGCGCCAGCGCCGGATCCGTTCGATCATCGCGGGAACGTCGGAGTCGTCGGGCATCTCGCGCGCATAGCGCTCGATCGAACGGCAGTACTTCCACTCGTACTCGTCCCACTCATCGGTCGACGCGGTCGTCGCGTGCATCGGGATCAAGCCGGCGTCGACGCCAGCCTGCACGTTGCCGCGGTGGTCGAGATACTGGGTGTCGGGGCCACCCAGGAGCGCGAGGTAGTCGGGATGCGGCTTCTGGCGCCAGTACCCCTGGCCGACCAGCACGTAGCCCCCGCCCTTGGTCCAGCCTTTCAACGCGCTGCAGATCCCCGCCATGCCGCCGGCGAGCCCGCCGGCGCCCATCATCACCGTGAGGTGGAACGTTTCGGGATCGGCCCTGAAGTCGCGGATGTCGATGTCGTCGAGGTGGAGCTTGTGCAGCGCGCCCGTCCACTCGGCGCGTTCGCGCGCGGCGTCGAGCATCAGCGAGGAGTTGTCGACGGCGACGACCGGCGAGCCGAACCGCTCGATGATCCGGAGGGCGAGCTCCGCGCGACCGCAGCCGAGGTCGAGCGCCCGCGAGGTCTCGTCGAGCGGCAGCAGGTCGAGCAGCCGCTCGATCTTGGCGGCCGAGATCGGATTGCAGTAGTCGTGGTCGCGGTGCGCGATTGCGCTGAACTTGTGGTGGTTCATGGCCCGTGCCTCTCCCGGTTACCCCCATTCCAGGGCGCCACACGCAAGAGTAGTGCCATTCCGGGCAGGGCCAGCGCGGCGCAGAGCAGGAAGAACGCGAACCAGCCGGTCGCGTCCACGATCCAGCCGGTCGTCGCGTTGACGGCCGTCCGCGGCAGCGCCGCGAGGCTCGTGAACAGGGCGAACTGCGTTGCCGTGTAGCGCGGGTCGGTCGCCCGGGCGATATAGGCGACGAACGCAGCGGTGCCGAGCCCCACGCCGAGCGCCTCGAACGCGATCACCGTCGCGAGCAGGACCCGGTCCGCGCGATTCTCCCAGGCGAGCCAGGCGAAACCCAGGATCGACACGAGCTGGACCACCCCGAAGATCCAGAGGCCGCGGTTGATGCCGACCTTCACCATCCACAGACCGCCCAGCATGCCGCCCGCGACGCTGGCCCAGAGCCCGGCGTTCTTCGCGATCACTCCGATCTCCGTCTTCGTGAAGCCGAGATCGAGGTAGAACGGCGTCGCGAGCGCCGTCGCCATGCTGTCGCCCAGCTTGTAGAGGAAGATGAACAGCAGCACGAGCAGCGCTTCGCGCCAGCCCGCGCGCGAGATGAATTCGTGGAACGGCTCGACCACGGCCTCGCGCAGCGTCCGGGGCGCCGCGCGCGAAACCGCGGGCTCGGCGATCAGAAGCGTCATTGCGATGCCGGGTACCATGAACAGCGCGGTCAGCGCGAACACGGAGCTCCACGGCAGGAGGTCGGCCAGGATCAGCGACAGCGCGCCCGGCACGAGGCTCGAGATCCGGTACGCGTTGACGTGCACCGCGTTGCCGAGTCCAAGCTCGGGATCGGGCAGGAGCTCGCGTCGGTAGGCGTCGAGCACGATGTCCTGGCTCGCCGAGAAGAGCGCGACCGCGATCGAGACCCATGCGATCGCCCACAAGTCGTGCGCGGGATGGAACAGGCCCAGGGCCGGGATCGACAGGAGCAGGAGCACCTGCGTCACGAGCATCCAGCCGCGCCGGCGCCCGAGAAGCGGCAGCGCATAGCGGTCCATCAGCGGGGACCACGTGAACTTCCACGTGTAAGGCAGCTGGATCAGCGCGAAGAGGCCGATCGACTTCAGGTCGACCTGCTCCGAGCGGAGCCACGCGGGCAGGAGATTGAGCAGAAGGTAGAGCGGCAGTCCCGACGAGAATCCCGTCCCGACGCAGATCAGCATCCGGCGATTGAGGAGCGCCTCGCGCCACGTCTCCCGCGCGGGCGCCGCGCGCGTTGCAGGGTCTACCATCCCGCGGCCTCCGCACCGCCGCGCCGGTACGATGCACCGGGACGTCGGCCGCGCTCAATCGCTCGCGGACGCGCCCTGCGGGCCTGCGCTTCGCGCCGCTCGCTCATTCGTCGATTCTAGCCGGTGCGCCTAGCTTCTACGGAAGCGATAGATCGCAAGCTCGCCGCGCAGGTTCGGCAGCATGTCGACGGGTCGTCCGCGGGCCAGCACGACGCGGTTCTCGACGACGCATCCGCGCTCGGCCAGGAAAGCGTCGAAGTCCGCGACGGTGCAGAGGTGGATATTCGGCGTGTCGTACCACTGGTACGGGAGCGAGGACGACACCGGCATCCGGCCCCGGAGGATCTGCCACCGGTGCGACCAGTGACCGAAGTTGGGAAACGTGACGATCGCGTCGCGGCCGACGCGCAGCATCTCGACGACGAGGTCCTCGGTGTGCCGCATCGCCTGCAGCGTCTGCGACAGGATCACGCAGTCGAACGAGGCGTCGTCGAAGCCCCTGAGCCCGGTCTCGAGGTCGCTCTGCAGCACGTTGATGCCGTTCGCGATGCTGGCATGGACACCGGCCGGATCGATCTCGATCCCGTAGCCGCGGACGCCGCGCTCGCGCGCGAGGTACGCGAGCAGGCTTCCATCGCCGCAACCCAAGTCGAGCACGCGCGAGCCGGGCGCGATCCACGCCGCGATCGTCGCGAAGTCGGCGCGTCCGGCAGCCGCCGCCGCGGACGGCACGTAAAGTAGGGTCAGACCCGACTTTTCTTCCGAAGGAGGCGCCGTCGAGTGGCCCGGCAGAAAAGTAGGGTCTGACCCTACTTTCTCGGCGCCGATGTCGGCCGCGATGCGCTCGAAGTAGGCGCGCACGACCGCGAGGTACTGCGGGTCGTCGAGCAGGAAGGCGTCGTGCCCGTGCGGCGCCGCGATCTCCGCGTACGAGACGTCGCGCCCGTTGTCGACCAGCGCTTTCACGATCTCGCGCGAGCGCGGCGGCGCGAAGCGCCAGTCGGTCGTGAACGCGATCACCAGGAAGCGGCACGCCGCCGGCGCGAGCGCCCGCGCGAGGTCGCCGCCGGCGGCCTGCGCCGGGTCGAAGTAATCGAGCGCCTTGGTGATGCGAAGGTAGGTGTTCGCGTCGTAATACTCGGCGAACTTCTCGCCCTGGTAGCGGAGATACGACTCGATCTGGAATTCCGGCGCGAACGAGAACTTCTTGCCTTCGCGCAGCTCGCGCCCGAACTTCTCCTCCATCTGCTCGTCGGAAAGATACGTGATGTGGCCGATCATCCGCGCGACGCGCAGGCCGCGCCGCGGCTTCGTCCCCTGCGCGTCGAAGCGACCGTCGTGGAAGTCGGGATCGGTCAGGATCGCCTGCCGTGCGACTTCGTTGAACGCGATGTTCTGCGCGGAGAGGTTCGGCGCCGCCGCGATCACGAGCGCGTGACGGATGCGGCCGGGGTAGCGGATCCCCCAGTCGAGCGCCTGCATGCCGCCCAGGCTGCCGCCCATCACCGCCGCCCACTGCGCGGATGCCGAGGCGATCGGCGAGCCGCGCCTGCGCGTCGACCCAGTCCTCGACCGTGACGAGCGGAAAGTCGGCGCCCCACGGCTGGCCGGTCGCCGGATTCAGGGTCAGCGGCCCCGACGAACCGAAGCAGCTGCCGAGGTTGTTCACGCCGACGACGAAGAAGCGATCGGTGTCGAGCGGCTTGCCCGGGCCGATCATGTTGTCCCACCAGCCGACGTTGTCGGGATCCCCCTCGTACCAGCCGGCCACGTGGTGCGACGCATTCAACGCGTGGCAGATCAGCACCGCGTTCGTCCGCTCGGCGTTCAGCGTGCCGTAGGTTTCGTAGGCGAGCTCGAACGACGGCAGCGTCGCCCCGCAGGCGAGCTGCAGGGGCGCCTCGAACCGCGCGAGTTGCGCGACGACGGCGCCGACCGAGGTGCCAATTGAGGCGCCCGGCGCGGCGGGCGCGCGCGTGCCTCCGGTGGTGGCGGCAAACGAGGGCATGGCGTCGAGAAGGGCGGCGGACGGCAACAAAAAACCCGACCAGCTTCGCTAATCGGGTGGGTAGCGGGGAGTCCCGCGTGCCGCTCCGCTTTAGCCGTATTTGTCGCGTACATCCCGTTCACCGGAATCCGCTCGCGCCCGCAAGCTGGCTCAAATCGGCGCTGGCCCGAAGTCTAGCCCGTTCTGCGCCGTTTGCCTATGCACCGCAGCCCCTTCCGCACTTGCCGGCGTCATGACAATGGAATAACCTATGACGTTGGGATAATGTCCCCGGCCGTGGGATGTGCGCAGTGCCGCCGCGGCCGGACCGCCACGGAAGCAGGAATTGCGGAGACACCGATGGGACGAGATTCGTCGCGTACGCGTCGCGCTCGCGCCGCTGCACGGCTGCATATCGCGCTCGGGGCATCGCCGGGCGCGCCCGCGCAGGATGCAGCATGCACGACCCACGGTGGCGAATCCCGGCGAATTCACGGGCCAGCGTGCGGAGACGCGAATCGCGGGAATGGTGTTGTACGGGCAGAGCCCGGCCCGGGCTTGGCCTCGCAGGCTTGGGCGTGCAATCAGTGCCACAGTTCGGGACGACAACCCGCTGATCCCTTGACCGACGCTGAACAAGCGCGCGCCCCGCGCAGTCCGTCGTTGATCTGCGCAGCGCCGCCGACAGCCTGGCTATCATCCGGGTCATGATGTAGAATGCAGCACGGCTTTAGGTCCGCGCCTCACTCGTGGCCGCGATCGACGGCTGCTGCATCGCCGACCGGCCGCCAAACAACGTGATGGGCGACCTTGGCGACCTCGCGGAGTTCCTCTACACGTGCAAGATCGGCATCGCGCCGTGCGTCACCGGCGGCGGTGGAGGTGGGGGTGGCGGCGGCGGTTCGCAGGGCGAGCTCCAGGGATCCGGCACGATGGCCTTCGGCAACCAGCCCACCGGATCGGCCAGCACGCCGCTGACGCTCACCCTCACGAACATCGGCGCAGCCACGGTCAACGTCAGCGCCGTCGCGAGCGACAGCGCGGAGTTCGTCGTCACCAACAATCCGTGCACGACGCTCACGACGTCGACCAAGTGCGCGGTCAAGGTTTCGTTCCACCCTGCGGCAATGGGCCCGCGCAGCGGCGTGATCACCGTCACGAGCAACGGCCTCTACAGCCCGCAGCGCTTCACGTTCACGGGGACCGGCACCGCGGCGGCTGCCGTCAACTACGGCGGCATCTGGTGGAACGCGCCCGCGAACTCCGAATCGGGCTGGGGCATCAACTTCGACCACCAGGGCGATAAGATCTTCGCCACCTGGTTCACCTACGACGCCGCCGGGAAGGCATGGTGGCTCGTGATGACCGCGCCGAAGGGAGCGGGCAATACGTATACCGGCACGCTCTACAAGACGACCGGCTCGGGCTACGATGCGGCGACCTTCACGGGAGGCGCGCCGGTCGAGGCCGGCACGGGCACGCTCACGTTCACCGACGCGAACAATGCGACGCTCGCCTACAACGTGACGGGCTTTCCGCCGCAGACGAAGTCGCTCACGCGCCAGGTCTTCGGCCCGCTTCCGAGCTGCGTCTCCGCGTCGGCGCCGGACTTCGCCGCGACGACGAATTACCAGGGTTTGTGGTGGAATGCCGCCGAGTCCGGCTGGGGGATCAACTTCGCCCACCAGGGAACGACGATCTTCGCGTCGTGGTTCACCTACGACGTCGACGGCACGCCGCTCTGGCTCGTCGCGACGCTGACCAAGGGCGCCGGCGAGACGTTCACGGGCAAGCTCTATCGGATGACGGCGACGCCGTTCGGCGCGACACCGTTCGTGGCCAACGCGCCGCTCGAGGTGGGCGCCGCGACGCTCACGTTCGCGAACGGCAACAGCGCGACGTTCAACTACACGATCGGCGCCGTGAGCAGGACCAAGACGATCAGCCGGCAGCTCTTCGCGCCGCCAGCGGGCACGGTCTGCAACTGATTGCGTGTCGTCCCCGCGCACGCGGGGGCCCAGCGACCTTCGGGACGCCGCAAACGACACTGGGTTCCCGCCTTCGCGGGAACGACGATAAAGTACGGTTGTCGTCCCCGCGCACGCGGGGACCCAGCGACTTTCGGGCGTCGAGCCGTCAGCTCGCCGGCCGGCGCAGCGTTCCGTCGGGCGCAACGGCGACGTAACTGAAACCCTGCGCGGCGAGAAACGCCTCGCCCTCCGCCTCCATCAGCATCGCGATCGTCGCGCAACTTCCCGCGACGACCGCGAGCGGCGCGACGACGCTGACCGACTGCCAGTGCGCGACGGGCATGCCGGTGCGCGGATTCAGGATGTGGCAGTAGCGCCGGCCGTCGAGATCGAAGTAACGCTCGTAGTCGCCGCTCGTCGCCACGGCGCCGTCGGCGAGATCCACGTAGGCGATCGCCTTGCCCGTCCGCGCGCGGGTGCCGGATGCCGACACGCCACGGCGTCCCGTCGGCCTGCGTCCCGATCGCGCGCACGTCGCCGCCCAGGTTCACGAGGCCGTGCGCGATGCCCTGCTCGATGCAGATCGTCGCCGCGCGGTCGGCCGCGTACTCCTTGCCGATCCCGCCGAAATCGATTTCCATGCCCTCGCGCGGGAGCCGGATCGACCGCTCGCTCCATTCGACGCCGCCCCAGCCGACCAGCGCGATCGCCGCGGCGAGGGCGTGGGCCTCCGGCAGGCGCGGCGGCGTGCGCCGGAAGTCCCAGGCGCGGCGCAGCGCGCCGGACGTGAGATCGAAGAGTCCGCCGCTCTGGGCAAAGCAGCGGTCCGCATAGGCGACGAGCGCCGCGGTCTCGGCATCGATGCCGACGGCAGCGCCGCCGGCCGCGCGATTGATCCGCGCGACCACGCCGTCGTCGCGATAGCGCGAGTACTTCGCTTCGATGCGCAGGACGTCGGCGATCGCGGCGTCGGCGGCGCGGCGCGCGCGCGCGGGATCCGCGGCATCGAGCTGCAGCTCGTTGTCCGACGCCATCGCGCGGAACGGAATGCGGACGAGCGGCATCGGCGCAGGATAACCGCCGAGCTGCCGACGTCGTCAGAACGTCTTCGTGAGGCCGACCACCACCCAGCGGGCCGAGAACGGCTGGATGCCCGGGCTGCCGCCGCCGATGCGCCAGCCCGATTCCTGCCGGTAGAAATCGACGCGCAGGTCGGCGCTCCAGCCGTCGCCCAGCGCCTTGGCGACGTCGAGGCCGAGCGTGAACGCGCCGAACGCCGAGAGTCGCGTGTCCATCGTGTAGGGCTGCGCCGAATCGAAAGCCCGAGCCCGGCCGGCGGATCGTGATAGAACCACGCGCTGCTCTGCGTGTAGTAGCGGAGCTCGGGCGTCACCGTCCATTCGCGAGGGAGCGACTGGACCCACGCGACGGTGACGGTATCGGAGTTGCTGCCGAACGAATCGTGCAGGTAGCGGTACGACAGCCTGAGCGCGGCCTCCTGCTCGGCGAAGTACTGGTTGTAGCGCGTGAGCCACGCGAAGATGCGGCGCTCGCCGGGGCGCTGGTCGAGAAGCTTGTACGGATCGTTGAAGTCGCCGTGGCCGTACGAGTACGTAACGTTGGACTGGATGACCTGGGTGGGGGACAGCGCCTGCGTGATCCCGAAGAGGTATTCGAGCGTGTTGCGCGGTGCCGGCGGAATCTCGTGGTGCGAGGGCCGGATCCAGTCGTTCGCGCCCGCGACCGACACCGCGTACGTGCGGTTGCGGTCGGCCGAGAAGAACCGGAAGTCGACCGCCCCGCCGCGCGAGAGGTAGTCGCGCTCGGACGACACGACGCCGGAGACGCCCATCGCCCAGTCGCCGAAGTACTTCGTCACCTTCGCGTCGCCCGCCGTCCGGTAATCGGTGACGCCGAGGCCTGAAGCGCCCGACAGCGTGTTGTGGTACAGCGGCGAGGCGCCGGACATCGCGTCGTAGACGAGCGAGCCCTCGAACTCGGTCGTGTCGTTGAGCGGCATCAGCGTGTACAGCGACGGACTGCGGACCGTCATCCGGCTCGCGCCGGGCTGCCAGTCGCGGTAATCGAGATACTTGAGCTCGAGGACGCCGTGATCGGCGACCGCCTGGGCCGCGACACTTGTCGGCAGGATGCCGGGTAGCGCGAGCGCGGCGGCGACGAGCGCGCTCGCGGCCGGTGTCGGCGGTCGCGGCGCGGCGGGGCCGTCAGTTGCAGCCACAGCCGCCCCCGCCGACGCCGTAGCCGCCGGTCGCAGCTTCCTTGCTCGTGTAGATGTGCTGGTCGATCTTCGTCTGCAGCTTGTCGGGGTCGATCTGCATCGCGGGCTTCGCGAGATCGCCGCGCTCCCACGGCTTCGGCGGCTCGACCGTCGCGCAGCCCGCAAGGGCGACGCCTGCGAGGGCGACCAGCAGAAGGAACGGGTAGCGCATCGGAGACTCCGGAAAAGTTGCGAAACCGTCAGTGCAGCGCGAGCAGCGAACGGATGCGCGCCTCGAGCTCGGCCTTCTGCTCGTCGCGGAACCCGGTCTCGACCGCGACGACGCGGCCGTCGCCGTCGATCAGGTAGGAGCTCGGCATGCCCTTGACCGCGTACGCCTCGGGGGTCTTGCCTGCCGGGTCGTAGACGATCGTGAAGCTTGCGGGCGTCTGCTGCAGGAAGCGCTCCGCGTCCGGCCGCCGCTTGTCGACGTTGACGCCGACGATGGCGAGCCCGTTCGCCGCGTATTTCTGCTGCATCTCGTTCATCCAGGGGAAGGAACGCCGACAGGGGCCGCACCACGACGCCCAGAAGTCGACGTACACGACGCGGCCGCGGAGCTTGTCGAGCGCGACGGGGTCGCCGGCCGCGGTCGGCAGCGAGAACGCCGGCGCGGGCTCGCCGGTACCTACCGCCGCGGCGGCCGTCGCGAAAAGGCCTGCCGCAAGCACGAGTGCCGCGCGCGGAGGCATGGCCGTCCCCTTCGAAGGGCCAGCAACCCGTCTTGCGTCCATGGTCGATCTCATGGGTGTCCTGCGAGGTAAACCCGCCACGGTCTCCAAAATTCCCGTCAGCCCACCGACGGCGATTATGCCATTGTCATTATGGCCGCAAACGGGGACCGGCGCCACGCTGCCGACGAGCGGCCTCAGGCGCCGATTCTTTCGTCGGAACGCAGCAACAGCGACTTCGGGAGCGCGAGGCGGAGTTCCGCCGCCGTTCGCGGGTTAATCGCTAGCTCGCATTGAGCCTGTCGAGGATCGCGGAGAGGCGGCCCGGATCGTCGGTGCGCTTGATCCGATCGACCTGCGCCTTCGCGTGGGCGACGTCGGTGGTGAGCACCCGCTGCTTGATCGAGAGCAGATGCGCCGGGTGCATCGAGAGGTTGGTGAGGCCGAGGCCGAGCAGCAGGCGCGTGAGGCGCACTTCGCCCGCCATCTCGCCGCACACGGCAATCGGCACGTGGGCCTTGTCCGCCGCGGCGATCGCCATCGCGATGAGCTTCAGCACCGCGGGGTGCAGCGGATCGTAGAGGTGCGAGACCGAGTCGTCCGCGCGGTCGACGGCGAGCGTGTACTGGATCAGGTCGTTGGTGCCGATCGACAGGAAGTCGAGGCGCTTCAGGAAGGCCGAGATCGCGAGCACCGCCGCGGGAATCTCGATCATGCCGCCGATCGGCACGCCCGAATCGAACGGCACCCCCTGCTCGCGCAGCGTCTCCTTGGCCTGGGCGATCATCGCCAGCGTCTGGTCGATCTCGCCGACCGAGGCCAGCATCGGGATCAGGATCTTCACGTTGCCGTAGTGCGACGCGCGGAGGATCGCGCGGAGCTGTGTCAGGAACACGCGCGGTTCCGCGAGGCAGAACCGGACGGCACGCAAGCCGAGCGCTGGATTCGGCGCGACCCGGGCGAGGCCGTCGAGCCCGGCCGCCTGCTTGTCGGCGCCGAGGTCGAACGTGCGGATCGTCACGGGCTTCCCGTGCATCCCCTCGGCGACGGCGCGGTAGGCCTCGAACTGCTCGTCTTCGGACGGCAGCCCCTCGCGATTCAGGAACAGGAACTCGGAACGGAAGAGACCCACGCCGGTCGCCCCGTTCTCGAGCGTCTGCGGCAGGTCGCCCGGCAGCTCGATGTTCGCCTGCAGCTCGATCTCGACGCCGTCGATCGTCGTCGCCGGCTTCGTGATCAGCCGCCGGAGGCGCGCCCGCTCGAGCGACAGCTCGCCCTGCTTCAGCCGGTACTCGGCGAGCACCGACTTGTCGGGATTGACGATGACGACGTTGTTCGTGCCGTCGACGATCAGGAGCTCGTTCTCGCGAATCAGCTGCCTCGCGTTGTGCGTGGCGACGACCGCCGGCACGGCGAGGCTCCGCGCGACGATCGCCGTGTGCGAGGTCGCGCCGCCGACGTCGGTCAGGAACGCGGCGAAGCGGTGCTGTTTGAACTGGATCACGTCCGCCGGCGAGAGGTCGTGGGCGACGAGGATCGTGTGCTGCTCGGCGCCGGGCGGCGCCACGGTCCCGGGCTTGCCGAGCAGCCGTTTCAGGATCCGCTCGACGACCTGCACGACGTCCGCCTTGCGCTCGCGCAGGTACGGATCGTCGATCCCGTCGAACTGCTCGACCAGCACGTTCATCTGCTGCACGAGCGCCCACTCGGCGTTGCAGCGCTGCTCGGCGATGATCCGCCGCGGCGTCTCCGAGAGCGTCGGATCGGTGAGGATCATCCAGTGGACGTCGAGGAACGCGCCGAACTCGGCCGGCGCGTCGCCGCCCGTCATCGCGCTGTGCAGGCCCTCGAGCTCGCGCTGGACCTCGCGGACCGCGTTGCCGAAGCGGGCGATCTCGGCGTCGACGTCGCCCGCCGCGATCGCGTAGTGGGCGACCTCGAGCGTTGCGTGAGAAACGAGCTGGGCGCGACCGATCGCGATGCCGGCGGAGACGCCGACCCCGTGCAGCGCGAAGCTCGTCATCGCGCGGCCCTCGCGGCCGCGCGCAGGACCGCTACGCGATGTCGCCGCGGACCAGCTGCGCGACCACGGCGATCGCTTCCTGCTCGTCCGGCCCGTCGACCTCGACCCGCACCGACGCGCCCACCGCGGCCGCGAGCATCAGCAGCGCGACGATGCTCCGGGCGCTCGCCCGGCGGCCGCGGCAGACGAGCGCGATGTTGCAGCGGAATCGCGCCGCGACGTGAACGATCCGCGCGGCGACGCGCGCGTGGAGGCCGAACGGATGGCGTACTTCGACTTCGCAGGTCTGCATGGGCGTCCCCCGTATCGTTGTGAAGCGCCGTCCGCGCGACCTTCGCAGATGGCCTCCTGACATGGAGCGCGCCAATGGCGTATTGGTTCCCCGCTTCGTCGCTCGGAAGGTCGGAGTACCGGACGTCCTGTGCCGCATGCGCTCGCGCCATGGCAAGCGCTCACTGGCCTTCGCCGAAACAGTCGCCGATCAGCGCCACCAGCGCATCCATCGCCTCGGTTTCGTCGGGACCGTCGGTCTCGAGGGTCACCTTCGCGCCCTTGCCGGCCGCCAGCATCATGACGCCCATGATGCTCTTCGCGTTGACCTTGCGGTTGTTGCGGGCCATCACCACGTCGCACTGGTATTTCGCGGCGAGCTGGGTGAGCTTGGCGGACGCTCTCGCATGCAGCCCGAGCTTGTTGACGATCTCAACCTCGCGTTGCTGCATAGGCGGGATCGACCTCGATATGCAGCACACCGTCGCACGCGCCGGAGATCGCTTTCTTGATCGTCGTGTCCATCCCGCGGTTGCGGTACGTGAACGCGCGCACGAGCATCGGCAGGTTGACCCCCGCGACGACCTCGACCCGGCCCGGCTTCAGGAGCTTCGCCGCGAGGTTGCAGGGCGTCGCGCCGTAGAGATCGGAGAAGACCAGCACGCCCTTGCCGGTGTCGAGCCGCGCGACGAGCTCGCGGGCCGCGGGCAACAGATCGACCGGATCGTCGGTCGCCGCAACGGACAGCACCTCGAGCTGTGGCGGCCGGGTCCCGAGCACGTGCGTCACCGCGCGCACGAGGCTCTCGCCCAGCGTGTCGTGGGCCACGATCAGGATGCCGATCATCGTCGATCCGGTCGTCCCGGGCGAAGGGGAGGGGGTTCGATTCATGGTAGCACGCGCGCGTTCGCGAGGCCTCAGCCGCAGGCGCGGACCAGAGCGTCGGCGAACATCCCGCCGACGTCGAAGCCCGACTGCTCGGAGATCTCGACGAAGCACGTGGGGCTCGTCACGTTGACCTCGGTCAGGTAATCGCCGATCACGTCGAGCCCGACCACGAGCAGGCCCTCGGCCCAGAGCTTCGGGCCGAGCGACGCCGCGATCTCGCGGTCGCGCGGGGTGAGCGGCCGCGCGACGCCGCGCCCGCCGGCGGCGAGGTTGCCGCGCGTCTCGCCGGCCTTCGGGATCCGCGCGAGCGCGAACGGCACGGCTTCGCCGGCGATCAGGAGAATCCGCTTGTCGCCGTCGGCGATGGCGGGGAGGTAGCGCTGCGTCATGACCGTGCGCCCGCCGTCCTGGCCCACCGTC
This sequence comes from uncultured beta proteobacterium, assembly GCA_963734055.1. Taxonomy (GTDB): domain Bacteria; phylum Pseudomonadota; class Gammaproteobacteria; order Burkholderiales; family Casimicrobiaceae; genus CAIWHR01. The sequence continues at coordinate 499,527 of CAVTFQ010000004.1, forward strand.
TCGATGATGACGTTCCGGTTCGGGTCGTCCGCGCGCACGCGGAAGACCGACGTCCCGCCCATGCCGTCGAGCGGCTTCACGACGACGTCGCCATGTTCGTCGATGAACGCCCCGATCCGCTCGGCGTCCCGGGTGACGAGCGTGGGCGCGACGAATTCCGCGAACTTCGCGATCGCCAGCTTCTCGTTGTTGTCGCGGATCGCGCGCGGCCGGTTGAACACGCGCGCGCCCTCGCGCTCGGCGCCCTCGAGCAGGTACGTCGCGTAGACGTACTCCATGTCGAACGGCGGATCCTTGCGCATCACGATGGCCGTGAACCCGGCGAGCGCGCGGTCCTCCGCCGCGCCGGCCTCGTACCAGTCGAGGTTCGTCGTGCGCACCTCGAGCGGAACCACGCGCGCCTTCGTCACGCCGGACGACCAGTAGACGTCGGCAGGCTCGAGCGCGAACACGCGATGACCCCGCCCGACGAGCGCGCGCATCATCGCGACGCTCGAGTCCTTGTAGGCCTTGAGCAGCGGCAGCGGGTCGAGGATGAACGCGAAGTCCATGGGCGGCGAGACGGGCGGGCCGCCATGCTACCGCATCCGAGCCACGACGGCCGCGCGCCGCGGTCAACAGGCTCCTACAACCCGAGCCAGGCGATAGCCGACGTGTCGACCGCGCGGTCGGGCGTGACGAAGCCGCGGTAGCCGACCGCCGCCAGCACCTGCTTGCCCTGGTCGGATTGCGCGAGCGTGATCAGCGCGTGCTGGATGCGCTCCTGCTCGTCGGCAGGCAGCTTCGAGGAGACGATGAAGTACTTGATCGGCACCGGGCGCGACTTGAGCATCACCTTGCCGCCCTTTCCCGTCCATTGCTTGACGACCGAGTTCGCCGCCGTCGCGCCGATGTCGGCGAAGCCGTACTCGAGGTAGAACGGTACCGCGTCCTGGTAGCGCGTGGTCAGGATCTTGAGGTCGCCGGTGCGGATATTCCCCGCGCGCAGCATCGCGCGCACCATCCAGGCGGTGATCGAATCGGGATCCGGGGTGACGAGCCTGCGGCCCTTGATGTCGGGCAGCGCCTTCGCCGGGTCGTCGGGCTTGGCCAACAGCGACACCGCGTACTCGGTGTAGCCGGTCGTCCAGGCGATCGCCTTGTAGCGGCCCGCCTTGACCTCGGCCAGCGCGACGTGGGACGGATGGATGAACGCGAGATCGAATTCCTGCTTCGCGAGGCCGGCGCGCGCGTCGTCGTACTTCGGCACCAGCACGACACGCACGTTGCGCTTGAGCGCGGTCCCGAGCGCCACGGCGAGCGGCTCGAACTTGTCGCGGATTTCCTTCGGCGTCGCCTGGTAGGTGACGCCCTCGGTCACCGAGAAGATGAGGTCGGACGCGGCCGCGCTGTACGGTACCAAGGCGATCGCCGCAACGGCGAGCCACGACCGCGGATGAGACGGCATCGAGTACGTTCTCCCTTGGAACACGCGACTGCGGCGATCGCGGCTCGCGGCCCCGCCGCCTCGCGTCGCCGGGCGATTGTACCGGACAAGCGGTCTAGCGGTGCAGCGTGCGCCAGACCCGCTCGGAGGTGAGCGGCATCTGCAACGCGAGCGCACGTTCGCCTGCGCCCGCTCGCGCCAGCGCATCGACGACGGCGTTGACGACGGCTGGCGTTGCGCCGATCGTCCCGAGCTCGCCCACGCCCTTCACGCCCATCGCGTTGTTGCGGCAAGGCGTCGACTCGTCGGTCGCGGTCGCGAAGTGGCGGAACATCGCCGCGCGCGGGAGCGCGTAGTCGAGGAAGCTCGCGGTCAGCGCCTGGCCCGACCCTGCCTCGTAGACGAACTGCTCGCAGAGCGCCTGGCCGATGCCCTGCGCCGCGCCCCCCTCGATCTGGCCTTCGACGATCAGCGGATTGATCACGCGACCGACGTCGTTGACCGACCAGTAGCCCGCCACCTCGACCGCGCCGGTGTCGGGGTCGATCTCGACCTCGCAGATGTGGCAGCCGTTGGGCCACGTCGCGTCGGCGACCTTGCTCGTCGATTCCACGACCATGCGACGATCGCGTTGCCGTCGCGCGACCTCGAACAGGCCGATGCGGCGGTCGGTCCCGGCCACCAGGTACTCGCCGTCCGCGTATTCGATGTCGCCGACCGCGGCCTCGAACGCCGCCGCCGCGAGCTCGCGGCCCGCCGCCACCGTCCGCTCGGCGCCGACGCGCACCGCCGACCCGCCGACGAAGAGCGAGCGCGAGCCCGCGCTGCCGAATCCCTGCGCGCGGTCGGTGTCGCCCTGGACGATCCGGATCTTCTCGATCGGCACGCCGAAGACGTCGACCGCGAGCTGCGCGTAGGTCGTCGCGAGCCCCTGGCCCATCGCCTGCGTCGCCGACACGATCTCGATGCCGTCCGCCTCGACCGTGACCGTCACCGTCTCCTCGAACACGTCGGCGCCGGTCCATTCGAGGAACGCCGCCATTCCGCGTCCGCGCAGGCGCCCGCGACGCATCGCGGCTTCGTGCCGGGCATCGAAGCCGGCCCAGTCGGCGAGCGCGCACGCCTGATCCATCACCTTCGCGAACGCGCCGCTGTCGTAGGTCTTGTCGAGCGGATTGCGATAGGGCATCTGCGAGGGCTCGATCATGTTGCGACGGCGGAGCTTCACCTGGTCGATGCCCGTCGCGCGCGCTGCCGCGTCCATCAGCCGCTCGATCATGTAGATCGCTTCGGGCCGTCCCGCTCCCCGATACGCGCCTGTCGGCGCCGTGTGCGTAAGCACCGCCCGGATGCGCAGATCGACGGTCGCGATGTCGTAGACCGACGTCGCGACCCACGGCCCGATCAGGAGCTGGATGACGACGCCGCCGCCCGTCGCGTACGCGCCGACGTTCGCGCGCGAGTCGACGCGCAGTGCGAGCACACGGCCGTCGGCGGCGAGCGCGAGCTCCGCCGTGCTCGTCACGTCGCGCCCGTGCGACGCCGCGAGCAACTCCTCCATCCGCTCGGCGCACCACTTGACGGGTCGGCCGTACGCCCGCGCGCAATGGGCGGCGACGACGTCCTCGGGGTACAGGCTCGTCTTCATGCCGAAGCCGCCCCCGACGTCGCCGACCAGGACCCGCACGCTCCCGGCCGCGATCCCGAGGACCTCCGCAAGCTCGTCGCGAAGGCCCGTCGGCGTCTGGCAGCTCACCGTCAGCGTGAGGCGCCGCGTCGCCGGGTCGACCGCCGCGAGCACCGCGCGCGGCTCGATCGGGCACGGTGCGACGCGCTGATTGACGAGGTCGAGCTTCACCACGTGCGCCGCCTGCGCGAACGCCTTGGCCGTTGCCCGCGCGTCGCCGTGCCGCATTTCGCAGGCGACGTTGTCGTCGGCATCGGGGGCGACGCGCGGCGCGCCGGCCGCGAGCGCCGCGTCGGCGTCCACCACCGCCGGCTGCGGTGCGTAGCTCACGTCGATCGCCTCGGCCGCGTCGCGGGCCTCGCGGGGGCTCGCGGCGAGAACCGCCGCCACGGCCTCGCCCACGTGGCGGACGATGCCGACCGCGAGCGCGTGTCGCGGCGGCGTCGCGGTCGGCGAGCCGTCCGCGCGGCGGAAGTCCGCCGAGAGCGGAAGCGGCTTCACGCCGGCGCGTGCCAGATCCTCGCCGGTGAGCACCGCGAGCACGCCGGGCATGGCGGCGGCCGCGACGGTGTCGATCGAGAGAATGCGCGCGTGCGGGTGCGGCGAGCGCAGGAATGCGAGCGCGGCCTGGCCATCGGCATTGACGTCGTCGGCGAAGCGGCCCTCACCCTTCAGCAGCGCTTCATCTTCCACTCGGCGCACGGCCTGGCCGCTGCCGAAGCGCGCGTGGCGCGAAGACGAGTTCGCCATGGAGAAATGCCGGGTACCGGCGCCGCTGCTCCTGCGACGGCGGCGTGGCGACATCATAACCGCGGCCGCGCCGCGACGCGGCCTCAGTGCGCGCCGCGAGCGGGCACCGGAAACGCGAAGGCGAGATGCGCGAAGCTGCGTCCGTAGCGGTTCGCGGCGTCGATCACGCTGTCCGCGAAGCTTGCCTCCAGGTTCGCGATCGACACCACCGTCTCGCGCAGCGCGCCCTGCGGCATCGCTTGCGCGCCCGCGGTCGAGAGCTCGCGGGCCTGCGCATGGACCAGGTCGCCCAACAGATGCGCGAACGTGATCTGCCCGGCGACGGCCTGATTGGCGGCGTAGGCGATGACCGCCAGCGCCGCATCGGCGGTCGCGAACGGGAGGTCGCGCGAGAAGCGGAGTGCGGCGTGGCCGGGCGGACATTCAGCCGCAGCGTCTGGGGCCGGGGCGCCGATCGCGCCCTCGCCCTTGTGGGACAGGGAGTCCATCGGTGTCTCCAAAGCACGAATTGTGCAATGCAACATACTCTAGATGGGCCGCCAGCTCAATAGTTCAACCGAAATCAGGTATAAAGCGATGCGCCAATATGGTGCAGTGCAACATACGGCGCGACGCGGCGGTGTCGGCAGGTCGAGATCGCACCGCAGCCGCCGGAACCATCCGGTGTTCATGACGGCAAGGCGCCACACGGCCCAGGCGCCTGGCCGGCCACGGGCCGCAGGACAAGCCGGGCTACATCGTCAAGCCGAGCGAACTCGCGGCCGTCGCCGGGACCGGGTCGTCGTCAACCGCTTCCCGCCACGGCGCTGACGACGGCGAGGGCCGTCAGGTTGACGAGCCGCCGCACTGTCGCCGACGGCGTGGCGATCAGCACCGGCTTGCGTGCGCCGAGCAGGATCGGCCCGATCGTCACGCCCTCGCCGCCGGTGATCTTGAGCAGGTTGAACGAGATGTTCGCGGCGTCGAGATTCGGCATCACGAGCAGGTTTGCCTCGCCCTTGAGCGTCGAGTCCGGGTGCACGCGGCTCCTGATCGCCTCGGACAGCGCGGCGTCGCCGTGCATCTCGCCGTCCATCTCGAGGTCGGGTGCACGTTCAGCGAGGATCCGCCGTGCCTCGCGCATCTTGCGCGCGGAGTTCGAGTCGTCGCTGCCGAAGTTCGAGTGCGAGACCAGCGCGACGCGCGGGACGAGGCCGAAGCGGCGCACGCTGTCCGCTGCAAGAAGGGCGATTTCCGCGAGCTGCTCCGCCGATGGGTTGCGATTCACGTAGGTGTCGCAGATGAACAGCGTCCGGTGGGGCAGCAGGAGCCCATTCATCGCCGCGAACACCGGCGTGTCGGCCCGCTGGCCGATCACGTCGGCGACGTGGCGCAGGTGCGCATGGTACTTGCCGACCGTCCCGCACAGCACCGCGTCGCACTCGCCCATCTGCAGGAGCAGCGTTCCGATCAGCGACGGCTTGCGCAGCACCGCCTCCTTCGCGTCCTCGGGCGATATCCCGTTGCGCCCCATGAGCTGGTAGTAGAGCTGCCACGCCGCCTTGTAGCGGGCGTCGTTGTTGATGTTGACCATCTCGAAATCCCTGCCCGCGGCAAGCCGCAGGCCGAACTTCGAGATGCGTGCCGCGATCACCTCGGGACGGCCGATGAGCATCGGCTTCGCGAGGCCCTCGTCGACGACGACCTGCACGGCGCGCAGCACGCGCTCCTCCTCGCCCTCGGCGTAGCAAACCCGCCGCGGCGCGCGCTTGGCGTTGTCGAACACCGGCTTCATGATGAGGCCGGAGTGCCAGATGAACTGCGAGAGGCGGTCGCGGTACGCGTCGAGGTCCGCGATCGGCCGGGTCGCGACGCCGCTCTCCATCGCCGCCCTGGCGACGGCGACCGGCACGTTGACCATGAGCCGCGTGTCGAACGGCTTGGGGATAAGGTACTCGGGGCCGAACGACAGCGACTCGCCCGCGTACGCCTGCGCGACGACGTCGGAGAGCTCGGCGTGCGCGAGCTCGGCGATCGCGCGCATGCACGCGAGCTTCATCCCCTCGGTGATCGAGGTCGCGCCGACGTCGAGCGCGCCACGGAAGATGAACGGGAAGCAGAGCACGTTGTTGACCTGGTTCGGATAGTCGGAGCGTCCGGTCGCGATGATCGCGTCGGGCCGCACTTCCTTCGCGAGCTCGGGCCGGATCTCGGGCTCGGGATTCGCGAGCGCGAGGATCAGCGGGTCCTTCGCCATCGCCTTGACCATCTCCTGCGTCAGCACCTTCGGCCCCGAGAGGCCGAGGAAGATATCGGCGCCGCGGATCGCGTCGGCGAGCGTGCGATCCTTGGTCGCGCGGGCATAGCGCGCCTTGTTCTCCTCCATCGGCGTCTCGCGCCCTTCGAAGATCACGCCCTTGCTGTCGCAGACGATCACGTTCTCGCGCCTGAGCCCGACGCCGACCATGAGATCGAGGCAGGCGATCGCCGCCGCGCCGGCGCCCGAGCAGACGAGCTTCACCTTGGTGATGTCCTTGCCGACCACCTTGAGCCCGTTGACGATCGAGGCGCCGGCCACGATCGCCGTGCCGTGCTGGTCGTCGTGGAACACCGGGATCTTCATCCGCTCGCGGAGCTTGCGCTCGATGTAGAAGCAGTCCGGCGCCTTGATGTCCTCGAGGTTGATGCCGCCGAACGTCGGCTCGAGCCGCGCGATCGTCTTGACCATCTCGTCCGGATCGGTCTCCGCGAGCTCGATGTCGTAGACGTCGATGCCGGCGAATTTCTTGAAGAGACAGGCCTTTCCCTCCATCACCGGCTTGCCCGCCAGCGGCCCGATGTTGCCGAGCCCGAGCACGGCGGTGCCGTTGGTGACGACGGCGACGAGGTTGCCGCGCGAGGTGAGCGTGCGCGCCTCGGCGGGGTCGGCGACGATCGCGTCGCACGCCGCCGCCACGCCAGGCGAGTAGGCGAGCGCAAGGTCGTGCTGGTTGACGAGGACCTTCGTCGGGGTGACGGAGATCTTGCCGGCGGTTGGCGTCCGGTGGTACTCCAATGCTGCGATCCGCAACTGCTCGTCCATGTTGCCTCCTGCCAAGATCCGCCTTCGAAGGCGCGTCCGCCATCAAAGCACGGCCGGCCGCTTCGCGCTAGGCGGGGCCGCGGATGCCGAGGTAGGCGCGCCGCAGCCGCGGATCGGCGAGGAGCGCGTCGCGGTCCCCTTCGGCCACGATGCGCCCCTCCTCCAGCACGCACGCGCGGGTCGCGACGTCGAGCGCCCGCGCGACGTTCTGCTCGACCAGCAGGATCGCCACGCCCTCCGCGTGGATCGCGCGCACGATCTCGAACATCTCGACGACGATCAGCGGCGAGAGCCCGAGCGAGGGCTCGTCGAGCAGGAGCAGGCGCGGGCGCGCCATCAGCGCGCGGGCGATCGCGACCATCTGCTGCTGACCGCCGGAGAGCGCGCCGGCCGGCGCGTCGAGCCGCGCAGCGAGCGCGGGGAAAAGCTCGCACACGCGCGCGAGCGAGCGCGCACGCTCGCGCCGCGCGGCGGGAACGAGGCTGCCCATCTCCAGGTTCTCGCGGACCGTCATCCGCGTAAACAGCCGCCGTCCCTCGGGTACGACCGCGATGCCCGCGACGATGAAGCGGTGCGGCGGCAGCGTCGCGAGGTCCACGCCGTCGAGCGTGAGCGACCCGGCCCGGATCGGCAGCAGGCCCGCGATCGCATTGACGAGCGTGCTCTTGCCCGCGCCGTTGGCGCCGACGACCGAGACGAGTTCGCCCTTCGACACCGTTAGCGAGACGCCGTCGAGCGCACGCGCCTGGCCGTAGCCGACCTCGATGCCGCGCGCCTCAAGCATGCACCGGCCCGCCCAGGTAGGCGGTGACGACCGCCGGGTCCTGCATCACCTGCGCCGCGGCGCCCGTCGCGATCACGTCACCGTGGTTCAGGACGACGATGCGGTCGGCGAGCGCCAGCACCGCGCGCATCACGTGCTCGACCAGCACGATCGTCGCGCCCTGCCGGCGGATGTCGCGCACGAGGTCGACCGCGCTGTCGATCTCCGCCGGATTGAGGCCCGACAGGACCTCGTCCAGGAGCACGAGCCCAGGCCGGAACGCGAGCGCGCGCGCGAGCTCGAGGAACTTGCGCTGGTGCAGGTTGAGCTCGTCGGGCCGGGCCTGCGCCTTCGCGGCGAGCCCGGTGAACTCGAGCCAGCGCGCGGCCTCGCGCCGCGCGCCGGCGTACGTTCGCGTCGCACCGCCGAACATCGCGGCGACCAGCACGTTGTCGCCGACGCTGAGTTCGCCCCACGGCCGCGGGATCTGGTAGGTCCGCGCGATGCCTGCGCGCGCGATCCGATGGGCCGGCCAGCCGCCGATTTCGCGGCCGCGAAACACGATTCGCCCGGCGTCGGGGTGGTAGTGGCCGCTGACGACGTTGATCAGCGTCGACTTGCCCGATCCGTTCGGGCCGAGGAGGCCCAGCACTTCGCCTTCGCGCACGTCGAGCGTCACGCGACGAAGCGCCTGCACCCCTTCGAATGCCTTGGCGACCTCCTCGACGCGAAGCACGACCGCCGTCGCCGCCCGCGGCACGCTCGCCTGCGGCTGCTCCTTATACCGGGCCGGCTCGCGCTCGCCTGCGCTGGCCCCAGGCAACCGCTCCGCCTTCCGCGTCCTCGATCCAAGGAGCCCCTGCGGCATGAACAGGATCACGAGGATCAGCACGAGGCCCACGATCGCCTTGCCGGCGACCGCGTAATCGCCGGCCGTGAACGCGTACGTGAGCGCCGTGATCGCGGCCGCGCCCAGCGCGGGACCGGCCCAGTGCCGCATGCCGCCGAGCACGCTCATCAGCACGACAGTGAGCGGCACCGTGATCGAGAACGTCTCGCCGACCGTCACGTACGATACGAAGAGCGCATGGATCCCGCCCGCAATCGCGGCGAGCGCGCCGGAAAGCGCGAACGCGATCTGCTTGAACCGGAACGTCGGGACGCCCATGACCTCGGCCACGTCCTCGTCGTCGTGGATCGCGAAGAGGCCCCGGCCGAGCCGCGAGCGGCCGACGAGATATGCGATCGCAAGCGTGGCGTACGCGAGCGCAAGGGCGAGCAGGTAGAACGTCGACGACGCCGTCGGCCCGAGGCTCGGCAACGGCACCGCGCTCAGGTAGACGCCGGGTCCGCCATCGATGGGCGTATTGAGGATGATCGTCGCGAGCACGAACGTGACCGCGAGCGTGAGCAGCGCGAAGAGCTCGCCGCGCACCCGCCGCACGCGGAACGCGACGGCGCCGATCGCGAGGGCAAGCGCGGCGGCGACCGCCGCCGCCGCCGGCAGCGTCCACAGGAACGGCACGTCGTAACGCGACGCGAGCGTCGCCGTCGTGTAGACGCCGGCGCCAAAGAACGCGCCGTGCCCGAACGAGAGGTAGCCCGAATAGCCCGACAGGATGTTCCACGACGTCGCGAGCACGACCCAGTGGAACACGAGGTAGAGGAACGTCTCGTAGAACGGCGGCAGGCCCGCGAGCGGCACGAGCGCGAGCGCCGCAACGAGTGCAGTGAGCGTCCCGACGACCCGCACCGGACTCACGCCTTGCCCGGCTTCAGGACCAGGAGCAGGATCAGGAGCGAGAACGAGACGACGGGCGCCCACGAGGGTGCGGTCACTGCCATGGTCACGGCCTCGCTCACGCCGATGACGACGCCGGCCACGAGCGGCCCGAGCGCTCGCCCCGGGCCGCCCATCATGACGACGGCGAAGATGACGCCGATCCACGCGTAGATCTGCGCCGGCGCGAGCGTCTGCGACAGCGCGAGGCACAGTCCCGCCGCGCCCGCGATCGCCGCCGCCGTTCCGGAGACGACGTACGAGAGCACGCGCTCGTCGACGCCGAACGCGCGCGCGACGAGCGGGTCCTCGGCCGCGGCGCGCATCGCGCGTCCCAGGTCGGTGTAGCGCAGCACCGCCCAGGCGGCGAGCGACAGCACGATCGCGATCGCGAGCGTCAGGAGCTCGGGCAGCGGCACGAACAGCGTGCCGACGCGGAACCGGATCGCGGAGTAGCCCGACTCCAGGCGACGGAAGTCCGCGGTCCAGATCGCCTGGATCACCGCCTCGACGATGACCGTGAAGCCGAAGGTGACGAGGAGCGAGTTGAGCGGGCTCACGCGGAACCGCGCGAAGAGCCACTGCATCGCCGCGCCGAGCACGAAGAAGGCCGGCGCGATGATCGCGAGGGTCACGAGCGGGTCCATCCCGCCGACCGTCGCCAGCTGATAGGTCAAATACGCGCCGAGGAACGCCAGCGCGAAGTGCGCGAGGTTGATCTGCCCGAGCAGGCCCCAGGCGAGGCTCAGGCCGAGGCCGAGCAGGCCGTACAGCGCGCCGATGAACACGCCCGAGAGGACGGCCTGCCCGAGGAGCGTGGCGCCGGGCAGGCTCATCGGTCAGGCTGTCGCCAATCCGCCGCGGGGCCGATCCCTGCGCGACTACCTCACGGCACGATCAGCTTCGCACCGGGAGCGGCGACCGACTTCGGCCAGACGACCACCCAGCGCCCGTTCTGCACCTGCTTCACGCGCATGAGATCGTCGCCGTAATTGTTGGGCCCGTTGAAGCGCAGCACGCCCTGGATCGTCCCCACCTGGTTCTTGCGGAGCCAGTTCGCGAGCACCTTGTCGTCGAGGCTCTTCGTCGCCGTCACCGCCGCTTCGAGCACCTGCCACGCGGAGTAGGACGCGGCAGCCTGCGTGTCGACGGCGGTGTACGGAAGCCCGGCTTTCGCCGCGCGCTCCTTGAACACCTTGATGAACGCCTCGGCCTGCGGGTTGCTTGTGAACGGCGGATGCTCCTCGAAGATCGTCGCCGCGAGCGCGTAATTGGCGTCGGGCGCCGTGACCATCGGACCCGGCGCCGGAAAGAGATAGAACTGCTCCTTCGGCACGTAGTCGATCTTCTTCATCGCCTCGATCAGCTGGTTGCCTTCGAGACCGAGCGCGCCGACCCACAGGAAGTCCGGATTCGCCTCTTTGATTCGCGCGGCGATCGGGCCGTACTCGCGGTTGCCGAACTCCCATTCGAGGAACAGCACTTCCTTGAGGCCGCGCTTCTTCGCGACGTCGCGCGCGCCCTGCGACACGAAGTGCACGCTCGGGAACTTGCTCGTGACCACGGCAATCGTCTTCGGCGGCTTCGGCGACGCGGCGAGGGCGTCGAGCAACGTGTTGGGAAACGTGACCTGCGGCTCGGGGCCGAGCGACCACGTCGGGAACTGGCGTTCGTACTTCGCCATGTTCGGGATCCCGAAGGTGTGGTGGATCAGCATCTTGTCGTAGCGCTGCGCGACGGCCATCGCGGAGAGGATCGCGCCGGTCGCGTACGGGCCCATGAGCAGGTCGACCTTGTCGACGGTGATCAGCTGCTCGTAGAGCGTGCGGGCGAGGTCGGGCTTCGACTGGTCGTCGCGGACGATCCACTCGACCGGCCGTCCGAGGAGCCCGTTCTTCGCATTCAGCTGGTCGACGTAGATCTCGCCGACGATCTTGTGGACCTGGCCCGTCGCCGCGAGGGGGCCGGTCAACGCGAGCGTGCTGCCGATGCGGATCGGCTTGCCCGACGGCGCGGCAAGCGCGGTGCTGCCGAAGACCGCGACCGCGATGGTGGCAGCAACGACTGCGGCCCTGCGCGTGACGACGTTCATAGCCCTCCTCCGAGCGTTTTCGTTCGATGCGCCCGACGTGCGCCGGAAACCCGCGGAAAGTAGGGTCTGACCCTACTTTCTCTACGCGGCCCGTCGCGCCGCCGTCTCGTGATTCTGGATGAAGTAGTCGGGAGGCGCGGGGCCCCACAGGTAGAACGAGTCTTCCGGCGCGTGGTCCTTCGCGCGCCAATCGAGGTCCGCGGGGATGAAATCGATGTCGTGCGAGTACTCGGCGAAGCTTCCCCACGGATCGCGCGCGTAGTAGAAGTAGTTCGAGCCGAGCACGTGGCGGCCGACACCCCAGCCGTACGTGTGGCCCTTGGCGACCATCTGCTCCATCCCGCGGCCGACCTCGTCGATCGACGCGACATCCCAGCTCGAATGGTGGAGCCCCGGGCCGTCGGATTTCGCGAAAGCGACCATGTGATGATCGCTCGCGTGCGCGCCGTACATGAACGCGATGCCGTCGCCGGAGTGGTCGGCGAGCCGCAGCCCGAGCGCGTCGGCATAGAATTTCGAGGAGCGCGTCACGTCGGACGTGAACAGGAGCGTATGTGAAAGCCGCCGCGGACGCACCCTCGGTGCCTGCGAGCGTGCCGGCGCCGCCCCCGCGCCAGGGGGCACGGGCGGCGCCGCGGCGGGAACGGACTTCGACGCCGGAGACACCTTCGGCGCGACGAGCACGTGGACGAGCACGCCGTCCGGATCCCGGAACCACAGGCCCGAGGTCTCGGCCTGCGGATGCGCGTCGGCCATCTTCACGCCGAGCTGTTGCAGTCGCTGCTCGAACGCCCCCATGTCCTCGCCGAACGCGCCGAAGGCGAGGTACTGGAGTCGCTTCGCCGCGCCGCCCCGCAGCACCGTGCCCCAGCGGTGCGAATGACCGACCGTGTGCAGGTGCAGGCGATCGTCGCGCCGCTGGACCTCGAGACCGAAGTCGTCGTAGAAGCGAGCGGCCGTGTCGAGGTCGGGGACCGCGAAGACGAAGTGATCGAGAGAATGCACCGCGGTGACGCCGGCGCGCCGCGCGGTCGCGGATTCCGTTGCCATGGCTCCTCCTACGCGACTGCCTGTTCTGCGTCGATCATAGCACCCGACGCGGGAGTACCATAGCGGCGCCCCCGGCATCGCAGCTCCGGCACAACCCTCCGATGACGCACGTCTTCCATCGCCAGTTGCGCGCGACGCCGCCCGTCGCCGTGGGCGGCCGCGGCGTGTGGATCATCGATGCGGCCGGCAAGGAATATCTCGACGCTTCCGGCGGCGCCGCCGTGTCGTGTCTCGGCCATGGGCACGCCGACGTGCTCGCGGCGATGCACGCGCAGATCGACCGGCTCGCGTACGCGCACACGAGCTTCTTCACCTCGGAGCCCGCCGAGGCACTCGCGGATCAGCTCGTCCGCACCGCGCCCGCCGGCACGAGCCACGTGTACTTCGTGAGCGGCGGCTCGGAAGCGATCGAGGCCGCGCTCAAGATGGCGCGCCAGTATTTCGTGGAGATCGGGCAGCCCGAGCGCAGCGTCTTCATCGGACGACGGCAGAGCTACCACGGCAACACGCTCGGCGCGCTCGCCGTCGGCGGCAACGCCTGGCGGCGCGCGCAGTTCGCGCCGCTCCTGATCGACGTGAAGCACGTGGCCCCGTGCTACGCGTACCGCGACCGGCGCGACGGCGAAAGCGACGACGCCTACGGCGCGAGGCTCGCGGCCGAGCTCGACGCGACCATCCGCGAGTGCGGCGAGCGGCGCGTGATCGCGTTCGTCGCCGAGACGATCGGTGGCGCCACCGCGGGCGCGCTCTTGCCCGTTCCCGGCTATTTCAAGGCGGTACGCGAGGTCTGCGACCGGCACGGCGTCCTCTTGATCCTGGATGAGGTGATGTGCGGAATGGGGCGCACCGGAACGCTGCACGCGTGCGAGCAGGAAGGCATCGCGCCCGACCTCCTGACGGTCGCAAAGGGCCTGGGCGGCGGTTACCAGCCGATCGGCGCCGTGCTCGCGCAGAAACGGATCGTCGACGCGATGTCGGCCGGCACCGGCTTCTTCCAGCATGGTCATACCTACCTCGGCCATCCGGTCGCGTGCGCTGCCGCGCTCGCGGTCCAGCGGGTGATCGAGCGGGACGGCCTGCTCGCGCAGGTCCGGGCCCGCGGCGCCGCGCTCGGCGGCCAGCTCGCTGCGCGTCTGGGCGATCATCCGCACGTCGGCGACATCCGCGGCCGCGGGCTCTTCTTCGGGATCGAGCTCGTCCGGGATCGCGCGACGAAAGCCCCCTTCGATCCGGCACAGAAGCTCCACGCCCGCGTCAGGCGCGAAGCCATGACGCGCGGACTCATGGTTTATCCGATGGGGGGCACGATCGACGGACGCCAGGGCGACCACGTGCTGGTCGCGCCGCCGTTCATCATCGGCGAGGACGAGCTCGGCCTGGCCGTCCTGCGGCTGCACGGCGCCATCGACGCCGCCGTCGCAAACCTTTAACGTATCGAATCGGCTCAGCCGATCCACCAGAGGAGGAGGACCCATGAGGAACTATCGTGTCGTCGCCACGGCGTTCGCCGTCGTCACACTCGCCGCGGCCGCGTTCGCGGCGCCCGCAGCCGCACAGCAGAAGTTCGTCACGATCGGCACCGGCGGCATCACCGGCGTCTACTACGCGGTCGGCGGCGCGATCTGCCGTCTCGTCAACAAGGACCGCGCGAAGACCGGCATCCGCTGCTCGGTCGAATCGACCGGCGGCTCGGTCTACAACGTCAACACGATCAAGGCGGGCGAGCTCGACTTCGGGATGGCGCAGTCCGACGTCCAGTATCAGGACTACCACGGCACCGGGTCGTTCAAGGAGCCCGACAAGGACCTGCGCGCGGTGTTCTCGGTCCATCCCGAGCCGTTCACGCTGGTCGCGCGAAAGGAGGCCAATGTCACGCAGTTCAGCGACCTCAAGGGCAAGCGGGTCAACGTCGGCAATCCGGGCTCCGGCACCCGCTCCGCGATGGACGAGCTGCTCGCCGCCGAAAACATGAAAATCAGCGACTTCGCGCTCGCTTCCGAGCTCAAGGCCGACGAGCACGGCCCGGCCCTTTGCGACAACAAGATCGACGCGTTCTTTTATGGCGTCGGCCATCCGTCGGCGAACATCCAGGATCCGACGACCACGTGCGGCGCCAAGCTCGTTCCGCTCCAGGACGCCGCCGTCGACGAGCTGGTCAAGAAGCATCCGTACTACGCGAAGGTCGCGATCCCCGGCGGCATCTACGCCAACAACCCGCAGCCGACGCCGACCTACGGCGTGCTGGCCACGCTCGTGACGTCGTCGAAGGAGCCGGCGGACACCGTCTACGTGATCACCAAGGCCGTGTTCGAGAACCTCGACGAGTTCAAGAAGCTCCACCCGGCGTTCGCCCACCTCGATCCGCAGCACATGATCAAGGACGGGCTGTCGGCGCCTCTGCACGAAGGCGCGTTGCGCTACTACAAGGAAAAAGGCTGGATCAAGTGACGCGCGACGTCGACGCGGCCGCGCTGGTCCAGGAGGCGGACCTCGGGGGGCGAATGCCCTCCGGGGTGCCGGCGCGCATCGTCGCCTGGACCTGTCTCGCGTGGTCGCTCGTGCAGCTGTGGTATGCGTCGCCGCTTCCGTTTATCTTCAACGTCTTTGTCCTGAATTCCACCGAGATGCGCTCGCTGCATCTCGGCTTCGGCCTGTTCCTCGCATACTTGGCGTTTCCCTTCGCCAAGCGTTCGCCGCGGGACCACATTCCACTGCAGGACTGGATGTTCGCGCTCGTCGCGGCGTTCTGCGGCGCCTATCTCTTCCTGTTCTATCGCGAGATCTCCACGCGGCCGGGCGAGCCCACGATGCTCGACATCGTCTCGGCGGTCGTGGGCATGCTGCTGCTGCTCGAGGCCACCCGCCGCGTCGTCGGTCCGCCGCTGGCGATCATCGCGATCCTGATGCTCGCCTACGCGTTCGCCGGGCCGCACATGCCGGACGTCATCGCGCACAAGGGCGTCTCGCTCAGCAAGGCCGTCTCGCACTACTGGCTCACCACCGAGGGTGTATTCGGCGTCGCCGTCGGCGTGTCGGCGAGCTACATCTTCCTGTTCGTGCTGTTCGGGTCGCTGCTCGAGAAGGCCGGGGCGGGCAACTATTTCATCAAGGTCGCCTTCGCGCTGCTGGGCCACATGCGCGGCGGCCCGGCCAAGGCCGCGGTCGTCTCGTCGGGGCTGATGGGCATGATCTCGGGCTCGTCGGTCGCGAACGTGGTCACCTGCGGAACATTCACGATCCCGTTGATGAAGCGCGTCGGCTACCCGGCACAGAAGGCCGGCGCGATCGAAGTCGCCGCGGGCGTCGACGGGCAGATCATGCCGCCGGTGATGGGCGCGGCCGCGTTCCTGATGGCCGAGTACGTCGGCGTTCCGTATTCGGAAATCGTGAAGAACGCCTTCCTGCCCGCGATCATTTCGTACGTCGCGCTCTTCTATATCGTCCACCTCGAGGCCTGCAAGGCCGGCATCGCCGGCATTCCCCGCAGCGAGAGCGTCTCGGGCTGGCGCCGGCTCGTCGGCGTGCTGATGACCATCGCCGGAGCCGTCATTGTCGCTAACGTCGTCTACTACGCTCTCGGCTGGCTCAAGCCGCTGCTGGGAGGCGGCGCCACGTGGGTCGTGGTGGCGCTGATCGCCGTCACTTACGTGCTGCTCGTGCGTCAGGTCGCCGCCGAGCCGGATCTCACCGTCGACGATCCGAACGCGCCCGTGCTGGCGTTGCCTCCACTCAAGGAGACCTTGCTCGCCGGTCTCCATTTCCTGCTGCCGGTCGTCGTTCTGGTGTGGGCGCTGCTGGTCGAAGACCTGTCGCCGGCGCTGTCGGCGTTCTACGCGACACTGCTGCTGATCGCGATCCTGCTCACGCAGAAGCCGCTGCTCGCGTTCTTCCGCCGCCAGCCGCTGTCGGCGTCCGTGTTCCGGGCCGGCGCGTTCGATCTCGTCGACGGCCTCGAGCGCGGCGCGCGCAACATGATCGGCATCGCTCTCGCCACGGCCGCGGCAGGCATCGTCGTCGGCACCGTATCGGTCACGGGCCTCGGCCTCGTCATGACCGAATTCGTCGAGACGGTGTCGGCCGGCAACATCATCGCGATGCTCCTGCTGGTCGCATTCATCTGCCTCGTTCTGGGCATGGGCATGCCGACGACGGCGAGCTACATCGTCGTGTCGACGCTGATGGCGCCCGTCGTCGTCGAGCTCGGCGCGCAGTCCGGCCTCGTGGTGCCGCTGGTGGCGGTGCACATGTTCGTGTTCTATTTCGGGCTGATGGCCGACGTGACGCCTCCGGTGGGCCTCGCGTCGTTCGCGGCGGCCGCCATCTCGCGCGCCGATCCGATCCGCACCGGCGGAACCGCGTTCTGGTACAGCAGCCGGACGGCCATCCTGCCGTTCATGTTCATCTTCAACCCCCAGCTGCTGATGATCGGGGTCGCCGGCTGGTTCCACTTCGTCGTGATCATCGTCGCCGCCGTCGTCGCGATGCTCGCCTTCGCGGCAGGGACGCAGGGCTGGTTCCTCGCCCGCAGCCGCTGGTACGAGTCGGTCCTGCTGCTGCTCGTCACCTTCACGTTGCTGCGCCCCGGGTTCTGGCTCGACCTGGCGCTTCAACGCTACACCGTCGCGCCGCCGCAGTCGCTGGTCGAGCGAGCGGCAGCCGCGCCGCCGGGCACCGGGTTGCGCGTCCGCATCGAGGGAACGACGCTTGAGGGCAAGGACGTCCGCAAGACCGTGCTGCTGCCGCTCGCCGGCGGGGGGTCTGGCCTGCAGCGCATGGCGGGCGCCGGCCTGCAGGTGATGGCGTCGCCGGCGGAGGTCCGTGTCGCTTCGGTCAAGCTCAACAGCCCCGCCGACAAGGCAGGTTTCGAACAGGGGTTCGTGGTCACCGGAATCGAGACCGAGGTGTCCCGGCCCGCAAAGGAGTGGCTGTTCGTCCCGGCGCTCGTGGTGCTCGGCGTCGTCGCGCTGCTGCAGCGCCGGCGTTCGCCGTCGGGCGCGCTGCCCACACCGTCGCTCGGCACGACGTGATCGCATCGGCGCCCCGCGTCGCTCTAATCCACGCGCTCGCCCATTCGATCGCCCCGGTCAACGCCGAGCTCGACCGTGCGTGGCCCGGCTGCGTGCGGATGAACCTGCTGGACGACAGCCTGTCCGCGGATCTCGCCGCGAGCGCGACGGGACTCGACGACGCGATGACGGAGCGCTTCCTCGCGCTCGCCGCCTACGCGACGAGCACGGGAGTGCGCGGCATCCTGTTCACGTGCTCTGCGTTCGGATCGTGCATCGAGGCCGTCGCGCGGCGATGGCCCGAGATCCCGGTGCTGAAACCCAACGAGGCGATGATCGCCGACGCGGTGCGCGCCGGCCGCAAGATCGGCCTCGTCGCGTCGTTCGCGCCGACCCTCGCGTCGATGCCGGCCGAGTTTCCATCCGACGTCGCCGTGCTGCCTGTCCTCGCCGAAGGCGCGCTCGACGCGCTCTCGCTCGGCGATCGCGCGCGGCACGACCGGCTCGTCGTGCAGGCGGCGCAGCGTGCCGAGGCGCAGGGCTGCGACGTCGTCGCGCTCGCGCAGTTCAGCCTCGCCCGCGCCGCCGCTGCGGTCGAGCACGCGTTGCGCGTGCCGGTGCTGACCACGGTCGGCAGCGCGGTGCGCCTGCTGAAGGATCGCGTGGAGCGGCTTTCGCAGCGGTGACCCGGTGCCGGATGGCTAAGGGACTGCCCAGGGATGCCCGGCAGAGCATCCCGACGGATGCGAAGCGCCGCATGCAGCGCGCTCCCGACCCAAAGGCAAACTGCGCCTCCGCGACAGCCCGCGATCCGGCTGCAGCCGATGTCCGCGTCGAGCGAACCAGCCATGGCGTCGGCGAACCGATCGCCGGCTTTCCCCCCATAGCCGCGACGCCTACGCCGGTTCGGCGACCGACGGCAGCCCGGCCAGCGCCATCGCGAGCTCGCTCTCGTCGTAGTCGAGGTCCTGCAGGTTGCCCGCGAAGTAGTCGATGTACGCCTGCATGTCGAAGTGGCCGTGGCCGCACAGGTTGAACAGGATGGCGCGCGACGTGCCCTCCTCGCGGCAGCGGATCGCCTCGTCGATCGCGCCCTTGACCGCGTGGTTCGCCTCGGGCGCCGGCAGGATGCCTTCGGCGCGCGCGAACTGCACGCCCGCGTCGAAGACCTTCGACTGGTGGTGCGCGACCGACGTGATGAGCCCGAGCTCCTGCAGGTGCGAGACGAGCGGCGCCATCCCGTGATAGCGGAGGCCGCCGGCGTGGAAGCCGGGCGGCGTGAAGGTCGAGCCCAGCGTGTGCATCTTGGTCAACGGCGTGAGATGCGCGGTGTCGCCGAAATCGTAGGCGTAGCGGCCGCGCGTGAGGCTCGGGCACGCGGCCGGCTCGACGGCGATCACCTCGACCTTGCGCCCGCCGCGGAGCTGCGCACCCAGGAACGGGAAGACGATGCCGGCGAAGTTGGAGCCTCCTCCCGTGCAGCCGACGATGACATCGGGATAGTCGTCGGCCATTTCCATCTGCGCCATCGCCTCCTGCCCGATGACGGTCTGGTGCAGCAGCACGTGGTTGAGCACGCTGCCGAGCGCGTATTTGGTGTCATCCCGCTGCGCGGCGACCTCGACCGCCTCGGAGATCGCGATGCCGAGGCTGCCCGGATGATCGGCGCGCCTGGCGAGGATCGCCCGACCCGCCTGCGTCTCCTTCGACGGCGAGGGGACGCAGCGCGCCCCGTAGGTCTCCATCAGCGCCCGGCGGTACGGCTTCTGGTCGTAGGAGACGCGAACCATGAACACGTCGACCTGGATCCCGAATAGCGCACCGGCAAAGGCAAGCGCGCTGCCCCACTGTCCGGCACCGGTCTCGGTGACGAGCTTCGTCACGCCCGCTTCCCGGTTGTAGAACGCCTGCGCGACCGCCGTATTGGGCTTGTGGCTGCCGGCGGGCGACACGCCCTCGTACTTGTAGTAGATCCGCGCCGGCGTCTGCAGCACGCGCTCGAGGCGGCGCGCGCGGTAGAGCGGCGTCGGACGCCACTGGCGGTACACGTCGCGGACCGGCCCGGGAATCTCGATCTCGCGCTCGGTCGTGACCTCCTGCAGGATCAGCGCCATCGGGAAGAGCGGCGCCAGGTCGTCGGGACCGACGGGTTTGTGCGTGCCCGGGGTGCAGCACCGGCGGGCGCCGGCTTCGGCAGGTCGGCCTGGAGGTTGTACCAGGTCTTTGGGATGCGGCTTTCGTCGAGGACGTACTTCACGGTTTCGTGCATCGGGAGCCTCTCTTGCAGCCGGCGGCGGAATCGCCGCGGGTCGAGGGAGGAGTCTAGCGCGCCCCGAAAGGGCGCCGCACGCGGGAACGTTTGATCGGGCTCAAGGCTGGCGCGGAAGCGGCCGGTCGGCGCCCGCGCGAATATTCACGGAAGTCGACTTGGAATGTGCGGCGGCAACGCGATAGACTGCACGCGGCGCTCGCTTCACGCGGCCGGTCCGGACAAGGGTTGCGCCCGAGGCAATCTCCGGTCTTGCGCCCGCGCCGACGCGTTTCGCCCCATCCGGGAGAAGACCATGAACCCCAAGATCCTGCCTGCCGCCGTCATGTCAGCCGCCCTCGCGCTGGGCGGATGCGCGAGCTTGAACCCGTTGACCGAATCGTCCACGCCGTTCGATTGCCGGAGCAACACCTGCGAGGTCCCCGTCGAGTACAACAATATCGGCTCGATCATCGCTCACGACATCCAGGTCAACGCCGATCCGGGCACCAACGTGCAAATCACGTTTGTCCTGAATTCGTGGATGCACGCGCATTTCCCGCCCGACGGCATCACGGTCAGCTCCAACTTCCGATGCGCGCTCGACGGCACGGCTGACCAACCGCATCGTGTGCAAAGGCACGGGTCTCCAGCGGGGCATGCGCTACAAGTACGGCGTGCGGCTCAATGCCGGCATCGTGACGCCCTGGCCACTCGATCCCTTCATCCGCAACTGATCTGTGAGCGCCCCGCGAGCGTCGGCCGCCCCGAACGAACTCGAAGCCGTTCGGCCGGTCGCGCCCGCTCGACCGGAGATCGTCATGACCCTCAGTCCCTCGGGCGCCCCCGTCTGGGCGCGCCACGCCGTGCTCGCGTGCGGGATCGGAATGTTTTCATGCGCCGCTTCGGCGCAGCAGTGCAACCCGAATTCCTGCCAGGTCAAGGTCACCGTCGCCGGCAACTGCAGCAACGCAGGCGACATCACCGTCGTGCCCGACACGCTTCCGGTCCCGCGGGAATTCCATCAGCTCAAGATCCACTGGGAGCTCCAGACGGACGGGTTTCAAGTTCGCGTCGGAGCCCAACGGCATCACGTTTCACGACGCCGCCGCTCCCGCCGGCGAACGAGTTCCACAGCGCCAATGCGACTGCCGGAGGCAGGAAATACAATCTGACGGACGCCAATACCGCGAGCACGCCGACCGACTTCAAGTACAACATCCAGCTACTGCGCGCCGACGGAAGCGCGTGCGCGCCGCAAGGATCCGTTCATCCGGAACGGCGCCAACTAGCGCGATCGCGCAGGGCCGCGCATGCGTGGCCCCCTTCGTCAGCGACGATCCTCGAGGAAGGCTCGCACCGCCACGATCGCGTCGCCCCAGGAGAGTGCCGCTCCGCCGCGCTCCGCTGCGCTGAATGCGTCTGTGCCCAGCTCGCGCGCGCGCCCTGGCGACGAGCGGCGCAAGAAATGCTTCGTCGGCAGGATCGCGCGACATTCCCGGTCAGGGTGTTCTGGGCCTCCGCGATCCCGAAGAAGAACGCGCCGCGTTCCCAGCGACGCGTCGCGACGGCGAGACCCGCCGCAACCTCGATGACGCTTTGCCCGACGGGCTTCGAGCCGGTCTCGATCCCGATCGCCAGCGCGTCCTGCAGCAGCGCACGCGCCTGGTCCCCGTCGCCGCGGTCGATCGCCACCATGGCCAGGTTGAGCTCCGCGATGCCGGTGCTCTCCCGGTCACCGAGGTCGCGCGTGATAGCGAGCACCTGCTCATAGAGCGACTGGGCCAGCGCGGGATCACCGCCGGAGCGATGGAACTGCGCGAGCGTCATTGACCGCCGCCGCGATCTCGCGGCGGTCGCCCTGCTCGCGCGCGAGTTCGACGGCCTCCTCGAGGTAGCCGCGCGCCGCCGCGCGATTGCCCTGTCCGAGTGCGGCGAAGCCCAGAGGCTGCAGAATCCGGGCCACGCGCTCCGTGTCTCCCGTCTCGCGGGCGATGGCGAGGCCCTCTTCGAGCACCGCCTGCGCCGCCGCGTACTGGCCCATCCCGCAGTAGACCCAGCCCGCATCGAAGCATGCGCGGCTGCGGGCAGCATCGCGCTGCTCGGCACCCGGGCGTGCGAGCGCTTCGGTCGTCAGCTGGAGCGCGAGCTTCATCAGCCCGCGGTTGTTGAGGTACTGCCGCATGACGTGCGCAAGGCGGAGGTCGAGCGCGGCGCCGTCCAGGGCGCGCTCGCTCCAGGCGTGCGCCGCGAGCACGTTCTCCCGCTCGAGGTCGAGCTGGACCAGCCACATGCCCTGCCGCGGCCCGAACAGTCGCGGCAGCGTCGACTCGAGGAACGTAACGAAATGGTTGAGGTGCCGGGTCCGCGCTGACGCCGCTTCCCCGGATGCCTCGAGGCGCTGCTCGGCGTATTGCCGGACCGTCTCCAGCATCCGATAGCGGCCGCTGTCCTTGTCGACGACCACGAGCGACTTCTCGACCAGCTGCGCGAGCAGGTCGAGGATGGCGCTCCGCTCCAGGTCGCTCGCGCAGGCCACCGCTTCCGCCGCCTCGAGCGTAAATCCCCCCGCGAAGACGGCGAGCCTCCGGAACAGGACTCGTTCGTCGTCGCAGAGGAGGTCGTAGCTCCAGTCGATCAACGCGCGCAGCGTCTGCTGGCGCGGCAGGGCGGTGCGGTCGCCACCGGTGAGAAGCCGGAACCGGTCGGTGAGCCGCGTCGCGATCTGCTCCACCGACAACGCGCGCACGCGGGCCGCGGCCAGCTCGAGCGCGAGCGGAATGCCGTCGAGGCGGTGACAGATGCCGGCGATTGCTGCCGCATTCTCTTCGTTGACCGCGAAGGCAGGCTGCGCCGCGACCGCGCGCTCGACGAAGAGCCGCGCGGCGCCGTACTGCTCCAGCGTATCGCGCATGAAGGTCCGGAACGGATCGGGAACCGGCAGCGGCGGCACCGGGAACGTCGCCTCGCCGCGCAAGTGCAAGCGGTTCGCGGCTCGATGCAAGGATCTTCGCGCTTGCGCCCCGGCCTGCAGGAGCGCGCTCGCAAGCTCCGCGCACGCCTGCAACAGGTGCTCGCAGTTGTCGAGAACGATCAGCACCTGTCGGTCCTTCACGAACCGCGCCAGCGCCTCGGCGACAGGGCGTCCGGCCTCCTCCTTCACGCCCACCACGGACGCGACCGCCTCCGGCACGAGTCGCGCATCGGCGAGCGCGGCGAGCTCGACCAGCCACACGCCGTCCGGGAAATCGTCCAGAAGGTCGGCGGCGACCTGCAGCGAAAGGCGCGTCTTGCCGATGCCGCCGACGCCCGTGAGCGTCACCAGTCGGTTCTTCGCGAGCATGCGCGCGACGTCCTCGACCTCGCGCTCGCGACCCACGAACGACGTCAGTGGCTGGGGCAGGTTGTTCGGCGTCGAGGTGAGCGCGCGCAGCGCCGGAAAATCGGCACGGAGGTCCGGGTGCTGGACCTGGAAGACGCGCTCGGCACTGGCGAGGTCGCGCAGGCGCACCTCACCCAGGTCGCGCAGCGTGACCTCCGGGGGCAGCCGCTGCTGCACCAGCGCAGCCACCGCCTGCGAGAGCAGCACCTGCCCCCCGTGCGCGACGCTCATAAGACGCGCCGCGCGGTTCACCGAGCGGCCGAAATAGTCG
Organism: uncultured beta proteobacterium; assembly: GCA_963734055.1. Taxonomy (GTDB): domain Bacteria; phylum Pseudomonadota; class Gammaproteobacteria; order Burkholderiales; family Casimicrobiaceae; genus CAIWHR01. The sequence goes on from CAVTFQ010000004.1 coordinate 523,043, forward strand.
TCGTCGCGCTCCTGCTCGACGCCCGCGTGAAGGCCGGCCCGAACCGCGAGCTGCAGATCGCCGGTCGCGGTCGTCTCGGCAAGCGCCCGTTGAATCGCCAGGGCCGCATTCACCGCCCCGAGCGGGTCGCCGAAGGCCGCGTGCACCCCGTCGCCCAGCATCTTCACCACCTTGCCGCGATGCTCGGCGACCGCCGCTTTCACGATCGCGTCGTGGCGTTCCATCGCCCCGCGCATCCGCACGGGCTCCCGTTCCCAAAGGCGGGAGCTGCCCTCGACGTCGGTGAACAGGAAGGTGACGACGCCCGTCGTGGCCTGCATGGAGTGCGTCCGGCGCGCGGAGCGTGTTGTTCTGGGATCGCGGAGGGCCCAGATTACCATTTCATCGTGCCGCCCAACGAGGTTGCCTCGCCGCGTCGGCCTTGGCATGATCGACGCCCGGTTCGCCCGGCCGGCAGCTCATCCCATGCTCTTCGAGCATCCCTTAGCGAGCGCAATTCCATGCCCATCCGGATCGTCCGTCTGGGGACGCCCAGGCATCCGCACGAAGGGCTGCGGATCGGCACCGTGCGCCGTCCGCCGCGCGGCGTGCCGAAAGCGGAGTTCGCGGCGCGCGACTTCTACGACGTCTGGCTCCCGAATCTCGCGCCGAGCGAGGCGCTGCTCAAGGCCGGACAAAGTGCCGGGGACGCCCGCGCATGGGCGTCTTTCCGGCGCGCGTTCGCGGCCGAAATGAAGGTGCCCGACGCAAGCCGCGTGCTCGACCTGCTCGCCAAGCTTTCGCGCACGACCAACCTCTCCGTCGGCTGCTACTGCGCCGACGAGGCGCGCTGCCACCGCTCCGTGCTGCGCGAACTGCTCGTCGCTCGCGGCGCCGAGGTGGCCTGACCGGAAGGCGGCACGAAGCGCTCAACTCCCGGTAAGGGTCGTGATCGTCCCAACGATGTCGCCGCTGCCGAAGTTTCCCTGAACGCGATTGTCCCGCGCGCTGTAAAACGTTCCGCTATCGTTGCGGAGTCCCGCGAGCCCGTTGCGCGTGACCGTGTTGCGCGAAGCGACGATCGTGCCGCCGGCGCCGGAGACCGTGATCCCCTGGCCATAGTTGCCCGTGACGGTGCTGTCGCTCACCGAAACGTGCGCGATGCCGGCCGTCGGATACGCGAAGACGCCGGCGCCTTTGTTGCGCGCCATCAGGCCGTTAGCAACGGACACCTCGGCTTTCGCCGTGGAATCCGTCACGAACACGAAAATGCCAGGGTCGACGCCGGCCCAGCCGTTCGACGTGACTTCGGTCGAGTCGATGTCCACGACGTTGAGGGCGGTGCCGGCCGCGGTGACGAGAATGCCCGTGCCGCCGTTGTCCGTCGCGACCGAATTGCGGATGCTCACGCGCGCGCTCGCGCTGGTCTGGTCGATCCGTATGCCCGGTCCGGCATTGTTCTGCGTCCGGACGTGGTCGAAATGCGCGCTCACCGCGCCGTTGTCCACCCGCACGCCCGCCTGCGAGTTGTCCCGGATGATCGTGTCCTTGACGCTCGTGCTGCCCGCCTCGAGCACGATGCCCTCGACCAGCCCCGAGACGACACAGCTCTCGACGTGCAGCTCGGCACCGTTCAGCATCCAGATGCCCGGGCTCCCCCCTTGGCCGTTGACCGACAGCCCGCGCAGCGCCACCTTGGCGCCGGGCGCGTCGACCGTGATGCCCGCGAACGGCGCGAACACGCTCACGCCCGCATAGACGCCGGGCGGCGCGATCACTGAAACCGAGCGGTCGATCGTGAACGCGCCGTAACCTGCGCTGTCCAGCGCGACGATCTCGCCGCCGGCGTTGGTCTGCGACATCGCGCGCGCGAAACCTCGGCATGGCGCGGTTAGCGTGCAGGCGTTAGCGTCGCTGCCACTTCCCGACACGAACGTGCGCTGCGCCGCGTGCGCCGCGCCGGTTGCTACGATGCCCAAAACAAGCGCCACGAAGGCGCGTGTGGTCAAATCGATGCGCATAGCCCCTCCTTGGACGCCAACGGCGCAGAGCCGTACTCCGAATTGCCGTACGGGAGAGAATATCCACGAACGAAACAGGGTTGCAAGGCGGCCCGACCGGCGGACGCGAGGCTGGGCCGGGACCCCTCTGCTCGGGGTAACGTCGGCGGTCCGCGCTGTCGCGCCCTGTCGCATTTCGTCACGGCCCCGGCGGGTGGCCCCGCCGGGTGGCCGCGACTGCAGACCGGGCAGTGGGTCGACGAATGCCGCGGCGGCGATCCCGCAATATCGGTTAGGCGCGCCGCGCACGGCACGCGAAATCGCCGTCCTGCCGCCGCTCGCGCGGCGTTCCCACTGCACTACACGAACCAGCTCGCGACATGCACCGCGAGCACGGCGCGCCGGCTCCATACGACGACGCGCCACACCCATCGGACTTCTGGACGCTCGCACCACTCCCTCACGTCGCGCCAGAGCGCCCGAGCGCGACTTCCCACTCCGTCTGCGGCGTATCCCGCCACGGCGCCTTGCGGATCGGCGGTCGCCCGCCTTCCGCTGCGGCAAGCCGCACCACCAAGCCGTCGGCGGCCCGCCAATACGCCCCTTCCGGTCCGGCCCGCACGAATTCGAAGTCCCTTGATCCGTACGGCTCCACAAAATTTTCCTTCAGGCGTTTCATGATCGTCCTCACGTGTCTCGTGCGGCGGCGGCCCCAATGCAAGAGCCCGGCGCCATCGTCCATCGGCTGCCGGGCTCGTCGCCGGAGGGAGGGTCGATTCGGCTACGAACCGCCTCCCGGGACGAAGGCCCGGCCTCTGAACGGCAGGGGTCGCATCAGGACGCTGCGCGCATGCGCAACCCGACACGACGCAATGCCGCGTTTCATCGGGTGAATGTGCGTCATGCCAAGCCGCCTCCTTTCGTCACGCCCACGCGCGCGCGGGATGCGCGCGACCAAGGGCGATCGTCTCGTCGCCGAGGCGGAAGCTGCCGGAGGGGAAGGAAAACCGAACGACCTTCCGACAGTTCCGCCGACTCACCCGGCGGAATGTCTTCCGGTCGGATGAGGCTACTGCGTCGCTTCGACGCCGGCTTGCGCCGACGCCGTCAGTTCGAAATCCGCCATGCGCGCGGCACACGGCAGACCGCTACCCTGGGCGGCAAAGCCCATGGCGGGAATCGGTCGAGTGTGCGGTGTGCGATTCATTGCGGTTCGGAGCGACGTTGTGCTCGAAGTAACGAGTGATGCGATCTTACCGTCGACGCGCGCCCGCGCGCAAGAGTTTGCTGGCGGCGCGTGAATATTCATTGGCGAAAATGCAACACCGGGGGTCTGCGTCCGCGCGTCATTGGGGCGTGTCGGCAACCAGCTTGGCGCCAACATCCTTCAACAGACGCTGAAATTCGGGCGACGCAGCGATGATCGTTCCGGCCGCCGCGCGCAGGCGATCGACAGCCTCGGCCGGCAAGACGAAGGATGTGGGCTGCTGATTCAGGTAATCGCGCTCCGCCTGGTCAGGGAGCGCGGCAAATGACACATCGATGGCGTAGATCTCCGCTTCCGGGACGCGCATCTCGGCGCAAACAGGCGAGTCCTTGCTGGCGGAACATCCGGCCAGGGTGCGAATCCGCCGCTCCTTTTGCCACCGCGCCGAAATGTCCTTCAGCAATTCAACCGCCTCGTAGGAATAGTGATCGATCGGTACGCCGGTGGCCTTTACCAGAATCTCCAGCGTGCCTGGTGGCGACTCCGATTGATCCCAGTTGGTAGGCGGCGACGACAGCGAATTGACGACGAAGACGACGACTCTGCGTACGTGGTCGAGTGGTGTCGGCAGGCCCGCGGCGTGCAAGGCTTCGAGGAGCTGCAGCGCGTCGAGGACGCCGCGCATGCCCACGTTGTCGGACACGCCGCCGTCCACGAGATGAATATACGGGCGACGGACGCTGTCGGTGTAGGTGTCGGCTTCCTTCAGCTCGCGTATCGCGCGCGCTGCAGGCCGCGGCGGGTCCGCCGATTGGGTGAACCGTTTTACCCAGGGTGGGGCCGCGTAGTTGCAGGTGCCCCCGTAGTTGTCGATCGTGACCGGAGAGAGCACGACGGGTACGGCAGACGATGCGGCGGCGGCGCGGGAGAGACGGTACCGCATCGAGATTCGAGCAAAGTACGTTGAATACGTTCTGCTGGAAGGTCACGCGGCCGCCGGTCGAGATGTCGGTCGCCGATGCCATGATGAACGGACCATCGCCGCGATTGAGATCGCCGAAGGTCGCACCGTTGAACAGGATCTCGTCGTATAACTGGGCCGCCAGCTCGGAGCGGCCCCAGCTCGTCGACAACAGGTCACCCCAGTAGGTCGGATTGATCGCGCGAGCGATGATCTCGCCCTGGACGTTGCGCTTGAGGAAACGCTGCTCGTAGTCAGCGAATAGCTTGTCGCCGTAGAGGCCATAGGCCAATGCGGTGAAGCTGCCGCCCGACACGCCGGTGATGACGTCGACGGCATCGAGCAGGCGCACGTTGGTGCCATTCGGTGCAATCGACCTCGGTGCGTTGAAGAAACTCCAGAACGCCGTAGGAGAACGCGGCAGCTCGCGTGCCGCCCCCCGAGAAGGCAAGAATGACCAGGTTGTCCTGGCTCTTGAAGTGTTTCTGCCGCGTCTGCAACGTATACCCGGCATTCGGGTCGACCTCCGTGATGGGCGGGTTGATCGGACGGGTGGCACAGCCGCCCAGCAGAAGCACCAAGGCAAGTATTGACGACAACATCCTGCGCGACGAATTCATGACTCACCTGTGAATTGGCCCTGTCAAGAGCAAACGCGAGTCGATGCCGATGCGACCTTCAGTTCCTGACCGGAGCGACCTGCCTGCTTTAGCTTCGCCGCCGTCGCCTGCGCGTCCAGCGTCAGCCGGTAGGACACATAGTACTTGTAGATGTTGCGGACGTAGGTCGTGGTTTCGATGCCGATCTTTTCCGCCGTCACGATCTCGACGTTGTTGAACCACTTGTCGGGATCGAGCCCCCGCTTCTCGGCCTCCTTTCGCATCCGCGAGATATTGCCCGGCCCGGCGTTGTAGCTCGCGAACGCGAACAGCGTGCGGTTCTGCTCGTCGAACTTCGCGTCGACGAAGTACTGGGTCATCAATTGATCCATGTACTTCGCGCCGCCGTGAATGTTCGATTCGGTCACGCTGATGTCTCCGACCTTGAGCGCGTGCCCCGTCGCCGGCATGATCTGCATCACGCCGATCGCCCCGACGCGACTCTTCTTGTTCTGGTCGAGCGTCGACTCCTGGTAGCCCTGGGCGGCGAGCATCAGCGGGTCGAAGTTGTACTTCTGCCCGTACTTATGGAACAGCCCGGCGACCTGCTGGAACCGCTTGTAGTCCGCGTCGCCGGCCGGGTTGTTCAGCGCCTTGATGCTCTTCATGAACTGCTGCTGACGATAGGGGACGACGCCTGCCTTCCTGACCCAACCCGCGTAGAAATCGTTCAGCGCAGCGGCGAGTTGCGGGCTGTTCTTGCGGATCGCCCAACCCTTCTTCGTCGGGGGACGCAGCACGATGTCGTCGCGCACCTTGATCTTCGGCAGCACCTGCGACCAGAGCCTCCCCTTCCAGTCGTCGGCCACCATTGCCTGCAGCAACCCGGCGTTCATCATCTCCAGCATGTCCTCGTCTTCGAGCGCATCGGGGACGAGGACGAGCTTGGCTTCCGGCTTGCCGGCGCCGCGCAGCCGCTCGTTCAGCGCGGTGAGGCTCCCGTAGTAGCTCGATGCCTTGCGGACGTGGACCGTCTTGCCGGAGACGTCGTCGATCGACGCGATCTCCGGCGACGCCGGGCCGGTCACCAGGACCTCCGTGTTGACGATCTTCTCGTCCGGTGCGACGAAATCCACTTGCCGCAGACGCTCCTCGGTCACCGTGAGGTTGCCGATTGCGATGTCCGCGAGACCGCCGTTGAGGTCGGTGAGGAGCTTGTCTCGCGTCGCCGCGACGATGTAGACGGTGAGCGGGCGCTTGCCCAACCGCTTCGCGTATTTCTGGTTGACTCAGCGCTCGAAATCGCGGACGAGCTCGGCGCCCAGTCCCCGCTCGCGCCCCTTGTCGATGAAGTAGAGCGACCGGCTGTACGGAGAGTAGACGCGGATCATCCGCCGCTCGAGCATCTGGTCGAAATCGCCGGTGAATGGCTTGACCGAAAGGCCGAGCTTTCGCGCCGTCTCTCCGCCGGCGGCTTTCGGCGCCGGGGCCGGCGATTGCGCGACGACCGAAGATCCCGCGAGCATGAGCAGCGCGCTCGCGACGACACGGAGGAGAGTTCGATGCATTACGATTCCTTTCCCGAACGTGGTCCCCTGACCGTACTCCGGAGGCGGCCAACCCCCCGATCCGATCGAATCGGGCGCACCTTCCACAAAGTGCGTCAGACCAGCGCCTTCGCGAGGTGGAGAAAGAGCTCCTTGAGCGGAATGCGCAGTGACGCGACGATGATCAGCGGTAGCGCAAGAGGCACGAGGACCTTCATGATCGCGCCCTTGCCGATGGGCACCGCTCGCATCTTCTTGACCGCGTCGTACATCGCATTGGCGTCTGCGACGGGACCGATCTCCGGGGCGTCGAGGAGCGGCGCGTCCGCGACGGCTTCGCGGAGAATCCAGCGCCGATGGACCAGACGCCCCTGCTCCGCCACGAGCGCAGCGTAGGCCGGGATCGCACGGGCACGCGCGGCGATCAGCGCCGGAGCGAGGGCCAGCAGCGGAAGCAGCGCGAACAGCGTCCAGAGGATCACGAACCCGGCGGCGGGAAGCTTGAACGACTCGAGCGTCGCGTCGTGATAGGCCACTTCGTGTGCCCACTGGGATGCGATCACCGCGGACAGCGCGAACGTCACCATGGCGAAGGCTCCGGGTACCTTCTCGACAAAGGCCAGGCCGCCGGTGCGGTCGGCATGCGTGGGCACGATCGAGAGGCCCAGCCGGCCGACCTTCCAGAACCACCACGCGACCAGCACGATGCGCCAGAGCCACCCGAGCAACAGGGCGAGAAAGAGCGGCCGCACCACGTAAGCGAACCACATTCCGCCGAAGCCCAGGCTACCGTCGGCCGCGACGGCCCACGACATCCCGTCATCGTCCGCCACCGGCTGGTCGACGACGGTCCACGCGATCGCGGCGCCGACCACGAAAACCCACGGCAGCGAGGCGTCGCGAAGCCGGCGCACACCGGCGATGGCGGCATCGAACCGCTCGCGGAACTCGGGACCCACCGCTCCGCTCGACTTGAACTGCCCGACGATTCGCTGCGCCGTCCCGTGCAACGCGGCTTCCGCGAGGATGAAGAGCGGAATCGCGAGCAGACAGCGAACGTGAACGCCGAAATGCTGGAGCAGCGGCTCGCCGGGCGCGGCAGTCGCCAGACGCCCCGCGATCGCGGCCCACACCGCGATCGGCAACCACGTCAGTGCCGCAAAGAACACCGCGCGGCGGACGGCACCGATGCCGGTCGGCGGCACGACGTGGAGCCGCCGCAACCAGCGGAGCGGCAACTCGTTGTCGACGGGGGAGAACTCGACGCCAGAAGTGCCGGCAGGCGTCATGGGGCGCGAGGAGTTCATGCGGGAGCGCTGGGTCGAGTGCTACTTGGGCTGCGCCGCTTTGGTCCAGCTCGCATCCGGGTTGTAGGCACTGATCGCACGCGCCGCAGCATCCGTCTCGGATCCGAGATTCTTCTGATACACGACGCCGTCCCGACTGATGATGAACGTCATGACGCCGCTGTCACCGTACCGCGCCGGCCACGCGATGAGCGCGTAGCCCTCGATCATGCGCCCGTTCTTGACATAGCTCTTCGCGCCCCCGGGCGCATCCTTGCCCTGCGCCGTGAGGATCCTGTAGACGTAACCGTGATACGGCTGCCCGGGCTTTGCGTCAGCGAACTCGGCTCCGAGCGGGCTCTCCGCCTCGCCTGGCAGCGACGCCCAGTACAGGCCGTCGCGCTTGCCCGGCGACGACAGACCGCGCATCGCGTATTCGAGGACGCCGTCGCCGTTCCGGTCGCGCGAGTGGTACTCGTCTTGCGCGTCGGTGTAGGCGAGCGCCACCTGGATCGCCGCGAGCTCGTTGCGGCCGATCCGGCGGACGCGCATCTCATCGGGGGCGGCCTTGGTATCGAAGCGCCAGCCGTCGGCTGTCTTGACGATCGGGATCGGCAGTGTCCAGCCATTCTTGCCGGCGCCAAGGTAAGCCCTGTCGCTCCCGGCCTGCACGATTGTGTGCGCCTGCGCCCACGCCGCGAGGAAGTTCGTGACGTCTTCCGGGTCAATGTTGTCCACGGGAATGTAGGTTCCGTAGTCCGGACCGACGACCATCTTGATCGCATCGTCGTCGTGCCGCGCGATGCCGTCGACCAGCGCGTCGGCGGCCAATTCTGGCGTCGGGTACGCAGTCTGCGCGAAGGTCAGCGAAGCCATGGCCAGCGCTCCGGCCAGGGCGGCGACCTGCAGAGTGTGCTTAATGTTCTTCATGTTCATGGGCTCCGTCTCAACGGCCACGTCCGCCACCGCCACCGCCCGCCGGGCGACCTCCGCCGCTGCCTGCCGATGGCCGCGCTCCACCGCCACTGGCGGCCGGACGGGCTCCGCCACCGCCACCGCCGCCGCCGCTGGCGCGCTGCGGGGAAGCACCGCCGCCGGAACGCTGCGCGGCAGCCTGGCTTGCTCTGCCGCGGTCGACCTGCGCACCTGCCTGCGGGCTGTTGGCACCCCGCAGCGCGTTGTCGCGGCTGGCGGACTGGGCACGCTGGCGCGCCGCGTCGCGGTCCGCGTTCTGCGCCCTGTTCTGCGCGGCGCCGCGGTCGACGTTCTGTGCCCTGTTCTGCGCGGCGCTGCGGTCCACGTTCTGCGCCCGGTCCTGCGCAGCGCTGCGGTCGACGTTTTGCGCCCTGTTCTGCATGGCGCTGCGGTCCACGCTTTGCGCGCGTTCGCGCGCCGACCCGCTGCCCGCGTCCACGCCGCGGTTCTGCATGGCCTGGTTGGCTCGGTCGCGACTGGCGTCGCGGCTCCCCGCGTCCTTGCCGCGAAACTGCTCCCGGTTGCCGGCATCGCGCCGGTTCTCGAGGTTCTTGCGGGTCGCATCGCCACCACGGTACGGCGTGTTGCCGCGCCGATCCGGATTGTGGTTCCAGTTCGCTGTCCTGTTGTTGACGTCCAGGCGCCGGTTGACGTTGATGTTGTTGTAGCGGTTGACGTTGATGTTAACGCTGTTGTGGCCCCAGCCTCCGCCCCAGCGGACGCCGCCCCACAGCGCGTTGCTCACGCCAATGCCGACACCCCAGGCGATGCCGGTCGCGATCGGCCGCGACCACCAGAAGCCGGGCGGCGGCGGGAAGAAGAACGGTGGGTACGCCACCCACGGCCACGGTCCGTACACGACCGTCGGGTTGAACGACGGCACGAAGACCACTGACGGCTGCGCGGGCTGGATGACGATCACCTGCGGCGGAGGCGCTGCCTGCTGCACCACCACAGACTGCGGTGCCGCGTCCGGGCCTACCTCGGGCGCCTGCATCGAAACCGTCACCTGTTCATTCGATTTCAGGTTCCCCGCGGCTTGTGCCTTCTGGCGCAACCGCTGCACGGAGTTCATGACGTCGTCGGGTTGCGCGAGGAACGCATCGCCTATGTTGCGCACCCAGTCGGGCTGTCCGCCGAACGTGATGAGCACCTCGGGGAACGCGACCAGCGAGGCGACCGAGGGATCCCAGGGCTCGTTCTCGACCATCTTCACCGCGTCGTCGCCCTTGGCGTCCGGATGCGCCTTCGACCAGGCCGCCGCCGCGGCAAAGTCCTCCGGATAGGTCGTGGCCATCAGCAGCTGGGCCAGCAGCGAATCGGGGTACAGCGCGATCTGCGCCGTCATCTGGCCGAGCTGCTCGTTGGTGAAGGGCTTCGCGTCCTGCGCCTGCACCGGCATCACGATCAGCAACGGCATCAGCAGCAATCCCCGGGCCCATCTTGATGCCGCGGCATTCCATTTCATGGTGTCATCTCCAGTTCACTCGAGCCCCGGCGCGCGACGGGCCGCCGGCATTCGGGCGAGCCTCGCTAGCGAACGGGCGCCACGACGACGTACTGCACGGACGTGCCGACGTACTGAGGCTGGTACCACGTGCCGCCGCAGTTGCTGTAGCCGATGCCGTTGACGACCACCGTCTGGCAGGCCGGCGGCAATGTGTAGACCATCGAACCGATCACTGCCGACGTGATCGCGGCCGTCGCGCCGATGGCAGCCCCGGTCGCGATCGGGTGGTGATGGTCGTCCCAGTCGTTGTCGCAGCAGCCACGGTGATCGACGTCGACGTTGATGTTCGTATTGCGGTCCACGTTGACGTTCGTGTTGCGGTTGACGTTCGTGTTGCGGTTCACGTTCGTGTTGCGGTTCACGTTCGTGTTGCGGTTGACGTTGGTATCGCGATTGACGTTGGTGTTGCGGTTCGCATTGGCATCCCGATTGCCGTGGTCGCTCACGTTGTTGCGCGCGCCCCCGCCGTTCTTGACGTCGCGGGCGTCAGCGGGCACCGATAGTGAAATTCCGATGGCGATGGCAACGGCGGCCATTGCGCCGGCAGGGAGGAATCGATTCGTCATTCGTTCTCATGGTGTCTTTCCTGTCTTCGCCTGGGAGAGGGTCACTTGGCCGCTTCGACAACGACGATCCTGGTCGCGTCCTTCGGCGGCGCGAGGGTGAAGGCCGCTGACTCGGGCGCCGTATCGGCCTTCCAAGTGAGAATGGAGCGACGCACCGGCTGGGCGGGGTCGCCGCCGGTCCCGGTGACGACCAGCTTGCGCGGCAGGGGCGCCTTGCCCCGCTCGATGCAGATCTGCCAGTCGACCCCCGGCTGGCGGAACGCCAGCTGGTCGCACAGCACGCCGCCGATGCGCTGCGGGCCCACGTAGATGGCTTCGGTGATCGACTTGGTGTCGAATCGCTCCGTACCCATCAGAAACAGATCGGCCAGCGGAAATTCGAGACCGTACTTCTTGGCCGCGACTTCGATCGTCTCGCCGATCGTGGCGGGTGCGGGGAACGAGCCGTAGTACTTGAGCTTTTCCGCGTAGATGGTGACCGCCTTGCCGTCGTAATAGACCTTGCGGCTCCGCTCTGCGGACGTCGTGACGATTCGCAGCTTGTCGGGCCTGCGGGCCGCGATCTCGATCGAGAGCGCGTTCTCGACCTTCTGTCCGGAGTCGAGCACCTCTTCCACGGTGACGTCGGCATTGATGGTGAAGACCTTGAGCGAGCGCAGGTACGCGCCCATCGCGTCGAGGCGCTCGACCGCCTTCGCGTTGATCACCGCAGCCGCGGCGGGCGCGACCGCCGGCGCTTCCGCGTCCTTCGCCGGCGCGGTCGGCTGCTGCGCCCACGCGGCACCGTTGCCGCCCGACAGCGGGACCAAGACGCCCACGGCCAACACGGCGCCAGCCTGCCGGAGCGAGCGTCCGGTTGAAGCGGAGAATCTGTCGTACATGTTCATCATTGCCTCTCTGGCTGATCCGAGCCGAGTGGTGTTCGTGGATTGCTGTCCGAGTTGCCGTATCGCGTCTCCCGCTGCATCGAGCGCGACCGCGCGCCCCGCTCACTTCAATTTCACATCGACGGTGCTGATCCTGCCGTCGAACCGGAACGGCCGACGATCGAAATAGTCGAGCGACACGGGTGAGCCCAGGTCGATGCCGACGTCGAAGGTCTCGCTCGCGGTGAAGGCCGCGGGCACCGTGCGCTTCACGGTCGTGCGAGCGACTTCCCCGCCGTCGACGGTGATGACGACCTCCGCCGGCGCCCCGGGCCTGGCGATGGTCGTGTCGACCTCGACCTTGTGCCGGCCCGCGTCGAGCTTGCTCTTCGAGCGCGCGATCGTGCGCTCGATGATCAGCATGTTGTACTCGTAGACCAGCTCGCCCTTGTCCACGTAGAGCGTGACGCCGCCCGACGCGCCACCCAGCGCATACAGCACGCCGGAGGCGTTCGCGCCGAACTCGGCGTCGACCGTCACGTGGTTGCTGTCGGTGCCGAGGCTCGGCGCCGTGAATTCGGGCATCCGGGTCGTCGTCGCATCGAACCGCCAGCTTCGGTAGGGCGTGCTGACGACATCCTCGGGATGGATCCGCAGCCAGTTGCCGGCGCCGATCGGAAACGCCTTGTTCTCCTCGGCGACCTTGAGAAACGCCGCCTTCATCGCTTCGAGACGCTTCGGGTCCTTCGCGGCCAGGTCGTCGGCCTGCGAAAAGTCGGCGTCGAGGTTGTAGAGCTCCCAGACGTCCTTGTTCGCATCCCACGTGGCGAGCGACTTGGCCGACCCCGCGGTGTCCCAGGGACGCAGCGGCCCGAACGCCGCCGCGTACCAGCCGTCCTGATAGAGACCGCGGCTGCCGTTGTTCTCGAAGTACTGGACGTGCTTGCGCGAGGGCGCCTTCGCGTCGGCGAACGTGTACGCCATGCTGACGCCGTCGATCGGATCCTGCGCGAATCCATCCACTACCTTCGGCGGCTTGATGCCGAGGATCTCGTAGATCGTCGGCACCACGTCGTTGACGTGATGGAACTGCGGTCGCGGCGTCCCGTCCGGCTTGATCCGCGCCGGCCACGAGATCGCGAGCGGGTTGCGCGTGCCGCCGAAGTGCGAGGCGATGAGCTTCGTGTACTTGAACGGTGTGTCGCCCGCCCACGCCCAGCTCGCGTGGTACATGTTGTCGACCTTCGGCCCGCCGAGCACGTCGAGGCCGCCGATCCTGTTCAGCGCCTCGAGCTGCTGCTCGACGGTGTTCGGGATGTTGTTCTGGGCGAGGAGCTCGCTGATGCTGCCCTGCTGGCCCTCGGCACTCGCGCCGTTGTCGCCGAAGATGTAGATGACGATCGTGTTGTCGCGGATGCCGAGGCGGTTCAGCTCGTCGATCACCTTGCCCGCCTGCGCGTCGACGTGCTCGACGAAGCCGGCGTAGATCTCCATCAGGCGCAGCTGGAACGCGCGCTGCGACTCGGGGATGCTGTCCCACGAGGCCATGCTCTCGGCGCGCGGCGTGAGCTTGGCGTCGGCCGGGATCCAGCCGAGCTCCTTCTGGCGCTTGAACGTCTGCTCACGCAACGCATCCCAGCCGGCGTCGAACTTGCCTTTGTACTTGTCGGCCCATTCCTTGAAGATGTGGTGCGGCCCGTGCCCGGCGCCGGGCGCCCAGTACATGAAGAACGGCTTGTCCGGGCGTGAACGCCTGATGCTTGCGCATCCACGTGATCGCCTGGTTGGCGAGGTCTTCGGAGAGGTGGTATTTCTCGCCGTGCGGGGGCTCGATCGGGTTGAGGTTCTCGAACAGCCGCGGCTCCCACTGCGAGGTTTCGCCGGCGAGGAAGCCGTAGAAGTAGTCGAATCCGATTCCCTCCCCGGTCGGCCACAGCGTGAACGGTCCCATCGCCGTCGTCTCGGTGGCCGGTGTGTTGTGCCACTTGCCGAACGCCGCCGTGTTGTAGCCGTAGGCGCCCAGCACCTTCGCCAGGGTCGCCGATGTCCGCGGAATCACGCCGGTGTAGCCGTCCCAGTCGACCGCGCGCTCGGCGATCGTCCCGGAGCCCACGCGGTGGTGGTTGCGGCCCGTCAGCAACGCGGCGCGGGTCGGCGAGCAGATCGAAGTCGTATGAAAGGCGTTGTAGCTGATGCCGCCGTTCGCGATGCGCGACAGCGTCGGCGTGTGAACGGGGCCGCCGTAGGTGTCGGGCAACCCGAAGCCGACGTCGTCGAGCAGGATGATCAGGATATTGGGCGCATCCTTCGACAGGTGGCTCGTCTGCACGCGGCGCTGGTGCTTCGACTCCTGCAGCGTCGGGCCGGCCACGCTGGCCGACGGCGTCGGCGGGAACGGCAGAACCGAGCCGTCGTCGGCGTCGCGGTCGTTGTCGCGGCCCGGATATGAAAGGAAGCACCGTGCTTAGACAGAGCAGCAACGCTGCACTCACGCTGTGAGAGGGATTTCATGATTCCTCGTCTGAATTCTTGTCGACGCTCAATTCATTAGAACCCGGTCGCCGTCGGCCTTGCCCTTATCGAATGCCTTGGTGTCGTACCAGAACTCGATTCCTGCGGGCGCTGCGCTTGCCTATGCCGCGCAGATCGATCGTCCGGCCTCGCCGCCCTGCGGGATGTTCTGGCGGACGTCGATCTTGTCCGGCGCGCCGTTGTCGTACGTGACGACCATGTGATCCATGTTCGGCGGCGCATCGGTCACCTTGACGCTTGACCCTGCCCATGTATCGAACGAACCTCACGATGATTGTCTTCGTGATCGCCCGCGGTGATCGGCTTGCGTCTGCCCGATGAGGCGCCATTCGCGCGCCGCACCTGCGTACGGGGCGCACGGCCTTGTTGAGCGTGCTCGCCTGCGCCAACACCGCGAGTGCGTCACGGCGATGCACGTGGCGAGGATTCGACGAACGCCGCCTGAGTTGCCATGAACCCCTCGTGGTCTTCGAAACGCCGTCCCGATCCGCTGGTCGACGACTCAGAACTTGTAAACCGCCTTGAGCCAGAGGTAGTCGCCCTGCAGGCGGTTCTTGGTGTCGAGCTCGGGCAGCCACTTGACCTCCAGGATCAGCCTCTGTTGGCCGATCGGCTGGATGTAGCCCAGCACCGGGCCGACGCCGGCCGTCCGTCCCTTGAAGCAGCCGAGCGTCGCGCCGGCTCCGCTGTCGCAGGTCACCTGCTCGAAATACCACCCTTCCACGCCGACGTTCGCGAATCCCGATCCGAGCGGAAAGATCTGCTGCACCGAGGCATCGGATGCAGGTAGTCGCCGCTGTCGTATCCGGTGTCGTTGTTCTCGGTGTTCATCGCGTATCCGCCGTGGATGGCCGCATTGAGACCGGTTTTCGTGTTGCTGTACGCCACGCCGACGATCGGATCGACCGTCCAGTAATTCAACCCCGGGTTGCCGAGTCGGCCGACCTCGTAGCTGCCCGTGGGCGCATAGATCGGCAGCATGAAGTCGTACTGCCAGTCACCGGACTTCCAGGCCATCAGCGCCGGGACGATCGTCAGGTCGCCCAACCCGGACACCTTGCTGTTGACGCGGACCCCGCCGAGCGCCTCGGAGTTCGCGGAGATGTTGAGCCACGTGTAAGGCAGGAACGCCGCGACGGAGAAATGCGCGCCGAGGACCTCCTGCTCGAGCCCGTAACCTCCGCCAAGCACGAGCGTATTGGCCTCCGCGTCCGCGTTTGCGACGATGCCGGCCGCAGTCGGAATGCGCGCCGAGATGTCGCCGCGGTAGTTGAGGTACATCGGCTTGAAGAACCACCCCGGTGACGTCGGCGGCAGGTCCACGAGCGTGGCGTTGGCGCCGGGCAGGATGTGCGACATGCCTCCTTCGCTGGCGTGAGACTGAGGTGCGGCGACGACGACGGCGAGCATCGTGACCGCCAGCCACGGCGCGCGCGACCGCACTTTCCGATTCAGCGTTGCAAGATCTTGCATTTCCCGGAGTCTCCTATCGGAACAAGGTCTCGCACGAGCGAGTTCGCTGCACCTTCGCACTCCCCAAGACAGACGGCCGACGCGTTGGCGCGCTTGGCCCTACCGTGAATGGCCACCGCCCATCATTTGCTTGATCAGGCCCACGATCGCCATGAGAATCGCGCCGCCGACGCCACCTCGGCGATCTGACGACAATTGCTCCAAGGTCGAGTCCGCCACCGGCCGCGCCCGAGATCGCCGGGACGAGCACTGCCAGGCAGTTGACCGCCAACGCCGCCGCCGACAACACCGGCGATGGAGTTCCTACCGTCCCCAGGCTGAGGTTCTTGAGCAGCCGGCGAATTCCCGCCGATCGCGCCGCTGATGAGCTGGATGATGAGTGGCAACAGATTCATGAATTACTCCGATGCGATCGTGATAAACGGTGACGGACTAGGAGGACTGGAACACTGGCTTACTTCGTTGCCTTGGCGACATCAGCCAGGAACGCTGCCGATTTCGGACTGGTTGCAGACCTGCGGATCAGAATGTCCGGTGGCAGCACATTGCTTGCGCCCGTAGTAGGCGTCGTTCCAGGCGATGTTGGTGTTGACGACGGTGCTATCGAGGTTGACGCCGCCGTACAGGCCTTTCGCTCGTGTGAACGTGATCAGGTCCGCCATCACGGTCGACTTGGCTCCGGCACCGACCGGTCCCGCGGCGACACTCGCATCACCCCCAAGCTTGAACGAGCTGGAAAGGAGGGAATTCAGTCCCTTGTCCGTCATTACGATGATGACTGCCTGGGAGACTTCGACCCCCGCCTGAAAACCGACGCTGGCGGTCGCAGATCGTAGAAGGCAGGTCGCCCAGGTGCGTCCGTCCCTAGCGACAAGAACGGCCCTGCCACCCGACCCACCGAAGATGAAGCCCGCCTTCACGATCTGCGGGGCGATCATGACCGCCTTGGCCCGGCCGAGGTTGTCCTGGATCCAGGTCTGGTCGGGATCGCGGATGAAGTTGCTGAGCGTAGCTCTCGCATCGGATACGAGGTTCTCCGGCTCCGAAGGCGAAACCGCTGCGTGGCGCACCCGGCCAGCGCAATGGCGGTCAGGATGCCCAGCGCGACTCGGCGTGCATTTTCGGCAGGCTATTGAAGCGTTCATCGTGGCTCCATTCGTGACACTTGATGACTGGCGCCCCGAAGACTTCGCGAGCAAAACCGCTGTACGCCGACGATCGGTGCGGAGGGTATCGATGCGGTTGTTTCCCACTCGTTGTCGCCTCTACGATCTTCATGTAGGCAATAGCAGGACGATTCCCGCGCGCAGCACCCATCGCTGATTGCCGAAGCTGTTGTTGAAGTGGTAGCCGGCCTCGATGTTCGGGCGCCACTTGTGGCCTGAGAAGGTGACGACCTGACCGTAGTTCACGCTGAGCATCAGCGAGGACCAGCGCGATTTCTTGAAGTCATAGACAAGCGCACTGTTGCCGAGCCCGACCGAGCGTCCATCCCCCAGCTGGTAGCTGTAGATGGGCTGGATGTTCATCAGGCAACCGTCGGTGCGCTGCTCTTCCCTGCGAACGAGAAGAACGTCTGGGTGAACAGGCCCCAGTTGTATTGCCTGGCGGACGAGTTGACGAACCCAAGCGCCGGCCCGGCGGTCCACTTGTCGGTAGTCAGCCCGCTTTGGCCCGTTGGCAACGTGCCGGAGACGCCGACACCCCAGCGCCCCCATTGTTCACCGAACACCATCAGGTCGAAGACCGTGGTGTCGATGACGCCGGTCGCGCCCGACGGCGACGACGTGACGTACGGCTGCGTCACTCGGAAGATGTGATTCGTGTCGGCAAGGGCGAACGGAATCGCCATGCGAAACACGAGCTGGTTGGCCGAGCCGTCCTGGCCGCGGAAGCCGGACGTGTACCGGTCATTCAGCTGGACGACATCAGCGATGCCGTGGGATCCGTGGCCTGCGCGCTGAGCTCGTCGACGTTCTCGTCGCTGGGCATGCACCGACGCCGCGCCGAGCAAAAGACAGGCGGCCGTTACGCAGCAGCCCGGACCGGCCTCCACTGGCGCGTTCCGGCCCCGAACGTCGGACGTCGCGAGCACCGCCGACACGCATCAGGGGCGGTCGAGCAACCGCGGCAACCAGATGAACTTCGCGATGATGGCGGGCTCCGGCCGACGGTTTGCGGGCCGGTGCGAGGTGCCCCCGAAACGTCCGGATGCGCGTCGATATCCGTGCGCTCCGGCCCGCGGCTTCGATCCTGATGCTGACGATCCGATCGCGCTGCAGCTGCGCGAACACCCGATCGAGGACGCCACGCTTGGACCACCGGTTCATGCGCGTATAGACGGTGTGCCAGTTGCCGAACCGCTTGGGCAGATCGCGCCAGTTGCAGTCCTGCTCGGCGACGTACAGGATGGCATTCAACACCCGCAGGTTGGACACGCTGACGTTGCCGCGCTGTCTCGGCAGGCAATGCTCGATCAAGCGGTACTGCGTCGCGGTAATCTCCATTCACGGTGACCTTCTGTTCACACATTAGTGTTAACGCGGCGCAGTGTAGTCACCCACGGCCGCCGGCGTGATGCCGTTCACGCATAGATCGATACACCTGGCGCATATCGGTGCGGATGGCCTCCGCGCAGGCATCCTCTGCCTGCGACGGCAGCCAACGGCGCGGGAACCCTGCAGGCGGGGCGCGCTAGGAACTGCGCGCGATACGGCGGACGTCGGATTGCCGCGCAGTCCGGGATATCAGTGGGCGCGTACCAGACGGGCGATGTCCACGCGCGCTCCTGGTGCTTCATCGGCACCTCGGGCGACATCTTGATCCCGAAGCGCACCTGGTCGTAGGCCGTCCAGCGCGGCGTTGGGATCTCGATGACGCGCGCATAGTAGAACGCGCGCACCGTCGGGTCGAAGTCGGGATCCTTCCAGACTCCCGCGAGCTCGGGATCGCCTATGGTGTCGGCCCAGTCGGGTGGCGAGTCGACCGACGTCGACCAGGGCGGCTGGCCGTTCTCCCCTTGAGGCGATCGGCGTTGCCCCAAGCGACGGCATAGATTTTCTCGTGCGGCTTGCCAGCCTTGTCCAGCCAACCCTTGACGATCTGGATGCGGTCGAGGTTGCCGCTCGCGCGTCCTTCATGGCGGCAACCAGGAAAGTCGGTCGGCTTGCTCCGGAGGCGGCGGGCGCCTTGGGCAGGTCCGCGCCCATCGGCACGCCCTTGCGCGTAGCCCACGTCGGCTACGTAGCGCGCACGCGCGTCCGCGGCGTTGAAATCCCAGCCGGCGAAGAATCGCACGGTGATCCGCGAGCCCGAGGTCGCGTAGACCTCCTTGCGCTTCATCGCGTCCCAGAGCGCTTCGCGCGTGTTCTCGGTCGCCCACACCGCCGCGTAACCGGCGGCCGTGTAGTGCCAGGTGTAGCGGGTCTTGCCGAAGCCCTGCTTGGAGACATGCTCCCAGCGCACCGGGCTCGGCTCCTGGTTCACGTGCTTGCCGAAGAAGTTGTCTTCTTCGATCGCGGTGAGCGAATTGTGCACGTCGGTCCCGCCGACAACGCCGAACTTGAACGGGTTGACGCCGAGCTTCTGTTCCTGCATGAGGCCTTGCAGGAGGCCCCAACGCAGGTAGTTCGTCGGCATCATCTCCCGCGACAGCGGCTTGCCTTCGAGCGTCAGGTTGCCGTACTCCCAGCCGGCAATGCCGAGATCGGCGAACTCGTCGTTGGGCGACAGCGCGGGGTGCGTCTCGCTCGTCGCCCTTCGTCTGCATCATCTCCTGCAGCACTTCCCAGCGCGCCCGGCGCTCCGCGTAGTCCTTGGACAGCGGATTGCCGGCGAAGTCGACCAGCTCGAACATTCTTCCGTTCGAGAGATTGGCGTTGTGCGGGATCGCGAGCAGTCTGCCGCCCGTCTTCTGCTCGTACTTCTCCATCCACGCCCAGAGCTTCTCGGGATCCTCGCTCTGCCAGGCTGAGAACGGCAGGACCTGGTCGGCCTTGTCCTTGCCGTCGCGGAACAGTACGTTGCGGTGCAGGTTGTTGCCGCCGGGCACCGAGGTCCACTCGAAGCCGATCATCGCGGTGAAGCGTCCGGGCTCGTTGAACTTCTCGGCGGTGGCCGTGTACTGCTGCCACACGGATTTCATGATCGGGCCGACGACCTTCGGATCCCTGACCGTCGGTGGCAGCTTGTTCTGCGCCTGCGCCGAGATGAGTTCGTTGGTCGCGTCCGCGGCGCCTTCCCGCCCTCCTTCAGCGCCTTGCTCCGCTGCGCGAGCGTCGGGATCCGAGACCAGCGCCGGATTCCCCTCGGACACCTGGAACATCACGCCCAGGCCCTCCGCGTGATCGGAGATGACGAGAAAGTCCAGCGGACGCGACAGCTTGGCCGGCACGCCGGTCGAGGAGACGACTTCCTCACCGCGCGCGAAGCGATACGACTGCTCCGGCTCAGCCGGTCGCCGGCCATGAACGCGTCGCCGGAATTTGCGGTGTGATGGTGCGTGTCTCCGAAGAACACATGCGTCGGGTACTTGCGGTCTGCATACGGTGAATAGTGTTTCTTGGTTTCGACCTGGGCCGGAGTCTCTCCCTTTCGGCCCGAGCCTCCCGCGACGTCATCCGCGTCGAACGCGCCCTTGACCTTGACATCGTCCTCGGCGGCCGGAGCCGACTGTGCCATCACTTCCTGCGCGAGGGCGAAAGCCACGACGAAACCGGAAATGATGGCGATCGAGGGGATGATCCGGCGCATCTGCGATTTCACTGCCTTCGTTTCCATGATCTCGAGGCTCCCGATGCCACCCACGTCATGCCGGCGGCTGAATGGTGGTTCGAAGCCGATGACGGGTATGCGACAGACAGCCCGCTCGTTCGAGTGCGCGGGGCCGCTGGCCCTAGTGTAGTCGGCAGGCGGTCGGGCTCGGTATGCGCGCGCGGTTCGAATCGATGCACCGCGCGTATGGGAGCGCCAGGAACTGCAAGAGCCGGGCTGGCAGCGGAACGGAATTCCGATTGATTCGCCCGGGTATTACGCCCGCAGCGACCAGCCGAGCATCAGGAGGCCGGTCGCGGCGATCCAGCTGCCGGCCACGCGCACGGCGATCCGCGCCGAGGGCGCTCGCAATGCGACGACGAGCGCCGCGGCGATCGCGACCGTCACGAACAGCAAGGTCGCGATGCCAACGAGCCCCAGTGCGCCAAGCCCGGCTTCCGCCATGGCCGCGCCGTTGTAACCGCCGTGCAACAAACCCATGACGATCGCGATCGTGCCGACGACGCCAGGTGCGAGGCGCGCATCCGCAGCGACCAGAATGCCGATGGCGAGGAACGACGCCGAAGTCAGCACGAGGGCGAGCCTGGGATCGGAATGGCGAGGCCCGCGAGGCCGCCCGCGAGCCAGGCGAAGGGGAGCGCGAACAGCACGAGCCGGCCGGTGCGAGCGCCCCTGCAGACCGGCGAGCAGCGCGAGCGCCAGCACCGGAAGCAGATCTTCGGGCGTCAGCAGCAGATGCGAGCACGCCGTCGTAGAACGGCCCGAGACCGGTGGTGACGAGATGCGCGTGCGCGCTGGCCGGCAGCAGGAGCGCCGCCGCCACGATGATTCCGCGAGGCAGATGCCGTCGCTTCATGCCAGCGCCCGCCAGAGAAAGACGGCACCGGCCGCGGCAACCGCGACCCCTGCCGTGCGCAGAAGCAGTCGTCCGCGCGGCCAGCGATGGATCGTTCCGATGCCGATGCCGGCCGCGTGCAGCAGGCCCGTCGCCGCGACGAAGCCGAGACTGTAGGTGAGGCCGCTCGCACCCACGGGCAGCTCGGTGCCGTGCGCGTGCCCGTGAAAGATCGCGAAGAGGCCGACGACGACGGCCGCGGCCCAGAGCGGCGGACGCCACGCCGCGGATACGGCGAGGCCTAGCAGCGAGCGCCGACACCGCGATGCCGATCTCGACGCCGGGCAGCGGCACGCCGAGCAGACCCGAGCATGCCGCCGAACGCCATCACCATCGGGAAACGTCACCGGCAGCAGCCAGATTGCGGGCGCGCCAAGCTGCGCGCCCCAGAGCCCGACCGCCACCATCGCGAGCACGTGATCGAGGCCGGAGATCGGATGGTGAAGCCCGGCGAGGAGGCCCTCGGCACGCCCGGCCTCGACGTGCGCGGACGCGAGCGACGTCCACGCGAGCATCGCGACAAGAATTGCGGCGCGCATGATCGAGTCGTTACGGCGGGCGCGCGCATCGCGAGTCACGGTCATCGCATCGCCCCGAAAAGGACCAGCGTTCGCTGGATCGTCCAGTAGGCGCCGAGCGTGCCGACCGCATAGCCGGGAAGCCGCTCGACAAGCTGCGGCCAATGGATCTCGAGCAGGCGGAACGATCGCTCGAGCAGAAGGAACGAGCAGCACGAACGCCAGCTGCCCGAGCTCGACGCCGACGTTGAAGAGCAGCAGCGCGAGGGGAATCTCGGGCTTCGGCAGGCCCATCGCTGGTAAGCCCGCTCGCGAAGCCGAAGCCGTGCAGCAAGCCGAAGGCGAAGCGCACCACCCACGGGTGGCGGATGGTGAAGCTCGTCTCGCCCGCGCCAGTTGCGCACGATCTCGGGGCCGAGGAACAGGATGCGAGAGCGCGATGGAGGCATTGAGCGGCAGCAGCGGAGCGCTGGCGAAACCGAGCGTCGCGATGGCGAGCGTGATGCTGTGCGCGAGCGTGAACGCGGTGATGGTCTTCACCAGCATCCATCGATTGGCGACGATGAGCAGCAGACCGAGCACGAAGAGCAGATGATCGACGCCGAGCAGGATGTGCTGGATGCCGAGCCGAACGTAGTCGAACGACCGCTCCGTGACGGTCGTCATGCCACCCAGGCCGACCGACGGGCTGGTCGGACGCAACAGGTGGCTCTCAAGACGGCCGTCGGCGTGCTGCGCACGCACGAGCACATCGGTGATCGTCGATTCGAGCCCGGCGACCGCGATCGTCTTGCCGCCGATCCCGTCCGGACAGTTCGAGCGTGCCCCGCACGACGACGGCGCCCGGCGAAATCTGCTCCCGGCCCGGAATTACGAGACGACATTCCTTCGGGACCACCGGCGCGATCCGGATCTCGACCTCGCCGCCGGCCGGCTTCTTCCACAGGAACGAGTACGCTCCGGGACTGGTCTCGACGAGCTCCAGGAAGCCGGGGCGAACCTCGTGCGCCATCGCGCCGTCGATCGCCAGCCCCGCGCAGAGTGCCGAGTAGCAAATCCGCGGCTCACTTCGCTTCTCTGGCGTCCGATGCCGGCGCCTCGCCGGGCATTTCGACTGTGATCGCGTATTTCGCGAGCAACCGGTCATAGAGCGCCTGGAGCTGCGCATTGCGCCGCTCGGCCTGCACCTCGCGCTCGACCACCGGGCGGATCTCGGAGAGCGCAGGCTTCGCGCCGCCTGTGCGCTCGCCCACGAACACGAGATGGAGGCCGAAGGGCGATTCGATCGGGCCGGCCCACACACCGGGTTCGATCGTCCGAACGTCGTGCGCGAAATCGTCGCCGAATGTCCGCGCCACTTCACGCACGGGCGCGAGCGGCTGCTCCGCGGGCAGCATCGAAGCATCTCCCAGGTGCTCGATCGCCACGCCGGGACCAGCCGCGCGGAGCTTCGCAAGCAGCTTCGTCGCATCGGCGTGCAGCGATGTCCCGTGGCGATCCGGCCGCAGATAGACCTGGCGGAAGGCCACCTGTGCCTCGACGCGGAACGAATCGGGGTGCGCGGTCGAGCCACCCGTTCAAATCTGCATCCGTCGCGGGCCCGGACCCGGTCTCGTCGACGAGCAGGAATTCGAGCTTCTGGCGCAGCCGCCGGCGGATGATCGTATCGTCGCGGTCGAGGCCCATCGCGATCGCTTCGCGCGTCGCGATTTCCTCCTTCAGGTAGTCGTCGATCAGTCCTTTGAGCTCGGGCTCGCTCGGGG
The DNA here is from genome assembly GCA_963734055.1 of uncultured beta proteobacterium. GTDB lineage: Bacteria > Pseudomonadota > Gammaproteobacteria > Burkholderiales > Casimicrobiaceae > CAIWHR01. The sequence continues at coordinate 546,493 of CAVTFQ010000004.1, forward strand.
GACGCTGCCAGGTGCTCGCGAATCCCGAAGCGAGATGATCGATCACGCCGCGCGTGACGACGATGTGGTTGGACCCGTGGCCGGATGCTCCGCCCCGCCATTCGGACACTCCGAACAGCAGGCCGCCCAGCAGCAGGAACAGCACGAGAGGTTCGCGGAGGAAGCGCTTGAAGGCGGACATACACGACGGGGCGGTTCCAGTCGACGAACAGGTTCGCCCCACCCCGAATTCTATCTCGCGAGATTCCACGGCCCTCGCGAACCGCCGATGGTTCATGCCGACCCGGAATGAAGCACACCCCCCGTGCGCCTGCACCGGAATCGGGCCACGATACGCGGCGCGCTGGTGCGCGAGGCAGTCCGTGAACTCGCGCGGGATGTCCAATTCGCTCAGGGCGAGCGGCGCGCCGCTATCGTCCGCCGCACCGTCACCGCTTCTCGATCTGGCAGGGAGCCGCTATCTCGAACGCCGACGTGGAAATGTAGCGGCCGCGCGGGAAGTATTCGCCCATGTCCTTGGCAATGCTGCCGTGACCGTTGATCGCCTGCACCGCATTCTTGAAGTCGCCGGTGCCGAGCATGTGGCGCAGCTGGAGCACCGTCACATCCGCGTCGACCGCGCCGTCGCCGTCATCCGCCATCGGCAGCCAGGCGATGCCGCACTGGGAAATGGCGTTGCGGGGCCGGTCGGACTTGCGGCTGACAACGATCGTGTAATAGCCATCGGGCCCGACCGGCACGTTCTCGTCGTGCACGCAGTCATTGACGCGCGTGTTGGCGAAGCCCTGGTTCGAGCAGAACGACCAGTAACGCAGATCGCCATCGCCCATCTTCGCGTCACCGTTGAGCGTCTTCGGCGTGGTGGGCGCCTTGCCGCGCAGCACGAACACCTTGCCGAGCTTTCGGTTGAGGATGGTGCGGATGTATTGATTGTCGAGGTTGGGATAAAACCCTCCCTCACTCTTGCGCGCGTCGGACTTCGGCGGGGTGCCGGTGTAGATGCCGTACAGGGCCTCGCGGTCGAACTGCTGGTACCAGGTGGGCGGATTGGTCGCCGGAAACACCGGGGAGAACTTGGCCGCCGCGGAGAGCAGTTCGTAATACTTGCCCATGGGCACTGCCATCGCGGCCGGGTCGAGCTGCAGCGGCTGGCGCGTGCGCAGAGCCTGGCAGGCCTCCGCGCCCTTGACCACCTTGCCGTCGGGCATCGTCAGCACCGGCACGGGGAGAGCCGCGCCGCCGGTCTCATCTGTTCCCTTGTCCCCGGCATAGATGCGATAGAGAACCACCTGCTGTCCCGGCGCATTTCCGTACCTGGGGGTGTTGAGCCTGTCGCGCGTCGCTCCCGGCTGGCCAACGGTGTTCATGCCGACGGGCTGGTTCGGCGGCGGCCGCGAATCGACGACTTCGAGGCTGTAGTCGCGGCTCGCGGCGCTGCGATCGGCGCCTGGAAGGAATGGGTTGCTCGACCCCGCCTTCGGCTTGATGCGGTAGTCCGCCACCGACTCGATCGGGCGCCCCCCCTCGTCGTAGCTGATGAAGGACATGTAGCGCGAATGCGGGAAACGTCCTTCGAGCACAAGCTTCGCGCCGGCCGGTACCGTGAATACCGCCGCCCAGTAGTAGGTCGCGGCGTCCGGATAGGCGATGTTGACGTAGGGATCCGCGCCCGCCGGGCCGCGCACCCAGAAGCAGGTGCGCGGCCCGGGGATCGGGTCCTTGCCCTGCGCCACGGCCCGCAGCGCGTCATCGAGCTGGTGCGCGGGCGCCTGCGCGCGCGCCGGCGCGGCCGGCAGTCCCACCGATGCGCACGCGGCGACCAGAACGGCGGACAGGATGCGTTGGGTGATCACGGTCGTAGCTCCTCAGGGTTTCGCTGCAACGAGAACATCAGAACTGGTAGCCGACATACGCCTGCGCCGTGCTGCGGTCGCGCAGGTTGTTGTAGGTGCCGCCCCACGTGGGCTGCCAGTTGATTGCAGCCGTCCAACCCTTCGAGAAATTCGCCTGCAGCTGGACAATCGCGAGCATGCGGCCTTCGAGGATCGCGCCGTCGCCCGACCAGCCGGAGACGTCCTGACCGAAGAAGATCGAAGGGATCAGCGTGACGCCCGGCCAGACATTGGAATAGCTCAGTCCCGCACGCAGCCGATAACCGAACGCATTGCGCGAGACGTAGCCATCGAAGGTGCACGAAACCGGCGCCGCGGGCGGCGGACACACACCGTTCACGGGACCTTGGCCGAACACGTCGGCGCGGCCGAAGCGGGTGACCGCCGGATCGGGCAGATCCGGCACGCCCTTGTAGATGACTTCAGCACCCAGGCTCGCGCCGGTTGCGCCGAGCACGGCCGGGATCTGCGCGGTGGCTCCGAGTTGCGCCTGCACGGCGTCATGCCGCTCCCAGCCGTGGAACACGGCCCCGGGAGGAAGCGCATTCGCCTGCGCGCGCAACGGCGTCGGCGCGGTCAACGAGACAAACGCGGCAATCAGGTCCTGCGAGTTGTACTGCAGCGGCTGGTTGGGACGGTATGTGAATTCGCCGAAGACGGCTCCCCCGCGCAACTTGGTGTCGAACGTCGCGCCGTACATGCGGATGTCCTCGGGAAACTCGGTGAAGTACGTCGGATTGAGGTTGCCCGGGTCGCCCGGCAGGTACGGCACGCCGGCGCGCTCTGACTTGATCGCGCTGTAGAAGGTCGCGCGCGAGTGGAACTGGGCGGCATAGAGACCGAACTCGGTCGCCCAGGGCAGGACGAGATGCTTGAGCGCGACGCCCGCCTGCCCGGAGTTGGAGGGGCTCTGGGTGTCGGAGCGCTTCACGTAATTGTTGGCTGCGAGGAGCGCCCGGTCGGAAAGATTCTGGGCAAGAAACACCGCGTTGCAGCCTTCGGACACGAAGTCCTGCTGCGAAAAGAACGTCCCGCATTCGTTCGGCGCGTTACGCTGGAAGTGGATCTGATAGAAGGCCTCGATGCTCGTGCCCTCCGGCAACCCGAGACGCGCGAACACCGCCGGGAAGGCAATGCGCGGTTCCTGGTCGCGCACCACGCCCGGGCGAAGCGCCGCCGGGATGTCGATCGGATTCAGGTCGCGGAGTCCGCCGAAAACGATGTAGCGGTTGCCCCAGTCGAGCTTCTGGTAACCGACGATCCAGTCGAGCGACAGCGAATCCAACTGGTTGTGACCGTGGCCGTAGAGGTTGTCGGCAACGACGCCACTGAATTTCGAGCGCGGCTGAGCGCCGGAGTCGCCCAGCGCCTCGCCGGCGGCGTAGCCGTTCGGCACGTTGCCCCACGGATGGCCCGACCGTGCGGTCGCCCAGTCGTACCAGGCCTTTCCGCTCGCTTCCACGCCGTAGTCGTGCCACTTGCAGCCGAGCGTCAGGTAGCCCTTGAGCACCGTTGCTACCGGATCGGCACGACTGAAATTGAGGTTGCCATCGTCCTGATTCCGGCCGGTGGTCGTCGTCACGGCCTGGCCGGTGATCCCGACGGTCGAGCTGTTGACGTTGGGCAACAGCTCGGGATCCTGCTTGACCGTCCGCATCGCGGCGCCGATGAAGACCGACCCGTTGACGCTGAGCTTGCCATCGCCGACCTCGTAATCGGCCGCATGCGCAGCGGGGAAGAGCGCAAGCGCCACGAACGCAGCGGCGAGCGCGCGATGGCAGGCAGCGTTGATGGCCATGAATGTCCTCTGTCGACTCTTGCACCGGGAGTCTGAGCCGTACGGTCTCGACGAAGCGGATTGTGGGCAAACAAGGCATGTGTTCCAATAACCAAAGGGTTGACTTCGATAACCTGCGCGCATGTCTCTGCTGAACCGCGAACTGGACTATTTCCTCGCCATCTGCGAGACGCGCAATCTCGCGCGCGCCGCGGAGGCGCTCGGCGTGAGTCAGCCGGCGCTCACGCGGAGCCTCCAACGGCTGGAAGCCCGGTTCTCCGCCCGCCTGTTCGTCCGTGCCCCGCGTGGCGTGGAGTTGACGCCGATCGGAGCCGCGATGCGGGCCCGGATCGAAAAGGCGCGGATCACGCTGGACGACGCGGAGAAGGAGGTCGCGCAGCTCGCGGCTGGAAAGATCGGCAAGGTTCGCATCGGCGCCGGGCACATCGGCGCGCGCCTGGTCAGTCGGGCGCTCTTCCCGCGCTTCGTCGCCGAGCGTCCCGCCGCTCAGGTTCAGTTTCACGTGGCCTTCAACGCCGAGCTGTTCGGGATGGTCGATGCGGGAACCCTCGACTTCGCCGTGTGCGGACTGCTCGACACGCCGCCGCCCAACCTCCACTTTCATGAACTGCTCGCGACGGACCTGGTCGCGGTGGTTCGCACGGGCCACCCGCTCACCGCGAAGAAGGGTCCGACGATTCGCGACCTGGCGGCCTATCGCAGCGCAGCCCCCGGGGTAGGCGTACGCGCACGGCAAATCGCGGAGGAACGCCTGGCGATGCTGGGGCTTCGCGAGCCCCACGCGATCGAATCCAATTCACTGGAAGCGATCCTCGAAGCCGTCGCCACGACGGACATGTTCAGTCTCGCGCCAAGACACCCGGCGCTGCGGCATGGCTGGACGTCCCGCCTCGTCGCCATCGGCATTCCCGAACTCGACATTCGCCACCGTACCGGCATCGTCACGCGGACCGATGCGTATCTGTCGCCGCTCGCCGCCCGCGCGATCGAGTTGATCGAACTCAGCCTTGCCGAATACTCGCGCGAGGAGCCGGCGCGCCCGGCGATGGCGAAGCGGACGCAAGCGCGCTTGACGACCCCGTAGCCGGGGCGCTGCAGCGCGTTCCGTCCGTACCGCCCCGCCGCGCAACTACGACGCCCGTGCCGGCCGTCATCCCAACGCCCCGGGCCGCGGCCCGGCGCCCGCTGGTCGCGTGGATCGCCTACGACATGGCGGCCCACGCCTACGCGTTGATGGTCTCCGGTGTCGCCTTTCCGGTGTATTTCGCTGCGCACGTCGTCGCCGATCGCGGCCATGCCGACGCGCTCTGGTCGATCGCGCTCGGGCTGCCGTTGCTGGCGGCCGGGGTCATCGGCCCGTGGATCGGCGCGCTGGCGGATGCGACCGGCTACAGGCGCGCGCTTCTGGCGGCAACGACGATCGCGTGCAGCGTCGCGACGGCTGCGCTGGCCTCGGTGGGTGCCGGCGACATCGGGCTCGGCATTGCGCTGTTCGCCGTGGCGCACGTTGCGCACCTGGTCGCGATCAGTCTCTACAACTCCTACCTGCCCTTGATCGCCGCGCGCGCCCGGTTCGCGCGCATCTCCGGGTTCGCGTGGGGTCTCTCCTACCTGGGCAGCCTGGCCTGCTTCATGCTCAGCCTGCCCTTCACGCGCGGTGGCCTCGAACCCGCCAACGTCACCCACTTTACCGGCACCTTCCTCGTGACTGCGGCATTCCTCGCGGCGCTCGGGCTCCCGGCCGTCATCGCGCTGCCCGCCCGATCACCGATGCGCATCGAATCCGCGGATCCGCGCCCGTACCACCGGATCCTGTCCACGCTGCAGTCGTGGCGCCGCGACCGCAACGTGCCCAAGCTCCTGCTCGCGTACTACCTCGTCAACGACGGCCTCGTCACGGTCGTGTTCTTCATGGCGCTCACCTTTCGGCGGACCTTCGGCCTCGACGTGCAGGAAATCCTCGCGCTCTCGCTCGTCGTGCAGCTGGTCGCCATTCCCGCGACGATATTCTTCGGCTGGCTCGGCGAGCGCTGGTCGCAGCGCGGCGCGATCTACGTCGCCCTGGTCCTCTGGCTCGCGATCCTGACGCTCATGGCGACCGCGGAAGGACGCAGCGCCGCCATCACGGTCACGCCGGCCCTGGGGCTCGTCGTCGGCTCGACGCAAAGCCTTTTCCGCAGCCTGTTCGCCGAAATGGTGCCGGTCGAGCGCGCGTCCGAGTATTTCGGATTCCACACCTTCGTCGGCCGGGCTTCCGCCGCGCTCGGACCGCTCGCGTTCGGGATCGTGAGCGCGACGACCGGCAGTCAGCGCGCGGCGATGGCGTCGCTCGCGGTGTTCTTCGTTGCCGGCGGCATCGTGCTGGCTTTCGTCCGCTCGCCCGAGCGGTAAGCGCGACAGCGCGTGTTGGGGGGGCGGCGGGATTCGACCGCAGCGTCCTATTCGACGGTGACCGACTTCGCGAGGTTGCGCGGCTTGTCGACGTCGGTGCCGCGAATCACCGCGGCGTGGTAGGCGAGGAGCTGCAGCGGGATCGTGTGCACGACGGGCGAGAGCAGCCCGGCGTGCTCGGGCAGGCGGATCACGTGGATGCCGTCGCTCGGCGCGAGGCGGCTGTCGAGGTCGGCGACCACGTAGAGCTCGCCGCCGCGCGCGCGCACTTCCTGCAGGTTGCTCTTGAGCTTCTCGAGCAGCGCGTCGTTCGGCGCGATCGCGACGACCGGCATCTCGGCGTCGACCAACGCGAGCGGCCCGTGCTTGAGCTCGCCCGCGGGATACGCCTCTGCGTGGATGTAGGAGATCTCCTTCAACTTGAGCGCGCCCTCGAGCGCGATCGGATAATGGAGCCCGCGGCCCGAGGAACAGCGCGTGCTGCTTCTTCGCGAAGCGCTCGGCCCACGCGATGACCTGCGGCTCGAGCGCGAGCGCCGCCTGCAGCGCGGCGGGCAAGTGGCGGAGCCCGCGCAGCCAGTGCGCTTCCTCCTCCGCAGTCAGCCGGCCGTGCTGCCGCGCGAGCGTGAGCGCGAGCAGGAACAGCGCCACCAGCTGCGTCGTGAACGCCTTGGTCGACGCGACGCCGATCTCCGCGCCGGCGCGCGTCAGATAGGTAAGCGCCGTCTGCCGGACCATCGAGGACGTGGCGACGTTGCAGATGGCGAGCGTGCGCGCATGGCCGAGCGCCTTCGCGTGCTTGAGCGCGGCCAGCGTGTCCGCGGTCTCGCCCGACTGCGAGACGACGACGACAAGCGCCGCCGGATTCGGCACGCTCTCGCGGTAGCGATACTCGCTCGCGATCTCGACCGCGCACCGGAGGCGGGCGACCGACTCGATCCATTGCTTCGCGACCAGTGCCGAGTAATAGCTGGTCCCGCAGGCGAGAAGCAGCACCGAGTCGACTCCGCGCAGCATGGCGTCGGCGTCCGCGCCGAACAGCCGCGGATCGACGCCATCGACGCCTTCGAGCGTGTCGGCCACGGCGCGCGGCTGCTCGAAGATCTCCTTCTGCATGAAATGCCGGTAGGGCCCGAGCTCCACGGCAGCACCGGAGGCCTCGATCGTGACGACCGGCCGCTCGACGCACTCGCCGCGCGCGTCGTAGACCGTCCACGACTCGCGACATACGTCGGCGACGTCGCCGTCTTCGAGGTAGGCGATGCGGCGCGTCACCGAGAGCAGCGCCGCAGCATCGGAGGCGAGGAAATGGTCGTCGGTGCCGATGCCGACGACGAGCGGGCTCCCGGCGCGCGCGCCGACGATGCGCCCCGGCTCGCGCGTCGACATCACCGCGATCGCGTACGCGCCGTGAAACTCCGACACCGCCTGCTGGACCGCGCGCAAGAGGTCGCCGCCGCCGGGGCCGTGCCAGTGCGCGTGCACGAGATGCGCGATCACCTCGGAGTCGGTCTGCGTGACGAACGCGTAGCCCTGCCCCACGAGCCGCTCGCGCAGCGCCTCGAAGTTCTCGATGATGCCGTTGTGCACGACGGCGATCTCGCCGTGCGACGTATGCGGGTGCGCATTGGCCGGCGTCGGCGCGCCGTGCGTCGCCCAGCGCGTGTGCGAGATTCCGGACAGGCCTTGGATCCGCGTCGACTCGGCCTGCGCGGCGAGATCCGCGACCCGGGCCGTCGAGACGAGCCGCGCGAGGCGCGGCGCGCCGGGCGCTCCGTTGACGACGGCGAGCCCGGTGGAGTCGTAGCCGCGGTATTCGAGCCGGCGGATGCCGTCGATCAGGATCGGAACCACGTTGCGCGCCGAGGACGCGCCGACGATGCCGCACATGGCTGGGTCACCTTTCGTTGCGCGGCCGGCGCCCGCTCGCGCCGTCCGCCTTGACGGGTTTCTGGACCTTTTTCACCGGCCGTTTCCAGCCGGCCACCTGGACCTGCCGCGCCCGCGCGACGGTGAGCTCGTTCGCCGGCGCATCGTTCGTGATGGTGCTGCCGGCGGCGATCGTGGCGCCGCTGCCGACGGTGATGGGCGCCACCAGCACGCAATTCGACCCGATGAACACGCCGTCGCCGATCACCGTCGGATGCTTGTTCGCCCCGTCGTAGTTCGCGACGATCGCACCGGCGCCGATGTTCGTGCGCGCGCCGACGGTCGCATCGCCGATGTAGGCGAGATGGTTGGCCTTCGCGCCCGCGCCGACTCGACTCGCCTTCACCTCGACGAAGTTGCCGAGGTGCACGTCCTCGTCGAGCGTCGCGCCGGGGCGCATCCGCGCGAACGGGCCGACCCGGCAACCCGCGCCGATCGTGGCGCCGTCGAAATGGCAGAACGGAAAGAGCTCGGTGCGGGGTCCGACGCTCACGTCCCTGAGCACGCAGTACGCCCCGACGCGGACGTCGTCGGCGAGCGAGACCTCGCCTTCGAACACGCACCCGACGTCGATCGTGACGTCGCGCCCGCAGCGAAGCCTGCCGCGGATGTCGATCCGCGCCGGGTCGACGATCGACGTGCCGGCCTCCATCAGCGCGCCGGCGAGGCGCGCCTGCACGAGGCGCTCGATCGCCGCGAGCTGCGCGCGATCGTTGACGCCGAGCGCCGCCGCGGGATCCGCGGCGACGTGCGCCTCCACCGGAACGCCGGCGGCGACCGCCAGCGCGACGACGTCCGTCAGGTAGTACTCGCGCTGGACGTTGTCGTCCTTGAGCGCGGCGACGAACCGGCGCAGGAGCGCGGTCGGGGCCGCGAGCGTCCCCGTGTAGATCTCGTCGATCGCGCGCTCTTCGGGCGTCGCGTCGCGCTCCTCGACGATCGCGCGCACCGCCCCATCGGCTCCGCGCACGACCCGGCCCAGACCCGATGGATCCGCGGCATGCGCGGTGAGCAGCGCGAGCCTGCCCGTCGCTGCCACGTCCGCGAGCGCCGCGTACGTCTCTGCGGCGATCAGCGGGCAATCGCCATTCGCGACCAGCGTGACCCCCTCGTCGCGCAGTGCGCCGAGCGCGATGCGGGCCGCGTCGCCCGTGCCGCGCGGGGGATCCTGCGTGACGAACGCCAGATCCGGGGCGGCGAGCGCCGCGCGGACCAGGTCGCCGCCGTGGCCGACCACGACGACGAGCGCGCTAGGCGCGAGCGTCCGGACGGTGTCGAGCGCATGCGCGACGAGCGGGCGACCCGCGAGCGGATGCAGGGCCTTGGGGCGCGCCGAGCGCATGCGCTTGCCCTGGCCCGCGGCCATGACGACGATCTGGAGCGGAAGCGCGGGCACGCGATCGGCAGATTCGGGATCGGGAAATGCTCCCGCCGCGCGTGCGGCGAGCCTTTCATGATACGGCATCGCCGGTTCGCCGGTCCCTGCGACCCCGCTTGGCGGATTCGGCGAGCCGGCGAACGGCGTTCCCGCCCGTATAATCGGTCGCATGCTCGCGCATTCCGCCGCATGACGGTCATCGCGGTGTTCAACCAGAAGGGCGGTGTCGGCAAGACGACGACGGCCCTCAACCTGCTCGCGGCGATCGCGCGCCGCGGTCAGCGTCCGCTCGGCGTCGATCTCGACCCGCAGGCGCACCTGTCGCACGTATTCGGCGTGCATCCGAAGCTCGCCGACGACTCGGTCTTCGGCTTCTTCATGAGACAACGGCCGCTCGCCGACATCGCGCACATCACCCGAAGCGGCGTCGCGCTCTGTCCCGCGCACCTCGATCTCTCGAAGCTCGACTCGATCCTCGGCAAGAGCGTGAACGTCGTGACCCGCCTCCGCTACGCATTGCGCCAGCCCGGACTCGCGCCCGGGCCCGTCGTCATCGACTGCGGCCCGCTGTTGAACGTGCTGTCGCTGAACGCGATCTTCGCCTGCGACCTGCTGCTGGTGCCGGTGTCCTGCGACTACCTGTCGCTCCGCGGCGCGTGCGAGGTCGAGCGGGCGCTGAACGCGCTCGAGCCGGTGTTCAAGCGGCGGCTGCCTCGGCGTTACGTGCTGACGCGCTACGACCTCAGGCGAAGGATGAGCGGCGACGTGGTCGGACGGATGGCGGGATTGTTGCGGGCCGACGAAATCTGCGCGACGCGGATTCGCGAGAGCGTGAAGCTCGCCGAGAGTCCCGCGGTCGAGCTCGACGTGTTCCGGCATGCGCCAGACAGCCGCGGCGCCCGCGACTACCAGGCGCTCACCGAAGAGCTAGTGGGTGCCGGTTTTCTGGCGTAGCCGGATGATCGCCGGCGGCGCATCGTTCGCGGCGGCCACCGCCGGCAGCGGGTCGCTGCCGCTGATGAGGCCGATGACCCCCTCGACGTCGAGCGTGTCGACGCGGCGGGGCACGCTCTGGGCGTGGCATTCGATGATCTCGCAGTGGTGGTACATCTGCCGCAGCCGGCGCTCGGCGTCCCCTTGCGAGCCGGCCATGATCGAGATGTTCTCCACGCGCTGTCCCGTGCGCGTCTTGATGTTGAAGCCGAAGCGAATCATTGGGGGCCTCCCTGCCTGTCCATTGACTGCTGGGATTTGCGCGAATCGAGCCGGCTCAGGGCCTTAGCTGCGACAGTTGCCATCCCGGGACAGGACTTTCATGCAAATATCATACTCGGAAGGGTATTGCGCCGATGAGCGGTGCCCATCGCGCTGACGCCTCGGCGCCCGCTGCCCATGCCGGTCAAGCGATTCTCGACGCATTGGCTCGTATGGCGATAGCGGGCGCTCACACACCGGTGGTGCTTTCGCCCTTGGCGGGCGGCGTCTCGTCGGACATTTACCGGGCGGAATTGCCGTCTCGCGTCATCTGCGTCAAGCGGGCGCTGCCGAAGCTCAGGGTGGAAGCCGACTGGCACGCGCCGGTCGAGCGGAGCCGTTACGAAGTGGAGTGGATGCGCGTCGCCGGCGCCGTGGCGCCGGCCGCGGTGCCGGCGGTCCTTGGCGCGGACGCGGAGACCGGCGCGTTCGCGATGGAATACCTGCCTCCCGAGACCCATCCGACGTGGAAGTCCCAGCTCCTCGCCGGGCTGGTCGACCCGACCGTCGCGGCCGCGGTCGGCGAGACGCTCGGCCGCATTCACGCGGCGACCGCCGAGCGACCGGATGTCGCGGACCGATTCCCCACCGACGAGATCTTCCACGCGATCCGGCTCGAGCCCTATCTGCTCGCGACGGCGCGGGTCCATTCCGATCTCGCGCCCAGACTCCACGCGATCTTCGACATCACCCGCACGACGAAGCGCGCGCTGGTGCACGGCGATTTCAGCCCGAAGAACCTCCTCGTCGGCCCGCGCGGGCCAGTCATCCTCGACGCCGAGTGCGCGTGGTACGGCGACCCGGCCTTCGACGTCGCGTTCGTGCTGAACCACCTGTTGCTCAAGGGGGCGCGGCGGCCGGAGTGGCGGGGCCGTTACGCGGCGGCGTTCGACACGCTTGTGAGCGCCTACTTCGAGCGCGCCCGCTGGGAGCCTTCCGCCGCCGTCGCGGCGCGCACCGCCGCGCTCTTGCCCGCGTTGATGCTCGCGCGCATCGACGGGAAGTCGCCGGTCGAGTATCTGACCGATGCGAGGGCGAAGGACAAGGTCCGCGCGTTCGCCCGCGCGCTGATCGCGACGCCCGAGACCGACCCGCGGGCGATCCTCGCCCGCTGGGTCGCCCGCAGATGGCCATGAACCGCACGCACATCGCGCGGATCCAGGGCCGCCGCGTCTACGATTCACGCGGCCGGCCGACCGTCGAAGCCGAAGTGGAGCTCGCGGGCGGCGCGCTGGGCCGCGGGATCGCGCCGGCCGGGGCCTCGCGCGGCTCCCGCGAAGCGATCGACCTCCGTGACGGCGGCCAAGCGCACGGCGGCCTCGATGTCAGCGGCGCGATCGCCAACGTCGAAGGGCCGATCGGCGCCGCGCTCGCCGGCCTCGACGCGACGGACCAGGCGACGGTCGACGCGGCCTTGATCGCGCTCGACGCGACGTCCAACAAGGCGAACCTGGGCGGCAATGCCACGATCGCCGTTTCGCTCGCGGTGGCGCACGCCGCGGCGGCGGCGCGCGGCGTGCCGCTGTGGCGCCACCTGGCCGGCGACGCCGCAGTCGCCCTGCCGCTGCCCGAGATCCAGATTTTCGGAGGCGGTGCGCACGCGGGGCGGCGCATCGACATCCAGGACCTGATGGTCATGCCGTTCGCGGCGACTTCGTTCGCCGAGGCGCTCTCCGTCGTCGCCGATGTCTATCGCGCCGCCGGCCGCTTGCTCACGACGGACGGCAAGCTCGCCGGCGTCGCCGACGAGGGCGGGTATTGGCCCGCGTTCGCGACCAACGACGAAGCGCTGGAGACTGCTCGTGCGCGCGATCGAGCGGGCCGGCTACACGCCGGGCGAGGACGTCGCGATCTCGCTCGACATCGCCGCCTCCGAGTTCGGCCGCGGCGGGCGCTACGCGCTCACGCGCGATGCGCGCCTGCTCGACCGCGACGGCATGATCGAGCTCCTGCTCCGCTGGCTCGATCGCTATCCGATCGCCTCGATCGAGGACCCCTTGGCCGAGGACGACCGCGACGGCTGGATCGCGTTCGCGCGGGCCGCCGGAACGCGCGTGCAGATCGTCGGCGACGACTACCTGACGACGAATGCCGGGCGCGTCGCCGAAGCCGCCGCCGATCGCGCGTGCAACGCCGCGCTGATCAAGCCCAACCAGGCGGGAACGCTCACCGAGGCGCGTGCGGCGCTCGACGCCGCCCAAGCCGCGGGCTTCGCGGCCATCGTCTCCGCGCGCTCGGGCGAGACCGAGGACGTCTCGATCGCGCATCTCGCCGTCGGCTGGAACGCGGGCCAGCTCAAGGTGGGCTCGATCGCGCGCGGCGAGCGCACCGCGAAGTGGAACGAGGTGTTGCGCATCGAGGAAGCGCTCGGTGCGAACGCGCGCTACGCGGGGCGCGACGCGCTCGCGCATTCGCGCTGATGCCCACGGGGACGCCGTGGCCGCGGCCGAGCGTAGCGGGCCTCGCGCTACTCGCGCTGTGGATCGCCGGCATTCTCCTCGCCGCCGGGGGGATCAGAGTCGCCGCCAGGCGCCTGCGGCTGCCGACAGCTCCTGCGTTGCCGTCATCGGAGCCTGGATTCGCGGATTAACGCGGAGTTGCGGGGCTCTATCCGCGCGCGTGGCAGGGAGCGCCGCGCGGAAGGGCGGCCCACCGTGGCGCGCCTGCTGTAACCATGGACCGGGCGATTTTCATTACCATGTCACCTTGCCGTCACGCGGGGGTTTCGAAGTGGGCGAGCCAAAGAAGATGAAGTTCGACCTTGGTCGGGATGGAACGATCAAGCTCTACCTCTCGGAGAATGCCAAGCGACTGCTGATCGCCTTCGACGTCGACAAGGAGGGCCTTTCCAAGGCCGGCGTCAATGGACTGATCGACGCGCTCAAGAAGGCTCGGGACAAGATGGAGCGCTGACGCGCGGGCGAGCATCTCGTGTTCCGACCGCTGCCAATAAAGGCTTCGCCGGCGACTGGGAGGGGTGCAGGATGGACTGGATCGTCCTGGGTATTGTAGGGTGGGTGCTTGGCTTCCTGTTCGTGCTGATCCTGATGCGCATCGCCGGCGATGGAGACCGCGCGGCGCGCCATGCGCAACGCGACATCGATCCGCACTCCGAGGTCACGATCACGCGTTCCGGCGCCGGCGGTGGGTAGTTTCGCTTCGCCAAACGCCTTGAGTCTCGCATGAAGGCCGGGCTTGTGAAGTCGGGTTGACAAAACTCGCAGGGCCGCGGTGATCTGCCCTGCTCGGAATTCGACCTGACGGACACTGTCCGCTCGGATTGAACCGTTAGCCAAGCAGAAAGCGGTCACCACTTTCTGAGTCGTGGGTGGGCGCTATCGACCCCAAGCGGCCCGTCGCCAACGGCAGCTATCTGGCAACTCAAAACGTCACCGATCCCCTTTCGCAATGATCCAATCGCGAGCTTCCGCGGTCTGCGACGAGGGAAATGATTTCATCGCGCCGGGCATGAGGAATCTGAAAAACCGCATCGTCTGCTTGATCCATTCGATATCGGTGACCACCGCAACACGCTCCCAGCGCGAGAGGTGTTCCATCCCGACCTTGAAGTTTTCCCAAATAGCGCCCGGATCGATGCCAAGAAATCCGCTGCAGTTTCATAGTAAAGACGGACCTTGTCGTGGCTCTTAAGCGCATTGACAACGGCCGGAACGAGCGCCGCATCATAATCCGCTCTCGTGACACCTCCGTTGCAAACGAACGCGAGAACGTTCTCAGGAAAATTCTTAAGCTGCTCGATCATCGTTTTGATACCAACGCCCGGGTTCGGCGTGACGGAGCTTATCAGCGGCCTCGGAGGGATTTAGTCGCCCTAAAGCTTCAGCGTGCGCAAGCGCAGCGCATTCACGATGACCGATACTGAGCTGAGCGACATCGCCAGCGCGGCAATGATCGGACTGAGAAGCAGGCCGAAGGCCGGGTAGAGGACGCCTGCGGCAATCGGGATGCCGATCGCGTTGTAGGCGAATGCAAATACCAGATTCTGGCGGATGTTGCGCATCGTCGCCCGGCTCAAGACGATGGCCCGCGCAATGCCGGCAAGATCACCTTTCACCAAGGTAATCCCGGCACTCTGGATCGCGACTTCGGTCCCCGTTCCCATGGCGATGCCAACAGCGGCCTCGGCCAAAGCCGGGGCATCGTTCACGCCGTCGCCCGCCATGGCGACAATGCGTCCCTCGGCCGTGAGCTTCTTGACGATGCGGTTCTTGTCCTGCGGCAGTACATCGGCCTCGACTTCCTTGATGCCGAGCTTGCGGGCGACCGCCTCGGCCGTCGTCTTGTTGTCGCCGGTCAGCATCACGATCCGTATGCCGTCTTTGCGCAGGCTGTCGAGGGCCGCCTGCGTCGTTGACTTGATCGGGTCGGCAATGGCAATCACGCCCCCCGGCTTGCCGTCTACCGCGAGAAACAGGGCAGTCGCTCCGTCGCTGCGAAGTTCGTCGGCCTTGTGTTCAAGATCGCCGAGCGCGATGCCGAGATCCGCCATCAGCTTCGCGTTGCCCAGCGCCACCGACCTGCCGCCGATCTTTCCGGTAACACCCTTGCCCGTGACCGAGGCGAAGTCCGTCGGCTCTTGAATTGCAGCATTGCGATCCTGCGCGGCGGTGACGATGGCCGCGGCGAGAGGGTGTTCGCTGGACCGTTCAAGGCTGGCTGCCAACGACAGAATCTCGGACTCCGACAGTCCCGCAGCGGGAACGATGGCCGTCACCTTGGGCTTGCCCTCCGTGAGCGTGCCGGTCTTGTCTACGACCAGGGTATCGACCTTCTCCATGCGCTCAAGAGCCTCGGCCGACTTGATCAGGACGCCCGCGCCAGCGCCTTTGCCGATGCCCACGCCGATCGACATCGGGGTGGCCAGGCCAAGCGCGCAGGGGCAAGCGATGATGAGGACGGAGACCGCCGCAATCAGGGCGTAGGAAAGCGCGGGAGCCGGACCCCAGACAGCCCACGCGACGAACGCAATGACGGCCACGCCAAGTACGGCCGGGACGAAGTAGCCCGACACGGTGTCCGCCATGCGCTGGATCGGCGCCCGGCTCCGCTGCGCCTCGGCGACCATGGTCACGATGCGCGCGAGCATGGTGTCCGCGCCCACTTTGTCGGCGCGCATGACCAGAGAGCCGGTGCCGTTGACGGTCCCTCCGATGAGCTTGTCGCCGGGCTGCTTGGCGGCGGGCATCGACTCGCCGGTGACCATCGATTCATCCACGGCGCTCTTGCCCTCGAGCACTTCGCCATCGACCGGCACGCCGTCGCCGGGCCGTACGCGAAGACGATCGCCGACCTGGACCAGCTCAAGTGCCACTTCCTCATCGTCGCCGCCAGCCCTCAAGCGGCGCGCGGTTTTGGGCGCCAATTTGAGCAAGCGCGCGGATCGCGCCGCCGGTCTGCTCGCGGGCGCGCAGTTCCAGCACCTGGCCCAGGAGTACGAGAACGGTGATCACCGCAGCGGCTTCGAAGTAAACGGAGACCGTGCCGCCCATCCCGCGGAACCCGGCGGGGAACATTCCCGGCGCAAAGGTCGCGAAGAGGCTGTAGAGGTAGGCGGCGCCTGTCCCGAGGGCGATCAGGCTGAACATGTTCAGGCTGCGGTGCACGACCGATGCCCAGGCGCGCTCGAAGAATGGCCATCCTGCCCACAGGACGACCGGCGTGGAAAGAGCAAATTGAATCCAGGTGGAGATGCGCGGCGGGACAAGGTCATGCAGGCCAAGACCGGGGATGTGGCCGCCCATTTCCAGGACGAAGACCGGCAACGTCAGAACCAGACCCGACCCAGAACCGCCGGGTCATGTCCGCGAGTTCGTGGTTCGCCCCGACGGCTGCTGTCGCCGTGACCGGCTCCAGTGTCATTCCGCAGATAGGGCAATTGCCCGGTCCCGCTTGGCGAATCTGCGGGTGCATCGGACAGGTGTAGATCGCACCGTCGACCGTTCGCTCAGTAGCGGGCGGTGTTGGTGCTTTCGACTCTGGGCGGGCCACCTGATACTTCGCCGGGTTGGTCACGAACTTGGCCTTACACCCCGAGCTGCAAAAGTAAACCGGCTTGCCCTCATGCTGCAGCACATGCGGTGAATCGACCGTCACGGTCATTCCGCACACAGGATCAGTCAGCGCTTGCGCCGACTTTTCGGCGACCAGCATCGGGTGGTCTGTCGATTCGCCAGAACGACCACTTTCAGAGTGCAGATCTGCGTTGTGATCCTTGCGGATCGATTGATTGGATGTCGTTTCAATCATCGCGTTCTCCGCTTTCTGCAACCGATGGCCAAGAGTAGGACTCGACACTCGACCCTAAAACAAGCATCGCCGTGTGCAACCGCCAGCGCTATCGGCCACCGCAGCCAGCTTCCATTGCAGTAAGGCAAGGCGCGACCCGCGATATTCCGGTTGCCATCGACGCCACGACATCGCATAAGCAATTTGTCCCACGATAGCGTCAGCCGCAGCAACAGCCCTTACCTTTTGGTTTCTGATTCGTCCCGACAGCATCCACACCGTAGCCCGCGCCCTTTACGGCCGATTTCAATTGCTCAGGCGAGGTCAGCCGCTCGTCATATTGCACCGCGGCCTCGCCGGCCGAGAGCGACACGTTTACGCCACCCACCCCGGTAACCGCCTGCAGCGCGCGCGTTACCGTGCCGGTGCAGCCGCCGCAAGTCATGCCTGTTACTTTCAAGAGTTCAGTTTGCATTGTGATGATCCATTACGGGCGGTACCGGCATTGAGCGTATGTCGACCGCGACGAATCCGAGCGCCATCGCCGTTAGCAAAAACCAAAGTAGCATTACCCCGCTCAACATCGCGTTAATCCGTTCATCCAGGTAATGGGCTGTAAGGTAGCCATCAACGGACGCAACTCACCTACGCTATTTGTTGGAGGATGCGTGCTGCTCCAGAAAGGCTTGGATCTGCCGGATCTGGTTATCGTCCGGAACCGATAAACGCGACGACCGCATGTTCTGTTCCATCCGCGCAATTACCCCTGGCCATTGATCGGCCGTGTGCTGCCGTGGGTTCGGCAAGGCGTGACATCGCGAGCATGCAGATGAGAAGAATTGGCCCGCGCGCGAATTCAGATCCAGTTCGCCCGGCTGCAGCGCGCGGACATTGCTTCCCTGTGGCGGAAGACCATAACCACCCATCATGCCGTGCCCCATTCCGCCGGAGCCCATCATGCCGGGTCCCATGCCGTAGCCGGGGCCGGAAGCGCCTTGTGGTGGGTCTGCAAATGCGTTTCCGCCCAAAGCGGTTCCGCCTATCAGTACGGCGATGCTCAAGGTCTTGCGAAGAGTCATGCCTTTCACGCAGTCCATTTCACCCCCTGTATAGCGGTCCCGCATTAAGCGAACGCCCGTCGGCCGATAGTGCGTGAGCCGGCCAACGATGTGTCCGGCTGTTCGTTGAGAGCCGCCGGGGCCAAACCAAAGAGGCGCGGCGCCTTGCAGGGCGCGCTCAATTGGCGCCGCGGCCCCCGCCACGTTGCAACTGGTCCCGTTGCTCCTTCGTGAGTACGGCGTCCATCTGCTTCTGCGCATCCGCTCCCGAGGCCCCATCTGCTGGCGAAGGCCCTCGATGTTCTTGTACGCCTTGCCGATGGCTGCGTCGTCAGCTTTGCCCGAGGCGGACAGCTCGCGCAGCTTGAACTGCTGCTCCTGCATCTTGCCCATCAGCTCCCAATGCTTGGTGGACAGCGCCTCCTGAATCTTGGTGATCTTTTCACGCTGATCGTCGGTGAGGTTGAGCGCTCCGACGGCATTGGCGCCGTAGCCGTACATCATCCCCGGCCCCATGCCATTTCCACCGTAGCCGCCCATCATCCCCGGCCCCATGCCATAACCGCCGTAACCACCCATCATCCCGGCTCCAGGGCCGTAACCGCCGTAGCCCCCCATCATCGGTCGGGTCCCATGCCGTAGCCGCCTGTCTGAGCAAACGTGAGCGGCACGGTAGCGCGATTGCAACTGCCGCGAGCGCCGCGGCGATAGTCAGTTTCTTCATGTGTTTCTCCTTCGTTATCGTCTTGGGAAGAGCCGTGATACGTGACGCACCCATGTCAATGTCCTTGCGTTAGATTGCAGACTGAGGGTCTGCGCCTATGCCGCGCCAAGGCGCGCCGACCGCGTGGAACCGGATCGAGCCGGGACACACGCATGCAGGGCAGACGTGCACCGCCCCGCGAATCAGCGCGGCTTAGAGCCGGAGTCGAGTGAAGCGGAGGAAGGGCGGCACATCCGACGTCGAATGTGCGGCCTGCGCCAGCGGGAAAGCAGGCGGAGAAGCGAGGACGACGCGGACGTTGTTGACCGCAAGGATCAGCGGTTGCGCGTCCGGTTGGTCGCCCTGGAGTGGAAGCTTGGTTACGACCGGAATGTCGGACTTGCAGAACTGTTCGCAGCCGACCGGCGTGCCTTCATCAGGGGAATGGTCGTTCGTACTTGCGGCAACCGCATGAACCGGCGCCATGCTCGGTTCAACCCAGCCACACGCATGCGCGATCCCTACGAACAGCGCGAAGAGCCACACCCCGAGCGTGACGCCGGTTATGGTTTTGCGCTGCTGATGGAATGGCCGAAACACGTTCTGTCCATTTACTTGCTCTTCTGCTTGACGACCCATACCACGAGGCCGGCAACCACGAGGACAAGCAGGATGGGAAACCATATCCCGCCATATCCACCCATCCAGCCGGCGCCGTAGCCACCCATCATGCTGGAACCGTAGCCGCCTTGTGCCGGCCCTTGTGTCGGCCCTTGCGCTTGCCCTTGGCTTGGCGCTTGCGCTTGGCCGTACATCATGCCGGAACCGTAGTTCCTTGGCCGGCCCTTGCGCTTGCCCTTGGCTTGGCGCTTGCGCTTGGCCGTTCATCATGCCGGAACCGTAGCTGCCTTGTGCCGGCCCTTGCGCTTGCCCTTGGCTTGGCGCTTGCGCTTGGCCGTTCATCATGCCGGGGCCCATTTCGTAGCCGCGCGACGCTGCCGTCGGCGGCGCCGGGTCGGAATTGGGCACCGTCTGCGCAAGCGAAAGGGTACGGTCACTGCAATTGCGAATGCCGTGATGGCCGCGGCGATGGTCAGCTTCGTCATGTGTCTCGTCATGTATTTCTCCTTAGTGATCCTGTCGCAGCGTGCCGTGGTGTCAGGCGACGTGATCATGAGGGTCTCATTCAGCGCCGCGTCAGCTGATCGTTTGTCGCTCAATCCCGTGATTCTGGTACGCGAAATTCCCGACTCCGGTTTGGCGGTAGCGATCTCGCCGCCTGGTCGTGACAACGGTGACAAAATGAACTCCAAACTCGCATTAACGGCAATCTACCCGGACACCCCGCCAATGTCGGTGCGGCAGCGAACATAGCCATACTTACTGCAACGGCTGGCTGCGTGCTGGCGAAAGCGCAATCGCTGCGTCCTTGCGTCACGCGTCAGAGCGATGGCCGCTTGTGGGCATGGCCGCTCCCGCGGCGCAGCAGTCGTTCATCGCCGCGAAGCGACGGACCGTAGCCGACCCTGAGCCGTCATCGAGCGTTATAAATACCGGACGTTCAGCGAACTGACCGGGCAGCACTTAATGAACGTAGCACGCCTATGCTCAAGACGGCGCGGCTGTGACTGGATCACCTCGTCCGCGCAGCCGTTGGCTATCCTTTGTGCTGCCCGGGTTGCTATTTCGCAGATCTATACCGGCGCTTGAACCGGCCGCCTGAGGTCGCAATGGCTGATCGAAAAGCATTGCGTATGAGTCAACAAGGACCGGAACGACATTTTTTGCCCCGGCGCCTGGCCGAGCTTCAAAAATAATTTTCGAGCGTTGTCGAAATCGGGCTTCGCCAAACGACTAAGGGTGTAGGACAACAATTATTGCCAAGGAGAATTACCATGAAATTCATGATGCTGATGATCCCCGCTGTTTATCAAGGTGGCAAAAAAGTAGACCCCAACTTCGTACCCGATCGGAAGAAGATGGAAGAGATGGGGCGGTTCAATGATGAGATGGGCAAAGCCCTCCGGATTGAGTCTTTGAACGGACTTCACCCGCAAACCACCGGCGCCCGCGTCTCGTTTGGCCAAGGCAAACCCACCGTGACCGACGGACCTTACATCGAATCGAAAGAAGTGCTCGGCGGTTACTGGATGGTGGAGGCGCCGTCAAAAGAAGAAGTCGTCAAATGGGCGCAGCGTTGCCCGGCCGAACCCGGTGACACGATCGAAATCCGTCAGATTTTCGAGGCGGCGGATTTCGCGATAAAAAAATAGGAGGTGTGCCATGAAATACATCTGCCTAGGTTATATCGAAGATAAATATTTCGGTGGGCCGACGGCATAGCGGTCATCGGCGGCTCTCGAGCGCAGAACTCCGCCGGGGTCGGTCTAGACGATCGCGGCCGCGAGCATCGATCACTTGCATCGTTATATCGAGTTGTTGCTCCAACTCTCAAACCGCAAAAAAGGAGACGTTATGAACGCTAACAATACCTATCTCGCCGTGTTCCTTGGCAGCAAAACCAGTCCGCGACGAGTGGCCTGGGACGCCCTTTCCGAAGGCGATCGCCGTGCGAAGGAACGAGAAGGCATGGCGGCCTGGAAGGCGTGGGCCGAGAAACATCACGCCGCCATTGTCAGCATGGGCGGACCATTAGGGAAAACCAAGAAGGTCACGCAACGTGGAATCGACGATGTGAGCAACGACATGGGCGCTTTCACGGTTGTGCGCGCGGATTCGCACGAGGCCGCCGCCAAGCTATTCGATAAGCATCCGCATTTTTCCATTTTCCCGGGCGATTCTGTCGAGATCATGCCCGTGCTGCCCATTCCGGGCGCTTAGGGGAGGTAGTGCGCGCGGGGTGACCGGGAACCTGGAGCCTGCCCGCGCGCACTGCATCGTCCAGCTGTGCCTTCGACAACACCGGAGCGCGAAACCGGAGGAGAACTAACCACGCCCAACACCGTGCGACCCCATCGAGACTTGGCCCTGGCATCCCGGACCGGATGACTGCTATCGGCGACTGGCTGTAGGGCCGATGTTGGCAAGCAGTCTATCGCTGACGACCCCTGGCGAGGGCGGCGTCGATGTCCCGCGCGTTGAAGGCCATGTAGGCCGCGCGGAGCAGTTCGATTTCTGGTGCAGGTTGATTTGGCATAAGCAGTGTGGTGGAGGATTGGGAGTAGGGCCTAACGTTTGACATGAGGGGCAGCCGCAAATGGGCGAAGCCCGCCCGTGGACGTCCCCTCGATGGAAGGGTTAGGCCTCGGGTTCGTGGCAAACCACTTCGATGTTGTGCCCGTCCGGACCAATGACGAAAGCTGCATAGTAGTTCGCGTGGTAGTGCGGGCGCAGACCAGGCGCACCATTGTCTTTGCCACCCGCCTCCAGAGCCGCGCGATAGAAAGCGTCGACTTGCTGGCGATTCTCGGCAATGAACGCCAAGTGAAGAGGCGCCGGCTTCTCCTCGGTTTGATACAGGCACAATGAAACCTTGCTTCGGTTGGCTAAAGCTCGACACCGTTCGGCGGCCACTCCGAGACAACCGTTACGCCGAGCGGTTCGAGTGCCTTGAGGAAAAACGCTTTGCTCTCTGCATAGTCGCTGACGCCGAATTTGACGTGGTCAAACATGAGTTCTCCTGAAGCGTGCGGGCCTGCGCGAGGCCCGACGCAATGTCGATTGCTTCCTCGTCAACTCCAATGGCCTGAATTATCAGCCAATAGTTCAGTACGAATTTAACAGGCCACCGGTATGCACAGACGCGACTCTCGACAGATCAAGCCTGCTCTGGCGCTGGGGCGTACGGCTATGAACGACCGCTTTGCGATGGTTCGGCGGATGACCGCTCCTGGCCTTGGATTCAACCGGTCGATGCAACACACTAGATACTGCGTAAGCAGAAGGAGTGTTGCAGATGAAGCAAAGGCCACGGATCTATTACACGGAAAGCCAGAAAGCCTTGATGTGGGAGCGCTGGAGAAAGGCGATTCCCTCCAGCAGATTGCCCAGCTGTTTGATCGAAACCACTCATCGGTACAGGGCATTCTGGTGAGACCGGTGGGATACGGCCGGCGCAACGACACCGATCGAGATTGGCGCTGACGTTGGCTGAACGCGAAGAGATATCGCGTGCTCTGGCAGCGGGCCAGTCGATCCGTTCCATAGCGACGCTCCTTGGGCGAGCGCCATCCACCATCAGCCGAGAGATCCAGCGCAACGGCGGGCAGGGATGCTATCGGGCAAGCCAGGCCGACCAAGCGGCTTGGGATCGGGCGCATCGCCCCAAGACCTGTAAACTGGCTGAGAACCACACCTTGGCGCGCATCGTGGCAGCGAAGCTCCAATTGCTGTGGTCACCGGAGCAGATTGCGGGTTGGCTGAAGCGCGCTTACCCGGACGACGAGAACAATCAGGTGTCACACGAGACGATTTATCGCAGCCTCTTCATTCAAGCCCGTGGTGCCTTGAAGAAAGAGTTGTTGCAGCATTTGCGGCGCACGCGAGCCATGCGCCGTTCGCGCCATCACACCCAGAAGTCGGACGATCACCGCAAAATCCGTGACGCGGTATCGATCAGCGAGCGCCCTGCCACGGCGGAAGATCGGGCTGTACCAGGTCACTGGGAAGGTGACCTACTGTGCGGAAATCGCAACAGCCAGATTGCAACTCTCGTCGAACGTCAAACACGCTACGTGATGCTGGTAAAGGTCGCCAGCAAAGATACCGAGACGTTCGTCAATGCGCTGATCAAGAATGCGCGCAAGTTGCCGCAGGAACTCTACAAATCGCTGACCTGGGATCGAGGTAACGAGATGGCCGGACACAAGCGCTTCACCTTGGCGACGGACATACAGGTCTATTTCTGTGATCCTCGGAGTCCTTGGCAGCGTGGGACCAATGAAAATACGAATGGGCTATTGCGGCAGTATTTCCCCAAGGGCACCGACATCTCGGGCTACTCGCAAGCCAAACTCAATGCCGTCGCCAGGAAATTAAATGAGCGCCCAAGGAAAACACTAAACTACGAAACACCCGCTGAACGATTCAGCCAATCTGTTGCGTCGACCGGTTGAATCCAAGGCCGAGAGCCGCCGGTATCTCACGATTCTTGAATGGCAGCTCTTTTTTCGGGGCTGCGCAGTCAGCCGCATTGGTCGAAGGAGAACGGGACTCCGTCCGCATCCAATCGCCGCTAATGCAGATCAACGCTGACACTGTCTGTTTGGTCAGAACGCAGCTTCGACAGGTGATCCGCTGCCGGATCTCCACTGCTGTCAACCAGAAGGCTCCACCTCGTCTCCGACGCGGATCGCGCCTCCGCGCCGCGTCGTCATCGCCACGGCAAAGGTGGGCTTCTCGCAGGGAAAGACCCGCAGCAGCATCGGCATGATCGGCAGGTCGCGCTGCCCGGTCAGCGGATTGGCATGCGTGGCGAGGCATCGGGTCTTGGCGCTCGCGACTTCGAAGACGACGTCGCCGATGCGGACGCTACGGCCGATCCAGCGCTGCTCTTCCCATGCATCGAGCCCGTCGATCGCGATGTTCGAGCGAAACCGATGCTCGCTCGGATCGGTGCCCGTCGCCGCGGCCAGCGCGGCGAGACTCGGTCGCCCGTGCAGCGTCACATAGCCCGGCTCCTGGTCCTGATAGCGCGGCGTGACGCCGTCGCCGACGACGCGCAACGGAAGCCGCTCCGGCCGCGACGAAAGCGGGTTCTCGTCGAGCCCGAGGACGTACTTCTCGACGGCGCCTGCGATGCGCTTTCGCCCGACGTCATCCAAGGTCTCGTCGACCAGCACCCGCTCCCGCAGCTCGATTCGCAGCCTGCGAGCGCCCTCGTCGAATCGAAGCTGGAGCCGCGCCAGGCCAGGGGTGTTCACGAGGGCCACGAACTCATGCTTCGTGCCCCAGGCTTCATCGGCCGCCTTCGCATCGTTGAACCGAACGCCCAGGACCCGGTCCCCGGCAATCCGGCCGCCGTCCAGGACCGAGAGCGTTTCGCAGGCTTCGCCGGTGAATCCTTTCACCGGATAGCGATACAGGGCGGCGACGCGCATGGGCAGGGCCGAATCAGGGTTCGAGCAAAAAGTCCGCGAGCTCGGCGAATCCGGCACCGGACGGCTCGCGTGTGACGTACGCGGGCAGGACCGCGAGGCGGTCGGCGAACTCGCGCACGTTGGCGACGCCGACGGCGTTCGGGAAGTACGCGAACATCGGCGCGTCGTTGGGCGAGTCGCCGACGAACACGTAGCGCTCGCGCTCGGCGTCGAGATCGATGCCGAGCGCCTCGGCGAACAGCGCGCGCGTCGTCGCGAGCTTGTCCCACGTCCCGAACCAGCCGTTCACGTGGATCGAGCTGACCTTTGCCGTCATCCCCTGCGCTTCCATCAGCGCGACGATCCGGTCGACGGCTTCCCGAGGAAGCTCCGGCACGTCTTCGCGGAAGTCGATCGCGAGATCGGCCTCGCGATAGAGCTGGTCGGAGGCGAGCGCGGCGCCGGGCACCGCGCGCAGGATCGCCTCGCCAATCGTCGCGAGCCGCGCGCGGTTCGCGCGTCGCGTCGCGTCGTCGACGACGTAACGCTTCTCGAGCCTGCGGGCGGCCGGCAGGTAGCGCATCCAGAACGCCCCGTTCTCGCCGACGACCGCGTCGACCGGCCACATCCGTGCGATGTGGTCGCACCACCCCGCCGGGCGCCCGGTAATCGGCACCACGAGCTTGCCCGCCGACGCGAGACGCCCGAGTGCCGCGTAGGCGTCCGTCGTAAGCCGCCCGCGCGTGGTGAGCGTTTCGTCGATGTCGACCAGCACGCCGCGAATCGCCGCGCGTGCGGCCCGCGGCATCGCGGCCAGCGGCTGCAGTCGGACTGCGTCCGGCCCGCTCACGCCGCGACGGTCAAGGCTTGCGCCACGCACGCGGCGACGCGCTCGCGCGACGCCGCCGTCATCCCGAGACCGCACTTGCTGCGGCGCCACAGCACGTCGTCGGCCGTCCGCGCCCATTCCTCGCGCACCATGTAGTCGACTTCGCGCTCGGTGAGGCCGTTGCCGAAATCCCGTCCGAGGTCGGCCGGGACGATCGCATCGCCGAGCACGTCCCGTGCGAGCGACCCGTGGCGGCGCGCGACGCCGCGCACCGTCTCCGCCGGGAGCCGCGCGTGCCGCCGCTGCATCTCGGCGACCCATGCGTCGATACCGCCGGCGGGCAGGTCGCCGCCCGGCAGCGCGGTCGAGAGCGTCCACGCCGGCTTCATCGGCGGCAGGAATGGCTTCAATTCGTCGAGCACGTGCTCGGCGAGCTTCCGGTACGTCGTGATCTTCCCGCCGTAGACCGACAAGAGCGGCGGGCCGTCGTCGTCGAGCTTCAGCACGTAGTCGCGCGTGATCGCCGAAGGATCGGACTGCCCGTCGTCGTAGAGCGGCCGGATCCCGGAAAAGGTCCAGACGACGTCCTTCTCGGCCAGCGGCGTCGCCAGGTAGGTGTTCGCGAGATCGAGCAGGTAGCGAACTTCGTCCTTCGAGATCTCCGGGTGCTCGAACTCGGTCACCGGGACGTCGGTCGTCCCGATCAGCGAGTAGCGGTCCTCGAACGGGATCACGAAAACGATCCGGTTGTCCTTGTTCTGCAGGATGTACGCGTGGGGCTCCTTGTGCACGCGCGGCACGACGATGTGACTGCCCTTCACATGGCGAACGTTCTCCTTCGACGGCGTCGCGGCGAGCGTGTCCCGAATCGCCTTGACCCACGGCCCGCCGACGTTGGCGATCGCCCGTCCGGCGACCTCGCTCCGCACGCCGGCCGCATCGACGAGCGTCGCACGCCAGAGGCCGTCCACACGCTTCGCGCCGACGAGCTTCGTGCGCACGAGGACCTCCGCCCCCTGCTCGCGCGCCGACATCTCGTTCGCGATCACGAGCCGCGCGTCGTCGACGCGCGCGTCGGCATAGACGAAGCCCTTGCGAAACCGGGGCTTGAGGCCTGCACCCCATTTCGTCGCCGCGAGATCGACCCCGAACGAACCCGGCAGCGTGACGCGCCGCGAGAGGTGGTCGTACATGAAGAGTCCCGCGCGGATCATCCACGCCGGCCGCAGGTGCGGCTCGTGCGGCAGCACGAACTGCAGCGGCTGCACGAGGTGCGGCGCCTGGCGCAGCACCACTTCGCGCTCGGACAGCGATTCGCGCACCAGCCGGAACTCGTAGTACTCGAGGTAGCGGAGCCCGCCGTGGATCAGCTTCGTGCTCCACTGCGACGTCGCCGCCGCGATGTCGTCCTTTTCGACGACCAGCACGGAGAGCCCTCGGCCGGCGGCGTCGCGGGCGATGCCGGCGCCGTTGATGCCGGCGCCGATGACGATCAGGTCGTACGTCTTTGCGCTCTTGCCGGGCATGGACGGAAGCCGGATGATGGCGTGCTTCCATTCTAGCGCAGTGGGCGCGGACGGCGAGCCGCTTCCTGCGCGAAGTCAGACCTGGATCAAGGAGCCGTCGTAAATCACGATCCCTTCGAAAGGAACGTCATGAAGATCGCCCCCGAAGTCGCCGCGCTCGCATCGGAGATGAAGGCCTGGCGGCACCACCTGCACGCGCACCCGGAGACGGCGTTCGAGGAAGCCGCCACCGCTGCGTTCGTGGCCGACAAGCTGCGCGGCTTCGGTCTCGACGTCCACACCGGGCTCGCCAAGACGGGCGTCGTCGGTGTCCTCCGCAGCGGCAGCGGCGACGACTCGGAGCCGCGCGCGATCGGCCTCCGCGCGGACATGGATGCGCTCCACATCCACGAGAAGTCCGGCGTGACGCACGCCTCGAAGGTGCCGGGCAAGATGCACGCCTGCGGCCACGACGGACACACGGCGATGCTGCTGGGCGCGGCGGCAGCGCTCGCGCGCCGGAAGAGCTTCGACGGCACCGCCTACTTCATCTTCCAGCCCGCCGAGGAGAACGAGGGCGGCGGCCGCGTGATGGTCGAGGAGGGGCTGTTCGAGCGTTTTCCCATGCGCGCCGTCTACGGCATGCACAACTGGCCGCAGAAGCCGTTCGGCACGATTGCGCTGCGCCCGGGGCCATTGATGGGCGCGTTCGACATCTTCGAGATCGTCGGGACCGGCAAGGGGGCGCACGCGGCAATGGCGTACACGGGAAAGGACCCGATGCTCTTCGTCGCGCACGCGATCTCCGCGCTGCAGACGATCGTCTCGCGGAACCTGCATCCCCTCGACGCGGGCGTGGTCAGCGTGACGCAGGTGCACGGCGGCGACACGTGGAACGTGATCCCGCAGGAGGTCGTGCTGCGCGGCACCGTTCGCACGTTCAAGCCCGATGTGCAGGACACGATCGAGCAGCGGATGCGCTCGATTGTCGCAGGCATCGCCGCGACGTTCGAGATGACGGCCTCGGTCCGCTACGAGCGCCGCTACCCGGCGACCGTCAACGACGAGCAGGAAACGAAACACGCGATCGCCGCCGCAACCGCGGTCGTCGGCGCGGCCAACGTCGAGACGGATCCGGTGCCGAACATGGGCAGCGAGGACTTCGCGTTCATGCTGCAGGCGAAGCCCGGGTGCTACGTCTGGCTCGGTGCCGGCCGCGGGCCCGATACGCCGAACGTCCACAACCCGCACTACGACTTCAACGACGACGCGCTCGCCGTCGGTGCGAGCTACTGGGTCGCGCTGGCGGAGCAGCAACTCGCGGCTGGCATCGGGCGAAAGGCGGCCTAGCTGCGAACATTCAAGGCGTTGTTCACATGATGGGTGAGTCCTGCGAAGCCGTCATTCCCGCGAACGCGGGAATCCAGTGACTTGGATCTTTGCAGACGACAGTACAACAAAGTCGCTGGGTCCCCGCCTTCGCGGGGACGACGTAGAATCTATGCGGCCGGCGCATTCGTCGTGATTACAACGCCGAGGGGTCGGCCGCCTGCGGCGACTCGCGATAGCTCCGATCCCCTGCGCCCTACGGGCTCGGGGCCGTCGGCCTCCGCACCGCGGAGAACGTTCGCTTCGCCAAACGTCGGCCTCCTGGCGCCGACTCGCCGAAAGTCGCATCCCCAAGCAAGCTTGGGGCCCCTGCTCCTAGGCTCGCAGCGCCCCCCGCCGCTCGCGCGCGGCCTCCGATCGTCTCGTGATGATCGAGCACCGAGGGGTCGGCCGCCTGCGGCGACTCGCGATAGCTCCGATCCCCTGCGCCCTACGGGCTCGGGGCCCCTCTCCGCCGCTCGCGCCGCTCGTGCGCGACGAGCTTGAGCACCGCGGTGGACGCGAGCCGCGCCCGCACGTTGTCGGCGCGCGAAGTGAGCACGATCGGAACCCGGGTCCCGCAGACGATGCCGGCCGAATCGGCGCCTGCCAGGTATTGCAGCTGCTTCACCATCATGTTGCCGGCCTCGAGGTCCGGCACGAGCAGGATGTCGGCGGTGCCCGCCACGGGCGAATCGATCATCTTCGTCCGCGCAGCCTCGATCGAGATCGCGTTGTCGAACGCCAGCGGCCCGTCGAGCACGCCGCCCGTGATCTGGCCACGGTCGGCCATCTTGCAGAGCGACGCCGCGTCGAGTGTGCTGGGAATCTTCGGGTTGATCGTTTCGACGGCGGACAGGATCGCGACCTTCGGCTTCGCAATGCCGAGCGTGTGCGCGAGGTCGATCGCGTTCTGGCAGATGTCGACCTTGTCCTCGAGCGTCGGAAAGAGGTTGATCGCCGCGTCGGTGACGAGCAGCAGGCGCGGATACGCAGGCACGTCGAGGACGAACACGTGCGAGATTCGCCGCGCGGTGCGGAGCCCGGTCGCCGACGGCACGACGGCAGCCATGAGCTCGTCGGTATGGAGGCTGCCCTTCATCAGCGCGTCGACGTGGCCCGCGCGCGCGAGCTCGACGGCCTTCTCGGCCGCCGCGTGGCTGTGCTCGACCGGGACGATCTCGAACGACGAGATGTCGATCCGCTCGGCGCGGGCGACCGCGCGGATCTTCGCCTCGGGGCCGACCAGCACCGGGACGATGAGGCCGCGCTTCGCCGCCTCGATGGGACCGGCGAGGGAATCCCGGTCGCACGGGTGGACGACCGCGCAGGTCACGGGCGGCAGCCCCTCGCAGCGCTTGAAGAGCTTCGCGAACACATCGTTGCGCCGCAGGATCAGCTCGGGCGTCGCGACGTCGGCGTAGGCGATGCGCTTCACCGGCGCCTGCACCGTGGCGACCCCGTCGACAAGGACCTCGCCGTCCTGGTTCGAGCAGCGGCACTCGAAGTCGATCCGGTGCTCCTTGGTGTGGCGCGCCTTCGCGGTGACGGTCGCGGTCAGCGTGTCGCCGACGCGGCACTCGCCGGCGTAACGGAACCTCGTGCCGACGATCGCGCTGCCGGGCCCCGGCAGCCGGCGGTTGAGCAGGCCCGCCACGATCGCCACCGCCGCGGCGCCCTGCGCGCTCAGGCGATCTCCGGTGTCGCCGCCCTCGACATGGAAGCCCTCGACGTCGCCGGCGGCAAGAGCCAGTGCCTCGACTTCCGTCGCCGTGAGCGTCCGCGACACGGTTTCGCTCGCGCCGACCTCGATCTCGTCGAACGTGCGGTTCGTGAAGTCGCGCATGTCCGTCTCCCTTAGGTGCGGCGGCGGCGCTCCGAGCGCGCGTGCGTGGCCCGCGCTCTCGCTTTCGATGCCCCCGCCGTGGCGCCGCCCGGCAGCGGCAGGAGCGCCTTCAGTTCCGCGGCCAGCGTGCGCTGGCGTTCGTCGAGACGGAAGTGCGACTGCATAACGTCGAGCAGCTCGTGCGCATGGCGCCGATCGGCCGTTGCGCGCAGGAGCTTCGGCAGCGCCCGCTTCGCGCGCTCGGGCTCGAACTCGACGACGATCGTCTCCTCGTGCATCAGGGTGCGGAACTGGTCCTCGCTGATGCGGTCGAGGAGCCGCGCGGGCGCGATCAGCTCGCGCACGCGCTCCATCTGGGCAAGCTTGCGGCGCCCGCCGCCGGCCTTCGACATCAGGAGCGCAATGCGGACGTACGCCTCTGCCGGCGTCCCCTGCTCGAGCGTGTCGAGCACCTGGCGCACCGCAGGAACCGAGCGCGGATCGAACCCGTCGCGCGCCGACGCCCTCTGTCGGCGCGTAGAGATTCCTAACCTGAAGAACCCCCTCGGCGTCCTCCAGCCCCCCCCCCCTCCCCCCCCCCCCCCCCCCCTCGAAGCCGCCGATGCCGGGACCGTGGCCCGCGCGAGGGTCGATGATGATGAACGGGCGCAGCGTGTCGTCGACCCGCGCGTCCTTCGGCGGAACGATTCGGACGAGCGCGTAGTTCGCCGGGCGCGCGAACGAGCGCGCGTCGGCGATCGTCTCCCATTCGTGGTAGAGGAGCGGCGGCTTGCCGGCCGCTTCGTGGGCGAGATAGTTGTTGCCGCGCTGCCGCAGCGCGTCCCAGAACAGCACGGCGCGCTGCGCGCTGTCGATGGCGTAGTCCCAAGCGTCCTGCCACGCCTCGAGCGGGGTAGGCGGCGCCGCCGGCGCCGCGACCGCGGCAAGCCCGGCCCGCCGCAGGCGCCCTGCGTAGCGCTCGAGCGCTGCGCGCAGGCGCCGGTCGTACGTTCCGGCGACGTTGCGCGATATCTGCGTCGCACGGTCGATCGTGGTGTTGAGGTCGCTCATCGCTGGGCCTCCGTCACGCGTTGCTGCACCGCAACATTCTAGCGCAATCGGCGGTCCCCGACGCCTTGGCGGCAGCGGAGCTTGCGCCGGCGCAAAGAAAGAGGGCGGCCCAAGCCGCCCTTCCCCCGCTATGCTCGGGCGCCGTCAGGCGCGGTGGCGCATCTTGCGGATCGCTTCGATCTGGGCCATCGCGATCGCGAGCTCCGCCTCGGCGGTCGCGATCTCCTCCTTCGAGGTCTTGTTCTGCATCGCCTCGAGCGCCGCCTTCCTCGCCTCGTTCGCCTTCACCTCATCCAGGTCCTTCGCCCGGATTGCCGTGTCGGCGAGCACGGTGACGAGGTGCGGCTGCACTTCGAGGAATCCGCCGTGGACGAACACGAGCTCGTCCTGCGCCTGCCCCGGGATCTTGATGCGGACCGCGCCGGGCTTGATCTGCGTGAGCAGCGGAGCATGTCGCGGATAGATGCCGAGCTCGCCCATGACGCCGGGCAGCACGACGAACTCGGCATCGCCCGAGAAGATCTGCTCCTCGGCGCTGACGACGTCGACGCGGATGGTGGCGGCCATGGCGGCTACTGAAGCGACTTCGCCTTTTCGAAGGCTTCTTCGATGGGCCCGACCATGTAGAACGCCTGCTCGGGCAGCGCGTCGCACTCGCCGTTGACGATCATGTTGAACCCTTTGATCGTCTCCTTGAGCGAGACGTACTTGCCGGGCGAGCCGGTGAACACTTCGGCGACGCTAAAGGGCTGCGACAGGAAGCGCTGGATCTTGCGCGCGCGGGCGACGGCGAGCTTGTCCTCGGGCGAGAGCTCGTCCATCCCCAGGATCGCGATGATGTCGCGCAATTCCTTGTACCTTTGCAGCGTCTGCTGGACGTTACGCGTGCAGTTGTAGTGCTCCTCGCCGACGACGTTCGGGTCCACCTGGCGCGACGTCGAGTCGAGCGGGTCGACCGCCGGGTAGATGCCGAGCGACGCGATGTCGCGCGAGAGCACCACCGTCGCGTCGAGGTGGCCGAAGGTCGTCGCCGGCGACGGGTCCGTGAGGTCATCGGCCGGCACGTACACCGCCTGGATCGACGTGATCGAGCCGGTCTTGGTCGACGTGATCCGCTCCTGCAGACGTCCCATCTCCTCGGCGAGCGTCGGCTGGTAGCCCACGGCCGAAGGCATCCGTCCCAGCAGCGCGGAGCATTCGGTTCCGGCGAGCGTGAAGCGGTAGATGTTGTCGATGAAGAGCAGCACGTCGCGGCCCTCGTCGCGGAAGCTCTCGGCGATCGTGAGGCCGGTCAGCGCGACGCGCAGCCGGTTGCCCGGGGGCTCGTTCATCTGACCGTAGACCATCGAGACCTTCGACTTGCCGAGGTCGTCGCGGTTGACGACGCCCGCGTCCATCATCTCGTGATAGAAGTCGTTGCCCTCGCGGGTCCGCTCGCCGACGCCCGCGAACACGGAGAGACCGGAGTGCGCGGTCGCGATGTTGTTGATGAGCTCCATCATCGTGACGGTCTTGCCGACGCCGGCGCCCCCGAAGAGGCCGATCTTGCCGCCCTTGGCGAACGGGCAGATGAGGTCGACGACCTTGATGCCGGTCTCGAGGAGCTCCTGCGACGGCGAGAGCTCCTCGAACGTCGGCGCGCTGCGGTGGATCGACATCGACCGTTCGGCGTCGACCGGACCACGTTCGTCGATCGGACGACCCAGCACGTCCATGATCCGGCCGAGCGTCTTCGCTCCGACCGGCACGGTGATCGGCTCGCCGGTGTTGACGACCTGCATGCCGCGGCGCAGGCCGTCCGAGCTGCCGAGCGCGATCGTGCGCACGACGCCGTCGCCCAACTGCTGCTGCACCTCGAGCGTCAGTCCGATGTCGTCCATCTTGAGCGCGTCGTAGATCTGCGGCATGTCGTTGCGCGCGAACTCCACGTCGACGACCGCGCCGATGCACTGAACAATGGTTCCCTGGCTCATGTCCGTTTCCTGGTGATGTATCGCTGTATGCGTGTTCCGAGCAGGCTAGACCGCCGCCGCGCCGCCGACGATCTCGGCCAGCTCCTTGGTGATGCCGGCCTGGCGCGTCTTGTTGTAGATCAACTGCAGCTCGTCGATGATCGTCGCCGCGTTGTCCGAGGCGGCGCGCATCGCGACCATCCGCGCCGACTGCTCGGAGGCCATGTTCTCGTTCACCATCTGGTAGACGAGCGCCTCGACGTAGCGGCGCAGCATTCCGTCGAGGAGCGCGCGCGCGTCGGGCTCGTAGAGGTAGTCCCACGATCTGTCGGCGACTTCCGACTTGCGCACCTCGCTACCCGCCCCGGGCGTGCGGAACTCCTCGGGGATCGGCAGCATCCGCCCGTGCCGCGCCTCCTGGCGCATCGTGTTCACGAACGTCGTAAAGTAGACGTGCACCTCGTCGAGCTCGCCGCCCATGTATTTGTCGAGCAAGAGCTTCACCGGCCCGACCAGCCGGTCGAGGTGGGGCCGGTCGCCCAACTGCACCGCGTGCGAGACGACGTTCGCGCCCAGACGCTGCAGGAACGCAAGGCCCTTGGCGCCGATCGCGCAATAGTCGACGTCGATCCCCTTCGCGCGCCACTCCTTGTGCTGGTTCAGCACCAGACGAAGGATGTTGGTGTTGAGCCCGCCGCACAGCCCCTTGTCGGTCGTCACGACGATCGCGCCGACGCGCCGGGCCGTTTCATGCTTCGCGAGGAAGGGGTGCTTGTACTCGGTGTTCGCCTTCGCGATGTGCATCGCGATCTGCAGCGCCCGGATGACGTACGGGCGCGAGGCGCGCATCCGGTCCTGGGCCTTTTTCATCTTCGAGGCCGCGACCATCTCCATCGCCTTCGTGATCTTGCGCGTGCTCTGCACGCTCTTGATCTTGTTGCGGATTTCTTTGGCGCCTGCCATCGATCGGTTCCTTGCCGTCGCGCGATCAGTACGCGCCGTTCTTCTTGAAGTCCTCGATCGCGGCCACGAGGGCCTTCTCGTCGTCGGCCGAGAGATCCTTCTGCCGCTCGAGACTCTCCATCAGCGGCGCGTACTTGCTCTTGAGGTAGGCGCGAAGCGCGGACTCGAACGCGAGCGCCTTCTCGACCGGCACGTCGTCGTAGTAGCCCCTGTTCACCGCGAAGAGCGTCACCGCCATCTCGTTCACCTGCAGCGGCTGGTACTGCGGCTGCTTCATGAGCTCGGTGACGAGCCGGCCGCGGTCGAGCTGCTTGCGCGTGGCCTCGTCGAGGTCGGAGGCGAACTGCGCGAACGCCGCGAGCTCGCGGTACTGAGCGAGCGCGAGCCGCACGCCGCCGCCGAGCTTCTTGATGATCTTGGTCTGCGCGTTGCCGCCCACCCGCGACACCGAGATGCCCGCGTTGATCGCGGGCCGGATGCCGGCGTTGAAGAGATCGGTCTCGAGGAAGATCTGGCCGTCGGTGATCGAGATCACGTTGGTCGGCACGAACGCGGTCACGTCGCCCGCCTGCGTCTCGATGATCGGCAGCGCGGTCAAGGAGCCGGTCTTGCCCCTGACCTTGCCCTGCGTGAATTTCTCGACGTATTCCTCGCTGCAGCGCGCCGCGCGCTCGAGCAGCCGCGAGTGCAGGTAGAAGACGTCGCCCGGATACGCCTCGCGGCCCGGCGGCCGGCGCAGGAGCAGCGACACCTGCCGGTACGCCCACGCCTGCTTGGTCAGGTCGTCGTAGATGATGAGCGCGTCCTGTCCGCGGTCGCGGAAGTACTCGCCCATCGTGCAGCCCGAATAGGGCGCGATGTACTGCATCGCCGCGGACTCCGACGCGGTCGCCGCCACGACGATCGTGTACGCCATCGCGCCGTGCTCCTCGAGCTTGCGGATCACGTTCTTGATCGACGACGCCTTCTGCCCGATCGCGACGTAGATGCAGATCAGGTCCTTGCCCTTCTGGTTGATGATCGTGTCGATCGCCACCGCCGTCTTGCCGGTTTGGCGGTCGCCGATGATGAGCTCGCGCTGGCCGCGGCCGATCGGCACCATCGAGTCGATCGCCTTCAACCCGGTCTGCACCGGCTGGGACACGGATTTCCGCCAGATCACGCCCGGGGCGACTTTCTCGATGACGTCGGATTCCTTCGCGTTGACGGGGCCCTTGCCATCGATCGGCTGGCCCAGCGAGTTGACGACCCGGCCGATCAGCTCGGGCCCGATCGGCACCGAGAGGATCTTGCCCGTGCACTTGACGGTGTCGCCCTCGGAGATGTGCTCGTACGCGCCCAGGATCACCGCGCCGACCGAATCGCGCTCGAGGTTGAGCGCGAGGCCGAACGTGTTCTTCGGAAATTCGAGCATCTCACCCGCCATCACATCGGAGAGCCCGTGGATCCGGCAGATGCCGTCGGAAACCGAGACGACCGTCCCCTCGGTCCGCACCGTCGCGCCGGTGTCGAGGTTCTGGATCTTGCTCTTGATCAGTTCGCTGATTTCGGAAGGGTTCAACTGCATGGTGTCCTCGCATCGGCCGGTCGCCCGCGGCGTCCGTCCCGCTGATTTACGACCGCAACTGGTTCGCCATCGCCTGCAACTGCGCGCGCACGGACGCGTCGATCACCGTGTCGCCGACGGTGATCCGTGCGCCCCCGACGAGCTCGGGGTCGACGCTGACGGTCGGCTCGATCTTCTTGCCGAAGCGCTTCTCGAGCGCCGCCTTGAGCTCCGCCACCTGTGCGTCGGTCAGCGGGAAGGCGCTGTCGATCCGCGCGATCGCGACGCCCTCGGCCTCGTTCTTGAGCTCGTCGAACAGGGTCGCGATGTAGGGCAGGAACGCGACGCGCTCGGCCTCGACCAGCACCCGCACGAAGCGCCGCCCGGCCGCGTCGAGCTTGTCGCCGCAGACGGAGAGCAGCAGCGACTCCTTGTCGCCTGCCGTGAGCTTCGGGTTGTCGAGCGCGCGCGTCATCGCGGGGTCGGCGACGATCGCGCTCGCATAGCGCAGCATCGACGACCACGCGGGCAGCGCGTTGTCCCCGCGCGCGAGCTCGAACGCGGCCTCCGCATACGGCCGGGCGATGGTGGTCGGTTCGGCCATCGCGTGCCTCTAGAGCTCGCTGCGGATCGACGCGAGCAGGTCGGCGTGCGCCTTCGCGTCGACCTCGCGCTTCAGGATCTTCGCCGCGCCGGCGACCGCGAGGTCGGCGACCTGATCGCGCAGCGCTTCGCGGGCGCGGGCCAGCTCCTGCTGGATCTCGGCCTTGGCCGCCGCGAGGATCCGGTCGGCCTCGGCCTTCGCCTCGGCCTTCGCCGCGCCGACGGTCTCGCTCTTGAGCTTCTCGCCCTGGGCGATGATCTCCGAGCTCCGGCTCTTCGCCTCGACCATCATGCCGGCGATGCGCTTCTCGGCGTTGGACAGGCTCTCGCGCCCCTCCTCGCCCGCGGCGATGCCGTCGGCGATCGCCTTCTGGCGCGCGTCGACCGCGCGCATCAGCGGCGGCCAGACGAATCTCGCCGTGAACCAGATGAACGCGGCGAACGCGATCGCCTGCATGATCAGCGTAAGGTTGATGTTCATCGCGGCCCCCTTCTGTCAGCGCGGCGCCTGGGCCTATTGGACGACGGCCAGGAGCGGGTTGCCGAAGGCGAACAGCATCGCGAGGCCGACGCCGATGATGAACGAGGCGTCGATCAGGCCCAGGAGCAGGAACACCTTGGTCTGCAGCTGCGGCATGAGCTCCGGCTGCCGCGCCGCGCCCTCGAGGAAGCGCGAGCACATGATGCCGACGCCGACGCAGGCGCCGAGCGCGCCGAGGCCGATCATGAGGCCGATGCCGACGCCGGTGTACGCCTGGATCATCGCCAGCATTTGAATCTTGGGATCCATGGTCTTTCCTTTCTTCGCGAGGTAAGCGGGGAGGGATGAAGGTCAGTGCTGCTCGTGCGCCATCGCGATGTAGACGATGGTCAGCATCATGAAGATGTAGGCCTGCAGGACGACAATCAGGATGTGGAAGATCGCCCAGCCGAGGTTGAGCGCCGCCGACAGCACGAACGTCACCACCGCCCAGTGCAGCGCCATCGACGCCACGCTCGAGGCGAGCAGCGCGATCAGGAGGAAGATGATCTCGCCGGCGTACATGTTCCCGTACAGCCGCAGGCTGTGCGACAGCGGCTTCGAGATGTACTCGACGCAGTTGAACAGCAGGTTGAAGGGCCACAGCAGCGGGTTGCCGCCGAAGGGCGAGCAGAAGAGCTCGTGGATCCAGCCGCCGACGCCCTTCACCTTGATGGTGTAGAAGATCATCAGCGCGAACACCGACAGCGAGAGCGCGAACGTCGTGTTGACGTCGGCGGTCGGCACGAAGCGGTACTCCTCCATCCCGATCGCGCGGAGCCCGCCAGCCACCCAGTCGACCGGCAGGAAGTCCATCGCGTTCAGGAGCAGCACCAGCACGAAGGTCGTGAGGGCGATCGGCGCGACGAGCTTGCTCTCGCCGTGGTAGATGTCCTTCACCTGATCGTTGACGAAGCCCACCGCGAGCTCGACGAACGCCTGCCTTCGCGAGGGCACGCCGGTGGTGGCCCTGCGCGTGACGAGCCACATGAAGCCGAAGGCGACGACGCCGATGACGAGCGTCGTGACCAGCGTGTCGACGTTGAGCGCCCAGAATCCGCCGTGGTCGCTCACCGGCTTCGTGAGGAACGTGAGGTGGTGCTGGATGTAGCTCGTCGGAGTGAGCTCGGTGCCTTCAGCCATCGCCTTCTTCCTCGGTTTCCCCGTCGCCTACGAAAAGCGCCATGCTGAACACGACCACGGCCACCGCGAACGCGGCGAAGAACGCGGCGTGGACGACGCCCGCGTAGTTCGCGAGCACGAGCCACAGCCCCGCGACGATCGCGATCACCTTGCCCGCCTCCGCGCGGAACATCGCGAGGAGCGGCCTCCCCGGACCCGCCGGCCGGCCGTCGCCGAGCGACAGGCCGAGGATCACCGCGAACCCGACGCCCCCCGCGAGGGTCACGCCGCCGCCGAGGATCGCGGACCAGGCCCCGTCCCACCCCGCCAGCGCACCCGCCACGGCCGCGATCGCGAGCGTCGCGATCGCCTGCCACTTGAAGACGGTGCGGAAAGGCCGGGATTTGAGCGGAGAAGTCACGCAGTCGCTCTCGCGGCGCGCCTGGAACAAAGGCAAGCGTCGGATTATAGCTTTCCCGCGCGCTGCGCCGCAACGAAACACGCCGCCGCGGACTGATCCCGATCAAACTTCTTGGCGATGCGTCGGCCCCGATCGTTCGAGCGGCGATCAGCCGCCGGAGAGCGCTCCGACGATCATGAGCTCGGCGTCGCGCCGCGCGACGGTCCCGAGATCGCGCGCGAGCTCGCCGTCGACGAAGATCTTGATGTGCGGACGGATGGCGCCCTGCTCGTCGACGATGCGAAAGCGGAACCCGGGAAACCGGGCGTCGAGATCGGCGAGCGCATCGGCGAGCGTCGGCGCGTCGCCGCGGGGCTCGACGCCCACGACCTCGGCGCCCTTGGTATATGAACGGAGCAACCCGGGGATCCGGACCTGCATGCGAAAACGTCGGCTCAGCAGGCTTCGACGGAGTAGATGTGCGGAAGGCCCCGCGCGAGGCACTTCCACGTCCGCCCTTCGTCGCGACTGCCCCACACCTCGCCGCTCGTCGTGCCGAAGTAAACGCCCACGCTGGCGGCAGCATCGGCCGCCATGGCCTGCCGCTTGACCGTCCACCATGCCTGCGACTTGGGCAGGCCCGTGGCCTGCCGCTGCCAGGTCTTGCCGCCGTTGACCGAACGGTACGCCGCAGGCTTTCCGCCCGGGGACACGCGCGGCCACACCGCCGTTCCGTCCATCGGAAACACCCAGATCGTGTCGGGGTCGCGCGGATGCAGCACCATCGGGAAGCCGATCGAGCCCACCGATTTCGGCATCGACGCGCCGATGTCGGTCCAGCGATCCGCCGGCCGGTCGAGCCGGTAGATGCCCGTGTGGTTCTGGTGATAGAGGCGATCGGGCATCAGCGGGTGGAGCCGCAGGCAATGCGGATCATGGCCGAATTCCGCGTTCGGGTCCGGCAGGAAGTCCGCGCGGACCCCGCGGTTCAGCGGTTTCCAATCTCCGCCGCCGTCGGTGGACTCGAAGATCCCGCCGCTCGACATGCCCATGTACATGTGCTTCGGATCGCGCGGATCGATGTTGATCGAATGCAGCTTGGGGCCGTCCGGGGTGCCGTCCTGGTCGCCGCCGCACCAGGCCTTGCGGTTCGGGTGCGCGTTGAAGCCGGCGACACCCCCCCAGGTGACACCCCCGTCAGCGGACCGAAAGAGTCCCTGCGGCGACGAGCCGGCGTACCACACGCCGGGTTCGCTCGGGTGCCCCGGCGTGAGCCAGAACGTGTGATCGACCGTGCGGCCGCTGCCCGCTTCGAACGCCGGGGGCGTCGCCGCTTCCTTCCACGTGCGGCCGCGATCGATCGACCGGAACACCGTCGGGCCCAGGTGCCCGGTGCGCGCCGCGGCAAGCAGCGTGCGGCCGTCGCGCGGGTCGAGCACCGCGTGATGCACGATATTGCCGAGGAACTGCGGGCCCGCGATCTTCCAGCTGCGACGCGCCGCGTCGGCCGTGAGCGACCAGAGCCCCTTGCGCGTCGCGATCAGCAGTGTCGTATTGCGCGGCGCCTTCGCAGACGCCGCGCCCTTGCCTTTCGTTGCCATGGAACCCTCCCCGATCGCGCGAGCCGGTTACGCTACCGCGACCGCCGCGCCGCTGCAAGCGCCGCAAGTCCCTGCCGGGCGGGCGGTCCCTCGATAATCCCGGCCGTGGGTCAGGGTTGAAATCGGTGCGGAAGACTGCGATTCTCTTTGTCCCCCGCGAGGAAACCACAAGAGGAGCGCGCATGACGATCAAGGTCGGTGACCGCCTGCCCGAGGGCACGCTGTCGGAGTACATCGAAGTCGAGGGCAACGGCTGCACCGTCGGCCCCAACGAATTCAAGATCGGCGACCTGACGAAGGGCAAGAAGGTCGTGATCTTCGGCCTCCCTGGCGCGTTCACGCCGACCTGCTCGGCGAAGCATGTGCCGAGCTATGTCCAGAATCGCGATGCGCTCAAGGGCAAGGGGGTCGACGACGTCATCTGCATGTCGGTCAACGACGCGTTCGTGATGGGGGCGTGGGCACGCGACCAGAAGAGCGCCGGCAAGGTCCGGATGATGGGCGACGGCAGCGCGACCTACACGAAGGCGCTCGGGCTCGAACTCGACCTCAACGCGCGCGGAATGGGCACGCGCTGTCAGCGCTTCTCGATGCTGGTCGACAACGGCGTCGTGAAGGCTCTCAACATCGAGGCGCCCGGCAAGTACGAGGTGTCCGGCGCGGAGACGATGCTGAAGCAGGTCTAGCGGTCCGCCGCCCTTCAGGTCACCGCGGACGTGCCCCGGATCCGCGCCAGAATGCCGTCGAGCTGCTCGAGGCTCGAATAGCCGATCACGAGCCGCCCGCTGCCGCCGCGCGCCGGTTCGATCGTGACTTTTGCGCCCAGCGATTCGGCAAGCTCCTCGGCGAGGCGTGCGACATCGGGATCGGCGGGCCGCGCGCCGCGCTTCGCTCGCGGCTTGCCCGGATGCGCGAGGTGGTGGACGAGCCGCTCCGTGTCGCGAACCGAGAGCCCCTGCGCGACGACCCGCGACGCAGCCGCCGTCTGCGCGCCCGCGGCGAGACCGAGCAGCGCGCGCGCGTGCCCCATGTCGAGCTTGCCCGCCATCAGGTATTCCTGGACGGGTTTCGCCAGCTCGCGCAGGCGCAGGAGGTTCGTCACCGCGCTCCTCGAGCGACCCACGGCCTTCGCGACGGCGTCGTGCGTGAGTCCGAACTCGTCGATCAGCCGCTGCAGACCGTTCGCCTGCTCGAGCGGGTTCAGGTCCTCGCGCTGGATGTTCTCGATCAGCGCGAGCGCGAGTGCGGATTGGTCGGGCACCGCTTTGACGAGCGCAGGGACGTCCTTCAATCCCGCGCGCTGCGCCGCGCGCCAGCGGCGCTCGCCGGCGATGATCTCGAAGCGGCCCCCCTCGACCGGACGCACGAGCACCGGTTGCATGATGCCGTGCTCGCGGATCGACTGCGCGAGCTCGTCGAGCGAGGCTTCGTCCATCCGCGTGCGCGGCTGGTACTTGCCGGGGCGCAGCCGGTCGATCGCGAGCGTCTGCAGCGCTTCCGGAGTATTCGTGTCGTCCGTGCCTGCGAGCAGCGCATCGAGCCCGCGGCCCAGGCCCTTCGGTCGGATCATCGTCGCTCCCTCATTGCGCCGCGCGGGTCAGGCGGCGGCGTCGGTCGTCGCGGCCTCCGCGCCGCCCTCCATCCGCCGCAGGATTTCGCCGGCGAGCGCGAGGTAGGCCTGCGCGCCCTTCGAAGTCCGGTCGAGGTGCAGCGCGGGAATGCCGTGCGACGGCGCCTCGGCGAGCCGCACGTTGCGCGGCACGATCGTCCGGTAGAGCTTGCTGCCGAAGTGCCGCTCGAGCTCGGCGGCGACGTTCTGCGCGAGAGTGTTGCGCGGATCGTACATCGTGCGCAGCAGTCCCTCGATCTCGAGCGCAGGATTGAGGTGCGCGCGCACCTTCTTGATCGTCTGCACGAGATCGGACAGCCCTTCGAGCGCGTAGTACTCGCACTGCATCGGGATCAGCACCGAGTCCGCGGCGCAGAGGCCGTTCAGCGTGAGCAGCGAGAGCGACGGCGGACAGTCGAGCAGGATGAAGTCGTAGTCGGGCGCGACCTCGGTGATCGCCGCGCGCATCTGCGAGAGCGCCTCGGCGAGCGCGTCCTTCAACCGCATCTCGCGCTCGGGCAGGTCGACGAGCTCGACCTCCGCGCCCGCGAGGTCGCGATTGGACGGGACGAGGTCGAAGCCGCCGCTGGGCGAGGCGATCCGCACGTCGGCGATCCTGCGCTCGCCGAGCAGCACCTGATAGACGGTGGCGGACAGCGATCGCTTGTCGATGCCCGCGCCGGTCGTCGCGTTGCCCTGCGGATCGAGATCGACGAGCAGCACTCGCCGCTTCATCGCGGTCAGGCTCGCCGCGAGATTCACTGCGGTCGTCGTCTTGCCGACGCCGCCCTTCTGGTTCGCGACCGCGATGATGCGCGTCACGCGGCCTCCATCACGATCAGATGCCGCAGGGCGTCGAGTCCGGGGACCGCGAGCGCCGGCGTCGCGACGACGCGCACGTCCGCGGGAAGCTCGGCGATCTCGTCGGCCGGGTATGCGCCTTTCATCGCGAACAACCGTCCGCCCGGCGCCAGGTGACGAATGCCCGCACGCGCGAACGTCGCGAGGTCCGAAAACGCGCGCGCGATGACGACGTCGAACGGCGCGCTCGGCGCATAGTCCTCGACGCGCGCCGCCACCGGCTCGCCGTTGGAGAGGCCGAGCTCGATCGCCGCCTGCTGGAGGAACGCGCCCTTCTTCTGGCTCGCGTCGAGCAGCACGACGCGCCACGTCGGCCGCGCGATGGCGAGCGGAATGCCCGGCACGCCGCCGCCGCTCCCCACGTCGAGCACGCGCAGTCGATCGACTCGCGGCAGGTGCCCCAACACCGCGAGTGCGTCGAGGACGTGATGCGTGACCATCTGCTCGGGCTCGCGGATCGCCGTCAGGTTGTACGTGCGGTTCCACTTGGCGAGCAGCGCGAGGAACGCGGCGAGCTTGTCGCGCGCCTGCGGGGGCAGCGTGATGCCGGCCGCGGCGAGCGCCGCCATCCCCTCGTCGAGATCGATCGTCGCGATCACGCGTTCTGCGGCGCGGGCGATGCTGCCGGCGACGCTTGCGGAGGCGGCGGCGCGAAGCCGCGCTTCAGATGCACGAGCAGGAGCGAGATCGCGGCCGGCGTGATGCCCGAGATCCGCGCGGCCTGGCCGAGCGTCTCGGGCCGGTGCAGGTTGAGCTTCTGCTGCACCTCGGTCGAGAAGCCGCGGACCGTGCGGTAGTCGAGATCGGCCGGCAGCCGCAGATCCTCGAGCGCGCGCTGGCGCAGGATCTCGTCCTTCTGCTTGTCGATGTACCCCGAGTACTTCGCGGCGATCTCGACCTGCTCCGCGACGATCGGGTCGGCGACGCCTTCCCCGGCGCCCGGCAGCGTCATCAGCGCCGCATACGTCACGCCCGGCCGGCGGAGGAGATCGGCCAGCGCGTGCTCGCGCTCGAGCGGTGCGCCGAGCACGCGAGCGGCCTCGCGCGCGGCGACGACGTTCGGATTCACGGTCGTCGACTTGA
The DNA here is from genome assembly GCA_963734055.1 of uncultured beta proteobacterium. Classification (GTDB taxonomy): domain Bacteria; phylum Pseudomonadota; class Gammaproteobacteria; order Burkholderiales; family Casimicrobiaceae; genus CAIWHR01. The sequence goes on from CAVTFQ010000004.1 coordinate 590,038, forward strand.
GCCGCTCCTCCTCGCGCGCGATCGCATCGCGCTTCCGCGCGAACGCTTCCCAGCGCGCGTCGTCGACGACGCCGAGCTTGCGTCCGGTTTCCGTGAGCCGCAGATCCGCGTTGTCCTCGCGCAACTGCAGCCGATACTCGGCGCGCGAGGTGAACATCCGGTAGGGCTCGGTGACGCCGCGGGTGATCAGATCGTCGACCAGCACGCCAAGGTACGCCTCGTCGCGGCGCGGGCACCAGCCTTCCTCGCCGCGGACGAAGCGGCCGGCGTTGATGCCCGCGAGGATGCCCTGCGCGGCGGCTTCCTCGTAGCCGGTCGTGCCGTTGATCTGCCCCGCGAAAAAGAGGCCGCGGATCGCCTTCGTCTCGAGCGTCGAGCGCAGCGCGCGCGGGTCGAAGTAGTCGTACTCGATCGAATAGCCGGGACGCAGGAGGTGCGCGTTCTCGCATCCGGCGATCGAGCGCACGAGCGCCCACTGCACGTCGAAGGGGAGCGACGTCGAGATGCCGTTCGGATAGATCTCGTGCGTCGTCAAGCCCTCGGGCTCGAGGAAGATCTGGTGGCTCGCGCGGTCGGCGAAGCGCACGACCTTGTCCTCAATCGACGGGCAATAGCGCGGCCCCACTCCCTTGATCACGCCCGTGAAGAGCGGCGAGCGATCGAGGCCGCCGCGGATGATCTCGTGCGTCCGCTCGTTCGTGTGCGTGATCCAGCAGGGCAGTTGTCGCGGATGCCGCGCGCGGTCGCCGACCAAGCTCATCACCGGGGCGGGGTCGTCGCCCGGCTGCACGGCGAGCGCCGAGAAGTCGATCGTGCGTCCGTCGAGCCGCGGCGGCGTTCCGGTCTTGAGGCGTCCCGCGGGGAGCGCGAGCTCGCGCAGGCGCGCGCCGAGCGTCTTCGACGGCGGATCGCCGGCGCGACCGGCTTCGTAATGGTCGAGGCCGACGTGGATGAGCCCGGACAGGAATGTGCCCGTCGTGAGCACCACTGCGTCGGCCTCGAACCGGATTCCTAGCTGCGTGACGACGCCGGTCACGCGAGCGTCCGCGCCGTCGCCGTCGAGCGTCAGGTCGTCCACCGCCTGCTGGAACAGCGTGAGGTGCGGCGCGTTCTCGAGCCGCGAGCGGATAGCCTGGCGGTAGAGCACGCGGTCGGCCTGCGCGCGGGTTGCGCGCACCGCCGGGCCCTTGCTCGAGTTCAGGATCCGGAACTGGATCCCCGCATCGTCGGTCGCGAGCGCCATCGCGCCCCCCAGCGCATCGAGCTCCTTGACCAGGTGCCCTTTGCCAATCCCGCCGATCGACGGGTTGCACGACATCTGGCCCAGCGTTTCCAGATTGTGGGTGAGGAGAAGCGTCTCGCGGCCCATCCGCGCGCAGGCCAAGGCCGCTTCGGTGCCGGCATGGCCGCCCCCGACGACAATCACTTCGAAACGCTTGTGGAAAATCATGATTTAATTAAGATTTCACCAATTGACGCGCCGCACACCGGGGACGCGAATGATACGCCAAAAGGCCGCTCCTCGAAAGCGAGCGGAGGCTCGGGTTCCACGTGAAACCGCGCTGAGCCGGCTTTGGTTTCACGTGGAACCGGAATCACGGCGTGGGGCCGGTACAATCCGGCGCGCCCTCCCCCCGCCCGCGTCGCCATGACTCGAATCCTTTGCCTCGGCATGTCCGCGCTCGACGCGATCTATCAGGTTCCCGCGATTCCTGCGCATCCGACCAAGGTGCTCGCGACCGCGTTCACCGAGTCGGGCGGCGGCATGGCCGCCAACGCCAGCGTCGCGACCGCGCGGCTTGGCGCCGAGGTCCAATATTGGGGCCGTCTCGGTGACGACCCGCTCGGCGAGCGCATCCTGAAGCAACTGGCCGCCGAAGGGGTCGGCGTGGGCAACGTGAAGCGCGTTCGGGGCTGTGCCTCGCCATCGGCCGCGATCCTGGTCGCGGCCGACGGCGAACGCTTGGTGTGTGCCTACAACGACCCGGCGCTCGACCGCGATCCGTCGTGGCTGCCGCTGCGCGAGGTGGGATCGTTCGACGCCATCCTGGCCGACGTCCGCTGGCCGGAGGGGGCGGCGGCCGTGCTGGACGCGGCGCGTCGCGCCCGCCTACCCGCGGTGCTGGACGCGGACGTCGGGCCGCCCGACGTCCTCCTCGATCTCGCGGCTCGCGCGACGCACGCCGTGTTCTCGGAACCCGGGCTCGCGTGCGCCACCGGGGGCGGCCCCCCGGGCGCGGCGCTCGAAGCCCTCGCGCGCGAGCGCACTTCGGTTCTGGGCGTGACGCTTGGCCCGGATGGATTTCTCTGGAGGGAGGGCGGGGTCGAGCAGCACGCCCCGGGCTTTCGCATCCAGGCCGTGGACACCTTGGCGGCGGGCGACGTCTGGCACGGGGCCTTCACCCTGGCGCTCGGGCGGGGCGAGGCCATCGCGGCGGCGGCGCGCTTCGCCAACGCCGCGGCGGCCATCAAGTGCACGCGACCCGGGGGTCGGACCGGCGCCCCCACCGCGGCCGAGGTCGCGACGTGGCTCGCGGATCGCGCAGTCAATAACGTTTAACAGTTAAATCAATAACTTATTGCTTTAATGCCCGAGGCGGCCGCCGAGGCGATCGCGTTCGGCCGCCAGCTCGGGAGGGCGCTTCGCGCCCAGCTTGGCGAAGAGCTGATCGTGCTCGGCAAGCTCGCGCGTCCAGAGCGCCCGGTCGACCCGCATCACCTGCGCGAACCGCTCGGGCGAGAATTCGAGGCCTGTCCAATTGAGGTCGCCGTAGGCCGGTTCGAGTCCGAGAGCGGTCTCGACGGCATGGCCGCGCCCGTGGCAGCGCTCGACGATCCACTGCAGCACCCGCATGTTCTGACCGAAGCCGGGCCACGCGAAGCGGCCGGACTCGTCGGTGCGGAACCAGTTGACGGTGAATATCTTCGGCGGCGTCGGCACCGCCTCGCCCATGCGCAGCCAGTGCGCGAAGTAGTCGCCGACGTGGTAGCCGCAGAAAGGGAGCATTGCAAACGGATCGCGCCGCACTTGGCCGACCCTGCCGGCGGCGGCCGCGGTCGTCTCGGAGCCCATCGTCGCCGCCTTGTACACGCCCTCCTCCCAGGACGCGGCCTCGACGACGAGCGGCACCGTGTCCGATCTTCGCCCGCCGAACACGAACGCGCCGATCGGCACCCCGTCGGGGCTGTCCCAGTGGGGATCGAGCGACGGGCACTGGATCGCCGCGACGGTGAAGCGCGCGTTCGGGTGGGCGGCCTTGCGCCCGCAGTCGGGCGTCCAGTCCTTGCCCTGCCAGTCGATGAGGTGGGCGGGGGGCGTCTTGGTCATGCCCTCCCACCAGACGTCGCCGTCGTCGGTCAGCGCGACGTTGGTGAAGATGACGTTCTCGCGGAGCATCCGCATCGCATTCGGATTCGACTCCTGCGACGTGCCGGGCGCGACGCCGAAATACCCTGCCTCGGGGTTGATCGCGTAGAAGCGCCCGTCGGCGTGCGGCTTGATCCACGCGATGTCGTCGCCGATCGTCGTCACGTTCCATCCGGCGAAACCCTGCGGCGGAATCAGCATCGCGAAGTTCGTCTTGCCGCAGGCGCTCGGAAACGCCGCCGCGACGTACGTCTTCTCGCCGGTCGGCGCCGTCACGCCCAGGATCAGCATGTGCTCGGCGAGCCAGCCCTGATCGCGGCCCATCACCGAGGCGATGCGCAGCGCGAAGCACTTCTTGCCGAGCAGCGCATTGCCGCCGTAGCCCGAGCCGTAGCTCCAGATCTCGCGGGCCTCCGGGAAGTGGACGATGTACTTCTTGTCGCGGTTGCACGGCCAGGGCACGTCGCGCTCGCCGGGCGCGAGCGGCGCGCCCACCGAGTGGACGCACGGCACGAAGGAGCCGTCCTCGCCCAGCACCGAGAACACGGCGCGGCCCATCCGCGTCATGATGCGCATGCTCGCGACGACGTACGGGCTGTCGGTGAGCTCGACCCCGACGTGCGCGATATGGCTGCCGATCGGTCCCATCGAGAACGGCACCACATAGAGCGTGCGGCCGCGCATGGCCCCCTCGAAGAGGCCTTCGAGCGTCCGCCGCATCTCCGACGGGGCGACCCAGTTGTTCGTCGGACCCGCATCGTCCTCGCGCTCGCTGCAGATGAACGTGCGGTCCTCGACGCGCGCGACGTCGGAAGGATCCGACATCGCGAGATAGCTGTTGGGGCGCTTCGCGGGATTCAGGCGGCGCAGCGTCCCCGCCTCGACCATTTCCGCGCACATCCGGTCGTATTCGTCTTCGCTGCCGTCGCACCAGACGACGCGGGCGGGCTTCGTGAGCGCGGCGACTTCCGCGACCCACGCGAGCAGCCGGCGATGGTGGACGTAGTCCGGCGCCGAAGCGGCGGCGGCGAGCGTGGCGAGCGTGGCGGAGGAGTTCATGCGTGGCCTGCGGAACGAAACGCGATGCGCGCCGCGAGGGTCCTGGCCGCGGCACGGTAGCCGATGATTCTACACTGCGGATCGAGCGCGCCCGACTCGTTGGCGCCGCTCACGGTGCGGCCCGGTGGCCTTACCGCTTCGACCGCGTCGCGATGATGAAAAGACGGCGAAACGGAAAGAGCACACGACCGTCGGAACGCACCGGATAGGCCATCCGGGTCCGCTCCGCGTAGTCGGCGACGAACGCCCGCTGCTCGTCCGGGTCGAGTGCCTCGAGGAACGGCGTCAACGCTGTGCCTTTGGTCCATGCGACGACGGGATGATCGCCCTCTTCACCGCGCGGCAACACGTGCAGGTATTCGGTGGTCCACGCGTCGATCGAGTCGGCCATGGGCGCCAGCCACTCGAAATATTGCGCGGAGGTTGCGACCGGAACCCGGCGTGCACGCTCGCCGATCCGCGATCGCCACCGCGCTCCGGTGGCGACCGCATGCAATTCGACATGCGATGGCGCGGCGAAGTTCGAGGGCATCTGGACGGCCAGGATTCCCCCTCGCGCGACCGCGGAGAAGAGGCGCGGGAACAGCATGGCATGATCGTCGAGCCAGTGGAGAGCCGCGTTGCTGAACACGATGTCCGCCTCGGCAGGAATGGGGGAATCCGCCCAGGTGGCGAGCTCGGCCTCGCGCCAGTCGATCCCCGCGACCCCCGACGCGCGCGCTTTCGCGAGCATCGCCGCGGAATTGTCGAGCCCGACGACTGCTGCCTTCGGCCAACGCTCCGCGAGAATCCGAGTCACGTTGCCGGCGCCGCAGCCGAGGTCGACGATCGTGCGCGGCGCGACGACGCCGATCCGCGCGAGCAGGTCGAGCGCGGGGCGCAGCCGCTCGCCCGAATACTTGAGATATTGCGCGGGATCCCAGGTCATCGATCGCTCTCCTTCGGCAGGCGCCGCCGGAAGGCGCGTGCCCGCTCGAACAGTGGCGCCGTCAGGAGCAGAAGCACGACGACGCGCGTGACGTGAAACGCCGTGACCAGCGGGACGCCGAGCTGCAGCACCTTGGCCGTGATGCACATTTCGGCGATGCCGCCGGGTGCCATCCCGAGCACGGCCGCCGCGGGATGAAGTCCGGTCAAGGTCGCGAGCGACACCGCCGCCGCGGCCGACAGTGCGATCGACGCCAGCACGCTCGCGGTCACCGCCGCCACGAAGCGATGCGCGCCGGCAAGGAAGTCCGGCTCGAAGCGCGACCCGAGCGCGCAACCGATCAGGCACTGGCCCGCGTTCGACGCGACCGTGGGCAGCGCGGAGAGATCGATCGACAGCGCCGTGAAAGGAATCGCGATGGCGAGCGAGCCCAGCACGAACGCGTTGGGAACGGCGAGCCGTTGCGCGAGAGCGCTTCCCGCGAGCGTCGCCGCCATCAGCAATGCGAAGCCCGCCGCGTCGAACCGCGTCGCCCCGGGCACGTACGCGTCGGCGCCGTGCAGGCCGAGCGCCGCGAACGCGAACGGAACGAGCAGCACGACGATCAGGATCCTGAGGCTCTGCGCGGCGGCGACGCGGTCGACGCGCGCTCCGAAGCGCTCGCCGAGCACGCTCATCTCGGCGGCGCCGCCGGGCACGCTCGCGAAGATGCCCGTCGTGCGATCGATACGCGCGAGGCGCGCGAGCAGCACGCCTCCGCCGTAGCCCAGGCCGATCGCAAAGATCGCCCCCAGGGCCAGGAGCCACCACCAGCCCGCGACCTCGCGCACGACGTGCGGCGTGAAGTAGAGGCCGAGCGAGGTGCCGATGATCCACTGGCCGACTTGCCGCCCGCCCGGCGGCGCGCCGACGGGCGCGCCTGCCACCCGCAGGAGCGCGATCGTCACGAGCGGCCCCAGCATCCACGGAATCGGCGTGCGGAGGTGGCTGCAGAGCGCGCCGGCGGCCGCGCCGAGCGCGAGCCCCGCACCCCCCTGCAGCCACGCCTGCCGTACGGTCGCGCTCACTTGCCGATGCAGAAGCGAGAGAAGATCGCACCCAGCAGATCGTCAGCGGTGAACTCGCCGGTGATCGCGGCCAGCGCGACTTGGGCGCTCCGCAGCTCCTCGGCGAAGAGCTCGAGCGGCGGCGGCGTGGACACGAGGTGCTGCGCCGCGACCGCGAGCCTCGCCTCGGCGTCGCGGAGCGCGGCCAGGTGGCGCTCACGCGCGAGGAACGTGCCTTCCATGTCCTCGTGCGCCCCCGCCTGCGCGAGGATCTCGTGCTGCAAGAGGTCGACGCCGCCGCCCGTCTTCGCGGACAGGAACACGTGGCGGCGATCCGTCGTGCCGCGGTCGGCACGCGTCTCGACTGCAGGTGCGATGCCCGCCAGGTCGATCTTGTTGTGGACGACGAGTCGCGGCAGCGCGGGCGGCAGCGCGTCCTGGATCGCGGCGTCGACGTCCTCCGGCGGCGCATCGCTCCGCGCGTCGACGATGACGAGCGCCAGGTCCGCCTGGCGCACCGCCGCCCAGGTTCGCTCGATGCCGAGCGTCTCGATGGGATCGTCGGTCGGGCGCAGTCCCGCGGTGTCGATCACGGTGAGCGGGATGCCGCGGATCTCGATCGCGCGCTCGACCGTGTCCCGCGTCGTGCCCGGAATCGGCGTGACGATCGCGACCTCGTCCCCGGCGAGCCGGTTCAAGAGGCTCGACTTGCCCACGTTCGGCGCGCCGACCAGCACGGCGGTGAGCCCTTCGCGGAGGAGCGCGCCCTGCCGTGCCCGCGCGGTCACCTGCGCGAGGCGCGCGCGGATCGCGGTGAGCTTGCCCTGCGCGTCGGAGGCGCGCAGGAAGTCGATCTCCTCGTCGGGAAAGTCGAGCGTCGCCTCGGTGAACACCCGGAGCTCGATCAGCGCGTCGGTGAGGCCCCTCACCTCGCGCGAGAATTCGCCCGCGAGGCTGCGCGCGGCGGCGCGCGCCGCCGTCGTCGTGGCGGCGTCGATCAGGTCCGCGACGCCCTCGGCCTGCGCGAGGTCGAGCTTGCCGTTGAGGAAGGCACGCTGCGTGAACTCGCCCGGCTCGGCGAGCCGCGCGCCGAGCCCGAGGCAACGGGCGAGCACGAGGCGCAGCACCGCCGGGCCGCCGTGGCCGTGAAGCTCGAGCATCGCCTCGCCCGTATACGAGTGCGGCGGCGGAAAGTAGAGCGCGAGGCCCGTGTCGAGCGGCTCGCCCGTCTCGCCGCGGAAGACGGCCAGCGTCGCATGGCGCGGCGCGAGCTCGCGGCCGATCACGCCCGCGATCACGGCGGCCACGGACGGGCCCGCAACGCGCACGACACCGATGCCGCCGCGTCCCGGCGGGGTCGCGACCGCCGCGATCGTATCGCCGGCCGGCTTCATCCCGCGAGCTTAGCTCGGCCCGCGGCTAGCGTCCCGTTCCGGAAGTAGCTTGCCAATGTCTTTCGCCAAGCGCACCACCGCCAAGGCAAAGGCCGCGAAAACGGCGCAATGCGCGACGCCGCGCGTAGTGAATATCGGGAATATTCGCAAGCGCGGCGACAAAGCAGTGCGTCGTTTGTCGTCCGCCTTTGTGCAGGGTATTTGCGGAACGGGACACTAGCGTCGTTTGGCGGCGGCGACCGCGGCTTCCTTCTGGAGCAGGTAGTTCATGTGCCACTGCTGGAAGATCTGGATGCAGTTGTTGACGAGCCAGTAGAGGACGAGCCCGGACGGGAAGAAGACGAACATCACCGAGAACGCGATCGGCATGATCTGCATCACCTTCGCCTGCACCGGGTCCGAGATCGGCGTCGGCGAGAGCCTGACCTGCAGGAATGCGGTGATCGCGTAGACGATCGGCAGCACGAAGAAGGGGTCCGGCGCCGAGAGATCGTGGATCCAGCCGATCCACGGCGCGTGGCGGAGCTCGACCGCCGAGAGCAGCACCCAGTAGAGCGCGATGAAGACCGGGATCTGGACCACGATCGGCAGACAGCCGCCGAGCGGGTTGATCTTCTCCTGCTTGTACATCTCCATCATCTTGACCTGCAGCTGCTGCTTGTCGTCGGCGTACTGCGCCTGCAGCGCCTTCAGCTTCGGCGCGATCACCTTCATCTTCGCCATCGACCGCGCGCTCGCGTGGTTCAGGGGATAGAACGCGCTCTTGATCAGGATCGTCATCGCGATGATCGCCCAGCCCCAGTTGCCGATGATCCCGTGCAGCCACTTGAGGAGCCAGAAGAGCGGGGCGGCGATCACGGTGAAGATCCCGTAGTCGACGGTCAGGTCGAGACCCTTCGCGAGCTTCGCGAGCGCCTCCTGGTCCTGCGGCCCGACATAAAGCGGCACATCGAGCCGCCCGGTGGCGCCCGGCGCGATCGTGCCGACGGGCACGACGACCCCCGCCGCATAGTCCCCCTGATCGAGCTTTCGCGCGTAGAACTCGCGCGGCAGCTTCTTGTCGTCCGGGGGCAGCCACGCGGAAACGAAGTAGTGCTCGACCATGCCGACCCAGCCGTTGTCGGCGTTCTTTGTGTACGGAAGCTTGCGCGTCGGGTCCGCGGCGAGCTTGTCGAGCTCGCCGAACGCGATCTTCTTGTACTTGTCGGCCTCGTTGTAGATCACGGGGCCGGCGTAGGCGGCCGGCGCCATCGAGTTGTGCGTCCCCTGCGTCTTCGTGTCGCGCACGAGCTGGAAGTACGCGTAAGGCGCGACCGGCGCGGCGCCCGTGTTCGTGATCTCGTAGGCGACGTCGATCACGTAGCTGCCGCGGTGGAACGTCAGCAGCTGCCGGACCTTGTCGCCGTTCTTCGCCGTAGCCTCGAGCGTGAGCGTGAGCGAGTCGGCGCCTGCAGCGAGCTCGCGCGGGCCCGGCAGTGCCTCGTAGACCGTGCGATGGTTCGGCATCCCGTCGCCGAGGAGGCCGGATTCCGCGATGTTCGTCCGCTCCGGCGTGCGCAGGAGCGCGAGGTAGGGCTTCGCCTCGTCACCGGGATCGCGATGCTTGAGGAGCGCCACGTCGGCGATCACGCCGCCTGTCGTGTCGATCTCCGCACGGAAGAGGTCGGTCGTGACCGTGACGAGCTTGCCCGCGCTCGCGACCGCGCCTGTCCCGGCCGGGGAGGGAGTCGTGGTCGGCGGCGCCTGGGCCGCCGGCACCGCGGGGACGTCCGTCGCAGCGGGCGCTGCGCCCGGCATCGTGCCGGCCGGCTGCGCGGCGGTTGGCGCCGGCGGCGGTGCGTGCTCCGCCTGCCACTTCTGCCACAGGAAGAACCCGGACAAGCCGAAGATGAAGAACAGGATCAGACGCTGGGTATCCATGGGCTAGGAAGCGGGCGACTTGCGGGAGGCGGCGGGAACGGGATCGTGGCCGCCCGGATGATAGGGGTGGCAGCGCGCGATCCGCTTGACCGCGAGCCAGGTGCCGCGGAGCGCGCCGTGCACGGCGATGGCTTCGTGCGCGTATTCCGAGCAGCTCGGCGCAAAGCGGCAGTGCGCGCCGAGGAGCGGTCGCAGCGTGTACTGGTAGATGCGAATCAGCACGAGCAGCAGCGTCTTCATCGGGCCCGCCGATCGTCACCGAGCGAAGCAAGGAGCCGGCCGGCGTCCACGGCGACGGCGGCGAATTCGTCGCGCGCGCACGTCCGCTTCAAACGAAGGATCACGTCGAACTCGAGGATCCCGGGGCGCGCGGCACCTGCGGCCGCGCGGAGGATCCGGCGCACGCGGTTGCGGTCGACCGCCAGCGGAAGCACTTTTTTGGGGATCACGAAACCGACGCGGCCCGGCGATTGGGCTCTTGGCGCCGCGACGAGCTGCAGGTAGTCCCCGTCGCGTCGCCGGCCGGCGCTGAAGAGCGTGTCGAACGCGCCTGCGCCGGTTAGCCGGTACGGGCGCGATCCGCGGGGCAGGTCCGCCGCGGTCAGGGCGTGAGGCGCGCGCGGCCCTTGGCGCGCCGCGCCGAGAGCACCTTGCGGCCGCCGATGGACTTCATGCGGGCGCGAAATCCGTGCGTCCGCTTGCGCTTGACGACCGAGGGTTGATACGTGCGTTTCATGGGCGGCGCCTGGGTAATGAAAAAGCCTTATATTTAAACGCGTTAAGGGCACCCTTGTCAACGGCGACCCGCTCGCCCGGGGTGTCCGCGCGTCCCTTCGGCGGTCCTTACCCTGTGGATAACTCGGTCGTACCGTGATAGAGTGAACCGCAAAAGGAAGGCCGCGGACGTTCGATTTTCCGGCGACCGTGATGCCCTCCGAGGCCAACGACCCCGAGTCGCCCACCCTGCGGGGTTCCCGACCCGGGACCCGCCGCGCGAGCGGCCCCCTAGCCGATCGCGGATGAGCCCGTCCCCCATTTTCTGGCAGCGCTGCATCGCGGCGTTCCGCGAGGAACTGACGCCCCAGCAGTTCAACACGTGGATCCGGCCGCTCGCGGTCGAGGGAGCCGACGAGGGTTATCGGCTGCTCGCGCCCAACCGCTTCGTGCTGCAGTGGGTGAAGGAGCGGTTCGCCGACCGCATCGGAGAGCTGGCAGCGGCTGCCGAAGGCCATCCGGTGCCGATCACCCTCGCGGTGCGCGATGCGGTCCAGGACGTCGCCCCCGAGGTCGCGGCGCCGGCGGCGGCCCCGACCGTGCAGGCACCCGCCCCCCCCCGCCGGCGGCGGTGCGCCGGCACGAGCAGACGAGCCTGAATCCGGCCTTCACGTTCGCCTCGTTCGTCGCGGGCAAGGCGAACCAGCTCGCGCGCGCCGCCGGCATGCAGGTGGCCGAGCATCCGACCTCGTACAACCCGCTCTTCGTCTACGGCGGCGTCGGCCTCGGCAAGACGCACTTGGTCCAGGCGATCGGCAACGAGATCCTGGCGCGCAACCCGGCTGCGCGGATCCGCTACGCGCACGCCGAGACCTACGTTTCCGACGTCGTGCGTGCCTACCAGCACAAGGCCTTCGACGACTTCAAGCGCTACTACCGCTCCCTCGATCTCCTCCTCATCGACGACATTCAGTTCTTCGGGGGCAAGAGCCGGACCCAGGAGGAGTTCTTCTACCTCTTCAACACGCTGATCGAGGCACACAAGCAGGTCGTCATCACCTGCGACACCTACCCCAAGGAGATCTCGGGGCTCGAAGAACGGCTGATCTCGCGCTTCGGCTGGGGGCTGACCGTGGCGCTCGAGCCGCCGGAACTCGAGATGCGCGTTGCGATCCTCCTCGCCAAGGCTGCGGCGAGCGGGCTCCGGATCGACGAGCAGGTCGCGTTCTTCATCGCGAAGCACATCCGCTCGAACGTCCGTGAACTCGAGGGCGCGTTGAAGCGCATCGCCGCGTATTCGAGCTTCCACGGGCACGAGATCACGCTCGCTGTCGCCAAGGAGGCGCTCCGCGACCTGCTCGCGGTCCAGAACCGGCAGATCTCGATCGAGAACATCCAGAAGACCGTCGCCGACTACTACAAGATCCGCATCTCCGACATGCACTCGAAGAAGCGCTCGCGCGCGGTCGCGCGACCGCGCCAGGTGGCGATGGCGCTCGCGAAGGAACTCACCCAGCTCTCGCTCCCCGAGATCGGCAGCAATTTCGGGGGACGCGACCACACGACGGTGCTCCACGCGTGCCGGCAGATCACGAAGCTCCGCGAGTCCGTCCCGGAACTCAACCACGACGTCAACTTCCTGCTGCAGGTGCTGCGAAACTGACCCGGGACGACCTGCCCCCACGGGGGCCCGAAATGAGCCTGTCCGCCGACGCCGGCCGGGCTGGAAAATCTCTTGATTCCAGTCTATAATTTGTTGATTACTCGGCGCCCGGCCAAACTTGGCAAAAAGTCCACAATCGATCCACCGGGCCGGCGCCGGTTATCCACAAGGTTTCAAGGCAACAAAACCAAATAAAAACAGTTGCATAAACAATCAATCCCCGGACTCGTCCGCCCCTTGTTAGCTGTAGAACGGTTTAACTAATGCAACTCAAGCAAACCGCGCGGGATGCACTGCTCAAACCTTTGCAGGCGGTCGCCGGCATCGTCGAACGCCGCCACACGCTGCCGATTCTCGCGAATGTGCTGCTCGAGCAGAAGGACGGACGCCTCTACGTGACGGCTACCGATCTCGAGATGCAGATCACCGCATATTCGGAGCTCCCGGGCCGCGAGGCGCAGGCGCTGACCGTCGCGGCACGCAAGCTGCAGGACCTGCTGCGGGCGCTCCCCGACGATTCGACGCTCAACGTCGACACGTCAGGCAGCCGAATGACCGTGCGCGCAGGACGCTCGCGCTTCAACCTGCAGACGCTGCCCGCCGCCGACTATCCGCGCATCGGGCAGGGGCAGGACCAGGTCCAGGCGCTCGCGCTGCCGCAGAGGGACCTCCGCGGCCTCCTGAAATCGGTCGAGTTCGCGATGGCGCAGCAGGACATCCGCTACTACCTGAACGGGATGCTGCTCGTGATCGACAAGGGGACGCTGCAGGCGGTCGCGACCGACGGCCATCGCCTGTCGTGGGCGAGCCTCGCGATCGAGGGCAGCTACGAGCGGCAGGAAGTGATCCTGCCGCGCAAGACGGTGCTCGAGCTGGGCAAGCTCCTGGCCGACGTCGACGATCCGGTGACGCTCGACATCCTCGCGAACCAGGTGCGCTTCCGGTTCGCCAACGTCGAGCTCACGAGCAAGGTCGTCGACGGCAAGTTTCCGGACTTCAACCGCGTGATTCCGACGGGGCATCCGAAGCACATCGAACTGCCGCGGGTCGAGCTCCTGGCCGCGCTGCAGCGCGCGGCGATCCTGTCGAACGAGAAATTCCGCGGCGTCCGGCTCGTGCTCGCGCCCGACCAGCTCAAGATCATCTGCACGAACAGCGAGCAGGAGGAGGCCGAGGAGGAGCTCGAGGTCGGCTACAAGGGCGACCCGCTCGACATCGGCTTCAACATCAACTATCTCCTCGACGTGCTGCAGAACATGGCGGTGGAGCGCGTGGCGCTCGCATTCGGCGACGCCAACTCCAGCGCCCTCGTCACGGTGCCGGATCGCGACGACTACAAGTACGTCGTGATGCCGATGCGAATCTGACGCGCGCACCCGCGAGTCGCTACCGCGCCGGCCCGGCCGGCACCGGCATCACCCGCATTAAGGCAATTCACCGAAAGCCACGATGATCCCAGCAGACCACAAGCCCGGCGGCAACGGCAACGGCGACGACTACACGTCCGACAGCATCAAGGTGTTGAAGGGCCTGGACGCCGTGCGCAAGCGGCCGGGCATGTACATCGGCGACACCTCCGACGGCACCGGCCTCCACCACATGGTGTTCGAGGTGCTGGACAATGCGATCGACGAAGCGCTCGCCGGATTCTGCGACGACATCAAGGTCGTGATCCACGCCGACAACTCGGTGTCGGTCGTCGACAACGGCCGCGGGATCCCGACCGACGTCAAGGACGACGACGAGGCGAAGCGCTCGGCCGCCGAGATCGTGATGACGGAGCTCCACGCCGGCGGCAAGTTCGACCAGAACAGCTACAAGGTGTCGGGCGGCCTCCACGGCGTGGGCGTGTCGGTTGTCAACGCGTTGTCCGACTGGCTCAAGCTCCGGATCTGGCGCAACGGCCGCGCCTACCAGATGGAGTTCCGTCGCGGCGAGGCGGTGGCCCCGCTCGCAGTGACCGGCACGACCGACCGCCGCGGCACCGAAGTGCATTTCATGGCGTCGCCGGAGACGTTCGGCCGCATCGAGTTCCACTACGAGATCCTCGCGCGCAGGATCCGCGAGCTCTCGTTCCTGAACAACGGCGTGAAGATCGAACTGGTCGACCAGCGCGACGGCAAGAGCGAGAACTTCGCGTATTCGGGCGGAATCCGCGGTTTCGTCGAGTACATGAACCGCAGCAAGTCTGTGCTCCACTCGAAGGTGTTCCACTCGATCGGCGAGAAGGACGGCGTCACCGTCGAGGTGGCGATGCAGTGGAACGACAGCTACGCCGAGAACGTCCAGTGCTTCACCAACAACATCCCCCAGCGCGACGGCGGGACGCACCTGACCGGACTGCGGCAGGCGATGACGCGGACGCTCAACAACTACATCGAGAAGGAAGAGATCGCCAAGAAGGCGAAGGTCGAGACGACCGGCGACGACATGCGCGAAGGCCTGACCTGCGTGCTCTCGGTCAAGGTGCCGGAGCCCAAGTTCAGCTCGCAGACCAAGGACAAGCTCGTGTCCTCGGAAGTGATGCCGATCGTCCAGGAGGTCGTCGGCGCGAAGCTCGCGGACTTCCTGCTCGAGCACCCGGCCGACGCGAAGATCATCTGCACGAAGATCGTCGAGGCGGCGCGTGCGCGCGAGGCGGCGCGCAAGGCGCGCGAGCTCACGCGCCGCAAGGGCGTGCTCGACTCGATGGGCCTCCCGGGCAAGCTCGCCGACTGCCAGGAACGGGACCCGGCGCTCTGCGAGCTCTACCTGGTCGAGGGCGATTCCGCCGGCGGCTCGGCGAAGCAGGGCCGCGATCGCAAGTTCCAGGCGATCCTGCCGCTGCGCGGCAAGATCCTGAACGTCGAGCGCGCGCGGTTCGACAAACTCGTCTCGTCGCAGGAGATCGTCACGCTCATCACCGCCCTCGGCACGGGATTCGGGCGCTCGACGGGTGACAAGGAGGAGAAGGACGAGTACAACGCCGACAAGCTCCGCTACCACCGGATCATCATCATGACCGACGCGGACGTCGACGGGTCGCACATCCGGACGCTGCTCCTCACGTTCTTCTATCGGCAGATGCCCGAGCTGGTCGAGCGCGGCCACATCTACATCGCGCAACCGCCGCTCTACAAGGTGAAGCAGGGCCGCGAGGAGACCTATCTCAAGGACGACCACGAGCTGAAGCAGCATCTGCTGCGCGTCGCGCTCAAGGGGGCCGAGCTCGTGCCGGGCACGGGCCGGAGCGCGCTCGCGAGCGAGACGCTCGAGCACGTCGCGCGCGAGTACCTGCTCGCCGAGGCGGTGATCGACCGGCTCGCGCGGCTCACCGATCCGGCGGCGCTCTACGCGCTCCTCGCGGGCGTGCGGATCGATCTCGGCAGCGAAGCCGCCGCCGACGCGAGCGCCGCGGCGCTGCAGGCCGCGATCGCGGATCCCGAGCTCCGCGTCGAGGCCCGCTACGACACGACGACGGAGACGCGGCGCCTCGTGCTCGTCCGCACGCGGCACGGCACGCCGCACGCGAGCCTCATCGACGGCGACCTGCTCGCCTCGGGCGACTTCGCGCAGATCGAGAGCGCGGCGCAGGTGCTGCACGGCCTGATCCTGCCCGGCGCGACGGTCAAGCGCGGCGAGCGCCAGATCGCAGTGCGCACGTTCAAGGAGGCGCTCGACTGGCTGCTCGCGGAAGCGCGCGGCGCGGTCTCGCTGCAGCGCTACAAGGGCTTGGGCGAGATGAATCCCGAGCAGCTCTGGGAGACGACGATGGATCCCTCGGTTCGCCGCCTCCTCAAGGTGCAGATCGAGGACGGGATCACGTCGGAGGAGATCTTCTCGACGCTGATGGGCGAGCAGGTCGAGCCGCGGCGCGCGTTCATCGAGACCAACGCCCTCGGCGTGCGCAACCTCGACGTGTAGCCGCCGCCGGACGACGCGCCGCATGGGGGCTTCCGGCACCGCCGCGCGCGCCCTGTTCTGCCGGGCATTCCTGTGTACCGCGGCCATCGTCGCGCTCGCGGCGCAAGCGCAGCCACGGGGCGATGCCACGGTTTCGCGGCTCATCGTCAAGTTTCGCGATACGGGTGTCGTGGAAGCGCAGGCCGAGACGACCGCCCGGCTCGCCCGCTTCGCGGCCGATGCCGCGAGCGCCGGAGTGGGACTCACCCACGCACGCTCGATGGCGCTCGGGGCCCACGTGATGGCGCTCGACCGCCGCCTGCCAGCGCGCGGATGCGGAGGCGCTCGCCGCGCGGCTCGCGCAGAATCCGGAGGTCGAATTCGTCCAGCCCGACTATCGCCGGCGGGCGCTCCGCATCCCGAACGATGCGCTCTACAAGGGGCAGTGGTATCTGACGAGTTCACCGGCCGCTATCCGCGCGGTCGACGCCTGGGACGTGACGACCGGCTCGACGGCCGAGGTGATCGCGGTCGTCGACACCGGGTACCTGCCGCACTCGGACCTCGCGGGCCGGATTCTGCCCAGCTACGACTTCATCTCGGACCCGAAGGTCGCGAACGACGGCAACGGGCGCGACGCCGACGCGACCGATCCGGGCGACTGGATCGACGCGAACGATCTCAAGGATCCGGACTTCGGTGACTGCGCCGTCGAGGACAGCTCGTGGCATGGCACTGCGGTGAGCGGTGTCGTCGCGGCAAATTCGGACAACGGCATCGGCGTCGCGGGGATCGACTGGGCGGCGAAGGTCCTGCCGGTACGCGTGCTGGGCAAGTGCGGTGGCGACGATTCCGACATCATCGACGGCATCGCCTGGGCGGCGGGGCTCGCGGTGCCCGGCGTGCCGGCGAATCCGTATCCCGCGCAGGTGATCAACGTGAGCCTCGGCGGGCCGGGGCCCTGCCTACCGGCATACCACAGCGTCTTTGGTTCGGTGCTCGCGCACGGCGTCACGCGGGCGATCGTCGCCGCCGCGGGGAACGACGCTGCGGACGTATCGACCTCGGCGCCCGCCAATTGCAGCGAAGTCATCGCGGTCGCTGCAACGACGCGGGAGGGCATGCGCGCCGCGTACAGCAATTTCGGTCGACGGCATCGCCGTCTCGGCACCCGGCGGCGCGAGCGGGGACACGGCCTCCGGGGCGATCACGGTGCTGTTCAACGACGGCTTGACGGGCCCGGTGCGCGATTCCTGGGCGAAGGCGGCGGGCACGAGCCTCGCGGCGCCGATGGTGTCGGGGGTCGCCTCGCTCGTGCTCGCGCTCGCGCCGACCCTCACCGCCGCCCAGCTGCGCAGCTTGCTCGTCTCCACCGCGGCGGGGTTCCCCGCGGGCTCGGACTGCACGACCAGGACGTGCGGCGCGGGGATCGTCAACGCGCAGGCAGCCGTGCTGGCGGCGCAGCCCGTCGCGGCCGTCCCCAACTATCAGGGCATCTGGTGGAACGCGCCGGCCGGCTCCGAGCCGGGGTGGGGCATCAACTTCGCGCACCAGGGCGACACGATCTTCGCCTCGTGGTTCACCTACGATACGAGCGGCCGCGCCTGGTGGCTCGTCATGACCGCGTCCAAGACGGGCCCCAACACCTACACCGGGACGCTCTACCAGACGCACGGGCCCGCGTTCAACGCCGTGCCGTGGAGTCCGGCCGCGGTGACCAACCTCGCGGTGGGCAGCGGGACGTTGAGGTTCACCGATGCCGGCCACGGCACGTTCATGTACACCGTGAACGGCGTGACGCAGTCGAAATCGATCACGCGCCAGGTGTTCGGCTCGCTGCCGTCGTGCGCGTGGGGCGGGCAGCCGGACCTGGGCCTGGCGGCGAACTTCCAGGACCTCTGGTGGGCGTCGCCCGGCGGGATCGAGTCGGGCTGGGGCGTCAATCTGAACCACGAGGGCATCACGATCTTCGCGACGTGGTTCACGTACGATCTCGACGGTTCGGCGATGTGGCTTGTCGCCACCGCTGTGCAGACGACCAACCCCGCCGTCTTTACCGGCACGCTGTATCGGACGGCCGGTGCGCGGTTCGACGCCTTCAATCCGACGAGCGTCGTGTCGACGGCGGTCGGCAGCGTCACCCTCACGTTCGTCGACGGAAACCACGCGAGCTTCGCGTACACGGTCCAGGTAGCGGGAATGGGCTCGCCCGCATCGCAGACGAAGTCCATCACCCGCGAGGTCTTCGTGGCACCTGGCACGACCTGCCATTGACAACAAAGGACCGACGATGCCTGCACCGACCCCCCGGGTCGATCCCGCCGCGCTGCTCGCGCAGTTCGGCATCGCCCGCGAGCACCCGGGGGCGTGCCTCGGGCCCGGTGCCTGGCGTGGCGGCGGCGAGCCGCTCGTCTCGGAGAATCCGGCGACCGGCGAGCCGCTCGGGAGCGTCCGGCTCGCGGATGCGGCCGACCTTGACGCCGTCATCGGCGCGGCGGCCGCGGCGGCGCATGCGTGGCGCGACGTGCCGGCGCCGAAGCGCGGCGAGGCCGTGCGAGCCTTCGGAGATCTCCTGCGCGAGCGCAAGGACGCGCTAGGCACGCTCGTCGCGCTCGAGAACGGCAAGATCAAGGCGGAGGGTGACGGCGAAGTCCAGGAAATGATCGACATCGCCGACTTCGCGGTCGGCCAGTCCCGGATGCTCTACGGTCGGACCATCGCGTCGGAACGGCCGCAGCACCGGATGATGGAGCAGTGGCATCCGCTGGGCGTTGTTGGCGTGATCACCGCATTCAACTTTCCGGTCGCGGTGTGGGCGTGGAACGCCATGCTCGCCGCCGTCTGCGGCAATGCGACCGTCTGGAAGCCGTCGCCGAAGACGCCGCTGACGGCGATCGCGGTCACCGAGCTCGCGAACCGGGTGATGACGGAGCTCGGCCTGCCCCCGGTCTTCGCACTCGCGATCTGCGGCAACGCCGAGACACGCGCGCTCGTCGCGGATCGCCGCGTCGCGCTCGTCTCGTTCACCGGCTCGTCGGCGGTGGGACGCGAGATCGCGACGACCGTCGCCGCGCGCTTCGGCAAGTGCCTGCTCGAGTGCGCCGGCAACAACGCGGTCGTCGTCGCCGAGGACGCCGATCTCGACCTCGTCGTGCCGTCGGTGCTGTTCGGCGCGGTCGGCACCGCGGGGCAGCGCTGCACGAGCACGCGCCGGCTGCTCGTCCACCGGACGCGCGCGGCCGAAGTGACGGCGCGACTCGCCTACGCGTACGCGCAGGTCGCGATCGGCGATCCGCTCGACCCTGCGACGCTGATGGGTCCGCTGATCGACGCAACGGCGGTCGACCACTACCGCCGCGCGCTGGACGAGGCGGTCGCGGCCGGCGGCCGCATCGTCTGCGGTGGCAGCATAAGCGACGGGCCCGGCCACTTCGTCGAGCCCACGATCGTCGCCGACGCGCGGAACGACTGGCCGGTCGTCCAGCGCGAGACCTTCGCGCCGATCCTCTATGTGATTGCGTTCGACACCCTCGCGGAGGCCATCGCGCAGAACAACGCCGTTCCGCAGGGCCTGTCGTCGGCGATCTTCACCCAGGACCTTCGCGGCGCCGAGGCGTTCGTCGCCGCGACCGGCAGCGACTGCGGGATCGCCAACGTCAACCTCGGGACCTCGGGCGCCGAGATCGGCGGTGCGTTCGGCGGCGAGAAGGAAACGGGCGGCGGCCGCGAGGCCGGGAGCGACGCGTGGAAGGCGTACATGCGGCGGCAGACCAGCACGGTGAACGCGAGCCGCGAGTTGCCGCTCGCGCAGGGCATCAGGTTCGGCGTCGCGCCGACGCGGCCCCTGACCGGCTAGCGCCGTTTCGCGGTCTTGGCGCGGCTCCTCGGCGCCGCCGGCGAGCGGCCGGCGGATTTCGACTTCGCGCGCGGAGGCGTCATGGCGCCCGTCTTGGGCGCGGGCTTCGCGCGACCGGTCCTGACGACAGGCGTGTAGGCACGCTTGGGCTCGGCGGCCTTGGGCGCCGCCGGCTTGCGCCCTCCCCGCGCCGCCGTCGCTCTTTCGCGCGCCGGCGCCGACGGCCCCGTTTTCTCGGCGAGGAGCGCAAGCGCGGCGTCGAGCGAAAGCGTGTCGACCTGATCGCGGTCGCGCACCGTCGCGTTCACGTCGCCATGCTTGACGTAGGGGCCGTAGCGGCCCGCGAAGAGCTCCACCGGCTGCCCGTCCTTCGGATGCTTGCCCAGCACGCGCAACGCCGCGGGAGCGCCGCGCGCGCCACGCCGTGCGCCGGCCTTGGCCGGATCGCGCGCCTCGAATTCGAACCCGATCTTGCCGTCGGGCTGGCGGACGAGGAACGCCGAGAACGGCCGGCGCGTGCGCGCGGAGACGAACTGCAGGAGATCCGTCTTGCCCGTCGCGAGGAGCTTCTGCATCTGGGCGCGTTCGACGGGACGCTGCAGGATCACGCGGCCGGAGCGGAAGTCGCAGTGCTTGTCGGGCCCGACCGCATCCTCGCAGACGTAGGCCTGCGGCAGCTCGAACACGCGCTTCCCGCATTTCGGGCACGCGCCCAGCGGCTCCTGGCCGCTGAAGTCCGGCGCAGCCGCGTCGTCGTCGCCGGCACCGTCGCCAAAGTCGAATGCGACCTCGTTCGCGTCGGTCAGCTTCAACGCCGCCGTGAATGGGCGTCCGAGCCGGCTCCGGAAGCCTTCGAGCGGTCCGACGCGCTTCTCGCGGAGCAGCGTGTCGGCCTCGGCGAGCTCGAGCTGCCGGCCGCCCATGATCTTCCAGAAGCCGAAGTCGCAGCGCTCGCACTGGAACTTCTTGTACTTCTCGTGGACCTCGCCGCCGCACTTGGGGCAGCGCGCCGCGAGCGTCCCGAAGTCCACGTCGATCGTGTCGTTCTCG
The DNA here is from genome assembly GCA_963734055.1 of uncultured beta proteobacterium. GTDB lineage: Bacteria > Pseudomonadota > Gammaproteobacteria > Burkholderiales > Casimicrobiaceae > CAIWHR01. Next base: position 610,917 of record CAVTFQ010000004.1, read on the forward strand.
TGCGCTTTCGCCCGGCCGACGATGTGCTTCGTCATCGCGACGATCTCGCGCATGAACGCGGCGCGCGCGAGGCGGCCGTGCTCCATCTGCGCGAGCTTGTGCTCCCATTCCGCGGTGAGCTCGGGCGAGAAGAGCTCCTTCACGTCGAGGCCGTGGAGGAGCGTCATCAGCTGGAACGCTTTCGCCGTCGGCACGAGCTCCTTGCCTTCGCGCAGGATGTACTTCTCGGCGATCAGCCCTTCGATGATCTGCGCGCGCGTCGCGGGGGTCCCGAGCCCCTTCTCGCGCATCGCTTCGCGCAACTCCTCGTCGTCGATCAGCTTGCCCGCGCCCTCCATCGCCGAGAGGAGCGTGGCTTCGGTCAACCGCGGCGGCGGACGCGTGACGCCCGCCACCGCCTCGACGTTGTCGGTCGCGACCGTCTCGCCCGCCTTCACCGGCGCGAGCGTGCCCTCCTCGCCTTGCGCCTCCTTGCCGTAGACGGCGAGCCAGCCCGGGTTGACGAGGACCTTGCCTTCGGACTTGAAGGGCTCGGCGGCGACCCGCGTGACCCGCGTCGTGACCAGGAATTCGGCCGGCGGAAAGAAGGCCGCCAGGAAGCGCTTGACGACGAAGTCGTAGAGCTTCGCCTCGAGCTCGTTCAGGTGCTTCGGCCGCTGCAGCGTCGGAATGATGGCGAAGTGGTCGGATACCTTCGAATTGTCGAAGATCCGTTTGTTGGGCTTCACCCACTTCTGCCGCAGGACCTGCGCCGCGAACGCGCCGTAGGCCGGGGCGTCGACCAGCGCCTCCATCGTCGCCTTCACGGTCCCGAGATAGTCCTCGGGCAGCGCGCGCGAATCGGTGCGGGGATAGGTGAGCGCCTTGTGCTTTTCGTAGAGCGACTGCGCGAGCGAGAGCGTCGTGCGCGCCGAGAGCCCGAACCGGCCGTTCGCCTCGCGCTGCAGGCTCGTCAGGTCGTAGAGGAGCGGCGCGCCCTGCGTCGAAGGCTTCGATTCCTCGGTCACGGTCCCCGGCTGCCCGGCGCACTTCGCGACCAGCGCGGCGGCGCGCGCCTCGTCCCACAGCCGCTCGGCGCGCGCGTCGGGGTCGTCGTCCCGCTTCTTCCACGTCTCGTCGAACCAGCGGCCCGAGTAGATCCCGCCGCTCGCGCGGAAGGTGGCGACGACCTCCCAGTACTTCCGCGGGACGAACGCGCGGATCTTCTCCTCGCGCTCGGTGATGATCGCGAGGGTCGGCGTCTGCACGCGGCCGACGGTGGTGAGATGGAAGCCGCCGGACTTCGAATTGAACGCGGTCATCGCCCGCGTGCCGTTGATGCCGACGAGCCAGTCCGACTCCGAGCGGCAGACGGCGGCGTCGGCGAGCGGACGCATCGCCGCGTCCGGGCGGAGGGCGCCGAACGCGTCGCGGATCGCGGCGGTCGTCATCGACTGCAGCCACAACCGCTCCACCGGCTTCGGCGTCTTCGCGTACTGGACGATGTTGCGGAAGATGAGCTCGCCCTCGCGGCCCGCATCGCACGCGTTGACGAGCTTCGTCACGTCCTTGCGCCGGATCAGCTTGAGCAGCACGTTGAGACGGCTCGCGTTCTTCTCGATCGGGTTCAGCGCGAACTTGGACGGGATTGCCGGCAGGTGCGCGAACGTCCATTTGCCGCGCTTCACTTCCTCCTCTTCCGGCATGCCGATCTCGAGCAGATGGCCCACCGCCGAGGAGAGGACGTGCCGGTCGCTCTCGAAATAGTCGCCGTGGCGCGCGAAGCCGCCGAGCGCGCGCGCGATATCCGCGGCGACGGACGGTTTCTCGGCGATGATCAGTGATTTCGACATGGAGCCGGGCGCGAAGAGCGGCAGATAGTACCGAAGTCGCCGCGGCGAGAGCAAGAAGACATTCGGCCGAGCAGGGCCAACGCGCCCGCGCGCGTACGCGCGCTCGCACGCGTGTGCAACGCGCGCGACGCGAGGGCGGCTACGCCCGCGGCTGCCAGAGCCCGCCGGGCAGGGGTGACGCGCGGCCCACGAGCTCGAGCGCGACCAGCGCTGCCGCCACCGCTTCCGCCGCGAGTCCGCTCCGCGCGGCGAGCGCGTCGACGCCGGCCGGCGCATGGCCCATCGCGGCGATCACCGCGTGCTCGTCGGCGGTGAGCTCCTCGCCGGAGGTCGCCGTGTCGGAGGTCGCGGCGGGCGGCGCGCGCACCGGGAGCCGGAGTTCGCAGAGCACGTCCGCCGCGGTCTCGACCAGTTTCGCGCCTTCGCGCAGGAGCCGATGGCAGCCTTTCGAGAACGGTGAATGGATCGAGCCAGGCACCGCGAAGACTTCCCGCCCCTGCTCCGCGGCGAAGCGCGCGGTGATGAGCGAGCCCGACGACAGCGTTGCCTCGATCACGAGCACGCCGCGTGCGAGTCCGCTGACGACGCGATTGCGGCGCGGAAAGTTCTGCGGCAACGGGGGTGTCCCGGGGGCGAACTCGGAAACGATGAGGCCGTTTCGCGCGAGGTCGTGCGCGAGCCCCCGGTGCTCCGCCGGGTAGACACGATCCGGGCCGGTGCCGATGACGGCGATGCTGCTGCCTTCCCCCTCGAGCGCGCCGCGATGCGCGGCGGCGTCGATGCCGAGCGCGAGTCCGCTCACGATCGTGAGTCCGGCGTCGGCCAGCGCGCGCGCGAAGGCGCGGGCGTCCGCTGCGCCCTGCGGCGTCGCGTTGCGGCTGCCCACGATCGCGAGCGCGGGCTGGCCCAAGAGCGCGCGCCGGCCCATGCAGTAGAGGACGGGCGGCGGATCGGCGAGCTCGAGAAGGCAGGCCGGATAGTCGGCGTCGTCGAGCGCGACGATGCCGTGCGCGTCGTTTTCGAGCCATCCGAGCGCCGTCTCGAGCCGTGCGGCGTCGGCGCCGTGGTCGAGCGGGGTCGCCGCGGCGCCGACCACCTTGCGCCGCTCGGCCGGCGTCGCCGCGACGACCGCCTCGGGACTGCCGAACGCGCGCAGGAGTTCGGCCTGCGGTCGGGGGCCGACTCCGCTGACCTGGAGCCTGATCCACGCCAGCGTGCGCGCATCCACTTTCATGGGGGGCGGCCGCCGTCCTACAGCGGCGGGCCGAGCGAGCGGGCGCTCAGGGTTTCCGGACGTAGTCGCCGACTTCGACCGGGTCCGAGGTGTTGAGGACGAGGGCGTAGGACACGCGGTCGAACACGCGGAAGACGAACGCGAGGCCCACGCGCTCGTCGGGAATTTCGACGAACGCATCGGGCCGGTAGAACGTCGTCGGGTCGAGCCATCGCCAGATGAGCCATGGCCCGGTCGGGCCCCGCGGGTCCGGGATCGGGTCGACGGTCTTGTAGATCGCGAGGACCGTCCCGACATCGAGGCCGTCGGCCTGGCCCTGGTCGATCGTGACCACCCAGCCGCGCCCGGCCTCCGCCGCGTCGTTGTTCAAGCGCAGGATCTGGCCGTCGACGGGGTGATCCGGCGGGTGCGGCGCGTAATTGACGACCTGCTCGGGGGGCGCCGGAACGAGCCGGTCGCCCACCTGGATCTCCTCGCGCGCCATCGTGATGCGCAGCGTCGACACGGTATCGAAGCGCTCGGCGCGCGCGGTGCCGAGGTAATGCTGCTCGTAGCCCAGCACCTCGCCGGTCGTGGGCGACGTATAGGTGGGGCCGGCGCGGTAGAGGCGCCAGATCGTGCCGCCCTTCGGGTCGATGCCCGTGGCGTACACGACGTCGCCGTCGCCGCGGATGACGCGCTCGCCGCCGCGCCCCGCGACGATCTCCGCGGCGTTCGCGAGTCCTTCCTCGCCGGTGACGAGCGGCCAAGTGAGGTACGGCTCGATGTCGCCCGGGGGAACCGAGGGGATCGCCTCGGTGTCGATCGGCGTGACCCGCACGGTCGGCGAGACGCGCGTCGACTCGGCCACCGAAAGCCGCCACTGGCCGTCCGCCGCCTTGTCGAGCACGATGACGTCGCCCGGGTAGATGCGATGGGGATTGCGAATCTGGTCGCGGTTGAGCCGCCAGATCTCCGGCCAGCGCCAGGGATCCTTGAGGTAGCGGCCGGCTATCCCCCACAGGGTGTCGCCTTTCTGCACCGTGTAGCGGTCGGCGACCGGCTGCTTGACGACGAGTTCGTCGGCTCGGACCGGGGCGGTGCCGAGAACGATCATCGCGGCCAGTGCCGCGACCGCGGATTGCGGTGTGCTAAACTTCTGACGCATAAAGCCTCTTCCGGATGGGGCGGGGCTTGCTATCGTCCTAAAGCGCCGCAAAATAAGGGGTTAGGGCAGATTCTGCATCCCGAGTCTGCATTTTGCAAGTCGGCCCGACGGCCGACCCCGCCGGACGGCCAAGGTGTTGCAACATTGGTTCTCCGGCGGCCGCCTCCACGACGACGCTAGCCAGCCATGGCCCTCCTGCCGATCCTCGAGTTTCCGGACCCCCGCCTGCGGAAAGTCGCGGCGCCGGTCGCCGCGGTGACGCCGGAGATCCGGAAGCTGGTCCGCGACATGGCGGAGACCATGTACGCGGCCCCCGGGATCGGGCTCGCGGCGACGCAGGTCGACGTCCACAAGCGGGTCATCGTGATGGACGTCTCGGAAGCCCGGGACGAGCTGCGCGTCTTCATCAACCCGGAGCTCCTGAGCGCGGAAGGCGAGGCCGAGCACGAGGAGGGCTGCCTGTCCGTCCCGGGCTACTACGACAAGGTCATCCGCGCCGCGGCGATCCGCGTGCGTGCGCTGAACGAGGACGGCGAGCCCTTCGAGCTCGATGCCGACGGCCTGCTTGCGGTGTGCATCCAGCACGAGATGGATCACCTGGTCGGCAGGGTTTTCGTCGACCACCTCTCGCCGTTGAAGCGGGCGCGGCTCACGGCGCGGGCCCGGAAGAAGCAGCGCCTCGCCGGTTAGGCGCGCGCGCCGCGATGCGCGTCGGCTTTGCGGGAACGCCCGGCTTCGCGGCCACGGCGCTAGCCGGGATCGCCGATGCGGGGTTCGACGTCCCGTTGGTCCTGACCCGCCCCGACCGCCCGCAGGGCCGGGGGCTTCGCGTCCTGCCGTCTCCGGTGAAGGCGGAGGCCGGCGCCCGCGGGATCCCCGTCCTGCAACCGGCGACGTTGCGGACGCCGGAAGCGCGCGCCTCGATCGTTGCCCATCCGCTCGACGTGCTCGTCGTGGCCGCGTACGGCTTGATCCTGCCGCCCGCAGTGCTCGAATGGCCGCGGCACGGCTGCATCAACATCCACGCGTCGCTCCTCCCGCGGTGGCGGGGCGCGGCGCCGATCGAGCGGGCGATCCTCGAAGGCGACCGCGAAACGGGGATCTCGCTCATGCAGATGGACGCGGGCGTCGACACGGGGCCCGTCATCGAACGGATCCGCGTGCCGATCGCGGACGACGACACCGGCGGAACTCTCACCAGTCGGCTCGCGGCGACCGGCGCCGCGGCGATCGTGGCCGCGCTCGGTCGCCTCCGTGATGTCGGCGCGCTCCCCGCGCTCCCGCAGCCCGAAGCGGGCGCGACCTACGCGCCGAAGCTCGCAAAAACGGAAGCCGCGATCGACTGGACCGCGAGCGCGTGTGCGATCGCGCGGCGCATCCGTGCATTCGATCCTGCGCCCGGCGCGACGTCGATGCTCGGCGCGCGGTCGATCCGGATGCGGCGCGCAGAGGCGTTGGCGGTGAGCGAGCCGGCGGCGCGGCCCGGCGAAGTCGTGGCGGCGGGCGCCCCGGGAATCGTCGTCGCGTGCGGCGAGGGAGCGCTGCGGATCGTCGAGCTGCAGCCCGCCGGGGGGCGCGCGATGACGGCCGCGGCGTTCGTGGCCGGACGAGGCGTCGCCGTCGGCGACACCTTCGCGCCATCGCGCTGAGCGGAGCGGCCGGTGCAGGAAGCCCAGAGGCAGGCGGCAACGGTCGTTCGCGCCGTGCTCGACGGACGCTCGCTCGGCGCGGCCCTCGCGACGACGACTTCGCCCGGCGGCGCCGGCCGGCGCGCCGCGCTCGTCCACGAGTTGGCGTACGGGACGCTGCGTCACTGGGGAACGCTCGACGCGCTGGTTCGCCGCCTCGTGAACCGTCCGCTCACCGATGCGGTACTGCCATGCCTCATCGGCGTCGCGCTCTACCAGATCGCGCACACGCGGGCGCCGCCGTTCGCGGTCGTCGATTACGCCGTCGACGCCGCGGCAACGCTCACGCGGCCCGCGGCGAAGGCGCTCGTCAACGCGCTCCTGCGGCGTTACCTGCGCGAGCGCGAGACGCTCGACGCGGCGGTGCGCGAGGATCCGGTCGCGCGATGGTCGCATTCGCGCTGGTGGATCGATCGCGTTCGGCGCGACCATCCGGACGACTGGGAGGCGATGCTCGCGGCCGGCAACGAACGGCCGCCTCTCGCGCTCCGCGCGAACGCCAGGGTCATCGTGCGCGATGCGCTCGTCGCGCGGCTTGCCGAAGCCGGGATCGACGCCGCGCCGGCGGGCGCCGCCGGGCTCGTCGTCGCGGCGCCGCGACCGGTGGCGGAGCTGCCGGGCTTCGCCGAAGGCGCATTCTCGGTGCAGGACCTGGGCGCGCAGCTCGCGGCACCGCTGCTCCGTCCCGAGCGCGGGATGCGCGTGCTCGACGCGTGTGCCGCGCCGGGCGGCAAGACGACGCATCTCGCCGAGCTCGCGGATGTCGAGATCGTCGCGCTCGACGGCGACGGCGCGCGGCTCGCACGCGTGCGCGAGAATCTCGCGCGGCTCCCTCACGGCGAGGCGCGCGTGACGGTCGTCGAAGGCGACGCGGGCCAACCCGCGGATTGGTGGGACGGCCGCCCGTTCGATCTCATTCTCGCGGATGTGCCGTGCACGGCGTCGGGCGTCGTGCGCCGTCATCCCGACGTGAAGTGGTTGCGTCGCGAAACCGATGTGGCCGCGTTCGCCCGGCAGCAGGCGCGGCTCCTCACCGCGCTGTGGCCATGCCTTCGCGCAGGCGGCCGCATGCTCTACGCGACGTGCTCGATCTTCGCCGAGGAGAACGAGGCGCAGGTCGCCGCGTTCACCGCTGCCCACGCGGACGCGTTGCGCGAAACCCTCACCTTCGCACCCGAAGTCGCGGCGCGCGGCGGGCAACTCTTGCCTTCGCTCCCGGGGGCGGGCCACAATCAGGACGGCTTCTTCTACGCGTTGCTCGGCAAGGCCTGACCCGGCGCCCGGCGGCAGAGGCGCCTGCCCCTCAAGGGGTACAGCATCCGGATCCGCGCCGATGTCCGTCCCGCCGCCCGAAATCCCCGTCGTTCCCGGCTCCGCGCTTCCGTTGCCGCTCGCGCGGGCGCTGCGACGCGCGCTCTGTGCGCTCGTGTGCGTCGTTGCGGCGTTCGTCGCGGCCACGGCGGGCGCCGACACGATCATCGTCAAGTCGGCCGAGCTCCACGCCGAGGAGGACGGCTACTACCTGAACGCGGAGTTCGACTTGTCGCTCAACTCGACGCTCGACGAGGCGCTGCAGAAGGGGGTACCGCTCTATTTCCTGCTCGAGTTCGAGCTCTCGCGCCCGCGCTGGTACTGGCTCGACGAGAAGGTGCTCACGGCGACGACGCAGTATCGGGTCTCGTACAACGCGCTCACGCGCCAATACCGGATCGCGAGCGGCCTCCTCGGGCAGACGTTCGACGGGCTCGACGAGGTGGAGCGCTTCCTCTCGCGGGTCAACGCGCGCGAAGTCGCGCGGCCCGACCAGCTCGCGAAGGGCACCCGCTACGAAGCCGCGCTCAGGTTGCGTCTCGACGTGAACCAGCTGCCGAAGCCGTTCCAGATGAGCGCGCTGGCCTCGCGCGAGTGGACGCTGCAGTCCGACTGGCACCGGTGGAGCTACACGCCGTGACCGCCGCCCAGCCGGGAGCGCCGCCGCGGGCCGGGCGCCGGGGCGCGAGGCCGCACGGAGGGACCGGCCGATGAGCAGGCTCATCCCCTCGCGCGGCATCCGGTGGCTGCTGCTCGTCTTCGCCTGTCTCGCCGCGATCTCGATGTTCCTCCTGGCGACGGCCTCCGCGAACACCGAGCTCTTCGCGCGCCGCTACGACCTGCTGCTCGTCCTGAACGGCGCGCTCGTCGTGCTGCTCATGGTCCTCGTCGGCGTGCAGCTGTGGCGCCTGTGGCGGAACCTGAAGGCCGGAGTGTGGGGCTCGCGCCTCGCGCTCAGGCTCGTGCTCCTGTTCGCTCTCGTCGCGGGGCTGCCCGGCGCCCTCGTCTACGCCGTATCCGTGCAGTTCCTGGGCAAGAGCATCGAAAGCTGGTTCGACGTCCGGGTCGACCGCGCGCTCGAAGGCGGCCTCAATCTCGGCCGCGGCGCCCTCGATTTCCTCTTGCGGGAGACCACCAACAAGGCGGGCCAGATCGCGCTCGTCCTGAGCGAACCGGGATCGAGCAGCATGCCCGCGCGGCTCATCCGCGCCGCGGAGCAGGCCGGCGCACACGAAGCCGCGCTCTTCACGTCGGCGGGCGGGTTGCTCGCCGTCGGCGGCGTGGGCGGCGCCACGACGCCGCCCGATCCCCCGGGGCCGCAGGCGCTGCGCCGCGCGCGTCTCCAGCAGACGAGCACCGGCATCGAGCAGGCGAGCGACGGCACGCTCCTCCTTCGCGTGGTGACGCCCGTCAACAGCGAGGACCGGCTCGAACCGCTCAAGGTGCTCCAAGTCGTGGAGCCGGTGCCGAAATCGCTCGCGCAGGACGTCGACAAGGTGCAGGCCGGCGCGCGCGACTACCAGGAGATCGCCTTCACGCGTGCTTCGCTGAAGCGTCTCTACGCGATCACGCTGACGCTGACCTTGCTCCTCGCGCTCACGACGGCGCTCGGGCTCGCCGTCGTGCTGTCCGAGCGGTTCGCGGAGCCGCTCGGCTTGCTCGCCGAGGGCACGCGCGCCGTCGCCCAGGGCGACTTCTCGCGCCGGCAGCCCGTCACCTCGCGCGACGAGCTCGGCGTGCTCACCGAATCGTTCAACACGATGACGGCGCAGCTCGCCGACGCGCAGGAGAAGACGGAAGAGTCGCGCCGGGCGACGGAGACGACGCGCGCGTACCTCGAGAGCATCCTCGGCAACCTGTCTGCCGGCGTGCTCGCGTTCGACGACGGCCATCGGCTGCGCACGGCCAACGCGAGCGCCGCGGTGATCCTGCAGCAGCCGCTCGCGGATCTCTACGGACTGCCGTTGGGCGAGTGGGGCGGCCGGCTGCCCGCGCTCGCGCCGTTCGCGGCGCTCGTCGCCGAGGGCTTCCGCGGCAGCCGCGAAGGGCAGTGGCAGCGGCAGGCGGAGCTCACCGTGGCGAGCCTGACGCGGGTGCTGCTGATGCGCGGCTCGCGGCTGCCGGTGACGCCGGTCGCCGGCTACGTCGTCGTGTTCGACGACGTGACCGACCTCGTGCAGGCGCAGCGCGACGCCGCGTGGGGCGAAGTCGCGCGCCGGCTCGCGCACGAGGTCAAGAATCCGCTGACGCCGATCCAGCTCTCGGCCGAGCGCCTCGCGGTGAAGCTCGCGCCGAAGCTCGACGGCGCGGACCAGGAGACGCTCAAGCGTGGCGCGCAGACGATCATCGCGCAGGTCGCGGCGATGAAGCACATGGTCGACGACTTCGCGATCTACGCGCGGCAGCCGCGCCCCGGGACGATGCAGCCGGTCGACGCGGGCGCGCTCTTGCAGGACGTGCTCGCGTTGTACGACAATCTGCGCCCGCGTGTCTCCCTCTCGCTGCCTCCCGCGCCCGCCGTCATCCAGGGCGAACCGACCCGCCTGCGCCAGGTGCTGCACAACCTCATTCAGAACGCGATCGATGCCCAGGCCGACGCCGACGACCCGCGCTACGCGATCGCGCTCGAGCCCCGCGGCGGCGAGGTGGCGCTCGTGTTCGAAGACGCGGGCACCGGGTTTTCGGACGACGTGCTCCATCGCGCGTTCGAGCCCTACGTGACGACCAAGGCCAAGGGCACCGGCCTGGGCCTCGCGATCGTGCGGAAGATCGTCGACGAGCACGGCGGCCGCGTCGAGATCGCCAACCGGGAGCCGCACGGCGCCCGCGTGACCATCGTGTTCCCGCGCGCCGCGAGCGGGAGCGTAGGATAGGCCCCGGAATGGTCCCAGCGAACGACATCCTGATCGTCGACGACGAAGTCGGCATCCGCGAGCTCCTCTCCGAGATCCTGCAGGACGAGGGTTATCGCGTCTCGGTCGCCGAGAACGCGACCGAGGCCCGCGCCTACCGTTCGAGGCAGCAGCCGGCACTGGTGCTGCTCGACATCTGGATGCCCGACACGGACGGCGTCACGCTGCTCCGCGAGTGGGCGGCCTCGGGCCAGCTCACGATGCCGGTCGTGATGATGTCGGGGCACGGGACGATCGAGACCGCAGTCGAGGCGACGAAGATCGGCGCGTTCGACTTCCTGGAAAAGCCCGTCGGCCTGCAGAAGCTCTTGGGCACCGTCGCCCGCGCGCTCAAGACGACGCTCGCGAAGGAGCCGCGGCGCGTCTCCCTCGCCGCGCTCGGCGCGAGCGCCGCGGTGCGCGACGCCGAGCGCGCGATCGAGCAGCTGATCGCGACGAAGAAGCCCATCCTGCTCCTGGGCGAGCCCGGAACCGGCCACGAGGCGGCCGCGCGCGCGCTCCAGCAGCCCGATGCGGTCTGGCTCGCGCTGTCGTCGGGCTCGCGGCTCGCCGCCAACCCGCTCGCCGTGCTCGACGAGGCGCGCGAGGGCTCGCTCTACTGCGCGGAGATCGGACAGTACGCGAAGGCCGAGCAGAAAGGGCTTGCGTTCCTGCTGCCCAAGCTCGAGCGCGCGAACGTGACGCTCGTCTGCACGAGCGCCGAACCGCTCGGCAATCTCGCCGCCGAGGGCCGGTTCGATCCTGCGCTGCTCGCGGCGCTATCGATCGGCGCCGTGCTGCTGCCGCCGCTCCGCTCGCGCCGCGAGGACATCCCGGCCCTGGTCGAGCGCTTCTGGCGCGACATCACGGCCGCGCAGAGGGACGCGGAGCGGGGCCCTGCGCGGGCCGCTTCGCTGCCGGCCGCGGCGGTGTCGGCGCTCGCCAACGCGTACTGGCCCGGCAACGTCGACCATCTCCAGAACGTCGTGGCGAACCTCGCACTCAATGCGGGCGCCGGCGAGATCACGCCGGACCACGTGAAGCGCCTGCTCGGCGAAGCCGCCGCCGTGAACCAGGCGGTCGCGCCGGAGATCACCGCGCGCTTCTTCGAGCTGCCGCTGCGGGAGGCGCGGGAAGCGTTCGAGCGGATCTACTTCGAGCAGCTCCTGGGCCGCGAGCAGAGCAACATGAGCCGCGTCGCCGACAAGGCCGGGCTCGAGCGGACACACCTCTACCGCAAGCTGAAGCAGCTCAACATCCGCTTCGCGCGCCGCGGGGAAGACCCCGGCGCCTCCGGCGCCGACAGCGGCTGACCCGCGCGGCCGCAGCCCGGGCCGACACAACGATGAGCGTCGCCGCCGGCACGCCCAAGCGCATGGCGCCGCTCGTCATCGGCGCCATCGGTGTCGTCTACGGCGATATCGGCACCTCGCCGCTCTACACGCTCCGCCAGTGCTTCACCGGCACCCACCAGCTCTCGCTCGCGCCCGAGAACGTATTCGGCATCCTGTCGATCATCTTCTGGTCGCTCGTGATCGTGGTCACGCTCAAGTACGTCACGCTGATCATGCGCGCCGACAACCGGGGCGAGGGCGGAATCCTCGCGCTCACCGCGCTTGTCTCGAGCGGCCTCGCGCGGGAGACACGACGGCGCTGGTGGCTCGTCGGCCTCGGCATCCTCGGTGCCGCGATGTTCTACGGAGATGGCATGATCACGCCCGCGATCTCGGTCCTGGGCGCCGTCGAGGGGCTCGAGGTGGTGGCCCCCGCGCTCCATCCGTTCGTCGTTCCGATCACCCTCGTCATCGTCGTCGCGTTGTTCGCCATCCAGCGGCGCGGCACGGCGAGCGTCGGCATCCTGTTCGGCCCGGTGATGGCGCTCTGGTTCAGCGTGCTCGCCGTCCTGGGAATGCTCGAGATCGCGCGCAATCCGGACGTGCTCGGGGCGATCAACCCCGCACGCGCCCTCTCGTTCATCGCCGCGACGCCGCGGATCGCGTTTCTCGCGCTCGGCGCCGTGGTCCTCGCCGTCACCGGAACGGAGGCGCTCTACGCCGACATGGGCCACTTCGGCGCCGCGCCGATCCGCCGGGCCTGGCTCGCGTTCGTGATGCCGGCGCTCGTCATCAACTACTTCGGACAGGGGGCGCTGCTGCTCGCCGACCCGACGGCGATCAAGAATCCGTTCTACCTGCTCGCGCCCCAGTGGGCGCTGCTGCCGCTCGTGGTCCTCGCGACGTGCGCGGCGGTGATCGCGTCGCAGGCGGTGATCTCGGGCGCGTTCTCGCTCACGCGCGCGGCGATCCAGATGGGGTACTGCCCGCGGATCAGGCTTCTTCACACCTCCGAGCGGCAGATCGGTCAGATCTACGTGCCGTTCGTCAACTGGACGCTCTTCATCGCCGTCACATTGCTTGTCCTCGGCTTCCGGAGCTCGGACAACCTGGGCGGTGCCTACGGGATTGCCGTCACGCTCGCGATGATGATCGACTCCGTGCTTATCTTCGTGGTCATGCGCCGGATCTGGCGTTGGCCAAGGACGGTGGCGCTCGCCGTCGCGCTGCCGCTCCTCGCGATCGACGTCGCGTTCCTCTCGTCGAACTCGCTCAAGGTCCCCGACGGCGGCTGGTTCACGCTCCTGATCGGCGGCACCGCGTTCACGCTGCTGACGACGTGGAAGCGCGGCCGCGCGCTCCTGATGGAGCGGCTGAGCCAGGACTCGATGCCGCTGCCGGTGTTCATCGAGAGCATCGCGGCGAGCCCGCCCCCGCGAGTGCCGGGCACCGCCATCTTCCTCACCTCGACCGCCGACCGCGTGCCGCACGCGCTCCTGCACAACCTCAAGCACAACAAGGTGCTCCACGATCGCGTCGTGTTCCTCACCGTCCACACGCAGGAGATTCCCCGCGTCAGCGACGCCGAACGGATAGAGATCCGCGACCTGGGCGTCGCCTTCTTTTCGCTCGATGCGTGGTACGGCTTCACCGAGGAACCGGACGTGCCGGTGCTCCTCGAGCAATGTGCGAGCCGTGGGCTCGAGTTCGACACGATGGACACGTCGTTTTTCGTCTCGCGCGAGACGCTGATCCCGGTGGTCGGCCCGGGGATGGCGCTGTGGCGCGAGCGGCTCTTCGTCGCAATGTCGAAGATGGCGGTCAAGGCGACCGACTTCTTCCACGTCCCGACGAACCGCGTCGTCGAGCTCGGCACTCAGGTCGAGCTGTAGGCGGCCGCGCATGACCCGCTCGCCGCGGGCGGTGCGCGGGACGACGCAAGGCTCAGGGGCCGCTGCCGGCAAGAAAAAAACGCCGGCGACCCTGCGGGCCGCCGGCGCGATGTCTTCGCGCGAAGTCGCGCTCAGTCGACCGCGATCTGCGCCTTCATCGACTTCAATGCCTTGCTCTCGATCTGACGGATCCGCTCGGCCGACACACCGTACTCATCGGCCAGGTCCTGCAGCGTCGCGGGATCCTCCTCCCGGAGCCACCGCGCCTCGATGATCCTCCGGCTGCGGTCGTCGAGCTTCGCGAGTGCCCGCGAGAGGCCGGCGGAGCGGTTCCTCGCGGTCTCGGCGCGCTCCAGGATCTGCGCCGGCTCGTCCTCGTGGTCGGAGAGCCAGCTGATCGGCGTCGCCGCCGAGCCTTCCTCGTCGGGCTGCGGGTCGAGCGCGATGTCGCGGCCCGAGAGGCGCGTCTCCATCTCGACCACTTCCTCGGGCTTCACGCCGAGCTCCTGCGCGATCGCCCGCGCCTCGCCGGGGGAGAGGGCTGCCGTCGTCTTCTTCATCCCGCGCAGGTTGAAGAACAGCTTGCGCTGCGCCTTGGTCGTCGCGACTTTCACGAGCCGCCAATTGCGCAGGATGTATTCGTGGATCTCGGCCCGGATCCAGTGCAGCGCGAACGACACGAGCCGTACCCCGCGTTCGGGGTCGAACCGGCGGACGGCCTTCATGAGCCCGACGTTGCCTTCCTGGATCAGGTCGGCCTGCGGGAGACCGTACCCCAGGTACTGGCGGCTCACCGCGACGACGAGCCGGAGGTGCGAGAGCACGAGCCCGCGCGCCGCCTCGAGGTCGTCGTCCCGGCGCAGCCGCCGCCCCAGGGCCACTTCCTGCTCGGCGCTCAACAGCGGAAAGCGGTTGACGGCCTGAATGTAGTGATCCAGGCTCCCCAGCGACGATGGGGTGGGGAATGCCAACGCGGTTCCAGTCATCCTTTCGGTCTCCTCGGTTACGGCCTGGGCGGACCGTCCGCCCCTGCCAATCTTAGCACTCGCCTGATAGGAGTGCTAAGACCCCGGAAAGTTCCCGAGCATTCCACTCGGGTATAACCGGTTCCGGTAGAGGCACGGTTAGTGGCCGAGCCAGGGATGCCAGCTTGGCAGCGCCTCGATAGTGGCCACTTACCCACGTGCTGCCGGCCGACTCGGCGTGGGACTCGCCTGGGCGCCGCCTAGGAGCCTGTCGGACTTGCTTTCACGTATGCGTTGCCGCGCCAAAAGCGCGGGATGCGAGGCGGGCGGCGAAGCCGATATCGGGAATATCGGCGAGCCGAGCAACGAAGCAGACGCGCTTTTGGCGCGGCAACCCGAAGGGACGGGGCGCTCCGGGCGCACTTCTGCGTTACTCGCCCTCGCCGTACGCCCGGTAGGGCTTCGGGCTCGCGCCTTGAAATGGGCCCGGATCGCCGCCGTCGCATGCGCGAAAACAAGTCCGACGGGCTCCTAGCCCACCAAGGCGTCGACGAAGTCCGCCGCGACAAACGGCTTCATGTCGTCAACCGTCTCGCCAACCCCGAGAAAGCGAACCGGGATCGGGTGCTCGCGCGCGATCGCCGCCACGATGCCCCCCTTCGCGGTGCCGTCGAGCTTGGTCAGGATGAGGCCGGTGAGTCCGAGCGCCGCGTCGAACGCCCGCACCTGGGCAAGGGCGTTCTGACCCGTGTTCGCGTCGAGGACGAGCAGCGTCTCGTGCGGGGCCGACGGGTCGGCCTTCCGGATCACCCGCTGCACCTTCCGGATCTCCTCCATGAGGTGCAGCTGGGTCGGGAGGCGGCCCGCAGTGTCAGCGAGCACGACGTCCGTGCCGCGCGCCTTCGCCGCGCCGATTGCGTCGAACACGACGGCGGCGGCATCTCCGCCCTGCTGCGCGATCACCGCAACGCCGTTGCGCTCCCCCCAGATCGAGAGCTGCTCGCGGGCGGCCGCGCGGAACGTGTCGCCGGCGGCGAGCAGCACTGAAAGGCCCTCCGCCTGCAGGTATTTCGCGAGCTTGCCGATCGACGTCGTCTTCCCGGCACCGTTGACGCCGGCGACCATGATCACGAAGGGACGCGCCGCACCCACGATGAAAGGCTTTTCGAGCGGCGCGAGGAGGTCGACGAGCACGCTCTTGAGCATCGTCCTGGGCTCGCCCTCGCCGCCCGAGCGCTTCCAGCGCGCGCGAAGCTCGCCGATCACCGTCTCGGTCGCCGCGACTCCCATGTCGGACGTGATCAGCGCCGTCTCGATCGCTTCGAGCGTCTCCTCATCGAGCGTATGCCCGCGGAGCGCCACGGCGATCGCGCCGCCGAACTTCTCGCGCGAGCGGGCAAGCCCGGCCTTGAGGCGCTCGCCCCACGACTTGCGCGGACCGTCGTCGTCGCGTTTGAAGAGGTCGAACATAGGAAGGAACACGGGACGCGCGAGGCGGGGCGCGCGGCGTCGCTATAATTTTATTTTACCGGCTCCGCCAACTCAGCCGGCTTCACGCCCGCCGGTTCCGCCCGCCGCTTCGAATCCCGTGCCCAGCCCACGCGCCCAACGCGTCCGCATCATCGGCGGCGCCTTTCGCGGCCGCCTCGTCCGCTTTCCGCCGATCGAAGGGCTGCGTCCCACGCCCGACCGTGTCCGCGAGACGCTCTTCAACTGGCTCGGTCAGGACCTGACCGGATGGCGCTCGCTCGACCTCTACGCCGGCTCGGGCGCGCTTTCGCTCGAGGCCGCTTCTCGCGGCGCCGCGCTCGCGGTCGCCGTCGATACCCGCCGCGGGTCGGTCGATGCGATCGCCGCCGCCGGCGCGGCGCTCGGCGCGCGCGCACTCGAGCCGCACGTGGCGGACGTGCGCGCTTACCTCGACCGGGAACGGCGCGAGTTCGACGTCGTCTTCTGCGATCCGCCGTTCCGCGAGGACCCCTGGGCGTGGCTCCTTCCGGCCTGCGCCGCGCGCCTTGCGGCGGGCGGGTTCCTCTATGCCGAGGCAGGGAAGCCGCTCGCCCCGCCGCCGGGACTCGCGGCGTTCCGGAGCGACAGGGCGGGGCAGGTGCATTATCATCTTTTCGCCCGTCCGGGCCCCCGCGTCGAAGCGACCGGCCCGGCCCCCGCCCCCTCTTCCGCGCCCGGCTCCCGCGATTCATGCTGAAAGTGGTCTATCCCGGCACGTTCGACCCGCTGACCCGCGGGCACGAGGACATCGTCCGCCGCGCGGCACGGCTGTTCGACCGCGTCGTCGTAGGCGTCGCGGTCAGCGAATCGAAGCGGCCGTTCTTCACGGCGGAGGAGCGCGTGGCGATGGCGCGGGAGGTGCTCGCGCCGTATCCCAACGTCGAGGTCGCCGCCTTCTCCACGCTGCTCATGGATTTCGTGCACGCGCAGGGGTCGCGGGCGATCCTCCGGGGCCTGCGCGCCGCATCGGACTTCGAGTACGAGTTCCAGATGGCGGGGATGAACCGGAACCTCTATCCGGAGGTCGAAACTCTCTTTCTCACCCCCTCCGAGCAGTACATGTTCGTTTCGGCCACGATCGTGCGCGAGATCGCCAAGTTCGGCGGGGACGTGTCGTCGTTCGTGCACCCGAGCGTGCTCGAGCGCCTCGCGGCCAAGGTCGCGCAGGAGAGCAGGACCTGACCTGCGATGGCGCTGATCATCACCGACGAGTGCATCAACTGCGACGTCTGCGAGCCCGAGTGCCCGAACGAGGCGATTTCGCAGGGCGTCGAGATCTACGTGATCGATCCCGCGAAGTGCACCGAGTGCGTCGGCCACTTCGACACGCCGCAGTGCGTCGAGGTGTGTCCGGTCGACTGCATCCCCGTGGATCCGGCGCACGTGGAGTCGAAGGAGGCGCTCCGGCTCAAGTACGAAGCGCTGACGGCGGCGAAGGCGACGGACGCCGCCGGTTGACGTCGCCGGCGGCCTCCGATCCGATCGATCGAATCGCAAGGCCGGGGGGTCGGCCGCTGCGTCGACTCGCCCCGGTCGCATCCCCACGCGCTACTCGCGCGCCGGGCCCCCTGCTTTCCGGCTCGCGCCGCTACGCGTTCGCGGCGAGCGGCAGGCCGTCCGGATTCCGGATGATGGTGTCGATCGCGGCGACTTCGCGCGCGAGCGAATGCTCCTGCGCCCCAAGCGCTTCTTCCTGCGCCACCAGCTCCGCGACGCGCTCCTCGAGCTCGCCGCTCGCGCGATGGATCCGCTTGATGCTCTCGAGCCGCCGGCGGAGCTGCAGGTGGTGCTCCTTCACCTGCGTCTCGAGCGGCGACATCACCGCGCGGAGCCAGCTGTCGAGATCGCGGTTCGCGATGTCGTAGACGTGCTTCGCGCGCGACGCGATCGTCTCGAAGAAGCGCTTCATCAGCGCGAACTTGGCCTTGCTGACCATGTTCCACAGCGTGTTGAAGTGCTGGTTGTAGGCGCGCTCGAGCCGGTCGACCTCCTTCTGGTACTTGAGCATCGAGAACGGCGGGGGCGCGTAGCGCTCGAGCCCCTGCTCCTTCGCGAAGCGCGCGTACATCGCCTGCATCATGTCGTGGATCTCGGCGCTCCGGCGTCCGGCCTCGTCGAAGTCGTGCCGGATCGTCGCGAAGAACTCGCTCATCGCAGTGCGGACGCCCTTGGTGAAGGGGCTGCCTTCGATGTGGCGGCGGGTGCGGCTCGCGTTCGCGCGGAGCGCGTCGAGGCCGATCACGTCGAAGAGCCGGTTCGTCTGCTGCGAGAACACGGTGCGGAGCGCGGTGAAGCGCTGCAGGCCGCGCTCGAAGAGCTCCTTCTCCTGCCGCACGCGGTCCATCATGTGCTCGACCACGTCCTGGTTCTTGCCGCGGAGCGCGCGGAGCTCGGTCAGCTGCTCGGCGATGCCGTTCTGGCGGGCGTCGAGCAGCGCGCGCACACCGGCCGCGAGCGACTTCACCTCCGACTGCGTCGCGGCGCCGACGATGTCGCGCTTCGCGGGAATGAGCTTCCGCGAGAGCGCGCCCTCGAGCCCCGGCAGCCGGCTCTTCGCGAGCAGCGCGTCGTCGCCGTTGACCTTCGCGAGCAGCGCCTTCTGCGCCGACACCGCGAAGACCTGCGCCGCCGGGATGTCGAGGAGCTCCGCCGACGAGACGACCTGGCGACCGATCTCGGCGTCGACGTCCCGCTCCGAGCGCAACTCGTCCCAGAGGCCGTCGATCTTGTTCAGGATGACGATGCGGCCGGCGCGCGTCGCGGCGTCCTCGCCGGCCAGGTGCTTGTTCCATACCTCGAGGTCCGTCTTCGTGACGCCCGCGTCGGCAGCGAGGATGAACAGCACCGCGTGGGCGTTGGGCAGCAGGTTGAGCGTGAGCTCGGGCTCCGTGCCGATCGCGTTCAGACCCGGCGTATCGAGGATCACGAGGCCCTGCTGCAGGAGCGGATGCGGGAAATTGATCACCGCGTGCCGCCAGCACGGGATGTCGACCGCGCCTTCGCCCTCGGACTCGAGCGCGGAGAGGAAGTCCTCGTCTTCGTAGAGCCCGTACTTGCGGGCGAGGGCGACCGGCACGCGCTTGACCTGCGAAACGCGTGCGAGCGCCTCGCTCATCCGGTCCGCCGAGGACAGGTCGAGCGGAATCGTCACCCACTCGTCCGCATAGTTCTTGAATTCGGCGACCGTGGCATCCCGGAGCCGCGTCTCGATGGGCAGGAGGCGGATCGACGGCGCGCGCGAGGCGTCGTAGAGGAGCTCGGTCGGGCACATCGTCGTGCGGCCGGCCGACGACGGCAGGAGGCGCTGGCCGAAGTCGGCGAAGAAGATCGCGTTGATGAGTTCCGACTTGCCGCGCGAGAACTCGGCGACGAACGCGACGACGAGCTTGTCCTGATGCAGGCGCTCCAAGAGCTGCTGGACCTTGAGGTCGATCTGAGCGTCGGCCAGGTCCTGCTGCGCGAGCCAGTCGTGCAGCCCCGAAATGCCGGCGGACAGCCGCCGCCGCCAATCGCTGTACGCCTCGAAGCGGGCCGCGAGCTCGCGCGCGGGGGAGGCAACGCTGTCGGGTCGGGCCGGCGGCATGATCGGGGCGGGTCGGGATCGGAAATCTAGCACAGGGCGGAAAGCATTTCCCGTGCCGAACGGAGGAAAACAGGGGCCGCGAGAACGGGCTGCTACCGCTGGCAGCGCGGGCAGAACATCGTTGCGCGGCCCCCGAGCCGCACTGACTTTATTGCAGTGCCGCACACCCGGCAGGGCTGTTCCTCGCGACCGTAGACGCGGTACTCCAGCTGGAAGTAGCCGGGCTCCCCGCGGCTGTCGACGTAATCGCGCAACGTCGACCCGCCTTTGGCGATCGCGTCGGCGAGCGTCTCGCGGACGGCGTCCACGAGTCGCGCATAGCGGGCGAGCGACACCCGGTTCGCGCGAACGGTGGGCCGGATGCCCGCGCGGAAGAGCGCCTCGTTCGCGTAGATGTTCCCCACGCCGACGATGAGGCGATTGTCCATGAGCCCGAGCTTGATCGCGGCAGTCCGCCGCCGCGTGGCGTGCCACAGGTAGTGCGCATCGCAGGAGGGATCGAAGGGCTCGGGGCCGAGCGATGCGAGCAGCGGATGTCGCGCCGCCGGCGGCGGCAGCCAGAGGAGAGCGCCGAAGCGCCGCGGGTCGCGGTAGCGGAGCGTGACGCCGGAATCGAGGACGAGATCGAAATGATCGTGCGCCTCCCGCGGCGGCGCGCGCGTGAATGCGCGCAGGCTGCCAGTCATGCCGAGGTGGAGCAGCAACGTGTCCCGCCCGACGCGAAAAAGTAGGTACTTGCTTCGTCGGTCGATCGCGTCGATCCTGCGGCCGGCCAGCTCGCGTTCGAGCGTGGCGGGAACCGGCCAACGCAGGCGCCGGTCATAGATAGTCAGGGCCGCCACGCGATGCCCGACGGCGAGCGGGGCGATCCCGCGGCGGGTCGTTTCGACTTCGGGAAGTTCCGGCATCGGGCGGCGGACGAACGAAGCGGCGGGCGCATTTGTTGCGGCGCCGAATATACCCTAGACTGACCGGCTTCCCGGCGCGCTTCCGAGCGCTTGGCCGGCGTGCGGCACACCGCAGGAAGGCACTCTTGGCTCAATTACGTCGCATCGGACTCGCCGCCGCGGTGGCGCTCGCGGTTGCCTGGCCGCTTGCGTCCCAGGCGCAATTTCCCGGGCAGGAACCGGCAAAGGGCGCCAAGGCCCCGCCGGATTCGGGTTCGGGCGGCCTCACCGCGGATGTCATGTACCGGGTGCTGTTGGGCGACGTCGCGCTCCAGCGCGGCGAGCCCGCGCTCGCGGCCCGCGCCTACCTCGAAGCGGCGCGCGAGACGCGCGAAGCGAGCCTCGCCCGGCGGGCCACTGAAATCGCCGTGGGCGCGAGGGCACGCTCGCTCAGCGTCGAATCGGCGAAGCTGTGGAGCGAGATCGATCCTTCCGCGCAGCGCCCGAAGCAGCTCCTGGCTGCGCTCGCAACCGGCTCGGGCGGCAAGGGATTCGACACGCCGGGGATCGGAAACGACCTCAAGGCCGAGCTCGAGCGGGTGCTCGCGGACGCGGCGTCCTCGCCCGCAGCGCTGTCCGAGGCTTTCCTCCAGTTGAACCGGCTCCTCGCGCAGGAATCCGACCGGGTCGCGACGTTCAAGCTCGTCGAATCGGTCGCGCAACCTTACCCCGACCTCGCCGAGGCCCGCTTCGCCGTCGCGCTCGCCGCGTACAACACGGGGCTCGCCGACATGTCGACGCAGGCGACCGCGCTGCGCGAAGTCGACCGCGCGCTGCTCCTGAAGCCGGGCTGGGAGCGGGCGGCGATGCTGAAGGGCGAGATCCTGGGCAAGCGCTCGCCGGCCGAGGCGATCGATTACCTCGTGGCCTATCTCGCCGCGCACCCGGACTCGAAGGCGGCGGGCGCCTCGCTCGCGGAGGTCTACGTCCAGCAGCGGCGCTTTGCCGAGGCGCGTGCGATCTTCGAGCAGTTCTGGGCCGCGGACAAGGAGAACCGCGTCTACGAATTCGCGATCGCCGAGCTCGCGTTCCAGATGAAGGACTGGACGGCGGCCGAGAAGCTCTTCCAGGACCTCGTGGACGCGAAATACGAGGACGACGGCGGCGTCGAGCTCCGGCTCGCGCAGGTCGCGGAGGAGACGGGCCGCTACGGCCTCGCGTTCGACCGCTATCGCGCGGTGCCGGACGGCGAGCGGGCGTGGTACGCGAAGCTGCGCGCGGCGGCGATGCTCGGCAAGCAGAACAAGCTCGCGGAAGCGAAGCAGTTCCTGGCCGACCTCCCGGCGGTGACGATCGAGCAGCGCGTGCAGGTGCGGCAGGCCGAGGCGCAGCTCCTGCGCGAGGCGGGCGACAACGCGGCCGCCTATGCGGTGCTCACGCAGGCGCTGACCGAGCATCCGGACGAGCCCGACCTGCTCTACGACAGCGCGATGGTCGCCGAAAAGCTCGACAAGGTCGACGTCGTCGAGGCCCAGCTCTCGCGACTGATCGAGCTTCATCCCGACAACGCGCAGGCGCTGAACGCCCTTGGCTATACGCTCGTCGACCGCACGTCGCGGACCGCCGAGGGCGCGGCGCTGATCGAGAAGGCGCACAAGCTCTCGCCGGACGATCCGTTCATCCTCGACAGCATGGGATGGGCGCAATTCCGGATGGGGCAACTGGACCAGGCCGAGGACTACCTGCGGCACGCGCTCGCCGAACGACCGGATCCGGAGATAGCGGCCCACCTGGGCGAGGTGCTGTGGGCGAAGGGCGAGCGCGCCCGCGCGCGCGAAGTCTGGCAGTCGCAGCTCAAGTCCTCGCCCGACAATCCGGTGCTGCTCGAGACGATGCGCCGGCTCTCGCCGTAGCCTGCGGGCGGCGAGCCTCGTGCGCGGCGCAGGCGTCGTCGTCGCGGCATGCCTCGTGGCCGGGTGCGCGACCGTTCCCGTCGTCGCGCCGACGATCGCGCCCGCCGCCGACACCGCGTTCACGATCGACGGACGCCTCTCCGCGCGCCGCGGCAGCGAAGGGGCGACCGCCAACTTCACCTGGCGCCACGCGCCGCCGCGCGACGACATCGTCGTCACGACGCCGCTCGGCCAGGCCCTGGCCGAGATCTCGGGCGACCGCGCGGCTTCGCGCTACGAGCTCAGGCTGGCTGACGGCCGCCGCGAGGACGCGTCGGGATGGCCGGCGCTGACCGAGCGCGCGCTGGGCGCGCCGGTCCCCGTCGAGGGACTGTCGGCCTGGATCCAGGGGGCGCCGCACGCAGGCGCGCCATTCGCGGCCGAGCCCGACGCCGCGGGGCGCGTGACGGTGTTGCGGCAGGACGGCTGGGAGATCGTCTACGCGTATGCCGACGCCGCGACGCGCGAGCCCGTGCGCATGCAGCTCACGCAGGCCGATCTCGAGATCCGCATCGTCGTGCTCGCGCGCCGCTAGGGTGGCCCGGGTGTGGCGTGCGCGCCCGCGCGCGGCGACAATCGCCCGATGCCGTCGCTGATCGTTCCCGCGCCCGCCAAGCTCAATCTTTTCCTGCACGTGACGGGGCGGCGCGCCGACGGACGCCATCGGCTCGAGACGCTGTTCGTCGCGCTCGACGTCGGCGACACCGTCGACCTCGCCGTTCGCGCCGACGGCGGAATCCGGCGCGCGGGCGGCTGGAGCGGTGTCCCGGAGGAGGACGATCTCGCGTTGCGCGCCGCGCGCGCGCTCAAGGCCGCAACCGGATGTCCGCTCGGCGCGGACATCGCGGTGACGAAGCGCATTCCCGTGGGCGGAGGCCTGGGTGGGGGCAGCTCGGACGCGGCGTCGGTGCTGCTCGGTCTCAACCGCCTCTGGGCGCTCGGGCTTTCGCGCGAGCGCATGATGGCGATCGGACTCGCGCTCGGCGCGGACGTGCCTTTCTTTCTGTTCGGCGCGCCGGCGTTCGCAAGCGGCATCGGCGAGGTGCTTCGCGCGGTGACGCTGCCTTCGATGTGGGTCGCCGTGATCGCGCCGGGAGTCGCCGTGTCCACCGCATCGATTTTCGCGGCGCCTGAATTGACACGCGACACACCGTCGGCGAAAATAGACGTCTTTTCCGAGGGTTATGGCCGGAACGATCTCGAGGCCGTCGCGTGTGCGCGCCATCCCGAGATTGCCGCGGCCCTGGCCGAATTGCGCAGGCGCTCGCCGCATGCGCGGATGACGGGATCGGGGAGTTCGGTGTTCGCGTCGTTTGCATCGGGCGAGCATGCGGAAAGCGCCGTCGAGGCGCCGCCGGCGGGCATGCACGGCTTTGTCGCGCGAACGCTCGCCCGCCACCCGCTCGCGGCGCTCGCGTGATCCTCGGAGGACGTTCCACGCGGGACGAACCGCGCGCCGCGCGATGCGGGCGCGACGATGATTTCTTCCGCTGGGGAGTCGCCAAGTTGGTTAAGGCACCGGATTTTGATTCCGGCATTCGAGGGTTCGAATCCTTCCTCCCCAGCCCTTTCTACACCGCCGCGCCGGGCGAGTTCGTCCGGCCGGTCGGCTAGCGCCGGTGCCGCGATGGCATTCGAGCGCATGAGGGTGTTCACCGGCAACGCGAATCCGAAGCTCGCGGAGGCGGTGTGCCGGCACCTCAACGTCAGCCTCGGGCGCTGCGTCGTCGGCAAGTTCTCCGACGGCGAAGTGATGGTCGAGCTGCTCGAGAACGTCCGCGGCCGCGACGCCTTCATGCTGCAGTCGACGTGCGCCCCGACCAACGACAGCCTGATGGAGATCATGGTGATGGCCGATGCGCTGAAGCGCGCGTCGACGGGCCGCATCACCGCGTGCATCCCGTACTTCGGCTACGCGCGGCAGGACCGGCGCCCCCGCTCCGCCCGCGTGCCGATCACGGCGAAAGTGATCGCCGACATGCTGACGACCGTCGGCGTCGATCGCGTGATGGTGATGGACCTCCACGCCGACCAGATCCAGGGCTTCTTCAACATCCCGGTCGACAACATCTACGCGACGCCGATCCTGCTGGGCGACCTGTGGAAGCAGAACTACGAGGACCTGCTCGTCGTCTCGCCCGACGTGGGCGGCGTCGTTCGCGCGCGTGCGATCGCGAAGCGGCTCGACTCCGATCTCGCGATCATCGACAAGCGCCGCCCGCGCGCCAACGTCGCCGAAGTGATGAACATCATCGGCGACGTCGCCGGGCGCACGTGCGTGATCATGGACGACATCGTCGACACGGCGAATACGCTCTGCAAGGCCGCGACGGCGCTGAAGGAGCACGGGGCGAGGAAAGTCGTCGCCTATTGCACGCACCCCGTCCTGTCCGGGGGCGCGGTCCCCCGCATCGCCGATTCGGAGCTCGACGAGATCGTCGTCACCGACACGATCCCGCTCACCGAGGAAGCGCGCGCGTGCCCGCGGATCCGGCAGCTCTCGTGCGCCCAGCTCCTGGCCGAGACGATGACGCGCGTGTCGAACGAGGAGTCGGTGTCCTCGCTGTTTACGGAATAGCGCCGCGAGCGGCGAGCCGGGGCGAGCGCTCGCGAGTCGGCGCTCCGGCCGACCGCCCGGCGTAACGAATGAATCTGGCGGAGCGGAGGTCGCCGAATATGCAGGACACACTCTCCAGGGACCTCGCGGGCAAGGCGGTGCTGATCACCGGCGCGTCGACGGGCATCGGCGCTGCGACTGCCCGCGCGTTCGCGGCGTGCGGGGCGCACGTCGCGATCCACTACAACGCGAGCCGCGACGCGGCCGAGGCGCTCGCGGCAGAGATCGGCGCGGGCGCCTTCACGGTCGGCGGCGACTTCGCGGCGGGGGGCGTGGCGCGCGACGTGGTCGCGAAGGCGGCGGCGCGCCTGGGTCGGCTCGACGTGCTCGTGAACAATGCGGGCGGCCTCGTCAAGCGGGTTCCGATCGCGGAGGTCACCGAAGAAATCTTCGACGCGGTGGTCGACCTCAACGTGCGCTCGCTCGTGATGGCGAGTTCGGCCGCGGTGCCGCACCTCAAGGCCGCGGGCGGAGGATCGATCATCAACGTCACGAGCATCGCCGCCCGCAACGGCGGCGCGAACGGCGCGACGATGTACGCCGCGGCGAAGGGCTTCGTTTCCACGTTCACCCGCGGCCTCGCGAAGGAAGTCGTCAAGGACGGCATCCGGGTGAACGCCGTCTCGCCGGGCGTGATCGCGACGCCCTTCCACGAGCGCTACTCGACGCCGGCGATGCTCGAGACCATGCGTGCGCAGATCCCGATGGCGCGGCTCGGCACGGCCGACGAATGCTCGGGTGCTTTCCTCTTCCTCGCGGCGCCTTCACTGTCGGGGTACATGACGGGCCAGATCCTCGAGGTCAACGGCGGCCAGTACATGCCGTAGACCGGCCCGCCCGACGGGTTGTCAGCGCGCGCCGTTTCCAGTTATAATTCAAAGCTTTCCCGGGCCGCGGACGAGGGCCGCGCCGCCCGGATGTCGCCAACCGCGGACGACCGCGGAAAAGTGGGGTCAGACTCGACTTTCGCTCGATTTCCCCGACGGACCGACGCGGAAGGGGAAAGTCGAGTCTGACCCCACTTTTCACCCGGAAGGCCGCAGACATCGGGAGTCGCACCATGCCGATCGAATTCACCGCGTACGCGCGGACGCTTGAGGGCCGCGGCGCGAGCCGCAGGATGCGCCGCGCCGGCAAGGCGCCGGGCATCGTCTACGGCGGCGCTGGCGCGCCGGAGCCGATCGAGCTCGACCACAACGCGCTCTTCCATGCGCTCCGCAACGAGGCGTTCCACGCGTCGATCCTCGCGATGAAGCTTGGCGGGAACACGACCAAGGTGCTTCTGCGCGACGTGCAGATGCATCCGTTCAAGAACGAGATCCTGCACGTCGACTTCCAGCGCGTCGACGAGAACCGCCGGATTCACGTGAAGGTGCCGCTGCACTTCGTCAACGGCGAGACATCGCCCGCGGTCAAGCTGTCCGGCGCGATCGTGAGCCACGTGACGAACGAGCTCGACGTCTCATGCCTGCCGAGGGACCTGCCCGAGTTCATCCTGGTCGACCTGGCGACGCTCGACGTCGGGCATTCGATCCACGTGTCGGCCCTGAAGCTGCCGCCGGGGGTGACCGTCGTCGTCCGCGGTAAGCTCGATCCGGTCGTTGCCGCGGCCGTCGTGCCGAAGGCGCACGTCGAAGAGGAAGCGGCGGCGGCCGAGGCTGCCGCGGGCGCCGAGGCGGCCGCCCCGGGCGCCGCGCCGGCTCCCGGAGCGCCGGGCGCGGCTCCTGCGGCCGAGGCGAAGCCGGCCGAGAAGGGTGCCGAGAAGAAGGAAGGCGGCAAGGACGACAGGAAGAAGTAACCGTCGCGTCGTGCCTGCACGAGGGCCCGCCGCGGGCATCCCGGCGGGCCTTTTTGCTGCGCCTTCGACCGCCGACCTGCTTCCCTCATCGACATGGACGCCACGATCCGTCTCGTCGTCGGACTCGGCAATCCGGGCCGCGAGCACGAAGCCACGCGGCACAACGCCGGGTTCTGGTTCGTCGACGCGCTCGCGTCGCGCCTGGGCTGCACGCTCACGGCCGAGGGCCGATTCCACGGTCGCGTCGCGCGTGCCGCAACGGATCTCCGCCTGCTCGAGCCGAGCACGTACATGAACCTTTCGGGGCGCGCGGTGGCCGCGCTGTCGAGATACTTCGCGATCGCGCCCGCCGAGATCCTGGTCGCGCACGACGAGCTCGACCTCCCGCCCGGCGAGGCGAAGATGAAATTCGGCGGCGGCACCGCGGGGCACAACGGGCTCCGCGACGTCGACGCGCAGCTCGGCACGGCGGAATTCTGGCGGCTGCGTCTCGGCATCGGCCATCCGCGAGATTCGGCGATCCCGCAGCAGGAGGTCGTCGACTACGTGCTGCGTCCGCCGGCGGCGGCCGAGCGTGCGCTGATCGCCGGCGCGATCGAGCGCAGCCTCGACGCGTGGCCCGCGATCGCCGCGGGCGACATGAACCGCGCCATGCAGCTGCTGCACACGAAGGAAGCCGGGAACGGCAAAGGGACGCCATGAGCATGAAATGCGGCATCGTCGGAATGCCGAACGTCGGCAAGTCGACGCTCTTCAACGCGCTCACGCGGGCGGGGATCGCGGCCGAGAACTACCCGTTCTGCACGATCGACCCGAACCTCGGCATCGTCGAGGTGCCCGATCCGCGGCTCGCGGCGCTCGCGGCGATCGCGCATCCCGAGAAGGTGATCCCGGCGACCGTCGAGTTCGTCGACATCGCGGGTCTCGTCGCCGGCGCATCGAAGGGGGAGGGCCTCGGCAACCAGTTCCTGGCCACGATCCGCGAGACCGACGCGATCGCGCACGTCGTCCGTTGCTTCGAGGACGACAACGTCGTGCACGTCGCAGGCAAGGTCGACCCGGTGTCGGACATCGAGACGATCAATACGGAGCTCGCGCTCGCGGATCTCGCCTCGGTCGAGAAGCAGCTCCAGAAGCACGAGCGCGCGGCGAAGGCCGGCGGCGACAAGGAGTCGCAGCGGATCGTCGCCGCCTTGAGGAAGGTCGAGGCCGTGCTCGATCGCGGGCGCCCCGCGCGCTCGGCCGAGCTCTATCACGAGGAGCAGGAGACGCTGCGCGCGTTCTTCCTCCTGACGATGAAGCCCACGATGTACGTCGCGAACGTCGCGGAGCACGGCTTCCGCGACAACCCGCTGCTCCGCGCGGTCGAGGCGCATGCGGCGAAGGAGGGCGCGCCGGTCGTCCCGGTCTGCGCCGCGCTCGAGGCGGAGATCGCCGATCTCGACGGCGACGACAAGCTCGCGTTCCTCTCCGATCTCGGGCTGACCGAGCCTGGGCTCGATCGCGTGATCCACGCCGGCTACAAGCTGCTCGGGCTCGAAACGTACTTCACCGCGGGGCCCAAGGAAGTGCGCGCGTGGACGATCCACGCGGGCGCCACGGCGCCGCAGGCCGCCGGCGTGATTCACACCGATTTCGAGCGCGGGTTCATCCGCGCCGAGGTGATCGGCTTCGCCGACTTTGTCGCGTGCAAGGGCGAGCACGGCGCGAAGGAACACGGGAAGATGCGGGTCGAGGGGCGGGAATACGTCGTCAAGGACGGCGACGTGATGCATTTCCGCTTCAACGTCTGATGGCGAAGCTCCGGTTCACCAAGATGGAGGGCCTCGGCAACGACTTCGTCGTGCTCGACGGCATCCATCAGCGGGTGGAGCTCGGAGCCGCCGAGCTCCGCCGCCTCGCCGACCGCCGCTACGGGGTCGGCTGCGACCAGGTCCTAGTCGTCGAGCGGCCGACGCGAGCCGGCGTCGATTTCCGCTACCGGATCTGGAACGCCGACGGGGGCGAGGTCGGGCAGTGCGGCAACGGCGCGCGCTGTTTCGTCAAGTTCGTGCGCGAGCGCGGGCTCACCGACAAGCGTCGGATCCTCGTGGAAACGGCCGGCGGCACGATCGCCCCCGAGCTCGTCGACGGCGGCCTCGTGGCGGTCGACATGGGCGTGCCCCGGTTCGCGGCGGCGGACATCCCGTTTATCGGCGAGGGCGACGCGGCGGTGCGCACGCTCGACCTCGACGGCCAAGCGCTCGAGGTCTCGCTCGTCTCGATGGGCAATCCGCATGCGGTTCAGGTCGTCGTCGACGTGGACCGCGCGCCCGTCGCGACGCAGGGCCCCGAGCTCGAGCGTGACCCGCGCTTCCCGGAGCGGGTCAATGCGGGCTACATGCAGGTCGTGGATCGCGCTACCATTCGCCTGCGCGTGTGGGAGCGCGGTGCGGGGGAGACGCCGGCGTGCGGTACCGGCGCGTGCGCCGCGGTGGTGGCCGGCGTGAGGCGCGGCCTTCTCGACTCGCGCGTGCGGGTGGAAACGCGCGGCGGGGCGCTGATCGTCGCGTGGCGCGGGCCGGGCGAACCGGTGACGATGACCGGGCCCGCGACGACGGTGTACGAAGGTGAATGGGAGGTGACCGCCGGGTGAAGCGCGGCCCGCGGCAGGACGATGGAACACGCGAACAAGACAGGGCCCGCGATGGACGCCGACGCCGTCGCGCGCTACCTGAAGGACAATCCCGCTTTCTTCGAGCACTACGCCGACCTGATCGCGGAGATCTTCGTTCCGCACCCCCACGGCGGCCATGCGATCCCGATCGCCGAACGCCAGATCGTCGCGCTGCGCGAGAAGAACGCGGAGCTCGAGAGCAGGCTGCGCGAGCTGATCAAGTTCGGCGGAGAGAACGACCAGATCGGCGAGAAGGTACATCGCTCGACGCTCGCGCTCTTCGCCGCGCCCGACCTCGAAACGACGCTCGCGGTGCTCTACCACAGCCTGACGGAGGACTTCGGCGTCCCGCAGGCCGCGTGCCGGCTGTGGGGGCGCGTGCCCGAGCAATCCTACCTGCCCGAGCTCGCGGCGACGACGCTCGAGCTCCGTGAGTACGCCGATCAGATCGGGGCGCCGTACTGCGGTCCGCTGCCCCCGTTCGAGTCGCGCGATTGGTTCGAGCACGGCGACGCGTGCCGGTCGTTCGCGTTCCTGCCGCTGCGCACCGCGCACACGTTTGGGCTTCTCGGCCTCGCGAGCGAGGATCCGGAGCGCTTCCACGCCGGGATGGGCACGATGTACCTGACGCGGCTCGCGGAGCTCGCGAGCGTCGCGACCGCGCGCTACCTGCCTCCGGTTTAGCCCGCGCCGATGCGCAAGACCCGGTCGACCCTGCCCCCGGCGATGCCGCGGGGCAGCGCGACGCTCGTCGAGTCGTTCGGGGAATCCCTGCTCGGGCGTCCGGCGCACACGCGCGCGGCGTACGTGCGCGACGCGACGGTGCTCGCGCTGGCAGCGGGCGACGCTCCGCTCGCGAAGCTCCGGGCGCAGGATCTGCGCCGGTTGCTCGCCGCCCTGCACGGTCGTGGCCTCTCGGGGCGAAGCCTCGCGCGGATGCTCTCGTCGTGGCGCGCGTTCTACCGTTTCCTGCTCGAGCGGGATCCCTCGCTCGCCGAGAATCCCTGCGCCGGACTGCGGCCGCCGCGCTCGCCGCGGCGATTGCCGAAGGCGCTTTCACCCGACGAAGCGATGCGGCTCCTCGAGTTCGACGACAAGGACCCGCTCGCGTTGCGCGACCGCGCGCTCTTCGAGCTCGCGTACTCGTCCGGACTTCGTCTCGCGGAGCTCACCGGCGCCGACGTCGATCGCCTCGATCTCGCGCATGGCGAGGTGCGGGTCTGGGGCAAGGGCGAAAAGGAGCGGATCGTGCCGGTCGGCGCGGCAGCGCGTGCGGCGCTCTCGGCGTGGCTCCAGGTCCGAGGGGCGCTGGCCCGGCCGGGCACGACGGCACTGTTCGTAGGTCGTGCGGGAACCCGCGTCACTCCGCGCTCGATCGAGCGCCGCCTCGCTGCGCTCGCTGGAAGGCAGGGGCTTGCCCAGCACGTGCACCCGCATATGCTGCGCCACTCGTTCGCGTCGCACGTGCTGCAATCCTCGGGCGACCTGCGTGCGGTCCAGGAGATGCTCGGCCACGCGAGCATCGCGTCGACGCAGGTGTACACGCATCTCGACTTCCAGGCGCTCGCGCAGGCCTACGACCGCGCCCACCCCCGCGCCAGGCGCACCCGGAGGTAGCCAGGTCGCGCGGCTCGGGAGCCGCATGGCGGACGAGGGCTTGTCGTCGACAAGGTCTTCACGCCGCGGATCTCTTCCCACGCGAGTCGACCCGGGAATCGCGGTTCCTGAGAGTCGTTCGCAATGCGCCGTTCGGGCCGTCGCGCCTCTCAAGATTACGGCGAGCGGTCGGCCGTCCTGTAGTTGACATGCGGTAGTCACGCGCACGCCCTTTTCTTTTCAGCGGCTTGCAGCGACGACCGCTCGTCGGCTGACCCCACGGAGCGCTTGGCGCAGGGGTTGCAATTTATGCAACCGTCATGCAACCTACCTATGCAATTGTCATAGGCGGGGTTCCTCCACCACGTTGCCCGGGAGTGGCGCGCGGTGGCCGGATTGACGTCATTCCCCGTTCGTGCCGGCGCGCGGCCCCGCCCTGCAGGGCCTGCGCTCCCCCGGAAGGGAGGCTTCCGGAGCCGGCGCGGCGGGCCTTCGAGACGAGGTCGTCCATGCTGCAAGAGTTCCTCGGCGCGCAGCGCCGCGCGGTGTCTCCGTCGTTAGTCCATGCCCTCGCGGCGTTCCTGCTGGCGATCGGCTGCGTCGCCGCGATTCCTCAGGCCCGCGCGCAGGCGATGCAGGCGGCGCTCGGCCTCTATCGCCCCACCGTCAGCAAGTTCTTTCTCGACGGCAACTTCGACCACACGGCGGAGCTCAAGCTCACCTACGGCGCTCCGGGGCTCGACGTCGGGGTGCTCGGGGATCTGACGGGATCGGGCACCCGTTATCCCGTGCTGTTTCGCAGCGGCGTGTGGTACGTCGACAGCTCGAAGGACGCGATCGTCGATCAGACGATCTACTTCGGGGCGGCCGGCGACGTCCCGCTGTTCGCCGACGTCGACGGCAACGGCACCGACGACCCGGTGCTGTTCCGCGGCGGCATCTGGTACGCGAGCGCGACGCACGACGGGAATGTCACGCATACGTACTACCTGGGCGCGCCCGGCGACATGCCGCTGATCGGCAACGTGACGGCGCCCGGGGCCGCCCCCGCCCTGTTCGTCTACCGCAACGGCGTCTGGTACGGGTCGACCGCCCGCAACGGCGTCGTCGACAAGATCTATTTCTTCGGTGGCGTCCCCGGCGACATCCCGATGCTGTTCGACTACGACGGCGACGGCGTCGACGATCTCGGCATCTTCCGCAACGGCGTCTGGTACGTCTCGACCAACCGGGACGGCAACGCCAACGTGGCGTTCGTCTACGGCGCGACGGGCGACCGGCCGCTCTACGCGGGCGCGGGTGCGGTCAGCACCCAGTTCCTCGACGCCGCGCGGTTCCTCACCCACGCTTCGTTCGGGCCCGTCTCCACCGAGCTCACGAAGGCCGTGACGATGGGCTTCTCGGCCTACCTCGACGACCAGTTCGCGAAGTCCGCGACGCCGCTGCCGGCGATGGCGTGGCAACCGCAGAGCCAGCCGTCGAGCTGCACGAGCCCGCTCACCAGCGGCGGCCCTGCCGACGCGGCCAACTTCGGGACCAACTGCCCGCGCGACCTCTACACGCAGTTCGTCTCGCAGCGCTACTTCTTCCAGAACGCGCTGACCGCGCCGGACCAGCTCCGGCAGCGCGTCGCCTGGGCGCTGTCGCAGATCCTCGTGGTCTCGGCCCTGAACGACGACATCGGATACGCGAACCGCAACTACCAGCAGCTGCTGCAGGACTACGCGTTCGACAACTTCTGGAACATCCTCTTCCGCGTCAGCGTCGACCCGCTGATGGGCAACTACCTCGACATGGTCAACAACGCGAAGGCCGACCCGGTCAAGGGCACGAACCCGAACGAGAACTACGCCCGCGAGATCATGCAGCTGTTCTCGATCGGGCTGTGGGAGCTGAACCAGGACGGCTCGCTCGTCCTCGACGCGGGCGGCGCTCCGATTCCCACCTATTCACAGACCGATATCACGCAGATGGCGGGCGTCATGACCGGGTGGACATACT
This sequence comes from uncultured beta proteobacterium, assembly GCA_963734055.1. Taxonomy (GTDB): domain Bacteria; phylum Pseudomonadota; class Gammaproteobacteria; order Burkholderiales; family Casimicrobiaceae; genus CAIWHR01. The sequence continues at coordinate 643,810 of CAVTFQ010000004.1, forward strand.
GGCCCCTGTCCGGCTCCATCAAGTGGAACTCGGGAATCAACTATCTCTTCAACATGACGCCCTGCGAAGGCGCGGCGCCTCCCTCGGGCGGCGTGGTGTGCGGCACGACGAACTGGCACGACATCAACGCCAAGACCGTGTCGTTCGCGCCGGGGTACTTCGGCCCGGTGACCTTCGCCGCCGGCCAGTCCGCCGACAACGACCTGCGCGCGGCGGTGAACGCGCTCTTCTATCACCCGAACACCGGCGCCTTCATCGGCAAGCAGCTGATCCAGCACCTCGTCACCAGCAACCCGTCGCCGGCCTACGTCCAGCGCGTCACGCAGAAGTTCAACGACAACGGCGCGGGCGTGCGCGGCGACATGAAGGCGGTGATCAAGGCCATTCTGCTCGACCCGGAGGCGCTCCAGCCGCGCAACCCGGTCGTGTCCGGGTTCGGCAAGCTGAAGGAGCCGGTGCTGCTCGTGACGAACCTGCTCCGCGCGATGAACGCGACGAGCGACGGCGTGTACCTGATCGGCCAGACGCGCACCATGGACCAGGAGGTCTACACCGCTCCGACCGTGTTCAACTACTACCCGGCCGATTACGTCATCCCGGGCACGAGCCTCGCGGGTCCGCAGTTCGGCATCTTCAACGCGACGACGTACTTCCCGCGCGCGAACTTCATGTACAACCTCTCGCTCGGCGCGTCGTGCACCGCCGCGCCGCTGCACATCTGCGGCCCGAACCCCGATGCCACGGTCAAGAACTCGGTCGGGACGAAGATCGACTACGGCCTGCTGGCCGCCGCCGCGGTCAACACCGACAACCTGATCCAGCAGGTCAACAACATGCTGCTCTTCGGCACGATGCCCCCGGGGATGAAGCTCGCGATCAAGAACGCGGTCGACGTTCCGACGCTCGGCGGCCCGTCCGGTCCCTACAGCGAGACGCAGAAGCGCGACCGGGCCCGGACCGCGGTGTACCTCGTCACCGTCTCGCCCAAGTACCAACTGGAGTTCTGACATGAGCGCACCCTTCGTCTTCTCGCGTCGCCGGTTCCTGCAGCAGACCGGCGGACTCTCGGCGCTAACGCTCGCCGCCAGCATGGACAAGTTCGGGATCTCGAGCGCCGCCGCGCAGGCGCCGGGGTACAAGGCGCTCGTCTGCGTATTCATGTTCGGCGGCAACGATGCGTCCAACATGGTGATGCCGCTCACCAACTACGCGCAGTATCTCGCGGCGCGGCCCGTCTCGACCGGTATCAACATTCCGCTCGCGAACCTGTTGCCGATCACGCCGGCCAACACCGGGGGCGCGCAGTACGGGCTGCACCCGGCGATGCCGGAGCTCCAGAACCTGTTCACGGTCGGGAAGTGCGCGATCCTCTGCAACGTCGGGACGCTCTCCGAGCCGATCACGCGCGCGCAGTACATCTCGTCCAAGCATGGCGGCATAAAGGTCCCCGACAACCTGTTCTCGCACAGCGATCAGCAGCAGCAGTTCATGACGACCATCAGCAACGCCTCGCTCGCCAAGACCACGGGCTGGGGCGGCCGCCTCGCGGACACGGTCGTCGGGCTCAACTCGCCGACGGCGACGCCGATGTCGATGTCGTTCTCGGGCTCGCAGACGTTCGGCAACGGCGTCGGCGTGCGCTCGCTGTCGCTGCCGACCGGCGGCAACTTCGGCTTCTCGGGCGACGGCGGGAGCGCCCAGCAGGTGGCGCGGGCCGCAGCCCGGTCGTCGCTGATCACGCTCCCGGACTCGAACCAGATCGTGCAGGCGGCGGAAGTGACGATGAACACCGCGCTGAGCTCGAGCGTGCTGCTGAACCCGATCCTGCAGGGCGCCGGCTCGTCGGCGATCACCACAGCGTTCACCGGCGTGACCGGGGGCCTCGCGAATCAGCTGAAGGCGGTGGCGAAGATCATCGAGCAGCACGCGACGCTCGGCCACCAGCGCGAGATCTTCTTCGTCTCGATCGGCGGGTTCGACACGCACACCGGCGAGATTGCGGGACACAACAACCTCTATCCGCAGGTGTCGAAGGCGATCAACGCGTTCTACCTCGCGACCGCCGGCCTGGGCCTCGCGAACCAGGTGACGACGTTCACGCTGTCGGACTTCGGCCGGACGATGAAGCCGAACAGCGCCGGCACCGACCACGGATGGGGCAGCCACCACTTCATCGTGGGCGGCGACGGCTCGGCGTCGGGCAGCGTCGCCGGCAACAACATGTTCGGCTTCTATCCGAACCTGACGCTCGCGGGCCCCGACGACTCCGGCAATGCGGGTCGGTGGATCCCCACGACCGCGATGGACCAGTACGGCGCGACGCTCGCCAAGTGGTTCGGCGCGAGCCCGGCCGACGTTGCTCAGATCTTCCCGAACCTCGGCAAGTTCGCTTCGGCGGACCTCGGGTTCATGCGCTAGACCGATCCCCTCCGCCGCGCTCGCAGGCAACGCGGAAGCCCCCGGGCCTCTCCTCCTCGGGGGCTTTTTTCATCCAGCGGTGTCGCGCGGGAGGAGCTGGCAGCAGGCGGGCGCGAGCATGCCCGGCGGTTCATGCCGCGACGGCCTCGACGTCCGCGAGCTCCTCGACCTCGATCGCAGCGGCCAGCTGCGCGATGCGTGCCACGACGCCGTACGCGTAGAACCGGTTGGGGGCGCAGCCGGCCGGGCCTGCGAGGTCCGGAATGCAGGGCGTCTCGAACGCGAGCGGGACGAAGCGCGCACCCGGCGCGTTCAGGTTCTCGTCCTTCCCCCGCTCGGTGTGCACGCGGTAGAAGCCGCCGACGACGAAGCGGTCGATCATGTAGACGACGGGCTCCGCGATGGCCTCGTGAATCGACTCGAAGGTCGGCACGCCTTCCTGGATGATGACGGAACTGACGGCGAGCCCTTCCTTGCCGACGGCCATCTTGTTGCGCTGCTTCCGGTTGAGGCCGACGATCTCGGAAGCGTCGCGGACGGTCATGATGCCCATACCGTACGTTCCGGCGTCGGCCTTGACGATGGCGAACGGCGTTTCCCCGATCCCGTACTCGGCATATTTCGCGCGGATCCGGTCGAGCAGCGTCGCGACGTTCGAGGCGAGGCATTCTTCGCCCGCGCGGTCCTGGAAATCGATCGTCCCGCAGACGCCGAAATAGGGGTCGATCAGCCACGGGTCGATGTCGAGCATCGCGCCGAAGTCCTTCGCGAGCGCGTGATAGACGCGGAAGTGGTGTGACTTCTTGCGGTTGTACCACCCGGCCTCGAGCGGGGGCGCCACCGGCTGGTCGATGTGCTGCAGCACTTCCGGCGGGCCGGCCGAGAGGTCGTTGTTGAGAAGCACCATGCACGGATCGAAGTCGGCGAGGCCGACCCGGCGGCCATTGCGCACGATGGGCTCGAGCGTCAGCGTGCCGCCCGACGGCAGCTCGAGCGTCGTGGGCGCTTCGAGTCCGGGAATGAGCGAGCCGATCCGCACGCGCATGCCCGCCTGCGCGAGGATGTGGGCGAGCGCCTCGACGTTCTGCAGGTAGAACGTGTTGCGCGTGTGGTTCTCGGGGACGAGGAGCACGCCGCGCGCGTCCGGGCAGACGCGCTCGACCGCGGCCTGGATCGCCTGCACGCACAACGGCAGGAAAGCGGGATTCAGGTTGTTGAAGCCGCCCGGAAAGAGGTTCGTGTCGACCGGCGCGAGCTTGAACCCGGCATTGCGCAGGTCGACCGACGCGTAGAACGGTACCGCGTGCTCCTGCCAGTGCGTGCGCAGCCAGCGCTCGATGTCCGGCATCCGATCGAGGAAGCACTGCTCCAGCGCCTGGAGCGGTCCGTCGAGCGCGGTCGTGAGGTGGGGCACCATGGCGCGGATTGTAGCCCGCGCCCGATTCCCCGCAAAAAAGAACGGGGCGCCGGACGGGGCGCCCCGAAAGCCACTGAGGAGAGACTCCGACTGCATCGCGGGAGGAGGAGGATCCCGCGCTTGCCGGCGGCCCGCGCGCGAACTCTCGGACCGCCTGCATCCTCCGGTCGCGGCCGCGAGGCCGCGATGGGTGTCGCTACGTGTGGTACGCCGTTTCGCCGTGCGAGGAGATGTCGAGACCCTCGCGCTCCTCCTCGGGCGTGACGCGCAGGCCGACGATCAGGTCGACGATCTTGTAGGAAACGAAGGCGACGACGCCGGACCAGACGACGGTGATGCCGACCGCCTTCGCCTGGATCCAGAGCTGCGCCAGGTAGCCCGGATACTCGGTCTTGCCGGTGACCCAGTCGGCGACGACGCTCGGACCGCCCAGGTCCGGCGAGACGAAGATGCCGGTGAGAAGCGCCCCGAGGATCCCGCCGACCGCGTGGACGCCGAACACGTCGAGCGTGTCGTCGACACCGATCATCCGCTTCAACCCGTTGACGCCCCACAGGCAGACGAGGCCGGCGGCGGTGCCGATCACGAACGCGCCGGGGATGCCGACGTTACCGGCGGCCGGCGTGATCGCCACCAGGCCCGCGACCGCGCCGGACGCGGCGCCCAGCATCGACGGCTTGCCCTTGAAGAGCCATTCTCCGAAAGTCCACGAAAGCACGGCGCACGCGGTGGCGAGGAAGGTGTTCATGAACGCGAGGACCGCCGAGTTGTTGGCCTCGAGCGCGGAGCCCGCGTTGAAGCCGAACCAGCCAGTCCACAGCAACGATGCCCCGATCATCGTCATCGGCAGGTTGTGCGGCGCCATCGACTCCTTGCCGAAGCCGATCCGCTTGCCGATCACGATCGCGCCGACGATGCCCGCGATCCCCGCGTTGATATGGACGACCGTGCCGCCCGCGAAGTCGAGCGCGCCCATCTGCCAGATCCACCCGGCCTTCGCATTCATCGCATCGACCACGTTGGCTGCCGTGTAGGCGTCCGGGCCCGGCCAGAACCAGACCATGTGCGCGATCGGCGCGTAGGCGAACGTGAACCAGAGCGTCGCGAAGAGCAGCACGGCCGAGAACTTGATGCGCTCCGCGAACGCGCCCAGGATCAGGCAGACGGTGATTGCCGCGAAGGTGGCCTGGAACGCGACGAAGACGAGCTCGGGCAGCGGGGTGTTCTTCGAGAACGTGCCCGCCATCGCAAACTCGCCCTTGGCGGAGTCGAACGTGCCGCTCAGGAACAGCCGATCGAAGCCGCCGAAGAACGCGTTGCCCTCGGTGAATGCGAGGCTGTAGCCGTAGATGCACCACAGCACGGTGATGAGCGAGAACACGACGAACACCTGCATCAGCACCGACAGCATGTTCTTCGAGCGCACCATCCCGCCGTAGAACAACGCCAGCGCGGGGATGCTCATCATCAGAACGAGCGCGGTCGACACGAGCATCCACGCGACGTCGCCCTTGTTCGGCGTCGGCGCGGGCGCGGCGCTCGCGGCCGGGGCCGCCTCCGCCTTCGCGTCGGGCGCCGCAGCGGGTGCCGCGGCCGCAGCGGGAGGTTGTGCCTGGGCGATCATCAGGGGCGAGCTCGCGCCCGGCGTCACCCCTTGCGCGTATTCGTTGGCGGACGCCGGAGCGGCGGCGGTGAGCGCAAGCGCTGCGGCGAGCGCGACGAGTGGCAGCAAACGTTTCATGGCGGTTCCCCTTACAGCGCCTGCGCGCCGGTTTCACCCGTGCGGATGCGCACGACCTGTTCGAGATCGAAGACGAAGATCTTTCCGTCGCCGATCTTTCCGGTATTGGCGGCCTTCTCGATCGCCTCGATCGCGCGCTCGACCAGATCGTCGGCGAGGGCGGCTTCGATCTTCACCTTCGGCAGGAAGTCGACGACGTATTCGGCGCCGCGGTAGAGCTCGGTGTGGCCCTTCTGCCGTCCGAAGCCCTTGACCTCGGTGACGGTGATGCCCTGCACGCCGATCGCGGAGAGGGCCTCGCGGACCTCGTCGAGCTTGAACGGCTTGATAATGGCGGTTACGAGTTTCATGGCGTCCTCGCGTGCGTCGTCAATGGGTCAGAACGTCTTCTGCAGATACGCCACGAACTGGCCCCGCGACGTGTTCTTGCCGTAGATGTTCGTCCAGTACTGGTCCTGCGCATTCGTCCCGGTGCCGTAGATGCCCACGGTCACACCGTAGACCTCGGTCGAGGCGCCCACCTTCCAATCGCCATAGTCGTAGACGCCGTTGTCGAAGCCGCTCGGATTCCCGGTGAACCACTGGTGGCCAAGGTGCCCGAAGATCGTCACCTTGCCGATCGCGTCGCTCACCTTGTCGATCACGTCGTAGCTCGCCGTCAGGTCGAGGTAGCTCGATCCGCGCGAGTCCGGAATGCCGAAGGTCTTGTTGTTGGCGCTGTAGCTGTACTTGAGCGACACGAATTTCCAGGTCAGCGCCGCGTAGAGCTCGGTCGTGTCGGCCTTTGTGTATCCGGGGGGCGCATTGCCGTAGTTGCCCGGATACCAGTAGTAGAGGACGCCGAGGTCGTAGCCGAAATCGGCGGGCAGGCTTCCCTTGTAGCCGCCGTAGAAATCCCATTCCATGCTTGCCGAGACGTCGTAGGGCGGGGGCACGAGGTCGGAAATCCAGCTGATGTTCGACGCCCACGTGCCGGCGTAGAAGCCGCTCTTGTGGCCCAGGTCGAAGCCCCCTTGGACTGCGGGTTTCTCGTTCGTCTGCGTGATGCCGCGGAACACGTACTGGCTGAAAAGCCCGACGTTGCCCGTGAACGTCCAGTCGGGCTCGGGCGCAGGAGCGGCCGCGAGCGCCGGCGTTTGCGCGAGCGCCGTGCCCGAGGCGAAGGCGGCCACCGCGAGCAGGGGGGCGAGGCGGGTCAGGCGTGGGTCCAAAAGCATGATGAGTCCCTTGTAATGAAGAAACGCGGGTGTGAACGCAACTTCCCTTGCGCTTTCAGCACATCGTGTGCCACTGCAGCAAAGTATTCAAAAACAATGTCTTAGCATTGAATCGTCCGTCAGTGCCAGGGTATGGCGCCGATGGGTTGCACCATGGAGGTGCGCGGGTGCGAGCGTCTGCACGGTGATGGGGCGCGAGGCGCGCCCCATCGGCCAACCGGCCGAATGCGCGGGCAGGTCCGGTTTGCTAGACTCGGTCGCATCCCTCTCGCTCGACGCCCATCGCGCACTGGAGCCCACATGCTCAACACCAAGGCCTTCGACGACCTCGTCGCCCGGATCGGGCAGGCGATCGAGCAGAGCCCTGCGAAGGACATCGAGCAAAACGTGCGCGCGATGCTCTCGGCCGGGCTCGCGCGGCTCGATCTCGTCCCGCGCGTGGAGTTCGACGTCCAGGCGCAGGTGCTGCTCAAGACGCGCGAGAAGCTCGAGGCGCTCGAGGCCCGCCTCGCCGAGCTCGAGGCGCGCGTTCCCGCCGCCGGGCCGAAGTAGCCCGCGCCGACTCCTGCCTCCGTCAGGCTCGCCGCCCTCGCGCAGCGAGGCGCAGATGTCGCTCGCCGTCGTCCATTCGCGTGCGCTGGCCGGCCTTGAAGCACCGCCGGTGGCGGTCGAAGTGCATCTGGCCGGCGGACTGCCTGCGTTCAACCTCGTGGGTCTGCCGGACACCGAGGTCAAGGAGTCTCGCGAGCGCGTTCGCGCAGCGCTGCAGAACGCGCAGTTCGAATTTCCGGCGCGCAAGATCACCGTGAACCTCGCGCCCGCCGACCTCCCGAAGGAGTCGGGTCGCTTCGACCTGCCGATCGCGATCGGCATCCTGGCGGCCACCGGCCAGCTCCCCGCTGCGGCCCTCAGCACGCACGAGTTCGCGGGCGAGCTCGCGCTTGGCGGCGCACTGCGCGCAATTCGGGGCGCGTTGCCGATGGTCCTGGGCGCCCGCCGCGACGGCCGCGCGTTTGTGCTGCCGGCGGCGAACGCCGACGAAGCCGCGCTCGTGCGCGACGCCGTCGTTCATCCCGCAGGGACGCTCCTCGCCGTGTGTGCCCATGTCGCGGGGCGCGATGCCCTGCCTGCGCTCGCCGCGGCGACCGGCACCTGCATCCCCGCGGCACACCCCGATCTTTGCGAGGTGCGCGGGCAGCTGGTGGCGAAGCGTGCGCTCACGATCGCCGCGGCAGGCGGCCACAGCCTGCTAAAGCTGTAAACCAGAGACCTCGCGTGGTGGGCGGCTGTCGCCAATCCCAAAACGCACCTTCACCTCTTCAAACAGGTTTGCGCCGGGGGCGAGGGGGGACATTGGCGGGCCAGCAAGTCCGAGTGCCCTCTCGGAAATTCGCCAAACAAATCCCCATTAGCCCGGACAGGTGCCTTATTTGTGCGGCGCCTCGTCGCCACCGGGCGAGAAGATCAGCTTCGCATTCTCAGCCACCTGTCCAAACACGCGCAATGCGGCCTGCAACTGCTCACCGATCTCGCCTGCCTCGCGATTCTGAATTCGATAGTCGCGTGTTATGCGTTCCATGCCCTTGTACACGTCCTTGCTCTTTGCCTCCTCCTTTGCCAACATTGCGGAGTTCTCCAATTCGCGTACGTATCGTTGTTGGATCTCTTGAATGCGCGAATCAATTGTCCGTAGCTCCGCGCCAGCGGATTCCTCGATAGCCTCAATAGATCGAATTACACGCGCGCGGTCTTCTGCATTGAGTGAGGAAAATGCTGCGTCGGTGCTCACTCTTCGCGAGAAACAATGGGCATTTGTCGCGAAGGAAGGCAATTCCTTGATGCCCCGCATACTAGCCGTGCTTGCATTGAGGATCGGTACTGCGCATGAAGGGTAGGCGCGGTCGATCATCAGCGCCAGCGCGGTGACTCTAAGCGACGCGTATGTGCGTCCCGCCAGGACTGTTGAGGCTCTTGCCTCGTTCTCGGCAACCATCTTTGCGTTTTCGGCTCGCAATTTCGCGACGCCAGCCTCAATCGCTTGTTCCCTGGATCGGCGCACCTGCGCTTCCAATGATGTGAGCCGGCTGGTTTCTGCTGCGATTGCCGTGCTTAGCTCCACTATCCTCTTCTCGCGGTCTCCAATATCAACTTGAAGAACAGCTATGGACTTCTCCTTGGCGATTAGTTCCAGTTCTTTCTTGGCAATCTGCTCCTCTAGTAATGCCCTGGAATAGAGGGGGACAACGGTGTAGACATAGGCAAGGATTGCGAAAATGAGGATACCGATTTGCGCGCCAGAGGCCAAACGGGCAAGCCATCGATCATAGACATTGCCAGGGAGCGCCGCGGGTGATGAGCTGACGTTGACTACTATCGGTTGAACGGAATTGCGGAGATTCCGTATTCGCACTTTGGTTGCCTCCCTCGCGGTTCGATTTCACAATGGCCTGTTGGGTTAGACGCGAGTATTGACAGCTTAGTCGATTCGAGCGCCAACCTGCCCTCATACAAGTTCTCCCTTGAAGGCACGGTCGAGGATCGCGGGTAGCAGGGCATCGAGTTCGGCGGCGGTCTCAGTCTGAGTGCATTTGAGTGCTGTGACTTGAAATTGCAGCGCGTCCAACTCATCCGCAATGCGTCGTTGCTGCGAGACCGGCGGAAGCAAGATGAACTGTTGGTATTGCTTCCCAATGCTGACGAAGTCACGCGTGGTTTGCGACTTGATGTCGGCAAGCTGTAGCAAGAACAATGGACTTCCGAGGAAAGCTCGTAACCAACGCGGTTCGATATACGCCACGTTGCAACGGTAGTAAGTGACTTGCGGACTGAGAATGCAGTCTTGCTCTGCAATCGCCGTCTTGCCGACGCTTGCCTTGTGAGTGAATAAAACGTCCCCTTTCAGCGCAAATCCGACCTTCAAACGCGTGATGGTTTCGGGGCCGAGGCGACTAGCCGAATTCCACAAGACCTTCCCGTCTTGCAAATCGCTCGCCATCAGAAATGGCGCTCCGTCTTCTCTAAACTCGCTTGATCGCGGGTGATTGGAGCCGTGATTGCCATCCTTGACATCCAGGAGCAACCCTCGCAATAGAAGCTCCGCGACCGAGACTAAGCGCCAACCCTTTGGAACTTGCCATTTCGCTGCTACGGCGTTGGGTAGTACAGGGGATACAGCACCTCGACGTACGACTTGGTCCGCTTCTGGAAGGGCATCGCAGGTGAGGTCCGAGTCGGAGTATGAAAGATAGTAGGTAAGCGAGGAAGCCCAGAACGCCTGGGTTCCTTGTGTCGTCTCTTGCCGCAACGCGCGTGCTTCGTGAATTCGCTCGGCCAGTTGCTCAATCCGCGCCACCACCCGCCGCTGCTCGGCCAAGGGTGGTAAGGGAATCTCAAGTGCTACAAAGTACCGTTCGTTGAATCGGTTGCGTGTAAGGGGCGTACTACCGCTGCAATCTGCATCGACCCGAGCAATGACCGCCGGGAGTCGGAACCAGTAACGAAGAAACTGCACGTCTACGCGGTCGGGAATTGCAGCGAACACGGGGAACTCGCCCGATACGTAGCAGCCGTCCAGTTCCCTGTCTATCACGCCGAACGCGCCCCGACACGCGAACAATCGGCTGTAGATGAAATCGCCCTGTGCAACGCGGGACAGCTTTTTCGCGGCGGTCTGTGAGCCGGTAACCGACTCACGCAGAAAGGGGCCATTTCCATCGAGGCGTACACCGAGCAGGCGATACTCTTTTGAGGGGTCGACCGATTCTTCACGACGGACGGGTGTTAGGACCTCCCCAAGCCTGACCGTTGGCAACGCTTTGCTCATGCCGAATGCTTCGTCAACAGGTCGCGGACATTGCCCATGATCTCCGCGATACGCTGCTCTTTGCGCAGGATGCTTGCGACAAGTTCTTCGGGCGGAAGGTGGGTGATGTCATCAGCGCTTCGTGGGTTCTTGCGGTCGAGATTGCAGTTGTTCGCAAGCAGGTCGGCGACTGGCACCTTCCATGCCCGGTCGTTTTCTTCGCGCTTGCCCCACCATGCCTGACAGGCAGCGAATTCCTCGAACTGGATCGGCGCTGTCTTGGTGTAGTTCTTCCGGCCCTCGGGCAGCGGATGCTCGTAGTACCAGACCTCCTTCGTCGGCCCGGAGCGGTCGAAGAAGAGGATGTTCGTCGGGATGCTCGTGTAGGGCGCAAACACGCCGTTGGGCAGTCGCACGATGGTGTGGAGGTTGAACTCCTTCAGCAACTCCTCCTTGATCCGGGCGCACACGCCATCGCCGAACAGCGTGCCGTTCGGCACCACGACGGCGGCTCGGGCGGGTCGTCCGGCCGCTGTCGGCTGGCGGTGCAGCTTCCGCATGATGAGCTGCAGGAACAGCAGCGCCGTTTCGGCGGTCTGCCTGTCCTCGGGGAAGTTGCCCTGGATGCCCTTCTCCTCCTCGCCGCCGAAGGGCGGGTTGGTGAGGATCACGTCCACGCGATCCTTCTCGCCGATCTCGGAGAGCTTGAAGCGCAGGGCGTTGCCGGGGTCGATCTGCGGCGCGTCGAGGCCATGCAGCAGCAGGTTCATCTGGCAGAGCAGGTACGGCAGCGACTTCGGCTCGCAGCCGAAGAGCGACCGCTCCTGCAGCATCTTGCGGTCGGCCACGGTCTTGACCTGCTTGGCTCAGGTGGTTGAACGCCTCGACCAGAAAGCCGCCGGTGCCCGCGGCCGGGTCGAGCACCGTCTCGCCGAGCCGGGGGTCGGTGACCTCGACCATGAAGCGCACGACCGGGCGCGGCGTGTAGAACTCGCCGGAGTCGCCGGCGGCGTCGCGCATCTCGCGCAGCATGGACTCGTAGAGCGCGCCGAGCGTGTGCAGCTCGTCGCTCGAGGTGAAGTGGATGCCGGCGACCTTGTTGATCACGTCGCGCAGCAGATAGCCGCTCTTCATCCGGTTATCGACGCCCTTGAACACGGTGGCGATCACGTCGCGGCGGTCGTCGCCGTTGGAGCTGGTGAGGCTGCGCAGGTAGGCGAACAGGCCCGGCCCGCGCTTGCCGTCGGGGCGCGTGCGCTTCGTCTTGGTTGATGAAGGCGAGCAGTTCGTCGCCGGTGATGCCCTGCGGGTTCGCGGCCCAATCGCGCCAGCGGTAGGGCGGCTCGATGGCCGGGCGGAATTTCTTCCCGGCGAGCTTGGCCTCCTCCTCGCGCTGTAGCTCCAGATCGTCGAGGAACTTCAGGAACATGATCCAGGTGAGCAGCGGCAGGCGGTCAAGGTCGCCGTTCAGCCCCTTGTCCTTCCGCATGATGTCGCGCGCGGACTTGAGCAGGCTGCCGAGGGATTGCGCAGTGGTGGGCGCGAGCTGCCGGTGCGGTCTTTGTCTTAGGCGGCATAAGATGTCTTGCAGTTCGGTCACGGCCTGGCGAAGCTGATCGGCGCCGCCGAAGAGGCTGATGATTTCGCCAACTTGCCCATGGTCGGAAATCGGCGGCACCTTGAGCACGTCCGGCAGCACGAACTGCGCGTCGCCATGCTCCGCGTATTTTTCGAGCAGCTCGTCGAGGATCTGACGCGCCTTCGGGCCGTACCGTTCGAAGAAATCCTTGCGGGTCTCGCTTCAGAGTGCTGCGCGCGCTCGCGGCGGGTGCGCAGCGGGGCGTTGAAGGCGAGGTGGCAGAGCAGGTCGAACGGATCGGCATCGGGCTGCTTCGCTGCCTCGGCAAGCTCCTCGAAGTCGATGCCGCGCTCGGCCAGTCGGCGGATAATCTTCGGATCGCTGCACGGGTCGGCCCACTGCGCACGGAGTTCGGCGCGGTCGGGCACAGCGTGCGAACCGTCTCGGCCGCGTAGTCCGTGTAGCGCACGACCCGGAGCTGCTTGCCATTCGGGTCGAGTTCATAGACCAGGTGCGCGGCGATCTCGACCTGGCCGCCATCGAAGTAGAACTTGCGGCGCTCCTCGGTCGGCGGCTCCATGATCGTCGGCCCCGGTGCGTCTCCGGCTCCTCCTCGGTGCGCGTCTCGGTGATGACTCGTCGTCTCGCCGTTCTCCTTCAATCTCCTCCTCGGTGATCTCGCCGGATCGCCGTCGAAATCGGGGTCGGCGAACAGGCGGGTGGCCGAGCCGGTGTAGTCGATGATGTTGAACCAGAGCTTGCCGTAGTCGTCGCGGACGCGGGTGCCGCGCCCGATGATCTGCTTGAACTCGGTCATCGAGCCGACGACGCGGGCCAGCACGATGTTCTTGCAGGTCGGCGCGTCGACGCCGGTCGTCAGGAGCTGCGAGGTGGTGAGGATGTCGGGCGTCTTCGTCTCCACGTCCTGAAACCGGCTGAGGTGGCCGCGGCCGATGTCGCCTTCGTCGGCCGTGACGCGGCAGACATAGTCCGGGATACTGCTGCGACCAGATCGCTGTTGAGGTTCGCAGAGCGCGCGCGCATCTCGCTCGGCGTGCTCCTGATCGACGCAGAAGACGATGGTCTTGGCGAAGCGGTCGGTCTTCTTCAGGAACTCGGTGAGGTGCCGGGCGATGGCCTCGGTGCGTGCCCGCAGGGCGACGACCCGCTCGAAATCCTTGGTCTGGTATTCGTCGTCAGGAATGGCGCGGCCGTAGCGGTCGAGTTCGTCCTTGCTGGGCCGCCAGCCGGCGGCGTCCCATTCGGTGATGACGCGGTGCACGCGATAGGGGGCAAGGAAGCCGTCCTCGATGCCTTGCCGCAGGCTGTACTGGTAGATCGGGTTGCCGAAGTAGAGGTAGGTGTCGCGGTTGTCGTCGCGCAGCGGCGTGGCGGTCATGCCGAGCTGATAGGCAGGCTCGAAGTATTCGAGGATCACCCGCCACGCAGCTCTCGTCGCGGGCGCTGCCCCGGTGGCACTCATCCACGATGATCAGGTCGAAGAAGTCCGGGGCGAAGGCTTTGAACAGACCCTGCCGCCGCTCGTCCTCGGCAAGGCCTGGTAGATGGCGAAGTACATCTCCCGGCTCTTGACGACCTCGCCGGATTCGATCTTGTGGCGGGCATCGCCGAAGGCGGCGAAGATGCCGTCCTTGGGTTGATCGACGAGGATGTTGCGGTCGGCGAGGTAGAGGATGCGCGGCCGCCGGTACTCGCCGGTGCGGTTCCAGCGGGCGTTCCACAGCTTCCAGCAGATCTGGAAGGCCACGGCGGTCTTGCCGGTGCCGGTGGCCATCGTGAGCAGCAAACGCCGCTGGCCCTTGAGGATGGCCTCCACGGTGCGGTTGATGGCGATCTGCTGGTAGTAGCGCTCGCCCTTGCCGACTGCGTGATTGAACGGGTGTGAGCAGCCGGTCGGCCGACTGCCTGATCCTTGATGCCTGCCGCAGCCCGGTAGCGTTGCCACAGTTCAGTCCGGGGTCGGGTAGTCGGACCGCGTCGTTTCCAGCCGGTGCAGTAATCGAACTCGATGATGTCGTGGCCGTTGGTCGCGTAGGCGAACTTCAGCCCGAGCATCTCGGCGTATTGCTTGGCCTGTTGCAGGCCGTCGGCGGCGTGCTTGTACGCGGCCTTGGCCTCGACGACCGCGAGCGGGAAGTCGCGCCGGTAGCGCAGCAGGTAATCGACGCGCTTCGGCGGCTTGCGGACGAAGCCCTTCCCGACGGGCACGATGCGGCCGTCCGTGATCGTGCGCTGCTCGGCGATGGAATGGGGTTCCGTAGTCCCAGCCGGCCGCTTGCAGCAGCGGCACGACGAATTTGCGGCAGGTGTCGGCTTCCGAGGGCACGAGGGCGGAGTGCCAGTCCGAATCGTTCGAGACGTGGGGAATGGGCCATCCGATCTCCCTGTCGCTGACGGCCCTCTGCGGCATTCTATCGCGCCCTACTTTCGACTGACATCGCCGCCAGGCGCGATCTGCTGGTGATCAGCGGGCAAAAAGCCTTCCGGCACGTAGCCGGTGCGTCCGATCATTTCTCCATCAATTACGCGAATCCTGTAAATACCACCTCCTACGTAGTCGAGGACCATCATTACGTTCCACTATCAACGCCATCCGCTACCCAACATCATCAATGCGACCAATGCTCTCTTGTTGTCGCCAACTTTGTCACGCTTCTTTCAGAGCGCTCTCACTGGTGAAGATCACTTGCTGGGCAAGTCGCACCTGTTTCCCGACCTCCGCGGGCATCTGTTGAGGAGGATGGGCATCGACAATAGTGCTTGGTCGTACGTTGACCTCCGGGAGAGGCCTTTGTAGGCTCCGACCACCGCTGCAATAACTATGAACATCAAGAGCAGTCGCCTGACCCACGGGGGACTGTCCGTGGCCAAGACGACCGCCCTACCTGATACAGCGGGCGGGGCGGCTCCCGTAGACGGCTTCTCTTGTCCCGTGATTGGAGGGGACCGACGCAAAGTCCCCGAAGACCGGGGATGTTGCGACAGGGTTAGGGCGTTCATGGGCGCACCGCATTTCGGACATGCGACAGCCCGTGTACTGACGTCATTCCCGCAATCCGGG